>NZ_LMGJ01000008.1:0-59752 GCF_001427385.1 Mesorhizobium sp. Root157
TCGACACGGCGAGCTTCGATGGAAATTCTGCGCTCATCTACTGATCCTCTCAAAAACGAGGGGTCAGTTCTTCGTTTCGTTCGGGGGTCAATTTCTCATTTCGCCTGACACTCGTAAATATCCATCAGAATCTGTGACTTGCTGACCTTGCGGCCAACGACATCCCAGGCTGCCTTGACGAACTCCTCCTTCGTCAGCGCCACGATGCTTGCCGGTGTCGGAAAGGCATCGAGGAAAGCGAAGAACCAGTCGCTGCGGCTGTTTCCCCGAAAGCGATCGATCTCGGGAAAATACAGCGGCAGGTAATGCGTCAGGATGCGGTGCTGGATCTCGGTCTTGGCCCTGGCGATCGCTTCATGCGTCTTCGACAGTTCCTGCACGTCGTTGATGCCGGCGCGCAGCGGATCATGATAGCGCTGCGTCGCTTGGATTCTCAGCATGTGCAGGATCACCTGCGCATCCTTGGGATCGTTCTTGTCCCAGCTGTTGTGCAAGGCCTCCCGGGTCCGGGCGAGCGCCAGCGACGACACCAGCCGCACCTCGAAACCGGCCTCAGTCAGGCGCCATGCGATGGGTCTGTGATAATTGCCCGTCGCTTCGAAGCCGCAGATCACCGGTCGGCCATACGCCCGCAGAACATCGATCAGCCGGTCGTGCTCAGCACGGCTGTTGAGGACCGAAAGGCGACGGCGGCGCTTTTGCCCTGACGCTTCGATCAGGACCTCATTGCGCACCTTGGCAATGTCGATCGCTACCAGGACTGCATCGGCGGGTGTAGAATCTGCAACGGTCATGGTCGGTCTCTCCGGAATGGGTTGTGAACATTCACATTCTAGAGAAACCTTGACTGGCCATGGCCACCTCGACCGGTGCGCGCCTGCAGCGAAAAGCTGCGCGCACCGTCGTCTCGGCGGTTCCCTCTCTTCCTTCCGTAGGTGCTACGGCCCGTCCTACATCGCCGCCGAACTCGCCGAGTGGATCGACGCCAACGGCATGAGCCATGTCCGCGGAGCGCCACTTCACCCGCAGACCCAGGGCAAGATCGAGCGCTGGCACCAGACGCTCAAGAACCGCATCCTGCTCGAAAACTACCTCCTGCCAGGCGATCTCGAGCGGCAGGTCGCGGCCTTCGTCGAGCATTATAACCCATCGCCGCTACCACGAGAGCCTCGGCAATCTAACCCCTGGCGACGTCTACTTCGGTCGCGGCGACATCATCATGCTGGAAAGGGAAAGGATCAAACTCGAAACCATCAGACAACGCCGCTTGCTTCACCGGGAAGCAGCCGCATAAAATGACAACCCGGATGGGCCAGAGCCTCAGTTAGCTCACGCCGCCAGTTGTCCCAAAATCCCTGACGACGGACACGTTACGATGTCAGAAGCGGCCGATGATTTGGCATCAGTTGGCGACACTGACCGGCAGCTATTCGCTTGCACTGCGCGGGTTAGGCATGACGGTGATCCTGTCCGCCCTCAGCCTCATTATAGGCACAATGCTTGGATTTGCACTCGGTATTGCCCGCGCTGAGGGTGGGCGCATCCTTTCGTCATCCATCGACGTGTGGGTGGACCTGATCCGCGGAACGCCGTTTCTGGTGCAGGTGTTCATTGTCTTCTTCATCCTGCCGGAGGTGGGTATCGAACTAGACGCATTCTCTGCTGGAGTCATATCGCTCTCCAACATGGCAGCCTGCTTCATCTGCGAGATAGTGAGGGCAGGGGTTGCAGCTGTTCCGAGAAGTCAGGCGGAAGCAGCAGCCACGCTCGGGTTACGAAGGTGGCAGCGCATGCGCCTTGTCGTCATACCACAGGCCATGCGACTGATTCTGCCGCCACTGGTTGGGCAGTATGTGCTGCTAATCAAAGATTCTTCGGTAGTCTCCGTCATTGGTCTAACAGACCTGACACGGATCGGATGGCTGGTAGTACAGCGCGTGCCGAACGGGCTGCTTGTCTTCGCACTGATCGGGCTCGGATACTTTCTAGTTTGTTATCCCCTTATTCTTTTAGCACGGCGGTTGGAAAGGCGAATGCGTGCCCAATAGATCGCGAAGGGAACGGTGGTGCGTTGGTAAGCGGCCGTGGAGAGAATACCTAGACATAGCACGAGGGGACCATCCTGCCTCCTCATCGCAAAACCGGCGACACGCGACAACTTTACCATCTTTAAATGGCGGTAATAAGGTCCGAACGAATGGGGGCTACAGAAAGCTGGCCGACCGCCAGCATCAACCTAACGGGCGGTCTGTCAGTCAGCCTTAAGCGCGTCTCGCCATCCTGTCCGCTGTCCAGACGTCACAAACCACTGGACTTCTTTGTGCACCCAAGCGTGTGTGTCGCGACCTTGACGGGAGCGCGACATGGGGAAACGATCGGATAAATACCACGCTCGACGAGAAGAGGAGGTCTTGCTCGATCTGCTTGATAGGATGGAGCCAGACCTAAGATTGTTGGAGGGCTCAGTGTCGGTGCTCCGGGCTTTGTCCGAGGCGAGCGACGCTGTCGAGCCAGTTGCCATGGAGGCAATGGCTCATTTGGCGGGCGAAAGCCTCGAACGGGTCGCATTGCGATGGCGCGAGGCGTGCGGTGTCTTGCGAAAACGGTGAAGGCTGTCGGCTAAGTCTACCCGCCGTAGGGTCCGATCTCACATGAAAGCCTGTCAACCATTACCTTCATTTATTTGCCGTTGATCAATTCCCAACTAATCGGTGGACTTCTGCTGCAAAGCAAGCATTCGTTTCTCACGACGCGGGCTGATAAATAGCCGACGTCGAGGTGCAACTTCTCTCCGCCCGCCTTTGTGCGGGCTTGGGTCAGTGCAGGTACTGGATTTTCCAGCGCGTCACTTTGCATTGATGGAGAGCACCATGACCCAGACCATAATCGCGACAACTATACCGGCACCTAACCCTGCCATTGGACGCATCACATCCAGGAGCACGGCTCCCGCGTCACCGACCGCTGATACGACCCTCCCGATTCATGGGTCGAAGGCAATACCTGCGAAGACCAAACCCTCTCAATTGAAGAAGTCAGGACGACATAAGGAGTCCGGCAGTCGGGACCAGATTTCCAAAGCCGACATCATCCTGAAGAAGCTTCGGCTGGTTCGTGGCGTAACGATCGCGCAGATAGTGGAAGCGACAGGATGGCAGGCGCATTCGGTGCGCGGCTTTCTGTCCGCGGTGGTACGAAAGAAGCTCGGGCTCGATCTGGTGAGCGAGGTCGGCAAGGATGGGCTGCGTCGCTATCGCATTGTCGAGCGTGACAGCGAGACGGCGTGAGTACCATGCGCAGTACGCCGGACATTCATGCCGAAGTTGCAGCCTTGAACGACCTCTCACGAGATAATCTCGCAGAGCGATGGCGGAAGGTTTATGGCTATCCGCCACCGAAGGGTGCCCGCCGTGATTTTCTGCTGCGCACCGCTGCCTGGCATCTCCAAGCCAAGCGGCTTGGCGGCTTGCCCTCAGACACGCGCAGGCTACTGCGCGTCGCAGTGACGAACGTCGAGAAGCAGTTGGTCTTCAAGGAATCTCAGACTGCTGTCCTGGAGCCTAAGATTGCAGCACAAGACGCTCAGCCTCGTAAGCAACTTTCGCCTGGTATGCGACTGGTTCGCGAATGGAATGGACGCAGCCATATTGTCGATGTGCTGGAAGAGGGCTTTGCCTTTGAAGGCAGATTGCACAAATCGCTGACTGCGATCGCCCAGCAGATCACGGGAACGCACTGGTCCGGACCGAGGTTCTTCGGACTATGAGCGCGCTACAGAAGAAGCTGCGCTGTGCGGTCTATACCCGCAAGTCGACCGAGGAAGGCCTCGACCAGGAGTTCAACTCGCTCGACGCGCAACGCGAGGCCTGTGTCTCATTTATTGCCTCTCAGGCCGGGCTGGGTTGGCGTGTCGTAGCAGACCCGTACGACGATGGCGGCATCTCCGGCGGCACGATGGACCGTCCAGCACTGCAGCGACTATTGCAGGACGTTCGCGACAGAAAGATCGATGTGGTGGTGGTCTACAAGATCGACCGCCTCACCCGATCTCTCATGGACTTCTCCAAAATCGTCGAAGTCTTCGATGCCAATGACGTATCCTTCGTCTCGGTGACACAGCAGTTCAATACCACCACGTCGATGGGCAGGCTGACGCTCAATGTCTTGTTGTCCTTTGCCCAGTTCGAACGGGAGGTTACGGCAGAACGCATCCGCGACAAGATTGCCGCTTCACGCAAGAAGGGCATCTGGATGGGTGGTTCGGTGCCGTTCGGCTATCAAGCAATCGACAAGAAACTGATCATCGACCCGGAAGCTGCCAAGAAAGTTCGATCGATCTTCAGCCGCTATCTCGAACTCAAATCCGTCTTTCTCCTGCTGGAAGAGCTAAATTCGGGTGCCTGCGACGCGGACGGCTCATCGGCATCGAACTCACAGAAGCGCACGTTCTATTCGCGAGGTATGCTTTATCATCTGCTGTCCAATCCGGTTTACATCGGCAAGGCCAGACACAGGGACATGGTCTACAACGGAGAACATCAAGCCATCATCGACGACGAGACCTTCGCATCGGCTCAGGCGATTTTGAAAGCCCAGGCACCTCATCGCAAGAGCAGAAACCGCAGCCAGAGCCTGCATCTGCTCACCGGCCTTCTCTTTGATGAAACCGGGGATCGGCTAAGTCCGGTGTTCACCACCAAAGGTGAGCGACGCTTTCGCTACTATGTCTCCCACCGGCTTGAGATTGGAAGACGAAACGATCCGACAGGATGGCGGCTGCCGGCTGAGGATCTTGAGCAAACCGTTCTTTATCAACTGGGTCTGATCCTTCGCGATGAGGTCCGATTGTCCGAATGGGGCAACACAGTATCGCCGAGCGCCCACATCGAAACCGTGATTGCGAAGGCAGCTCAGCTTCGTAAGGCGCTAAAGACAGCATCCCATGTTGAATGCGCCAAGATGCTGAAGGCCCTGCTTCGATCGATTCGCATAGGGCCCGGCGAGATGGTGCTGGAGATCAATCCTCATGCTGTGCTCGAAGTAAGCCATTGTACCGATGAAAGACAGCATGACGGTCAGGAACAACAACAATCGGTAACGATCACCGTACCGTTTACGCTCCGACGCAGGGGTTTTGAGTCCAAGCTTGTTCTGGAAGGCTCTTCTGGCCGCCAACAACCTGATGACAACCTCATCGAACTGTTGGCTAAGGCCCACGTTCTGCTCGGCATGCTCACTGATGGTTCAGGTCGCACTATTGCCGATGTAGCAAATGCCGCCGACATCCACGTGGCCGATGTCAGCCGCATTCTTCCCCTTGCCTTCCTCGCGCCAAAGGTCACTGACGCCATCTTGCGCGGCCGCCAGCCCGTAGAGCTTACCGCTCGCTCCTTGGCGCGGGACGATCTTCCAATGCTATGGTCCGATCAGCGCCAACAGTTCGCCGTCTAGGCCAGCAACTGAGCCGATCCAGGTAAATCTCCAAGCATCAGCGCTGAAATCTATTGGGCACGATCTGCGCTCGAAAGAGACGATACGGCAATTTGGCCCAATACTCAGCCCCAAAGTGCGTCTCTGATCCAACAGTTCGGCTTAACCGCGCACTAAGCGACGGAAATGACGAGGCTTTTCTACCACCTCACAAGAAGTCGACAAAGAGCCTGACTGAGTGGTGATCCCGACAGGAATCGAACCTGTGACCTACAGATTAGGAATCTGCCGCTCTATCCTACTGAGCTACGGGACCACTCGGGCAGACACATAGCGGCTTGCGGGCGCTTCGCCAAGCCGATCCCTCGTGAAAAAGCCGGCCGATCCGCAAAATGAACACCTGCCGCCCGCGTCTCGAATACCCTTGGACAATCCCGCGGCGCGGCCTCGCCTCATGCGGCAAGCGCCGTCTCCGCCAGCTTGACCCAATAGCTCATGCCGTGGGCGATCGCCTCGTCGTTGAAATCGTAGGCCGGATGGTGCAGGCCGGCGGTAGCGCCATTGCCGATAAAGATGAAGGCGCCGGGCCGGGCTTCCAGCATGTAGGAAAAGTCCTCGCCGCCCATCACCGGCGGCATGGCGCGGTGCACCTGCGTCTCGCCGGCGACGCCGGCCGCGATGTCGCTGGCGAAGACCGTCTCGTCGGGGTCGTTGAAGGTCACCGGGTAGTTGGCGTCGAAATCAAGCTCGACCGCCACGCCGAACGCCGCGGCCACGCCGGCGCAGACGGCGCGAAGCCGTTCCTCGGCGAGCTTTGCCACTTCCTTCTTCAGCGTGCGCACCGTGCCGGCCAGTTCCGCCTTCTCGGGAATGACGTTGTAGGCGTCGCCGGCATGGAACTTGGTCACCGACACCACCACCGCCTCGACCGGGTCGACATTGCGCGATGCGATGGTCTGCAGCGCCCCGACCAACTGGCTGCCGACGACGATGGGGTCGAGCGTGCCGTGCGGCATCGCCGCATGCCCGCCGCGCCCCTTGACGCGAATGGTGAATTCAGCCGTCGCCGCCATGATCGGACCGGGGCGAATGGCAAACTGCCCGACCGGCAGGCCAGGCATATTGTGCATGCCGAACACCCTGGCGATGCCGAAGCGCTCCATCATGCCGTCCTTGACCATCTCGTTGCCGCCGCCGCCGCCTTCTTCCGCCGGCTGGAAGATCACCGCCACCGTGCCGGCAAAATTGCGCGTTTCGGCCAGGTACTTGGCCGCGCCGAGCAGCATGGCCGTGTGGCCGTCATGGCCACAGGCATGCATCTTGCCGGGAACCGTCGAGGCGTAAGGCTTGCCGGTGATCTCCTGGATCGGCAGCGCGTCCATGTCGGCCCTGAGGCCAATGGTGCTGCCGCTGCCCAGATTGCCACGGATGACGCCGACGACGCCGGTCTTGCCCAGCCCCGTCACCACCTCGTCGCAGCCGAACTCCTTCAGCTTGCCGGTGACGAAGGCCGCCGTCTCGAAGACGTCGAAGTTCAGTTCGGGCATCTGGTGCAGATGGCGACGCCAGGCGGCGACTTCATCCTGCAGTTCTGCGGCACGGTTCAGGATCGGCATGTTTGTCACACTCGCTTGGTGGTCCAGGGACTTTTATGCACTTGGGCTGGCCCTGCCAAAATTGTGAAAGGCTGAACCTTTGCCATGTTGATGTCACATAGGCTAAATAGCACCAGCGCGAAAGCTGCCGGGCAGGCCCCAACCGGCAGGCTGATCGAATTTCGTGCGGAAATCTTAGGAAGCCGCATGCGGCCACGGCAAGAGGCGATTTCGAATTTCACGATGACAAGCACGCATTTCCTGAAACGCGCACTGTTTGGCGCGCTTGTGCTGGCCGCATCCGCTGCCCCGGCGCTGGCCAATCCCGCCCTCGTATTCGACCTCAAGGACGGCCAGGTCCTGCAGCATGAAGACGCCTTCAAGCGCTGGTACCCGGCTTCGCTCACCAAGCTGATGACGGCCTATGTCACCTTCCGTGCCCTCGAAGCGGGCGAAGTGGCGCTGGACTCGCCGATCAGGATGACCCGGACCGCCGTCAACCAGCCGCCCAGCAAGATGGGCTTCAAGGTCGGCCAGGTCATGCGCCTCGACAACGCCTTGAAGATGATGCTGGTCAAGTCGGCCAACGACGTCGCCATGGCGATCGGCGAAAACATCGGCGGCTCGCAGACGGAATTTGCCCAGCGCATGAACGCGGAA
Source organism: Mesorhizobium sp. Root157 (assembly GCF_001427385.1). Classification (GTDB taxonomy): domain Bacteria; phylum Pseudomonadota; class Alphaproteobacteria; order Rhizobiales; family Rhizobiaceae; genus Mesorhizobium. The sequence goes on from NZ_LMGJ01000008.1 coordinate 7,686, forward strand.
GCCGCGCGGCTCGGCATGAGCAACAGCCATTTCGTCAATCCCAACGGCCTGTTTTCGCCGGACCAGTACATCACCGCGCGCGATCTCGGCCTGCTGGTCACGGCGCTGCGCCGCGATTTCCCGCAATATACGTCATGGTATGGCATCGAAGGCCTGGCCGTCGGCAAGAAGGCGATCCCCAACTACAACCTGCTTGTCGGCCGCTACCCCGGCGCCGACGGCATGAAGACCGGCTTCGTCTGCGAATCGGGCTTCAACCTGATCGGTTCGGCGACGCGCAACGGCCGCACACTGGTTGCCGTCGTGCTGGGCGAACAATCCGGCATCACGCGCGCCGAGCGGGTGGCGAAAATGCTCGACCAGGGTTTTGCCGCGCAAGGCGGCGCCACCGTCACCTTGCCCGCCCTGCCGAGCTATGGCGACACCACCTCATTTACCGACATGCGCGCCGAAATCTGCGAGAAGAAACCGGCAGCGGAACTCTCCGAAGCAGCGCCCGCCGAAAAGAAGGACGCACCGAAATCGGTTTTCCGGCAGAAGCTGACAAATCCCACGCTGGTCGCGGTCGGGCTTGGCGGTGCTACCGGCCCGCTGCCCAAGGCGATGATCGGCAAGATCGAATATGCCGATGTGCCGGTGCCAGGCTGGCGTCCGGACCTGCCGCCGCCAGTCCGGGCCGAGCCGACCGCGCAAGGCGGCTGAACGCCCAATGGCCACATTCCCCATCCCCGTATCGGTCATCACCGGCTTCCTCGGCGCCGGCAAGACGACCTTGCTCAATCGGCTGCTGAAAGACCCAGCGCTCGTCGACACCGCCGTCATCATCAATGAATTCGGCGACGTCTCCATCGATCATCTGCTGGTCGAACAGGCGTCCGACGGCATCATCGAGCTTTCCGACGGCTGCCTTTGCTGCACGGTGCGCGGCGAACTGGTCGACACGCTGGCCGAACTCATCGACCGCCTGCAGACCGGCCGCATCGCCAATCTGTCGCGCGTCGTTATCGAAACCACAGGGCTGGCCGATCCGGCGCCGGTGTTGCAATCCATCATGGCCCACCCGGTGCTGGTGCAGGCGTTCCGGCTCGACGGCGTCGTCACCATGGTCGACGCGGTCAATGGCGCGGCCACGCTCGACGCCCATGTCGAGGCGGTGAAGCAGGCGGCGGTCGCCGACCGCATCGTCGTCACCAAGACCGATCTGGTCGCCGGCGAGGGCGAATTGGCGGCTTTGCGCGCTCGCCTGCACCTGCTCAATCCCGGCGCCCCCCTGATCGATGTCGGCAAGGCAGGCGTTTCCGAATTGTTCGACTGCGGCCTCTACAATCCCGCCACCAAATCGGCCGACGTGCGCCGCTGGCTGGGCGAAGCGGCCGACGAGCACACACACGACCATGGGCATGACCATCGGCACGATCATGCCCACGCCCATCATGACCACGACCACGGCCATCATCGCCACGATGCGCGCGTCCGCACCGATACGCTGGTCCATGACGGTCCCTTGCCGTTCTCGGCCATCGAAATGTTCCTCGATCTTTTGCGCTCCACCCATGGCGAGCATCTGCTGCGCATGAAGGGCATCATCGAACTGACTGACGACCCGTCGCAGCCGCTGGTGGTCCATGGCGTCCAGAAGATTCTGCATCCGCCGGCCCGCCTGCCGGCCTGGCCGGACGAGCGGCGCGGCACTCGTTTGGTGCTGATCACGATGGACATGCCGCAGGACTACATCAGCCGGCTTTTCGCAGCGCTCACCAACCGGCCACAGGTCGACACGCCCGACCGCGTGGCGCTGGAGAACAACCCGCTTGCCATCGCCGGGCGATAACGCAACGAAACAGCGCCGCCCCCGTCCGGGGCGCGACCTCTCAACCTCATCATCCCGGAATTCCCTTTCGAGCGGAGAGAGAAAGGAATGTCCTGGCATCCGGCCGGTGTGGTGGCGCGCAGGGCCGGTGAGGGGGAAGCGCGAACGTTGGTTGGTGCGAGAGGCGCAGCCAACCTGGAAATGCACCGATCCAGAAAAACAGGCTCGCCGCTGAAAACTCAGCCGCCGAACATGCCGAGCAGCCGCTTCTTCAGCTTGGAAACGGTGCCGTCGGACTGCGCGGTCTGCATCTCGGACGCAGGCGCTGCTTCGACCGGCTGCTGGACGGCGACAGCGGCAGGCTGTTGCTTGGCAGCCTTGGCTGCGGCCTTTTCGGCAGCGAGTTGCTGCTGGGCAAGTTCCTTGGCGGCCTTGGCGGCCGCGACCGCAGCAGCCTTTTCTTCCGCTGCCTTCTGCTTGGCGGCCTTTTCGGCATCCAGCGCGGCCATCTTTCGCCCGGCCGGCGAATCGATACGGCCCATGCGCTGGGTTTCTGTGACCGTGCCGTCGGTGTTCAGTGACGGCGGCTCGATCGGCACGCGTTCGCCACGGGCGCGCTTGCGCGTCCATTCCGAAACGATGTTGGCTTCCTTGATCCCGGCAATGGTCGGCTTCGGCGCCGGCGTCGAGGTGTTGACGGCGCTGTTGAAGGCGGCCTCATAGGTGCTTTGATAGGCGCTGTAGGCCATCCTCAGCGAATCCGGCTGCGTGGTGGCCGGGCAGGTGCCGGCCGGGTCGAAGCCCTGCCCGTCGGCCGCGATCTGGTTGAAGACGTAGCGCTTCTCGCACACGTCCACCTTCGGCGGCACCTTGGTCACTTCGAAATTGTCGTAGCCGGCCTTCAGCATCTTCCAGAACTCGTAGTTCGGGTCGTTGCGGTAGCGCGCCATGTTGGCGGCGGTCATGCGGAAGGGAAAAGCCTGGATCTGGAACTCGGTCTGGCCGCCCTTGAAAGCGTCGCGGCCGAAGGCGTAAATCTCCTCGATCTGCGGATCGGTCATCGAATAGCAGCCGGACGAGGAGCAGGCGCCATGCACCATCAAATTGGAGCCGGTGCGGCCGTTGACGCGGTCATAGGCGTTGGGATAGCCCATGTTGAAGGCGAGGTGATACTGCGAATTCGGCTTCATCTGCGCCGGGCGCACCGTGTAGAAGCCTTCCGGCGCCTGGCGGTCGCCTTCGGTGAATTTCGGCCCCAGCTTGCCCGACCATTTGCAGATGTCGTAGCTGGCGATGATGTCGTAGCGGCCGTTGCTCTTCTGTTTCCAGATTTCGAGCTTGCCTTCTTCCTTGAAGATACGGGCCATGACCGGCGCGGTTCGGCTCATGCCCTTCTTGCTCATCTCGGCGAGAACCTTGGCCGGCAATTGCCGGTTGGCGTGCTGCGGGGCGAAGTCGCCAACCGACGATTCGGTGCAGCCGGCAACGCCGAGAGCAGCCACGATAAGTCCAGCACGAGCAAATTTGGCCAGCAAGGATGCAGTTTTCGTCATTTTTCCCATGCCCCGGCCTTTTGCAGCCGGGCCGAACAACCGAACATCGACGGACACTAAGCCCGTTAACCTTGAAAATTCCTTACCGCAAGTGGCGCGAAAAACCTCTCACGGCTTTGTCATTGGGCCAAACCAGCGGCATTTTTGTGGCGCAAATGCGCACAAGGCGTTGGCCCGCAGCGCAGACCATCTGGAAATTCGCTCTGGCGAGGCAAATGGTGTGGTTTTCGAGAACCGGAGCGGAGCGTACGTTAAGGTACGTGAGCACCGGAAGCGCAGAAAGCCGCATCAGTTGCCCGCCGGAGTAGAATTACCAAAGGTCTCCTAGAGGCTGCGGCCCATGGCGAGATACTTCTCGCGCCGCTGCTCGCGGAAATCGGCATTGGTGCCGGCAAATTCCTTCATCGTCTTCGCGATCAGGTCGCCGGTCGAGGCAATCACCGTCTCGGGCGCACGGTGCGCCCCGCCGAGCGGTTCTGGAACGATCGCGTCGATGATCTTGAGGCCGAGCAGGTCCTGCGCCGTGATTTTCATGTTGGTGGCCGCGTCCTTGGAACGCGTCGTGTCGCGCCACAGGATCGAGGCGGCACCTTCCGGGGAAATCACCGAGTAGATCGAATGCTCCAGCATGTAGACCCGGTTGGCGGTGGCGATTGCAATCGCCCCGCCCGAGCCGCCTTCGCCGATCACCACCGAGATCGACGGAACCTTGAGCGCAAGGCAGGCAGAGGTCGAGCGGGCGATGGCCTCGGCCTGGCCGCGTTCCTCGGCGCCGACGCCGGGATAGGCGCCCGCCGTATCGACGAGCGTGATCAGGGGAATGCCGAAGCGGTCGGCCAGTTCCATCAGCCGCACCGCCTTGCGATAGCCTTCCGGCCGTACCGAGCCGAAATTGTGCCTCAGCCGGCTTGCCGTGTCGGAGCCCTTCTCCTGGCCGATAATGGCCACAGGCTCGCCCTTGAAACGGGCAAAGCCGCCGACGATCGCCTGGTCCTCGCCATAGGTGCGGTCGCCGGCCAGCGTGGTGAAATCGGTGAACAGGCCCTTGATGTAGTCGAGGCAGTGCGGCCGGTCGGGATGGCGCGCCACCTGCACCTTCTGCCATGGCGTCAGCGCCTTGTAGGCATCGCGCAGCGCGTCGCGCGAGCGCTTTTCCAGCCGGGCGATCTCGTCGGCGACATCGACTGCCTCGCCGCTCTCCGCCAGCTTCTTCAGTTCGAGAATCTTGCCTTCGAGATCGGCAACCGGTTTTTCGAAGTCGAGGTAATTGTACATTCGTGAGCTGACCAGTGCGCCGTAAACGACGAGGGTTGATGCCTGCCGCCGGATGAGCAAGCGCTAAATGTCGCCCTCACATAGCGGCATGAGCGCTAGTCGGCAAGCGGATGGTGGTCATTGACCAGCCGCACAAGCCGCTCCTCCAGCACATGCGTGTAAATCTGGGTGGTCGAGATGTCTGCATGGCCGAGCAACTGCTGGACGGCGCGCAGATCCGCGCCGTTTTGCAGCAAATGGCTGGCGAAGGCGTGGCGCAGCACATGCGGCGACACCTTTGCCGCGGATATCCCGGCGCGCGCGGCCAGCCCCTTCAGGTCGCGGGCAAACACCTGCCTGGCCAAAAAACCGGTATCGGAAGCAGCCGGAAACAAAAACGGGCTTTCAGCAAGAGCCGGCGCGCGCGTGCGTTCCGTCAGCCAGGCGCGCATTGCCTGCCGCGCCTTGCCCGACAGCGGCACCATGCGTTCCTTGTCGCCCTTGCCGCGCACCACGAAAAAGCGCTCGTCGCGCAGCGCCACCGTCACCGGCAGGCTGACCAGTTCGGAGACGCGCAGGCCTGTCGCATAAAGCACTTCGACCAGCGCATGCAACCTGAGCGCCGCCACATGTTCAGCTGCGCCCGCCGAAGCGTCGGCGGCTTCCACCGCCGCGCAGTCCAGCAGCAGCCCCGTCTCCGCCTCGCTCATCGTCTTGGGCAGCGGGCGGCCTTTTTTCGGACTGTCCAGCGTGCCGGTCGGATCATCGCCCCGCAGCCCCTCGGCATAGAGGAACTTGAAGAACTGGCGCAGCGCCGACAGCTTGCGGGCCTGCGAGGTCGACGCAAAACCCCGTGCGGCGATGCCGTCGAGATAGACGCGTATGGCTGAAGTGTCGGCGCCGGCCAACCCGCCGGCGATTTCGCCCGACGCATCGTCGAGATCGCGGCGGTAGGAATCCAGCGTGTTCCTGGCCGCGCCGCGTTCGGCGCTCATCATTTCAAGGAAGGCTTCGATGCGGGCCGCGCTGTTCATTCAGGTGGGAACCTACGCTATTTTTGCGGCAGAAGCTTTTCCGCCGGGATACGCACGCTGAGTTCCGCCTGTTTCGGCTCGACGAACATCACCAGCGCAAACATCGCGCCATAGACGATGCCGGCCAGGACGGCGAGAGTGACGATGAAGCGGAACAGTGTCGGCATGAGTTGTGGTAAGTCCTGACCCTGTTTCTGGCTCGCCGCCCGAATCTGTTCCCTTATGGGACGCCAATTCGGTCATTTCAAGTATACAACACAGCAACACGCAAGCTTGACGCAACCGGGCTTTTCATGTCGATACGCCAGCGATGAACGCTCAATCTGCAATCGAAACGGATGTCGACCAGGCAGCCCTGCTGGAAAGGCTGGGGCAGCGCTCCATCGTGCTGGTTGGCCTGATGGGCGCCGGCAAGACGGCGATCGGCCGCAAGGTCGCCACCACGCTCGGCCTTGCCTTCGTCGACAGCGACCAGGAGATCGAAGACGTCTCGCGCATGTCCATCCCCGAGCTGTTCGACCTTTACGGCGAGCCGGAATTCCGGGCGCTGGAGCAGCGTGTCATCGTCCGCGTGCTGGAAGGCGGCCCGCAGATCCTCTCCACCGGCGGCGGCGCCTACATGAATGCCCAGACGCGCGAGGCGGTTCGCGCCAACGGCGTTTCGATATGGCTAAAGGCCGACCTCGACCTTTTGATGGAACGGGTGTCGAAGAAGCAGAACCGGCCGCTGTTGAAGAACGACAATCCGCGTGCCGTCCTGGAAAGCCTGATGAACGAGCGCTACCCGGTCTACGCCACCGCCGACCTGACCGTGGTGACCCGCGACGAGCGCAAGGAAGTCATCGCCGCCGAGGTCATCGAGGCGCTCGGCAGGCATCTTTCCAACATCCGCGAGGACAAGTCGTGAGTGCAGTCGTTACCGTCGAAGTCGGCCTGGGCGAGCGCGCCTACGACATTCTCATCGGCCCCGGTCTCCTCGCAGGCGCCGGCACGGAGATCGCCAAGCGGCTGCCCGGCACCCGCACGGCCATCGTCACCGACGAGAACGTCGCCGCCAACCACCTGGACGCGCTGAAGGCCGGCCTCGAGGCGGGCGGTATCCCAGCCTCAGTCATCGTCCTTGCCCCCGGCGAAAAGACCAAGAACTTCGAAGCCCTGCAGCAGGTTGTCGACGGCGTTCTGGCGGCGAAGCTGGAGCGCGGCGATGCCGTCCTTGCGCTGGGCGGCGGCGTCGTCGGCGACCTCGCCGGCTTCGCCGCCGGCATCGTGCGGCGCGGCATGCACTTCGTGCAGGTTCCGACCTCGCTTCTGGCGCAGGTCGATTCCTCCGTCGGCGGCAAGACCGGCATCAACAGTCCGCGCGGGAAAAACCTGGTGGGCGTGTTCCACCAGCCCAAACTGGTGCTGGCCGACACCGGCGTCCTCGATACGCTGCCGTTGCGAGAATTCCGCGCCGGCTATGCCGAGGTCGCCAAATACGGGCTGATCGACCGGCCGCGGTTTTTCGCCTGGCTGGAAAAGAACTGGCAGGACATATTCGCCGGCGGACCCGCCCGCATCGAGGCGATTGCCGAAGCCTGCCGGGCCAAGGCCGATGTCGTGGCGCGCGACGAATTCGAACAGGGCGACCGGGCGCTGCTCAACCTCGGCCACACCTTCGGCCATGCGCTCGAGGCTGCGACCCGCTACGACAGCGCCCGCCTCGTCCACGGCGAGGGTGTCGCCATCGGCATGGCCCTGGCGCACCGGTTCTCCACCCGCCTCAATCTTGCCAGCCCGGACGATGCGGCCCGCGTCGAAACCCATCTCAAGGCCGTCGGCCTGCCATGGCGCATGGCCGATATTCCGGGCGAATTGCCGGATGCCGAGGCGCTGCTCGGCTTCATCGCCCAGGACAAGAAAGTGCAGCGCGGCGCGCTCACCTTCATCCTGACGCGCGGCATCGGCCAATCCTTCATCGCCAGGGACGTGCCGACCTCCGAGGTGCTCTCCTTTCTCAAGGAGAACCACCCGGGATGAGCGAGGCCGGCTGGATCGTCGCCGGCCTGTTCGCCACAGCCGGCCTTGCCGCTTTCCTGCTGCGGGATCGTCTCGCACGGGCGGCGGGCTATGCTCCGCTCAGCCAATCCCCGACAGGAAGCGGCGAACGGCGCGAGGAAGCCCAGCGCCCCGGCAATGGCAGCCGGCAGGACGAACGCAAGCGCCTCGACGACCGCTTCGAGCTCGATGAACTCGAAGTGTCGGACGTCATGGTCCACCGCACCAACATGCGTTCTGTCAACGCCGACAACGCACCCGAAGCCGTTGTCCGCGAGATCCTGCAAAGCCCCCACACCCGCATGCCTTTGTGGAAAGGCTCCCTCGACAACATCGTCGGCGTGCTGCACGCCAAGGACCTGTTGCGCGCGCTGAACGATGTCGGCAACGACTTCTCCCGCATCGATGTGATGAAGGTCGCGGACAAGCCGTGGTTTGTGCCCGACACCACCACGCTTCAGGAACAGCTCAACGCCTTCCTGCGCCGCAAGGCGCATTTCGCCATCGTCGTCGACGAGTATGGCGAGGTCGAAGGCCTGGTGACGCTGGAAGACATCATCGAGGAAATCGTCGGCGAGATCGCCGACGAGCACGACATCGACATGCAGGGCGTCAAGCAGGAGGCCGACGGTTCGGTCGTGGTCGAAGGCACGGTCGCGATCCGCGACCTCAACCGCGCACTGGACTGGGACCTGCCCGACGAGGAAGCGACCACCATTGCCGGCCTCGTCATCCATGAAACGCAGTCGATCCCGGAGGAGAAGCAGGCCTTCACCTTCCACGGCAAGCGTTTCGTGGTCATGAAGCGCGACAAGAACCGCATCGCCCGGCTGAGAATCAGGCCGGTATCCGTCGAGGCCGAGCCTCAGTCTCTACGGAAGCAGGATTAGGCCTCGGCCAGAAATACCGTGCCGCAGCGATTGCCATCGCCGCTCCGATCAACTGGGCGATGACAAAGCCCACCACGTGCTGCGGCAGGATGCCGGCGGGCGTCGCCGTGAACGCGCGCATCACCGTCATCGCCGGATTGGCGAAGGCCGTCGAGGCGGTGAACCAGTAGGCTGCGCCGATATAGAGGCCGACCGCCGCCGGCACCACCGTCGGGGTCCGCGCCACGCAGCCGAGGATGACAAGGATCAGGCCGAACGTCGCGATGCCTTCCGCCAGCCAGTGCCCTGACCCCGTGCGGGCGGTAGCTGCCATTTGCAGGATCGGCAGTTCGAACATGGCGTGCGCCGCCCACACCCCGATCAGGAAGCCGGCAAGCTGGGCAAGGCTGTAGGGCATGACATCGCGCCACTTCAATTGCCCGTTGGCGGCGAAGGCGAGGCTGACGGCGGGGTTGAGATGCGCGCCTGAGACCGGGCCGAACAGCCAGATCAGCACCACCAGCATGGCGCCGGTCGAGGTCGAGGTGACAAGCAGCGCAAGGGCGTCCGAGCCTTGCGCCAACCGCTCGCCCATGATGCTCGACCCGACAATGGTGGCGAGCAGGAAGGCCGATCCGAGCGCCTCGGCGATGAGCCGTCTGGAAAGCGGTTCGTTCATGGCTTGTTGCTCGCCGCCGGCGAGGCGCCTTCCGCCTTGCCGATTTCGGCGAGGTGGCTTTTGACGGCGAGATGGTCGAGCTTGTCCAGCGGCAGGGCAAGAAACAGCGAGATACGGGTCTTCATGTATTTGAACGCCGTGACAAAAGCCGTTTCCTTCTCGAGGTCGGTGCCGGTGACGTGCGAAGGATCGTCGATGCCCCAATGCGCCGTCGCCGGATGGCCGGGCCAGACCGGGCATTGCTCGCCGGCGGCATCGTCGCAGACGGTGAAAACGAAGTCCATCGACGGCGCATCCGCAAAAGAAAATTCGTCCCAGCTTTTGGAACGCAAGCCGTCCGTCGGATAGCCGTAGCTGTCCAGCACCTTCAGGGCGAAGGGATTGACCTCACCCTTGGGATAGCTGCCGGCGGAATAGGCATTGAAGTGCGGCGCGCCGTCCTTTCGCAGGATGCCTTCGGCCAGGATGGAGCGCGCCGAATTTCCGGTGCACAGGAAAAGCACGTTGAATGGTCGGTGGGTCATGACGAGATTGCCCGGTTGGAGATCGTTTTGTCCGGGCTTGCCCGGCCCGGAAGACAGCACGGCGTGAGCGCGGTGATGAGTGGCGCGCAGACCTCCGCCTTGCCGTTGCAACAGTCCCTGAGCAGGAACAGCACAAGCTCACGCAATGACGGCAGGTTGGCGCGATAGAGGATCGAACGGCCCCGCCGCTCGCCGGACACCAGCCCGGCGCGCATCAACACGGCCAGATGTGCCGACATGGTGTTTTGCGGAACGTCCTCCAGCCGCGCCAGTTCGCCGGCAGCTATGCCTTGCGGCTCGACCGCCACCAGCGACCGGAAAGCCTCAAGCCGGGTAGGCTGCGCCAGCGCCGAGAGCACGTCGATTGCGGTTTGCGTATCCATATATCCGGAATAATGGATATACATGACGGCTGAATGACAAAGCCTGCTCAGGAACAGGCAGCGGTTCGCCGTCGAGCCGGTCGTGGGGCCGGCCGTGGAGCCGAAATGTCCGCCATCACCACCTGACGGCTTCGCCCGGCGCCGCGGCCTCGATGGCCAGCGCGTGCAGGCCGGCCTTGATTTCCACGGCGAGCGCGGCGTTGACGGCGCGGTGCCGGTCCACCCTGCCCATTCCGGCAAACGCCGGTGCGACAATTCGTACCCGGAAATGCGTCTCGCCCTTGCCGTCGAACTCGGCGACGTGGCCGTCCTCGACATGATGGTGGCCCGCATGCAGATGGCTTTCGTTGATGACGGCCAGCCGCTCGGGCGAAAACGCCTCGGCAAGCTTTGCTTCCATCGTCGCCTGCATGGACATCCGCGTCATCCTTCACCACATAGGCGTTACCGCCATAGAATCTGTCGCCAAAAATCTGGTGCTTGCCAGCATTAAGCCGCGATTCAGCGGTTAGGGAGAACAATCGCGAAAATGTCAATTCTTGTTTCGCGCCGGCTATCGGCTCATACATCGGTGAAATGAAAGCGTACCCGAAATATTTCGAAAAGATTCGCATCCGCCCCGAGAAGGATGCGGAACTGAAGTCGCGCGCGCCGGCTTGCCAGTGGGATGGCTGCAAGGAGCCGGGCACGCACCGCGCACCGGTCGGGCGTCTCAAGGAAGGCGAATACTTCAAATTCTGCTTCGATCACGTTCGCGAATACAACAAGGGCTTCAACTATTTCTCCGGCGTCTCGGATTCCGAGATCGCCCGCTTCCAGAAGGAAGCGATGACCGGCCATCGGCCGACCTGGAAGATAGGGGTCAACACCAGCACCCGTTCGGCCCCGGATTTTGCCCAGCAGCGCTCGGGCCGCGCCGGCTACCACAACCGTATGCGCGACCCCTTTAACCTGTTCAACGATCCCCACGATCACGGCACCCCGCGTGAACGCAAGGCCAAGCCCCTTGAGGCCAAGGCGCTGGAAACGCTTGGCCTTGACGCAATGGCGACTGGCAAGGACATAAAGGCGCGCTATAAGGAACTGGTGAAGCGTCACCATCCGGATGCGAATGGTGGCGACAGAGGTTCGGAAGACCGGTTCCGCGATGTGCTTCAGGCCTATCGCGTGCTCAAGCAGGCAGGCCTGTGCTGAGCAACCAGCGGGCCAAGGCGTTTTTCCAACTTTCATCCGGTTGGAAAAGGCTTTAAGACCGCCCCCGGACAAAATCTTGATTGCCGGCGAAGCGCATCTGTTCGCCTGGGGAGACGTTGAGACGTTATGAACAAGGTCGAACGCGATATCGCCAACCTGCCTGACACGACGGTGTCGGTGAAGGAAAAGTTTGGTTTCGAGTCAAAGATGCTCGTGCCGGCCTATTCGGCGGCCAGCGAGCACGTGCCCGACATCGATCCCGACTATCTGTTCGACAAGGCCACCACCATGGCGATCCTGGCCGGTTTTGCCTACAACCGCCGCGTCATGGTCTCCGGCTATCACGGCACCGGCAAGTCGACCCATATCGAGCAGGTCGCCGCCCGCCTCAACTGGCCGTGCGTGCGCGTCAACCTCGATAGCCACGTCTCCCGCATCGATCTCGTCGGCAAGGACGCCATTGTGCTGCAGGACGGCAAGCAGGTCACCGAGTTCCGCGACGGCATCCTGCCCTGGGCCTACCAGCACAATATCGCGCTCTGCTTCGACGAATACGACGCCGGCCGCCCCGACGTGATGTTCGTCATCCAGCGCGTGCTGGAGAGTTCGGGCCGCCTGACGCTGCTCGACCAGAGCCGCGTCATCCGCCCGCACCCGGCCTTCCGCCTGTTCGCCACCGCCAACACGGTCGGCCTCGGCGACACCACCGGCCTCTACCACGGCACCCAGCAGATCAACCAGGCCCAGATGGACCGCTGGTCGATCGTCACCACGCTGAATTACCTGCCGCACGACAACGAGGTCGCCATCGTGCTGGCCAAGGCCAAGCACTACCGCGACGCCAAGGGCAAGGAGATCGTCAACAAGATGGTGCGCGTCGCCGACATGACGCGCTCGGCCTTCGTCAATGGCGACCTTTCCACCGTCATGAGCCCGCGCACCGTCATCACCTGGGCCGAGAACGCCGAGATCTTCGACGATGTCGGCATGGCTTTCCGCCTCACCTTCCTCAACAAGTGCGACGAGCTCGAACGCGCCCTGGTGGCCGAGTTCTACCAGCGCGCCTTCGGCGAAGACCTGCCCGAGAGCGCCGCCAACGTCGTGCTCGGCTAACCGGAGGATGCTGTGACCCATCAGGGCGGTTGCCATTGCGGAAAGGTCCGTTTTCAGGTCGATGTGGACCTCTCCAGCCCCATCACCTGCAACTGCTCCTACTGTTCCAAGCGCGGCAGCATGCTGGCCTTCACGCCGGCGGAAAGCTTTTCGCTTGAAAAGGGCGACGGCGACCTGACCGAGTATCGGTTCAACACGAAGACGATCGCGCACCTGTTCTGTGCCTCGTGCGGCATGGAATCCTTCGCGCGCGCCACCATGCCCGACGGCATCAGGATGGTCGCCGTCAATGTGCGCTGCCTCGACGGGGTGGACGCCGATGCGCTCACGTCCCAGCGCTTCGACGGGCGCTCGCGCTGATAGGCAAGATTGATGGCGGGACCGGGCGACAACACACGCGGCAAACCGAAGACGGGCTCTGAAGCCGACAGCTTCAAGCGCGCCGTCACCGTTTGCATGCGCGCCATTTCCAACGACAAGGAATTGGAAATCGCCTTCGCCAAGGACAAGCCGGCGCTGGCCGGCAACCGGGCGCGGCTGCCGGAACTGCCGAAGAAGGCGTCGAAGACCGACATCGCCGTTACCCGTGGCCTCGGCGATTCCATGGCGCTCAAGCACGCTTGCCACGATAGCCGCATTCACACCCGGCTGGCCCCGGAGGGCAAACAGGCCCGTGCCATCTACGACGCCGTCGAGCAGGCGCGCGTCGAGGCGATAGGATCGCGCGCCATGGCCGGCGTCGCCGACAATATCGGCGTCATGCTGGAAGACAAATACGCCAAGGCCAATCTCGCCGAGGTTCGCGAGCAGGCTGACGCACCGCTGGAGGAAGCTGTGGCGTTGATCGTGCGCGAGAAGCTGACCGGCCGCGCCGTACCCAAGAGCGGCGAGCGGATGGTCGAGCTGTGGCGCGACTGGATCGAGGAAAAGGCCGGTTCCGACCTGGAAGGGCTGACCGACAAGCTCGGCGACCAGCAGGCCTTCGCCCGCGTCGTGCGCGACATGCTGGCCTCGATGGAAATGGCCGAGGAACTCGGCGACGACGAGGAAAGCGAAGACACCGAGGACAACGACGACGACCAGCCGCAGGGCGAAGACCAGAGCGAGGACGGCGGCGAAGACGAATCCGGCTCCGAGCAGTCCCAGGCCGAGGACGCCGAGACTTCCGACGACGACCAGTCCGCCGCCGAGACCGAAGCGTCGGACGCCACCTCCGACGATCTTTCCGACGAGGATGATGACGACGCCGAGACGCCGGGCGAAGCGCGGCGCAACGACAACCCCTTCAACAATCTGTCGAAGGATGTCGACTACAGGGTCTTCACCACCACCTTCGACGAAACCGTCGGCGCCGAGGAACTGTGCGACGAGGAGGAACTCGACCGGCTGCGCGCTTTCCTCGACAAGCAACTCGCCAACCTGTCCGGTGTCGTCGGCCGCCTCGCCAACCGCTTGCAGCGCCGGCTGATGGCGCAGCAGAACCGCTCCTGGGACTTCGACCTCGAGGAAGGCTATCTCGATCCGGCTCGCCTGGTGCGCGTCGTCATCGACCCGATGCAGCCGCTCTCCTTCAAGCAGGAGCGCGACACAAAGTTCCGCGACACCGTCGTCACCCTGGTGCTGGACAATTCCGGCTCCATGCGCGGCCGCCCGATCACCGTTGCCGCGACCTGCGCCGACATCCTCGCCCGCACGCTGGAGCGCTGTGGCGTCTCGGTCGAGATCCTCGGCTTCACCACCCGCGCCTGGAAGGGCGGACAGGCTCGCGAGAAGTGGCTGAAGGACGGCAAGCCGGCCAATCCCGGCCGCCTCAACGACCTGCGCCACATCATCTACAAGTCGGCCGACGCGCCATGGCGCCGCGCCCGCCGTAACCTCGGCCTGATGATGCGCGAAGGCTTGCTGAAGGAAAACATCGACGGCGAGGCCTTGCTTTGGGCGCACCAACGGCTCATCGCCCGGCCCGAGCAGCGCAAGATCCTGATGATGATCTCCGACGGCGCGCCGGTCGACGATTCCACTTTGTCGGTCAATCCCGGCAACTATCTGGAGCGCCATTTGCGCGCCGTCATCGACCTGATCGAGACCCGTTCGCCGGTCGAATTGCTCGCCATCGGCATCGGCCACGACGTCACCCGCTATTATCGCCGCGCCGTCACCATCGTCGACGCCGAGGAACTGGCCGGTGCCATGACCGAACAACTGGCCGGGCTGTTCGAGGAAGAGCATTCGCGCGACCGTCGTGGCGGTGGTCTCAGGCGGGCTGGATGAGCGGGCTTTCTTTGCCTCTCTTTCGCACGGTGTTTTCCAGCTTTATGCTCCATGACGTAGAATACAGGCTTCGCCGGTATCGGCTGGCACGACTTGCGGCACCGATCCTCGCACTCGCCACCCTGCTTTCGCCAGCCCTCGCTGCCACGCCCGTCGAAGCCATCGAGGTTTCCGCCCGTCCGGTCACGCAGTTCCGTATTGGACACGAGGAAAAGAATTTCGGCCCGCTGGAATTCGTCGGCGGGATCGAAATGACCTCTTCGTCCCGCAACTTCGGCAGCGTGTCGGCCATGCGGTTCCTGAAACCCGGCAGCGACTTCATCGGCGTTACCGACACGGGTTTCTGGCTCTTCGGCAGCATCGTCCACGATGCCGGGCAACGCCCGGCCGGCGTTCGCAACTTCCGCATGCAGCAGATGGTCGACGTAAACGGCAAGCCGGCCGACATCAAATGGGAGGTCGATGCGGAAGGCCTCGGCGTCAAGGACGGCGTGGCCAGCGTCGGCTTCGAGCGCGACCATCGCGTCAGTCAATTCAAGATCACGCCGGACGACATGACCATGCCGTTCGGAAATCTCGACTTCCTGGTTCCGGCACACGAATTGCGCCAGAACCGCGGCTTCGAGACCGTGACCTGGTCCAGCCCGGCCGGCCCTTTAAAGGGCGCGCTGGTGGTGGTTTCTGAAAAAAGCCTCGACAAGGCCGGCAATATCTTCGCCGCCGTGCTGGACGGCCCGCGCAAGGGGGTTTTCACCGTCAGGCGCGAAGGCGATTTCGACATCACCGACGGCGCATTCCTGCCTGGCGGCGACCTGCTTTTGCTCGAACGTAGCTTTTCGATGGCGCGTGGCGTCAGGATGCGGTTGAGGCGCATCGCCGGCGACAGCATCGCCAAAGGCGCGCTGGTCACCGGACCGGTGCTGTTCGAAGCCGACATGGCCTACCAGATCGACAATATGGAAGCGCTCGACATCTGGATCCGCAACGACGGCGCAACCATTGTTTCGCTGATGTCGGACGACAACCAGTCGATCCTGCAGCGCAACCTCTATCTCGAATTCGTTCTCCACGACGATTGAGCCGTCACAGGATCAGACCGACTGGAAAGCTGGAGCGCACCTCTCCACCTCGCCATCCCGCAATTCTCTTTCGAGCGGAGCGGGAAAGGAAGTCCGGGATCCATTCGCGACGGTGCGGTGGCCTGTCAGCGGTCGAGAATGGGGATCGATCCACCCACTCGCCGTTCCCACCCCATCGCCAACTCATTGTTTCCAATCACCTACCGCAAAAATCTCTCACCGCCCTTTTCCACGCCCTCTCAACCTCTTCCATAATCGGTGCCATCGCTTCTGCGGGAAACTCGGTGCGCACCGGGTATCGAGGGGAAGCGTCGGTGCCGGATTGGTCGCATGACGGTGTGCGGCTGGGTGATGAGCGGTGAGGCAAGACCACCGGACGGGCGGCCGCAAGGTCGCACTAAATTACTAAACGAGCGTCCGAACGGCCGCCCGTCTTCCCGACCTCTCAAGCGAGGTCAGTTCTTTGACAAAGGCCAGACGCGAAAGCGGGCGTGGCGATGAATAAGCATATCCATCCCGTCGTCATCCTAGGGCGGAGCAGGCCGAAGGCCGTTGCGCAGACCCTAGGATCCATGCCGTGACATCCCGGCAGCGCGCAAATGGCGCAAAAGCAGGCCACCATTCTGAGCCGCCCTGCACCACACAATCCTAACGGCATGGATCCTCGGGTCGCGCCTGTCGCTACGCTCTGGCTTGCCCGAGGATGACGAAGCGGAAAACACCCCGTCATCCCGGAAGCGAGCGGAGCACCGCGATGGCGATGCTGTCCGGGATCCATTCCGTGACTTTGCAGCATTATTCTGGGCGGCAGTGCGCCAAGGGTACGGAAAATCCTCACCAATCGCTGAGCTTGGTCTCCCCGGCCACGTAGTCCTGGCCTTCGATGTCCTTCACCACGGCCTGGCCGCAGCGCATGACCTTTTCCTTCTTGTCATAGGCATAGGTCGGCGAACCATAAAGGTGCCAGCCCTTGTTCAGCGCTGCCGTGACCTTGTGGCAAAAGGTGGCGTCGTCGATCGCGGTGAGGAAGCGGTAGAGTCTCATGTCTTTTCCCTGGCGCAAATGGATAGGGACGTTGCTGTCTTGATCATGCGCCGATGCCGGCGGCTTTCGCCAGCAGTTTTTCGGCCTGTGCCAGATGCAGCCGCTCGACCATCCTGCCACCCAGCACGACCACGCCCTTGCCGGCGTTTTCCGGCAAGGCGAACATGCCGGCAATCGCCCTCGCCTCCGCCAGCGCCGCAACGGATGGCGCGAAGGCAGCGTTAGCCGCCTCGATCTGCGCCGGATGAATGACCGTCTTGCCGTCGAAGCCCATGGCCGCCGCTTCCGCGCATTCCCGCGCGAAGCCGACCGAATCGCTGAAATGGTTGAAGACGCCGTCGACCACGTCGACGCCGCCTGCACGCGCGGCCAGTACCATCTGCATCAGCCACGGCACCAGATAGCGACGGTCGGGAGTTGCCTGAATGCCGGTTTCCTTGACCAGATCGTTCGTTCCGGCAACGAAACAGCTCAGCCGCGAAGCGGCATCGCGGCCAAGCTCGGCAATGGCGCCGATGTTCATCAGCGCCTTCGGCGTCTCGACCATGGCCCACAGCTTGACCTCGTCCGGCACAAAAGCCTCATCGAGATGATCGCCGGCTTCGAGGATATCGCGGGCGGTATCGACCTTGGGCAACAGGATGGCGTCCGGCTCGCAGGCGGCAGCCGCGGCGAGGTCGTCGGCGCCCCACTGGCTGGTCAATGCGTTGATGCGCACCACCATCTCGCAGCGGCGCGCCGGGCGATTGGCAAGGATGCCAGCCAGTTTTTCCCGCGCCGCCGCCTTTTCAGCAGGAAGCACCGCATCCTCCAGATCGATGATGACGGCATCGCAGGCGAGCGTGGCGATCTTGGCCAGCGCCTTGTCGTTGGAGGCGGGAACGTAAAGAACGGAACGGCGGGGGCGGACAGGATTCTGGGACATCTGGTCTTCTTGCCCGGCAAAGCTGGCCCTTGCAAGAGCTTGTGACAAAGTGGCGAAAGCTGTTTCATCGAACGCAAGAACCGGGGCGAGCCACATGGCAAACTACGACATCGTGATCATCGGCGGAGCGATCGTCGGCGCCTCGCTTGCCTACTATCTGCGCGGCGAGGGTTTTTCCGGCTCCATCGCGCTGATCGAGCGCGACCCGCAGTTCGCCCATTCGGCGACGACGCTTTCGGCGGCCTCCATCCGCCAGCAATTCTCGATCCCCGAAAACATCCGCCTGTCGCAGTTCACGCTGAAGCTGTTCCGGCGGCTGAAGGAAGAGTTCGGCCCCGACGCCGAGATCGACTTCCACGAGGGCGGCTACCTCATCCTCGCCAGCGAGACGGGCCTTCCCGTCCTCAAGGCCAATCACGACACCCAGGTCGCCGAAGGCGCCGACATCGTGCTCGAGGATGCCGCCACGCTGGCACGCCGCTTCCCCTGGCTCTCGGGCGAGGGCATCAGCGCCGGCGCCTATGGCGTTAGCGGCGAAGGCTGGTTCGACGCCCATGCCTATCTGCATCTTTTCCGCAAGGCGCTGCGCGGCAGGAAGGTGGATTTCATCACCGCTTCCGCCACCGCGATCGCCCGCAAGGGCAATCGCATCGCCAGCGTGACGCTGGACAATGGCGAAGTGCTTGAAGCAGGCATCGTCGTCAACGCGGCCGGGCCGAATGCCGGCAAGGTGGCGGCGCTGGCCGGGCTTGAACTGCCGGTCGAGCCGCGCAAGCGCAACGTCTTCGTGTTCGAGGCGCACGAGAAATACGTCGACATGCCGTTGCTGGTCGATCCGAGCGGCATCTATGTCCGCCCGGAAGGCTCCGTCTACATCACCGGCGGCGCGGAATCGGAGGAAGGCGAACAGGCGGCTGACCCGGCCGATTTCGAGCCGGAATGGGGCCTGTTCGAAGACGTCATCTGGCCGACGCTCGCCACCCGCATTCCCGCCTTCGAAGCCATCAAGATGACACGCGCCTGGGTCGGCCACTACGACTACAACACCCTCGACCAGAACGCGGTGATCGGCCCGCATCCGGAAGTCGCCAACTTCATTTTCGCCAACGGCTTTTCCGGCCACGGCCTGCAGCAGGCGCCGGCGGTCGGCAAGGCGTTGTCGGAACTGATCGTGCATGGCGGCTACCGCAGCGTCGACTGCACAGCCTTCGCCTATCAGCGGGTTGCGGAAGGCCGGGCGTTCCGGGAACTCAACGTAATCTAGGACCAATCGACATTCAGGTTTCGGGCGTGGCGCGAGCCGGATTTCGGTCCTGAAAAGGAGAAAAGCGCAAGGCGGTGTTGACCACCGTTGAGCACCCATTTCCGCGTCGCGAACCCTCGACGGTGGTCCACACCGCCTTCGGCTCCGCTCCTCGAACTGAGCGATTTTTGCTCATACCACGCCTCAAACCCTGAATGTCGATTGGTCCTAGAGGGCTGGAAGCCCTATTCGGCGGCCGTTTCGATACGCTCCATGTCGTCATCCGACAGGCCGAAATGGTGGCCGATCTCGTGGATCAGCACGTGATTGACGATATCGCCCAGCGACTCCTCATTCTCGGCCCAGTAGTCGAGGATGGCGCGCCGGTAGAGCGTGACCCGGTTCGGGCCTTCGCCGGTCGCCGGGTTCCAGCGCTCGGCGATGCCGCGCCCCTCGAACAGGCCGAGCAGATCGAACGGCGTTTCCAGCGAAAGATCGTCCATGATCTCGTCAGTCGGAAATTCCGCGATCTGGATGACGATTTCGCCGGTCAGCTTGCGGAATTCCTCCGGCAGGTGCGCGTAAGCCTCCAGCGCCAGCATCTCCAGCTCTTCCATCGAAGGCGAAAGCTCGCTGTGCCAGTTTCGGGTCTTGTAGATGCGGGCCATTCTGTGTCCTTTGCCCGGCGCATATAGGCTTTTGCGCGGCACTCGGCAAACGGCAACACAATCAACAAATCGCCCTACTCGTCCCAAGAGGAATAAATTCCGCAGCATCCCGCTTGACTCTTTGCCCAAGCTCTGGAATCCATAAGAACATAACAGGAACATTAACTCTGGAAATCGACCGTCATGGTGACAAGCGCCGTGGCGCGGGAAACCGTTTTTGCCCTGCGCCGCCAGATAGCCAAGATCGAAGGGACGCTGCCGGAACGGCTGGCTGACCCCGGTGCCGAGGCGATCGTGCTGCGCGGCAACGGGCGGGTACTGGGCACTGCTGACCGGGCCGTCACTGGGGTTCCGTCACTGGACGAGGCTTTGGGTGGTGGCTTGCCCAAGGCGGCGCTTACCGAGATCCATGGCCGGCAGATACGCGACGCCGCTTCCGCGACCGGGTTTGTACTGGCGCTGGCCGGCCTGCTCATGGGGCAGCCCTCCGCGAAACAGCCTATGCCGCTTCTATGGGTCGGTACCGGCAGCATGTTCGCCGAGGCGGGGTTTCCTTATATGCACGGGATTTCATCGCTCTTTGGCATCGCACCGCAATCCATGCTGTTCGCCGAGGCGCCGCAACCGGTCGACGCACTGTGGATCGCGGAAGAGGCGGCGGCGCTGAAGATGCTGGCCGCCGTCATCCTCGAACTGCCAGGCAACCCACGGCATCTGGATCTCACCGCGACACGCCGCCTGCATCGCCGCGCCGCCGAGGCAGGCCGGCCGGTTTTCCTGCTCCGGCATTCGGCAGAGATCGAGTCGACGGCGGCTCCGCTGCGCTTCGTCGTCACACCGGCGCCCGCAGGCATGCGGCGCTTCCTTGGGCGGCCCCTCGCAGGGTCGATAGGGCCACCTGCCTTCACGGTCGATCTGCACAAGAACCGACTGGCGCCTCCCGCGCGCTTCATCCTGGAGTGGAACGCCCATGAACGCAGCTTCGAACAACGCACAGCCGAGTTCCAAGACGGGACACAGGATCCTGTCGCTCTGGCTCCCTTATCTCAGCGTGGAACGGATATGGCGGCGACGGCTGGGGCGCGCATGGCGTTCGACCTGTTCCGCTTTACCGCCGCTGGTCGTCAGTCATAACGACAAAAATACGCAACGCATTGCTGCGTTGGATCGGCGGGCCGAGTCCTTGAACCTCAAGCGCGGCATGGGCATGGCCGACGCGCGCGCCATGCAACCCGGCATCGATGTTGTCGATGCCGATACGGAAGCAGACCTGCGCATGCTGGAGGCCTTGGCCGACTGGTGCGACCGCTACACGCCGCTTGTAGCGCTCGATGGTGTAGACGGCCTGTTTCTCGACATTAGCGGCTGTAGCCACCTGTTCGGTGGCGAAGAGGCCCTTCTCTCCGAGATGCTGCGTCGCTTCAACGAGCAAGGTTTCGACGCACGCGCAGCCATTGCCGGCACAGCCGGCACAGCATGGGCCGTCGCGCGGTCTCAGGGGCGGGCAATCGTGACCGATGGCGATGAGGCGGACTGGCTGGCGCCGCTGCCGCTCGCCGCGCTGCGGCTTGATACTGAAGTCTGCGCGGCGCTGGAGGCTGTCGGCTTGCGCACCGTCGGTGCCGTCATGGCAGTGCCGCGCGCGCCAGTGACCCGGCGGTTCGGCAAGGCGCTGCTCCTGCGTCTCGACCAGGCGCTCGGCCGGATCGACGAGGCGCTGTCGCCGCGCATGCCAGTGCCCGAATTGTCGGCTGAGCGCCGCTTGGCGGAACCGGTCACAGATGTGGAGGAGGTCGAGCGTGTCATCCTTCCTCTGGCGGGATCGTTGAAGGAAGCTCTGGAGCGACTGGGCGCCGGCGCGCTGACTCTGCATCTCCTGCTGTTTCGCGTCGATGGCGGTGTCATTCGCCTGTCGCTCGGCCTGTCGCGCCCGACGCGCGACCCGGAACGGATCGGCAAACTCTTCCATGAAAGGCTCGCCGCGCTCGGGGAGAGCCTCGATATGGGGTACGGATTCGACCTTATCCGGCTGTCGGCCCTGTCGCTCGGCCCGCTGGTGCCGAAACAGACAGGTCTTGCCGATGACGGCGACGACAACGAGGCCAATCTTGCCCTCTTTATCGACCGCGTTGGCGCGCGTTTTGGCCGAGGCGTCATCTGCAAGCCGATTCCCGTCGCCAGCCATCTACCGGAACGCGCGGTCGCACTTTTTCCCACGGCGGAAGCGCCCGATCTCACCCCGCAGGAGATTGTGCGGGCCTTGCAGGCGGACAGACCATTGCGTCTGCTGCGCCGGCCGGAGCCCGTCGAGGTCATGGCGGAAGTTCCGGAGGGTCCGCCGGTTCGCTTCCGCTGGCGGCGCGCGCATTACCGCATCACCCGATCCGAGGGGCCGGAGCGCATCGAGCCTGAATGGTGGCTGACGTCGGATGGTAAGGCGAAAGATTATTTCTGCGCCGAGGACAGTGACGGTCGCCGCTACTGGCTTTACCGCGAAGGTCTCTACGGAAACGCAGGCGCAGCGCCGCGCTGGTTTCTGCACGGCGTATTCGCATGACGACGAAACCATTGCCGCCACGCAGCACGCCAGTCGACCCGCTTTATGTCGAGTTCGGCACACAGTCCAACTTCTCACTTCTTCGCGGGGCTTCGCAGCCGGAGGAACTGGTGATGGCCGCGTGCCTTCTCGGTCATGCCGGCATGGGGCTGGCCGACCGCAACACGGTGGCGGGCGTTGTGCGCGCATGGAGCCAGTCGAAATCTATTCACATCGAAAACAAGGCCGAACCGGAAAAATCTATCGAACCTGTGCATTTGCCCTACCATCCCGGCTGCCGTCTGGTCTTCGCCGATGGAACACCGGATATCCTTGCCTATCCGCGCGACCGTGCAGGCTGGGGACATCTGTGCCGCATGCTCACGCAGGCCAATATGCGCGGCGGAAAGGGTGCGCCGCTGCTTTATCAACGCGACTTGTTCGAATGGGGCGACCGCCTCTCACTTGCCGTGTTGCCGGGCCTCGACGGCGGCGAGGAAGAGACGCTGGCGCTGCTGCGCGGTCTGCGCCATCGCTTCGGCACGGCACTGCGATTGGCCGTCGCGCCTGCTTACGGCGGCAGCGACCGGCTGCGGCTGGAGCGGGCAGCCGCATTTGCCGCGGCCGCACAAGTGCCGCTCATGGCAGTCAACGACGTGCTCTACCACAGCGCGGAGCGACGCCCCTTGCAGGACGTGCTGACGTCTATCCGCCTCAACGTACCCGTCGCCCGGGCTGGGCTTGAACTCGCAGCCAATGCTGAGCGCCACATGAAGTCCGGCGCCGAGATGGCACGCTTGTTCCGCAACCACCCCGAGGCGCTCGCAGAGACGCTGCGCTTCGCGGAGGAGGTCAAGTTTTCGCTTGACGAACTCAAGCACAATTATCCCGAGGACACGACGGAGCAGGGCGTCGATCCGCAGGCCGAACTGGAGCGGCTGGCTTGGGAGGGAGCGCAAAGGCGCTATCCCGCCGGCATCCCGCAAAAGATCAAGGACATCATCCCGTATGAATTGAAAATTATCGCGCAGAAGAAATATGCGCGCTATTTCCTCACCGTGAACGACATTGTGCGCTACGCACGGGAGAAGGCAGACGTCCTGTGCCAAGGGCGCGGCTCAGCTGCCAATTCCGTCGTCTGCTTCTGCCTCGGCATAACGGAAGTCGATCCGATCCTGATGGAGATGGATCTGCTGTTCGAGCGCTTCGTATCGATCGAGCGCGATGAGCCGCCGGATATCGATGTTGATTTCGAACACGAGCACCGCGACAAGATCATTGCCTACATCTACGAGAAATACAGCGCAAAACGCACCGCGCTGGCGGCAGCTGTAATCTGCTATCGCGGCCGCTCCGCGCTCCGCGAAGTGGCCAAGGCGATGGGACTCTCGCAGGACACCCGCGATGCTCTTTCCGGTTCACTGTGGGGTTGGTGGTCGTCGAAGCTCGGTAAACACGAGGCCAATGCCGGTGGACTCGACTCTCGGCAGGCGCTCTCACGCCATGTCATCGACCGCGCCAACGAGATCATGGGTTTTCCCCACCATCTGTCCCAGCATGTCGGCGGCTTCGTCATCACCAAGGACCGCCTCGATGAGATCGTGCCCATCGTCAAGACGGGCATGGAAGAGCGCAAGATGGTCGAATGGGACAAGGACGACCTCGATGCTGTCGGCATTCTCAAGGTCGATATACTGGCGCTGGGCATGCTGTCCTGCCTGAAGCGCGCCTTCACCTTGCTGGAAGCGCACTACCGCGTCCGCGATCGCCATGGCCGACCGGTCACACTCGCGACAATGCCGAAAGAAGATCCGAAGGTCTACGACATGATCTGCCGCGCCGATACGCTTGGCGTTTTCCAGATCGAGTCGCGCGCCCAGATGTCGATGCTGCCGCGTCTCAAACCTCGCAAATTCTATGACCTCGTTATCGAGGTCGCCATCGTACGGCCCGGCCCGATACAGGGTGATATGGTGCATCCCTATCTTCGCAGGCGGCAGGGGAAGGAGAAGGTCGAGTACCCAAGCGAGGTGCTGAAGAAAATCCTCTCGAGAACCCTTGGCGTGCCACTTTTCCAAGAACAGGCCATGAGCATTGCCATCGAGGCGGGGGGCTTTTCCCCTGGCGAGGCCGACCAGTTGCGGCGCGCCATGGCGACCTTCCGGCGCAACGGCACTATCCATGATTACCGCCAGCGCATGATCAGCGGGATGGTGGCGCGCGGCTATGAGCAGGAGTTTGCCGAGCGCTGTTTCAAGCAGATCGAAGGCTTCGGCGACTACGGCTTTCCCGAAAGTCATGCGGCCTCTTTCGCATTGCTTGTCTATGCCTCCTGCTGGTTCAAGACCTTCTATCCGGACGTCTTTTGCACCGCGATCCTGAACTCCCAGCCCATGGGTTTCTACCAGCCGGCCCAGCTCGTGCGCGATGCCCGCGACCACGGCGTCGAGATCCGCGAGGTCGATATCAACTTCTCCGCCTGGGATAGCCTGCTGGAAAAAGCTCCTTTCGATCCCGGCCGCATCCTCAAGCGCCACGCCGAAATGCGCGGCGTCATTCAAACTCGTCACGCCGTCCGTCTAGGCTTCCGGCAGGTCAAGGGCCTTTCGAAGGCCCGCATGAACGCGTTTATCGCGCAGCGCGGCGAAGGCTACGGTTCCGTTCGCGATGTCTGGTTACGCTCCGGCCTCGATGTCGGCGAGATCGAGAAGCTGGCCGAGGCCGATGCCTTCCGTTCCATTGGCCTCGACCGCCGGGCAGCACTTTGGGCGGTGCGAGCGCTGGGCGGCAAAAATGCAGCCGAAAAGCTGCCGCTATTTGATCGGCAGGCCGTGCACCTGCGCGACCTGGAACCCGGAACGACACTTCCCGAAATGCCGCTCGGCGAACACGTCATTCACGACTATCGTTCGCTTGGCCTGTCGCTGAAGGCCCATCCGGTCGCCTTCGTGCGTCAGCGGCTCGATGCGGCAGGCGTCATCCCGAACGCCGCCTTGCCGTCCATTCCCGATAGACGGCGCGTTTCAGTCGCAGGCCTCGTGCTGGTGCGGCAACGGCCAGGCAAGGGCAACGCCATTTTCCTGACCCTGGAAGACGACAATGCCATCGCCAACATCATCGTGTGGCCACGCATATTCGACCGTTATCGGCCCGTCATCATGGGTTCGCGCTTCATCCGCGTCACCGGCAAGCTGCAGTCGGAATCGGATGTGGTCCATATCGTTGCCGACAGGATCGATGATCTTTCACCCTGGCTGTCGGCCTTGCTTGAGGAAAGCCAAATGGGCTCAAACACCCTGCAGACCGACACACCCTCCGGCTTACCCTGGAAAAGACGCCAGGATGAACAGGTGCGTCATACGCAACAGAAGCTGGAAGTAATGACGCGCAAGGCGCGAAGCGTCATGCCGAAGGGACGAAATTTCCAATAATCGTGTTCCAGCCCCCGGTCGGCTGTCGCCGCGCAGCCAGGCCGTCCTACTTCTTCTCAAGCCCGATCGAACGTGCCTCGGAAGGCAACATGATCGGGATGCCGTCCCTGACCGGATAGGCGAGTTTCGCCAACCTTGACACCAGTTCGCTGCGCTCGGCATCCCAGCTAAGCGGCCCTTTGGTCAGCGGGCAGGCCAGCAGTTCAAGGAGCTTGGGGTCGACTTGCGATTTGCGTCCGCCGCGTTCTGCCATACGATTCCTCCCGCTCATTGCAGGCTCGACCCAAATTCCTCACTATCGCGCACCAGCGCTATTTCGGTGATGGCAATCAGCGTCTCGGCCCGCGTTTTAAGGTCCGCCGCCTCCAGCAGAGCCTGTTTTTCCGCCGGACCGTAAGGGGCCATCATCGACAGCGCGTTGACCAGAATGGCATCGTCGGCGCGGCTGACACTTTCCCAGTCTGCCTCGAGATCGTTGGCCTGCAGATAGGCCCGAAAAGCCTTGAGCAAGGCCGGGCGGTCCACGCCGCTGGCTCCCGCATCCTCTTCGAGATCGCCCAGGAAAGGCGTGACCCTGCATTGGCGAAACGCTGTTTTCACGGTGAGCTCGTGCATAAGCCTGAAGCGGCACACCCCTTGCAACGCGATCAGGTAGCGGCCATCACCGCTTTCCGTCAACGAGGTGATCCGTCCGAAGCAGCCGACGCTGCACAGTTGCGGCGTCCCGTCCTCGCGAACCGCTCCATCAAGACTGGGCTGAACAAGACCGATCAGGCGATTGGTGGCCAAAACATGGTCGACCATTTGCAGATAGCGCGGCTCGAAGATGTTGAGCGGCAGCCTGCCACCAGGCAGCAGCAAGACACTTTCGAGCGGAAACACGGCAACGCTAAGCGGTAAGTCGGCTTCCCGCCGGTAATGTGCGTTTCCAGCCTGCATGCCGTTCTCCGCTGGCGCACCCACGACGGCGCGCGCTACTCCGATGGCGTTCCAATCTGCGCCAAAGCCGGCTGCTTTTCCACGGCGCCTGCAAATCGCCGGATCAGTCGAGCATCGCGTCTTGGTACCAGACTGCCGGTGCCGCCGACTCAGGAAAAAAGCAGCGACGACAACTTTCGACGCGCCGACAGGGTTGCTTCGTCGGCCATGCCCCAGGCTTCGAAGAATTGCAGCAACTGGGCGCGTGCGCCGTCGTCGTTCCAGGTTCGGTCGGTCTTGATGATGGCAAGCAGGCCATCGGCAGCCTTGTCCCGTTCGCCCATGGCATTGTGGATCATTGCCAACTCGAACCGGGCCTGGTGGTCCTTCGGGTTCTGCTCCAGCCGCTTTTCCAGTTCCGCCGGATTGCCGAGATTGGCCGCCTGGGCGGCCAACGAGATTTTGGTGCGCACGGCAGCAAGCTCGGGGGCGTCGCGCTTGTCTTCCGGCACGCGTTCCAGCACGGCATCGGCACCCGCGCTGTCGCCGGCTTCGAGAAGCAGATCGGCCAGACCGGCGATCGCCTCCACCGCATCGGGCGCTTCCTGGAGAACGGCGTCGTATATGTCGGCTGCGGTTTGCATGTCGCCGGCACCGCGCGCCTCCGCAGCGGCCGCGAGCGCTTCCGCGATTGCTGCCTTGCCGTCGCCCTTGCCGCCGACCTTCTCGATGAACTCGCTGATCTGGCTTTCGGGAATTGCGCCCATGAAGCCGTCGACTGGCTGGCCATCCTTGAAAGCGATGATCGCGGGGATCGACTGGATGCCCAACTGACCGGCGATGGACGGATGCTCGTCAATGTTCATCTTGACCAGCTTGACCTTGCCGCCGGCCGCCTTGACCGCCTTTTCCAACAGCGGGGTGAGTTGCTTGCAAGGGCCGCACCAGGGCGCCCAGAAATCCACCATTACCGGCTGTTTGCGCGATTCCTGGATGACGTCGGCGGAAAAACTCGCCGTCGTCGCGTCCTTGATCAGGTCGGCCGCCGGTTCTGCAAGCCGCGTGCCGGCCGCATCCCCGGCATTGGCTCCATAGCTCACCGTGGTCGCGTACTGGCCAGAGGCGCCAAACGGATTGCTGTCACTCATCTTTTCACCCCTATCCGTCAAACCGCGCAGGCGAATCGCGTCACTGCACCGGAAGCTTTTTCGTTCCCCAATGTGGCGATCAAGCCGAGACTTTCAAGATAACAGGATCGTGCCCTGTTGCCTTGATGAATTTGACCAGATCGCTTGCCGCGATCGATGTCGTCGCTTCATTGGTCAAAGGGTGCGCATTGATGATGGCATTGTCCATCAGCGCTTCGTCCAGCACCATCTTGACCCTGCACCCGGTATCGTTGAGGAGACCGAACACCGTCACCGCGCCCGGAACCACGCCGAGAAGCTCCATCAGCATGTCCGGCTTGCCGAACGAAACGCGGCCGGCTGCGCCGATCACGTGATGGATCTGCTTGAGATCGACTTCCGCCTCCTCATCGACGGTGACAAGGAAGAAATTGTCCTTCTTGTCCTTCAAGAACAAGTTCTTGGTGTGGCCGCCCGCAATCTCGCCGCGCAGGGTTTGTGAATCGGCCACCGTGAACAGCGCTGCATGGCGTTTGGTCGAAACGGTGATGCCGAGTTGCACAAGAAAGGCGAAAAGGTCGGATTCGATCTTCGGCATGGAGCGCTTTCCGTAAGGGACGCGGAATGCCGTTTATGGCCAATGAGCGCCACAAGACAAGGCGCAATGTGAGCGTGCCCGGCCAAGTGGCTGTAAATCCTGAGCAGCGGCCCGCGTTTCGTGCATTCCGGCCAAAAACGCGGCGATTTCCCTGTTGCAATCGCCGTGCTCTTCGGCCATATAAGCGCGGCTTGCGGCTCAAGGCCGTGCGAGCGGGTGTAGCTCAGGGGTAGAGCACAACCTTGCCAAGGTTGGGGTCGAGCGTTCGAATCGCTTCACCCGCTCCAGTTTCCTTCGGGGGATTAAGTGTCGAAAAGCCGCGGTTTTCCGCGGCTTTTTCGTATCTATCACGATTGAAAAGATGGCCCGAAATCGAGCGGTTCGACGCTAGAGCATGTCGCCCGAAAGTGGAAACCGGTTTCGGGATCACGACATGCGTAGAACCAGAGATTGAGGCGCGTCGCATGAATCCGTTTGAGCGCGACGCGCTGTAGGTCGCATGCGGGTTGCAAGCCTGCGGATTCGAAGCAGCGTTAAACTACGGCGTCGATCGAGCGCGCGGCAGAGCGGCTTCGCAATGCCGCAGAGAAGTGTCGGCAATTTCGCCCAACGGCGTCCATCCTCGGAAAGTTCGTGAGTGGATTGCCAGGAGGCGCCGATCCATCGTTCCTGAAAACGATGATGCGAGTCCATCGGCATCGGCCACTGTACCAATCCGGCACGCAAAGCTTAACGAAGCAGCGCCTTCAACCCGACGCTCCATCGGCTGGCCTGTGGATTGTCGGTGGATAACCTGTGCACGACACAAGATGTTGCGGTGAACGAAACGAGAAAATCCGCGCATCGCTGATTCGTCGCCGATTCGTTCCGGCTTTGGCCTGAACGTTAACAGAAGCCGGCTCGGCCACCCCGCAACTGGTTAAAATGCGTTAAGAAAAACGAGTTGTTTCATGACCTTGCAACCTTGACAGGCATAGCTTGCCAACCGTTGCCGATCACCTGCCGGCAAAGGTTAACCGCCGCAGTGGCCTAGGGCAAAGCCGAGTTTTTCCTGATTCAGCATCTGGTGCGTTAGCAGCATGAAAAATCTATATATAGCCGTGAACAAATCATGAATTCAGATAAGTCAGTGATTCGTCGCTGATTCGTTCCAGACTCGTTCCAGAGGTTAATATCCGCGGCAGGAAGCGGCATTGAAGCGCCGCTTCGCGTGCCCTGTGGAACATTGCGGCTTTCGCCTCGGCGCGTAAATGCCTATGTGTCGTCGGGATCGGAGACGATCCTTGTTCGCCCCCGTGTGCGGGCATCCGGCAGCGTGGCCAGAGAGACCTTTCCCAGCCGATGAACATCCGACCGAAAAATCATGGGCCGCTGATCCTTTCGGGGCGCGATGTGACTGCGGTTTTAGGCCCCACCAACACCGGCAAGACGCATCTCGCCATCGAGCGGATGGTGGCGCATGAAAGTGGTGTCATTGGCCTGCCGCTGCGCCTTTTGGCGCGCGAGGTCTATGGCCGCCTGTGCGAAAAGGTCGGTGCGGCAAAGGTCGCATTGGTTACCGGCGAGGAAAAAATCCAGCCGGCAGGGGCGCGCTACGTCGTATGCACCGTCGAAGCGATGCCGCGCGAAACCGATGCGGCCTTCGTCGCCATCGATGAGGTGCAGCTCGCCGGAGATCTCGAACGCGGTCACATCTTCACCGACCGCATCCTTCACCTGCGCGGGCGACAGGAGACGCTGCTTTTGGGCGCCGCGACGATGCATGGCATCCTGCAAAAGCTGCTCAAGGGCATTTCGGTGGTGACAAGGCCGAGGCTGTCGCACCTGGCTTATGCGGGATCGAAGAAACTCACCCGCCTGCCGCGACGCTCGGCCATCGTCGCTTTCTCGGCGGACGAGGTCTACGCCATCGCCGAACTGATCCGCCGCCAGCAGGGGGGTGCCGCTGTCGTGCTGGGCGCGCTTTCCCCGCGCACGCGAAACGCTCAAGTCGCGCTCTATCAGTCCGGCGACGTCGACTATCTGGTTGCAACCGATGCCATCGGCATGGGCCTCAACCTCGATGTCGACCACGTGGCGTTTGCCCAGAACCGCAAGTTCGACGGTTATCAATTTCGCCAGCTCACCGCGGCCGAACTCGGCCAGATCGCCGGGCGCGCAGGTCGTCATCTGCGCGACGGCACCTTTGGCGTCACTGGACAGATCGACCAGTTCGACGACGATCTGGTCCAGAAGATCGAAAGCCACGATTTCGAGCCGGTGAAGGTGCTGCAGTGGCGCACCGCAAATTTCGACTATGCCAGCCTCGAGGCACTGAAGCGCTCGACCGAAACCAACGCGCCGGTGGAAGGGCTGACGCGCGCGCTGCCGGCAGTCGATGCGCAGGCGCTCGAACATCTTTCCCGCGACGAGGAAATTCGTAGCCTTGCCACCGGTCGCGAGCGTGTCGCCATGTTGTGGGAAGCCTGCGCACTGCCCGACTACCGCCGCATCGCGCCGGCCCAACATGCCGACCTGATCGCGTCCATCTATATGGATCTGGCCAAGCGCGGCCACGTCGATGAAAATTACATGGCCGAACAGGTCCGCCGCGCCGACACCACGGACGGCGACATCGACACGCTGTCGCACCGCATCGCACAGATCCGCACGTGGACCTTCGTCTCCAACCGCCCGGGCTGGCTTGCCGATCAGGCACACTGGCAGGAAAAGACGCGCGAAATCGAAGACAGATTGTCGGATGCGCTGCATGAGCGGTTGACGAAACGCTTCGTAGACCGCAGGACTTCCGTCCTCATGCGCCGCCTTAGAGAAAACACCATGTCTGAAGCCGAAATCAGCCCAACCGGAACGGTCCTCGTCGAGGGGCACCATATGGGCGAACTGCAAGGGTTCCGCTTCACCGCCGACCAGAGCGCCGGCGGCGAGGATGCCAAAGCGGTGCGCCAAGCCGCGCAAAAAGCGTTGGCCGCCGAATTCGAGGCCCGGGCCGAACGCTTTGCCGCATCCGCCAACGCCGATATCGCACTGGGGTCGGACGGCACGTTGCGCTGGATCGGCGCTCCTGTCGGCACGCTGGTCGCCGGTGAAGATGCACTGAAACCCCGTCTCGTGCTTCTTGCCGACGAGCAGTTGACAGGCCCTGCGCGCGACAAGGTCGCTGCGCGCGCCGAGCGCTTCGTAAACTTCCAGATCGAGACTCTGCTGAAGCCGCTGATCGACCTCAAGGCTGCCGAGCAGCTATCGGGCATAGCGCGCGGCATCGCCTTTCAGCTTGTCGAGCATTTCGGCCTGATCAACCGCCGCGACATCGCCGAGGACATGCGCTCGCTCGATCAGGAGGGGCGCGCTGCGCTGCGGCGGCTCGGCGTGCGCTTCGGCGCCTATCATGTCTTCGTACCGGCCCTCATCAAACCGGCACCGGCAGGGCTGGTGACGTTGTTGTGGGCACTGAAAAACGATGGCAAGGAAAAGCCGGGCTTCGGCGACGTGGTCAATGCGCTCGCCACCGGCCGTACATCGGTAGTGATCGATCCCGCCTTCGACAAGACGTTCTACCGGCTTGCCGGCTACCGCAATCTTGGCCGCCGGGCCGTGCGCATCGACATTCTGGAACGCCTCGCCGACCTGATCCGTCCGGCCACAAACTGGAAGCCCGGCCTCGGTACGCGCCCTGATGGCGCCTATGACGGCAGCGCCTTCATGGTGACGCCTCCGATGATGTCGATCCTCGGCGCGACCGCCGACGATATGGAAGAAATCCTCAAGGGGCTTGGCTATCGGGCCGAACCCAGGCCCGCTGCCGAAGTCAAGGCGAGGCTGGAGGCTGAGGACGAAGCCGCGCGCCAGGCCGCCGAAGCCAAGGCCACCGAAGCCAGGGCCGCCGAGGAGGCGGCTGCGGAGGCACAGGCAATTGCCGAAGCCCAGGCAACCGAAACGATAGCGCCTGATGACGACGCTTCGGGAGCGCAAACGTCCGGCGACGAAGCTGAGATAGCGGTGGCGGAGATCGACGCTGTATCCGCGGATGATGCCGTTGACGAAGTACCGCCGACCCCGGATGCGGCAGTTGCACCCGAAATCGTCGCAGAGATCGCAGAAGCGGTAGTCGTGCAGTCCGATGCAGAGCCCGTCGCGGCGACCGAAGCGGCGGTTGAAGCCGCTGCCGCAACGCCGGTGCCGGACGAAGCTCCAGCGGATGGGGCAGAAGTCTCGCCGGAAGCGGAAGAACCCAAGCCCGTCCTTCTATGGCGGCAGGCGAGGTTCGAGCGGCATCGTGGCGGCCAGCGGCAAGAGCAGCGCCAGCGCGGCGGCCAAGCGCGCCATAAACGAGCAACTGGTACGGAAGCCGAGCCGCAAAAGGAAGGCGGCGGCAAAACCGCCAACGGGCAACGCCGACGCTTCGATCACGACCGAGCCAAGAGCGGCAAGCCGCAAGGCGAGGGGCGTCCCGACCGCCGCGAAGGCAAGGCCCAAGGCGAGCGCCCGGACCGGCGAACCGACTGGAAAGCCGGCAAGGGCGGCGGTAAACCGCAGTTCCAGGCCAAGCCGCGCGAGGAGCGGCCGGCGCGCTTCGATCCGGATTCGCCGTTCGCCAAGCTCGCCGCGCTGCGCGACCAGTTGAAAAAATAGCGGGGCCGGATGCCAGACGCCTTCGGTTCCAACTGATCCATGGTTGCCGACGGTCGCCAGCGTATCGACAAATGGCTGTTTTTCGCTCGCGCCGTAAAATCACGCTCGCTGGCGGCAAAGCTGGCTCTGGGCGGGCGCGTACGCATCAATCGCGACAAAGCAGCGCAGGCTTCCGATACGGTGAAGCCTGGCGATGTCCTGACCATCACGCTCGACCGCAGAATCCTGGTTTGGAAGGTGCTTGATACGGGCTCGCGGCGCGGGCCATCGGACGAAGCCCGCAAGCTCTACGAGGACTTGTCACCGGCACCGGCACCATTGAGCGGCGCGCCCGACGCGCTGGCCTCGTTGCGTGACATCGGCAGCGGGCGTCCGACCAAGAAAGAGCGCCGCCAGACCGACAGGTTGCATGGCAAGGATTGAATATGCGGAGATCGCCGCATCTGCGCCTGTTTCGTTTCGTTCTGGCCCAGAATCCACGTCGGACGCGGCCTTGCAAGCGGCCGGCAAAGGCGTTACCTCACCATCGGAAGACCTGCCTGATGACGGGAAAAGCGGGCGATCCCGGAGCTGCCTATGACCTACGTCGTGACCGACAACTGCATTAAATGCAAGTACATGGACTGCGTCGAGGTCTGTCCTGTCGACTGTTTCTACGAAGGCGAGAACATGCTCGTCATCCATCCGGACGAGTGCATCGACTGCGGCGTGTGCGAACCTGAATGCCCTGCAGATGCAATTAAGCCTGACACCGAGCCCGGCCTCGACAACTGGCTGCAGCTCAACGCCGAATATGCCGACAAATGGCCCAATATTTCGGCCAAGAAGGAAGCGCCCGCCGACGCCAAGGAATTTGACGGCGAGCCCGGCAAGTTCGAGAAGTATTTTTCATCCGAGCCCGGCGAAGGCAACTGAGCTTCGGACGTAGTATGTCGTCACACGATATCGCCATGAGACGGCTCGCGCAGTCGCGGCGCTGCCTGTTGCCGTTAGCGCATGCAGCAAATTCTTGATTCTTCCGACTTTTTGTGTTACATATCCAGTAACATGCCGGTGACACAACGTCGATTTATGGCGCAGACGCCCCAAATCACTGAAAGGTGAATCGTACAATCCGGACCAGAGCAATCTGGACGATGGGGTCGCTTTGGTGCGGTCCACGGGTCCTGGCTTTTCCGGTAGGTTCATCTGTTGCGCGGCAATGCCGGTTCATCCGGCCAAACGTGTTCGGCCGGCTTGTTGCCGGCCCTAACAAGGAGTCTAGGGCGTAATGGCAACCAGCATCCCGCAGAAGAAGACTGCCCCCGCGCGTCACGGTTTCAAGACCGGTGAGTTCATCGTTTATCCGGCGCATGGCGTTGGCCAGATCGTTTCCATCGACGAGCAGGAGGTTGCTGGGCACAAGCTTGAGCTTTTCGTGATCGATTTCCAGAAGGACAAGATGCGCTTGAAAGTGCCGGTCGCGAAAGCGACCTCCATCGGCATGCGCAAACTGTCGGAAGAAGATTATGTCGAGCGCGCGCTCAAGGTCGTGCAGGGTCGTGCCCGCGTCAAGCGCACCATGTGGTCGCGCCGTGCGCAGGAATATGACGCCAAGATCAATTCGGGTGACCTGATCTCGATCGCGGAAGTGGTGCGCGATCTTTACCGCGCCGATAACCAGCCGGAACAGTCATACTCCGAGCGCCAGCTGTACGAAGCGGCGCTCGACCGGATGGCACGCGAGATTGCGGCCGTGAACCGCATGTCGGAAACCGAAGCGGTGCGCCTCATCGAAGTGAACCTCAATAAGGGTCCGAAGCGCGGCGCGAAGGCCGACAACGAGGAAACCGAGCAGGAAGAAGCCGCCTGAGGTAAATCGCCTGATGCAGGTCGCCCGAAATTCGGGACAACGACAAGCATAGAAGCAGGCACTTGGAGCGCAGCCAGCGAATCTGAAGGATCGCGACTAGGATCGTAGTGACGAATTCAGGAACCCGGCCCCTGTGGCCGGGTTTTTCGTTTGACGGTTCCGGGCAGCTCGCCCATCGCCGCATGAAGTTGCACGACACAAGGTTCTCTTGCCTGCGAGCTCGTCAGCCGAACCAGCAGACAACCGGGTTTCCGTGCGAAATCCAACCTGTGTGATCCGCATATGTGCACCATCTTCGAGGAAACGGGGGCATTTTGGAGGGATCGTGCGTCCGATAGATGTTACAAGCATGGGCGTACCATTTGAACGGCTAAACGCGAAAGAACTTGAGGGTCCGCGGCATGAATCAGATCTCGCTGGAGCACAGGGCCGTAGCACAGGAGCCTGTGGCGGAAGGTGCGGTTCTTACCATCGATCTCGACGCTGTCCGTGAAAACTACCGCCGTTTGAAGGCGAGACTTGGCGCCACCCGTTGCGCCGGCGTGGTCAAGGCGGACGGCTATGGGCTCGGCGCGGTGCATGTCGCGCGGGCACTGGCGGCGGAGGGCTGCGACACTTTCTTTGTGGCACATGTCGGTGAAGGCGTTTCGCTGCGAGACGCAATCGGCGCAGGGCCGACGATCTACGTGCTGAACGGCGTTCCCCCGGGCGCTGAGCGCGATGCGGCGTCGTCCGGGCTTGCCGCCGTCATCAACAGCCTCGAGCAGCTTTCAGCATGGCGCAAAGCCGCCAGGGACACAGGTCTCAAACTACCGGCGGCGGTTCAGGTCGACAGCGGCATGTCCCGGCTTGGCATGCCCGCATCCCAGGTGGCGTCTGCCGCATCCGACCCGCAAGCATTCGAAGGCATCGCGGTTGCGCTCGTCATGAGCCACCTTGCCTGCGCCGATGAGCCTGCTCACCCGGCCAACGAAGCGCAACGGGTCGCGTTCGAGCAATTGCGCGCCATGCTGCCTCCGGCGCCAGCATCGTTGGCCAATTCGTCAGGTATTTTCCTCGGCACGGCCTTCCATCACCAACTCGCCCGTCCAGGGGCTGCCCTCTACGGCATCAACCCGACGCCGGGGCGCGACAACCCGATGCTGCCGGTGGTACGCCTGGAAGCCAAGGTGATCCAGACCCGCTCCGTCTCCGAGGGTGTGGGGATCGGCTACGGCCATACTGTCATCACGAACGACGCTACTGCGCTGGCAACGATCTCGCTCGGCTATGCCGACGGATGGCGCCGTCGAGCCGCCGCCTCAGCCTATGTCGACGGCGTTCGCCTGCCGTTCATCGGGCGCGTCTCGATGGACTCCATCATCCTCGATATCTCGGATCTCCCTGAAGGCCGGCTGCACGCAGGCGACATGGTCGAGATGATCGGGCCATCGCAGACGCTCGATGAAGTTGCCGGATTTTCCGGCACCATCGCCTATGAGGTCCTGACCAGTCTTGGCCATCGCTTCCAGCGACGCTATCTCGGCGAGCCATGAGCGGTTTCGACACGCTTGACAAGCAGCCTCTGGTCGGCAAGGCTCCTTCGATGAGCAACCTTGCCCATATACAGACCTGTTTCAGGGTGTGTCCGATCGCGGGAGCGTAGCCCCGGCACGGCCGTATTCGGCCGCGCGCAGCGGGGCGTTTCTTAAACAAAACTGAAAACCCGGAGCGCTTCCGCATGCTGCGAAGCGCTTCTTCAGCACGAAACCGTCGCTTCAAGCTTTTGAAGCTATGCATTGCCTTCGGTCAGACCGGTAACTTCCCGACAGCCATGCAAAAGGGCGACCGGCAGCGCGCCCTGAAATCCGCGCCGCCAACATCAAAAAGGTTCAATCACATGCGCGAAGCAACCAAGCATCGTACGCAACTCGACATCACGGTCAGCGCAGTCGATCACGACAGGCTGACCAGCCTGGCTCGCACAGCGCTCGACCGCTTGCCGGATACCGCCGAGGAATTGTTGTCGGAAATGGACCGCGCCACGATCGCCAACGCCGATGCCATGCCGGCCAGTGTGGTGCGCATGGGCTCGACAGTGACGTTCCGCAGTGGCGGCGACGACACCAAGCGGATCACGCTTGTCTATCCCGGACAGGCTGACATCGCCGAAAACAAGATCTCCATCCTGACCCCGCTGGGCACGGCCCTGATCGGCCTTGCCGCCGGCCAGTCGGTCGTGTGGAAAGCGCGTGACGGCAAGGAACGCGTCCTCGATATCGCCGAAGTCGAGCCACCCACGCTCGACGTCCAGTCATGACATCAAGGAGAAGTGAGATGGGCGACGTGACGTGCCGTTTGACCAGCAAGGACTTCTCCATACTGGAAGTCATGCTGGAGCGACGCATCGCGTCCGGCGACGCAATCCTGCCCTTGCTGGAATGCAAGATCGCCAACGCCAGCGTGGTCCTCGTCGAATCGATCGAGGCCAATGTCGTGACGCTCAACAGCCGGGTGATGTTCCGCATCAATGGCGGGCCGGCCGAGACACGTACGCTGGTGCAGAACGAAGTGCGCGACATGGTCGGCGTCGGCCTACCCATTACGACCATGCGCGGGCTGGCTATGCTTGGCCTGAGC
Organism: Mesorhizobium sp. Root157; assembly: GCF_001427385.1. Classification (GTDB taxonomy): domain Bacteria; phylum Pseudomonadota; class Alphaproteobacteria; order Rhizobiales; family Rhizobiaceae; genus Mesorhizobium. Next base: position 45,079 of record NZ_LMGJ01000008.1, read on the forward strand.
GAAGGCCAGTCGGCGCTGATCGAACGCTCGACCGGCGAGACCGAACTGCTCCTGCTGGAAAAAGTGCTCTACCAGCCGGAGGCGGCGCGGCGGCAGCACGCCGCCATATCGGCAGCGCCCCAGCGTCCGGCGCTGCGGCTGGTCCACAGCGCTTCAGCTGATGTCACACCCCTTGGCGAGCGGTCGGAAATCCGGCAGAGAGAGCCGTATGACGATGACCCCGGCCCGTCCGCGGCCTGACAGGGGACCAAGGAGCATTAAATGAAAGTACTGGTGCTGGGCGGTGGTGTGATCGGTGTCACCACTGCCTATTTTCTTGCCGAGGCCGGTCATGAAGTGACGGTGCTCGACCGCCAGCAGGGCCCGGCACTGGAAACCAGTTTCGCCAATGCGGGCGAAGTCTCTCCGGGCTACTCCTCGCCCTGGGCCGGACCCGGCGTTCCGGTCAAGGCGATCAAATGGCTGTTGATGAAATACGGGCCGCTGGTGGTGCGGCCTGCGCTTGACCCGCATATGTGGTCCTGGCTGGTGCGCATGCTCGCAAACTGCACGCAAGCGCGCTATGCCCGCAACAAGGCGCGCATGGTGCCGATTGCCGAGTACAGCCGCGATACGCTGAAAGCCCTGCGCTCTTCCACAAACATCGCCTATGACGAACGCGCCAAGGGGACGCTGCAACTGTTTCGCACCCAAAAGCAGCTCGACGGCATCGGCGGCGACGTCGAGATTCTCAAGCAGTACGGCGTGCCTTTCGAAGTGCTCGACCCGCAGGGCTGTATTGCCGCCGAACCGGGACTGGCTGCGGTGCGCGGCAAGTTCGTCGGCGGCCTCAGGCTGCCGGGCGACGAGACCGGCGACTGTCAGATGTTCACCGAGCGGCTGGCCGAGATCGCCACCGGCGGCGGCGTCAAGTTCGAGTTCGGCGTGACTCTAAACGGTATCTCGGTCGAGAACGGCCGCGTTACCGGCGTTGCCACCAGTGCCGGCAATCGCACCGCCGACGCCTATGTCATGGCGATGGGCTCCTATTCGCCGATCTGGATGCGCAAGATCGGCCAGTCGATCCCGGTCTATCCCGTCAAGGGCTATTCGATCACCGTGCCGATCATCAAGGCGGATACGGCACCGGTATCGACGGTGATGGACGAGACCTACAAGGTGGCCATAACCCGGCTTGGCGACCGCATCCGGGTCGGCGGCACGGCGGAAATCTCAGGCTATGACCTCAAGTTGCACGAAGGTCGGCGCAAGACGCTCGAACATTCCGTCACCGACCTGTTTCCGGGGGCGGGCGACGTTGGCGCCGCGACGTTCTGGACGGGCTTGCGCCCGATGACGCCGGATGGGCCGCCGATCATCGGCCAGTCCAAATTTGCCAATCTCTACCTCAACACCGGGCACGGCACGCTTGGCTGGACCATGGCTTGCGGTTCGGCCAAGGTGCTGGCCGATATCATGTCCGGGCGCAAGCCCGACATCGACGCCAGCGAACTGGGTCCAGGCCGCTACGCCTGACAAAGAGACCGGCATCGGGGCCTGTGCCTTGAGCCCGCCCTCGGCGGTCAGGCCGGCTGGAAGTTCAGCGCCACGCCGTTGACGCAGTAGCGCAGACCCGTCGGCGGCGGGCCATCGGGAAAGACGTGACCAAGGTGGCTGCCGCAAGTGGCGCAATGCACCTCGGTGCGTACCATGCCGTAGTTGCGGTCGGTGGTGGTCTCGACCGCCCCCGGAACCGGGTCGTTGAAGCTCGGCCACCCGGTACCGCTCTCGAATTTGAGCGTCGCTTCGAACAGCTTGCTGTCGCAGCCCGCGCACGTGAAAGCCCCCGCCCGGTGCTCGTGCAGCAGCGCGCAGCTTCCGGGACGCTCGGTGCCGTGGTTGCGCATGACGGCGTACTGCTCGGGGCTCAGGCGGGCGCGCCATTCGGCATCGGTGCGGGTCACGGGATAGGTCTGGGTTTCCATGTCGGTCTCCTGCAATCGCGGCTCCAGTCGGCGCCGTCTCTTCGCACAAAGATAGGCATTCGTTACGCGGCTGCCCAGCGCCTTCAGTGCTTGCGCGACAACTCCCGCGTCGCGGCCTCCAGTCCGGCAAGCGTCAGCGGGAACATGCGGCCGCCGAAAAGTTCGCGCATGACGCCGATCGAATGCGTGTAGGCCCAATGCTTTTCGGCAGTGGGGTTCAGCCAGATCGCATTCGGCCACTGGGCGAGCACGCGGGCGAGCCAGGCCGCGCCTGCCTCCTCGTTCCAATGCTCGACCGAGCCGCCCGGATAGGTGATCTCGTAAGGGCTCATCGATGCGTCGCCGACAAACACCACCTTGTAGTCGGGGCCGTATTTGCGAATGAGATCAAAGGTCGGCAGGATTTCGGCGCGCTGGCGGCGATTGTCCTTCCACACGCCTTCGTAGACGCAGTTGTGGAAGTAGAAATATTCGAGCTGGCGAAATTCCGCCCGCGCCGCGGAAAACAGTTCCTCGACCGTCTTGATGTGATCGTCCATCGAGCCGCCCACATCGAAGAACATCAAAAGCTTGACGGCATTGCGCCGTTCCGGCCGTGTCTTCACGTCGAGATAGCCGTGCTCGGCGGTGGCGTGGATGGTGCCGGACAGGTCGAACTCCTCCTCGGCGCCATCGCGCACCCAGCGGCGCAACCGTTTCAGCGCGATCTTGATGTTGCGGGTGCCAAGCTCGACGCTGTCGTCGAAATTGCGGAACTCTCGCTTGTCCCACACCTTGACGGCGCGCCGGTTGCGGCTGCCGTCCTGGCCGATGCGCACACCCTCGGGATTGTAGCCATAGGCCCCGAAAGGCGAGGTGCCGGCGGTGCCGATCCACTTCGAACCGCCCTGGTGGCGGCCCTTCTGCTCTTCGAGCCGCTGCTTCAGCGTCTCCATCAGCCTGTCGAAGCCGCCCAGCGCCTCGATCAGCTTCTTGTCCTCTTCTGACAGGTGCTTCTCGGCCAGTTTGCGCAGCCATTCTTCCGGGATTTCGGCCACCTCCACCGGCGCTTCGCCGGATAGGGCTTCGACGCCCTTGAAGGCATGGGCGAACACCTGGTCGAAGCGGTCGATATGGCGCTCATCCTTCACCAAGGCCGAGCGGGCGAGGTAGTAGAAGCCTTCCACGTCGTAGTCGACGAGGCCAGCCTCCAACCCTTCCAGCAGCGACAGATATTCCCTGAGCGAGACGGGAATTTTTGCGGCCTTCAGTTCGAGGAAGAAGGGGATGAACATGGTGGTTGTTCTATAGCAGATCGTATTCGATGAAACCCGTCCTTCGCGCCACATGGTCGTAGAGCCGGCGCGCGGTGGCATTGGTTTCGTGGGTCATCCAGTAGACATTGGTGACGCCCCCTTTGGCGGCTTCCTGGCGCACCGCCTCGATCAGCGCAGCGCCGACACCCTTGCCGCGCGCTGCGGGGTCGGAGAACAGGTCCTGCAGATAGCAGTTGTTGACCAGCGACCAGCCGGAACGGTGGTAGAGGTAGAGGGTCAGCCCGACCGCCTTGCCGTCGAGCAGGGCGATGAAACCATTGGGCTCGAATTCGCCGGGCGTGAACAAACGTTCCCAGGTCTTGGCATAGACCTCTTCCGGCAGGACGGTTTCGTAGAAGGCGAGATAATCGGTCCACAGCCGGCGCCATTCGGCATGATCGGATTGCTCAAGCGGGCGGATGATGATGCCGGTCATATTTGTCCTGCTCCCTTTTGCAAGCCTTGGAAGTTAGCGGCTGGTTGCCCGCATGGCGATGGTGCAGGGCCGGTTTGTGGTTGGGCCGGCGCGTTTGCTTCGCAAGCTGGTTGGCATACATATTGAGGCGAGTTTGACGTTTTCGTCCGCAATGCCTATCTGAGCATCATCAAGGGCGGGAAGCCCCTGCCGTCCGCAGCCTCTCGAGGCCTGGTGAAGCTTCCTTCGATCAAGATCGTTTCCCTGTCGATGTGACGGCCGAAACGGCAATGCGGACGCCCGTTCGAAAACTGCCGTTCACCGATCGCAAGGAGCGAAACCATGACCATTGGTCGAACCACACACGAAATCAAAACCTCTCAAGTTCCGGATGCCGTGCAAGGCCACAAGGCGGCGGCCAAGCGGCTTCGCTCGGCACTTGCCGAAGACGGCATCGCCATAACCCACGCCAAGGCGCTTGAACTGGTGGCGAAACAGAACGGCGTGCGTGACTGGAACACGCTTGCCACGCAACCCGCCGCCGCCGCCGCCGAACAGAATGCGACGACCCCGTTTGCGGTTGGCGACCAGGTTGCCGGCACCTTCAATGGCCGCGACGCGCGTGGCCGCATCATCGGGCTTGAAGAGACCATCAAGCCGAACCTGTGGCGCGTGACGGTGGCCTTCAACCCGCCGGTCAATGCGGCGACGTCGCAACTGTTCACCGCCGAAAGGCGGCGCGTTCAAATGGTGGTGGGCGCAGACGGCCGCTCGCGCCGGCTCACCGGCACAGAAACAGGCGTGATGAAACTGAAGCGGGCCTGAGACCAGCTTCTCCTGACATGGATGACAAAAAAGGCGGCTGGCAACGGCCGCCTTTCATTTGCCCCGCCCCCTGCCTTTCATTTGACGTCACCTTTGTGTAAAGCGGGAGCCAGCAATTCCCGCAACGACAATACGGGCTCAAGCCATGGACAAGTTCACCAAGCTCACCGGCGTCGCAGCGCCTTTGGCCATCGTCAATGTCGACACCGACATGATCATTCCCAAGGACTACCTGAAGACGATCAAGCGCACCGGGCTTGGCAAGGGCCTGTTCGCCGAAATGCGCTTCAATGAGGACGGGTCGGAAAACCCCGATTTCGTGCTCAACAAGCCGGCCTACCGCAACGCCCAGATCCTCGTCGCCGGCGACAATTTCGGCTGCGGCTCGAGCCGCGAGCATGCGCCGTGGGCGCTGCTCGATTTCGGCATACGCTGCGTCATCTCGACCTCGTTCGCCGACATCTTCTACAACAACTGCTTCAAGAACGGCATCTTGCCGATCACGGTCAGCCCCGAAGACCTTGACAAGCTGATGGACGACGCGTCGCGCGGCGCCAACGCCACCATCTCGGTCGACCTGGAAGCCAAGGAAATCCGCGGGCCGGATGGCGGCGTCGTCACTTTCGACCTCGACGACTTCAAGCGTCACTGCCTGCTGAACGGCCTCGACGACATCGGCCTGACCATGGAAAAAGCCGGCTCGATCGCCAGCTTCGAAAAGAAGAACGCCGAGTCGCGCCCCTGGGCATGAACCGCATCTAGAACCGGGCTTGAGCCAGTTCAGGTGCCGATGATCTCAAAGCGATCGACATCGACCATGCCCTTGTCGGTGATCTTCAGATGCGGGATCACCGGCAGCGCAATGAAGGCCAGTTGCAGGAACGGCTCCTCCAACGTCGAGCCGAGTTCGTAGGCGGCCTTGCGCAGCACCCTTAGCTCATCGCGAACCGTCTCGTAGTCGGCCAGGCTCATCAGTCCTGCGATCGGCAGCGGCAGTTCTGCCAGCACCTTGCCGTCGCGCACCACGACGAAGCCGCCCTCGATTTCACCCAGCCGGTTGGCGGCCACGGCAATGTCCTCGTCCGAGGTTCCGACCACGCAGATGTTGTGGCTGTCATGGCTCACCGTCGAGGCGATGGCGCCGTGCTTGAGGCCGAAGCCGTGCACGAAGCCGGTGGCGATGTTGCCGTTCTTGCCGTGGCGCTCGACCACCGCGATCTTGACCACGTCGCGGACGAGATCGCCTTCGACGCCATGATTGCCGACGGCAAGCTCGAACTCCAGGCTTTCGGTGATGATCTTGCCGGGGATGATGCCGATGGCGCGGGTCTTGCCGCTGTTGGACGAGGCGCGGAAATCGGCCGGAGCGACACGCCGTGCCTTGACGCTGTGGCGCCCGACCGCAGCGACCGGCTTGCGCGCGGCAAACAGCGCATCCGAAACGACACGGCCCGCCGAAAGCACCATCTCGGCACGGCAGTCCGCCAGCGTGTCGAGCACGACGAGATCGGCGCGCCAGCCCGGCGCAACGAGGCCGCGATCTCTCAACCCGAAGGCCCGGGCGGCGGAAATCGAGGCGGCGCGGTAGATGGCGAGCGGCTCGACGCCGGCGGCGATCGCGGTGCGGATCATGTGGTCGAGATGGCCGTGATCGGCGATGTCGAGCGGATTGCGGTCGTCGGTGCACAGCGCGATGAAGGGCGAATTGCGCTCGGTGATGATCGGCATCAGCGCCGCGAGATCCTTCGACACCGACCCTTCGCGCACCAGGATGTGCATGCCTTTGCGCAACTTCTCCAGCGCCTCCTCGGCGGTGGTTGTTTCATGGTCGGTGCGGATTTCGGCGGCGAGATAACCGTTGAGGTCGTAGCCGCGCAACAGCGGCGCGTGGCCATCGATATGACGGCCCTGGAAGGCCTCCAGCTTGGCCATGCACACCGGGTCCTTGGCCAGCACGCCGGGGAAGTTCATGAATTCGGCCAATCCGATGACCTTGGGGTGCGAGGCCAGCGGCAAAAGATCATCCACGGTGAGTTCAGCCCCGGAGGTTTCGAGGTGGGTCGCCGGCACGCAACTGGATAGCTGGACGCGGATGTCCATCACCGTCTCGGCGACGCTGTCGAGGAAGAAGCGGATGCCGTCCAGCCCCAGCACATTGGCAATTTCGTGCGGATCGCAGATCGCGGTGGTGATTCCGCGCGGCAAAACGCAACGGTCGAATTCGTGCGGCGTGACCAGCGAGGATTCGATGTGCAGATGCGTGTCGATGAAACCCGGCACGACGATACGGCCGGAAATGTCGATTTCCCTGGTGCCGCTATAGGGCGCGCAGGTGCCGACGATACGGCTGCCCGAGATGGCGATGTCGCCATCGACCAGTTCGCCGCTGACCAGATCGAAGAAGCGCCCTCCCTTGAGCACCAGATCGGCCGGCTCGCGCCCAACGCCCTGGTCGATCGTCCGTTCCAGCAAACTGCTCATTCCATTCCTGCTCCATGGAAAGCGCCATGCCTTGCAAGCGCCTCTTGCCGTTGCAATCGATACCAGAACAACAGCCGTTGCAAGCCGTACGGCCGACATCTCGTATGACCTCGCGGAAGGGACGGCTCGCATGGCGGCGGTGGACTTGGCCGCTTACCTTGCCTACTTTGCCCTGCCCCCAAGGATTCGAGCAAGGACCGGATCCCAACGTTACTGGAGGTACAGGCATGAAACACATTTCGCGGCTTTTTGCGGCCACTTGCTTGGCGTTGATGGCCTGCCAGGGTGCGGTGGCGCAGGAGGAAAAGCCGGCGCCGATCCCGTTTGCCGGCGGCACGCTGACCGTCACGCAGGTGGAAGAATACGGCGAAAGAACGCTGGCCTTCGACGGCAAGGAACTCGCCAAAGCCTACTTCGTTTATTTCAACGGCATCGTCAAAGTCGGCGGCGTCGATGTCGCCATGTTCGACGTCGGTGACGGCGGCAATGCCTGCGGGCCGGCCAAGGTCATGGTGTGGAAGCAGGAAGGCAATGAAGTGCAGCAGGCAAGCATCGGCGAGGACGATTGCGGCGCGCCGCCCGCCGGCGTCAGCGACGAAGCGATCTATTTCGTGCCATGGCTGCTCCCCGGCGCCTCGGCCGACGTGAAGAAATGGTCGCCGCAGACCGGTTTCGCGCTGGCCGGGCATTTGACCTACACGCCCGACGCCGGCAGCGGCTGGACGGACCTCGATCCGGCGAAATTCGACAACATCATCGACGCCTTCCACAACGAGGCGGTCTACGGCGAGGCGAAAAAGCTTCTTGGCGACGGCCTGACCGACATGGCGACCAGCCTGCTGGTCGGCAGCGGCATCGAAAAAACCGCGTCCGGCATCGCCTATGCAAGAGGCTGCGTGCCGCATGCCTGCGGTCTCGGCGACGGCTTCATGGCAATCGATACCAAGGGCAAGAAGCTCTATTTCGCACGCCAGAACGAGAAGACCGGGCCGGATGCCTGGCCGGCCTTGAAGGACTGGCCGGGCGAATTGCGCGATGCCATGGACAAGGCGCTGGCGCCGCCGCAATAGGCTGCAGGAACAGAGCGTTTCAGGAAGGCTGCCCGACATGCGCAAACTGATCTCCACCGGCTCGCCATTCGAAAAGACGGCCGGCTATTCGCGCGCCGTGGTGCAGGGCGACTGGTGCTTCGTCTCGGGCACCACAGGCTACGACTACGCCACCATGACCATGCCTCAGACGGTGGAGGAGCAGACGCGCAACTGCCTTGCGACCATCGCCAGGGCGTTGGCCGAAGGCGGTTTCGAACTCGCCGACGTGGTGCGCGCGCATTACTACATCACCGATGCGGAATTCGTAGGCCGGGTATTCCCGATCCTCGGCAGCTATTTCGGTGAGATTCGACCGGCTGCGACGATGATCGTCTGCGGGCTGAACGAGCCGGAAATGAAGATCGAGATCGAGGTGACGGCGCTTCGCCGAACGGCAAGCGGTCGGGCATGAGCGTCCGGAGCATCATCGCCAACATCCCGTCATATCGCTGAGCCGCTTTCAGCTTGCACGCCGCACGCTTGGCGTTTAGCAAGACCGCGATTGAAAACTTTGTTTGGGACGGCTCTCATGGCATCGAAAAATCTCTTCCTCCTGCCCGGCGACGGCATCGGCCCCGAGGCGATGGCGGAGGTCAAGAAACTGATTGCCGCCATGAACGGCAAGATGGGCAGCGGCTTTACCACCGACGAGGGCCTCGTCGGTGGCTCGGCCTACGATGCGCACGGCCAGGCGATCTCCGATGCCGACATGGAAAAGGCGCTTGCCGCCGACGCCGTGCTGTTCGGCGCCGTCGGCGGCCCGAAATGGGATGGCGTGCCTTACGAGGTCCGCCCCGAAGCCGGCCTGCTCAGGCTGCGCAAGGACCTCGAACTGTTTGCCAATCTGCGCCCGGCCATCTGCTATCCCGCCTTGGCCGCTTCGTCGTCGCTGAAGCAGGAGGTGGTCGAGGGCCTCGACATACTGATCGTGCGCGAACTGACCGGCGGCGTCTATTTCGGCGAGCCCAAGCAGATCATCGACCTCGGCAACGGACAGAAGCGCGCCATCGACACGCAGGTCTACGACACGTTCGAGATCGAGCGCATCTCGGGCGTCGCCTTCGAACTGGCGCGCACCCGTGCCAACAAAGTCTGCTCGATGGAAAAGAACAACGTCATGAAGTCGGGCGTTTTGTGGAAGGAAGTGGTGGCGCAGACGCACAAGGCCAAATATGCCGACGTAGCGCTCACCCACATGCTGGCCGACGCCGGCGGCATGCAGCTCGTGCGCTGGCCCAAGCAGTTCGACGTCATCGTCACCGACAACCTGTTCGGCGACATGCTTTCCGACGTGGCGGCGATGCTGACCGGCTCGCTCGGCATGCTGCCTTCCGCATCGCTCGGCGCCCCCGATGCCAAGACCGGCAAGCGCAAGGCGCTTTACGAGCCGGTGCACGGCTCCGCGCCGGACATCGCCGGCAAGGGCATCGCCAATCCGATCGCCATGATCGCCTCGTTTGCCATGTGCCTGCGCTATTCCTTCAACATGGTGGCGGAAGCCGACCGGCTGGAGGCGGCGATCGCGGCCGTGCTCGACGACGGCCTGCGCACCGGCGACATCATGTCGCCCGGCAAGACCGAGGTCGGCACCACGGCGATGGGCGACGCCATCATCGCCAGGTTCCTCAACTGAACGGCCATATCGGCGGCCGGCCATCCGGCCGCCACAAAAGCTTGTTCGTTACCGGTTCAGTGAGCAATCGACCCGCAGTTGCGGCGTCCGCGCGCGGGACAGCAAACCTTGAGCGTCCAACCCACTCCTTCCGCGCTGCCCACTTCTTCCGCGCTGCTCGGCATCGCCTTGATGGCTGCGGCAATGCTGCTCGTCCCCACGGTGGATGGCATCGCCAAGGCGCTGAGTGCGGCGCACTCGCCGCTTTACATCAGTTGGGCGCGCTACGCTTTTTCCTGCATCTTCGTGCTTCCCTGGGCGCTCTCTCGCCAGGGAAAGAACTTCCTGCCGCGCGAAGAGTTGCCCGCGCATGCCCTGCGCACCTTCTTCGCCGCGGCGGCAATGTGCTGCTTTTTCGTCGCCATTTCCTTTGCGCCGCTGGCCGATGTGACCAGCGCCTATTTCGTTGGCCCGATCATCGCCGCGATCCTGTCCGTCATTTTGCTGGGGGAAGCGCTGACGGCCCGGAAATTGGCGGCACTGGCGCTTGGCTTCATCGGCACGATCATCGTCGTCAATCCGGCCGGCGGCATGAATGGCGGCCTTCTGCTAGGCGTCGCTGCCGGCGCGCTGTTCGCGCTTTACATGATCGCCACGCGCAAGGCGTCGCGCGCCAGCGATCCTGTCAGCACCCTTGCCTTCCAGTGCCTGTTCGGCTCAATCATCCTCGCTCCGCTGGCGATCTGGAACTGGTCGATCCCGGCGATGGACGAGCTTGGCCTGCTGGTCCTCATGGGCGCCATCTCGGCAGCGTGTCATTTCATGACCATCAGCGCCTTTCGCCACGCGGAAGCCTCACTGCTCGCACCCTTGTCCTATCTCGAACTGCTGGGAGCGGTCGCAGTCGGCTACCTGGTCTTCAACGACCTGCCGGGCATTCGAATAGCAGCGGGTGCGGCCCTGATCGTCGCGGGCGGGCTTGTCCTGGTTCAACGCGGCCAGCAAGCCAGGCGCATGCCCTGAAAATACCTATTCAGGCCGCTTTTTCAGCTTTTTGGTTTTCGGCGGGCCGGATTTTTCGAACTTCGGCTTGCCCGGCTTTGTCGCCCAGGGTTTCTGCTCGGCGGCAAATGCGGGCTTTTCGCGCTTCTCGAAGGCACGTTTCGGTGCCGTTTTGTTGAAGCCTTCCTTGTGGAAATTCCCCTTGCCGCGATGCGGCTTCCTGTCGGATGGCGGCGGAGCGTAACCGGCCCTGGTCAGGTCAGGCAGGGCGTTCAGCCGCTTGACCACAATATTTCCCTGCACCTTGCGGTCCGGCCCGATCGCCGCAACAAAACGGTCGGCACTGTCGGCGGCGATCTGCACGAAGCTTTCTTCCGGCTGCATCTTGATGGCGCCGATCTCGCGCTTGGTGATGCCGCCGGTGCGGCACAGCATCGGGATCAGCCAGCGCGGTTCGGCGTTCTGCCGGCGGCCCACCGACAGCGAGAACCAGACGCTGTCGCCGAAATCGTCGCGACGGCTGGGCTGTTCGTCGCGATAGGATCGCTCGCCCTTTTCGGCGGAAGGTTTGAACGGTGCCGGCTCGGACAGATATTCCGGCGCGGAACGCCCGGCGCGGCTGAACCGCAGGAAGGCTGCCGCCACCTGCTCGGCGCCATGTCTTTCGAGAAGGGTGGCGACGAATTCGCGTTCCTCGTCCCTTATAGGCTGGGTAAACGCCGGATCTTCCAGCATGCGCTCGTTGTCGCGCCGGATCACCTCGTCGGCCGAGGGCGGGCTCGCCCATTCGGGCGTGATGCCGGCATTTTGCAGCAGGCGCTCGGTGCGCCGGCGTGCGTGGTTCGGAATGATCAGCGCGCTGACGCCCTTGCGCCCGGCGCGGCCGGTGCGGCCGCTGCGATGCAGCAGCGTCTCGGGATTGGTCGGCAGGTCGGCGTGGACGACCAGTTCGAGATTGGGCAGGTCGATGCCGCGCGCGGCCACGTCGGTGGCGATGCAGACCTTGGCGCGGCCATCGCGCATTGCCTGCAGCGCGTGGCTGCGCTCGTTCTGGCTGAGTTCGCCCGACAGCGCCACCACCTGGAAATTGCGGTTGTTGAAGCGCGCGGTGAGATGATTGACCGCGGCGCGCGTGTTGCAGAACACCAGCGCGTTCCGGGCCTCGTAATAGCGCAGCACGTTGATGATGGCGTTCTCGCGGTCGGAGGGGAGAACCGAAAGCGCCCGGTATTCGATGTCGTGGTGCTGCTTTTCCTCGCCGGCGGCGGTGATGCGCACCGCATCGCGCTGATAGCCCTTGGCCAGCGTGGCGATGGCGCGCGGCACGGTGGCCGAAAACATCAGCGTGCGGCGGTCGGCGGGCGCCGCATCGAGGATGAATTCCAGATCCTCGCGAAAACCGAGATCGAGCATCTCGTCGGCCTCGTCCAGCACCACGGCCTTGAGTGCCGCCATGTCGAGCGCATGGCGGGTGATGTGGTCGCGCAGGCGGCCGGGTGTGCCGACGACGATATGTGCGCCCCGCTCCAGCGCGCGCCGTTCGGTGCGCATGTCCATGCCGCCGACGCAGGTGGCAACGGTGGCCCCGGTGAATTCGTAAAGCCATTCCAGTTCGCGCGCCACCTGCAAGGCAAGCTCGCGCGTCGGCGCGATGGCCAGCGCCAGGGGCGCGCCCGCATGAGAAAAGCGCGCCGCCCCGTCAAGCAAGGTCGGCGCCATGGCAAGGCCGAAGGCGACCGTCTTGCCCGACCCCGTCTGGGCCGAAACCAGCGCATCGGCTTGCCCGAGTTCGGAACCCAGCACGGCCTTCTGCACCGAGGTCAGTTCGGAATAACCCCGTTTTTCCAGCGCCTCGGCCAGCGCGGGAACGATACCTTCGAACATGTTCGTCTTCTTTCGGAGTTCTTGGCTTTTTTACGCGCCCGGCGACACAGCATCCACCGGCAGGACGTCGAGGCAAGCCATGCCAGCCAAACGATCTTGGCCGTTCGTACTTCGCGCCGCGCTGATTGTACAGGGTGCGCCCGATTGACTCTTGGCGCAAAGCGCGTAAAAGCCGGCTCCGAACAGGACATTCTTTCATGCGCGGCCTTTTGATGGCGCTTTTTGCATTTGACTTCCCTGGCCACAAGACGGCCGGAGGGGCTGTCGCGCGCCTGTCCTCGACCAAAACCACGGCCAAAAAAACGACCGCTACCACGGTCTGATCTCCCTTGGCCTGCTCGCCCTCTCCCCGGGTTCGCCACGGGGAGGCGAGACCCGCACTGGCCGGCGGGTTTCTCCAAGCAAAACAAGCGGAGAGCGACAGGAGATTTTTTCGATGGGTTTCAAGGTTGCGGTAGTCGGCGCCACGGGCAATGTGGGTCGCGAAATGCTCAACATACTGGAAGAGCGCGGCTTTCCGATCAGCGAGATCGTTCCGCTCGCCTCGCGGCGCTCGCTCGGTTCCGAAGTGTCTTTCGGCGACAAGACGCTCAAGACCAGGGTCCTCGACACCTATGACTTCTCCGACACCGATCTCGTGCTGATGTCGGCCGGCGGCAACGTTTCCAAGGAGTGGTCGCCCAGGATCGGCAAGCAGGGTTGCGTCGTCATCGACAACTCGTCGGCCTTTCGTTACGACCCCGACGTGCCGCTGATCGTGCCGGAAGTGAACCCGGACGCCATCTCGGGCTTCACCAGGAAGAACATCATCGCCAATCCGAACTGCTCGACCGCGCAGATGCTGGTGGCGCTGAAGCCCCTGCATGACGCCGCCACCATCAAGCGCGTCGTCGTTTCGACCTATCAGTCGGTTTCGGGCGCGGGCAAGGAAGGCATGGACGAACTGTTCACGCAGACCCGCGCCGTGTTCGTGGCCGACACCGTCGACGTGAAGAAGTTCACCAAGCGTATCGCCTTCAACGTCATTCCGCATATCGACGTGTTCATGGAAGACGGCACCACCAAGGAAGAGTGGAAGATGGTGGCCGAAACCAAGAAGATGCTCGACCCGAAGATCAAGGTCACCGCCACCTGCGTGCGCGTGCCGGTGTTCATCGGCCACTCGGAAGCCATCAACCTCGAATTCGAGAAGCCAATCACCGCCGACGAAGCGCGCGAAATCCTGCGCGAAGCGCCCGGCTGCCTGGTCATCGACAAGCATGAGGACGGCGGCTATGCCACGCCAATCGAAAGTGCTGGCGAAGACGCCACCTACATCTCGCGCATCCGCGAGGATTCGACCGTCGACAACGGCCTCAACATCTGGGTCGTTTCCGACAATCTGCGCAAGGGTGCGGCGCTGAACACGGTGCAGATCGCCGAACTGCTGATCGAGCGCGGCCTGATCACGCCGAAGCAAAAGGCGGCTTGAGTCTTCACTCACGGCATTTTCGCCGCTGTGCGGCTCCATGAGGGGCGCACCGACCGGCGCGGTTGCGGCTGCGGCCGCCCGCTCTCCTCGTCATTCGCGAGGAGAGCGCAAGGCGAGGGAAAGCACGAGCACGGTCAGGTCGCGCTTTGCTCGTGAAACGGGGACAATTCCATCCACCCGTCGTTCCTACCCCATCGCCAGCTCATTGTTCCCATTCACTTTCCGCAAAAATCTCTCACCACCCTTATCCACGCCCTCTCCACCTCTTCCATAATCCGTGCCATCGCTTCTGCGGGAAACTCGGTGCGCACCGGGTATCGAGGGGAAGCGTCGGTGCCGGATTGGTCGCATGACGTCCATAATCCGTGCCATCGCTTCTGCGGGAAACTCGGTGCGCACCGGGTATCGAGGGGAAGCGTCGGTGCCGGATTGGTCGCATGACGGTGTGCGGCTGGGCGATGAGCCCCCAAGTCCGGGCCTCGACTGGGCCAGCGGGCCGCATCAGGCGGCAGCGCCCCCCGGTGAGGCAAGACCACCGGACGGGTGGCCGCAAGGTCGCATTACTTACTAAACGAGCGTCCGAACGGCCGCCCGTCTTCCCGACCTCTCAATCGAGGTCCGTTCTTTGACAATG
>NZ_LMGJ01000008.1:59770-98448 GCF_001427385.1 Mesorhizobium sp. Root157
GGCCGTCTGGCCATCCGGGGTCCCCGCCAGCGACGAGCGCAGCGAGCGAGCTTAAAGGCGGGGCAGAAGATTCCCAGGGCCGAAAAGGCAGCGTGGCGATGAATAGACGTTACCATCTCTTCGTCATCCTGGGGCGGAGCAGGCCGAAGGCCGTTGCGCAGACCCTGGGATCCATGCCGTGACCAAGCGGCAGCGCGATACGGCGCAGAACATCCCTCGTTCTGTTCCGCCGAACAACTCCCAAGCGTCACGGCATGGATCCTCGGGTCGCGCCTTTCGCTGCGCTCAGGCTTGCCCGAGGATGACGAAAGGAAAAAAGCGATGTGTCCCTTATCGCTCCCCAAGCGGCACGAAGAAGCGTCCCCGCCAGCGACGAGCGCAGCGGGCGGGCAAACTACCGGTCGATGCGTGTCGACAGGACGATCGACGACAGCGTGCGCTCGACGCCTTCCAGCGCGCCGATCTCGTCCAGCAATCCGTCGAGGTCGCTGATCGACGGCGACTCGACGATGACGATCATGTCGAAGCTGCCGCTGACGGAATGCAGGGTGCGCACCGACGATAGCGCCTTCAGGCTGCGCACCACCTTGTCGGCAAGCTTGGGCGTGACGGTCAACAGCACATGCGCCCGCACCAGCCCCTGTTCGTATTCCGGCGAAAGCCTGACCCCGTAGCCGGTGATGATGCCCCGCGCCTCGAGCCGGTCGATGCGGCTTTGCACCGTGGTGCGTGACACACCGAGCCGTCGCGCCAGTTCCGCCGTCGAGGCGCGGGCGTTTTCTCGCAGAAGCGCGATCAAAGCCTGATCGGCATTTGACATATCGACAAATCCATTCGTCGTTCTGTTCAAACTATAACATCGATACGACGAAACGCATACTTTCTTTCGTCAGGCAAGGTGAGATGATTCCGACACGGCTTTTCTGAAATCGAGGGTGTCGCCATGAAGGAAATCGTTGTCGTCGGAGCGGGCAAGATCGGATCGACCATTGCCGAAATGCTGGCCGCAACCGGCGACTATCGGGTCACCGTGGTGGACCGCTCGGCCGAACAGCTCGGCGCGATGGGGCTTTCCAGCCAGGTCGCCACGCTGGAACTGGATATCGCCGCCGGAGGCGCTCTCGAAAAAGCGTTGACCGGCAAGTTCGCCGTGCTGAGCGCCGCGCCCTTCCATCTCACCAAGCGCATCGCTGAGGCGGCGGCAGTGGCGGGCGTGCACTATCTCGACCTCACCGAGGACGTCGCTTCGACCCGAAGGGTGAAGGAACTGGCGCAAGACGCCAGGACCGCTTTCATCCCGCAATGCGGGCTGGCGCCGGGCTTCATCTCCATCGTCGCCAACGATCTCGCCAGCCGCTTCGACACGCTGGAGAGCGTGCGCATGCGGGTTGGCGCCCTGCCGCAATACCCCTCCAACGCGCTGAACTACAATCTGACCTGGAGCACGGACGGCGTCATCAACGAATACTGCGAGCCGTGCGAGGCGATCGTCGAGGGCGAACGGGTCGAAGTGCCGCCACTGGAGGAGCGCGAGGAGTTTTCGCTCGACGGCGTCACCTACGAAGCCTTCAACACTTCGGGCGGGCTAGGCACGCTGGCCGAAACGCTGAAGGGCAAGGTGCGCACGCTGAACTACCGCACCATCCGCTATCCCGGCCATGCCGCGATCATGAAGGCGCTGCTCAACGATCTCGGCCTGCGTCATCGCCGCGACGTGCTGAAGGATATCTTCGAAAGCGCGCTGCCGGCGACCATGCAGGACGTGGTCATTGTCTTTGTGACGGTGAGCGGCCGCAAGAACGGTCGCCTGCTGCAGGAGACCTACGCCAACAAGATCTACAGCCAAAGGGTCGGCGCAACGGTGCATTCGGCGATCCAGATCACCACCGCTTCCGCTATCTGCGCGGTGCTTGACATGCTGGCGGACGGCAGCCTGCCGGCCAAGGGTTTCGTGCGGCAGGAAGACATCAAGCTGGACAGTTTCCTCGCCAACCGCTTCGGCCGCGCTTATGCGCAGCATGAAATGGTTAGCCGGCTGGCAAGCTGATCGGCTTTAAAGCCGCCAAAGCTGTCGGCACCGCCGCGCTGTTGCCTGCAAATGTGGCAGCGTCCAACCTTTCAAATATGTAGCGCGCGGCCAAGCGCCTTGAGCGCGGCTTCCTGGAAAGCCTCGCCCTGCGTGGGGTGAGCGTGGATGGTGGCGGCGACGTCTTCAAGCCGGGCGCCCATTTCCAGCGCCAGGCCGAAGGCGGCTGACAGTTCCGACACGCCCTGGCCGACAGCCTGTATTCCAATGACAAGATGGTTGTCGGCACGCGCCACGATGCGCACGAAACCGTCCTCCGCCTGCCTGGTCATGGCGCGGCCATTGGCGGTGAATGGAAACTGGCCGACCTTGATTTCGCCGCCGAGTTTCTTCGCCTCCTCCGGCGAAAGCCCCGCCGTGACCAATTCGGGATCGGTGAAGCAGATGGCGGGGATGGCGCGCTTGTCCCAACTGCGCTTATGACCAGCAACGATCTCCGCCACCATCTCGCCTTGCGCCATGGCCCGGTGCGCCAGCATCGGTTCGCCGGTCACATCGCCAATGGCATAGATACCGCGCATTGAGGTGCGGCACTGGTCGTCGATGCGCAGGAAACGTCCGCTCATATCGAGGTCGATCTCCTCCAGCCCCCAGCCTTCGGTGACCGGCTTGCGTCCGACGGTGACCAGGATCCTGTCCGCAGCGATCTTGCGGTCCTTGCCGTCACCGGTTTCGATCAAAAGCGCTTCGTCCTTGCTCGACAGGCCCTTGGCCTTGGCACCGACAAGAACCTCGACGCCAAGATCGCCAAGCCGCTTGAGCACTGGACGGGTGAGTTCGGAGTCATATTGCACGAGCACGCGCGGCAAGGCCTCGACCACCGTGACCTTGGAACCCATCTTGGCAAGGGCCGTGCCAAGCTCCAACCCGATATAGCCGCCGCCGACAACCGCCAGGCGCTGCGGAACTTCATTCAGCGCCAGCGCTTCGGTTGACGAGATGACCTTGCCGCCGAATGGCAGGAACGGCAGTTCGACGGGAGCTGAGCCCGTTGCGATGACCACGTTCTCGGCCCGGATCACCTGCGTTCCGGTTTCCGTTTCTACCTCGACGGTCTTGCCGTCGCGGAACTTTGCCCAGCCCTGGACGTACTTGACCTTTCCCTTCTTCAGCAATGCGGCCACGCCGCTGTTAAGCCGGTTAACGATACTGTCTTTCCAGGCGATGGTCTTGCCAAGGTCGAGCGAGGGAGACTGCACTGAAATGCCGAGCGGGCTTGATGTCGGCGCCCAATGTTGCGCCTTTTCGTACTCTTCGGCCGCATGGATCAGCGCTTTAGACGGGATGCAGCCGACATTGAGACAGGTGCCTCCCGGCTTGCCGGCTTCGATGACCACCGTATCGATGCCGAGCTGGCCAGCACGAATGGCGCATACATAGCCGCCGGGGCCGGCGCCGATGACAAGCAGCTTGCAGGAAATGTCTTTCATAGGCCCATGTCTCACACTTCCACGAAGATCAGCGCCGGCGTTTCGAGCAGTGTCTTGATACGCTGGACGAATACGGCGGCGTCCCAGCCATCGATGACGCGATGATCGAAGCTGGACGACAGGTTCATCATCTTGCGCGGCACGAACTGGGCGCCGTCCCACATCGGCCGCACCATCATCTTGTTGACACCGATGATGGCGACTTCCGGGTGGTTGATGACCGGCGTGGTGACGATACCGCCCATGGCCCCCAACGAGGTGATGGTGATGGTCGAGCCGGAAAGCTCCTCGCGCGTTGCCGTACCCGCCTTGGCGGCGTCGGCGAGCCGATTGACCTCGGCGGCACAGTCCCAGAGATCGCGCGCTTCTGCGTGCCTGACCACCGGCACGACCAGACCGCTGGCAGTCTGCGCGGCAATGCCGACATGGACGCCGCCATGCTGGTGGATGATGCCGGCCTCGTCGTCGAACAGCGCGTTGAGTTGCGGCTGCTCGGCAATCGCCTTGACCATGGCGCGCATCAGGAAAGGCAGCAGCGTCAGCTTGGGCCTGTCCGTGCGCTTTTCCTTGTTGAGGTTGGCCCGCAATTCCTCCAGCGCCGTGACGTCGACTTCTTCGACGTAGGTGATGTGAGGAATGCGCGACTTGGCGATCTTCATCTTCTCGGCGATCTTGCGCCGCAGGCCGACGATCTTGATCTCCTCGATGGCATCATTGCGCGCCAGGCCCGAAACCTTGCCGATCTGCGGCCCGCGCGCGATGAAGGCGTCGAGGTCCTCATGACCGATCCGACCGGCCGGCCCGCTGCCGGCGACCTGTCTCAGGTCGATGCCGGCTTCCCTGGCCCGCAACCGGACCGCCGGCGAAGCCAGAGGCTTTTCGCCTTCCTGCCGGGGAGCACCGCGCATTGCGGGCACCGGTCCACCCCCACCCCCGGCCCCTCCCCGCGAGGAGGAGAGGGATTCGGGCTGCACCGGCTTCGTATCCTTGGCTTCCGACAAGGACGGGCCGGCCTGGGTGGATGCTGATGTGGCCGGTCCCCCGCCTCCTTGCGGGGAGGGACTAGGGGCGGGGGTATCCTTGGCCGCTTCATTCTGTGATGCGACCGCGCCGACATTGCCCTCACCCGCCACTTTCAGCCGCACGATCGGCGAGCCGATGGCAACGGTATCGCCGAGTTCAGCGCCGAGCCACAGGATCTCGCCATCGACCGGCGACGGGATTTCGACGGTTGCCTTGTCGGTCATGACAGCGGCAAGCACAGTGTCCTCGCGCACCATATCGCCGATCTTGACGTTCCATTCGACCAGTTCGGCCTCCGCGACGCCTTCGCCTACATCCGGAAGCTTGATGACAAACTCGCCCATATCAGGCCTCCATAGCCGCCACGAGTGCGCGACCGACACGGGCCGGGCCGGGGAAATAGTCCCACTCCTGCGCATGGGGATAGGGGGTGTCCCAGCCGGCGACGCGCGCCACCGGTGCTTCGAGGTGATAGAAACAATTCTCCTGCACAAGGCTCGCCAGTTCAGCGCCGAAACCGGAGGTCAGCGTGGCCTCATGCACGACGACGCAACGCCCGGTCTTCTTCACCGAAGCGACGATGGTGTCGAGATCAAGCGGCAGCAAAGTCCTCAGATCGATGATTTCCGCATCGATGCCGTTTTCTTCCGCCGCCGCCGCTGCCACATAGACCATAGTGCCATAGGCAAGCACGGTAAGCGCTGCGCCCGCACGGCGGATGGCCGCCCTGCCGAGCGGCACCGTATAGTGGCCATCGGCAACCTCGCCGAGTTCGTGCTTGGACCACGGCGTGACCGGCCGCTCGTGGTGACCGTCGAACGGGCCGTTGTAGAGACGCTTCGGCTCGAGGAAGATGACCGGATCGGGGTCTTCGATGGCGGAGATCAACAGGCCCTTGGCATCGTGGGGGTTGGAAGGAACCACCACCTTCAGGCCGGAAACGTGGGTGAACAGCGCCTCCGGGCTCTGGCTGTGGGTCTGGCCTCCGAAAATACCGCCGCCAGTGGGCATGCGGATGACGATCGGGCAGGTGAAATCGCCGTTGGAGCGGTAGCGAAGCCGCGCCGCCTCAGAAACGATCTGATCGTAGCCCGGATATACATAGTCGGCAAATTGGACTTCGACGCAAGGCCGCAGCCCGTAGGCGGCCATGCCGATGGCCGCACCGACGATACCCGATTCGTTGATGGGTGCATCGAAACAACGGCTGGAGCCGTACTTGGCCTGCAGGCCCTGCGTGCAGCGGAAGACGCCGCCGAAGAAGCCGACATCCTCACCGAACACGACGACATGCTCGTCGCGGCCCATGGAAACGTCCATGGCGTCGCGGATGGCTTCGATCATGGTCTTGCGTGGCATGATCAAACCCCCGCCTGCTGGCGCTGGCGTCTCAGATGCGGCGGCATCTCTTCATAGACGCCTTCGAACATGTCGCGGATCGAAGGCTTGTTGCCCGAATGCAGCGTGCCGTGGTTCTCGGCCTCTTTTTGAGCGGCAATGACCGTATCGAGGATTTCCGCCTCGGCCTGGGCATGCCGCTCGTCGGACCAGAGGCCGCGGTGGATGAGGTGGTTCTTCAATCGGATCACCGGATCGCCGAGCGGCCAGGCGTCGGACTCCGCCTTTGGCCGGTAAGCTGACGGGTCGTCAGACGTGGAATGTGCGCCGGCGCGGTAAGTTACATACTCGACCAGCGTCGGGCCGAGATTGCGGCGCGCCCGCTCGACCGCCCATTTAGCGACGGCGTGGACTGCGAGATAGTCGTTGCCGTCGACACGCAGCGCCGGAATGCCAAAGCCAAGGCCACGCGCCGCAAAAGTGCCGGACCCTCCGCGGGCGATACCCTGGAAGGTCGAAATGGCCCACTGGTTGTTGACGACGTTGAGAACGACCGGTGCCTTGTAGGTGGAGGCGAACACCAGTGCCGCGTGGAAGTCGGATTCGGCGGTCGAGCCGTCGCCAATCCAGCCGGCAGCGATGCGTTTGTCGCCGCTGATGGCGGACGCCATCGCCCAGCCGACCGCCTGGATGTATTGGGTGGCCAGGTTTCCGGAGATCGAGAAGAAGCCGTGTTCCTTCGATGAATACATGATCGGCAGTTGCCGCCCCTTCAGCGGGTCGGCTTCGTTCGAATAGATCTGGTTCATCATGGTGACCATCGGATAGCCGCCGGCGATGAGCAGGCCGGCCTGCCGATAGGTTGGGAAATTCATGTCTCCCGGCGCCAGCGCCTTGCGGAAGGCACAACTCACCGCTTCCTCACCCAGATGCTGCATGTAGAAGGACGTCTTGCCCTGGCGCTGCGCCATCTGCATGCGGGCATCGAACGTCCTGAGCGTCATCATGTGGCGCAGTCCCTCCAGCAACTCATCGTCGCTGAGCAGCCCCGCCCATGGTCCGACCGCTTCGCCGGAACGGTTGAGGACGCGAATGATGGAGAAGGCGAGATCGCGAATGGTGCGCGGATCGACGTCCACCTCCGGACGCGGCACCGAACCTGCCTTGGGAATTGTCACGTTCGAGAAATCCGGCGCCCCGCCCGGCCTTACTTCGGGTTCAGGAACGTGGAAGCGCAACATCCCAGCATCGGTCATGACCTGTCCTCCAATGTCGCTGCCGCCGAGTGTTGCACATTTGCGCGTGCGCATCAGCGCCAATTTCCGCGGCCTCGCGATGGCCACGGCCGATTTCAGCAGCGATTGCCGCGATAGTGGCAGGAATCCGAAGCAATTTCCCATTTTTCCGGGGAGCCGGTCGGCAACAAACGAAACGGCCGGGCGGTATGGCGTGGATGAAAGCTGCGCAGCCTCGTTTCCTGTGCAAGGGCGTTCGCGAGATGGCCAGGCTGTGCTAGGAGGCATCCATGGCACAGAAGAAAGCATTCGAGGTCGAAGCTTGGCTCAACCGTCCCGATCCGCGGATGGCGATCGTGTTGCTGTACGGCCCGGACCGCGGGCTGGTGGCGGAACGCGGTAAGGCTTTTGCCGAGCGCACCGGTTTGCCGCTCGACGATCCGTTCTCCGTGGTCAAGCTGGACGGCGCCGAGGTCGAGCGCGGCGACGGCCGCCTCCTGGACGAAGCGCGCACTGTGCCGATGTTTTCCGACCGCCGCCTTTTGTGGGTCCGCAACGCGGCCGGACAGAAGGGATTGGCCGATGACATCAAGGCCCTGGTTGCTGAACCTCCGCGCGACGCGATCATCCTTATCGAAGCCGGCGACCTCAAGAAGGGCGCAGGACTCCGGTCGATCGTGGAAGGCGCAGACGGGGCGATGGCATTGCCTTGCTATGCCGACGAAGGCCGCGACCTCGACGCCATTATCGATGACGAACTGCGCAAGTCTGGCATGACCATGGCCCTGGAGGCGCGGCAGGCGTTGCGCCGCAACCTTGGCGGCGACCGTCTGGCTTCACGCGGCGAAATCCAGAAACTGGCCCTTTATGCGCAGGGACAGGCTGAAATCATGCTGGACGACGTGAAAACCATGACCGGAGACGTCTCGGGTCAATCCTTCGACGATGCAGTCGATGCGATGCTCGAAGGACGGGTCGCCGATTTCGATTCCGCCTTCAGCCGCCAGAGCCAGGGCGGCGGCCAGGCCTTTTTGGCGCTTGCCGGCGCCATGCGCCAGTTTCAAGCCATTCACGCCATGCGTGGCGCAATGGAGGAAAGCGGCCGCAATGCGGCTTCGGTGGTTGCCGGCCATCGTCCGCCAGTCTTCTTCGCCCGGCGCAAATTGGTGGAAAGGACGCTGGAACGCTGGAACAGCGCAGCCATCGAGCGGGCGCTGGGTCGCCTGCAAACCGCGGTGCTGCAGACAAGGCGGCGGCCCGAACTGGCGACCGCCTTGGCGAGACAGGCTCTGCTGGGCATCGCGCTCGAAAGTCAACGGCTCAATCAGCGCTGATTATTAAGCGTTGCGGTTCGGCGTCGGTTTGACGCTTAGGGCGTGTCGCGATCTTTCAGATTCGCTGGCGCGTTCTAAGTGTTTGTTTTTATGATGTCGTTATCCAAAACAGATCCCCACTTTCGACGACATGCATTAGAATAATGCAAATACTGTGCCGGCTAAAAATACTACTGCTTTAGGCGGCGACACAAATCGTCCAGTTGCTCAAGCGTACGATAGGAAACACGAACTTCCCCGCCACGGTCCTTGTGAGCGATCGCGACCTTCATTCCGATCGTATCCGATAGCAGTTTTTCCAGTGCCTGCGTGTCGGCATCCTTCTCGGCCGGCGCAACGCGCCTAGTCTCGCGCTGGGCAGCGACTGGCATTTGCGCCAACGCTTCCGCTTGGCGCACCGACAGCCCATCCTCCACGATCCGCTTGGCCAGGCCAGCCGGATCGGCGGCGGTGACCAGCGTGCGCGCATGGCCAGCCGACAGCGCACCGTCGACCAGCATATCCCGGATAACATCCGGAAGCTTGAGCAATCTCAATGTGTTAGCGACGTGGCTGCGGCTTTTGCCGATAACCTGACCGAGATCCGCCTGGCTGTAACTGTGTTCATCGATGAGCTGCTGGTAGCCAAGCGCCTCTTCGACAGGATTGAGGTCGGCGCGCTGTACGTTCTCGATGATGGCGAGCTCCAGCGCCGTACGGTCGTTGACGTCGCGCACGATGACCGGAATGTCAACGAGGCCGGCACGCTGGGACGCGCGCCAGCGGCGTTCTCCGGCGATGATCTCGAAGTGGCCTTGTCGGGCGGGTGACGGCCGCACGACGACGGGTTGCACGATGCCGTGTTCGCGGATGGACTGAGCCAGATCCGTCAGTTCGGCATCACCGAAATGGCGGCGCGGATTTCTCGGATTGGGCGAGACGAATTCGATCGGCACCTTGCCATCGGCGCGCGGGGTCTCCTTCTCGGCAACGGCCGGGCGATCCATCTCACCAATCAGTGCCGCCAAGCCCCGTCCCAGCCGCTTTCTCGAAAGGTCTTCGCTCATCGTCTACTCTGGTTGTTTCGTTATCGAATCGAATTCAGGCGGCGCGCAAACGGCGTTCCCGCCTTATGACTTCCGACGCCAACTGCAAATAGGCCTGACTTCCGGAACATTTCAGATCGTAGAGAATGGCCGGCTTGCCATAGGACGGGGCCTCCGAAACACGCACATTCCTTGGAATTACTGTTTCATAGACCTTTTCGCCCATATGCGCCCGCACGTCCTGCACCACCTGGTTGGCCAGATTGTTGCGCCCATCGTACATGGTCAGCACGATGCCCTGGATCTCCAGTTGCGGGTTGATCGAGCCGCGCACCTGTTCGACGGTTTCGAGAAGCTGGCTGAGGCCCTCAAGTGCGAAGAACTCGCACTGCAACGGCACCAGCACCGAATCGGCAGCCGCCATCGAGTTCAGCGTCAACAGATTGAGCGACGGCGGGCAATCGATCAGTACGTAAGTGAACAGCGGTGCGCGTTCTGCCGAGGCCCGCAGGGCATTGCGGAGGCGCAAGACGCGATCAGGCGCAGAGGCAATTTCCATCTCGACACCGAGCAGATCCAGCGTCGAAGGCACGATCGAAAGACCGGGCACCGCCGTCGGCATCGCTGCCGCCTCAAGGTCGAGTTCGCCGGTCAGCACATCATAGGACGAGACGTTGCGATCGCGCCGATCGATGCCAAGGCCGGTGCTCGCATTGCCTTGCGGGTCGAGGTCGACGATGAGCACATTCTCGCCGATGGCGGCCAGCGCCGTCGCCAGGTTGATGGCCGTCGTCGTCTTGCCAACACCGCCCTTCTGGTTGGCGACGGTGATGATTCGGGGGCCGGTCTTGATCATGCTATTTTGCCAGAAATTCATTCCGATAGCCGGGCATGTTCATGTGGCGCGCAAATTGCGAAGTTCGAGCACGACACCCTCGGTATCGGTCGCACTGGCATGTTCTATCAGATCGAATGTCCATCGGTGAGTGCTTTCTTCGACTTCCAACCGGTAATCCCGACCTTTGTGGAAGAGCCCGCAAGCGCCGGTAGCCAGCCATGGTTCCACCAATTTAAGGAGCGGCGGCAGGGGGGCCAGTGCTCTGGCCGTTACGATTTGCGGTGGGGCAATCAAATCATATGTGTCGTCGATACGGCGCGCGTGAACATGAGCCGGGAGATCGAACTCCCCGACCATCGCTTGAAGGAAGCCCGCTTTCTTGCGGTTGCTTTCGACTAGATCGATGCTGCCGTTCCGTTCGCGCAACAAGAATGCCAGGACGAGTCCCGGAAAGCCTCCGCCGGAGCCGATATCCAGCCAGCGTTGAGCGCTTGGCTCTATCCGGGCGAGTTGGGCACTGTCCAATATGTGCCGCCTCCACACATTCTCAACCGTAGACGAAGCCGCCAGGTTGATACGTTGGTTCCATTTCAGGAAGGTTTGCTCGAACCGCAGCAGATCCTCGAATGTTTCACGTGAAACCGGCCCGGCAACAGCGCAAAGGCTCTTGAATTGCCGATCAGTCACGCCGCACCCTTTCGGGCCAAAATCTCGCTATTACGGACGTGTGCAACTATGATGGCAAGCGCCGCCGGCGTCATCCCGTCCATTCTCTGGGCATCGGCAATCGAACGTGGCTTGCGCTGCTTGATCTTCTGCTTAAGCTCGTTGGACAGGCCCGGTACCTGTGAAAAATCCATTTCCGTTGGGATGAGGCGCGCTTCTTCATGCCGCATCCGCTGGACATCGGCGCGTTGCCGGTCGAGATAAACGGCATATTTCGATTCGGTTTCAAGCGCCTCCGCTGTCTTGCTACCAATCGACGCAAAAGCCGGTTCGACCCTGACCAGCCAGGCTACGTCGACGCCGGCATAAGCCAGCAACTCGTAACCCGAGCGACGAACGCCATCCTTGTTGACATCAAGACCATGGTGCGCCGCCTCGCTGGGTGTAAGCTTCACACTTTGCGCCAGCGTGCGTGCTTCATCGAGCAACCGCCGCGAATTCTCAAAGCGTCTGGTCCGCTCGGCGGAGGTGATACCCAGCCGGATCGCCAGGGGTGTCAACCGTTCGTCGGCGTTGTCGGCACGCAATGACAAGCGGAATTCGGCTCGGGACGTAAACATCCGATATGGCTCGACGATGCCGCGACTGGTCAGATCGTCAACCAGGACGCCGAGATAGGCCTCCGTGCGACTGACCGTCAAAGCCTCACCGCCGGAAGCGTTAAGAGCCGCATTCAAACCGGCCAGCAAACCTTGCGCTGCAGCCTCCTCGTAACCCGTGGTGCCGTTGATCTGGCCGGCCAAAAACAAGCCTTTGACCCGCCTTGCCTCAAGTGTCGGTTCAAGTTCGCGCGGGTCGACATGATCGTATTCAATGGCGTAGCCGGGTTGCAGCATCACGGCCTGCTCGAGACCGGGAATGGTCTTCAGGATATCGAGTTGGACGTCTTCCGGAAGCGACGTCGAGATACCGTTCGGATACACCGTGTGATCGTCGAGCCCTTCCGGTTCGAGAAAAATCTGATGGCCGTCGCGATCGCCGAATTTGACGATCTTGTCCTCGATCGACGGACAATAGCGCGGCCCGATCCCTTCGATCGAGCCGGAATACATTGCCGACCGGCCGAGATTGCTCCTGACAAGGTCATGGGTGGCGGCCGTCGTCCGCGTGATTCCGCATTCGATCTGAGGCGTGGTGATTTTGTCGGTCAACAAGGAGAATGGTACGGCGACGTCATCGGCCGCCTGCATGTGCAACGAAGCCCAGTCGATAGTCCGCCCGTCCAAACGCGGCGGCGTTCCGGTCTTGAGACGCCCAAGGGCAAAGCCGGCACGCGTCATCGAAGCCGACAACCCGACTGAAGCCCGTTCGTTCATCCGGCCGGCCACGATCTTGCGCCCACCGATATGGATCAATCCGCGCAAGAAGGTTCCAGTCGTGAGGACGACCGAGCCGCATGTGAGGCGGCGGCCATCAGCCATCACAACCGCGCGAACACGGTCATTCTCGATATCGAAATCGAACACCTCGCCTTCGACAACAGTCAATCCGTCCTGTTCTCGGATGGCCTCTTGCATGGCCAGCCGGTACAGCTTGCGGTCCGCCTGCGTGCGCGGCCCGCGCACCGCTGGTCCCTTGCGGCGATTAAGCATCCGGAACTGGATGCCGGCCTGGTCGGCAACCCGACCCATCAGGCCGTCCATCGCATCGATTTCCCGGACCAGATGACCCTTGCCAAGGCCACCGATGGCAGGATTGCAGGACATGACCCCGATTGTATCGAAACGCAAAGTGACGAGCGCCGTTTTAGCGCCAGCGCGCGCAGAAGCGCTTGCCGCTTCGCATCCCGCATGGCCGCCGCCAACGACGATTACGTCGAAGTTTTCCCGCATCGAATAAATCCCTGGAGTCGCAGCTCGTCACATGTGCCGAGCTATGGCTCCTGTCAATAGTTTGCGCCGCAATTATGTTTCACGTGAAACATGGATTCCATCCTGGGATCGCCGGCCCCAGTGTTTCACGTGAGTCATCGATATGTCCTGCTCCGCCAGCGTTTCACGTGAGTCACTTGCCGATGCAAAACTGAGAGAATATGACGTCAAGCAAATCTTCGACGTCAACCGAGCCGACAATTCGGCCAAGCCGGTCTCCGGCCAGCCGTAACTCCTCTGCTTGCAACTCCAGCATATGGCTGCCAGCCTTCATTGAGTTGCACAAATGTTTACGTGAACCCTCCAAAAGCTCGATATGACGCAGCTTTGACGGCAATGTGTCCCCGCTTGCAGTCGCCTGCTCCGAAGCCCTGCGGCCAAGTTCGTTGACCAGTTCTGTCAGGCCTTCGCCGCTGACAGCAGAAATTCGGATGTCGTAGCGCCCACCTTCCCCTTCCTTAGTCAGATCTAGTTTCGTACCGACCTGCATCACTGGGGCCGTCAGCCAACTGGTGTCGACACGGACGGGAGCGGACATATCCTCAAGCGCCAGAACCAAGTGGGCTTCGCCACCCCTGGCCCGCGCGCGATCGATTCCGATGGTTTCCACCTTTCCTGCGCCGTCGCGCAAACCAGCGGTGTCGGTGACACGTACCTTGAACCCGTCGATATCGAGCAGGACCTCCAACAGGTCGCGCGTCGTCCCTGGTTCATCGCTGACGATCGCCGCTTCGCGCCGCGCCAGCGCATTGAACAGGCTGGATTTACCGGCATTTGGCGCGCCGAGAATGACCACGTCGAAACCATCCTGGATGATTTCAGCTGCAGCGAAGCCTTTGATGTGATCGGCAATCTCTTCTGCTAATCGGGCAACATCTGACCAGACCGATTGCGCCACCGAGCCAGGCACATCGTCTTCATCGGCAAAGTCGATATCGGCCTCGATCATCGCCCGGGCATGGACGATCCGATCTCGCCAGCCTGAATAAAGCGCGCTTTGAACACCATCGGCATTTCTCAGCGCGAAACGACGCTGCGCCTCGGTCTCGGCGTTGACGAGATCGGCCAGCGCTTCAGTCTGGACAAGATCGAGTTTGCCATTGAGGAAAGCCCGGCGCGTGAATTCACCTGGATCGGCATTTCGCAGACCGGGCAGCGACGTAATCATCTGCAAGATGGCGTGGACCACGGCTGAGCCACCATGCACTTGAAATTCAACGATATCTTCGCCGGTGAAGCTGTTGGGGCCAGCAAAGAAAACTACCAAGGCCCTGTCAAGGACCTCACCATTGCGCCGGGTCAGCTTGCGATACGCGGCCGTACGTTCCATCGGCACGACGCCCGCAATCGTTTCGATAACGAATCGACTATGCGGTCCGGAAACGCGGATGACCGCAACTCCAGCCGGCAGGCGTCCGCTGGACAGCGCCACAATGGAATCACCGAATATCATTTGCTCCACCAGACGATCCGCCCTAGCCTCTGTGTCTCACTGTCCAGCAAAATTGATTGCCCCGTGCCCTTACCGCCGCAAAACCTTCTCGCCCGCGAAGCGAGCCCTTACCTCCAGCAGCATGCCGCCAACCCAGTGCATTGGCGCGGCTGGTCGCCTTCTGCCCTCGAAGAAGCAAGAATGCTTGACCGCCCGATCCTGCTTTCGATTGGCTATGCCGCCTGCCACTGGTGCCATGTCATGGCCCATGAGAGTTTCGAGAACCACGACATAGCCGGCGTCATGAACCGTCTCTTCGTCAACATCAAGGTCGACCGCGAAGAACGCCCCGACATCGACCAAGTGTTCATGGCGGCTCTTTCGGCAATGGGGGAACAAGGCGGCTGGCCCCTGACGATGTTCCTGACGCCAGATGGCAAGCCATTTTGGGGCGGTACCTATTTTCCGCCGGAACCGCGCTACGGCCGCCCCGGGTTCGTGCAGGTCATGGAGGCCATCGACAAGGCATGGCACGAGAAGCGCGACAGCCTCGCACAGAGCGCCGAAGGCCTGACCTCGCATGTCGGTGCCCGGCTGAGCGCCACACACGGCAAGGGCCGTATCACCGCCGAAACCTTGACCACGCTGGCAGGCGGCATCCACGGCATGATCGACCTGCAGCAAGGCGGACTAAAGGGAGCACCGAAGTTTCCCAATGCGCCTTTTATTCATGCCCTATGGCTGTCATGGTTGAAATCAGGGAACAGCCGGCATCAGGAAGCTGTTATCCTTAGCCTTGAAAAGATGTTGCAAGGCGGCATCTACGACCACATCGGCGGCGGGCTCAGCCGCTATTCGACGGATGCCTTATGGCTGGTGCCGCATTTTGAAAAGATGCTCTACGACAATGCCCAATTGCTGCGCATGTGCAACTGGGCCTTCGCGCAGACCGGCAATCAATTGTTCCGGATACGAATCGATGAAACCGTCGCGTGGCTTCTACGAGAGTTGAGAGTGGAAGAGGGGGCGTACGCGTCCAGCCTTGATGCCGATAGCGAAGGCGAGGAGGGGCTTTTCTATACATGGAAGGAGAGCGAGGTCGAAGGCGCGCTCGGTTCCGATTCTGCTTTGTTTTTTGACTATTTTGCCCTGGGCAAGCCCCCCAACTGGGAAGGCAAGCCGATAATTCACCAGACCGCTGAACAAAGCCGTCGCGCCCTGCAGAATGCCGGCCTCGTTGCACAGTTGAAACAACGGATGCTGGCAACAAGGGAAACACGCGTGCGGCCGGGGCGCGACGGAAAGATCCTTACCGACTGGAACGGCCTGGCGATCACGGCACTGGCTGAATGCGGCCGCCGCTTCGCTAAGCCCGGCTGGATTGCGGCGGCGGAAGCCGCCTTCGACCAGATTACGCGTTCGGCATTTGATGGGCGCCTGCCGCATTCGGCCCTTGGCGCGAAGAAGCTGTTTCCGGCGCTGTCCAGCGACTATGCCGCCATGGCCAACGCCGCCATAGCCCTGTTCGAAGCGACCGGCGATCCGGCCTATATCGAACAGGCACGTTCCTTCATCATCCAATTAGACCTTTGGTATGGCGACGGACAAGGCAATGGCTACTACCTGTCCGCTTCCGACAGCCAGGACGTGCCAATCCGCATCCGCGGCGATGTCGACGAAGCGATCCCATCTGCCACCAGCCAGATCATCGAGGCATTGGTGAGGTTGGCGACAGTTACCGGCGATATTGCCTTGCAGGACAAGGCCTGGACGGTGGCAGAGCACGCTGCCGGCCGCGCCGAGCATCAGGCCTACGGCCAGGTCGGCATTCTCAATGCCTGCGAACTGGCGCTGGAGCCACGCAAGCTGATCCTGGTGGATGATCCGCACAAGCCAAGGTTCGTTCCGGTAGCGAATCGGATTCCCGACCCGCGCCGGATCGACATTGTTGTTGCTGTCGGTGCGACAAATGACCTTGTCAATTTGCCTAGTGCCGCAGCACCACCAACCACAGCACCCGCAGCGTATCTATGTACGGGGCAGTTCTGCCTACCGGCGATCACAGACCCGACCCAACTCGAGGCCGAACTTCTTTCCATAATGCAAGAAAACACAGCTTAGCCGCGTTCCTTGAACAAATACACCTTGATCAGGTGTTCATCGAATCAAAGAAGTCGCCGTTGGTCTTGGTCTGCTTGAGCTTGTCGATCAGGAATTCGATCGCATCTGTCGTGCCCATCGGGGCCAAGATTCGGCGAAGCACGAAGATCTTCTGCAGGTCGGCTTTCGCCACCAGCAGGTCTTCCTTGCGGGTGCCAGACTTGAGGATGTCCATTGCCGGATAGATGCGCTTGTCGGCCACCTTGCGGTCGAGCACGATTTCCGAGTTGCCGGTGCCCTTGAATTCTTCGAAGATGACTTCGTCCATGCGGCTGCCGGTATCGATCAGCGCGGTTGCGATGATGGTCAGCGATCCACCTTCCTCGATATTGCGTGCCGCACCGAAGAATCGCTTCGGCCGCTGCAGCGCATTGGCGTCGACACCACCGGTCAAGACCTTGCCCGATGACGGCACCACTGTGTTGTAGGCACGGCCAAGGCGGGTGATCGAATCGAGCAGGATGACGACGTCGCGGCCATGCTCGACCAGACGTTTGGCCTTTTCGATGACCATTTCGGCGACTTGCACGTGCCGGACAGCCGGTTCGTCAAAGGTCGAGGAAACCACCTCGCCCTTCACCGAGCGCTGCATGTCGGTCACTTCTTCCGGACGCTCGTCGATCAGGAGAACGATGAGATAGCATTCCGGGTGGTTGGTGGTGATGGAGTGGGCGATGTTCTGCAACAGCACCGTCTTGCCGGTGCGCGGCTGCGCCACGATCAATGCGCGCTGGCCCTTGCCGAGCGGCGCCACCAGATCGATGACGCGCGGCGAAATATCCTTGGAAGTCGGATGTTCCATCTCCATACGCAGCCGCTGCGTCGGATAGAGCGGCGTAAGATTGTCGAAATGAATCTTGTGGCGGATCTTCTCAGGGTCATCGAAATTGATCGTGTTGACCTTGAGCAGCGCAAAGTAGCGCTCGCCTTCCTTCGGGCTGCGAATCGGGCCTTCGACGGTGTCACCCGTCTTCAATGAAAAACGCCGTATCTGCGAAGGTGAAATGTAGATGTCGTCCGGACCGGGGAGGTAGTTGGCGTTGGCCGAACGCAGGAAGCCGAATCCATCTTGGAGCACCTCGACCACGCCATCGCCGATGATCTCGATGTCCTGGGCCGCGAGTTTCTTCAGGATGGCAAACATCAACTCCTGCTTGCGCATCACGCTGGCGTTCTCGACCTCCAGCGTTTCCGCGTAAGCAATCAGCTCCGGCGGCTTCTTGTTCTTGAACTCTGCGAGTTTCATTTCCTGCATGGACGGACTCTGGGCGTATTTAAGGGGGATTCGACAGGCGCGATGATTGCCGGGCGCGGGCGGTGAAACAGGCAGCGCTGGCGGGAAGGAAGAATTGCCTTTTATCGCCAGCCCACCAAAAGAGCAAGCAGGCTTTTGCGGCCCGTCCGTCAGAACGGCTTCACGATCACCAGGATCACGATCACAACCATCAGCAATGTGGGTGTTTCATTGACGATGCGCCAGTGGCGCGCCGACTTTTCGTTACGATCCTCGGCAAATTTGCGCACCGCCGCCGACAAATAGCCATGCACTGCCGACAACGCCAGCACGGCCGCCAGCTTGGCATGCAGCCAGCCGCCAGCAAAGCCAAAACCCTTCCATGCGAGCCACAGGCCGAACACCCAGGCAACGATCATCGCCGGGTTGATGATGGCGCGCAGCAAGCGCCGTTCCATCACCTTGAACGTTTCCGACTGGACCGAACCCTTTTCGGCGGCAACGTGGTAAACGAGCAGGCGCGGTAGGTAGAGCATGCCGGCCATCCACGAAATGACGGCAATGACATGGATCGCCTTCGCCCATGGGTAGAACTCGTCAGGCGCCAGCACGAACAGCACCGCCGTAAGCACGATAAGAAGTGTGATCGACAACACTGCACGCTTGGCGGCTGTACCGACGCCGGTTTCCCTGCCGTCCAGAACCATCAGCCGTTCCTCACCTGCTTTACCATTGCCCAGACGTTCTCGATCGGCGTTTCGGGCACGATGCCATGGCCGAGATTGAACACGAACGGGCCTTGCCCCAGCGCCTTCAAGATACCATCGACACCCTCGGCAAGGGCCTTGCCGCCGGCGACCAGCCGGAGCGGATCGAGATTGCCCTGCACCGCGCCTTCCCGCTGCAGCCCCCTCGCCTCGGACAACGGCACTGTCCAGTCGAGCCCCAGCGCCGTAACGCCGGTCTTCTGCCGATAGGACGCGTAGTTGAAACCGGCCCCCTTCGGAAAGCCGATGATCGGGACCGTCGGATGCGCAAGCCGCACCTGGCGCACGATCTCAGCAACTGGGCGAACACAGAACGCCTCGAAGGAGGGTTCATCCAGCACCCCCGACCAGGAATCGAAGATCTGCACCACATCGGCACCGGCTTCGATCTGCTTGATCAGGTAAGCAGCCGACTGTTCGGCCAGCATCTTCAAAAGCCTACTGAAAGCTTCCGGCTCGCGATAAGAGAACAGTCTGGCCGGCGCCTGGTCCGGCGTGCCACGCCCAGCGATCATATAGGTCGCGACCGTCCACGGCGCACCGCAAAAGCCGATCAGCGTCGTTTCGGATGGCAATTTTTCGCGCAAGCGCCGCACGGTTTCGTAGACCGGTGCCAGATTCACGTGAAACGTTTCCGGATTGAGATCAGCAATTCCGGCCGCCGTGATCGGCGTCAACAATGGCCCATGCCCCTCTTCAAAGCGAAGGTCACGGCCAAGTGCGTGCGGCACCACCAGGATATCGGAAAACAAGATCGAGGCGTCAAAGCCGAACCGTTCGATCGGCTGCAAGGTTACTTCGACAGCCCTGTCCGGGTTGTAGCAAAGATCGAGAAAGGAACCTGCGTTTTTTCGCGTCTCGCGATACTCCGGCAGATAGCGACCTGCCTGGCGCATCATCCAGAGCGGCGGCGGATAGACCGCTTCGCCATTGAGCACTTCCACTACGACCCGCTTTGCGCTCATCACTCTCACTTTCGAGGAAAGCTCTAAAATAAAATATCTATATGAAAGATATTTCTGATTCTTAGAGTCTGTTGGTTGTGGTGATTACCACCTTTCCCGAATAGCCGCTTCAAAAGCCAGCCAGCATTTTGTCGCGACTTCGTTTCGACTCCTGGGACAACCATGGGGACAGCTTGAATTCGATGTTTTGAATCAAAGTGATCGGCCCTCGGCCAGGACGAGCACTTCTGGGGATAAAAAACCCGATCGGAGGCGGTTCCCGTAGTTGTCCCCAGCCCGGATGCGAACTTTACTGCAGAGCGAATTGTGGACAAACCGCCATCTGATACAGTCGCCCCTCGAGCGGAGACGGAATTGTCCCGTCCGTCCACACTAACCCACAGAGCCGGATGTAATTTGTGAACAAGCCGCAAAGTTTCTTCCATCTGCACCTGATTTCTGATGCGACCGGCGAAACGCTTCTGGCGGCAGGCCGTGCCGCCTCGGCGCAATACAAGGATGCGCGGGCCATCGAGCATATCTATCCGCTGATCCGGACCGAGAAGCAGCTGTCCAAGGTATTCGAAGACATCGAGCAGGAGCCGGGCATCATCCTCTATACGATTGTCGACCAGAGCCTGGCAGGCATCATTGACGAGCACTGTGCAACGATGGGCCTGCCGTGCGTGTCGGTGCTGGAGCCGGTGCTTGCTGTCTTCCAGTCCTATCTCGGCACCCCGGCCGGCCGCCGCGTCGGCGCCCAGCACGTTCTGGACGCGGACTATTTCAGGCGTATCGATGCGCTCAATTTCACCATGGAGCATGATGACGGCCAGTTGCCGATAGATATGGACGATGCCGATATCGTGCTGATCGGCATATCCCGCACCTCGAAGACGCCGACCAGCATCTATCTTGCCAATCGCGGCATCAAGACCGCGAACATTCCCATCGTGCTCGGAGTGCCGGTGCCGGAGAGCCTGGTCAACGCCAAGAAGCCGCTGATCGTCGGCCTGATCGCGACTGCCGAGCGCATCTCGCATGTTCGCCAGAATCGGGTGCTCGGCAATACTTCGGGCTATGAAGGCAATCACTATATCGACCGTTCCGCGATCACCGAGGAACTTGCCTATGCCCGCAAGATCTGCACGCGCTACAACTGGCCGATGATCGATGTCAGCCGCCGCTCGATAGAGGAAACCGCCGCAGCAATCGTTGCCCTGCGCAACAAGACGCGCTAGTTCCGCCGGTACCGGCGAAATCGAAGACATCCTGATGATCGAAAAACTCATTCTCGCTTCCGGCAGTCCGTTCCGCAAGGCGATGCTCGTCCATGCCGGGCTCGATATCGAGGCGATTCCGGCCGATGTCGATGAACGGGCGCTCGAGGCGCCGTTGCAGGGCAGTGGCGTTTCGCCCGAAGACGTCGCGCTGGTGCTGGCCGAAGCCAAAGCAATAGAGGTCAGCGAGTGCAACCCTGGCGTGCTGGTGCTCGGCTGCGACCAGACGCTGTCGCTGGGTGACACGGTGTTCCACAAGCCGGCCGACATGGAAGGCGCGCGGCGGCATCTT
The DNA here is from genome assembly GCF_001427385.1 of Mesorhizobium sp. Root157. GTDB lineage: Bacteria > Pseudomonadota > Alphaproteobacteria > Rhizobiales > Rhizobiaceae > Mesorhizobium. The sequence goes on from NZ_LMGJ01000008.1 coordinate 80,786, forward strand.
CTGGCGCTTTCCGGCAAGACGCATCAGTTGAACAGCGCCGCCGTTCTGGTGCGCGATGGCCAAGTGCTATGGCGTCATGTCGGCATCGCCAACCTGACCATGCGCAAGCTGGAGCCTGCCTTCATCGGGCGCCACCTTGCCCGCGTCGGCGAAAAGGCACTGACAAGCGTTGGCGCCTACCAGATCGAGGGCGAAGGCATACAGTTGTTCGAAACGATCGAAGGCGACTATTTCACCATTGTCGGCCTGCCTTTGCTTGCCGTGCTCGCCGAATTGCGCCGACTGGGTGCGATCGATGGCTGAAACTTCGATCCGGGCTTTCGTTGTCGGCCACCCGATCGCCCATTCGCGCTCGCCGAAGATACATCGCCATTGGCTCGAAGCCTTCGGCATTGCCGGCAGCTACGAGGCTGTCGATGTCGCACCGGCCGGTCTGGCTGCTTTCGTTGGCGGCTTGAACAGGCAAGGCTTTCGGGGCGGCAACGTCACCATCCCGCACAAGGAAGGGGTGTTTGCCCTTGCCGAACGGCGCGATGAGGCAGCCGAGGAGATCGGCGCGGTCAATACGCTGTGGTTTGAAGACGGCACGCTGTGGGGCGGCAACACCGACGCACACGGCTTCGCGGCCAATCTCGACGAATATGCCCTCGATTGGGACCGCAACGGCCCTGCCGTCGTGCTGGGAGCCGGCGGTGCGGCGCGCGCCGTCGTCCATGCCCTGAAGCAGCGCGGGATCAAGGATATCCGCATCGTCAACCGCACGTTGGCCCGGGCAAGAGAGCTTGGTGACCGCTTCGGTGCCGGCGTTTCTGCGCATGCTCTGGGCGCGACCGGGGAACTGCTGGCAGACGCGGGGCTCCTCGTCAACACCACGGCGCTCGGCATGCATGGCAATGAAGGATTGCTCGCCGATCCGGCCCTGCTGCCCGAAAAGGCGATCGTGACCGATATCGTGTATGTTCCTTTGGAAACGCCGCTGCTGGCTGCGGCCAAGGCGCATGGGCTGAAGACCGTCGACGGCCTTGGCATGCTGCTTCACCAAGCCGTGCCGGGATTCGAACACTGGTTCGGTAAACGCCCGGTGGTCACGCCGGATTTGCGTGCTTCTATCGTTGCTGATCTGGGTGCGGCAGCATGATCGTTCTTGGCCTCACAGGGTCCATTGGCATGGGCAAGTCGACCGCGGCGAAGATGTTCGCTGAGGCCGGCGTGCCGGTGCACGACTCCGATGAGGCCGTACATCGTCTTTATTCGGGCGTGGCGGTTCCATTGGTGGAAGCAGCTTTCCCAGGCACCACGCATGACGGCAGCGTCGACCGCGCCCTGCTTGGCAAGTACGTTCTGGGTGACCCGGTCGCGCTCAGGAAGCTGGAAGGGATCATCCATCCGCTTGTCCGGGCCGACGCCGATGCTTTCCTGGCCCGTCATCGCGCTGCCGGCGCGGCGCTGGCAGTGCTGGACATTCCGTTGCTGTTCGAAACCGGAGGCCGCGACCGCGTTGACAAGGTTGTCGTCATCACGGCTCCGGCAGACATTCAACGGGCGCGCGTCCTGGCCCGCCCGGGCATGACTGAAGAGAAGTTCAAGGCGATCCTGGCGCGCCAGGTGTCGGACGCCGAAAAGCGCCGGCTTGCCGACTTCATTATAGATACCGTGCACGGCTTCGACACGACGCGCGCGAGCATTCAGGCCATTATCGGTGAACTGACCGGGGATAAGCCCTAGCCGCCGGACAGCCGAACCTTGCCGATCATGCAGCCCTTGGCCATCTTGGACTATGGAGCGAATCGATGCGTGAGATCATTTTCGACACCGAAACCACTGGCCTCGACTCGCGCGAGGACCGCATCATCGAACTGGGCGGTGTCGAGATGGTGAACCGCTTCCCGACCGGGCGCAGCTTTCACTTCTTCATCAATCCGCAGGGCCGCCAGATCCACGCCGACGCGCAGGCCGTGCACGGCATCACCGCCGCCGAACTGGCCGACAAGCCGGTTTTCGGCGCAATTGCGGACGAATTCATCGAACTCGTCGACGGGGCCAAGCTGGTCGCCCACAATGCGAATTTCGATATAGGCTTCATCAATGCCGAGTTCGCGCGCATCGGCCGCCCGCCCATCGGGCCGGAGCGCGTCGTGGATACGCTGGCGCTCGCCAAGCGCAAGCATCCGATGGGACCGAACTCGCTCGACGCACTGTGCCGGCGCTACGGCATCGACAACAGCCACCGCACCATGCACGGCGCGCTGCTGGACTCCGAACTGCTGGCCGAAGTCTATATCGAACTGATCGGGGGCAAACAGGCAGCACTTGTTCTCGACAATGCCGCGGCATCGGGTGCGGATACAATCCGCATCGAGCATGCCGAACTGACGATTGCCGCTCGCCCCGCGCCGCTGCCGGCGCGCTTGAGCGAGGCTGAGCTTGCAGCCCACGCTGCCCTCGTCGAGACGCTCGGCGAAAAGGCCGTTTGGCTGGCTGTTGCGGCCAAATAAAAACCCGGCCGAAGCCGGGTTCTTCATGTGGGCCTCAGGCTCCTTTGATCAGCTGACCTTGACCTTGGAGGCAGCCTGATCTTCTGCGATCTTCTGCTGGAACATCTGGGCGAAATCGATCGGGTCGAGCATCAGCGGCGGGAAACCGCCATTGCGCGTCGCCTCAGCGATGATCTGGCGCGCGAACGGGAACAATAGCCGAGGGCATTCGATGAACAGGACTGGCAGCATATGCTCCTGCGGGAAGCCGGCGACGCTGAATACGCCGCCATAGACGAGCTCGACGTTGAACAGCACGTCCTTGTCGACCGTGGCCTTGGCGTTCAGCGTCAGGTTGACGTCGAACTGCTGCTCGGACAGCGGATTTGCGTTGACGTTGACGTTGATGGCGATGCCGGGAGCCTTGTCGCGCGAACGCAGGGAATTAGGTGCGCCGGGGCTTTCGAAGGAGAGATCCTTCACATATTGTGCCAGCACGTTCAGCGTCGGCTGCGTTCCATTGCCGTTGGTCGCGGCACCCTTCGGCGTTTCGTCGTTTTCGGCCATGAGCCCATTCCCTTTTTCGGGCCTAGTGGCCCCGATTGAAGTTGCGCGTTCGCTATCATTTCCGGCATGACAAGACAAGGTTTTGCCGGTGGTCGCCTATTCGTCTGGCAGCCGGCGCCAAGGGGACTGGTCGTCGGGGCGACCATCGCGCCGCTTGTAGTCGTCGTTGTCGAGATCGATGGTCTTGCCGCGCTGGCGGGGGTTGAAGCCGCTGGCAGCGCCGAACTCGCTCACGACGGCGACGCGTTTCTTCAGGTACCGCCACGCCAGGTCGCGCACCGGCGGCAACAGGAACAACAGTCCGAGGATCGAGGTGATGAAGCCTGGCACCATCAACAGGATGGCTGCAAACACCATCATCGCCCCATGCGCCAGCTGGCTGCTGGGGTCGCGCCCGGCATCCATCTCGGTCCGCACCCTGGCCATGACGCCAAAGCCCTGATGTCTGATCAGCAGGCTGCCGGCTATCGTGGAGGCAAGCACGAGGCCGATCGTGGCCAATGCGCCGATCTTGCTGCCGACGACGACAAATCCTGCGATTTCGGCGAGCGGAAGCGCAAGTATAAGCACGGGAAGAAGCGAAGTTCGCAAATCGGAGCCGTTTGTTCGTTGTTTTGGCCAGAGGCACCATTTGCCGCTGGCACTGGTTCCTTCAGATAGGTATGCCTGCCATTGATTTGAATGATTGTCTCTCGCGTTCTATATGCTTTGATAGCCGGATGCCAGATGAGGGCGAGTCCGGCTTGGTCAGCCGAACAGAGGCCGAAACAGGGATTGAGTGGCGCAAGCATGGAATTCTTCGACTTCGGCACGATTTTCTTCCTGGTCGCGGCAGTGGTGATCTTCTTCCAGCTGCGCAACGTGCTTGGCCGGCGTACCGGCAGCGAACGGCCGCCGTTCGACCCCTATGCCGCATCGCGCAAATCCGCAAAAGACGACACAGAAGCATCCGACAACGTGGTGGCGCTGCCGCGCAAGCGTGCGCCTGGCGAGCCGCCAGCGGACGTCTATGCCGACATCGATGCTTTTGCCAAACCCGATACCGATTTGAACAAGGGCCTGCGCGCCATCAAGGATAATGACGCCAGCTTCGAGCCGAAGGGCTTCGTCGACGGCGCCAAGATGGCCTATGAGATGATCGTCATGGCCTATGCCGACGGTGACAGGAAAACCTTGAAGGGCCTGTTGTCGCGCGAAGTCTTCGATGGTTTTGTCGCGGCGATCTCGGAGCGCGAGGCGAAGTCCGAACAGATTCAGTCGTCCTTCGTCGGCATCGACAAGGCAGACATCGTGTCCGCGGAAATGAAAGGCTCGGAAGCCCATGTCACGCTGCGGATTGTCAGCGAGCTGATCTCGGCGACGCGCGACAAGGCAGGCACCGTCATCGATGGCGATCCCGAGACGGTCGCAGAGGTCAAGGACGTCTGGACCTTCGCCCGCGACACACGTTCGCGCGATCCCAACTGGAAGCTTGTCGCGACCGAAGAAGAAGACTGAATTCATCAGCGGCGGCGGACGCCTGTGTCGCAACCATCTCCTTTCATAGAACGCCGCTTTGATGAGCTTCCCGGCTGGCAAGACGACGACCAGTTCGCCGCCTTTGCCGCTTTCCGGCGCAGCGCCGAGCATGTGCTGGTAAAGCCATACCGCGCCGGCGCGCTCGGCATTGAATGTTCTGCATTTGCCAAGGCCAATGCCGAGGCGCTGAACGCAGCGCCGGCCGACCGGATCGAGGCACGGGCTTTCTTCGAGCGCCACTTCGTCCCGTTGCAAATGCGCGCCGACGCTGGCGGTACCGGCCTTGTCACCGGCTTTTACGAACCCGAGGTGGAAGCCTCCCCGGTTCAGACGGCGCATTTTCCAGTGCCATTGCTGGCGCGTCCGCCCGATCTCATCGATGTCGATGACGCCAATCGTCCGCCCGGCCTGGACCCTTATCTGGCCTTTGCGCGGGCGACGCCGGATGGCGTGCCAACCGGCCTGGCCGAGTATTTCGACCGCGGCGAGATCGAGCGCGGCGCGCTGGCGGACCAAGGCTTGGAGATTGCCTGGCTCGCCGACAAGGTCGACGCCTTCTTCATCCATGTGCAGGGCGCGGCGCGTCTGGCTATGACCAACGGCAGCCTGATGCGCGTGACCTATGCCGCCAAATCCGGACAGCGGTTTTCAGGCCCTGGCAGGATGCTGGCCGATCTGGGCGAAATCCCGCTTGCAGACGTCACCATGCAGTCGATCCGCGCCTGGTTCAAACGCAACCCGCAGCGCATCGACGAGATCCTTTGGCGCAACCGCTCCTATATCTTCTTCAAGGAAGCAGATGTGAGCGACCCGGCGCTTGGCCCGATCGCCGCCGCCAAGGTGCCGTTGACGCCCGGCCGCTCGATTGCCGTCGATCGTCTGCTGCACACCTTCGGCACGCCGTTCTATATCGACGCGCCAGCCTTGACCGCGTTCGATGGCCGCCCGTTCCGGCGCCTGATGATCGCGCAAGATACCGGGTCGGCCATTATCGGCCCTACCCGGGGCGATCTTTTTGCCGGGTCAGGCGACGCGGCGGGCGAGATCGCTGGCGTGGTGCGCCACGCTGCCGACTTCTTTGCCCTCGTTCCGCGTGTACTTGCACCAAGGCTGTCGTGCCATACCGTTTCGGATGCCAATCAATGACCAGGCGCGTGGAAAAACCGCTGAACGAGGAGGACCGGGTGCTGTGGAGCCTGGTCGCCCGCAGTGCCAGGCCGCTCAAGGGCAAGGCAGCGGTGGGGCTTCCCGTCGCCGAAGTCCAGCCGCCACCTGCACCGCTGCCGCCATCGCCCGCACCTTCCGCCGTACAGGCCAAGCCGAAGCCGCTGGCGGCACCGCATCGCCTTGACGAGCCGACGCTGGACAAGCTGTCGAAGGGCCGCCTGCCGATCGAGGGCAGGGTCGACCTCCACGGCATGACGCAGGAACAGGCCTATTCTCTGCTCTATTCCTTCCTGCATCGGGCTCATGCCGGCGGCGTGCGCTATGTATTGGTGATCACCGGCAAGGGGTCGTCTTCCGGCGGCGATGGCGTGCTGCGCCGCTCGGTACCGGCATGGTTGTCGACACCGGCCTTCCGGCTCTTCGTGTCCAGTCATGACCATGCTGCGCGCCATCATGGTGGCTCGGGCGCGCTCTATGTGCGCCTGCGCCGGGTGCGGTCATGACACCTTTGGGCGAAAAAATCCGGCAGATGCGGCGCGAGCGTGGCGCCAGCCAGAAGGATATGGCCGCGGCGGTCGGCGTGAGTGCCGCCTATCTATCGGCGCTAGAGCACGGCCGGCGCGGCGTGCCGAGCTGGACGCTGCTCCAGAAGATCATTGGCTATTTCAACATCATCTGGGACGAGGCCGAGGAGTTCCAGCGCTTGGCCGAGACATCGCGGCCACGGGTCAAGCTCGACACGTCGGGCCTGTCGCCCGCCGCGACAGAACTCGCCAACCTTTTGGCAGAGAGTATCGACAGACTGGACGAAGCTGAAATCCGCCATATCACCGCTTCGGTCAGGCAGATGCTCGACCGGGCAAGACGCGCCGGCTCCTGACACCTTGCCGTCAGCAAGGGGCTGAGTAAGGCCTTGTTGAAAGGCCGGCGACAGGTCAATCTCGAATCTCGTTTCCGGCGGCTTTCGAGAAGGCAAACCATGATTCTGATCGGCCAGTATGATTCGCCCTTTGTCCGCCGCGTCGGTATAGCGCTGACCCTTTATGGGCTGAGTTTCGAACACCGGCCATGGGGTGTTTTCGGCGACACCGACAAGATACGCCAGTACAATCCGCTGGTGCGGGTACCGACACTGGTGCTCGACAATGGCGAGGTGCTGATCGAAAGCCATTTGATCCTCGACTACATCGACAGCCTCGTACCTGCGGACCGGGTTTTGTTTCCGAGAGCCGAGCCTGCCCGGCATCAGGCGCTGAAAGTCGCCGCGCTGGCCACCGGCATGGCCGACAAGGTGGTCAGCCTGTTCTACGAGAAGCGTCTCCACCGCGAAGTGTCGCAAGTCTGGGTGGAGCGCTGCCGGACGCAGATTTCCGGTGTGCTTGCCGTGCTCGAGGCCGACCGCGCCGGACGCAGCAGCGCCTATTGGTTCGGAGAAACGCTCGGCCATGCCGACATTGCCGTCGCGGCGGTGCTGCGCGCGCTTTCCGAAGCGCATCCCGGCCTGATCGAGATCGCCGACTATCCGGCGCTGGCCGCCCATGCGGCCAGGCTCGAGGCCATGCCGGTTTTCCAGACCATCATGCAGCCGTTCATTCCACCGGCTTGAGCGACTGGAGCCAGAACATCGGGCCGAAAGGTGGGATCCGGTGTTCGGATAATACAATGCTCAAACAAAGAGATTGATAGCCTATGCATCCGTCAGGATGCATAGGCTATCTAAGCGGCGTCGCGCACCTGATAGTCTTTTACCGCTGTGAAGCGGACCGCCTTCCAGCGCTCGGCCTCGTAGTTGAGGGAAAATTCGTGCTGGGCAAGGAACACCGGGTCGTTGTCGAGATCGCGGGCAATGTCGCCGCGATGCGCCTCGATGAAGCGGGTGAGTTCGGCCCGTTCGTCGGCGGAGATCCAGCGGCAGACTGAAAAGCGCGACATCTCGAAATCGACGGGCAAGGAATACTCGATGCTGAGCCGCTCCTTCAGCACGTCGAGTTGCAGCGCGCCGACCACGCCGACGATCGCCGGCGATCCGTCTTCCGGGGAGAACAGCTGCACGACACCTTCTTCCGCCATCTGGTGCAGCGCTTCCTTGAGCTTCTTGGCCTTCATGGCATCGCCCAACCTGACACGACGCAGGATTTCGGGCGCGAAATTGGGCACTCCGCGAAACAGGATTTCCTCGCCTTCGGTCAGCGTGTCGCCGATGCGCAGCGTGCCGTGGTTGGGAATGCCGACGACATCGCCGGCATAGGCCTCATCGGCGGTGATGCGCGAGCGGGCGAAGAAGAACTGCGGCGCTGACAGGCTCAACGATTTGCCGGTGCGCACCAGCTTGGCCTTCATTCCGCGCTCCAGCGTGCCGGAACAGACCCGCACGAAGGCGATGCGGTCGCGATGATTGGGGTCCATATTGGCCTGGATCTTGAAGACGAAGGAGGTCATCTTCTCTTCCGTCGCCTCGACCTTGCGCGTGTCGGCTTCCTGCGCGCGCGGTGCGGGCGCCCAGTCACCCAGCGCTTCGATCAGGTCCCGTACGCCGAAATTGCGCAGCGCCGAGCCGAAAAAGACCGGCGTCAAATGGCCTTGGCGAAAAGCTTCGAGATCGAAGGGCCGGCACGCTTCACGCGCCAGTTCCAGCTCCTCGATGAAGGCGGGGCGATCATTCTCGGGCAGAAGACCTGCCGCGCGATTGGAGTCGGGACCGCTGACCGGCGTTCGGACCATTTCCTGATCGTGGTGGCGCACCGCGTTTCCGGCAAGGTGGTAGGTTCCCGCGAAGGTCTTGCCTTGCCCGATGGGCCAGGTGATCGGAGCGGTATCGAGCGCCAGCTTCTGCTCGATCTCGTCGAGGATTTCGAACGTGTCGCGCGCCTCGCGATCCATCTTGTTGACGAAGGTGACGATGGGAATGTCGCGCAGGCGGCAGACCTCGAACAGTTTCAGCGTACGCGGCTCGATGCCCTTGGCGGCGTCGATGACCATGACGGCGGAATCGACCGCCGACAGCGTTCTATAGGTGTCGTCGGCGAAATCCTCGTGGCCGGGCGTGTCGAGCAGGTTGAAGACATTGTCGTGATATTCGAACGTCATCACCGAGGTGACGACGGAAATGCCGCGCTCGCGCTCGATCTTCATCCAGTCCGACCGGGTCTGGATGCGGTCCTTCTTGGCCTTGACCTCACCGGCAAGCTGGATCGCGCCGCCGAACAAAAGCAGCTTTTCGGTCAGTGTCGTCTTGCCCGCGTCCGGATGCGCGATGATCGCAAAGGTGCGGCGGCGCCCGACCGCCTGTTCGATTGTCTCGGCCAATGTCTGAAATCCCTTTAGGTGGCGGGCTTCTACCAGCAGCGGCCGAACCTGTCGAACGGAAACCGACGGATACGCCGCCGATGTGAGCCGCGCTGCCGGCGGCGTATCGTCCCGCGCATCTTGTTCTGGTCTCTTTGCGCGCCGTGCTGTAAGCGGAACCGCCTGGGGAGAAAGCCGTTGAACGCCTCACTCCCGCGTTGACCGTTTCGGCCCTTGCCTCAATAGGATCGTCGCCATGTCCGCCACCAGTAATCCCTCTTCCGTCATCGGCCCAACCGTTGGCTTCGTCAGGCTGCCGCATTGCGAGGGCCTGCCGCTTCCTGCTTACGAAAGTGCTGGCGCTGCCGGCATGGATCTCAGGGCAGCGATACCGGAAGATCGCTCGATCCTCATCCTGCCCGGCAAAAGGGCTCTGGTGCCGACCGGGCTTGTCTTGGAGATTCCGGAAGGAATGGAAGGCCAGATCCGGCCGCGCTCCGGCCTTGCCCTCAAGCATGGGATCACCTGCCTCAACACGCCCGGCACCATCGACAGCGATTATCGCGGCGAAGTGAACGTATTGCTTGTCAACCTTGGCGACGAGGACTTTTCCGTAACGCGCGGCATGCGCATCGCCCAGATCGTGTTTGCGCCGGTGGTTCATGTGGCCGCCGAGGAGCGTACGCTTGCTGGCGGCACGGCGCGCGGGACAGGCGGGTTCGGGTCGACGGGCACGGCGTGAACATGGCGCCCAAACTCGTCATCTTCGACTGCGACGGGGTTCTGGTCGATACCGAAGGCCCGGCCAATCGCAGATTGGCACAGTGGATAACCGAGGCCGGCTATCCGATCGCCTATGAGCAATGCCGGCACCGCTTCAGCGGGCGCAGCCTGTCGTCGGTGAGGGCCGAACTGATCCAGACGGCAGGCGTCGATCTGGGTGCCGACCTCATCGAGCGCTGGTACCGGGAACTGCCGGAACTGTTTTCCGGCGGCGTCGAGGCCATTGCCTATGTTAGGGATTTCATCGCGGCCGTGGAGCGCGTCGGCCTTCCCCTTTGCGTCGCGTCGTCCGCCCGCATCGACAAGATGCACATGACGCTTGGCCAGACCGGTCTCTTGCCATACTTCAAGGACGTGCTGTTCAGCGCCTCGATGGTGGAGCACGGCAAGCCGGCGCCAGACCTGTTTCTGCACGCCGCCAAGACGATGGGAATCCGGCCGGCCGACTGCATCGTCATCGAGGATAGCGTACCCGGCACGCAAGCAGGCGTCGCTGCCGGAATGCGCGTCTTTTCCTACCATGGCGATCCGATGGCCGATGTCGAAGGTCTGCGCGCGGCCGGCGGCATCCTGTTCGACGATATGCGCAAGCTGGCTGGTCTCGTCCCCCTCTCCCGATCGGCCTCTCCAGGGAAGGGAACAGATTTTAAGCGCCGCGCGGTTTGAAATTTTACCGCACTTGCGCATTCAGGGCGCGCTGCGCTGCTTTCCAATGTCCGCCAATATTGATTCCGCAAAAAGCCGGTCTCGACTTGCGTCGAGACCGGCCAAATCGCCCCAAGGCCGGGATTATTTTGTCGATTTGCCTTAGGTCTGCCCGGCCGGGCAGACGAGATGGACTGGAATGGGTGTGCGTGCGTGAACCCGATATGGTTCCTGGCTCCACATAAGGTTACGAACAAACCAGGGCCGACGCGGATCGGCGCCCATGATGATGGCATCGCATGTGCGGCGCTTTGCCTCGTTCAGGATGCTTTTGCTCGGGTTGCGCGTGGTCACGATGTGGCCATTCGCCGTCACGCCGGCATCCTCCAGTTGGCTCAGAGCCCAAAAGACGTTCTCTTGCTGCTCATCCATCTCGCGTTTGCTGGGACGCAAGCCGGGATTGGGCAGTCCGAACCCCGTCCCCCACAGCCTTGCCACGGTAAGCACCGTGGCATGGCCATTGTGGGGGCGCAACATCCGCACGGCCAGGTCGATAACGTCCTGGCTGAAGCGTCTGCCTTCAGAAGCGATCAGCACGCTTTGCACGGCGCGCTGGTCGCCGGCAGGCCGTGATTGTCTGAACAGGGTCCTGATCATCTGCCCAACCTCTCAGTTGCGGGACGTGGACGCCGCCATGGCTGGCGAGCCGGCCCGGCGGTCTTCCCACTGCCGATACCAGTACAGGGGCAAGTACATGAAGGTCGCAGCGATACCTAGGAAGTAATAGATCGCTTGACCGCCGATATACGAGTAAATGACCCCGCCAACCAGCCATACAAAGAAATACAACGCAGCGAGCGCCAGCGCAATGTACTTGAAGTACTCCGGTAGACGGAACGGACGATGCACATTGGGCCGATCCTTGCGCAGCAAGTAGTAGCCAATGAGCACCGGCACGAAGGAACCGAGATATCCGACATTGGAGAAGGAATAGATCTCGATCGCGCCGCCCATGAACGCGATCAGGAGGCTGGCGCCGACATTGGTCATCATCGCCCGGTCCGGAACGTGGTTCTTGTTGAGGTGCTGATAGAAGCGCGGGAACTGACCGTCGAGCGACATCTGGTAGAGCGAGCGCGAGCAACCCATCAGCGAGTTCAACGCCGATAGCACCAGCGCGATGATCAGCATGATCGCCATCAGCCATTCCATCACCGCACCGGCGACGCCGGGGAAGATGTTGCTGGCGAAGGTGACGAACATCGTCTTCGGATCGACCAGAGCCGGATCCGAGATGGCCTGCACGCCGAGCACGACCACGAACGAAATCGGCAGCATGGTGTAGACGAACACGCCGTAGCCGCCTTCCAGCGTCATGGCGATCTTGGCGTCACGCCCCGGATGCTTGCATTCGCCGATGTAGCAGGCCGCCGCCTCGTACGCGATCACCGTCCATAACAGCGGAAATGCGTAGGCCACATACATGACCCAGGCCGGATAGCCGTTGATGTCGCTGAAGAAGCTAGATCCGTCGAGTTGCGGGAAGCCGGCGATCTCGCTCCAGTTCGCGGCGTCGGGATTGAAGATGAAGCCGATCGACAGGAAGGTCAGCGGGATCATCGACAATACGGCCAAAATGGTCGCCATCGAGGTGCCGAAGCGGATGCCGAGGTAAGCCGGTACGGACAGGATCAGCAGCCCGACAGCGGTGATGGCCAGCGTCCACCAGGGAATGAACGTGCTGATCGGCGTGATGCCGGATGTTGTGTCGAGGCCGAATAGATGGGTGATGTAGAACGAGGCCAGGATCATGTTCAGCGGTGCTACCGGCATCCAGCCGACCCAGTACATCCAGGCAGTGACGCCATTGACGTGCGGCGCAAGCCGTGGCCATCGATCCTTGTAGGCTGGATATGCATAGGATGGAGAACCGCCCGTTCGTCCGGGCATCATTGCCGACAGTTCTGCCAGCAAGAGACATAACACGACGCCTGTCAGCGTGAAGAATGTTATGAAGGGAATGTAGGATGCGCCGAAAACCGTAAGGAATGCTGGCGCTGCGCCGGTTACGAGAATTGTGCCGGCCAGACCGATGACAAAGGCGCCCCACCAGTTTGTACCGGTCTGAAGATTGCCTTGCTCGTACTCAAGGACATCTAAGGCTTCTCCTCCAGAATTACTCATCTTGCTTTCCCCCCTTCACCTTGGCGGTGAATATTATCGTTGGTTTGGCCGTGCGCACGCAGCCGATTCGTTCCGTATAGAACGTGCGTTTCTGTTTATCAGTCATAGGGTTCCTCCCTCCTTGTGACTTGGATTTTGCCGGGCCTGGATCTGGATGATCTGTCTGTTCAACTCCTTGGATGTGTCAGGGCTGTGTGTGAGACAGTGCTGTGGAGCGGTCGCACAAAGTTACCCGCGGGCCGTTCAAAGATGGGCTCGCAGCATTTGTTGTTTCGTCGTGGGTTACGGGCATGCACGCAAAAATTGACGCGCCTGGTTCAAGCATCTTCGTGTGTAAGGTAGATCAGCAACCGACCGGCATCGTTGCCGCTTGCGGCGATGCTGAAATCGAAAATTGCGCTATCTGATTTGTTGAGCGTCGCCCATGCATCTATGCCGACACGACAGAAATAGCGCCCCCAACATGGGCGGCCCATTCTTCTCGTGTCGCTTTATGATGTCGAGATGGCTACGCAACAGCCGCCCAATTTTCACACGCTATGGATGCTTGTTGTTGTTATTCTGCCATCCATTCGTCTCCTCCGATTACCACAGGCGATGAATCAAAGAGCTATTTTTCGTTGGGTGAAACGGCCTCACCGATACAATTCACATCGAGAAACAAAATTTCACCGGATGCAATTTGGCCACAACCCCATTCGCCTGTCAACAAATTATTGCATCGCATGACGATGGCTGAATCATTTTGCGATCAAGATTTGTAACTATTTGAACTGGTTCGACAAATTTCGACTTTTTGCGAAACGCGACAAAATTCGGCGCCAGCGGATGAAGCGGAGATTTGGCTGGCCGGCCGGAGCGCCTACGCAATAGCAGACACGCTGCATTCTCCTGACACGCTGTCGCCTTCGTTGCGCTGAGCCCGGAAAAGAAAATCCTGAGCCAATCACATCCGTTTGCCCGCCGCACGTGCCAGGGATAGGATCGCACCACGATCTCAACCCGGACAAGGGCGTGCGCCATGGACAAGGGCAAGACATTTCGCGACCTCCACTCCTCGACCTTCGTCATTCCCAACCCATGGGACATAGGCACCGCGAAACTGCTTCGGTCTTTCGGCTTCAAGGCATTGGCGACGACCAGCGCGGGCTTCGCCTTTTCGCGCGGCCTGCCGGATGGCGGCGTGAGCTTCGAGACGATGATCGCCCACTGCAAGGAACTGGTCGCGGCGACCGACCTGCCGGTCTCGGCGGACCTCGAGAAGGGCAAGGGCGACAGCCCCGAGCGTGCTGCCGAGACCATATTCGCAGCCGAGGCCGCTGGGCTCGCAGGTTGCTCGATCGAGGATTTTTCCGGCGACGACGATCATCCGATCTATGATTTTTCCCACGCGGTCGAGCGGGTTGCAGCGGCGGTCGAGGCGGCTCGGGCGTTGGGCCACGATTTCGTCTTCACCGCCCGGGCGGAAAACTTCCTGCATGGCCGTAACGACCTCGACGACACTATCCGGCGCCTGCAGGCCTTCGAGAAAGCCGGTGCCGACGTGCTCTATGCGCCTAGCATCACCGACATCGAGGCTGTGCGCACCATCTGCTCCTCCGTGTCGAAGCCGGTCAACATACTTGCCGTCCCGGCCTTCACCGTTGCGGAATTGGCAAAGGCGGGGGCCAAGCGCATATCGCTCGGCTCCAAGCTGACCAATTATACATTCGGTGCGCTGGAACGTGCATCGAAAGAAATCCTGGAGAGCGGTTCCTTCGCCTTCAGCCGCGACGCCATGGCCTACGACCGGCTGCAAAAAATGTTCTCGACGCCGGAATGACGCCGCCCTTGCTGACCGTCACCGACATGCACACCGGCGGTGAACCGGTGCGTATCGTCACCGGTGGTTATCCGCCGATCCCGAAAGGCACGATCCTCGAGAAGCGGGCTTATGTGCGCGACCATCTCGACCATTTGCGCAAGCTTTTGATGTTCGAACCGCGCGGCCACTACGACATGTATGGCGCGTTGCTGGTCGAACCGGACCTGCCGGGAGCCGACCTCGCCGTGCTGTTCATGCACAATGAGGGTTATTCGACGATGTGCGGCCATGCCGTCATCGCGCTTGGCCGCTACGCGGTGGACACCGGCATGGTGGCTGCGCAGGAGCCGGTGACCGTCGTCAACATCGAAGCGCCGTGCGGGCTGGTCGTCGCCTCGGTCGAGGTCAAGGACGGCAAGGCGGGCGCGGTTTCCTTCGAGAGCGTACCGGCCTTTCTGTTCGCCCGCGGCGAAAGCGTCGAACTTGCCGGCAAAGGCACGGTGCGCTTCGACATCGCCTATGGCGGCGCGTTCTACGCGCTGGCCGACTGCCGCCAGTTCGCCTTGGAATTCGGCCGCGACCGGGTGCGCGACTTCGTCGATGCGGCAACCGCGCTGACCGGCAAATTAAAGGCCGCCTTTCCCTTGTCCCATCCCGACCATGACGACCTCGCTTTCCTCTATGGTACGATACTGACCGACGGCGTGGATGAATTTTCCGACCGGCCGACGAAGAATGTGTGCGTGTTCGCCGAGGCCGAGGTGGACCGTTCGCCGACCGGCTCGGGCGTCACCGCCAGGCTGGCGGCCATGCACGCCAAGGGCGAGATCGGCATCGGCCAGACGCGTATTTTCGAAAGCATCGTCGGCTCGCGCTTTTCCGGGGCGGTCGCCCGCACCGCGACAGCCGGCCGGCATGCGGCGATCGTCGCCCGCGTCGGCGGCCGGGCGTTCTATTCGGGCAAGGCCGAATTCACGCTGGAAGCCGAGGACGAACTCGGCCGCGGGTTTCTTTTGCGTTAGAGCGCGTCGCCCTGATGCGCCGCGCTTTTTGCCGCGATGCACTGGACGCCCGCGCGGGCGGCGTGCCAAAAGGCGGGCGTTTGGCCTGACGCGGCGGAGATTTGAATGCCCGATTATGACGTCCTGTGCATCGGCAATGCCATTGTCGATATCATCGCCCAGTGCGACGAGGCATTCCTCAACGACAACGGCATCATCAAGGGCGCGATGAACCTGATCGACGCGACCCGCGCCGAACTGCTCTACCAGCGCATGGGCCCGGCCATCGAGGCTTCCGGCGGATCGGCCGGCAACACGGCTGCCGGCGTCGCCAGCTTGGGCGGCCGCGCCGCCTTCTTCGGCAAGGTGTCGAACGACCAGCTCGGACGCCTCTATGCCCATGACATCCGCGCCCACGGCGTCGCCTTCGACACCCGCCCGCTGGACAGCCTGCCGCCCACGGCGCGCTCGATGATCTTCGTCACCCCCGACGGCGAGCGCTCGATGAACACCTATCTCGGCGCCTGCGTCGAGCTTGGCCCGGAGGACGTCGAGGCCGACAAGGCGAGCGGCGCTAGGGTGACTTATTTCGAGGGCTATCTGTGGGACCCGCCGCGCGCCAAGGAGGCGATCCGCCAGACCGCCCGCCTCGCCCACGCCGCCGGGCGCGAAGTGGCAATGACGCTGTCGGACTCGTTTTGCGTCGACCGCTATCGCGACGAGTTCCTCGACCTGATGCGCTCGGGCACCGTCGATATCGTCTTCGCCAACAGCCACGAGATCAAGTCGCTCTACCAGACCGCCTCCTTCGATGCCGCGCTTGCCGCGCTGCGCAAGGACTGCCGGCTTGCCGCCGTGACCCGCTCGGAGAAGGGCTCGGTGATCGTGCGCGGCGACGAGACGGTGCAAATCGAGGCGACGGCGATTGCCGAGCTGGTCGACACCACCGGCGCCGGCGACCTCTATGCCGCCGGCTTCCTGCATGGCTACACGCAAGGCCGCGACCTCAAGACCTGCGGCGACCTCGGCTCGCTGGCCGCCGGGCTGGTGATCCAGCAGGTCGGCCCGCGCCCGCGCCAGAACTTGCGCCTCGAGGCCGAGCAGGCCGGACTTCTGTAGAAAGCGCCGACCCCTCACTCCTCGAACCGAAAAGCCAGCATCAGCGCCGCTTCGGCAGCGACGCGGCCGGGTATGGGGCCGGCACCACAAGCGCCGGGGCCGTTGTCGCCCATCGGCAGATGGCATTGGCCGGTACGGTGGCAAAACCGTCTTGAGCAGCGCTGGGGTGCGCCGTCGGCTTCGAGCGCGAGGCTGAATGCCGAAATGCACAGTTCCTTGAAGTCCTGCGGGATGTCGTCCTGTATGCTTGGCATGTCCGTCCTTTCCGGTCGAAATTGCGGGCATGCGGAAGGCCCTTCCCGCCAAAGAATGGATCGGGAAGCCGACGCAGGACCCGCGCCCTTTGAGAATTTTATGCGGCGCGGTGCCCTGCGTCCGCCGGCGTTCTTGCCTCACCGGGGGATGGCATTTTCGCCAAAGGCCCAGTCGAGGCCCGGACCTGGGGGATCATCTCCCAGCCGCGCTACCGCAGCGCGACCGATCCGGCGCCGCCGTTCCCGCCTGACGCCCGGTGCGCAGCCAGGCTTCCCGTGAGAACGGTGAGGGGATTATGGGGGAGGTTGAGAGGGTGTGGATAAAAAGGAGGGGAGATTTTTGGAAGGGCGCGGGATCGGCAGGGGTGCAGGCAGAGGACAAGCGGGGATCTATCCACGTTTTTAGCGGGCCAATCTGCGAATGACGACTTCTTGGCAATGGAGCAATGGCGGCTTACGACCTCATTGTCGCCGTTCGGCATGGTTTGCATGCAATCTAAAACCGACCAGCGGCACCGGCAAATTGGCTACGTAGCGGCGAGATTGTCAGGCACGGGGCTTCATGGTTTGATGCTCGACACAGGATCAACTTGCGTTTCTTCACCGTTTGCATTTTATTTCGCGCGGGGTACGGACGGAGCGAGTGAAAGCTCGCTGGCTCGGAAGGGTCACTGTTACTAAATAGGGCTTCGGCCTTGGCTTCTGCTGCATTCGGCAACGAGTGCTTAGTTATCCATGAGAAATTGCGTCCGTACCTCTATGGAGTGTGCGCGGCGGTGACAAATTAGGCCATGGAGCGCCGGCATAATGCTGGTGCGGGCGGAGTAAAAACCGTCCAGTGGCTAGGCTGATCCCTTTGGGG
>NZ_LMGJ01000009.1 GCF_001427385.1 Mesorhizobium sp. Root157
GACCGGACCGGCGCTCGAAACCAACGAAACAGCAAACCAATGAACGGGGTCAGTTCTTCACTTCGCCAAAGGGGTCAAATCCTCGATTCGCTTGACAGGCTCATCAATGCCGTTGCCGCTTCATACAGCAGGTGCCGCATCATGCTGTCGCCAGCTCGGCTGATCCTCCCTGCTCGATTAATCTCGCCAGACTGATATACCCGCGGGGTTAGACCAGAGCGCTACGACCGATTTCGACGATGAGATGCGGGAAGGGTCGTCCACTGTCGCACGGTAAGCAATGGACTTGCCCGGATTTAGTGGAGTGGAGCCTAAGCCATTGTCGTTATCTTGACGACAGCGCGTTCTTGCGCTTCCTATTCATCGTGAGCACCGCCGATCCCGGCCCCCGTTCTTTCGAGGCGCACACTACGATACTGCGGGCTTCAATATGGTCGAGGTTATTTGGATCGTCACCCTCTCATCGAGGGAGGGCTGAAGGTGTGGCGCGTCGCCGTCGTGAGTTGTCTTTCCGAGGATCAGAGGCAAGCCCATGCCCCGGCGTTCCTCAATCGGGCGAGGGATCACCAGAGAGTTCGCTTACAAGGAGAAGCAAAGACTCAACGGCTTCGGGCCTCATTCGCGCCATCAATCGCATTAAGTTGAGGCGGCTCTTAGCCTCCTGTGGCTTACTGCCGAACAGGTGGGGGGCCGCGGCGTAGATCATCTCAATGGGCTCGAATCCGAGAATTTCGCAAAGATGAACTAACCGCGTGACATTCAACTTCGATTCAGCTCGCTCATACCGTCCATAAACCTGACCGGAAATCCCCAGCAACTCTGCCAATTGCTCACGAGTTAGCCCTGCCTTGCGCCGAGCCTCCGAGAGAAACTCACTGAGAGCATTGTCCATGTCGTCCAGCGAAACGGCGCCGTCGAACCCTCGCCGACGCCAGAGCGGACGCTCGAAATCCGGTTCTCTGGTCTCCATGAGACCGCGCCCCACACGAAATTCGTCCAGCTCCTTTACGGCCATTCATCACCCGATTTGCTACCACGCGGTCTTCGTGCTGACCGCCATCGCTCAGTTCAGTCTCTTCCTGAGGTTCAGCCATTCCTTATAGGTGAATACTGAAGCCATTCCAACGATCGCCTATTTCCACTTTCCGAGGACCTTTGCACAAGCGTTCGAGATCGCAACTAAAATCATGTTGATGGAAAATGTGATTGATACCGGCTTATATAGCGCATTTTATAATCAAATTGATTGGCAGGATACGGAAAAGCGTGATACATTTTTCCTGACAATCGAGGGACGAGCCCTCGATCTGCGGCCTGCGGCCGCAAGCATCGAGAAGACGGTCGATGACAAGGCTGTACGAAGCGTCCTCCAGAAGGCGCACCAGGCGCGAGAAGGTCGTGCATATCCGTCTTGCCGACGACGAATTTTCGGCTGTTGAGACGGCTGCACTGCGTGCCGGTCTGACGACTTCCGCCTTCCTGCGCTCGCTCGCTTTGGAAGGCGCAGGAGAAAAGCCGTTCCTGAATCCCTCCGACACGGCCATCATCCATCTGCTCGGTCACGACATGCACGCGGTCGGCAACTACCTTAACCAGGTTGCACGAGCCCTGAACACGGGTCGGTCCATCGACAGCTCCGTCATAGTTGCTGCGGTCGATGATGCGCGCGCGATCGCGATGACGGTCGCGGCCGAACTGATGTTGATGACGAAGAAGGCTGCAGCGGCGCGTCGTAGTCAGCTCAGATAATGGAGTTCTTTCTCGGTGCCTTCGAACGTGAATGGGAGCGCCGTCGCGCGGCATTCTTGCACGAGCTTCAGATGGGGCAGGCGCAAGAACTCGACTGGGATTCGCGGAGGGGGGGAGGCGCACCGCATCTGCCGGAAGCACTTTTGGGTAGGGGACGGCGCCAAGTGGGGCGACTGGGGTCTCCGACCGACAAGGGGGGAGGGCGGTCGATGCGCACCCGCTTCCAGGCGCTGGCGAGCGGCAGCCAGCCAGCGGTCGTCAAGCTTGCTTCCTATGGCGGTTCTGGTCGCGTTGGCGCCATGATCAGCTATGTAGCTCGTGCAGGACGGCTCGCTCTCGAGAACCAGCGCGGCGAACGCGTTTCAGGAAAGGATGCCCTGTCTGGCCTTCGAAGCGATTGGGCCTGTCTGTTCGACAATCGTGCCGACAGCCGCGACGTTGCCGTTTTCAATGTCAGGATCAGTCCTGTGTCGTGCGACGGCAAGGATCGGGGTAGCGTCGCACGCGAGATCCTGCAGACAGGGTTTGGCGACCGCCGCCTCGTCTTCGTCGTCGACGATCAAGGAGGGGACGATCTTACCATCCGCGGTGTCGTCGTGCTGCGCCACCGATCCGGCGAACGGCTGACAGGCGACGGTAAGGCGGCCCAAATTGTCCAGCAACGATTCGAAAGTAGTGAATTCAGCACCGGTATTGAGGCGCATTTCCGATTTCATGGCTTTGGCAACGGCGTGCGCTTCGCCACGGCGCGGGTCCGCGACCTAGTGGAACGTTTCAATGGACAGGTTCGCGACGAAACTGGCCGGCTATTCAATGCCCCTAAAGATGCGCGCGACCTCGTCCAAAAGACTTGGCGTCATGAGATGCATAGCCGCAAGGGCAGGGACGTGATGCATCTGATCGTCTCGGCCCGTGCCGGCACCGATCTCGCGGCTTTCCAAAGCGCGGTCCGGGATTTTCTTGGCGAACAGTTTGCGGGACATCGCTATGTGTTTGCCGTTCATGATCCGTCTGGCGATCCCAAGGAAATGGTAGAGGGCGGCAAGCGCCCACACATCCACGCACACGCCATTGTTACCATGCGTAGTGAGACAGGCGAGCGCATCATCACCAGCCCGCAGGTGTTTCGGGAGTGGCGGGAGCTCATGGCGGCGATGGCGCGTGAGCATGGCATTGACATGGAGCTGACCGATCGACGGGACCGGGCCAGCCCGCCTGCGTACACAGGCAGCCAGGTTCGGCCGGTGAGCTGGGCTGGACGCACCGAACATGAGGGCACGAGCAAAGCCGCACAGGCCCGCTACGATGCCAAGCGCCAGAACCTTGAAATGGGCGCCACCACCCACCGCAGCCAGTCTTATATGACAGCGGCCGCCGTGATCTGGCGTGAACTCGTCGCCGAAGTTGAAGAAAAGGGACGAGCGGAATACGCGGTGAAGCAGATCGAACGCATCAAGGTCGCTTCACAGAACGCCAAGCAAACGTCGGAAAAGCGCCTTTCTACTACTATTTCGCAAAGCAATTTGACGATGTTGACTGCCCTCATTGAAATCGAGGAGGCCGTAATGCAACAGATGACTCGCCCCGAGTTTGAAGCCTATGAGAAGCGCGTCGAGGCCGTGCTTTCCAATGTCGAGGCGAACATCGAGCCATCGGCGCGGCAGGACTACGACCAGATTGCAGCGGCAGCGCGTGATGTCGTCAATATCCTCAGGGAATATCTGGAGCTGAGGGGAAACGAGACGAACCCGCCCCTTGAGGGGCGACCGGAGATCGACAACGACGCGTGGAACCGCGCCGTAGCTCTGCGCGGCGAGCAGACGGTCGAACGCGACGATGACGTCATTCTCGAAGTCGTAATGACGCGGGAAATTGCAGAGATGGATAAGAAGCTCCAGTTGGCGATCAACAAAGGAGAGCGGACGCAGAAACGTTTCAATGGCGAACGAACCATGGAGGCCGATGAGCGGAATAACGAGTCGATCGACGGCCGGCCCGCGTTTGAGAATGGAAATGGTCCGATCGTGCCCGCAGCGAACGTAGCGCCAGGAGCGGTCGCGGCAGAAGTCGAGCGCCAGAGCGCTCTGTTGAAAGACGTGGAGCGTGAGCGTTTGCTTCCAGAAAATCCGATGCAGAATGATCAGTTGCCAGGCGTTGACGAACGGAACCTATCGACGATCGGCAATGCCGCCTCACAGGCTCGCTCGATCTGGCGCGAAAGCCCGTCCGCGGATCCTCCGCAGCAGCAAGTTCCGCGCATGGAGGAACTGAAGCGCGAAATTGAGGAATGGCACGAAAGCGAACGCGACGATCGTGAGCCTTAGGCTCGATGACTGGCCTCCAACCCTCCGGAGAACTCGCCAGAGAATGACTATGGCCAGCTTGCCAACGGCGTGAAGCTACCCAGAACCTCCGTGGCGGCTGAATGCGCTGGCTGCCGAGTCTATCCAGGCTGATAGCCGCCTTCTCCAAGTCTGTGATTTTGACGGTGCCCTGATCCGCGCACTAGGCGGTCTTTAGCTTCTTGCGTCTTTGCAGCCTGCCAGCCTGCATCGTTAAAGTTGATCTCGCGCGCTTCAACTGCTCTCCATCGGCAAGGTGGTAGGGCTGTACGAGGACCTCAGCCGGGATGTGCCACTCCTTATTCAGTTTGTAGATCATATCGACGGTAAGTGCGCGCTGCCTTGACAGAATTTCGGAGGCACGGGGCGACGAGCCAATTACCTCTACAAGAGCCCTTCTCGGGAGGTCGAAAAGTTCCATGTGAGAGTGAATGGCTTCAACCGGATCAGGTGCAGAAATCGGATAGTGCTTGTTCTCGTAAGCCTCGATGAGGTCTGAGAGCACATCGAATCGATCACCATCAGCAGAACCAACTTCGGGCTCCTTCTCAAAATACCGAGTGATTTCGGCAACTGCCCAGTTGTAGTCATCCTCGGTCTTAATGGGACGAATGTTTTCCATCACACTGTCTCCGGATTGATCTTGTCGTACTCTTTATGCGTCCCGACGAACTTGATCAGAACACGGTGAAATTTATAAGCGACGTGAACGATGAGACGGTACTTGTTGCCGCCGATGTCGAATATGGCGCGGTTGTCGCTAACGAAATCGACAGTTGTACCGAACATCGCTTTCACGTCTGCGGGCCTTTTCCAGTCTGCCTTGCTTACAGCCAAGTACCAAGCGATGAGGGGTGCTTCGGCCTGATCATATCGAGCCCAGAAATCCTTCAACATTTTCTTGGCAATGATCTGCATTGCCCCGATATAGCGCATTCCCAATTTGGGAACAAGCGCAAATTTCCCAATTTGGGAATTATTATCAGCTTCAGAACAGGATGCTGTCGTCTTCTTGGCCGACTATGTTATTGGCCAATCCTTGCCGTAGTCATTTTTCAAACTCGTAGATTGGCTCTTGAGCAGATAGCCGTTCGTAATTTTTCTGGCGTTCAGGCCTGTGTTTGGCCAAATAATTCTTTGCGGCCTCCTGATAGGTTCTGAAATCGCCCGGGGCACGCCTGATGCGGCTTTGCCGGCGTTTCGGTCTGCAATTTGCGGAAGCATTCGACGGCTGCAGTTCGATGGCCGATAGAACATCGTCGACCGTCTTCGCGACTTCGCCAGGACGACCATGAGGCTTTGCCGACATCATGAGTCCAACGTCGTTCTAGCCACACATCTCCGGAGCGGAAGGCATGGCGCGAAGATGGCGATGCCATTCGAGGCCGTCGCAGAAAGTCCGAATGTGCCGGAACACTCGCCCCACCGCGGACCGCCATCACTGCCTCGAG
Organism: Mesorhizobium sp. Root157; assembly: GCF_001427385.1. Classification (GTDB taxonomy): domain Bacteria; phylum Pseudomonadota; class Alphaproteobacteria; order Rhizobiales; family Rhizobiaceae; genus Mesorhizobium. The sequence continues at coordinate 5,543 of NZ_LMGJ01000009.1, forward strand.
TAGCGGCGCTGCAACTGGCGCGGCCCGAAGATCGAGCAGGGCAGCATACGGGGAGTGTAGCGGCGAAACGATGATTCGGGGTTAAGAGCTGCAAAAGGCCCTTTCGGCCGATTTGTCCTATGCGGCTGGGCGAATCCGAGGGATGATCGCGGAATATCGCAAGTACATCTGGCATCTTCTTTTTGTAGCGGATTATTCGGAGGGACCGGGGGAGCTTCGAGGTTTTCGGATGATCCTTTTTGGCACACAAAAGTCGAGGCGGCCCCTGTGTATATCTATTTCAGGAAGGCAGGCATCCCCCCTGCAATATGCGACGGTGGCTGCTTCATTGCCTTGGACAGTACCGGACTCTTGTTTGATGCCGCGCAACGCTTCATGTGCTGAATGGTGTTACGCACTGAGCCAGCCTGAACAAAGGAGTTCACATGTACAAGCACATTCTCATAACGACCGATGGTTCGGAACTCGCCCAGCGGGGCGTTGATCACGGGCTGACTCTGGCAAAGTCCATCAACAGCAAGGTCACCGTACTTACCGTGACCCAGCCGTACCCGTTACAAAGCGCAGCTACTGTGGCTTCATGGTCAGATGCTCAGAGAGCGCACGCCAACGCTGCTCTTGATTTGGCAAAAGCCGCGGCTTCAAAAATGGGCGTTGATATGGACGCGGTTCAGGTTACTTGCCCGTCACCCGCCGAGGGAATTGTTGACACAGCAAAAGACCTCAATTGCAACCTCATCGTAATGGCGTCTCACGGTCGCCGGGGCGTCCCGAGACTTCTGCTAGGCAGCCAGACAACAGAGGTTGTTCATTCGTCAGCCGTTCCAGTGCTGGTCGTTCGCTAGTGCTTGCAACAGCAAAAAGTGCCCGATCTCGTTGCTCTATAGCTGTTGCCGTTGTTGCGGATATCGGAGGAACCGTCGTGATCATCGCTGATCTGAATAGATCCGAATGCACAGCTTTGCTGTCGTCCGCCCGGCTCGGCCGCCTGGCGTGTTGCATCAATGGGCAGCCTTATGTCGTGCCCATCCAATTTGTTGCGGAAGGGGCCAAGCTCTACAGTTTCTCCCTCCTTGGCCAGAAGATCGAATGGATGCGGGCCAACCCTCTCGTCTGTTTACAGATCGATGAATTTGGCAAAAACCGCGAATGGCGTAGCGTTGTCGTAAACGGCCGCTATGAGGAACTGCCCGACCGGATAGGTTGGAAAACAGAACGCGACCACGCCTGGTCCTTATTGAGCCAACACGCCAACTGGTGGGAGCCGGGAGGCATGAAGCCGGTTCCTGAAGGGGCAACCCCTCATCTGTTTTATCGCATCATCATTGATGAGATGACAGGCCGGCGAGCGCAGGCCCTTTCCTGAAGCAGACCGAGACTAGGCCAAGTCGCACGGATCGGATTCCAGGTCGTTCACGGCATCGGCAAGATATAGCGGCTCGTCGTGCCCACAAGGTCAATGTCGCCATCCATCTGATCAAGCAACAACAGCAGGCGTTCAATTGCCGCCTCGTTGCGCTTGCGGTGGTTGGGGGGTCGCTAAGTCAATAGAATTGAAACGCTGGCTCATCGTCCTACCCTCACAATGAACCTAGTCCACAAAGCGCAGACCGACCAGCCGACAATTGAGTTGAGTAGCTTTCGCTGGATGGGCCGCGTCGGCAAACGGGCCGGTGTATCTTCCTTGAGTTCGGGCCCGGCCATTCTGCCGCCAGCCGAGTCAGTATGGACACCGAGTCCGGGCTGCCATCAGGTTTTGCGCGTGCGTCATAAGACCTAGACCTCCAAGCTAATAGCAACCATACATCAGAAGGCGTATCATTAGCTGTCGCTAAAGTTCACCCGACTTGGCGGCATGCCGGGCCTGCACTCCCCTCCGCGGGCCGCAAGACGGGCCGACGCGGGTTTCACCACCTATTGCACACCCGCGCCGGCTCCCTCTGCACCGACTCCCGCAGATCCGGACTGCAAGTCGGCTTGAGGGCAACAAAAAATGCCCCGCCGGAATCAGGCTAGGACAGGGGGAAAACTAGCCCTCCCGACCGATAGCATGGCTCTTTTATCAAGCGTATATTTGGACGCCGCTAAGGTTCAGGCAACTTGGCGACGGGCTCGGTCGCTCTCCATCCAAGCTGACGCGACCGAGCCACTCGTCCGTCCCCATTGATGTCGATAACGTTCGGGAGTTAGTGTGGAGGTGCGGTTGGGGGCACCTGGCCGTGGGGCCGACGCGGTTAGTCTCACCGGCTATTCCACCGCGCCGGCCTTTAGAGTTTTGGGCGCCGCGGAACCAAATGCCGGTCACGTCGTTTGCGAGCCGGAGGGTCTGGCCATGCTCAACAATTTTTTCTGGTCATTTTACACCATTACGGTTCTAGGGAGTGTCGCCGCGCTGGTGGTGATTTTTATCTAGCCCTGCGCAAAAACGCCTGCATCAGCGCGGTAGAAGCGGCTTTTCATAGCCCTTGCTGGCCTGTATTGTGGTGGTGCTGGCCACCCATAGTCAGCGCGGGGCACGGCCCACACCTTAAGCCAGTGACCAGGCCCCGTCTTCTACCGTCAAACTCAGCCTCGCTTTGGCGGGGCTTTTTTGCATCAAGTTACCCCACCGCCCACGTCTTATGCTCGCCTGTGACGGTCGGAAAGCTCCACACCACGCGCACCGCCCGCGACGAGCACCGCGGGCACTTCAACCGTTGCGGCAATAATGCGATCGGAAACGAGGCGCCTCGAGTCGCGATCAGCGTCGGCAAATCCAGATCCTGGCGAAAATTGCACTCCCGCCCGCGCTTCATGCCTTTGGTGTAAGGGCCAAGCGCGCAGGCCATCCACACCCTGCCGCTGTAGGCAAATGCGGCACCAAGCGTTTCGATTTGCATGGAGAACAGAATAGGAACATAATGGCAGAAGTCAATCGCGAGGTGGTGTTATGCGAGTGAGACAAAAACTGAGTCCGCGCGACGAAATCCGACTGCAGAAGGCGGCCGATATCGCCATTGCCGCACACGGCGGCGACGTCATGGAGGCACTGAAGTTTGTTCTGGCTCATAATGGAGAGCTTGAAGACGCAATACGCGCGGTGTCGATCGCTCACCCTGGTCTGTTCAAAATCACGGAAGACGCACTGTAATGTCGGGGTTGCCTGACATGGCCGAGAGATTATCTTGCCGCCATGTGCAACTTGTACAACGTCACCACCACGCAAGAGGCAATGCGGGCGCTGTCTAAGGCGTTGCGCGATATTCTTGGCAACCTGGAACCGTCTCGTGATGTGTACCCCAACCGGCCCGGTCCAGTAGTGCGTAATGCGCCAGATGGTCAGCGTGAGGCGGTCAATCTCCTGTGGGGAATGCCTACGCCTGCGGAGCGGGTGAAGGGCAAGGCGGATTACGGCATGACCAACATTCGCAACCCCCAATACGCTCATTGGCAGCAGTATGTTGGCGTCGAGCACCGTTGCGTTGTCCCGGTGACAAGCTTTGCCGAACCCAGCCCGACACCAAGCGACAAGGATCCCGAAACAGGTATCCAGAGGAACTTCTGGTTTGCGCTTAGCAAAGAGCGGCCGCTGTTCTTCTTCGCGGGCCTATGGACGGGCTGGCAAGGCGTGCGCAGGGTAAAGGACGGTCCCGGTGACTTTGAATTATACGGGTTCATGACGACCAAACCGAATGCCATCATCGCGCCAATCCACGAGAAGGCAATGCCAGTCATCCTCACCACGGCGGACGAAATTGAAACCTGGATGACCGCGCCCTGGGCTGAAGCGAAGCGGTTGCAGCGGACGGCTCCTGACGACGCCTTGATGATCGTGGATAAGCCTACAACACAGGTGAAGGCCCTGCAGGCGAGCCTTGTACAGGGCAAACTTTTCTAGCCCAACTTTCGAATGAGTTTCTAGACAGCGATTGCATTTGCCGCCGCCAAGCGGGCGTGAACACACTGTCAAGTCGCGCATCGAGCGCGGCGTGCCTACATCCGAAAAAGAAAGGATGTACGCCATGAGCAATCAAACGAAGTCTGCCCTCTTCTTTTCCGCCTCGGTTGTCGTGGCGGCTTTGGTGGCTATCGCTGCCGCCGTCGGCGTGGTCGAGGCGCTGTTATTTGCCGCCTTTGTGGCCTCTGCCGCTATCTTGGCGTCGATTGTGGCAGTGTCACTCGACGTGCGGTATCCCGAAGAGTACCAGCCGGTTCGCGTGTCGTGGCGGGAGCACAGGGGCCGGAACTAGATCGGCCGAGCGCGTTCGGCGGTGTGGTAGCCGACGAAGCCGTTGGTATATTTGTCTTCGTAAAAAGTGTCGGCCGAGGATATGACTTGAAACAGTAGTTCTTGCCGACAAGACCCTCGCGGGTCGACGGATTGTAAATCTCGCCTATGCCCCGAAGGCACACAGATCACCAGTTCCGCTGGCTGCTCATATTCGTTGCCTGCGTGTCGACAGGGCGCACTCCGATCGCGCGGCGCCGCGATTTATCCAGCGTGATCTGAAGCACCTCATTGTGGGTCTTCAGAGTAAAATTCGCCTTCTGCATCAGCACCGGCAGGATCGTTGTCTGAACTGTGGCCTTCGAATAGTTGCCGCGTCCGTATTTCTCGCAAAAGTCGCAATAGCTGCACTGCCGAGCTGGCAGCCGAGCGGATTCATGTAGGCACGTGACATGTTCGCGGATAGGCCCGGAAAGGCTTTCAGACCCAGTTAGGCAGTCGCACGGGCGAATTGGGTCTGCGAAAATGTTACGTGCATGGGCGGGTTCGGATATTCCGCAGTGCGCGAACCTTCGAATGGATTGCCGCCCGCCTCGATCTGGCCGTTCAGGTTGCCGGCCTTGCCGCCGATGCCGCAGAGTTTTTGAAGAGGTCGAGAGGCGGCTCCAGTTCATCATAGGTGACGCCGTAGTCCTTTGTCGGTAGTACGCTCGCAATGGGCGTCGAGTGCCTTGATCGCCGCGCGATAGAGCGTGTCTGGCCCCTCCTCGAAAGGTCCGTGATATACCAGCGCTCGCCCCGGCCGTAGAAGCCGGCCAACTGGTTGTCGATGAAATCCGTAACGGCAGCTTCCCGGGCGCGCCCGCACCGGCCTCGTCCAAAGGGATCAGTCGGGCGGTGATGGCGACGACGCATCGGCGCTCAGCTTCGGTGAAGAAACGAAGGTCGGGATACGCTGGCGGCGTCTGGGTCCGGCCGGGCAGCACGGAAAGTCGTGGGAAATGGTTCGGGCGAAGGCGGTCTATCCAAGCAACGCCGTGCTCCCGAGCAGAGATCTGATGAGAAAACGTGTTCTGGAAATTTGCCCTTTAGAAATGCGCTTTTTGGCTAAAATCGAGACCTCCGCTTATTTGGTCAACGGAAGGCTGCTCCAATGGTTGCTGCAAAAATAATGCATGGATTGCGCAACTCTCTTCATTGGACCTGCATCATGTCTGCTCCATTTTCAAAAGCGGGCCTCGATATGTCGGACGAACTAGGGGAGAGAATTAAAGCTGAAAATGCGGGCTGTGTTGCCCCTTGGAAGACGCAGGTTTTCGCGCGGGCTTTCATCGCCAGGGGAACACGGAGATGCTGGACAACGCGAAGGGCTCCGGACCTGCGTCAGGCGGGCGCCACACGCTGCTCAGCATCAAAAGGGATCGGAAGTGTCCCTTTAATTGAGGTAATCTCTACCAAGCCGGTGCCGCTCGGCAGATCGAATGCAGTTCGACCCGGCGCAACCGCAACAGAAGGAACGACCAGCCCGCCGAGGAAATAGCAAAGGAGACACTCATGCTTACCCAGACAGACCAACAGAAGCGCAATCCGAAAAGCGCCGCCAGCATAGCTGGCCATCCCATCCATCCGATGCTCATCCCGTTCCCAGTCGCTTTCCTGGTCGCCACGCTCGTCTGTGATCTGGTCTTCTGGCGCACCGGGAATGCTGCATGGAGCACGGCATCCCTGTATCTTCTTGGAGCCGCCCTGGTCATGGCGGCCCTGGCCGCTCTGGCTGGACTTACCGATTTCCTGGGCGAGAGTCGCATACGCAGCCTTTCGGCTGCCTGGCACCACATGATCGGCAACGTGATTGTCGTGCTGCTGTCTGTCTGGAACTGGTTCCTTCGCTACACCGACGGGGAAGCCGTTGTTCTCCCAACGGGGCTGCTCATTTCCCTCGCCGTCGTGCTCCTCCTGCTTTATACGGGCTGGCGCGGCTGGGAAATGGTTTATCGTCACCGGGTCGCGATAGCCGACGAAACGGAATGATCAATCCCTCCAGGTCGCGGAGGCGCCAGCCAAAATCATCTTGGCATCGAGCAACTGGCACCGAACTTGCGACGGATCCCTCCCGGTCTTCAGGACGGCGTTACTGCGATCACCGCGGGGTGGAGCGATGCGGAAGTCGGCAAAGCCTGCAAGCTGCCTTGGTCGTCGAGTAACGGTAGGACGAAAAGTTCGCTGAAGAGCTTCTCCCTTTGGCTGGCTCGGTCGCTCCAAGTTGTCGCTCAAATCGGCTATGGGCTCGGACGCTGAATGGCCGCTTATCGCTAGTTGTGTTGGAAAGCGGACCGTCTTGAATCGTGAAGAGGCCCTCACCGAAGAACTGGCGACCTCGTCAAGCTGCCACGGACAGCCGTGCAGGCTGAGGCATCAGAGAAGGCACGATGGAGGCTGACGAACAGGCGCGCCGATAGGACGGCAAAGTTATCGCGGGAGGACGGCGGCAAGGAAGGTTCGCTGTCCAGCGTTAAGGTGAAAATTTCGACCGATCGCCCCGCCGTCGCCAGGCACGGCCTCAGGCTACTCATCCGCATCGATTTTGGACGCGTTACTGCCAAAGACGCATTACGGGGCGCTGTCGAAAGGCTGGGGGCCATTGCTCGTTCGAGCGGCTCGAAATGCGTAATGACTGGGGATCAAGATTGTACTGGCCAACGATCTGCGCCAGTGCGCGATCCACTTCAAGTTCCCAGGGAATGCCAACAGTCGCCCCGCCCTACGTGGCATGTCAGAGGTCGCGCCGAGTTTTTTATGCGTCCCCTGTGTCGCTCTTTAAGCGTCCCTGAGATTTTCGCCTGCCGCGTCGCGGTCCGTTTCCGGGTCGTCCACGGCCGGTAAATATCCGCGAGGCCTATTTTCTGGCGGGCCTTCCCAACGTGGTTTCTGATCAGTGGTGCCGGCTTGTTCGTCTGCCGCACTTATCAATGGATCGTCCTTGACATACGCGCCGGGCTGACGACCGGCTACCGGAGTTATTGCGTCTTTAGAATGTTCAGCGATTGCAGGTCCAGACCCAGCTACCTTTTGGATATCGGGATTTGGAGTTGGCACTGACGAATTCTGCCCGTCAGAATGCCGAGTCTTTTCATTTACATCGTCGAGGGATGTCGCGTTACCCATTTTCCCTGGCGGCAACTTATTCTTGGCTGCATCCTTTGAGAATTCGGGGTGGCCGGCGAATATCGGGTCTTCTGGACGGTCGGTGTCTACCCTGGGCTCGGAAATGGCCGGTGTCGCCGGCTTGGACGAGTATGCAGGATCGTCGAAGGGCGGGAAACGGTCGGCAGGATGGTTATCTTCGTCAGAGGTTGGAGGACTAAGTCCTTCCGGAGTGACGTTCCCGTCATTGGCTTCGCCAAGGTCCTCATCCGTTGGTTTTTTGAACGGGAATGTGGCATCGCCATCATCGTTTCCAGAAATCACTCGCGGATTTGCGCTTGAGGTCCCATCGTTCACACCACCGTGATGGCGCTTTTCTGACTGGCCTTCGGCATCCTTTTCTGGCGTCGCGTCATTGCTGGGAGAATCCGATTCGGGCATCCCCTGAAGCTTTCTAGCTCCAGTCTCATATTCCGGGTGGTCGGGCATGATGTGTCTCCATCAATTGAGTTCAACTTGATCGTGACCAGATTGTTCCACTCCGAATCTGATTTAGCGGACTTCAGAAACGCAGACCTAGCGTCCCGAAGTATTTGAGGTCTCGGCTTTGGTCAGCCCAACCCTACGGGCGTAGTAATCGGCTTCCCGGCTTCCCTTGCTTCATCAGCTGTCGGGCGGGCGATTTCTCGTTCTGATTTTTGAGCGCTTTTCTTGGACATGTTCGGATAACGCGCAATCGGCCTATTCCAAGCCAAGTGCGGCAAGACGAGCTGCGTTCGCCCTAGAAGGCCGGTTTTTCATTCCTTCCTGACTCGCAGGAACCGGCATCACTTCGGTGCGTTAGCAAAGAGTACGATATCGGCCCGGAGTAAAAACATGTCGAAGTTGCAACACGGCTCAAATGACGAACTGGAAATCATCCGTCTGAAGGCAATCTCGTATTTTGCACCTCTAATGCTGCACGAAGCGTTGATCCGGGTATGCAAAGTCTGCGGCGGCGAGAGTCTTGATCGCTTCGAAAAGGCGATGATCGAAAAAATAGAGAGATCGTCATTGGACGATGTAGATTCCGAGGACATGAAGGAATTCGCGACTGAGCAACTCTATGCTTGTGTGCGGGAGTTAAAATCGTCTCCTGATATGACGCAGCCCATCGAAGATGTGCAATCGCGGAGAACGCATGGTCGATCGGAGAAGTCAGAAACGCTGGAAGGCCAGCTTCAACAGGGGCTTGAAGACAGTTTTCCGGCAAGCGATCCGCCTGCCGTAGTCTCTACTGCAATTCCTGGCGGGACGAAAAAACTAGTGGGAACAGATGAGGTTTTGAGGCAAAGAACTGGCGAGAAATAGTCGCCAGTCCTGCAGGTTTTAGCGTGGAGCCGCTCGTTATGATTGGGATCATCGGCGGTTAAGGGGGGAAGTTCGGCGAAAATCGCTAATCAACGCGTCGACGGTCTTCAAGTCCCTTCCCTCGGGGCGAGGTAGAAGGACGGCTTGCTCTTCAATAAGAGCGAGAAAGGCAGCTACGGCGGACTTCGGCGTGCAGTTGCCTGCCTGGCCTTCATGCACTGTGTATAGGGCTTTCACGAACGTCGCGGTTCTCTTCCATGGATACATCCTCAGTGCCCTCTCCGCTTCGGCAAGGCTTTCAATGACAACCGGTCTCGAAGCGCTGTTGCGATAGGAAACGGGATTCATGGCTTCGCCCTCCACTGCGTTTTGCGTGGACCGTTGAACGCGCAAGACGACAGTTTGGTTGCCTTCGAAGATGAGAAAATGATGTGGTCCCCGCCGTCTCGCATCCCATCCATCCGCACAAGAGGCTCGCCAAGCGCTCGAGGCATCGACCTGCCGCACGTTCCGCATCAGTCGATGTAGTGATGCTTCCCATCTCTGCGGCTGTTGACGTTGTCACGCTCGGTGGTGCCGCTCGTAGAGCGCGATGAGCCTTAGACGGTCTCAAAGGTCAAGCGGCTCCCTGACGACGCTGCCGATCTCATCAACAGGCTGGTCGAGTAACCCACGGAAGGCACCTGAGCGTGGAAGGCGAGTTATGTCGTGTCCGGTATGCGGGACGAGCTTACCGGTATCTATCCGCTCAAGAACCCTCGCGATGTCTCGGCCAAGATGGCGTTCAGCCCAACAAGGGGCCTGCTATCAATGGTAGCCGGTTCCGCTTTGGCGTCGTCCCAAACCAGCCACATGTCGTCGGGTTCGGCAACGCAAGCATATCTGGCCATCTCAAATCCACCCTGGGAGCAGCATCCCACCAATGTCTCTAACCGACAAGCGGGGATGAGAGATGGCACGCGCCCACATTCCCCCAGTACGGAGGCTGGGATCCACCGCAAGCTCTACCGGGACAAACGCTGTTGTGGCCCCCATCGCGTCAGCAGCAAGCGCCTGGACCGTTCAGAATTGGAGTTTTCCGCTGTAATTTCCTGGCTGGGAGAGGAGCGGAAGACGATGAAGGCATCGAAGTTTTCGGACGCACAGAAGGCGTTCATTCTGAAGCAGGGGGCGGACGGGATTCCTGTGGCGGAGATTTGCCGCCGTGCCGGGATCAGCCAGGCGCCCTATTTCAACTGGAAAAAGAAATATGACGGGCTGCTGCCGACGGAGATGAAGCGGCTGAAGCAGCTTGAGGATGAGAACGGCAAGCTCAGGAAGCTGGTTGCCGACCTGTCGCTGGACAAGGAGATGCTGCAGGACGTGATCCGCCGAAAACTGTGAGGCCTGGTCGCAAACGCGAGCTGGTGGCGCAGACGTGTGGAGAGTGGAACGTGTCGATCCGGCGAGCCTGCCGGGTTCTGGAGTTCGACACATCGACCTATCACTACAAGTCCCGCCGCCGCGATCAGGCCGGCATCGAAGCTCGGATCAAAGACATCTGTGCAACGCGGGTTCGCTTTGGCTACCGGCGCGTGCACGTGATGCTCACGCGCGAGGGCTGGGACATCAACATGAAGCGGACCTATCGGATTTACAGGGACTTAGGGCTTCAACTCAGGAACAAGACACCGAAAAGACGCGTGAAGGCGAAGCTACGAGACGATCGTCAGCCGGCCGTCGGGCCCAACGACGTGTGGGCGATGGACTTCGTTCACGACCAGCTTGCGACCGGAAAGAAGATCCGCGTCCTGACGGTCGTCGATACGTTCTCGCGCTACGTGCCGGTGCTCGACCCGCGCTTCAGCTACCGGGCAGAGGATGTGGTCAGGACACTGGAAAGGGTCTGCCCCAAGATCGGCTATCCGAAGACGATCAGGGTCGATCAGGGCACAGAGTTCGTGTCCCGCGATCTCGATCTATGGGCCTACGCCAAGGGCGTTAGGCTCGACTTCTCGCGACCGGGAAAGCCAACTGACAATGCCTACATCGAAGCCTTCAACGGCCGCTTCAGGGCGGAGTGTCTGAACGCCCACTGGTTCCTGACGCTTGCGGATGCGGCCGAAAAGTTGGAGGATTGGCGCAGATACTACAACGAGGTGCGCCCACATGGCGCGATAGGCCATAAGGTGCCGATCTCGTTGATCAATCCCGATGGTGCCACCAGCCCGCCATCGTGAAACAGCCGGAAAACTCCACCTTCCGGCGGTCCAAAGAATGGTATCGGATCAAAAACGGCCGAGGCTCTAACAGCCACTGGATGAAAGTTCAGTGGCAGGTCACCAGAAGGAAGAAGCGCGAGGCTTCACGATCGGGTGTGACGAGGCAGGGTCACCCTATCGCCCCACTGTATCCATGAAACCGTGAGTGATCTCACATCTCGTCGTTGAAAGGCTCCTTCACCTGGCCGACCATCCTTGTCAGTGTGGAGAACGAGGGTAAGTCATCGTCAGGGTCACGCTGGTTGGCCAACTGCAGTAGCCTAATCGGGAAGTTGATAGCGTCACGATTGGAAGTGGACAGACCTTCGGCCCGCTCCTGGTCAGTCTCGCTGGCCTCGGCCTTGCGTAAGGCAATGTCTAGTTCCTTCACTGAGACGATGCCTTTTCGAACAAGGACATGATTGACCGATGCGATGGCCATTAAGAGGCCCTCAAGTTGCAGATTGGCGACGTTCATTGCTTTGGCTCCCATCTTTGTGAGGTCACAACGCGCAAGCATGCCCGCCTGATCCATTAGGGAGAGGGCGGTAAATCTCTGACGCCTTTCGATCTAGAGACCCGCGTCCCTCATTCACCGAGACCAAATTCAAACATAAGAGTTGGGCCGAAGGAATGAGGTGCACTGGGAGGTGGGCGCTCCCGAGGGAGCGTTGCCAGAGACACCACCCGCTTGCTCGCCCGAGGGTCCGCCGCCGCCTAGCCGCCTAATTGTAGGCAAGGCACTTCGATTCGGTCGGCCAACGATTTCTGACAGGTTCGACCTAAACGTAATTGAGGGCACCGGCTCAATCGTTGTTGACACGGATTGGGAATCGTTGTGCTCCAACGTGTCGGAGATCGCGGCGGCCAGGGCCGGCTCCGAAAAAGCCCGGCGCATTCGGCCCACGCTTCCACGTCATTCCTCCAGACGGCCCGATACCAGCGCGCCGTTCGGGCTGTTTTCTGCTCCGATCACAGTGGCGTGGCAACCTGCAGTTTCAAAGCTTCACGAACTCATAAGAGGTCGGCGAGGCCAAAACCGTCCCTTTGATCAGCTGTTTTTCATCGCGCTGCAAGCCTACAGTAGATTCAGCGACGCCCCCCGCCGTTCGGAGTGTGTCAGCGCATGGGTCGTCTCGCTGCCTAGCCGCTGCGTTTGTTTGCATCACCTCGCAGCCTCTCCCCCGACCGTTAACATGCTTCGCGGTCAACTCGTGAACTTGCGCCGGGGTTATTTTCAGTCTCGCTTGGCGAAGCTGCACCTCATAATCATCTTGTCATCCGGCCGCGGTGCGGAACTCCTGTTTGCATTTATCGTCGGTCATTTGCGACTAGGCCCGCCACCAGAGCGGCGGGCCTAGCTTTAGCAGGCGTCAGGACTGACCGCCCTTGCGCCCGGCCTCCGACGCCCGCTCGGGATCATTCTTGAAGTTCCCGTTGCCGCCACGCTCGCCGCCGCTTTGCTTCTTCTTATCATCCTGGGCGTGCTGTTGACTGCGTTGGCCACCTTCATTCTTGTGGTCCCGCTGGCCGCTTTTCTCACGCGGTTCGTGGTTTTCACCTCGATTAGGCATTGTTGGTTCCTCGGTTTAAGAGACGATCATTCGTCTCGCGGAAACCAAATCGATGGGGCCGGGCATGGTTCCGCGCGTAACACTATGTGATCACATGAAAAGCCAATAGCCCGGTCTCGTAGGAGTTTCATCGCGGGGCCACGCAGGTTGGGCGCCGCGCGAGTATTTCGGATCGGGAACGAAGCGCTTTCAGCTTGTCAGAACTGGCTGTTCACGGTTGTCATTCGCTAGGAAAACCGGCTTCATCCGGGCTTAAGTTCGCTCCATCCGTGGGTTGCCAGTCCGTTAGCCTAACTCAATTTGTAGGGACTCGCTTTTTTGCTTGAGCACATAGCTCCCGGAATTTTTCGACCTCCGCTTCGGTCAGATGCTCTATTCCTATGAAGGCGTTCTTACCCTCACCAGATCGGATCAGTTCATCCAGCTTCGCTTGGATAGCCGCACCATCGCGGTTCTGCGTGTTCTGGATTAGAAACACCATTAGGAACGTAACGATGGTTGTCCCGGTGTTGATCACCAACTGCCAAGTTTCCGAAAAGTGGAACACCGGTCCCGAAACCGCCCAAAGCACGACAGCAGCCACGCAAATTGCAAACGCCCAAGGTCTACCGGTCGCACGTGCAACGGCCTCGGCCATGTGGTTGAAGGTCTTTTCCATAGGTCACATCCGCCAAAGGAAAGACCCCGGCAGATCGCCGAGGCCTTTAAGGTCGAGGAGTTATGGCTACGCGGCTTCTGCCATTGCCCGCTCGTTAATGCCGCCTTGCCCGAGCGCGCTGAGCGCTTCGTCGGTACCAGACTCTTCTTCCAGCGTGGCTTTCAGCAGAACGACAGCGTCACTCATGCCAAGCTCTTTAGCCCAAGCGATAAGCGTTCCGTATCGGGCAATCTCGTAATGCTCGACCGCCTGGGCAGCAGCTACCAGTCCGGCGTCGACCGCGGGGGCGCCCTTATATTCCTCGAGAATCTCCGAGCCTTCCTCGATAATTCCGTCGATTGCCGGACACGTTTTGCCACGGGCGGGCTTTTCAAGCATCTCGAAGACCTGCTCCAAGCGATCGACTTGACCTTCCGTCTCCCTAAGATGCTTCTCAAAGGCAGCCGACACTTCCTGAGACTCAGCGCCTTTGATCATCTTTGGCAAGGCCTTCAGAATTTTCTTCTCGGCGTAATAAATATCCTTCAACCCGTCCAAAAAAAGGTCTTCGAGACCCTTGGTGGATGCCTTCGAACTCCTATTGGTCGCCATCTTCATCTCCGTCTGTTGAGGTGAGCCCCCTCAAGGACTCATAATCCGCAAGCCGGCGGCTAGTTCCCCTTCTGTTGAAATCTAGTCCCCGACCTGCACGACAGCGCTGCGGCGGCCACGCTCTTCGATGTCGGGCCTCCGGGCTCCATATGCGATGACGCCGACGTGCTTGTCAGTTAGGCGGTTCAAACTTCTAACTGCGCAGCCCTACGCGGTACCCTTCCGCCTTAGTGTCTTCAAGATCGATGCGAGGGGCGAAATGCATTCGAAGATTCGCGATCGCCACGGACGCTGTCGCAAGCATCGCCGCCATCTCCTTTTTCGTGAATAGTTCCGGATGCTCAGCCATATAGGCGAGTTCGATGGCTAATATACTGTCCTCGTCGACCGCCATCCGTCTGCTCTCAACTGCGTTGGTTTGAACCGTTCAATGCTAAAAAAGAACACCCGGCGGTCGCCCGCCGGGTTCTCAGATTAAGCCGAAATAACGAGCTTAGAACGCGCGCTCCGGCCACCGCTCGACCTACTGCTTGCAGGAAACGTCAAGAGGGTGGTCGTAGCCGGTCGCGAAGCGAAGGAGGGGAGAATTGAATAGTACCCCCGGTTGGCGTCTGAGGGGGCCGTTTATTGTTCCACGATAATCGTGCTGCCGGCATTTTCGACGATCTTTGATGGGGTAGATGTGAGGGCAAACACCACTGCGAATGATAGGGCGATTCCCACGCCAACACCGTAGATAAAGGTTCTCATTTTTGTTGCCCCGAGCGATGTGGTGTCCCATTCAACGAAAGTCAGACGAATCGGTTGCGGCTGGCCAGTTAAGGTGACATGCGCTTAACAAGCGCCTAGCACCGGAATGGTTGCGCTGCTTTGCAGCAGCGGCAACTTTATGACACGGGGGAGCGACAGCGTTTCAGGCCAGTTGGAAGGATTCGCCGCTCTGGCCTGTGCGATGCCCTGGACCACGAGGAAGAGAAAAATGAAAGCGCTCGCCGGCGCGGGGCGCGAATGAAAGACGCTGGTCTGCGCGGGCGCGCGCGTCAGCCGAGGTTTTGCGCCGGGTACACCACGATGCCGGAGGGCTGGATTTGCGCGCCTTTGGCGAGGCGCGCCGGCTCTATCCTGTGGGCTCCCATCAAATGAAAAACGGTCTCGCCGCGGGCGATGAGATGATCGGCGACGATGCGCCGGTGGCAGCGCCACCAGACGGCCTCGGAACACATCATCGCACATCGCCGCTCGCGTCCGAGCGCAATCAACCGGTCGAGACCGCTCCGAAAGCTTTTCGAAAACGCAGCGTAGTCGGCATAATTGTGGAAGCTCTGGTTTTCCCAAAAGCCATTCACGTTGGGCGCGACCTCCTGGGTCTTGCCGCGTAGCCCGCCCAGTTCGGCAATATGGGCGTAGGTAACCTGGAACGCGGCCAGACTTTCAAGCAGCGTTTCCTTGTTGTACTGCGGATTGGTACGTGACTTCGGGACGGTTCTGATATCCGCGACCCACGCGACCCCCGCGGCCCGCAGCAGTCCTACGAAGGCCGTGAGCGGGCGGGATGAATGGCCGATAGTGTAGAAAGGAAGGCTCAATTCCACTCCTTTGCAGTCACGTGCGATAAACCGTTATAACGCAATTAAGTTGCATTAAAATGACGATTATATTCGTTTGATCGGCTTCCCCCGCAAATGATGCACATCAAATGCCGGGATCAGACAGCTAGGTTCCTAATGTGGCGACGAAGTAGAAATGTCGCCGGTCCTGCAAAGTAGAAATGTCGCATCGGGTGCTTCAGAGGGCAGGGCGCAGCAAGTTAGAAAGCAGCAAGTTAGAAAGCAGCAAGTTAGAAATGCGACAGTGAGGCGCGTCCTGACGCCGACGTGAGCGCCCGATCGGGCGACAGCTGGTCGGGGTTACGCAGCCCGATCGGGTGCGATCCAGGCAACTCCGTGGTTTTAGCTTTGAGAGCCGCTTCACTCGGCCGCGGCCAAACTTGCCAAAGCCTGTCTCGTCTTGCGATTACAGCAGGATCGTTCATGAAATTCGTCCTGCGGCCCGGCTTCGTTCCGCGCTTCTTGTAGGCGCTCTGCTCGCTGTTGGTCCTGATCTTCGGAGGAGGTCGCGCCTCATCCTGCTGAGCCTTGATCCAGGTCAGCACCTCACCGAGCCGCTTGTTCTCGGTGATCGCCGTGTGCGTGACGCGCTGCTTTGTCAAAGACGGTGTAAGGTAGGGAACGCGCTCTCCATCGGATGTCCAGCCGACCGTCGGCGAACTCGTAGATATCGACGTACTTGCCGACCAGGCCGCACGAAAGCTCGTTCTTCTCAAGCATGATTTGCCGCGTTCGTAGGAGAAGGACAATTGCTGGCCGACATAACGTTGCTCCCGCTTGCACAGCACGTCACGCAGCCGATCCGGCGCAACATTCAATGCGCGATGCAGGTCGTCCGGTCGGGTAGGGACCTTGGCGAACCTCTGGTTGAAGTGGACGTAAACGCCGGCAGGAACGCATTGGCCGCTTCGATGCCCGATATGCCGGCGAGGCGCAGTTCCTTCACAAGCCTGTCCTGAAGCGTCCGATTGACCCTTTCTAACCCGGCCTTTGGCCTGGCTCGAGTTGGCGCACAGGATCTCGATGTTGAGTTCGGCAAGAGCACGGCCGAACTGGGTCATGCCCCGGCCGGCTTTGGCATCCTTCTTGGCGACACGAAACACCGTATGTTTGTCGGAATAGAACGCCACCGGGCTGCCGCGCCTTCAGCCAGAAACGCCTTCAGCAGACGCTGTACTTGGCGCGTCGTCATGTCCAGGACATGCGCGGCCGAGACAACGGTCATGCGCCGCTCCAAAACCTTCGACAACACCTCGATGCGTTGCAGCTCGCGCTCGCTCATCAAAACAAGTCCCAATCCACCGTCTCCCATGCGTTCGAGGTGGGCAGGAACCCTGCGCCTGGTCGGCAAGAGCGACATTTCTATTTTGCAGAAACAGGACATTTCTACTTTGCGGCAATACCTAAAAGTCGCATAAGCTTAATTATGGAACCTGCTTGCGGTTTCACCGCGGTTGCCGCGCGTGAACTGGCCGCCTTTGTGCAAGCCTATCCCGAAATCCTGACATATGCGCTCATCGGCGCGGGCTTTCTGGCGCGCTGGTGGTGGCTCCGGCGCAGCCGCGTTCGCCGCCGGTGTTTCACACGCCGCGCGCCGCCACGGATCCTCAGCCGGAACCGGCCGCGCCGGAGCTGGACAATCGCCCGCTCGCCGTCGTGCAGCGCACGCCGCTGATCCGCACGGCGATCATGAACAAGGGCGAAGTGCAGATTTTCTTAGGCGCGCTCGCCGCGTCGGAAACTCTGAAGCGCGACACCAAAACTGGCATGTCCATGCCCAGGCCGCGCTCGGCGAGCTGATGATCGTCGAAGGCAGCGCCTGCTACTTCAGCGCCTACGGCTCGCTCAAATCGCGCTGCGACGCCGGCGCGCCGGTGTTCAGCGCCTTCAACTGCCTGCGCGCCGATCTTGTCTCCTGCGACAATTCGGTTTCCCCGTGCTCGCTGTCGAACATCGGGGCTACGGCGCGTGTCGGCGACGACCGCACCCCGCTTGCCCATGGTTTTAGGCGCTGCCGCCGGTCTCCCACGCTTTCAACTGCTAGCGAGCCTGCGCGCGGGTCGTTTGATCGTCTCTCCCCCGTTCGTCAGCCCGATTGCTGACGGTTCCCACGCCGGCGCGTCCCGGCGGCGGCCGCGCCGGGCTCTAGGCGCATGCGCCCGAACCACGCGGCCGTCGTGTTTCGGCCGGCCGGCGCAGAGGCCGGCGGTCTCCTCCTGCTCCAGGGAACGATTTCGGCCGTCCTGGCTTCCGTTATGGGTGCGCCATAACGCTTGCGAAAGGATATGCCATGTTTGAACTCGAAACGCCGCTGGCAGAACTCATTGCTAGAGGGGTCTTTCTTTTCCTCGGGTTCATGTTCATTTTCCGCGTCCTGCCGCGGCGCACCGGCGGCGAGTTGTCCCCGATGGACCTGGTCTTTCTGCTCCTGATCACCGAGTCGGCCTCGCATTCCCTCGGAGAATTTTCGACGTTGACCGATGGCGCGGTCCAGATCGGGGTTTTCGTCGGGCTGAACTACATGACCAATAAATTGTCCTATCATTTCCCCGTCATCAGACGTTTGCTCGAGCAGAAGCCGCTTCTCGTTATCAAGGACGGCCAGATCATCCCGGAAAACCTGAAAAAGGAATTGCTTACAGAGGATGAATTGAAAGGAAACCTCCGCATGGATGGCGTCGATGACGTCTCCGCGGTGAAAGTTGCCCATGTGGAAAGCGACGGGCGCGTGAGCGCAGTCAAAAAATGACCGGCGCCCTGGCGTACCGGCGAACGATCGCTTCCTGCGGGCCGCGACGCTCCATGCCACCTGAACATTACAATCCCGCAACGCCTCAATTTGGCTTCGGTCCGGCGCCCGTTGTCTCGTTCCCAGACTTTTGCCGCATCGGGCGACACGTCCCGAGCGGCAACCTTGTCTTTTGCCGGTCCTCCTTGTCGTCCGCCGCGATTGTCACTATTCACTTGAAGTCGGAACCATTTCTTCGAGGGTGATTTGCGATGTCGAGCGCCGACTTGAGCACCGCGGCTTTTCAGGAAGCGGCAGCGATCCGGGAATTTGAACGGTTGACCGGCGTCCCCGTCGCCGACGGCATCTCCTCGCCCGCTTCCCGAGCGGCGAACCCTGAAGATATTGGCTCGTTTCAGTACCTGCTCGCAGCTTTGCCCGCCGCACTCTACACGACGGACGCGGCCGGCCACATCACCTTCTACAACGAGGCGGCCGCGCTGCTCTGGGGGCATCATCCGACACTCGGGACCGATGAATGGTGCGGTTCCTGGAAGCTTTATTGGCCCGACGGGACTTTCCTGCCGCATGGCGAATGTCCGATGGCTATGGCCTTGAAGGAAGGCCGGGCGATCCATGGCATGGAAGCCATCGCCGAGCGTCCCGACGGCACGCGGGTGCCGTTCCTTGCGTATCCGACGCCCTTTTTCGGCCCCTCGGGAGAGGTGATAGGCGCGATAAACATGCTCGTAGACATCACTGGGCGCAAGGCGGCGGAGCTGGCCACGCAAAGGCTGGCCGCTATCGTCGATTCCTCGGACGATGCCATCGTTTCCAAAGACCTGAACGGCGTCATCACCAGCTGGAATGCCGGCGCAGAACGTCTGTTTCTCTACTCCGGACAGGAGGTTATCGGAAAGTCAGTGACCATCCTGATGCCCCCGGACCGGCAGGACGAGGAATCGGGCATTTTGCAGCGCCTTAGACGCGGAGAGCGCATCGACCACTTCGAGACGGTGCGGCAGCGGAAGGACGGGAGCCTTGTCGATGTATCGCTCAGCATCTCTCCGATCGCCGATCAGAAAGGCCGCGTCATCGGGGCCTCCAAGATCGCGCGCGACATCAGCGAGCAAAAGGCGGCGGAGAAATATAAGGACGTCCTCCTCGCCGAGATGAAGCACCGCGTGAAGAACAGCCTCGCGCTGGCGGCTTCGATCAGCAGGCAGACTTTCGATTCCGTCACCGACGACGAGCAGCACGTTTTCACCGCGCGTCTTCAGGCGCTGGGCAATGCGCACGACATACTGGCCAAGCAAAGCTGGGAACGCGCCAGCCTCACCGAAGTGGTGACCAGAACCATGGAGCCGCACCGCACGGGAAAGGGACGGGTTCACCTTTCCGGGCCTGACATTGTCGTCGATTCGGAAAAAGCGATCGCCGTCGCGCTGGCTCTGCACGAGCTTGCCACCAACGCCACAAAATACGGTTCCCTGTCCGTGCCGGACGGCACGCTCGATATCGTCTGGGAACGGCTCGATGCCGAGCGTAACCGGCTGCGTTGGCAGGAAAGTGGCGGTCCGACGGTGGTGAAACCCGAACGCCGGGGATTTGGCACCCGTCTCATCGAGCGGGCACTAACCGCAGAACTGACCCAGGTCGTGCTGGACTTCAAGCCCGAAGGGGTTGTCTGTGAGATGGAATTCGACCGGTAGAAGGGCCGGAAGCGAGAAAATCGCCGGCCCGGCAATCCCGTCCGGCGCAAGCCTACGCGGGCCCTGACCAGCATGCCTGTCCGGCATGCCACGCCCTCTCCTCTCGATGAGGTGATGCGGCCCCCTCCAGGTCGAACGGGTCGCCTTCAACGACCTCCCAGACCCTCAGCATCCCGAAACCACGCGACAGGCGCGTTTCGACCATACGGTACGATCTTCCCTCGCGCAGGGCCGACTGAAGTCGGCAGCGGTGCCTTGCGGCTTTTCCCGTTTGTAGGGGCCTTGCATGCCCCCCCACCGTCGAGGGCTGGACGCAAGCGCGTCCCGCGGGTGTCCTGGCCTTCCGCGCTAGCGCTTGTGCAGGCCGGGTGATCCTCTCCGCGCCGGCCGACCCTCAATGGCTTTTCCCCGCTCATCGCCTCTTGGCTAGCGCCGTTTGCATGCGCGACCAGAGCCTCTGGCGAATTCTGGGCGGTGTCAATCCGCACCACCCTGAGGCGAGCCCCAATGAGCGGCCTCGCGTATCTGGCGTTTTGCGGCGGGACAAGACGAAAATCCAAGCGCTACGAATTAGCCGTGCAGCTGTTGCAGTAGACACTCCCGCCTTACGGGCCAGTTCACCGGCGGTGTGAGCGATATCCATCTGGTGCTCCCAGCATGACGTCAGCCAGAGCTGCGCGCTGATGGGGACAGCGCCGCATATGCGGAACAGATCCGCGATTCAAGGGATTTTGCCGACGGTGCATCCGTGTTTAGCTTGGAAGACATGCTTCGTGCGGGGGGCCGCGATCTGAAGACGCGCGCAAGCGCAGCAAATCTGTAGTTGTCAGTCGCGTCATTGCTGCAATCTGCTGTTGGGAAGGTTGGCGACCGCAGCGGTCATCCGGTTGCGGTTGGTGCGTCGTTTTAGGGCACGACGCGCCATGGCTGCGAGGCCTGTTTGGCTTTAGTGGGAATCGGCGTTGCCTTTAATTTTCTGCATTTGCGCAAGATCGACCAACCTTGACGTGAAAGCACGTTGCAGTTCGGTGGGGAGCCAATCGGAACGCGTCGTATAGCCGATGACACGGTGAGCATTGGGGAGTTTGAGCGGCAAGCTCAAAAATAGGCCCAATTGTTCCTCGAACAGCACCTGGTCCTTCGACAGCAGGGTAATGCGGTCGCTGTTGATCAGCAGGTCACGCGTCGTCACCATTGAGCTGGTTTCGATGTTGGTCCGGTGTACCTTCACTTCCGCGAGCAGAGTATCGAGCGCCTTGCGCCTTGGTGTGTCGGGGCGCGGCAATATCCACTCACAGCCTGCGAGATCCTTTAAAGTGATCGTCTGCTTTGCGCTCAAGGGGTGGTTTCGGCGTGCGACCAGGCAGTAGGGGTCGTTGAACAGCGGATATTCCATAATCTCTGGGCCCGGCGTTACGGGCCGGAGCGTCCCGATGATTATGTCGATATGCCCGGATGTCAGCCACGCATAGAGGGCTTCATAAGGGCTTTCGAGAATTGTCGCGCGCATGAGCGGGTAGTCTTCGGCCAGCCTGGACAACGCGCGGGACAGCAATTGCGAGGCACCGAGTGGAAGGATGCCTATTCGCACCGAGCCATGCATTTCGCCGCGGGCGGTCGCCAATTCATCCTCCCCATAGCGGATTTCCTGCCTGGCAAGACGAAGCTGGCGGGCCAGCCGCGCGCCCACCCGATTGCAGGTTTTGCCGCTCGCCGTGCGCACGAAGAGTGTCCGGCGCAGGTTCGTTTCGAGTTCGCGTACACTGCGATTGATAGCGCTCTGCGACGTTCCTAAGGCCTGGGCGGCGGCGGTGAATGAACCGTGCTCGTCCACTGCAAGCAGAGACTGGATTTGCGTCCATGTCACATTGCGCACAGAGACCGGGCCCGGGGGCGCGCTGGAACGGCCGAATTCGGCGGCTTCCTGAACGGCTTCCTCGATCCGTCGAAGCGCCCGTTGCACACGCACCAGCAAAATTTTTCCCTCCGCCGTGAGGAAGCTGCCGGTCGGCGTGCGCTGCAGCAGGTCCGCCCCGAAAGCCGCTTCAAGCTTCGCCACCGCTTGGCTAAGTGCCGGTTGCGACAAGTGAATAACGTCTGCGGCGGCACTTATGCTGCCCAGAGATGCAATCGCTTCAAAAGCGCGGAGATGTCGGAGCCGGATCATCGAACAGCCTTATCCATTTTGACCGCAATGTAACATAAACCAATAGCATGGGCCTCAGTATCAATTTGCTCTGGGGTCGCTGCATACAGCAATATCCGTCTCGGAGGAGCCGACAGCCCATCGCGAATGCAATGTGGTGTGTCCAGTAAAGTTATTAGCTTGGCAGGTGAGTTCGACCTCGGCTCGGATCATCTGAGATCGCTGCCGATGGCGCGCGTCGAGCGCGGTCATCGACCGATAGCTAACCTAAAAAGGGAGAGTACTATGAACGTGTTTACAAGAAAAGTAACCCGCAGGTCGGTTTTTGCGGGCGGTGCCGCATTGGCCGTGGGCGCTGCTGCGCCTCGGTTGGTCATGGCTGCGGGGAGCGCTTCGCTGGCCGACCTTCCGTACGAGGTCAATATCGTCAACACGGGCTCCAACGCCACGCTGGTCTTGCAGGCGCTGCTGGATCAACTCGGTTACCTCAAGGAATTCAACGTTAATGCGAACACCGTAAATGTCGGTGATGGCACAAAACTTATGGGCAGCCTGATCAGCAGTCAGGCCGATATCTGCCTGCTGTCCGGTTTCTCTCAGGTCCTTCCCGCCATCGAACGGGGAGCCAAGCTCAAGCTCGTCGCTGGAGCCAACCGCTTGATCGCGCAGGCGCTTTACACTTCCAACCCCGACATCAAGACCGTTGAAGATTTGCGCGGAAAGACCGTCGGCACCGGCGCTATCGGGGCACTCCTACACCAGATGATGATCGCGCTGCTTCGCAAGCATGGTATCGATCCGTCCGAGGTGCAATTCGTCAATATCGGCAGTAGCGGCGCGGTGTTCAAAGCGGTGGTCGCCGGCAAGGTGGATGCCGGTCCGGCCATGGTCGATGTCTATGACCAGCAGGCCGATTACGGCGTGCATGCGATCGCAGATTTCTGGAGCGAGCTGTCTGAATATCCGTACCAGGGTTCGTATGCCGGACAGAAGGCGATTGACGAGAAGGGGGACGGCCTTGCTCGTGTGCTTGCGGCATACGGCAAGATGTACCGCTTCATGATGGAGGACCCTTCCGCTGAAGACGCGTTCATGACTGCCTACAAGACCGCGATCGGCGCCGCCGACGAATCCCAGGGGCGGATGATGATCAAGTTTACGCGCGATACCCAAAGCTATGCCGCCGATCTTATGATCACGAAGGAGCAGATCGACTACATGCAGGATCTCAACCTCGAACTGGAAGTCCAGAAGCAACGCCTGTCGTTCGACCAGATCGTCGATCTGTCATTGGCCAAGAAGGCCGTAGCCCTGATCGAGGCCGCCTGATGGGCACGCGGAACGCCAGGCCACTGCAAATCGCGGTGGCCACCTACGGATGCACGGCAGCGCTCAAGAGTGGCGAAATCGCCATTGCCGGCGTGCAGCCGGAATTCGTCGAGGTTTCCCCCATCATTGCCGCGTTCCGCCGAATGGTCCGTGGGCTGGAGTTCGACATCTGCGAACTCGCTCCCACGACCTATCTCATTGCCCGGGAACACGGCGTTCCGATTACGGCGCTACCGATCTTCATGAGCCGGCGGTTCCATCACTCGGGCCTGCAGGTTCGAAATGACGCCGGCATCGAGGGCCCCAAGGACCTCGAAGGCAAGAAGGTCGGCGTCCGCGCCTATTCCGTGACCACCGGCGTTTGGACACGTGGCATTCTGGCCAACGAATTCGGCGTCGACAACAGTCGCATCGAATGGGTGGTGGACGACGAAGAGCACGTCCAGTCGCTGCAACTTCCACCCACTGTCACTCATGCGCCGCAAGGGCGCTCGATCAGTGAGCTCATGGCCGAAGGCGAAATTCAGGCGGGCTTTGCCAGCCGTGCCGGGATTGGCCGCAAGGGCGCGCCCGGGGTCGGCTGGGAGGCGCCTGAAACCGAAGCGCAGCCCTACCGCGAATTGTTCGCTGATGCACCCCGCTTAGAAGCCGAATGGTACAGACGCACCGGCATCTACCCTGTCCATGGATGCCTGGTTGTGCGCGACGACGTTCTCGCGGCAGATCCGAGTCTGGCCAGGCGTCTCTATGAGGCGTTCGAGGCCGCAAAACAGGCATGGCTTCCCGCCTTCTGGGATGGCGGGGACGATGTGCTGGATAAAAAGAAATACGCAAAGATCGCTACCTTTGTCGGGGCCGACCCGCTGCCGAACGGCATAGAAAAGAACCGGGCGACGATCAATACACTGGTCGGATACGCCCACCAGCAGGGCCTGATTTCCAGGCGCCCCGCCCCGGAAGAGATTTTTCTGGACCCAACGGCCTAGCCGCAAGCTCCCACTCACGAGTTTTCAATGACGTATGATACTATCGACATCCACCCGCATGTCATTTCCACAGATACCGAGCGCTATCCCCGGGCGCCGTTGGGTGGTCACCAATCGACATGGTCGGAAGAACGCCCGGTGTCTTTCGAGCAGCTTCTCAAGGACATGGACGAGGCGGGCGTGAGCAAGGCTGCGATCGTACAGGCCTCGACCTGCTACGGGCACGACAACAGCTACGTGATCGACGCGGCTGCGGCACATCCCGACCGCTTTACGGCCGTCTGTTCTGTGGACGTGTTGGCTCCCGACGCCAATGAGCGGATCGAGAGCTGGATGCGCCGTGGCATGAGCGGACTGCGCTTGTTCACAACCGGCAGCACCCTGCCCGGCCAGGCGACCTGGTTTCGTGACGAACGCACCTATCCTACCTGGAAGTTCGCCGAGGAGATCGGCCTGCCGGTATGCATGCAGATGACCCAGGATGGCATCACCGACCTCAGGCGCGTCATCGAGCATTTCCCCAACATCCGCATCGTGCTCGACCATCTGGCCCGTCCGGTGCTGGACAACGGCGCCCCGATGCTCGGCGCATCCGCATTGTTCAGTCTGGCGGAGTTTTCCGGCGTCTACTTGAAATTGACAGTACGCGCCTTCGAGGCCCTCGCGAAGGCCGGCATCCCCGGCACGGACTTTTTCCCGTTGCTGCTCGAAAAATTCGGCGCCGGCCGCATCGCCTGGGGCTCGAACCATCCAGCTTCCGCAGGCGGCCTCAAGGCACTCAAGGCTAAGGCAGAAATAGGATTGTCCATGCTGTCAGACCATGATCGCGCCAGCATTTTCCGCAGGACCGCCCAGACCATTTACCCGGTGCTGGCCGATGCATCTGCGACAAGGAGCGTGGAAAATGCCTAAGCCCATTCGTGCGGTTCTTTCTGACTACCCGCTGACCGCGCCGATAAAGCAGTTATCCGCTTTGGGCGACACGCCCCTAGCGTTCGAAAGCGTAAAGCCGGTCAGCAAGGCCTTTCGCCCCATGGTCCGCGAAAGCGCCTTCGATCTCTCGGAAATGGCGATAGTCACCTATCTGCAGGCCCGCGCCTACAACAAGCCGATCTGGCTGCTGCCCATCGTGCTGCTGGCGCGTTTCCAGCATCGCTGCATCGTCTGCAATAGCGAGCATGGCATCCTGAGACCGCAGGACCTGAAAGGCCGCACCGTCGGGGTCAGGGCCTTTTCGCAGACGACGGGGGCCTGGGTGCGCGGCATCCTGGCCAGCGAATATGGGGTCGACCTAGATGCTATCAAATGGATCACCTACGAAGACGCCCATGTGAGCGAATACGCCGACCCTGCATCCGCCATACGCGCCCGCAAGGGTACCAAGCCTGGCGACATGCTGCAGAGCGGCGAGATCGACGCGGCGATCCTCGGTAACGATCTGCCGGATGATCCGCGACTCGTTCCGGTGATTGCCGACCCGGCAGCGGATGCCAAGGCATGGTATGCGAACCGCAAGGTCACGCCCATCAATCACATGGTGGTGGTGACCGAAGAGTTGCTTGAGAACGACCTCGGCGCAGTCCAAGCGTTCGCCGAACTCATTCGACAAAGCAAGCAGCAGGGCAAAGGCGTGTCCGAGGCCGGGATCGACATGAACCCGCTCGGTGTTAGGACCATGAGCCAGTCGCTCGAACAGATCATCAGCTATAGTCTGCAACAGGGCCTCATCCCCCGTTGCCTTGAGGTTGAGGAACTCTTCCACGACAAGACCCGGGACCTGTTAACATGACCATCATGACAAACGACGAAGAAATCGTCGGTACCCGCCCCGCCCATCGTCGCGTCAAGCTTGGCGTGCGCAAGGTCAGCAAGACCTTCCGCATCCGTTCAGAGGACGGCAAGACCCAGACGCATCTCAATGTGCTTCGTGACATCAGTTTCGATGTCGAGGAGAATGAGATTGTCTCGCTGATCGGCGAAAGCGGCTGCGGCAAAACCACTTTGTTGCGCATCGTCCAGGGGTTGATGCGGCATGACGCCGGCGCCATCGAAGTTGACGGACACGCCGTATCCGGCCCAGGCCGAGACCGTGGCTTCGTCTTCCAGCAAGCCAGCTTGTTGCCTTGGCGAACCGCGCAAAGCAATGTCGAATTCGGCCTCGAAATCCAGGGTGTCGACCCCAAAATTCGGGCCGAGCGCGCCAAGCAGTTGTTGCGGCTGGTTGGTCTCGATCAGGCGGCCACTCGCTATCCGCATGAACTTTCGGGGGGAATGCAACAGCGCATCGGCCTGGCCCGCGCAATGGCAATCGATCCATCGATCCTGTTGATGGATGAACCATTCAGCGCCCTTGATGCGCAGACCCGAGAAGTGCTCCAGCGCGAGCTGCTGCGCATCCAGGCAGACGCAAAAACCACCATCCTGTTCGTGACGCACGATCTCGACGAGGCGATCTATCTGTCCAACCGCATCGTGGTCCTCGGCGCCCGACCCGGCCGGGTCAAGGAAATCATCGACGTACCGTTTGCCGGCGAACGTCCCGATCTCCCCGTCCTGCGCGGTTCGCCTGAATTCCAGGAGATTCGCCAGCATATTTGGCAGCTTATCGGCAATCAGTCGATGCCGGCTCATACATGAAGCAGAGCACCATGACCCAAACAACAGAAGCCACTCTGGCAACAGCACCCGACACTGAAGTCGAGGAACTCGTCCTCAACAAACCCACTCGCCGCTATTGGGCGGTGCGGATGATTTCCATCTTCACGGTCCTGCTGGCATGGGAGGTTTTGGGACGCCAGGTAGATCCCCTTTTCATCGCCTGGCCGACCCAGATCGGGGCCGCGGCGATCGACATGATCCATAGCGGTGAACTCGTCGGCGCCTTCCTTGAGAGCATGAAGACGCTAACGCTTGGCTTTGTCCTCGCCAGTATCGTCGGCATCGCTCTTGGCCTGGTGATCGGGCGGTACCGCTATGTCGATGCCAGCACCGACTGGCTGGTAAACGCGCTTTATGCGACCCCGCTTGTTGCCATCACGCCACTGGTTATTCTCTGGTTTGGCCTGGGGTTCCAGGCCAAACTATTCATTGTGTTCATCCTCGCCGTGTTTCCGGTGCTGATCAACACCGCCAGCGGCGTCAGGAATGTCGCTCCGCATCTGGTCGATGTGGGCGTCGCTTTTGCAGCCAACGAACGCACGATCTTCCTCAAGATCATCCTGCCGGCGGCCGTGCCATTCATGATGACCGGCATCCGCCTTGGTGTTGGTCGCGCCATCATCGGCATGGTGGTCGCGGAGTTCTTCACGGCCATCAATGGGCTGGGCGCGCTCATTATCAAATACGGCAACCAGTTCGAGACGGCCGCGATGTTCGTGCCGATCCTGTCCCTGATGCTGATGGGTGTGGTCTACACCGCAATCGCAATGCGCTTCGAGCGCTGGGTAGCCCCCTGGCGGTTCACCGACAGCGACTAGGTGAAAGCGACACCCATTTCCGCAACCCAGATCCGGAACATGCCATGATTATCGATATCCACGGTCACTACACGACCGAACCGGCCGCGCTAAAGACGTTCCGCGAGCAACAACTCGCCGCCCTGAAAGCCGGTTCCCCTTCGCCTGGGAGACCGGTCATTTCCGACCATGAACTCATCGCCAGCGTGCAGCCCCAACTTCAAATGCAGCGCGACCGGGGTGGAGATTTGACGATCTTCTCTCCGCGTGCCTCCGGCATGGCGCACCACATCGGCACCGAAGCCGTTTCTATCGAATGGACCCGGGTCAGCAACAACCTCATTCACCGCATCGCAACTCTGCTGCCCGGCAATTTCGCACCGGTCGGCCAACTGCCGCAGCATCCGGGCGTGTCACCGGCAAATTGCATTCCGGAGGTTGAGCGTTTGGCGAAACTCGGTTTCGTCGGCGTCAATCTCAATCCAGACCCATCGGGTGGCCACTGGACCGATCCGCCGCTGACGGATCGCCACTGGTATCCACTGTACGAGAAGCTGTGCGAGCTGCGAATGCCGGCGATGATCCACGTGTCGTCATCGTGCAATCCCAATTTCCATGCAACCGGGGCGCACTACATCAATGCGGACACCACCGTATTCATGCAACTCATTGAAGCTGACTTGTTCGCCGACTTCCCCCAGTTGAAGCTGGTCATTCCGCATGGTGGTGGAGCAGTTCCCTATCATTGGGGGCGATATCGGGGTCTCGCACAGCAGATGAAACGACCACTGCTCGACGAGCATCTATTGCGCAATGTCTTCTTCGATACCTGCGTTTATCACCTGCCTGGGGTCGAACTGCTGACGCGCGTGATACCGATCGACAACATCCTGTTTGCATCCGAAATGCTGGGAGCAGTCAAAGGCATCGATCCCCAGACCGGACACCACTTCGACGACACCAAGCGCTATGTGGACCAGCTCGAACATCTTAGCGCCGCAGAGCGGAAAAAAATATTCGAGGACAATGCCATGCGAGTTTATCCGCGTCTTGAGGCGCACTTGGTCAAACGGCGTTCGCCCACTCCAGCCGCCGATACTGCAAGAGTCTGAAGCATGACCAATCGATTGAATGGCATCATCTCACGGCTTGAACGCGGTGAAACCCCGATCTCGCTGTTTGCACCGACCAACATCGAAATGGCCATCGAATTGCAGGACTCCGGCTATGACGGCGTGGTGTTCGAAGGCGAGCACAGAGGATGGGATATTTCCGCCCTGCGCGACAGTCTGCAATATCTGCTCAATCGCGGCCAGATTGTGGGCTCGGCTTCGGTGGCCCCGGCTGTGACGCCGCTGGCGCGTGTTCCTGCAAATGGCGTCGAGCGCAACCAGTTCCTGGCCAAGCAAGCTCTTGATCTTGGCTGCTACGGCATAGTGTGGCCGCATATCAGCACGGTCGATGAAGCCCACAACGCCGTTTCCGCATGCCGCTATCCGCGCTTGAAGGACAAGCCACTCTATGAGCCTGCCGGGATTCGCGGTGACGGGCCAGCCCAGGCGGCGCGCTACTGGGGGCTGTCGCAGCAGGACTACTACCGAAAGGCCGATGTCTGGCCGCTGGCTCCCGAAGGTGAAATCCTGGTGGTCATCCAGATTGAGGACACAACGGGCATTTCCAATCTGCGCGACATATTGCGAAACGTTCCTGGCATCGGCGTCGTCCTCATCGGTGAAGGCGATCTCAGCCAGGAATTGGGATATCCTCGCCAGACTGAGCACCCGGCGGTTCTTGAGGCCATGGCTGAAATTGTGGCGACTTGCCGTGAAGAAGGTGTCGTCGTTGGCCACCCTCATGCGGGGCGAAAGAATACCGAGCGACTTGCACAGGAAGGGTATCGCTTCATGATGTGTGCTGCGCCGCGGGACTATTCGGGTCTTGCGCACCTTCGTACCATTGCGGGAACTGCATCTTAGGGTCTGGAACTATCAAACGCTTTCATTGAGGGAACTGTTGTGAGTGTAGGATGACCGCACCGGAGCGAAAGTAGCCGTTTTCATTCTCGTCCCGGCCGGGCGGGTCATGGCGCGGACAGTATTAATCGCGCCTGCGCCAGTCATTCCTGCATCGCGCCTGCGGCGTTTATCTGCCGGTGTGCTCTGCGAGTCATTGGGTTTGGTTGCCGCGACCCAGCGACGGTCGGGAGATCAACGGCGGCGGAGCAACGCGCATGCCCGATCCCGAGGGGCTTTTCTTTAGCCTCGTCGAGGTTGCCGACAAAGCGATGTATCAGGCCAAGCGGTCGGGTCGCAATCGTGCGGTTTTGACTGAGGGATAAATCGCATCAAAGAGGTTCGTAATGCGTGATAGCGCCTCTCAGGTAACCGCAAGCACGACTCCCGTGTCGTATTGACGGACGAAGTCCACGCGGGAGCCGTCCCAGTGGTAACAATAATACCGCCCCTGTGCCGGGATGCTGACAACGTCGGGCCAGAAGGCGCCTATGCAGCTTCCGCCGGGGAACCTCACGCTGTTCCAGATCAATCCGTCGCTTCCGGCCGCCTTCAGGCGCCGGCCTTCGGCCTGCGAAGCTGAGTAGTCGTCCGGGTGAAGGACTCCAGAGACGGCGTTGACGTCGTCAAGATTGCGGTCCACGCTCCCGATCAGGACCCGGAAGTCCGAGGTCCACCCGGGATCCTCTTTCGTGGCGCCCATGAACCTCTGGTGGTGGTGGATGGTTTCGGCCAGCGCGACGTTTTCGCTGTTGCCAGCGTAGTAGACGCCATAGCTGCCATCGGTAAACCGCCCGGGCCGGAGCGGCGAGCAGTGCACGAAGGGAGCCATAACGTAGCTGGCGCCGGGTCCCGCGACCCGTCGGGTAGCTGGAACCTTGCCGAGGTCGCCCACCTCGAGCCTGATGCGTGGGTTCGTCTTTGCCTCGACGGACACGAGCGCCTCCCAGTCCCTGGGATCGGCAATGTCTTCGAAAAGATCGATCGGCGGATGGATGGACCGGATGATACGGTAGGTCTGCGGCCAACGGGTTCGGCGCCGCACCGCCAACCTGCTCACCAAGCGCCGCGCTCCGCGTCGAGCCATTCGCGAATCGCTGAGATGTCGGAGATTTCGCCTCGCAGCATCAGTTGAAGAGCCGACTGGCCGCCAAAAGCTCTATTCGACTTCCTTACCCAAGCATACCCACGGCCTGCATCCTTGAAGAGATAGCGCAGGCCCTTATGAATGCCCATCAAGTGGGCCATCCGTGTCCGGAGATCACGGTCGATCCTCCCGTGCGCGCCGTCCTTCCAGCGTGCCCACGTGCGGGCAGACATGCCGCCAAGGAGAGTGCATGCTTCCGCGTCAGTCACGCCCCACGCCTTGAATAGGTTCACCGTCGTGCGCGCCAGCGCGCCCGCCTCGTCGTCGGAGATCGTTGGATTGGCCGCTCGAGCTGGAGTGGCCAGAACGTGTTGGAACTGCATGGAATTGTCCCTTTGTGGCAGATACATAGCACATTACTGCCATTTGGCAAATGTCGTCGACCTTCCCTGCGTTGCTCGCTTGGCTCTCTCGGCTTCCACAGGGGCATCCTTACTGTCGAATTCGAATGCGATGCACCCAGCCTGATGAGTAAGCAAAAAAATACACCTGCCCGAACCGCCCGATTTTCATTCTATTTCGGGTTGGGACCGTCAACATCATCTGGAACTGCTGAATCAAGGATCCGTGACCAATTCCGGGTAGTCGGGCCAGGGCCTCCTGACTGCATTGATTTCTGAACTAAATCCCTCAATTTGCACGTGGCGGACTCAAACCTCGCCTCGATTGTGCCTGTGGACCGTGCTTCTGCATCGTTTCCGCTGAAGAAATCCGACATTGAATCCAGTGCCGGTGAAGCGCCGCCTTTGCGCGCTTCATCTGTAGAACGGCTTGGAGCCCCTTGTGTCGAAAGCGAGCTCGGGATGCGCTCGGGTGCAACGGACGCCGATCGATTGTTGTCGGCTACGGAGCCACCCGGCATGCCGCCGCGAAGCCTGAGATCGGATGCGGATACAGACGTCACGCGGTTGGGCAAGTTCTTCACTGCCATCGCCGGAACTGCACCGGGCGGTAAAAGTTCAAGTGCCGGAATGTCCGGGACGTTGGCCCTTGAAAAAGCTTCCAGCTGACCAAACTGTGCCGTTGCGAAGAAACGAAGCTTGTCTGCGAAAATCGGCCCCTGCCCTTCCGGCAGGATGATCATCTTGCCCGAGGGCATTTGGCGCACCTCCTGCGGCATCATTAGATCCCGTTCGCGCAACTGCTCCACCTTGGTTCGTCGATGCAGACCCATGAGCTCGATGGTCCGTGACTCGGTTGTATAGCGCACGGTTCGCTTACCGAGACCTTTCGATACGCTTTCGGCAGTGACTTGATCATTGGCTCCAAAGACAAGCTGGTAAGCGCAGTTTCCCATAAGCGAATGGCGCGCTGTTTCCCCATAAATCTCATCGAGCGTCTTCAGATCCTGGATGA
The DNA here is from genome assembly GCF_001427385.1 of Mesorhizobium sp. Root157. Classification (GTDB taxonomy): domain Bacteria; phylum Pseudomonadota; class Alphaproteobacteria; order Rhizobiales; family Rhizobiaceae; genus Mesorhizobium. The sequence continues at coordinate 37,785 of NZ_LMGJ01000009.1, forward strand.
CGAAAGCCATCTTGATGCCGTAGCCGGCTACGTACGGCAACTTGGTGGTGATTTCGCTCATCTTTTTCAACTGACGGAACTCGTCGAGAAGGAAATAGACCGGAAGCGGGTGGGCAGCATGCTCGAGCATCATGGTATCGAGCGCTTGCTGGACAAAGAGCGCGAGCAAGGGTCTCAGAAGGGATATGTCGGTGATGTTCGGTGCCAGATATATCGAGATCGGCCGATGCCGCATCGCGCGCAGATCCATGTCGGTGACGCTTGACGCCGCGGCTATTCTTTCATTGCGAAACGGGCGTAGCGCCTTTTGGACATCGAGAAGCGCCGACATCGCCGTGCGCTCGGATAGCGCGATGTAAGCATTGAAGCTTTCGGTCGTGAAGCGTGACAGGTAAGGTTCCTGCTTCTTGATGGTTGTCATCAGAAGCTGAAGATTGACCCCGCTGCTGAAGAATGAAGTCACCTCAACGAGGTTGCGCTTCCCTTCATAGAATACACTCTCCTGAATGTAGCTGATGACGCCAGCCATCACCTGCTGTGCCGTCGCCTGCCAGATGGCATTTTCGGATTCCGTATTCTCCGGGACCAGGAGGCCGGCGATGTTTTGGATGTCCGTCGTGCGATCGCCGCGATCCGGCCGGATGAAGTCGAGCGGGTTGTAACGATGGGTTCGTGCCGAACCCGGCGCAAACAGAAAGACCTGGTTGCCCCTCGATTTTCGATAGCCGGCGGTACTTCTAAAAATCTCGCCCTTTAGATCTGTGACGATCATCGAACCTTCGTGCATCAATGCGTTGGGTATGACATAGCCGACGCCTTTGCCCGAACGCGTCGGTCCAATCACCAGATGATGCCGATCGTCATTGACGCGTAAAATACGGTGCCCGAAGCGCCCAAGAATGTGCCCCTTTTTCCGGAACCATTTTCCCCGGCGCAACACCATCGCGTTTTGAAACCGCGCATCTCCAAGGGGGGCTGGTTGTGAACGAAGACCTGCATAAGCGACGATGCCAGCTCCGAACAAAGCCGGCACCATTGCACTCACCGCAACTGCCTGAAGCACAGGACTGTCAAAGTAGGCGATCAGTTGCCCGAAAGGCGCCAGCGGATTTGTCGTGACGGTCGCGCGCAAAACACGATCGTCGCGATAAAAGATCTGCAGTGTGAACCCGTAGGCTAATGTCCAGATCACGCAGCCGATCACCAGGCTGAAAATCAGGTAACAGACGCGTAGCGGCCCCGTCATGATTTCTCTGCCAGTTTGCGGGCAAAGAAGATTTCAGAAACGCGGCGGCGACCACCGTCCCGCTGCAGTTGGATGACGATCGGGATCACGCTTTGAATGTATGAAATCAAATCTGCCTTTGGATAGGCTGCGGACAGACCCGCTTGCATGACCATCATCGCAATCTGTTCGTAGGCCCCAAGTGGTGTGTCGGCGTGTACGGTCGACATCGAACCAGGATGGCCCGTGTTGATTGCGCGCAGGAACGCAAAAGCTTCCGCTCCCCTCACCTCCCCGACGAAGAGCCGATCCGGCCGCATTCGCAGCGAAGCTTCCAGCAAGGACTGAATTGTAACATTGGCCGTGCCTTGGCCACCACGCGATGCGATCAGGTGCACAGCGTTTCGCTGTGCTGGGAACAACTCCCGGGTATCTTCGAGGGTGATGATTCTTTCCTGCGAGCCGACCACCTTCAGGCATGCGTTGAGAAAAGTTGTCTTTCCTGTCGACGTTCCACCGCTGATGAGGATCGACACCCGCCTTGCGATGGCGCTACGGATGAAGCCGTATATGTCTTCATTGCGAAGATGGTGGATCAGCACGCGATCCGTTTCGTTCAAGCCGCCAAGCGCAACGGTCGTTTCTTCCAGAGCACCGGTGTCGCGGTAATCCTCCAGTGAAAAGTTGCTGACAACCTGTTTGCGGATCGAGATTGCGCCGCCTTGGGGTGCGGCTGGCGGAAGAACGACCTGAATACGCTCACCGGAAGGGAGGGTTGCGCTCAACAGCGGGCTCTCGGCGCTGATGAACTGATTGGTGGCGGCTGCCACACGCTCTCCGATATTGATAATTTCGGCGCTCGTGAGCCGCGCAACGTCATAAAACTCCATATGGTCGGCGCCGAGGCGCTCCACATAGACCGCGCCTGGACGGTTGACGGAAATCTCGACCACTGCGGGGTCGTCGAGAAAAGTCTTCAATGGTGCCAAAGCACGGTATAGGAAATAGTGTTGATCGCCCCAGGCGAGGTCAGTCCAGGCCACGTTCACGACGAATGTCCTTGAGCGCTTCGGTTACCGGGTCGTCGTAAAGAGCGGAGAAGTCGAGGTCTTGACGAACGAACACGAACAAGCGCTCGCCCTGGCTTACGCGAATTGTCGGAGGGACCTTGAGGCTGTCGCCAAGCGTCTGGTTGGCCATGTCCGAGAAGGTCTGCGCGATCGCGGCACGAGCGATTTCTTCCGGGTTCTCGGCGCCATTGCCGCTTGTTGCTGCACGGCTTCCGGCGCCAGCCAGATAGCTCGCACCGCCGCCAACGACCGACAGCAGGATTGCCGCTCCAAAACGTTCCCGAAACTTCTTGTCAACTTGTCCGGTCAAGCCTGCACGCCCGAGACCATCAGCGCCTATGGAATTCAGCCGGACAGTCACGCCGTCGTCCCGCAGCAAACGCGTCCAGACTACGAAGATCCGCGTCTGCCCTTGCATCATCTCCGACTGATATTCGCCGACGAGTCGGGTACCGGTGGGGATTAAAATGCGGCGGCCGTCAAAGGAATACACGTCCTGCGAAACGATGGCACGGACCTGCCCCGGCAGATCGCTGATGATCGAGGTTTCAAGGATGCCCGCAATGAGAGTTCCTTCCGGAACGAGGGCATCGATGCGCTCAATCTTTTTTGCCTTTGCGGAACGATCGCCGAGGTTCGAAGCAGTCGCCAGAAACCTGCTTGCACGATCTTCGCCGGCAACCGACGAACCCTCGCCTTCGTTGTCCTGGAGGCCTTTCGTGCCACTCTCTGCCGCCTCGCCATCAAACACGATCATGGCGGAGCGGTAGCGTTCCGGAAATGCAGCTTCGGACGGCTCGGCCGATTGAGGTGGAGGTGGCGCGGCTCGTGTCACCGGAGGCGGTGGCACGTCAAACTGAGTGGTGTCGATGTTGTCCTTGGGTGGAGCAGGTGGCTGCGGCAATTCAATCACAGCAGGCGACGCCAACTCGGTTTTGGCTGTATCGTCGTGCATAAAAGACGGTGGACGAAAGACGGTCGTCGTGAATTCTTCCTCCCCGCCCAACATGTCCCCCGCCGGCTCTTGCGGGCCTGAGGTCACGAGATAACCTGCCACGAGACCACAAAGGATGATCAGCCCACCGCCGAGCAATTGATTGCGGCGCACTGAGCGATCGGCGACTTCAGGAAGATCGTCCTCTAAAAGGGCGTCTAGTTCCAAAGTTCGCTGGCTCAATTGCCGCTCCTTTGCCGCTGTGTCGCTTGCGTATCTTCGGCTGGCCCGAAGATGTCGGCACGAGGTTCACCAAAGGCCGGCCGCCGCAGGTTGAATATGCAGGTCCATTCATTGCCGTCGCGTAGCGTGAACTGGGTTGCAGTGCCGTCGACCACAATGAAGTCCCCTTCCCTGCGGAAGTTCACGAGCGTTTCGGAAAAGTCCGCGTTGACAGCAAAGATCGCTGGAACGGTGGCGCCGAATTTGAAGAAGGTCTTTTTCACGTCGTCAAAAACCATAAGAGGCTTCAGCCGGGCATCCCCAGAAAACGAATAGTCGATGTTGACGTTGGCCTTGTCGATGCCGGAGATGCTTGGCCAGGCAGCGCGCTGCTCGGCTTGCCGGTGCAAGGTGGCATTGAGATCTTTCTCCGGATACATGAACCGGATGCCGAACACCTTGTGCTCGGCCTCGGGCGCCAAATCGCGCAGTTCGAGATAGTAGATGCGTTTCGTCGTCACGACATTCATGTTCGTCGTCACGTTCCGGGCCGTCGGCTTGACGAAGAGAATATTGCCCTTGTCGGCCGGGACAACTTGCCAGCTGTCGCTATCGCCAAGCGAGATGGTTTCGAACTTCTCGTCTTCGTCGAAGACGACCATGGTCGAAATGCCGTAGGTGGCAAAAACCTGGACAACGTTATTTTCCTGGTAGGTGACGCTTGTAACGCGTTGATCAAGCGAGCCACCCTTCGGGGTCTGTGCGCCCAGTGCCGGTAAGGTAATGGCACCAAGCACAACGGCCGTCATGAAGAAGAGAATCTTCATTCCCCCTGCTCCGGCGTCACAGTCTCCTGGTCGCGGCGATAGGAGGAAACCTGGAAGCCCAATGGGTTTTCGAAGCGCCATTCATTGCGCATCGGCGTATCAGTGTACCGGAACCGGACAACCGAGATCCAATGCCGGACGACCGCGTCAGTCTCACTCTTTTCCGTCGTCGAGAAGCGAACGATGGCCGTGCTCTTATTCGGGAAGGTTACGGACTTGATGTCGACCAGCACGCGCTTCAGCCGACCGTAAAGCTTGGGGGGGTTTTTCGGGTTCGCGGAACTGAACAGGGCCTGGAGTTCACGCGCGGCCTCGCCCGTCGACAAGAGCGCAGCGATCCCGAAATAGTCCCCAATTGCATTGGGGTCGTACCCTTCGCGATTGCGGATATAACGCACCACATTGGCTTGGGTCACCGCCTGCTGCTCTGTCACTTTCGACGGCCGCGTCAAACCGGTCTGAACCTCGATGAATCCTGTGGTGCGATCTACGGTGACGACGTAAGGCTCGAAACTCTTCAGCGGCAGCAAGAAGACAACAGCCAGCAGGCCAAGCGCTGCAAGAAAGGCTAAGACGAGCGCTACCGACCATGCCAGGTAGGCCGATCGTTTAGCCCTCTTGATGATCTCCTGCTCCCAGACATCACCCTGCTGGAAATAGGAGTGCAGCGACTGCTCTGTGCTGTTGATCATGTATTGCCCGAATTGTTTGCTGTGGTTCAGTGCCCGTCAGGGTCGCCTTGGGGTTCCATTCAGAATAATCGAACGCTGCATTGCCACGCCGGCGGCCGGTTGCGAGGGACCCAGTCGGGCTTGGACACGTTTGACGGCTGCCTGGGTCTGCGCTGCCGATCGCCCGATGGCTCTACGGCTCCAAACGACCCCATTTGCTGTAAGATTGCGGGAGCGAGCCCCCAAGGGAATAGCCAGCCCACCCACTATTCCCTGGGCAAGCGACTGGACCTGGAACAGGACAAAACTGCCGGCGATGCAAAGCATGATGAAGGCTGCGAGGTCGCTCAACCTCAGCTCGCGGTTGCCCGAGATCTGGTCGATCTTGGTCAATTCCGGCTCCATCGCAGCGATGAGAAAAGCAGCGATCACGTAAACGAACAGCGGGATGAGCGCGTAGAGCAAGGACTGGTTGAACCAGCCCATCGCATATGGGCGCGTCACGTTGAAGAACATGCACGAAATGAAGATGGGCGCCGTTCCCAGCAAGACCCATAAAATCACTTTCGCAAGCACGAGGATGCCGAGTGCGATCGCCACAAACAGACCGGCAAAGATCATGATGACCATACCGACAAGCGCGGGGAGCACCGACAGGTAGCCTGCTTGTTCCGAAAACGCAGCTGCGGCGACGTTGGCGGTCTTCCAGATCTGCGACAGCCCGCTTGTCGGCTCCGTCACGCCAGTCGCGGACGCTGCCAGGATTGCCCGGCCGGCAGCCTCGGGCACCTTCGTCAACCACTCATAGAAGAAGGTGTCGAAGTTTCCCCATGAACTCACGATAATGATGATGGCGAGAATGCGGGTCAGACGCGCCACGATCTCCGCCATCTTGAGGCGGGACGAGCCTATGACCAGGTGGAGTCCGTAAAAAAGAAAGGCAAGGATGAAGAGGACGCGCAGCAGCGGTGCGATATCCTGGCTGAGCGCCTCGAACGCACGCTGCGAGAAATGCTCGCCCGAAGCATCGATCCGTTCGAGCAACTCGCCTATGAAATCATTCACCGCTCTGCCCCTGTTGTGCTTGTGGCTGAAGGGCATCGATCGCCGCCAGGGCGGCGATCCGGTCGGTATTCACCGGCGAAGCCGGGCCACATTCATGCAGACCAGTTGATGCGTAGCTCAAAAGATTGGCAGGCCTCTTGCAGGGCGCGGTCTGTTCCTTCGGTGTTGCGCAGCCGCTTGCAGACAAAGCCAGGACGAGGACGGCGACGTATGAAAAGCGCAGGTCGATCATTCGTATTGCAGCGCCTTGTGCGTGTTCGAGATGTCGGTCAGCCGGCGCTGGTTTTCCCCGTGCAGGGACTGCACGCCGGCATTGAGCACACCGATCATTTCGTTGAGCGTCAGGCCCGTCTGAACCTGAAGTTGCGTGTTCTGGTCGATCGAGCCCTTGATGTCCTTTGCCTGACCGATCTCCTGTCCTGCGCTTTCGAGGGCCGCGCGCCGCGTTTCGACAGCCTGTCCGGAACCGGTGATCAGCGCGGACACGCCGAGCACTGTCTTCATCAGTTCTTCGTAAGACTTGTCACTCGCCAGGGAGCTGTTTTGTTTGCCAGAGAGCGATTTGACCAGTTTCAGCCCGTTGATGAACATCGCCGCTGCCTGAGCAACTTGCGGGCTCATGCTGCCGAAATCGGCAACGCCGCCCTTCAGCAGCTTGTCGAAGGAAGGCACGGTTGAGACGCTGAAACCTTTGCCGACTGCGAGGTCCTTCAGCGAGCCGGCCTCGCTGCCGCGGTCGCCGGTAACTGCCTCCAGCGTCTTTTCGACAGTTTGGAGAATGTCCTTGTTGGTATCGAGGATTTTCGCCGTGGTTTCCGCCGTCTTTTTCGCAACCGCATAATTGGTCTTGTCGATGACTGGAATGTCCGCTGCCGCTGGCAAGACCATCGTTACGGTTGCCGCCAGAATCGCCAGTATTCGTTCTTTCATGTTCGTCTCCATCAATCCGGCATGAGCTGCAATCCAGCCTCGAGGTCGACCTTCTGGATGCAGGCTTTTGTCTCTTCGTCCCAGGCGAGCGCCTGCCGGCTGACGCAAAGGCCGGCGATTGCGCGCGTATCGTTCGCCCCGGGATCACCGTATCGGCTTGAGCGGTTTGCGCCCGACATGTCGCTCAGGGTCATTGCGTTGCGTGAGTTGGCCAGTTCAGCAAAAGCCGCGCCGAGCTGAAGCAGTTGGTTGAGCATCTCGATATTGGCATTTCGGGCACCGCTGTTGTGGTCCCAGCTGTCCTGGATCGCGCCGGCCGGTAGCGCGCCAAGTTGTGCGAACCACGAGGCGACATCACCAGAACCGTCCGTTATCGCGGACGTAAGGCCCATCGCATTCAGCGTGGCGTCACGGGCCGTTTCGAAGGCTGCTGTTCCACCGCCATAGCTAGCCGGCATGCTTGACTCGTCTAAACCACCGAAAGCCGGAAGCCATCTGCTGGCAATGTTGGCGACATAGCCTTGCGTCTCCCGGAATGGCGGGATGCCGCCATATTTCTGCACGTTGCCCGGACCGGAATTGTAGGCTGCGAGCGCCAGCGAAACGTTCCCGCCAAACAGGTTCAATTGTTGCCGGTAGTAGCGGGCCCCGCCGCGCAGGTTCTGTACGACGTCATACGGGTTGACGCCCAGATCCCTTGCCGTGCCAGGCATGAGCTGCGCCAGCCCCAGTGCACCGGCGCTCGACTTCGCACACGGATTGAAGCGGCTCTCCTGGTAAACCAAGGCTAGGAACTGATTTTCGTCAACATGCTCTTCGCGCGCGATGCGCCGTACGAGACCGGCGATGGTCGGATTGGCTTTCGCTGCCGAAACAGGATCATTCTTGCGCCCTGGGCGATAGAGCGAGCAGGTGATGCCTTGGCCTTTCGCGTAGCGGTCGCGATTTACAGTGTCGATCTCGGTGGTCTTGCGGGCGCGATCCTCAATTCGAACAAGCAGGCTCCGGTCGATGGTCGGTATGTCTGCAAATGCAGGCCATGACAGGAAGGCGAGCAGGATGGGAACACGCCTGATCATGCGGCTGGTTCCCATCCGCAAAATTCAGGAAGCCAAGCCGCCGGATCCTCACCAAGTCTCGCTCGCAACGCCGCACAGGCTTCGATCGTCTCCTTGCGGCCAGACAGGACCTTGACGATGTCGGGCATGGCCGAAAGGTCAAGTCGGGCAATGACGGAATCGTTGCCATGCTGTATAAGGAAGGTGCGCCGTTCAGGTGGCGTGTTCCGGACGAAGGCATATTCCTTCGCAGTCAATCCGAACCGGCGCATGTAGCTCTCCTCATCCGCGCGCGGATTTGGGAAGTGGAGATTGGTCGCCGACTGTTCGATCAGCGTGTGCGATTGCGGAGCGCGGGCGATGTCGGCCGCCGATTGGGTTCCGAACCCGACGACCCCGTTCAGCTTGCGGATCGTTTTGTGCGCGGCGGTGACAAATTAGGCCATGGAGCGCCGGCATAATGCTGGTGCGGGCGGAGTAAAAACCGTCCAGTGGCTAGGCTGATCCCTTTGGG
>NZ_LMGJ01000010.1 GCF_001427385.1 Mesorhizobium sp. Root157
GCGTCCGATATCGCGCAAGGCAAGCGCCAGTCCGTTTTGACGCGGGAATGCGGACAGTTTCGCCAGCAAGGTCGAAGGCCGCACCTGGCCGGAACGGATCGTTGTAACGAGACGCAGGATGTCATTCCAATTTACCCTGATCCGCTCGACGTTGATGGGTTCGCCGAAGAGCGAGGCGAGGTTTTCGGGAGGCGTGTCGCCCGGGAAGAGATAGAGCCGGCGATCCTTGAGGCCGCGCAACCGGGGAACGAGCTGGAAACCGACAAGATGGCAGAGGGCGAAACTCATATCGCTGACGCCGCCGGTATCGACATAATGGGTTTCGATGGTGAGATCGCTGCCATGATAGAGCAGACCGTCGAGAACGTAGATGGCCTCGCTCGCATTGGCGTTCATAGCGATGATGTGGAACGCCCCATACTGGTCGGAGGTGAAGCGATAAAACTTCGCACCGGGGTTCGGGCCGTAGCGGGCGTTGAGGTCGCCGATCGCCTCGGCGTGCCCACCCGCCGGAAAATACTGCCCGTCCGAGGATGAGGTGGTTCCGTCGCCCCACAGTTTCGCGAGAGGCAATTGTCTCTGGGCATTGATAAGGATGGCATGCGCGGCGGTGTAACCCTCCTCCCGGATATGCCAGTCGTGCGCCCAGGCGAGTTGGCGCATCGTCAGTCCGGGAGAAACATCCGCCATCCTGGTAAGGCCGAGATTGATGCCGTCCGCGAGAACGGCGGTAAGCAGTGCAAGCTTGTTGTCGGCCGTGCGCCCGGTGCGCAAATGGGTGAAGGCGTTGGAAAATCCCGTTCGGGCGTCCACCTCAAGCAGCAGGTCGGTGATCCGGATCCCAGGCAGGCGGCCTCCCACCTTCGGTTTTAACGATTTCGCGATGTCCGGAAACATGGCCTTGTGCGGCGTGACGCTGAAACCCGCGCCGGCCAATTCGACATCGTCGAGCTCACCGGCTTCCGCCAGACGGGAAAGCTCGCTCAGCCCATCATTCAAGATCTGGCGCTGTTGCTTCAGATAGATTTCAACATCGGTATCGACGGCGATCGGAAGCGGGCCTTCCTCGCGCATCAACTCGAATGTCGGCGCGGGAATGAGGAAGCTCTCGAAGGACTGAAAGCGCTTTGCGCCCTCCACCCAGACATCGCCGGCATCGAGGCGGCGTTTCAATTCGCTGAACAGGCAGAGTTCATAGGCCCTGCGATCGATCTTGCCATCCTGCAGGATGAGCGGCATCCAGCCTTTCGGCGCAAAGGATATGGGAGCCCGGTCGGGTATCGCTCTTTTGCCTTTGCGGTACAGTTCAGCGACCATGGATAGCGCCCGCAGGAGATTCGCTGCGACGGCGTGGCCGCGAAACACGAACGTCGAGAGGAATTCCGGCGCCATTTTTCGGATCGTTGGATAGCGCTGGAGCATTTCGATTTTCCCGTCGATGCTGTCGGGAGCAATCAGTGTGTCGACCGCCTGAACACTGGTCGCGAAGACCGGCCATTGAATGACCTGTTCGAGCGCCCTGCCGATATCCTCGCCCTTCTGCCTGGCCTCTATGATCGCATGGCAAACTTTCGAAACGTCCTTCAGCGGCTTTTGAACCTCCCGCACGGAACGGGTGATGCGGGCGGTCGCCTGATTGTCGGCTCGCCGCGTCATGGCGCCGATCAGCTTCTTGAACACGTCGATGGCGCAGTCGGTCAAATGGCGAGAGAGGTGTAAAGTCGTCGCAGCCAGCACGGCGTGCCGGCGTTCGGGATTGAGGTCGCGCAAATGCTGCGCGCTCATCCGCATCCCTTCCGCGGCGAGTTCATCAAAAACCTTGGTTGGAATGCGCTCCATCAGTTCCATTGGCAGGTTCAGTGACCGAAGAAACTGGACGCGTTCAGCTATCCTGTCGAGATTGATGGCGGTAGGCGACAATGCCGGTGTTCTCGCCCACGCGAGGATGGTCACGTTCGTCCCCGCACGCGGGTCGAGAAGTTTGTCGAGGTCACGCTTCTGACCTTCCGAAAGCCCGCCAGCCAGGGCCCGGTGAGCGATGCGGATGCCGCGCCGGATTGCAACGTGGATGATGGCTTCGAGTGCTCCGCGCGTCGGCAGGAGAATTCGCCGACGTCGCAATTCCTCCACAACCATGTCCGCCAAAACATCGGCCCGGCGCAGGGTTTGCGCAGCCGGCGTCAACCAGCCGGTCAGTGCCCGCACGTCCGAAGGCGCAAATGGGCGCATCTTCATTTTCTCGAACAGCAGGGCGAGGTGCTCGCGGCGCGTCTGCGGACGTTCGAAATATCGGTCGATCTCACGGTGATCGGCACCGATCTGCCGCGCCAGGAACCGCAAGACGCCGGAAGGCAGGATCTCACCATCGGCGAGCGGTCGGCCTGGAAATCGCAACATCGCCAGAACGCAGGCCAGGCCCAGCCGGTTCGACGCCTTGTTCTGTCGCATGACCAGATCGAGATCCGACTGGTCCAGCGTGTAATGTTTGGCGATCTCTCTTTCGTCGTCGGGGATCGCTGTCGCCCGGCTCCACCATGTTTCGCCCAACAGTGCTCTTCGCGCCATTCATCATCCTCCATCTCCTCGCGGAGGCTGCACCGAAATGGAAAACACCTGTCCGGCAAACGGTCGTTTCGCGGCTTCCACAGGTTTCGTCCATAAACCTTGCCATTCGACGGCAAACCGGACATTGTCCGAATTCAATGGGAAAGCGGACAAATCACACGTCATGACCTCGATCGGCTACGCAAGGGTATCCACCGGCGATCAGGATACGGCGCTGCAACTCGATGCGCTGCGCAAGGCGGGCTGCGAGAAGCTGTTCGAAGACAAGGCATCGGGTGTGAAAACCGATCGGCCGGGGCTCGCCCAAGCCGTGCGCTATGCTCGAGACGGCGACACGCTTACGGTCTGGAAGCTCGACCGTCTCGGCCGATCGATGAAGCACCTGATCGAGATCGTCACCGAGCTGGAATCCAAGGGTGTAGGCTTTCGATCTATCACCGAAAACATCGACACCACGACACCCGGCGGTCGCTTGGTCTTCCATCTGTTCGGGGCGCTGGCCCAGTTCGAACGCGATCTCATTCGGGAAAGAACCCGCGCCGGACTACAGGCAGCAGAGGAAAGGGGTCGGCGCGGAGGCCGGCAAGCTGTCGTCACGCCGGAGAAGCTCGCTAAGGTCCGCCAGCATCTGGCTGCCGGCCTCAATGTTCGCGAAGCCGCCGCGCGCGTGAAAATCGGCAAGACCGCGCTCTACGAAGCTCTCAAAGCCGAAAAATCAGCCGCACCCACCGTCAAACCGGCATGAGTTCTTCATGCGTTCTCAAATGTCGGACAGATTCATCACTTTCGTGTCGTGACGCCCACACGCCAGAACCGGGAGCCGCCGATGTCGGCGATGCGAGGACTGAACTGGTAGCCGAGGAGATGGAAGATTCCGAAGATCGTGTCGGTGTAGCCTGCGGTGTCGGTCATGATCTCGGTCGGAGAAAGCTCGGTTTCCTGCTCCAGGACGAGGGCCAGGAGATAAAGGCTATCGCGCAACGTTCCGGGAATGGTGATTGCGTTGAGGCCGGTGTACTGGTCGGACGTCAGATTGTACCAGGTGACGCCGCGTTCGTGTCCAAAGTAGTGAGGATTGGGGCCGGAATGAATGGTACGCACCGGCACGACAAAGCGTAAGCCGTCGGCCGAGGCAACTTCTCCGCCGCCCCAGGATCGGGCGAGTGGAACCGCGTTCTGTGCCGCCACCAGTGCTGCGTTGGCGGCAGTCAGCGTCTCGGCGCGCAGGAAGTTCTGTTTCACCCAGCTCAGCCGCGATCGGCGAAACGCCGGGTTGTCCCGCCGGACAAGCGGCTCGAAGCCAGTATTGCAGGCTTCGGCCAGGAGAACGGCGCTGACGCTCGTCGCGATGTCGTCGGCGCGTGAACCACCTTCGCTCGCGTGGGTAAAATGCTCGGCAAATCCAGTCCGCGCCTGTATTTCGAGGATAAGTTCAGGCAGATCGACATGTGGAAGTCGAGTCTCGACTGCGGTGCGAAGCGCCACGAGGCTCGGCGGCTCCTCGATCTTGTCGAGCTGCGCTACCGACAGATCGACGCCGTCGGCTGTCGTCTCGATCGACAGCGCCGGGTTGGTAGGCGCGCGATCGGCGGTTTCCCGATAGGCGATATCAAGGCGCGCCGAAAGCCGGGCCAGTTCCTCGTCGGCCGACGCTGAAACTCCGACCGTCCGACAAACGGCGGGGCGGGCGGCTTCCCAGGCCGCGCCGAACAGAAGACCCTTGCGGGGATCGGCGTAACGTAGCGACCGGGATGCAAAGACATCCCGCCGGCGGATCGTGCGCCGGAGCTGGTCGAGTACGCACAGCCGATAGCCGAACAGGTCGATCTTGCCGTCGGCCGCTTTCAGTTGGCCAATCCACTCCTTCGGTGCGAATGCGGCAGGTGCAGGTCCGGAGCGTTTGCCGCCATCTTGAACGACTCGCACGTGTTCAAGGGCATCGAGGAGGGGTTTGCCCGCCGGGGCCGCATCGAGATCGAGCCCCCGCAGCAACGCCGGTGCGAAGCGGAACTGCCCCCGGTGTTTCCTGAGTTCGGCGAAATAGACGTCGTCGGGCGGCTCGGCGAGTGCACCCACCCGGTCATAGGCGGTTTTCAGGAGATCGCGCCCCACGGTCTCGAAGATGACGGCACGAACCTCGGCGTCCGGTGTCGCCTCGTCGAACAAAACGGCGGCGGCATCGCGCAGCTTCAGCGCAGCGGCATCGAGGTCGCGAAGCGAGCGCAGACGCGCCTCCCTTGAGGCCGCCTGCGCATTGGAAAAGATCGTCGTGGTGACGACGTCGAACAGATCGATGACGTCGTCGCTGGCGCTGGCCTCGAGTGTGCGGATGAACGCCAGAAGCGTTGCGGTCCGCCGATCGTCCGGAAGTCGGGCGACCGCCTGTGCCTTGGCAGCGGACGCGAAGCGGGCGAGCGCATTGATGCGACCAGGCGGCAGCCTGTCGATTTCCGGCAACCCTTCCGTGATGACGCGGATTTCGTCGAGACGCGCCAGCGCCCGGCTGATCTCTGGGCCGCTCTGGATATAAGGACCGTCCCGAAGGCGATCGAGGGGGCTCTGGCGGACACCTTCCGGCACCACGACGAGAGCGTCGAGCCGCTCGCGCTGTTCGGGCGTCACCTTGTCGACGAGGCGGCGGAACAGACGGGCATTGGCGCGCGCGCGAACGCGGGAGACCGTCCGCTCGAGCACCGACAGTCCCGGCAGCAAAACCTTGTTGGCGAGCAGAAAGGAAACAGCTCTATCGAACAGCGCCGAGGGCCGGTCGGTGCCGGTCCAGCAAAGGGCGTAGAGAAAGCGGCTCAGCCGGAACGACACGCCGGGATCGGTGACGGAGCGATAGCCATAGCGTGCCCGGATGCGCGGGATATGTCGCCAGCGCGCCCGGTCGTTCGCATAGGCGAAAATCGCGCCCGGATCATTGAGGCCGAGTTGCTCTGCCGCGTACCCCACGGCGGACGCCGGAGCTGTCGCAAGGTCCTCGAGAAACACCCCGAGCAGGCGAACCGATCCGAGCTGGACGGCGACGCCCAGGCGGTTGCGATCGCCGCGATGCTCGGCGACAAACGCGCGATCGGCGTCATCGAGATAGAAGTACCTGACCAACTGATCGGAGGTCGGCTCGTCCGCGAAACGACCGTAGCGCCGGACCTGGTCCTCGGTGAGGAAGCTGACCGGCACGGGCTCTCCTATTTCGCGGCGACCGAACGCTTCTTGAGAAGATCAGCGGCACGCGGGCGCGGTTGGCCCTTGCTGTCGACATAGGCATAGAGCGTCGACAGCGAGACGCCGAGCTGGGTGGCGACATCACGGGCGCTGTTTTCCCGGTCCGCCATCATCGCCATCGCGGTCTTAAGCTTCGGACGGGTCATCATCCGCGGCCGTCCGCCGGCGCGACCCCGGGCTCGCGCGGCGGCCAGACCTGCCATCGTGCGCTCATGGATGAGATCGCGCTCGAACTCGGCGAGCGTGGCGAAAATGCCAAAGACAAGTCGCCCCGTCGCCGTGGTCGTGTCGACGTCACCGGTCAGCACCTTCAGCCCGATCCCCTGCTTCTGAAGCTCGCCGACAAGCCCGACGACATGCGGCAGGGATCGTCCGATCCGGTCGAGTTTCCAGATGACAAGCGTGTCGCCCTCGCGAGCGGTGTCGAGTGCCTGGGCAAGGCCGGGCCGCTCGGTGGCGCGGCCCGAACAGACATCCTCGTAGATCTTCCGACAGCCAGCCTTTTCGAGCGCATCGCGTTGAAGGTCGAGGCTCTGCTCGGCCGTCGACACCCGCATATATCCGATCAGCATGGTGATGTTCGCCCCCTTCGTCTATCAACGTAGCGGGGGCCAGGTTTTCTGGCTATAGGTTTATCCAAGGCTTTATATGAAATCGGCAGATCGTCGCGCCAGATTCGCCGGCGTGTTGTTCCGAGGTGCAGAAAACCGGGGTTTGTTGCGATGCCCGACACAGACCACCGCCCGAATGTTCCGGACCTGCCGCCGGAAGACAAGATGGGCTTTGCCGTGCCGAAGACGCCGGCCCACTCGCTCATGCTCCTGAACCGCTACATGCGGACCGACATGCTGCAGCACATCCATGTGCGTCTTCACAAGATGAGGGATGAAAACGAGCCCGGTTCCCCTTTGCATCATATGGCGAAAAGCCTCGAACAGGTCATCGGCACCTGGGACGGCATCAACCTGGTCGAATGCTTTACCCGCAACCACCTCCATATCGATCCGGATTACGAATTCCGGCCGGAGCAGGATTACCTCCACGACATCAGGCTGATGAAGCATCACCTCAAATGCCACAGGTCAACGATCAAGGAGCTGGATCGCTGGCGCTATCCCTGATGTTGTCTCTAGCAAGTGAGTTTCTGTCGCAAAAATCCCGAAACATACGACACCTTCACAAGGATTGCAGACGTTCCGCCATGAAGTCGGCGCGCTGCTCGATCCCCACCAGCGGCAGCTCTACAATCTGATAGCCAAGCCGGGTGTAGGTTTCGGCCATGACCCGGCCGGTCGCCTCGGCCTCCTGCCGGTCCTGCTTGCGCTCGGCGTCCTGCGCGAAAATGGCATCCCAATACGGGGCGAGGAAAACCCGCTTGTTGTAGGGATGAATTTCGCCGCCGCCTCGACATGAGCCGGGACAGGCAGACCGCAGAGCGTGAGATAGCCAACAACATCAGGAATCCCACGATCCATCAGGACGGGCGCGTCACTCGCAAGAGCCTCATGGTAGGAACGCAGCTCCCAACCCAACATGAGTTCGGCAAAGATGGCCCGATCCGCCCAAGGCAAGGCTGGCCCGCCGATCCTGACTTGATCTTGTATGATCGCCCGGCCGGCCTCGGGCATCGTGCGGAAGCCGCGCCGGGTCATGGCGTCAATCAGGCTGCTTTTGCCGGAACCGGGGCCGCCAGTCACGACGAACATATGTTCAGCGTTAGCCATAGAAACTCCTTCTGCACTACTGCGCCGGCGCTGCTGCCGGCGCTTTCACGGTGATGGTGCAACGCTGATCCTCGCCGGCCGTGCGCGCGGCCTCCCAACAAGCCGCTACCGCCTCCCTGTTCGTTTCAAGGAGCTGGTCGGCCGAGGCCACGCGCTGCCATGCTTCCGGGCTGCCGAACGCCATGAGGCTCATACCGGCCTGCCACGGCCTTTCGCCCATGACGACGCTGGCGACACGCGGCGCGGCCGAGAACGGCAACACGCGCGGAAGGAACAACATCACCAGCGCGCCGGCAAGCAGGCCAACAGCGAAAGCGGCGACAAGCCACCAATCTTGCCGGCTGCGCTCCCGCGCGCCGGCGACGTGCGCCGAAAGATTCCGGCCGGCGCGCTCGAGGTCGGACGCCTGCCGCTCAAGTGTCTGCGCGGCGGTGCGTATCAGGGCCTCGCCGCTGCGCTCGAGGACCGCCGCATAGTGTTGCGCGCCCTGCCGGAGAATGGGCGATTGCTCTACGCCGTGCAGGCGCTCCGCGACAATGCCGAGCTGCTGCACGAGCTGGGCGAGCTGGGGCTTGTAATCGGCCTGCGGCTCGATCCTTTCGAGCTGGTCGAAAGCAGCTTCCAGCCCGCGCCGCATCACGGTCATTTCCGCGCCGATCTGCGCGCCCTGCGCCTCGATCGTGCGCCGTAGCGCATCGAACGCGGCGGCCGGGTCGCCGGCGTCCTCGTCCAGTGCTTCCGGCTCGATTCCTTCCCTGTCGTCGTCCAGCTCCGCCATATTCTCCGTGCCTACCTTTCCATGCCGATGCCCCGACTAAGCCGGTGGCCGCGTGTCATTTCGTCTTGCAGCTCGCGGGCGATGCTCTGGCCCCGGCGAAGCTCCTGCCCGATTCCAAGCTCCCGGCTGCGATTCCGCACGATGGATTCCGCCTGCGGGTCGCGTTCAAGGCTCTTGGCAAGGCCGCTCATCTGGCTTTCGACCTTGGCGCGGGCGTCGTCATGTTGC
This sequence comes from Mesorhizobium sp. Root157, assembly GCF_001427385.1. Taxonomy (GTDB): domain Bacteria; phylum Pseudomonadota; class Alphaproteobacteria; order Rhizobiales; family Rhizobiaceae; genus Mesorhizobium. The sequence goes on from NZ_LMGJ01000010.1 coordinate 8,524, forward strand.
CAGCCGCGAAGCTCCCGGCGCTGGCCCTGTAGTTCCTGCCAGCGTTCAACGAACCGCTCGGCCCTGACATTCGGGTCTTGCAGCGCCGCGTTCTCGCGCTTCATGCCCTCGATGACATGGGCGACACGCTCCCGGCCGGAAAGCTCGGTCATGGCGCGCGCCGTCGCCGGGTCGTTTTGCAGCGTCGAGCGCATCAAATCTTTCATGCCGTCGCGCACCTGGTCGAGCTGCTGGCCGGCATCGCGCATTTCCTGCCGCTGCATGTCGAGAACCGGCAGACCCTCGCGCCGATGCTGCGCGACCGATTCATAAGCCCGCGAATAGCGGTCAACGGCCTGCTCAAGCGGCGACTGCCCCCGCGCCCGCTCGGCCAGCCGGTCGGGCGCCGGCGCCGGCCGCAAGCTCCCTTCCCTTTCCGGCCGCTCGCCGCGCTCCTGTGAGGGGGCAGGATGCGCATTGAGCTTGAGGCCGGCGAACATACCGCGCCGCTGCTTCTCGGCCTGCTGTGGCCGTTTCTGGTCGATCTGCGGGCCGTTCTCGTCGGCGCGGTCCTGCTGCGGCCCCTCGGCCGCCGCGCCGCGCCCGAGTTTCAGGCCCTCAAACGGCTGTTGGCGCTGCTGTCGATCGTCGGCGAGATCCGCGCGAGGATTTGCACCAAGATCCTGCGCGAGATCCACGCCGACTTTTTGCGAGGATCTCGGCGCGCGGTCCTCGATGCGCTCCCGCTCGGCAGGGTGCCGACCTTCGGCCGTCGACTCCCGCTCCGCACGTAACCCGGCGCGCTCGGCCGGAATCTCGATCTCGCTGCGGACGCCCATTTGCTCCGCGATCCCGCGCCGCTCGGCAAAGTCGCTTGTATAATCGAGCGTCGTTTCCTTGACGCCCGACCGGGACAGGCAGCGTTCTAGCTGGCTATAGGCCAGCTCGCCGGCGTCCTGAACCTTCCATGTGTTCCGGTGCGTCTGCGTCCCATCCGGCAAGGTGACGGGGGCGGAACCCTCATGCTGTAGGCCGATCTTATCCCCGATCTCGGGCGCGGCCTCCTTCATGGCGCGCTCAAGATCGACGCCCCATAGGGTGCGCTGCTGCCCTTGGTCCGTTTCCAGCGTCACGAAATAGCTGCCGGATTTCTGCGGGTCATGCTCGAACGGGGCCGCCCCATACTCGACCAGCCGGCCCGCAGCCAACGTTTGGCCGGCATTGGTGAACTCGTCCTGTGCGGCGTAGAACTGCACACCGTCACGATGCCGGGTCATGGCGACATAGGTTAGATGCCGGTCCATCGTCCCCGACGCCATCACATAGGACCGATCGACGGTCGCCCCCTGATTTTTGTGAATCGTCGTCGCATAGCCGTGGTCGACCGCCTGATAGTCGCCCATCGGGACGCTGACGCTATCGCCGCCCCGGCCGTCGAGCTGCGCGACGATCATGGGGCCGGCACCCGGTCGGCCGGCCTCGACACGCTCGACGGTGCCAAGCATCCCGTTTTTCACGCCAAGGTCGCGGTTGTTCTCCAAGAACACGATGCGGTCGCCGGGCGCGAACTCGCGCTTGCCGTCATTGGTCTGGAAGGTCAGCGCGCCGGCGTCCTCGCCCTGCGCCAGTTCGCCCCGGTCCTGTAGCTCGGTCCTGATCGCGTCATTGATCGCCCGAACATCGGCCCGGCGATGCGCCATCGCAACGCGCGTCCCCTCCGGACGCTGATCGCGATCGGCAAGGTAATCGCGCACGATCTGGCCGCGCGCGTCCTCGCCGGTTTCGGCAAAGCTGATATTGCCGCGATCCCGATAGGTCGCCAGCCCTTCGGCCGTCCGGTGCGTGGCGAAGGCAACGGACGCCTCCCGCTGCCAGTCCACGCGCTGCCGGCGAATCTCGGAAAGCTCGGCATGGCCGATTTCCTCGGTGATCGCCCGGAACGGTGCGCCCGCCCCGATCGCCTGTAGCTGCTCATGGTCCCCGACTAGGACGATCTTCGCCCCGCGCGCCTCGGCCTCGCCAACGAAGCGGGCGAGCTGCCGGCTCCCGACCATGCCCGCCTCGTCGATCACGAACACGTCGCCGCGGCCGATCGTGCCGCGGTCGTTCTCCCAACCGCGGGACCATGACGCCAGTGTGCGGCTCTGGATGCCGGAAGATTCCTCCAAGCCCTCGGCCGCCTTGCCCGACAGCGCCGCGCCGTGGACCTGATAGCCCTCGGCCTCCCATGCCTCGCGCGCCGCCGCGAGCATGGTGGACTTGCCAGCGCCGGCATAACCGACAACGGCCGCAATCCGCTCCGGCCCGGTGATATGCTCAATCGCCCGGCGTTGCTCGTCCGACAGCCGCGCCGACGCCTCGCCGGTACTCCGCTGAATGGCGGCGTCCTGCCGCTCTATGGCGCGCTCGACATGCCGGCGATCGACGCCATGACCATGCGCCGCGTGCATTCGCTGCGCGCTCTCGATCATGCCGGATTCGATCTCGACCATTTCGCGGGTCGAATAGCGCGCAAGCTCGATCTCGCCCGTCGCCGGGTCGATCCGCGCGGCCTGAAGCTCGACCAGGGCGGGCGAGGCCATCACCTTCGCGAACGCATTTCTAAACTCCTGCGGGTCGTCGTTGATGTAGCGATGCAGCGCCCGCGCAACGTCGTGGCGGTCGAACACGCTCTTTTCCCCGGTGATGAGGGTAAGAACCTGCTCGGGCTTCTCCCGGATCAGCTCGGCATTGCGCCGGGCCGCTTCCTCGTCCAGCCGCGCCCGCGACACGTCGAGGCCGCGCCGCTCCATCTGCGTGGCATGGACGCCCATATGTTCGGTCGGCGCGATCTCAAGGCCGCGCTCCATGTGCGAACGATGGTCGATCCGAATATCTAGCCCGGCCATCGCAAGCCGCTCGTTGGCGATCCCCTCCCACCTCTGGCGAAGGTCACGAAGCTGCATGTCGGTCGTCGGCAGGTCGTTCGCCAGCAGCCATTTGTTTTCGCGCTCAAGATAGGTCTTGTCGCCTAGACCGTCCTCCGTCACCTGCCGCGTGGTCATAAGCAAATGGGCATGGTGATTGCGAACGTCGCTCGCATCGTGCGGCGCGTGAATGGCGAAGTCCACGGCCGCGCCGTAGCGGTCGGCCAACTCCTGCGCGAACTCCCGCGTAGCTTCTAACCGCTGCTCGGCCGAAAGCTCATGCGGCAAGGCAACCTCGAACTCCCGCGCAACGCGGGCGTCCTTCCGCTTCTCGGAAAACTCGGCGGCGTTCCACAAGTCCGACCGATCACGCGCCCAATCGGCGTTCACGCCCTCGGGCAAGACGATCTCGGCATGTTCCACGCCCTGCTTGGCCGTGTAGTCATGCGTGATCCCGTCGCGCTCGTTGGTCAGCTTCTTACCGGCACGATAAGCCATAGAGGCGACGGCGCTACGGCCCTTCGCCCGCGAAATTGGCTTCATGCTCAAATGGTAGATCGCCAACCCGTTGCCTCGATCCCATTTCCGCCTTTCCCGCCAACCACCAAGCTGGCGGCGCGCTGAGTTACGCAGTAACTCGTAAGTGCGCCCTTCCCAACTCAATCGCTTCGCTCTTTCGTCGCTCGGTGTGGCGCTTGCGGCTATGCCGATGCTATGAACTGAGGCCGAGATTGTGCTGCAAATCCGTCGAAAATTCAAGCGGAACAGGCAAACACTGGAAAAACCGGTCGGGAATGATAGTCTTGCAGAGCAATCGGAAAAGGAGATTTGAGGATGGCGCGCAAATCCATTGAAGAACGGCTAGCTCAACTGGATGCGCAAAGGGCCACGCTCAAGGCCCGGCTGTCGAAACAGGAACGTGCCAACGATACACGCCGCAAGGTGTTGCTCGGCGCGCTCGTCCTGCATCGGCTCGAAGGTGGCCCCGATCAGTTCTCACGCGACCTGGGCGACTGGCTGCGCCGCGAACTGCCCGGCTTCCTGACGCGCGACGGCGACAAGGAACTGTTTGCCGATCTGCTCGGCAAGGCGGTCAGCGCGCAAACGGCAGGGAGCACCGGGGAGGCCGGTTCATGAATCAGGCGACACTTGCATGGGCCGCGTTCAAGAACATGCTGCGCGCGGCCGCCCGCGATCCGGTATGGGCGTTGATTAGCGTCATTCTCTCGCCGCTCCGGGGCGGGCAGTACCTGCTGCAAGTCGGCGCGTTCATTTTGTTTATGGCGCTCATTCTCGCTGCTATTGCCAATGCTATTCCGCAAGACTGGTGGATTGCCAGAACGATTGCCGGCCTGTTCGTCATTGCCGTCTTTCTCATCCTCGTCTTTCGTGCCCTCACCAACCCCATGATTGAGCATTTCGGGGATATGGAAGGCGAAACCCACGGCTCGGCCCGCTTCGCCACCAACAAGGAAGTGGCTCCCCTCACCCGCGCCGATACCGGCCTGCTGATCGGCCGCGATCCGAAATCAAAACGGCCGCTGCGCTATGACGGCCCGGCCCATCTGCTGACGATGGCCCCGACGCGCACCGGTAAGGGCGTGGGAACCATCATCCCGAATCTGCTCACCGCCGACCGCTCCGTGATCTGCATCGACCCCAAAGGCGAGAATGCGAAAATCGCCGGCCGCGCCCGCCAGCAGTTCGGCCCGGTCCACGTCCTCGACCCCTTCGGCGTTACCAGCCTGCCCTCGGCCGCCTTCAATCCGCTCGACCAACTCGACCTGGCCGGCCTCGATGTGGCCGAAGACGCAAGCACCCTGGCCGACGCTCTCGTGTTCGATGAACCGGGCATGGCCAGCGAGGCCCATTGGAACGAGGAAGCCAAGGCGCTGATTGCCGGCCTCATCCTCCATATCGCCGCCCAGGAGCCACGTGAGCGCCGAAACCTCGCCACCCTGCGCGATTATCTCACGCTCGCCCCGGAAGCCTTCTCCACGCTCCTGAAGGACATGCAGGCATCCCCTGAAGCGGCCGGCCTGGTCGCCCGCGCCGCAAACCGGCACCTCGGCAAATCCGAGCGGGAAGCCGCAGGCGTGCTGTCGGCCGCGCAGCGCCATACCCATTTCCTCGACAGCCCGCGCATGGTCGCAGTCCTCGGCCGCTCCGATTTCCGCTTTGCCGATCTCAAGCGCCGCAACGTCTCGGTGTTCCTCGTCCTGCCGCCCGATCGCCTTTCGACCTATTCGCGCTGGCTGCGCCTGCTCGTCGCCCAAAGCCTCACCGACATGGCCCGCGATCCCGCCAAGCCGGTCGTGCCGGTTCTCTACCTGCTGGATGAATTCGCCGCCCTCGGCCACCTGGCCCCCGTCGAGCGCGCCATGGGCCTCATGGCCGGCTACGGCGTCCAGCTCTGGCCGATCCTGCAAGACGTTCACCAGCTCCGTGCCACCTACGGCCCGCGCGCCGGCACATTCCTGTCGAACGCCGGCGTCCTACAGGTCTTCGGCGTCAACGATCACGATAGCGCCCGCCTCGTCTCCGATCTGCTCGGGCAAGAGACGGTCGTGTTCCAGACCATGAGCCGCGCCCTCGATGCCGAAAAGACCGGCATCACCTACGGCGAGCAACACACCGCCCGGCCGCTGCTGACGCCGGATGAAGTCCGCAACCTGCCGCAAAATCTCGAATTGCTGTTCCTGGCCGGGCAACGGCCGATCGTCGCCGGCAAGCTCGCCTATTACGCCGATTCCGAGTTCCGGGGGCTGTTCGACCAGGCATGAAAGATGAAACCATGACCGACACCGATGCGCCCGAATGGCCCGATCCCGCCGACAAGGCCTATGCCGTCGAGCAAGCCAAGCGGCTCCGCAACCAGGTCGCAGAGGGCGGATTGCGATTTGAAGCCTATTTGCCGCCGTCTCTGGCCCTGTGGCTGCTCGACCTGATCGAACAGGGCAAGTTCCTTGATCCGTCCGAAGCCGTGTTCATGATCCTGGGCGAACATAAGGAGCTGGAACCCCATGCCGATCTGCGCCGGGAACTGCTCAAGCGCAGCATACAGGCGGCGGCCGATGATCCCCGGCCGGGTATTTCGGGCGAGGAAATGAAAGCACGGTTGCGCGAGAAGTTCAAAAACCCCCTGCCCGAGCCGGCCAGATGGGAAAAGCGGTCCCGGCGCTGACGCACCGGGGCTTCTCTCTTGCGGCTTCCGCCGCTCGGCACAACGCTAGCCCCCGGCCGGCCCGCTCTATCAAATCGGGCCGTAGGGACGGCCGGGGGCGGATAATTACATGCTTACAGGAAAGCATGTTGCCCTGCCCTACTTCGGCGCTTCGATCGGTCGGACCTTCTCGCCAAGGTGCCGGGCCATGATCTGCTCATAGGTCGCCGCGTCCATAAGCCCGAGGCGGCGCTGTGTGCCCGCCATTTCCGCGATCTCGCGGGCGAGGCAGCGGCTCCGCATGGTTGTCACGCTCCCGCTAGTGTTCTGGCGCGTCGTCATCTTGAAAATTCGCCTCGTAGTCCTGGCCGCCGTAATAGACGCCGATGATATTCACGGTGTCGTCCGCTACCTCAAACAATATCGTCACACGCCGGCGAAACCCAAGTGTTCGCAAGCCCGGTCGAAGATCGTCGCGCCGCGTGCCTCGGTGCGGAAAGGTTTGCAGATTCTCGCAATAGTCCACGATGGAATCGACATATCGCGCCGCTATTGCGGGCGACGCTGCCCCGGAAATATCGACTTCCAGCTTGTCGAGCTGGTCGAGAGCTTCCGGGGTGAAGTGAACCGTATGGGTCACGCTGAGGCGGGCCGCTTGCGCTTTTCGGCAAGGTGCTGGCGCACCTCGCCGACGCTGAGCGCCCGGCTAGGATCGGCTTTCAGCTTGTCGTAGGCGGCAACGCCTTCCGTGCGCAGCCAGCTTTCAAGGGCCTTGTCGCGCGCCTGCAAGGCCCGCAGGCCGTCGCGAATAACCTCGCTGTCGCTGGCATATTCGCCCGACGAAACCTTGCTCTTGACCATCTGTGCCATTTCGTTCGGCAACGTGACGCTCAACTGTTGTGTGCTGCGCATGGGAATCTCCCGCGTTGGATCGTGCTCAATAGGACTAAACACTATCACATATAAACCCGATCGGGAACGCTGCAACGGTCGGGGACTTGCATGATTACATGATTTCACGCAAACATGATGCCTTGGCAACTACTCCCCATCCTCGCGGACTAACGGATAATTGTATTTGGCGAAAAGCAGATTCAGCGCCTCGGCAACAAGCCGCTCCTTCGAAATCTTCTTCCCCTTCTCATCCCTGCTGCGAAAACTGAGTTCGTCCAGCGTCTCCCAATAGGCGGGTGGCAGGAAATGCGTTCTGCCGAGCTTGTTAGCACGCGAGGGCGCAACATAGCTCCCGGCCGGCTGCGAAGCTGGTGCGCTCCCTTGCGGCTCTGACGGGGCCTCCGGCGCGGATGCGGGTTGCTCTGCGGTCTTGATCGCAGCGGCGAGAAGCGAAGGCTTGCGGCTCATGCTTTCATCCTTTCATGATTTCCTGTAATCATGCTTGCCTGGTCTGAAAGGAACGTGAACAGGCCGGCGACTTCCTGGGCCGCACGGCCATGCGGTTCCAGCTCCTGCGGCGTCTGCCCCAAGGCCGGGGCGTCCTCATAGGTTTTCAGCCGCGACACATGGATGGGGGCAACCTTCACGTTGAAGCTCGCGGCAATCGCGGCGGCATCGTCAATCGCCCTGCCCCCGGCGTTCGGATGCACCAGATTGAGCACAACGAACGTTGGCGGACTGCCGGCCATGTCGAGAAGCCGCTTTAGCGGCTCCAAAGTTTCAATCGAAAATATCTGCGCCTGCGACGGGACCAGCACTATATCGGCGTGCTTGGCCGCCTCGACCGAGGCGCTTTCCATCTTGCCGGGCGTGTCGATGAACACCCAATCCATGCCAAGGCCGCGATAGGCGTCCAGCGAGCGCCGGATAGCGCCGGGCTGAATCGAGGCAACGTCCGGGCCGTCGCCCTTGCGCCGGTCGAACCAGTTGACGGCGTTTGTCTGTGGGTCGAGATCGAGCAGGGCCGATTTCTTCCCGGCCAGGTGAGCCGCGACCGCAAGCGCCGTCGCGATCGTCGTCTTGCCGGTCCCGCCCTTCTGCGTGCAGAACGCCACTGTTATCATGATTGCATCCTTTCATGAAATAAAGGCTACATGCTTTCTCCAATACATGAAAGCATGTTTTCATGTAGGAAGGGTTAACTACTCCGCTTCCTCAGCGGCCGCCATCGGCTCGTCGCACTCGCCACACATCAGGCGGACACCGGGCTTCGCCCAGGCGTTCAACTCACATGACGGGCAGGTGTAACGGGTCTTGCTGGCCGACTTCGCCTTGCACGCCTTCCGGGCGTCGGCGTCGTCCCAAAGCTCGACATAGAGGGCGGTAAAGTCGGGTTGCGCCGCCAGCTCGGCAAAAACGCGGGCATAGCGGCCGCCCTCGACAATATAGTGGCTGCATGACTGCCCGGTTTCCTTGCCGCCTGGCTGGCCGGTATCCGAAGGGTGCAAGCCGATCTCGTGCATTTTCGCCGCCCATTCCTTGTTGTGGTAGCCGGCGCGCGACGGCTTGCCGAAATGGTGCTGCCAAAGATGCGCCATCTCATGGGCGAGGGTCGAAAGGCTCTGCTCGTCGGTGCGGCTTTTGAAATGCGACGGATTCAGCGCGATTTCGTCGGTGATCTCTGCACCGTCCTTCGATCCGAACCGGCCGCCGGCGAAATAGCCATAGGCTTTGTTTTTGCGCTGCAACGTCACGAGGCAGGCCGGCAACTCACCGCCGAACAGGCGATCGTTGAAAAAATCGAACGCCTGATTCAGCGCGGCATAGGTCTTTACGGTCGGATTGGCGGGGGACATGGCGGCCTCTTTTGTTCCGTACGAAACAAAAGTCGCATACTTCAGGCTGACATGCAAGCATGATTACATAATTTCATGTTTCGCACTACCCTTGCCGCCCTCTTTCTCTCGAAAGCCCATGCGGCGTTGGCCGCAGGCGCGAGCGTTGCGGATTTGCTGTGAGGTGTCCGCTTCCCGATCCGCCCTATGAGCGGATCGGAACCGCCGCAGGGCCGCGAGAGCGGCCCGAACAGCGGCGACCGCTTATGTTTTCACATAGAGAATAGAATTAGAGGGGGATTCAGTCTGGTTATCGGACTCACGTTTCATCAAGCCTTTAGCAATGCTAACAAGAGCTTTCCCGAGTGGCCCGTCGCCTGCGTCGAGCTGCGTCCGCTCATCGAGGGGCAGGGCCTTCCTGTAGGCGTCGATTGCCTCGGCCCAGGTCCGTTGATCCTGACCATGATCGGCAGGCGGGGGCGGGGCCTTGCCGAACCGGCCAAGGAACTGCCGGGCCTTTTCCGGCAGGGACAGGCGATAGGCGTTGCTCGCCTGCTGGACCTGTGGGCCGCGCCCCTCGTTCCCGGTCGGCTCGTAGCGCCGCAGCCAGTCGATGAAGCCATGCGCCCGCAGGTTCTTCAGCGCCCGCACGATCGTATCCCGCGACCGGCCCAAACGGTCCATGATCGTGGTGATTGACGGCTCTAGCCGGCCGGTGCGGAAGTCGATCAGGTTGACGAACAGCCGCAGCACGTCGAGCGCCACCGATCCGAGCGGGCCGCTGCGCTCGCCCTTCTCGTGCAAGCCGGCCTCGTTGTAGATTTCGGCCGCCTTCAAGATCGCCTGCACGTCCTTGCGCGTCGTCGCCTGCCAGATACGGCCCTCCGATCGCCCCTTGAAATAGCTGCGCCGGCGAACCGGCGTCGGGCAGCGCTGGGCCGGGGGAGGGAAGACCAGGCTAAGCGCCGTCTGCCGCGATCCCTGCAAGGTGCCTCGGCGCTCATGGGCGAGCGCGGAAAGCTGCCCGGCCTCGTCATCGCTGAGCTGGCCCGATCCGTGCCGCGTCCAAACCTCCCGCATGATTTCATCAAGCGCGTGCCCGCGCGCGCAGCCAATCGCGGCCGCGATTTGCGTCCTCAGCATATGCCCTTCGTCCTTCCATTTGGAGGACATGACGGCGTTGGACGGCGGACACAGCTTCCCCGCTTTCGCAAGAATCAATCTTGCGAATTGGAGGGCTATAGCGTAGATAAGGGGAGAGTTAGCGGACCCCTGACCTACGGTGTGTCTGACGGCCTATAAAACGCTCGACCGCGCCAACGGTCGGGCGTTTTGCCGTTATGCCCCTTGCTGCTTCTCGAAATAAAACCTCAAGGCTTCCTCGATGATCGGCGCGCGGGATTGCGCGCCCTTTTGCTGCTTGGCCCGGTCCAACTGTGCAACCAGTTCGCCCGGCAGGTCGGCCCATACGCGCGCCATGCCAGCAGCTTCACGCCGCGCACGCATGGCGGCGACACGTTCACGGGCTGGAATGGCTGTAGGGCTACGACTCATACAGTAAGTGGTAACGCCGAAATTGCTGATTCTGCAAGCTCTTGAATCCGGGCCGCTAAAATCAGAGGTTGGTCGGCCGCTGACTAACAGCGGGCAAACATGATTTCTCGCAAGCATGTAATCATGGCGTCACGACACGAAAGTGGCGAATCTGTCCGACTTTTAAGAACGTATCCGGAACTCAGGTTGGTTTGACCGTGGTTGTCGTTGCTTTTTCGGCCTTGAGAGCTTCGTAGAGGGCGGTTTTCCCTATTTTCACGCGGGCCGCGGCTTCCCGGACGTTCAAACCGGCCGCCAGATGCTGGCGGGCTTTGGCAAGTTTGTCCGGGGTTACGACGACTTGTCGGCCACCGCGTCGGCCGCGTTCCTCTGCGGCTTGCAGACCGGCACGTGTTCGTTCCCGGATCAGATCGCGCTCGAACTGTGCCAGCGCGCCGAACAGGTGGAAGACCAGGCGACCGCCGGATGTCGTGGTGTCGATGTTTTCGGTGATGGATCGGAAGCCGACGCCTTTGGCCTCCAGTTCGGTGATGATCTCGATGAGGTGCTTCATCGACCGGCCGAGGCGGTCGAGCTTCCAGACTGTGAGCGTGTCGCCGTCGCGAACGTAGCGGATCGCCTCAGCCAATCCGGGGCGGTCAGTCTTCACGCCGGATGCCTTATCCTCGAACAGCCTTTCACAACCTGCTTTGCGCAAAGCGTCGAGTTGCAGGGCGGTGTCCTGCTCGCCGGTGGAGACCCTTGCATAGCCGATAGGCCCGGTCGGCCCGAAGCTGCGATTTTGGCCAAGTTGAAGAACGTTGTGGGAACAAGCGCAAACTGATTGACGGCTGCACTTTGGGAGAATGACGTGCCGCTCCGGCTATAGGAGTGGCGTGATGGGTTTAGGTATATCGAGCGAGGATTTCATCGGCCGCTGGAGCCTGAGCTTTTCCGACACTGATTTTGTGAACGGCAAACCCGGACCGGCGCGGCTGGGACTGGCGCTTCAGCTTAAATTCTTCGCCGCGCACGGCTTCTTCGTGCAGGATCATGCGGCGCTCCCCGCCGATGGTGTTTTGTATCTGGCCGAGCAGCTGGGCCTCGAAGCTGACGCCGTGAATCACTATGATTTCTCCGGTCGCACTGCCCGTCGGCATTGCGCGGAGATTTTGCAGCACCTTGGCTTTCGACGTTTGAAGCGGGCTGATCGGGAACAGCTGACGTTGTGGATGGCGAGCGAGTTGTGCCCGAGTGGGCAGTCGGTCAGCGCCATGCTCGAGCATGTTTTTCTGTGGTGCCGGGATCGGCGTATTTACGGGCCTTCGCGCAAGGAACTGGAGCGCCTGGTTCGGTCGCAACGGCAGCACTATCTGGATAGCTGGTTGGGCGGCGTGCACGACCGACTTTCGGCGAGCACGGTCGCATTGCTGGAGGCTTCAATTACCGATCCGGACGGCCAGACCGGGTTTAACACGATGAAAGGTGACGCTGGCCAGGCTTCGCTCGACAACATGCTCGGCATGACGGCGAAACTCGCCTTCATTCAGAAACTCGATCTGCCTCAGGATCTTCTCGCGACGACCGGCAAGGCTTGGGTAGAGCAGATTGTTCGTCGCGTTGGAGGCGAAAAGGCTTCGGAGATGCGCCGGCACGCGCCTGCGCGGCAGATCGGGCTGTATGCGATTTATCTTCTGTTCCGCGAGGCGCAGTTGACGGATGCGATGGTCGATCTTCTGATCGAGACGGTCCACAAGATCGGCACGCGCTCGAAACGCAAGGTCGTGAGCGATATCGCAAAGGACATTGAGCGGGTCTACGGAAAGGAACGGCTGCTGGTCGAGATCGCCAGCGCCTCGATCGAGGAACCGTCCGGGCGCGTCTGCGATGTGATTTTCCCGATTGTCGGCAAGGACAAGCTGGCGGCGATCGTCAAGGAAAGCCAGGCGAAAGGGGCGCTCGATCGGCGTATATATAAGGTGATGCGCTCATCCTGGGCCAATCATTACCGGCGCATGTTGCCCGACCTGCTTTCCGTTCTGGAATTCCGGTCGAACAACACGATGTGGCGTCCGGTGCTTGCGGCGCTCGACTGGATTCGGAGCAAGATGGATGACGGTTGCCGGTTCGTGCCGATGCAGGACGTTCCGACCGATGAGGTTATTCCCGCCAGGTGGCGCAGCTCCGTCATCGATGGCGATGGGCGTGTGAACCGGATCAGTTACGAGCTTTGCGTTCTCACGTTGTTGCGCGACCGCATTCGCTCCAAGGAAATCTGGGTCGTTGGCGCGGACCGTTACCGGAACCCGGACGACGATCTCCCCAAGGACTTCGAAGTCCGGCGTGCCGCCTACTATTCCGACCTCAACCTGACACCAGACGCGAGGACATTTACGTCTGCCATCCGTTCAGAGCTTGAGCGGGAACTGTTGCTCCTCAATGCCAATATCCCGGACAATGATAAGGTCCGGCTTCTGTGGCGTGGCGAAAACCGCATCTCGATCACACCGTTCAAGCCTGCACCCGAGCCGAAAGGCCTCGATGCGATCAAAGGCGAGATCGGCGGACGCTGGCCGATGACCGGGCTGCTCGACGTGCTGAAGGAGGCTGCACTCGATACCGGCTTTCTGGATGCTTTCGAAACGTCGGCGTCGAGGGTTTCTCTATCGAAAGAGACGCTGGATCGACGGCTTTTGTTGTGCCTCTATGCGCTCGGCACGAATGCCGGGATCAAGCGGGTCGCGGGCGCGACACCCGATGTGAGCTATGAGGAATTGCTGCATGTTCATCGTCGCTTCATCCATGCACCGGCCCTGAGAGAGGCCAGCGCGCGGGTTGCGAACGCGACGCTGGCGATCCGCAATGCAGCCGTTTGGGGTGACGCGGGCACGGCCTGCGCGTCCGATTCCACGAAGTTCGGCGCGTGGGACCGCAATCTCATGACGGAATGGCATGCCCGCTATGGTGGGCGCGGCGTCATGATCTACTGGCACGTCGAGAAACGCGCGACCTGCGTTTATTCGCAGCTCAAGCGGTGCTCGTCCTCGGAGGTCGCTTCCATGATCGAAGGCGTTCTTCGCCATTGCACCGACATGGAAATTCAGCGCCAGTATGTCGACAGCCATGGTCAGAGCGCGGTCGGCTTCGCGTTTTGTCGCCTTCTCGGGTTCGAACTCGCGCCGCGTCTGAAAGCCATCGGTCGCCAGAAGCTGGCGATTCCGGACGCGGCGATGCGCGCGCGGCTCCCGAATCTCCTGCCGATCCTTTCCGGCGCGATCAACTGGGAGGAGATCGAGCAGCAATATGATGAGATGGTCAAATATGCCGCCGCGATGAAGACGAGAACGGCAGACCCGGAGGCGATCCTGCGCCGTTTTGCAAGGGCCGAAGTGATGCACCCGACCTACAAGGCGCTGAGCGAGCTCGGTCGCGCGGTCAAGACGATCTTCCTGTGCCGGTATCTTCGTCAGGAATCGCTCCGCCGCGAAATCCACGAGGGGCTGAATGTCGTGGAGAACTGGAACAGCGCCAACGGGTTCGTGTTCTTCGGCAAGGGCGGCGAGATCGCCACCAACCGGGTCGACGAGCAGGAGGTCTCCGCCCTTGCGCTGCATTTGCTGCAGGCGTCACTCGTCTACGTGAACACTCGTATGCTTCAGACCGTGCTGGTGGAACCGAAATGGGCGGGCCGGATGACGCCGGAGGATTATCGCGGCCTCACGCCGCTGATTTACAGTCACGTCAACCCATATGGTCGTTTCGACCTCGATCTGAATAGCCGGATCGATTTTGGGCGGCTGGCGGCATGACCGAGGCAATCCCGATCATCACATTTGGGTGCACCTTAGCGTGACAATCGAAAGTGACATATGCGACATGTCACAAAAGGGTGGTTTTTCCAGCAATGTGACAGTACAAGGACAAAGCCACCCTAATGTGACGGATTTGCCTATGAGCCGCGTCGGTTATGCCCGCGTCAGCACAACGGACCAGGAACTCGACATCCAGATTGCCCGGTTGAAGGCAGCGGGCTGTGAAATCGTTCGTTCGGAAGCTGGATCGGGCGCATCGCGAACCGGACGCACCGAGCTTGAGACGATCATGCAGTTCCTGCGTGCCGGCGACGAGCTTGTCGTCTTGCGCCTCGATCGGCTTGGCCGCTCCACACGCGATGTTCTGAACCTGGTCCATGAACTCGAAGAAAAGGGTGCCTCGTTGCGGGTGCTGGAGCCGGAAGTCACGACGGCCGGAACCATGGGAAGGATGGTGATCACCATCCTCGGCATGGTTGCCGACATGGAACTGAAGTTCATCAAGGATCGCCAGCGTGCCGGGATCGAAGCCGCCAAGATCGAAGGCGCCTACAAAGGCCGGAAGAAAAACGTCGATGACGATGAGATCCGACGCCGCGTCGCCGCCGGAGCAAGCAAGGCGAGTGTTGCCCGCGAGCTGAAGGTCTCGAGAATGACCGTCTATCGGGCGCTCGACGTTCCGCCAAAGACCGAGCTGCCGGAGAAGCCGCCGTCCGCCGCAATAGCCCTGCATCTGATCATCGAGAACTTCAACAAACATGGCCGGGGCAGAAAGCCCGCTCGGGAGCGCATCGAGGCGATGCTGAAGCGTGATTATCAGATGCAAAAGACCGGTAACTGCGATTACACTCTGACCATCACCTATGACCGCGAGCCCGATGGCATCAGCCTGGATGATGAAATCGAAAATCTCCAGACAGAGATGTTCAACATCGCCGAGAGCTACAGGTGCTCCATCGAGGTCGATATCCACGAAATCGGTGGTGACGAACGGTCCTGGTAGGCACGAACGTTCAACATTCGTTCTTCAACTTGGCCAAAATCGCAGCTTCGGGCCGACCGGGCCTAGACAGTAGATCGGGGCGATTAGCCACCGGCACAGAGGTCGCGACTACTGCAGGGCAGCGGAGCGACTCCCGCGCTCGCGCGACGTCCTCCCTCCCTGCCACTGCCAATCCTGAGAGTGCCGATAACTCGAAGGCATTGGGCAGGATCACGTCAGCCAACGGCACCACGTCCTGAGAAAAGGCGTTATGCAAGGGCTCTTCGGTAAAGAAGCCGAGATCTGCGTCACCCATCACCGGGTCGCAAGCATAAACAAGGCGAGGATTTGCAGATTTGGCGCGCCCCACGAACTCGGCGACTGCCCACGCCGTCTCCACTCGGCCGAGGAACCCCGAAACGATTACACTCGCTCGTTCATGCAAGCCGCGCTCGACAATGCCTGTCAAGAGATCGGCAACAAGTTCGGATTCCAACACGCGGCCGCGTGTGGTTGGATAATGTGGATGATTCGATAGAAGGGTTGTAGGCACCTCAACCACCTCTACCCCACACGCACGCATCGGGTACGCTGCGGCAGAATTGCCGACGTGCCCAAAGGACACCTGGCTCTGGATCGATATAACAAGCGGTAACGACAAAGTAGGAGGCATAGCTTACAATCACTGATGGTAATTTTTGGGTTGAGCGGGACTAGTCCGGCGTCTCGATGCGGCGAGACCAATCCTCGGTCACCCTGTTTGATAAACGCGCCTCAGCGACTCGACGCCAGCTTTCTGGCAGGCCCGGAAGGGATGCAAGTTCGGCAAGATCAGGCATGTTCAGGCGATCATGATAGAGAAGATGCGCCACTCGTGCTATCGTCCAGTTAGGGTGTGGCCGCAGAACGAGTGCCGCGACATCCCCAGGACGAAACCCACCAGCCTCGAGAACTCTGAAGTACCAGCCGGTGCGTCCCGTTATCTGAACCTGACGAGCCATGTCGGGTCTTCCGAAGCGGAGGTTCAGTTTCCAGCAAGGCTGACGGCCCTGGCTAACTTCGAGGAGTGCGGTGCCCAGGCGCCACTGGTCACCGAGGCAGATATCAGCTTCGGATACGCCCTTGACCACGAGATTCTCACCAAAAGCACCAGGGCGAAACATCGTAGCGCTTTCGGGCAGATCGGTTGCCCAAAGCGAATAGTTGCTGACGGCATATGCATGGATGGCCTTGTCTGGCCCGCCATGATGCCGACGGTCCCCCTGCTCATCACCCACGAGCCCGCTTTCGCGTGCAATCACTGATCCCAGCACAGGCCGCTTGTCGATACCGCTCGGCACGCCTTTTATACCAAGAGGGCGTACTTGGCCAATGCGTACTTCAGGAATAGAAAACTCAGTCATTGTTAAAGTACCCTGTCCATCAGGAATGTCACTTCTTACATGACCTAACCAGATCAAGTGGGCATTCATTCACCAAAATAACCCCTCGAGTGGAATTTTGGTGGATTTGGTAGGAATGCCAACCGCTCGGTCACTCTGCACGTTTGAGGGATGTCAATGCCCACAGAGTTGGAGTCCCCGCAACTCGGCGCGACAGAAATCGGGATAGATGCGGTGAGCTGCGCCGGTAACTGTTGGCGGCGGCCACAGTCTGGAGATGGATGGCAATTATCTCTGAGAAAGCGATCCGCGGAGTGATGTTCAGCTTAGAGGGGATTTTATACCTATGTTCATAACGCGCTTCGGCGGCTCCTGAACAGATCCGCTCGAAACGATCGCTCGGTTCGCTGACCAACATATTGTGAGGAGGCTATCCCTAGCTGCCATCAGCCCGGATTCGTGACATGAACCCAAGACCCTCCATTTTGAGGCGGCGGCTCCGCAGCGGCACCCGCAAGATGACGCCTTGCGCCCTACAGGTCAGATGGACCATGTCCCATAAGTGAAGACTTCATAACATATGGTTATTGCCAGGCTCTTAATTGGCATTTGACTGCCCATTCTATGTATAATTATTATAGAGAGGTAAGGTAAGGCCTGTTATTTCGCGTGAGGAAAGAAATTGATGATCACACGTCGGGAAAAGACCCCAATAATGCATCGGATAGTTGAGCACAACGGCGTGGTCTATTTCGGAGGCGTACTGGCCGACAATCTCAATGGCGTTTCAATGGGCAGCCAGACAACCCAGATCTGCGCCAAGCTTGACAAGCTCCTGGCCCACGTTGGTAGTGATAAGAGCAAGCTCATCTCCGCCACGCTTTTTATTACCGATATGAGCCAGAAACAGGAAATGAATGAAGCCTGGACGTCGTGGCTCGAAGCGCAGGATCTACCCACGCGCGCAACAATAGGTGTTTCTGATCTGGGACAGGACGCCCTGATCGAGGTCGTAGTGACTGCGGTCAAATAAAGCACGCATAATTTTGAATCTACCACGAACGGCAGCTGAGCGGCGCAATGCTGCTGGCCCGGTGGAGCATCTTATGAATACAGACCGCAAAACAATCGGCGTCGTCGGGGCGGGGATCGTTGGAGTGTGCACTGCGCTGATGCTCCAGCGACGAGGTTTCAAAGTTACCTTAATCGACCCGAACCCTCCTGGCGAAGGAGCGTCATTTGGCAATGCCGGATGCTTCAACGGATCCTCCGTCGTCCCAATGTCGATGCCGGGGATGATTACAAGCGTACCCAAATGGCTCCTGGATCCTATGGGGCCGTTGTCCATTCGCTTCAGCTATTTGCCAACGATCATGCCTTGGCTCATCCGATTTCTGCTTGCCGGGCAGCGAAGTAAGGTGAAGGAGCAGGCAAAGGCCCTACGCAGCCTTCTCAAAACCACCGTGCCATTGATCAGTTCGCTGGCGGACGAAGCCGGTGCTGGCCATCTGATCCGACATGAAGGTCATCTTTACGCATATCGCACGGAGTCGGGATTCGCAAAGGACCGCAGTGGTTGGGAGCTTCGTCGTCTCAACGGTGTCAGAACACAGGTTCTCGATGCAGCGGCTCTGCGAGATTTTGACCCTAATCTGTCGCACGCGTTCACCAAGGGCATTCTCATTGAAGAGAGCGGTCACACCACTAACCCGCAAGGGCTCGTAACCCTTCTGTTTCGCAAAGTTATCGCGAATGGCGGTGAATTCGTGTCAGCTCGCGTCATCGGCTTCGAGACTGAAGGCCAAACGCTGAAGAGCGTCACGACGAGTAGAGGCAATATTGCTGTCGACGGGGCAGTGGTCGCAGCCGGTGCTCACTCGAAATCTCTCGCGGTTTCGCTCGGTGATCACGTGCCGCTCGATACAGAGCGTGGTTACCACATCATAATCAAGGATCCAGACGTCACGCCGCGCATCCCAACCACTGATGCAGGAGGAAAGTTCATCGCAACGCCGATGGAAACCGGGCTCCGCGTTAGTGGTACTGTCGAGTTCGCCGGACTCGCGGCATCCCCGAACTGGAAGCGCGCACATGTGCTCTATACGCATGCCCGGAACCTTCTTCCTGGGCTCGCGCCGGTGGTATCGGAGGAACACTATACGAAGTGGATGGGATTTCGCCCGAGCGTGCCGGATTCCCTCCCAGTGATCGGGCGCGCACGCTGTACCCCGGATGTAATCTATGCGTTCGGCCACGGCCATCTTGGGATGACCGGCGCGCCAATGACGGCGACGCTTGTCTCCGAGCTCATCGCCGGCGAGAAAACGTCGATAGACATCACACCGTTCGCACCGGCGCGCTTCGGCGATCGCAGTCACCGAGCCAACGGTCCGCCGGCATTAGAACTGCCATCGCGCCAGAACTTAACCTAGAGGGCGGCAAGTCGCGCGCCGCAATCGCTTCTTGAGACAGAATATGACCCAAATAGTCCCCGTTTTTACAGATAACGCGCCGATACCTTTGGGCCACTATAGCCAAGCAGTGCGAGCCGGTGGCTTCATTCACGTTTCCGGCCAGCTTCCGATAAAAACTGAGAGCCCACCCGTATCATCCAACGACGCCTTTGGCGAACAGGCACAACTTGTCCTGCGCAACCTGCTAGCTGTGCTTGATGCGGCTGGAGCGGCACCTTCTCGTGTTGTGAAAGTCACTGCCTACATCGTCGGCGTTGAGTATTGGAGCAGCTTCAATGCGGCGTTTGCCGAAGCCTTCGGTGAAGCGCGACCGGCCAGGTCAGTCGTACCCGTGCCGGAACTTCATCACGGCTTCCTTATCGAACTCGATGCCATTGCGCTCGACTCCGACCCCTCGTCCGCAGACTAAGCAATGATTGCAGCGTAAGGAGCACTTGCCCGTATGCACATCCCCGATCTCCCGGACATGCTTGCCGCCGAAGTCCGGATCCAACCCTACATTCATCGCACTCCGGTCTTGACGTCCAGCTTTATCAACTCGCTTGTCGGCGCTGAACTGTTCTTCAAGTGCGAGAACCTTCAAAAAGCTGGAGCGTTCAAGGCTCGCGGGGCGTCAAACGCCGTGTTCAGCCTGAATGACGAACAGGCCGCGAAAGGGGTAGCAACCCACTCCTCCGGAAACCACGGAACATGCCTGTCTTATGCAGCAGGGCGACGCGGCATCCCCTGCACCGTTGTAATGCCACGTACAGCACCTCAGGCGAAGAAGGATGCGGTGCGAGGCTATGGCGGGAAAGTGGTCGAGTGCGAAGCCTCCACCACTTCCCGTGAGATGGTCTTTGCTGAAGTCGTTACGGAGACTGGTGCAGAATTCGTTCATCCCTACAACGATCCGCGCGTTATCGCAGGACAGGCAACCTGCTCGAAGGAACTGATCGAACAGGTTGATAATCTTGATGCCGTGATTGCACCGATCGGTGGCGGGGGCATGGTTTCAGGGACGTGTCTTACCTTATCCAATCTGATGCCGAAGGTGAAGATCTACGCGGCGGAGCCCGAGCAGGCAGATGATGCATACCGGAGCTTCAAAGCTGGGCACATCATTGCCGATGATGCACCGAACACCGTCGCGGATGGCCTGAAGGTTCCTCTGAAAGAGCTGACCTGGCACTTCGTCCGAAGCCACGTAAGCGACATTCTGACGGCATCCGAAGATGAGATCATCGATGCGATGAAGCTGATCTGGAAACGCCTAAAGATCGTCATGGAACCTTCGAGCGCGGTGCCATTAGCGGCAATCCTAAAGAACAAGGACGTCTTTGCCGGAAGGCGGGTGGGCATCATCATCACTGGCGGAAACGTCGATCTCGATAAACTACCCTGGAATTAGAAGGAACAACGGTCATGGATAATCGAAACGGATACGCCAACCTCGAAGTCGGCTTCGACGTCCCGGCGCTGCCTGGCATGAGCGAAACGGAGATCCAGACACCGTGCCTGATCCTCGATCTGGACGCCCTGGAGCGCAACATCAAGATGATGGGCGACTATGCCAAGGCGCATGGGATGCGACACCGCGCCCATGGCAAGATGCACAAATCGGTCGATGTGCTAAAATTGCAGATGGAACTGGGCGGCGCGATAGGCGTCTGCTGTCAGAAGGTGTCCGAGGCGGAGGTCTTTGCCCGCGCGGGCATCAAGGACATTCTGATTAGTAATCAGGTGCGCGACCCGCTGAAGATCGACCGGCTGGCGCGGCTGCCCAAGCTGGGCGGGCGTGTCATCGTCTGCGTCGATGACGTGGCAAACGTGGCCGATCTCTCTGCAGCGGCACAAAAGCATGGCACGACCGTCGAATGTTTCGTGGAAATTGACTGCGGCGCGGGCCGATGCGGCGTGAAGACCACGCCCGAGGTGGTCGAAATTGCCAAGGCTATCGACACGGCGGAAGGGCTGAAATTCACCGGCATCCAGGCCTATCAGGGAGCGATGCAGCACATAGACAGCTACGAGGACCGCAGGGCCAAGCTGGATGCCGCGATTGCGCAGGTCAAAGACGCCGTGGACGCGCTGGAGGCCGAAGCGTTGAAACCCGAACTGGTTTCGGGCGGCGGCACCGGCAGCTATTATTTCGAAAGCAACTCAGGGGTTTACAACGAATTACAATGCGGCTCCTACGCCTTCATGGATGCCGATTACGGACGCATCCTCGACAAGAACGGCAAGCGGATCGATCAGGGTGAATGGGAGAACGCGCTGTTCATCCTCACCAGTGTCATGAGCCATGCCAAGGCCGACAAGGCGATCTGCGATGCGGGCCTCAAGGCGCAGTCGGTCGATAGCGGTCTGCCCTTCATCTATGGCCGTGACGATGTGAAATACATCAAATGCAGCGATGAGCATGGCGTGATCGAAGATCCGGATGGCGTTCTGAAGGTCAATGACAAGCTGAAGCTGGTCACTGGCCATTGCGACCCGACCTGCAACGTTCATGACTGGTATGTCGGCGTTCGGAATGGCAAGGTCGAGACCCTTTGGCCGGTCTCGGCGCGCGGCAAAGCTTACTGACCAAGTTGCAGGACGATTTTTTCACTGTCATCCAAAGCGCGTTTGCGGTGGTCCGGCCGCAGGCGCGCTTTGGCTTCTTCGAGCCACCCTTGCAATCAGCTGCTCGCTCCATCAGCCATCGTAGCAGGGTCCGGGGTTGACTTTTCCGACAGGAAATCGCGGAAACTGCTTCTGAACTCGGCTATAAATTCATTGGTGATCGAAGACGCTTTGATATGCGACGGAAGCACTATTGCCCAATTGATCGAGATCGGCGGCTCAATCGGCCGCACCACCAGAGCCGAAGAATATCTATCAGCTGTAAATAGGTCGACGATCGAGACTCCAAAACCGGCAGACACCATGCCACACGCTATCATCGACAGCGGCGTTTCCGCTTTGATACGCCTGATTATGCCGCGCTCGCGCATGATTGCGTCGACCATAACGTGCATTATCGAGGGCTGAATAAGCGAAATGAAATCCTCGTTATCGAAGTCCTCCGGAACAATCCGGTCACGTTCTACAAGCCTGTGATGTAGGGGAAGCACGGCCACCATGTCGCTGGATGGGAGATCTTCGATCGTGACGCCCGTAAGTTGAGTGTTTTCGACAATGCCAAGATCGCACTGGCCGCTGTTGATCCATTCGAGAACAAAATGCGAGTTCATGCCATGGAGGGACATCTTCAAGGATGGTCTCGTGGCGAGGAAACCCGCTGCGAAGGCAGGAAGGAAGCCGTTTGCCAGTCCAGGAAGCGCCGCAATCCGAAGCGCACCGCCGCGCCTTTCACGCAGATCACGCGCCAGACCCATGATCCGCTCAAGGCCGACAAACGAACGATCCACTTCCCGGTAAAGCGCCATGGCATCGCCTGTCGCAATAAGGCGGCTACCAGAGCGTTCAAACAGATTCAGGCGAGTCTCGTGCTCAAGGTCTCTTATCAGGCGGCTGATAGCTGGCTGCGTTATTCCCAATATACCCGCCGCGGATGACATCGATCCACTTATAATAACAGCGCGGAACGCTTCGACCTGCCTATGTTTCAGCATATTTTACCTCCACCTTCTATAATATTTTGACATAGATACGCCGCTATAATGCATTTGACAACCAATCAACTATCGAATTTATTATACCCATGGCCTAGGTGCTGACTCTTTCGTGAGTTTGGGTCGTGTGTGATCTCGTGGTATCGGAGGAGGACAGTTCAATGGCCGAAATCGATCTCATCCTAGTGAACGGGCATGTCCTAACTTCCGGACAGCTCGTGGACGCTAATGTTCTGGTCGCGGACGGCAAGATCGCTGGTATTGTGGATCCCTCTTGCTGCCCCGCAGCCAGGCAGACCCTTGATGTTTCGGGTCTCGTCGTCATGCCTGGTATGATCGACTGCCACATGCATCTGGGTCACGGCACCAGCATTGCCGCGCCGCAGGTGCCGGGAGATGCCGATTCGGAGTCGGCGGCTGCTGCCGCCGGCGGCATCACAACGTTCATTCCCTTCATTCTTAGTACGCACGATTACACCGAGGTGTTTTCCGAAATCCGCGACATCATGGAAGCGGGTTCTCGCATCGATTTCGGAATGCACTTCATTCTCGCGAACGAGATGCATCTGAGCCGTGTCGGCCATTACGTCCGCGAACTCGGTATTCCAACCATCAAATTCTTTATGACGGGCCGCGGCGCGGAAGCCCAGCGGCTGGGCATGGACAATCAGGATGATGGGCGGCTGTTCCGGCTCATCGAGGAGCTCGGCAAGGCCGGTGGCATGCTGTGTCCCCATCCGGAGAATGTCGAGATCGTATGGACGCTCCAAGAGCGCGTGAAAGTTCGTGATCCGGAAGGACGAAACGGCCTTGCATCATGGAACGAGGCCCGACCGGCTTTTGTCGAGGCAGAGGCCGTCAATCGTGCCGTCTATCTGGCGCGGCAAGAAGGCGTGCCCGTTTATCTCGTGCACATCTCTTCGAAAGAGGCGCTGGATGCGGCTCTGGCGGCACGCAGGGCGGGTGATCGCGTCTTCATCGAAACCTGCGTTCATTATCTATTGTTCGATACCGACTCCGGATTTGACGGGCTCGGTAAGGTCAATCCGCCGCTGCGTACGGCTGAGGATCGGGAAGCTCTCTGGAATGCGCTGCGCGACGGCCATATCAACACCGTTACGACCGATCATGTCCATCGGCCGAAACAAGCCAAGCTGGGCGGCATATGGACGGCGGCGCCGGGATTCCCTGGCATGGAAACTGCGCTCTGCTCGCTTCTCGAAGAAGCGCAGAAGCGCTCCGTTCCGGTTGAAACGGTTTCACGGCTGGTCAGCGAAAACCCCGCGCGCATCATGGGGCTCCCTCAGAAGGGGACGATCTCGATTGGTGCGGATGCCGATTTTGCCATCGTCGACATGAACCGTCCAACCACCGTCACGTCAGCCGATATCAAGACATCGGCCGGCTACTCTCTGTTCGAAGGGAAGTCGATCGGCTGTTCTGTCGTTCACACCTTCGTCCGCGGCCAGCCTGTGCTGCAGGACGGGAAACTCGTTTCGCAGGCCGTAGGCACGGGGCGTTTTGTCCCTCGGCGGCTCACCCACCTTCACACTAATAGCCGGACGGGAACATGAAGCCTACACTGATCGCAGATAATGTCTCTTTGTGTTATGGGCCGAAGAATTCTGGCGTAACGGCGATCGAAAGTATTTCTCTCGACGTCGAAGAAGGCGAGTTCGTCACTATTGTCGGGCCGTCCGGCTGCGGTAAGTCATCCTTTCTGTCGTTGGTTGCGGGCTTCGTTCCAGTGAGCGGCGGCCAGCTCACGTTGGATGGAAATCCGATTGGCGGCCCAGGCTCGGATCGCGGCGTGGTGTTTCAGGAGCACGCCTTGTTTCCGTGGAGGAGTGTCCGCGAAAACATTGCATTCGGTCCGCGTGTAAATAACGTGCCGCGCAGCGAGACTAACCAGCGCGTCGACGAGCTTCTGGAACTGATCGGCCTGACCCGATTTCAGAACTCGTGGCCGAAAGAGCTCTCAGGTGGGATGAAGCAGCGCGTCGCCATTGCTCGCGCACTCGCCAACCGCCCCAAAATGCTGCTGATGGATGAGCCGTTCGCCGCGCTCGACGCGCAGACCCGGCGCTTCCTGCAGGATGAGCTGCTGCGCATCTGGCAGAGCACGAAAACAACGATCCTGTTCATCACGCACGGCATTGACGAGTCGGTTCTTCTGGCCGATCGCGTTGTCGTCATGACGGCCCGTCCGGGACGGATCAAGACCATCATCCCCATTCCGCTGGCTCGTCCGCGCGACGAGAACACGCCGGAATTCGTCGAGGTCCGCAAGCGAGTGTCGGACGCTCTGCTGAGCGAACTGAAGATGTGCTGACTAACACAACAGGGAGGAAATGAACATGAAAACGAGCATGGCATTCAAAAAGCATATTGGTGCTCTAGCGGTGTACGCCGCCTCGGTATTTGCCATGGGCGCCGCCAACGCCGAAAGCATCGAGATCTGGACGAGCCGTGACGCCCAGCAAGGCGGCGTGGCTGTGGTCGCCGAACAGAAGGGCTTCTTCAAGGACGCTGGTGCCGATGTGAATGTTCGCTTCGTGTCGTCTGGATCAGAAATCCCAGCAGGCATGGCCGGCCGCAGCATTTCGGTCGCGATCGCCGCTTGGACCAATCCGATGAGCATGGTCGCCAACGGGCTGCCGGTGAAGATTCTGGCGCGAACGGCGGATACGTCCGGCGCGTACCAGATCGTCGCTCGCAAGGCCGATCAGATCGAGAGCGTCAAGGATCTCGAAGGCAAGAAAATCGGCCTCGTTCGTCTTCCGCTCGTCATGCCGATGCTGACCAAAGCATGCGCTGCCGCGGATTGCGACTTCAGCAAACTGACGCTCGTCAATATGCAGCCGGAAGACATCGTGCTTGCGTTCCAGCGCGGCAATGTAGACGCCGTTCTGATCTGGGAGCCCTGGGCAACCTATTCGCGTCAACTCGATGGCGATCTCGTCATCTCCGCGTCCGATGAAGTGACGCTCGACGGCCAGAAGAAGAAGCTCGAAGGCCTATACGCCGCAGTCTTCGCCCGCACGGACTTCATCGAGAGCAACCCGAACGAGACCAAGGCCATCCTGAAGGGGCTGAATGAAGCCGCCAAATGGATGAAGGACAACACGGACGAGGCTGCGACTATCATCAGCAAGCAGATCAACATGCCAAAAGATGTCGTTGTCAGCACGCTCGCGCGCGTTGAGACCTCGCTGCAGCTGAATGATGCCTGGGGCGTCGAGTACGACGCAAAAGCCCAGCAGCTTTACGAAGACAAGGAACTGAAGCAGACAACGACAGCTAAGGCCTCGGTCCTGTCCGGCCCGCTGTCCGAAGTTTGCTCCGACTGTGTCAAGTGACCTTCAATTGAGATCAACCACGCCGCCCATAGTGACAGGATACGTGATATGCGAAACATGGTTATACGCACATTGTCATTGCTGACATTTCTGGCGGCATGGTGGTCATTTGCGGCGATAAATGCGTCCGTGGAGTGGGTGCCGGCGGTCATGATCCCGACACCTCCGCAGATGCTCGAGGCCGGATGGGAAATACGCGATCTCGTCCCGGCGGACGTTGCCATCAGCCTGCTGCGGGTCTTCCAGGGCTTTCTGATCGCTGCCGTGCTCGGTGTGCTCCTCGGCTGCCTCTCCGGTTCGAGCCGTTTCGCCGAAAACATCATTGATCCAGTTCTCGAAGTTCTGAGGCCGATTCCCCCACTCGCCTTCCTACCGATCTTCATCATTTGGTTCGGTCTGGGTGAAGCGTCGAAGGTGCTGATGATCGCATTCTCCGCCTTCTTCATCATCTACGTGAATACATATCAAGGGGTCCGCTATGCGGATCCGCTGCTGATGCGGGCAGCGTTGTCGCTCGGCGCCAGTAAGCGTCAGGCGTTTTTTGGCATCGGCCTGCCCTCGGCCATGCCGGAGATTTTCACCGGCTTACGCCTTGGCATTGGCATGGCTTTCTTCGTTCTCGTCGCCGCAGAACTCCTCGCCGCCGACAGCGGTATGGGCTTCCGCATCCAGGAAGCACGCTGGCAGTTCCGCGTTGATCGCATGTTCTTCGGTGCCGCGCTCATCGGAACTATCGGCTTCATTCTGTTCGCATTGCTGAAGTTCGTCGAAGCCAAACTGCTCGCCTGGAAGCCTAGTCGCGAGGCGCACTAACCCAATTTGTCATCCCAAGCATCCGAACAGGAGAAATAAGTGACCAGAATTCTTACCGTAGCTGCTGCGCAAACTGGCCCCGTATTGTCGGACGATATTACCGCAGAAATAAAGAGCGCTGTCGAGCTGGTGGAAGAGGCGGGCAAGAAAGGCGTCGACATCATCGGCTTCTGCGAATTATTCCTCACGCCATTCTTCCCGAACCGTCTCGAATCCGATTTCGCGAAGTGGTTCATTGATCTGTCCGACGCGCGCATACAGCCGTTGCTCGAAGCCGCCAAGAAGCACAACATGGCTCTCGTCCTCCCCTTTGGTGAGAAGAACAATGGCCGATTCTACAATTCCACGGCTGTCATCGACGAAAACGGATCGCTGGTCGGTATCTACCGCAAGGTTCATATCCCGGCGATCTTCCCGAGTCAGCTGAAGGGCGGCACGGGCTCGTATGAGAAGTTCTATTTCACCCCCGGTGACGATCTGAACGTCTTCGAGGTGAAGGGCGCCAAGGTTGGCATCCAGATCTGCTACGACCGCAAATTCCCCGAAGGCTCGCGCACGCTCGCCGCCAAGGGCGCAGAAATCCTCTTTATGCCGATCTGCGCCGCCTCGTATGGCGAGACCATGCTGCGCGACAACACCTGGGATCTGCCGATGCGCGCCCGAGCGTACGAGAACGGCACATATGTGGTTGCGATCAACCGCGCCGGAGACGAGCACGGCCGCAAGCATCTCGGTCAGAGCATGATCATCTCGCCAGTAGGCGCGGAGATCCTGTCGATCGGCGGCACCGAAAAGGCCGAGCTTCTTGTCGAGAAGATTGATCTGGATCAGGTGCGTGTGGCGCGAACGAGCCTCCCTTGGTGGCGCGACCGTCGGCCCGAACTCTATTCAGCATTGACGAAAATCTAATCAGAGTGGGACCAGCGTAAACAAATATGCTGAGGGCATAAGAACAGGCTGAAAACTATTTTAGCAATAAACTAAGTATGCTCTCTGTGTTCGGACTGGCGATAGTGGGTGATGAAACGACCTATGAAGAAGATGTATATAGTTTTGACTATGGATTGCGAACCGTCGAGGGGAACCACCCACCCCCTCGCAACGGGTCCTGAAGACTGGACTGTTGGAGAAAACGCCGTGTGCGGGTATTCAGAGATCGCCTCACGGTACGGATTCCCTGTTACGTTGTTCGTGCATCCGGAAACGGCAATTGCCCAAGCTGCAATGTTTCGGGATTTGGAGCAGCATGGGGCATGTCTGGGATTGCACATGCATCCCTGGAAATACTCACGTTGGCGCTACAACGGTTCAAGATACCACGCTCACTATGGCGGCCTCTCGGAGGCCGAGCAATTGGCGCTTCTGGCTGAATCATCGGCTCTCTGGCAAGATGCCATTGGAAGGCGTCCGTCATACTTCCGCCCCGGTACCTTTTCGGCAAACGATGCCATTTTTCGGGTACTTGATAGTCTTGGTTTCAAGGGTGGTTCTTGCACAGCCCCAGGTAGGGTCATTCCTGAAATGTGCGCGGTATGGTCTGGTGCAGAGCCCGATCCGCACCTCGCAAACGCCGTATTCCGTCAAATTGCTGGAGATCTCAGCTTCGTTAACATGCCTTTGTCGGCAGATCGATCAGTTCTTCTGAGCGGTCCCTCCGGACGGAGCATGTATGCGGATCTTCGTCCCGATGTAGATTGGCTTGGCCAATACCAAACTTCCTACAAAAAGATAGCAACAAACATCGTTTCTCAAGTTCTCAAACGCGATCCAGATGTTCCTGTCCTGAATACAATTAGCCATAATCAATATGCTTATAGAGATTCAGGTGATCCTGTTTATCAGCGACTCCAGAGAATGCTCGATGAGGTTTGTGCGGCCTGTTCCGCGGCAAATCTGGAGCCGGTAGGCGTCACGTTGTCCGACATCACAAATGCGGTACTTTTAGCCCCAAAGAGGGACATTCCTTTTGCGCTCGAAGGCGCAATTTTTGACAAAAAATAGGCTCATTAAGGGAGGAAAACTTATGAGGCATCAACTTAAAACTGCTTTCATGGCAATCGCCGTTTCGCTCGTGATCAGCGTGCCGGCCAAGGCGGATTATCCTGAAAAACCCATTTCTCTCATTGTTCCTTTTGCTGCTGGCGGGGGAACGGATGTGGCGGCTCGTATTACTGCCAAGTATCTGAGCAAGGAGCTGGACACGCCAGTCAATATTGTGAATCAAGGTGGTGGCAATTCGATTCCGGGGACGCTGTCCGTTCTTGGTGCTCGGGCGGATGGCTATACACTTCTGTTCGATTCTCCGGCCACAAGCTCTTTGCACGGCTTGCGTGCCGATTTGCCATACGAGCTGGAGAAGCGCAGCTGGGGACCGATGGTGGTTATTAATCCATATCTCTATGCAGTAAACGGCAAATCGGAATGGAAAACACTAGCTGACATCGCCGCCGCTGGGGTGGCAGATCCATCTGCGATTAAGCTTGGTTGGCTTGGCGGCAGCAGCTTCACCGACACGGTCAATTTAAAACTGCTGGATGTTATGGGAATCGATCCTGGTGCGGTTGCTAAGGTTCCGTTCAACGGCTCGGGACCGTCTATGACGGCGCTTGCCGGCGGCCATATTAATTTATCGGGAGGATCCCTTGGAGCGGCTATCGCTTTTCATCAATCGGGAGATATCCGCATTCTCGCCCTAACGGGCGATGACCGGTTGGACACGATCCCGGAAGTGCCTACTGCTAAGGAGGTCGGGTTCGACGTTCCCATGGTAGGCTGGAATTCTCTTTCTGGCCCTGCTGGTCTTCCAGACGAAGTAGTTGCACGACTCGAGACAGCAGTCCAGGCCATCATCAAGAACCCCGAATTCGTCAAAGAACAAACCATGGCCGGTAATCTGCCGAAGTACATGCCGGCCGAGGAAGTGTGGCCTTATGTTCAGCAGGAGGTTGAAAACATAAGAATCCTGACAACTCCTTCAGAGTGAGGCGATCCTGACGCCTACCTGCCTTGATCCAAGCGCGCGACGGGTGCCTTATGAAAACTCCAGTACGGACTCTCCTTGAAACAGTCCCGGTGGCGGTCCTAGCCTCGATCACGTTGTGGGACGCCAATCGGCTTCGCACCAGTTATCCCGATACAGTCGGCTCCTACGAAGGAGCCGCCTGGATGACCCTTGTAGCAATCCTACTCTTGGTTATGGTAGCGGCTATCAATCTTTGGCCTCCGCCATTGCAAGAACAGACAGAGGAAGAGCCTCTCGGGCTCATACAACCCCTCTCCATCTTGGCCCTCATTTGTATTTACATTGTTGGGCTTAACTATCTTGGATTTCTAATATCGACAGCCGCTTTTCTGATAATTTATATGCTTGTTATAAGCGGCAGAAGACCAATCCCATCGATAACTGTTAGCCTTTTGTTTGCTCTCATTGCGAACTATATTTTTGATATTCTCCTCGTTCCGCTCCCACCGAGCCTACTGTTTTGACTAACCAGGTAGGTATGCTCGCCTTGTAGATCTATCGTTAAAAAGGACACAGTGATGGAGTTTGTCGCAGGGCTAATAAAAGTTCTATCTCCTGAATATCTGCTCTATGCTACGGTCGGCTGCTTGCTTGGCACGCTGGTTGGAGTTTTGCCCGGCGTCGGTGCCGCAACAGCGGTCGCTTTACTGTTTCCGTTTACATCGTATCTTCCTCCCGACGGAATGATCATCGCACTCGCCGCAATCTATTACGGCGCACAGTATGGGGGCTCAACATCAGCCATTCTCATGAATGTGCCGGGCGAAGTCGCTTCGATGGTAACGGCACTCGATGGCCACGTCCTCACGAAGCAGGGTCGCGCCGGGCCAGCCCTTGCAATGGCAGCTATCGCATCGTTCATCGCCGGCATTACCGGTGCGATTCTTATTTCGCTGGTCGGGCCCACCATTGCGCGTTTGGCGCTGAGTTTTGGCCCCGCAGAATACCTGGGACTTGGGATATTTAGTCTCGTCGCGATTGCGTCAATGTCTGGGCAGTCTCTCATTAAAGGTATCATCGTCGCGCTTGTCGGCATGATCCTTGTTATAGTGGGTTTCGATAATGCATCGGGGCTTGAGCGCATGACGTTCGGCCAGGTTTTTCTGCTACAGGGCTTTCATGTCGTGCCCATGATGATTGGCCTGTTTGGCTTGGGAGAGATTTTATCGACGTCCCAAGCTCCTAATGTATTAGCTACCAAACTCGGTCGGATCATGCCTACTCGAGAAGATTTTCGTGTTGGATTACCCGCAACCGCCCGTGCAACTGGCATCTCCCTGGTACTCGGACTCCTGCCAGGTATGATGCCTTCTACGGGATCATTCCTTTGTTATTCGGCGGAACGCCAGCGTTCAAAAACACCTCAGAAATTTGGCAAAGGAGCAATCGAGGGGGTGGCCGCAGCTGAAGCCGCTAATAATGGTACCGCAATGTCCAACATGATACCGCTTCTCGGACTAGGTGTTCCAACCGGCCCGACTATGGCGCTGCTACTGGCCGCTTTCGGAATGTATGGTATTGTTCCAGGCCCGACCCTCTTTACTCAGCAGGCTGATCTCGTCTGGGCGCTGATCGCAAGCTTCTTCGTAGCCAACATTATTCTACTAATACTAAATCTACCGCTGGTAGGACTATGGGTTCGCCTATCGCAGATTCCATACGGTGTATTGGCACCCATCATAATAGTTATTTGCCTTGTTGGTGCCTACAGCACTCGAAACACTATGGTGGATGTGTGGGTATGCGTCGGCGCGGGCCTACTTGGCTGGCAGATGAAGATCAGAAATTGGCCGATAGCTCCCCTCGTACTAGCTTATGTGCTGGGACCGATGATTGAACTTTCGGCACGGCAGGTGTTTTCCGTATCCCCGCTAATCCTCTTTGAGCGATGGATTTTCTGGGCGTTCATGGCGATGCTGGTTGGAGTCATCGTTCTGGCTCGCCGTTCAAAAGTGGCTGCGGATACTGTGGATTAAGCAAGGATGACATTCTAGGGGTGATTCGAGGTGACCCGTCTGGTGAGACAGTTTGGCGGCTCAGCTAAGTGGATCGGGTTTGTTTTTACGCCATCAATTGCTCCGTAACCGGTGTTCTCCTCCACGTTGTCGCGCCAGCCATAATTGGGCTTTGAGTAGCAACGTAACAGAAAACACACATACGCTTGCCTACAGGTCGTCGATTCCTGCGGTTCGGGGATCGCGCAGCGGCCTGAGTTCGCCACGCGCTATGATTTCCGGCAGGGTGAAGGCGTAACGGCCGAGCATGTTGATGTGGCCAAAGCTCAACGGCGAGAGGTGGACGACGTCCTCAGGCTTCACCTCGTATCCTTCAGCGCGCAGTTGATTGAGGGCAGCGTCCATGTAGATCGTGTTCCATAGCACGACGACGTTGACCACCAGGCCGAGTGAGCCGAGTTGGTCCTCCTGACCGTCGCGATAGCGCTGGCGCAGTTCGCCGCGCTTGCCGTGGAAGATCACGCGCGCCAGCCTGTGGCGATTTTCGCCGCGGTTGAGCTGTATGAGGATGCGCCGGCGATAGCTCTCGTCATCGATGAACCGCAGCAGGTAGAGCGTCTTGATCAGGCGCCCCAGTTCCTGGAGCGCACGGGCCAGTTTCGTCGGGCGATCGTTGGTCTGGAGGGTGCGCGTGAGCCCGGCGGCCCGCACGACGCCGAGTTTCAGCGACCCGGCGAGGCGCAGGAGATCGTCCCAGTGGTTGGCGATGAGGCGCACGTTGATCCGGTTCGCCGCAAGTTCGTCGAGCAGGCCGTAATCAGCTTTCCTGTCCACACGGCGTCACGACACGAAAGTGGTGGATCTGTCCGACATTTGAGAACATATAGTGATCAAGCGGCCAGTATGGATGTTTCGCGCCGAAGCGGCCTGAGGTCGAGACTATCAGTCGGAGTCCAGATATAATCGCCGGTGAGGCTGATATGTTGCCATCCGAGCGGCGTGATGTGCTTGATCACGTCGGCCGGCGTGGCAATGCCTTCGCGATTGAGCTCGGCGAAAGTCGGTTCGAGATAGAGCGTATTCCAGTAAACGATCGCGTTGATGAGCAGGTTCAGCCCGGACGCCCTGTAGAACTGGCTCTCGAAGGTTCTGTCCCGCAGCTCTCCGAGGCGATTGAAGAACAGTGCACGGGCCAGGGTGTTCTGGGCCTCGCTCTTGTTGAGGCCGGCGGTGGCGTTCCTGCGCATTTCGGGGTTCTGCCACCATTGCGGGAGGAAGATTGATCGATTGATGCGTCCGATGTCGCGGAGCGCAAGCGCCAGTCCGTTTTGACGCGGGAATGCGGACAGTTTCGCCAGCAAGGTCGAAGGCCGCACCTGGCCGGAACGGATCGTTGTAACGAGACGCAGGATGTCATTCCAATTTACCCTGATCCGCTCGACGTTGATGGGTTCGCCGAAGAGCGAGGCGAGGTTTTCGGGAGGCGTGTCGCCCGGGAAGAGATAGAGCCGGCGATCCTTGAGGCC
>NZ_LMGJ01000011.1 GCF_001427385.1 Mesorhizobium sp. Root157
GGCCAATCCCTTGACCAAACCCTGATCAGAAAACCATACTCAGAGGTGGCTCACTTCTCGGTGGAAAAACCGGCTCAGTTCCGCGTGGAAACCAACAAACCAATGGTTCCGCGCACGGCAAATGGAACTTAAGCCCTTGCCAAGCATTAGGTTCGAACTTGCAAGACGCGCGATGATCCTGCACCTTAAAGCATAGAATGCTGCGATCGCTGCAATAAGCCAAGGAGCTAGCGATGAGAGAAATCATTCTTGCGGGCGTGTTCGCACTCTCGGTTTCGACTTGTCTGGCCCAGACGAGCACGACACCACAGCCGGCGTCTCCCGAAGCTGCTTCGCCTGCCGTTCAAAAGCCCGTCGCGCAACAAGGCGGCCCGGCCGATCTGTGTCAGGAAATCCTTGTCTTCATGAAAACTCCTCCAGAAGCGGCGGTAGCGCCCGGGGCGGCGAAACCGGCGACGACCGGCGCTCAACAGGCAGCATCTTCGCAATCTGCATCTAACCCGCAGGGTTCGTCCGCTTTGGCTGGCACGACCGACAACAACAAGGCTGTTTTGGGTGACAGCGGGTCGAATTCTGCACAGGCGGTTACCGGACAGAAGGGTGTCGCAACCGATGCGCCGGAGCCGAGCAAAGACAACGCCAATTCCGGGTCTGTTGCCAATGCGCCTCAGAAAGAATCACGGTCGGCACCCACGCCCCCCGCCGATGTGACAAGCACGCCCAGGGAGTCCGTGCTGACGATGGAGGCGGCCCAGCAACTCGCCGACGTAGATGATATCGCGCAATGCCAAAAGATGGCCCGTAAAATGAGAGTGGCTGGCGTCTCCATGCCGCCGCCGCTCATTGCATTGGCGGCGTTGGATTTGCAGCATCAGCCGAAATCGGGCGTGTCGACCGAACCTTCTGGGAGTGCGGTGCCGGCAGGCGACGAGTAGGTGAAACGAAGACCACGGAGCGATGGCAGCCCGACCGGGCTGTCTTGACGGACAACCAAGAAAGAGGAGGTCGGATTTGGGCATGATCTTGTCGGGAATCGTCGTTACAGGGGCAATCGCTTTTGGCACTGGCTATTTTTTTCTGAATGTACAGCCCGAACAGCAGGCCTGGCAGGCCTACAGCACCGAAAGCACAAGGGTTAGCGACCCTGGTCACAACCTCGTCGGGCAGAACTGGACGGGCGACCTCGGGAACGTTCTTTCGGGCGATAGCGAGAAAACGCCCTCTTAAGAGCGCAGAAGGACACGCTAACAGTTCGATTGAGATCGGACCGAAAGTCGATCCCACTTTTCGGCCCGATACTTCAACTTTTCAGCGACACAGAGTTGGATTGCATGGATGCTCCGCCTGCGCGTTTTACGCATGGACGTGACCGACGACGTCGCTACCGCACCACTCAACGATGATGCGATGCTGGATCACAAATTTCGGCCCTGATCGATGGCCCCGCGCCGAAACGGATCGCAACGAAACGGGCCTCACCGGAAAGGTACGGCCCGTTTCCGGGTCTCTTTTCGTCATCGAAGATGAAACCGGCTATGACCGCAACTGCTCGATGCGATGTTTACTTGCGCCAGGTCGGTCGTCTATTCTGCCGGCTCGGCGGCTGTATGTGGCGGCGTCCGACCGCCGACCTTTTCTTGCTGCTCCTCGACCCAGGCGCTGTGGTGTTCCTTGGCCCAGTTCAGGTCCACCGTGCCGGAGCCCATTGCCTCATAGGCGCCTTCCATGCCGAGCGTGCCGATATAGATATGCGCTATGATAACCGCGACCATGAGGACGCCAATGATGGCATGAACATATTGCGCCGTCTGCATGCCGTTTATGTCGGTGAAGGCGAAGGGAAACAGCATGTAGATGCCTGAGACAGACAGGGAAATTCCGCCCAGCACGACTGACCAGAAGACGAGCTTCTGCCCTGTGTTGAAGCGGCCTGCCGGCGGATGCGTCCTGTTCGATTTGTCCAAAAGTCCACCGGCGGACTTTATCCAGTTCGCATCGTAGCGGTCCGGGAGGTTGTACCAAACCCACACTACCAGCATCACCAATACGCCGAGCATGAACGCCCAGGAGACGAAGTGATGCGCATATTTGCTCCAACTCGACCAGGTCGAGAATGCCTCCGGTCCGATCAACGGGAGCACCAGACGCCGGCCGAAAATGAGGTTCAAACCGGTGATCGCAAGGACGATAAAGGCCGTTGCGGTTGTCCAGTGCATGAGGCGTTCCAGCGCATTGAACCGGAGGATCTTTTGCCTCGATTCACCCGCTTGGGTCCGCACCCGGCCCCTGATGAAGAAGAAAAGCGCGATCGCAAGCAGCATACCGATAATGGCGACGGCACCGACCCACGGCAACGTGCTTCGCTGGAAGCTCTGATAGTCGCGGCCCTGGGGTTGTTGCAAGGTCGCGGCTTTCTGGTCCGGTATGGTGATGCGGCCCTGGATCTTGCCGAGTTCATCGAGAAGCTGCTGTTCGCTCACCGCCTGCGCGGCGGGGGCGTTGGCCGTTGTGTTCTGCGCCCACGCAGGAGCCACCAGCAGCCCAAGAGCCAGAATGAATGCTGCGACAACCGGCGAAATCAATCGATCAAGGCTCCAGATCCGCATTTGCTCCGTCCTCCCGAACTTGTTTCGCTGCGGGTCCAACCGGCACCCGCTGCCTGAACTGCTGGAGTATCGGGCCGACCGGAGAGCCGGCTTCCCGCTTGCCCCGATGCAAGATCAAATTGCTGGAGCGTCCTTTGCGTCCGAAAGGACGCAGGGCGCTCTAAACTCCGACCGTCTCCCGATAGGCTGTCCGCCAGCCCCATGCGCCCGAGCCATAGCCCCGCTGCGTCACTCGTTCCTTGTAGATCTCGGCAATGATCTCGCCATCACCGGCAAGCAGCGATTTCGTAGAACACATTTCCGCGCAGAGCGGCAGCTTGCCTTCGGCCAGCCGGTTGGCGCCGTATTTCTGGTATTCGATCTCGGGGGAATCCTGCTCCGGCCCAGCTGCGCAGAAGGTGCATTTGTCCATCTTGCCGCGCGAGCCGAAATTGCCGACGCGTGGATATTGCGGTGCGCCGAACGGGCAGGCGTAGAAACAGTAGCCGCAACCGATGCACAAATCCTTCGAGTGCAGCACCACCGCGTCCGCCGTCGTATAAAAGCAATCGACCGGGCACACCGCCGCGCAAGGCGCGTCGGTGCAGTGCATGCAGGCCATCGAGACGGAACGTTCGCCCGGCTTGCCGTCGTTGACGGTGACGACGCGGCGCCGGTTGATGCCCCACGGCACGTCGTTTTCGTTTTTGCAGGCGGTGACGCAGGCGTTGCACTCGATGCACCGATCCGCGTCGCACAGGAATTTCATCCGCGCCATTCTCGTTCCTCCCCTACACCGCCGCGATCTGGCAAAGCGTGACCTTCGGCTCCTGCATGCCCGTCGCCGGATCGTAGCCATAGGTGGTGATGCTGTTGGCACTCTCGCCGAGAACGTAAGGATCGGTCCCCTCGGGATAATTGGTCCGCAGGTCCTCGCCCTGGAACCAGCCGCCGAAGTGGAAGGGCATGAACGCGACCCCCTTGCCGACGCGCTCGGTGACAAGGGCTTTCACTTTTGCCTTGACGTTGTTTTCGGCCCCGCTTACCCAGACCCAACCTCCATCGTTGATCCCGCGCGAGGCGGCATCGTCAGGGTTGATCTCGACGAACATGTCCTGCTGCAACTCGGCGAGCCATCGGTTCGAGCGGGTTTCCTCGCCGCCGCCCTCGTATTCGACAAGCCGGCCCGTCGTCAGGATGATCGGGAACGATTTGGCAGTGCCGTTGTCGACAGCCGCCTTTTGCACACTGAAGCCCATATTCGGCAGGCGGAACTGCTTGGCGTCCGGATAGGTTGGATATTTTGCGACAAGGTCCACCTTGGGCGTGTAGATCGGCTCGCGATGAATCGGCACCGGGTCCGGCAGGTTCCAGGCCAGCGCCCTTGCCTTGCCGTTGCCGTAGGGATGACAGCCATGGCGGAGCGCCACGCGCTGGATGCCGCCGGACAGGTCGGTAGACCACGACACCTTGCCGATGTCGCCCATGTCGTCGCCGATCGGCTGGATGACGCTCAGTTCTTCCGCGGTCAGGTCCCGATCCCAGCCGAGCTTCTGGAGTACGGCCATGGTGAATTCCGGATAGCCGTCGGTGAGTTCGGACCCGTTCGTGTAGGAGCCTTCGGCGAGCAGCGTTTCGCCGTTTCGTTCGACGCCGAAGCGGGCGCGGAACGGGCTGCCGCCATCCATGACATGCAGGCCGGTACTGTAAAGGTTGGAGGTTCCGGGGTGGCGGATCTCCGGCTTACCCCAGCACGGCCAGGGCAGGCCGTAATAATCGCCGCCGACCTCCGGGTCGTCCTTCGGCGCGCGCAGTGTGAGGAGGTCGAATTTGTGCTGGTTGCGCATATGCGCCTTGAGCCGCTCTGGCGACTGGCCGCAATAGCCGGTCGACCAGCTGCCGCGGTTCATCTCGCGCAACACGTCCTCGGGCACCGGCCGGTCGCCTTCGACCTTGATGTTCTTGAACATCCAGTCGGCAAGCCCAAGCTTCTTCGACAGCAGGTAAAGGACCTGGTAGTCGTCCTTCTGCTCGAAGCTTGGCGCAACGATCTGCTCACCCCATTGGAGCGCGCGGTTGGAGGCAACCCGCGACCCCGAGGTTTCGAATTGCGTGCAGACTGGCAACAGATAGGTGTTGTCCTTGCGTCCCGCCTTTACCGCGAGCGAGGCCCAGGTCGTGGGGTGGGGATCGGCCACGACGAGCAACTCAAGCCCGGCGAGCCCCTCGATCGATTCTGGTATGCGCGTGATACTGTTGCTGGCGTGGCCCTGTACAAACATCGACCGCATGATGTCGGGCTGGTCGATGTCTTCCTTCGCCAGCGAAACCGAATCGAACCATCGGGTCAACGGGATGCCGGGTGTTTCCATCAGTTCTTTGGAAGAGAATTGGCCCACTAGGTCGTTATAGGGAATCTCCCAGACGCGTCCCCAATGCTTCCAAGCGCCTTCCGTCAGCCCGTAATAGAACGGCAGGGTGACGACATCGAGTCCGATATCCGTCGCGCCCTGAACGTTGTCGTGGCCGCGGAAGATATTGGCGCCGGTGCCCGGTTTGCCGACATTGCCGGTGGCGAGGCACAGGATGCAACTCGCCCGCGTATTGGCCGTTCCGACGGTGTGGTGCGTCTGGCCCATGCACCAGATAATCGTTGCCGGCTTTTGGGTAGCGAAGGTCTCGGCGATGCGCTTCAGCTGGTCGCCGGGCACACCGGTGATCGTTTCGACCTCGTCCGGGGTGTACTTCGCCACCTCCTTTCGGACCTCGTCCATCCCGTAGACGCGCTGGGCAATAAATTCCTTGTCCTCCCAGCCGTTTTCGAAGATGTGCCACAGCATCCCCCAGAGCAGGGCGATGTCGGTGCCGGACCTGAAGCGGGCGTATTCCGTGGCATGAGCTGCCGTGCGGGTGAAGCGCGGGTCCATGACGATGAGGTTGGCGTTGTTGAGTTCTTTGCCCTCGAGCAGGTGCTGCATGGCGACCGGATGCGCCTCGGCCGGATTCCCGCCCAGGACAAGCATCGTCTTGGAGTTTCTTATATCGTTGTATGAATTGGTCATCGCCCCGTAGCCCCAGGTGTTGGCTACGCCGGCAACCGTCGTCGAATGGCAGATGCGCGCCTGGTGGTCCTGGTTGTTCGTCCCCCACAGAGCGGCGAGTTTGCGGAACAGATAGGTGCCTTCGTTGGAGAATTTCGCCGATCCCATCCAGTAGGTAGATTCCGGTCCGGACTTCTTACGAATTTCTAGAAGCTTATCGCCGATGCCGTTGATCGCCTCGTCCCAGGTGGTGCGCTCCCATTGGCCGTCGACGAGCTTCATGGGGTATTTCAGGCGGCGGTCGCTGTGCACGAGTTCGCGCACGCTGGCGCCCTTGGCGCAATGCGAGCCGCGGTTGAAGGGGCTGTCCCAGGAGGGCTCCTGGCCGGTCCAGACGCCGTTCTGAATCTCGGCCGTTACGGTGCATCCCACCGAGCAATGGGTACAAATGCTCTTCTTGAGTTCGATCGGCACGCCCGGCTGCGGCGGGCTGATATCGGCGGCCTTGACCGTGCCGAGATGGAACGCACCCAGCGACGCCAGGCCGCCAGCAGTGAGGCCGGAGCGGCGCAGGAATGTACGTCGATCCATGGAGGCGGCCGCCAGGCCACCGGTGAGAGCCTGCAGTCGCGTGCGGCTTGCCTGTCCACTCTTGCGCTTCGTCAGCATGGCAACCTCACTTGTGCTCGGGATAGCGATTGACGCGATAGTAGGCCTTGATGTGATCCGTTTCCTGGTAGCGAGCCCGCATCTCCTCCTGGCCGGGACCATAGGCAAGCGCCTCGGTGGGGGTGAGCGCGACCGTCGCGACAGCGGCTGTCGATGCACCTCCGAATGCCCTAAGGAAGTTGCGCCGGCTCAATGCCGCCTGCTGCTTATCCTGCATCTTCCACCCTCCCAACTAGCGGGGCATTGCGCCTCGGCATGCGTCTATGCGCTTCGTCGCGCCTCCATGG
Organism: Mesorhizobium sp. Root157; assembly: GCF_001427385.1. GTDB lineage: Bacteria > Pseudomonadota > Alphaproteobacteria > Rhizobiales > Rhizobiaceae > Mesorhizobium. The sequence goes on from NZ_LMGJ01000011.1 coordinate 6,583, forward strand.
CGAACGCTTCGCTTTCGATCTCGATGAAAAGCCGACCGACCGTGCCGACCGAGCGGTAGAATTTGGCGGCTTTCGCGCTTTCCAGATTACTGAAGATACGCGCGGCCCACGGCTCGACATGGCGCTCGAAGAAAGTCTGCTCGTCACCGCCTGAAATACTGAAGCGATTACTGGCAAAGCCGCTCATCATCTCGCATATGCTGCCGAGATGATCCTCAGGTTCGCAATGGCCATCGGCGCGCGCGATGCCGAAGCGGATCATGTCTGCGCGCAGGCGCGCAAGCGGCCGCTCGTTGAGGAAACCGGTGAGGTAATAGGACGCGTAGGGAAGAATCTCGCCGCGTCCCACGCCGATAAACAGCTCGAAATATTCGCGCTTGACCGCCGCCGGGGAGGTCGATGCCGCTGCCTGTGCAAGTGCATTGTGGGCGCGGCCAAGCGGCGTATCGCCGTTGTCTTGCAAACATGAAAGCCGAGAGAGTTGGCTGCTATCGGGCGGCGTGACCAACAGCGAGGCGAGAAGGGCATATTCGTCCGACCGGGCCTTGTCGATGTCGTCGAGAACAGTCGTGCTTACGCCGAAGGTCGAAGCATTCGCTTCATCCGACCGTTCCGGTGCCTGACCTAAAGGCAAGTCTGGGTTCATTGTCTGACCTTGACTGCGTTGCCTGCGATTGGGTCACCCATAGTAACCAGACAGCCAGTGAATGCAACAGTCCAGTCTTGCAGGCTATTGCATATGGCTGCATATGACGTCTCTTTGATTTCTTACCCTCCCTAAATCCTTTCGGCGAATGCCGGTCAGCGCGGCATCGCCCCGCCGTGGCGGGGCCGGGCGAAGGTCTCGGGAAGCTGGAATGAACTGCTCCCGTCCGGCAAAGGCGAGTGTGCCTCTCCTTCGACCGACAAGCTGACACCTGCTCCTGCGACGACAGGTAATGGCTCCGCTCCAGGCAGTTCGACCGCGGGCGAAGCCTCCGGTTTCTCCACGGTGGGTGCTGCGTCGCGGGGCTGGTCCTGCAACAGATCGACCGTCGGCGCGGCTTCGAGCGGTTGCGCAACGCTGTCGATGGCGTGCGCTGCTTTCGACAGGAAACTGACGACCGCTTTCTTGGCGTCGAGCGGGCCGAACCCCGCCATCGAGCCTGGCTGGTTGAAGTCCCAGGCATTTTCCGAGGGGCCTACATAGTCGCGGATTCCGGAGTCGAGCGACCATATCCTGCGCAAGGCAGCCTGCTTCAGCTCCATCGGAACGCCTTTCTTCAGGAAAGCCGTAACGTCGCTTTCGGCCGTCAGGTCTTCGACGCGCGGAAGAGGCTCCACCACCTCCGCGTCAAGCTCCTCTGCTTCCGTTTCGGACGGGCTGGGCTGGGAAACGGGCGCGCCGTCTGCTGCCGTGATCTCGTCGGGCTCATGTTCTGCTTCATGGGACGCGGGCGCTTCATCGAGTAGCTTGGCCAGTTTGCGGCGCGACCAGCGGGCAAGAATATTGTCGTTGCCGCCGGTCATTCCTCGTCGTCCCTGTGATCTGAACCAGGGCCTCGCCTGGCCATGGCTTCCGGGTCTGCCCGGTCGCGCTTACGCTTGACGAATGGTCGTTCGACATGGTGAGCGTCGACGAATGCGGCAAGGCGCTTTTGTATCTCGACCGGCATCGAAACGGCATCGACGATGTCCGTGTTGGTCGCCGTCAGCGCCTCGGCTTCGGATGAATCCGCGGTCACCAGACGCACCACGACGCCGGGAGCCGCATCTGTGTGCCGCAGCGCGATCCAAAGGCTGGGCCGTTGCGAACGCAGATTTTCCCTGTACATCGTCGTGTCCGTTCCGAAGAATTCGATCGCGAACGTTCCCGCATAATACCGTACAAGCTTAGCCGTCTGTTCCAGGACCGTCCATGGCGTCGCCGCAGGAGCTCCCACCAGCGCTGCAACAGGCATCCAGGCGTGATCGACCCACGGGTTGTCCAGAGTCCGCCGCTCCACGACGACACCAATTTCTACCGTTTCCCGTACCATCAAGCGCTCCTAGTTCGCCGGCGCTGTGGCCCGAAGCGGCAGGCCGACAATGAGATTTTGCGGCTTCATGCGGATCGTTCGGTCGGGCGTCATCGCCAGGATCAGCCAAATCGGCTGCGTACCCACTTCGGGGCTGACTTCGCCAATGTCGGAAAAACTGAGCCGAAACAGCGCTATGATCTGCTCCGCCGTCTCGGGGTCGAGGTCCTCGCCTCGCCACAGCGCATTGCCGATGCGCGTCGCCTCAGCATCCAGGCCGACGAACCACGCCCAATTGTCGTCCTCTATCCGCTGGACCGGTTCGATCGTCACCTCAACGGCGAGCAGATGCCGTATCCAGGCTTCCATAGCGGTGGCGATGCCGCGCCGCGCCGCGCTGTCGGCCGACCCGAGACGGAGCACCATGTCGAAGGCGTCGCTTCTGCCGAAATAGCTGTCGGCATTTTCCTCCTCAAGGATCTCGAGTTCGGTAACGGCCGGACCTCCGAGCATGTTCAAGAGCGGGGAGGCGCGGCGGTTCTGCTCATGGACCTCAATGGTTTCCGCATCGGCAAGCAGCAGCGCTCCTTCGTGGAAGCTTGCCCTTTGTGCGCGATAGAACAGTTCGGCCGCACGTAAGACGGCGGGGTCGTTTATGCCGTCGAGCGCATTGCGCAGCACCACCTGCGCAAGCTGGTTTATGAAAAGCGGAGGTGTATCGGCCGCCGAACCGCGCGCCAGTTGCAGATAGGCGGCCTCAAGCGAGGGCGCGGAGAGGAGCCGGTCACGAAAGGAGATCATGAACGCCCAGTTCTCCCGTGCATCCGGGTCGTCCAGCGCGTCAATCTCGCCCTGCCTGACCGGGCGTCGCGGATGGTGCATCAGAAGCTCATGGTGCAATAGCAATTCCGCCTCACACGCCTCTTCCGGCGGAAGCAATTCTGGCCGCGCCAGATAAGCCTTGAGGAAGGCATCGGTCAAAACAAGCCGGCCTGCCACATCCCGATCAAGGAGATGGTGGCCCGAAGAAATCCAGAAATCCTTCACTTAGTGCTTTCCCGTCAACGCCCGGATATCGAGTTCTTCCATGGGACCGTCTTCCTCGTCGATCTCGATGACGCGGAATGCCGTCGCCATGTCGAGCCGGCTCACCTTCTGATGAAGGGTGCGAAACGACTCCCGGATGCCAGTCTGCTCGCTGGCGCGGTGGAGGGCAAGCAGGGTGTTAGGTGGGTGATCGCAAAGCGATTGCGCAAAAGCGATTTCTTCTTCAGCGGCCGGGCGTGCTGTATCGAGATCGGGTGCCCCGCACTGCGCGACAAGCTGTTCGGCCAGCCGCTCGACTGCCGCCGCGCGTTCCTGCGCGCTTGCCTCGGTCACGACCGCAAGGGTGGACCAGCCGAAGCTGTCGATACCGAGGATGCCGGCTCGAAAAGCCTGTCGTCCCTTGCCGGTGAGGGTGTCGGGGTCGGTGTTGAAGAAAAGGAATGTGCCCGCTACCGCCCATTCGCCGGGCTCGGCGGCGCGCGAATAGACGAACGTATCGGAAGGGTCGAGGCGAATGGTCCGTGGCAGTTTCAAAGCCATGGCATTTCCGTCGCGGGATCGAGCCAGGAGCACGACGCAAGCGCCTCCGCCAGATTTTGCCTTGTGGCGGGTACCTGACCGGGTGTCGCCTGAACCAGCCGATCCCCGTTGTCGGCGATCCGCGCATCACGCCCCCCCGGCGACACGCGGTCCAGCCAGCGCCTGGCGAGCGGCGCAAAGCCGGTCTCCTTCCATTCGTCGAACCCAACCATCAGGTGGCGCGAAAAGTTGGCGACTATCCCGCCGGCGTCGATGGCTTCGAAGCCCAGTTCGTCGAGCGCCCCGAACAGCGGCCGCAGACCAGCCTCGTCGACGCGGACGGCCGAAGTTCGGATCATGGCCGAGAAGACGACCCAGGCGGGTATCTCGCCCTCGCCCGTTCCCTCAGGCCAGGCCAGCCGTCCACCGCCAACCAGAACCCCGTCGACGCGGATAGCGTCCGGCCAGTCGAAGGAGACAGGGCGCGACGGCGGCGCATGCGTGGCGAGCGCATCGGCTAGCGCGTTCATGCCGGCATAGATGGCCAGGCGCGCCTGCGCGAGCGGAATTTCGGGCTCCAGAACGACCGCGAATTCGACCATGTCCTGGCGGCGCACCCATACCAGCGTTCCGGCCCCTCGTTCTTCGGCAATTGCGCAAGCATGCGCGAAAGCATCGCCGGATTCGCGCAACATGATGAGGCTGTAGGGCGGCGGCAGGTCGATAGGGTCGTCTGTCACCGAAACGTGCTGAAACATGATGCCGGTCCATTTCTGATGACGGCGGGCCTTTTGTCCTTATAATGCGTCCCGGGTGGAGACGCTACCGCAGTTGGCGTCGCAGCGATGCGGGGAGGAAAGCCATGAACCCGGACAAACCACGCACGGTCTTCGTTTGCTCCTGTGAACGCAGCATGCCGGACTTCGGCGACAGCGTGGCCGGTGGATGCGCGAGAGCCCAGGTCCAATCCGGCAATCAGTTCTGCGGCGCCGAACTCGAACGCGTCAAAAGCGCGTTGAGCGCGGGCGAAGCCGTTACGATTGCCTGCACGCAGCAAGCGCCGCTTTTCCTTGAGGTTGCACAGGCTGTCGGTTTTGCGGGCGAGCTTGCTTTTGCCAATATCCGCGAGACGGCAGGCTGGTCGAAACAAGGCGAATTCGCCGGACCGAAGGCAGCGGCACTCGTGGCGATGGCGGCTGAACCGGTTAATTCGCCAGCAAACGTTACGCTAGCCAGCAACGGCGTGGTGCTCGTGTATGGCCGGGACGACGCGGCGATCGAAACTGGACGGCAACTTGCCGACACGATGGATGTCACGGTACTGCTGAGCCGGCCGGACGATGTCGTACCCAATCGCGTGTGGGATTTCCCCGTCGTTCAGGGCACGATCCGCAATGCGCGCGGTCATCTGGGCGCCTTCGAACTGACGGTCGACAACTTCGCGATTCCATCGCCGTCGTCGCGCGAGCGCCTCCGCTTCGGCGTACCGCGCGATGGCGCGCTATCGGAAGCGGAAGTAATTCTCGACCTTTCTGGCAACGCTCCCCTGTTTCCGGCCCACGAACTGCGCGCCGGTTATCTCAGGGCCGATCCTGCTGACCGCGCCGGCCTCGCTTCCGCGATCGCCAAGGCCACCGGTTTCGTCGGGGAATTCGACAAGCCCCGTTACATCGATTTTTCCGCCGATCTGTGTGCTCATTCGCGCTCGCATATCACCGGCTGTACGCGTTGCCTCGACCTATGCCCGACGGGTGCAATCACGTCCGCCGGCGACCATGTCGCGATCGATGCGGACATCTGCGCCGGCTGCGGCAGTTGCGCGGCCGTGTGTCCGACCGGCGCCGCCGCCTACGCATTCCCGGATGCGCAAGCCCAACTCCGGCGGCTGCGCACGCTGCTGCTCACCTTTCGACAAGCAGGTGGCAGCAATCCGATCGTGCTGTTTCATGATGGCGATCATGGCGAACCACTCATCGATGCGCTGGCGCGCTTCGGCCCAGGGCTGCCCGCCAATGTGCTGCCGGTCGCCGTGAAAGAAATAACGCAATTAGGGGTCGAAGCGTGGACGGCGCCCGTCGCCTGGGGGGCGGTGGCGGTTAGGGCGCTTGCTTCGTCCAAGGCCAAACACGACCTGACTGGCCTCGCCAGAAACGTCACTATCGCCAATCTTCTTGGAAAAGCACTGGGTTACGGAGAAGATGTCTGCGGCGTGATCGAAGCGAACGATCCCGATATTCTGGAAGCGGCGCTGGGCCAGATGACACCGGATGCGCCCCAGCGAAAGCCCGCGACCTTCCTGCCGCTCGGTGACAAACGCAGTCTGCTGAAAAACTCGGTGATCGAACTGTACGAGGCCGCACCAACACCTGTAGCGCGCACACAATTACCGGTGGACGCGCCGTTTGGCGGGCTCGACGTCAATGTCGCAGCCTGCACGCTGTGCCTTTCATGCGTGTCGGCCTGTCCAACGGGCGCGCTTTCCGACAGCGAGGAAAAGCCGGCCCTGTATTTTACCGAGAGCGCCTGCGTCCAGTGCGGGCTCTGCGCCTCGACTTGTCCGGAAAGGGCCATCACGCTCGAGCCACAACTGGACTTCCACGCCTGGAAAGCGCCGCCCCGGGTGATCAAGCAGGAGGAGCCCTTCCATTGCATCCGCTGCGACACGCCGTTCGGGACGAAAAGCACCGTCGAGCGCATCGTGGCCAAGCTGGAAGACAAGCACTGGATGTTTTCCGGCGAGAATGCAAAGCGGCTCGACGTCGTGCGCATGTGCGATAACTGTCGTGTCGAAGCGGTCATGAACGAAGGTTTCGACCCTTACGAAGCGTCAGGCCGCCCTGCTCCGCGAACGACGGAGGATTATTTGAGGGCGCGCGACGCGTTGGCAAACAAGCGGGTTTCGCAAACAGGCTACTTATCGGCAGATTCAGATGTTGCCGAAGCGTTGTCCGACGTCAGCACCAATGAGACAAATCCGGGCTAATTGCCGAGCACAAGACCTGAGGCCGCGTGGGGGCCGATCTCCATCTTTTGGTAACTGGCGCGCGCGTAATCACCCTCTCGGGCGCAGGGAGTTCGCATCATTAATCGTCGTTGCCTCAGCCGGTATCGTCCAAGCGACTGCCTTATACAACATGGGGAACTTACGCCGGAACTGATTTGCCTGTCGGCTCCTTCGCCGCGGCGGGCACAAACGTCCCGACCGGCATGTTCAAAATGGGGAAGGAGGCTGCCCGATGTCACTCGTCCTCGTCGATCGGCGTCAATCCTATTGCATTCGGCGTCCTGCCCGCCTGCAAAAAGGTGAGGGCACGCGGCCCAACATCGTGGTACTTCCCACGAACCAGAACTCTGTATTTGGGTTCAGCTCCAGTTTTGAACCGCTTCGCACTGATCAAGAGTTGCAGTTTGGTCTGCGCGACCGCGGCGCGCTTGGCCTTCTGTCTGGCAACATAGTTGGGGCATGACAGATACCCTCCCACACGCAGCACAAACCGCAGCATAGGCCCAATTCGGGGGAGGGGTCTATGTTGATCCCCGGCCTCGACGTCGCTGAAATGACCGATTTTGCATGATACCAGCCGGGCTCGCCGCTGTCATCGACCGAGACAGGCCTGATCAAGCAGCCGGCGACAATGCTGAGGAAAAGGTCGCCTCGCTCGCGCATAGCTTGTCGCGACTTTCAAGGCTGGGCGACCGATTTGGATGCGATCGAGCAATTCATGCGAAACAGCCGTGGGTTTCAATGACTTTGGCAGCCCGTTTACCTCACAAGACTCCGCGGGATCGACGATTTCATTGGGGATCGGCCTGAGCGTGCGCTACGAGGTTTTCGCTTAACCTATCGGCAGCGCTGCTTTCGTGCGGCACCCAACCCCATTTGCTCGGCCTGAAGCTTCGCAATGTTGGCAGTTTGCCGGTCCTTGATTACGGAAACAAGTTTGGGCCCGGCCGGAACCCAAAAGGGAAAACTGAGCTTACCGACCTTGCCGCGATTGATTGCGGCGGCGCTTATCTCTTTGGAATTGCGCCCAACGGCGTTATCGAGGTCGTGGCAAGACGCTGTTTCGAAATTCGTTGCATTGATCCTGCCGGATGAACACCCAGCCAATACGGCTACCGTGGCGACGATTGCATTCTGAAGCGTCCTCATCGTTGAAAGAACAAGCCATCAGCAGATTGGTTCCGGTGATGCTTACCCGCAGTCCCCTATTCCCGACTTGATCGGGTCAATCGTTCTCGCTGCGGCCTTTTTTTCCTTGAAGGAAATCGCAAATGGTGGCCATCAACAAAGGCCGCAAATTGTTTGTCCGCGCGAAGACGCGGCCATTCGTCGGACCGCCGAACTGGGGCGGAATATTGCTGGCTCCATGTGCAACGATAGAATATCCGGTTCCCACAGGTGCACAGAATGGCATTGCGGCGGCGCTTGGTCTTGATAGATTCTTGTCAGATCGCGCGCCGGTACCTGGCGCAGGCGAACTCGGCAAGAGCCGTTTCACTCATTGGCCGGCTTAATGCGAAACCTTGCAATAGGTCGCAGCCCAAATCTCGCAGTGTCTCGGCATGCTTCATGGTCTCGACGCCTTCGGCGACAACTTCGATGCCGAGAGACTTGCCGATCTCGATGATCGACGCGACCACTTGCCGTTGCTTGGATGATTCCACAATCGGTATCACAAGTTGGCGAGCGATCTTGAGGCGACGTGGCTGAAGGCGAAGCAGGCTGACGATCGAGGCATAGCCTGTGCCAAAGTCATCAATTTCGATGTCGATGCCGAGTTTCTTGATTTGCTCGACATTCCTCACGACAGCTTCGTCGTTCTCATCAAGGAAGATCGACTCGACGAGTTCGAATGAAACCAAACCAGAGGGAATGGCGAGCTGGCTCAGGTTCTTGATCAGCTCTTCATCCCGCAAGCGCCTTGCCGACACATTTACAGATGTTCGTGGTATCGGCAGACCTGCCAGTCTCCACTTCTCGAAATTGTGCAGCGTTTGTTCCAGGATCACTTGGTCGATGTCCGCAACAACGTTTAGCTCTTCCGCTATGTTCAGGAATGCGTCCGGCGTTAACAGTCCCTCGCGCGGATGGTTCCAGCGGGCCAGAGCCTCAACACCGGCTATTTCCAAAGTCCTTGCGTCAAACTGTAATTGATAGTGAGCGCAGAATTCATTGCGTTCCAGACCGCTAAGGATTTCGTCAGCTACGCGTTTGGTTCTTACGATCTCGGCTTGAAGTGTTTCGCTGAAGAACTCATGGCGGTTGCGCCCCATGCTTTTTGCTCGGTAAAGCGCGATATCTGCGTTCACCAGCAAGCGCCGCGGATCAGCCATATCCGCGGCCTCCAATGCAATGCCGATGCTGACGCCAAAGCGGCACTGATGGCCGTGGTAGTTAACTGGCTGGCGCATTTGCGAAATAATCTCGTCCGCCAGCATTCCAAGCTGGTTTGGATCAAGACCTGAACGACATAAGACGACGAATTCGTCGCCTCCGATACGAGCGACGAAATCAGCCGGCCTGACGGCCGATTTCAGGATCGCAGCCGCATGGATCAACATAGCGTCGCCGGCTGCGTGCCCTAGTGTGTCATTAATCTGCTTGAAGCGATCGAGGTCTATGTGAAGGATGGCGGTCTGCTCGGATTCGAAGGAACCGGTACGCTTGAGCTCGCTATCCAGGTAACGTCGATTTGGCAGGCCGGTGAGAGAATCATGAAGGGCGTCGTGCTCAATACGTGACTGGGCTTCGACCAGTTCCGCATTCCGGATTTCCGCCAGGTTTTTGGCGCTTTCGAGTTCGCGGGTCAGTAGTATGTCGGCCGTGACGTCCCAGTCCGCACCGACCAACTTAGGTGTTTCGTCGCCGTCCTGATAACGAATTGCCCGCGCGCGAACATGCCGAATTTGTCCGTCTGGCAACAGCAGCCGGTACTCCGACGAGTAAGAACCGGAAGCTGCTCCGCGTTCAAAGTCGATTTTCGCCCGCTCCAGGTCAGCGGGATGTATCGTACCGGCCCAATCCTCAAAACTCCTGGGTTTTCCATTCGCGGGTTTGCCGTAAATCTCATTGAGACGATCATCCCACCACAGGACGTTTGTCTCCAGATCATGTTCCCATGCGCCCAGTTGCGATGCATCCAATGCCAGCTCCAGCCGTCGCGAAAGCCTTCGCAGCCGTTGCTCACTGTTGTGCAACTCGCGATAATGCTCTTGCCTTTCCCTGAACAAACCGCTGGCAACCATGATTGGCCCGACAACCAGCAGGCCTCCGGCCAGCATGATCGCCCGTAGCAGCCAGGTGTTGGCTCGTGCCGTGTCCCAGCCGCCTACGGGAACGGCTGCAAGTTGCCATGAACCCGTGGGGAGCAGTATCTGCGCGGTGACCGGATTGTCTTCAACAATACGGGCATCGCCGTAGAAACGGGTGCCGCGACCGCCCAGCGCGTCTTTCCCGGTCAAGGCGATTTCGATCGGCAAATTGTCGTCAAGGAGACCAGAATTTCGATACAGCTTGTGCATATCAATGACGGCAGAGACCACGCCCCAAAAAATCTCGTCGGAGCGGCCGCGATTCAGGAACACGGGGAACCGTCCGACAAATCCCTGACCTCCTTGGCGCAGATCGACCGGGCCAGCGAGTACCATTTCGTGTGAATCCCGCGCACGCAACGCGGCTTCCCGCTGCTTTTCGTCTTTGCGGTAATCCAGCCCTACTGCTTTCTCGTTCCCGTCGAGAGGGTACATCAGTGAGATAACGAGGCCGGGCGCTCCGGCAATGTTCCTGAGTTGGCTCTGTTCGCGAAACACGTTTTCTGCAAGTTGTGCAAAGCGATCCTGTTGCATGTGGGGTTCGGTCACGATTGTCGCAACAAGACCGCGGACCAGCTGGATGTCGGCGTTAATATTCCCCTCGAGCTTGGCGCGAATGAGATTGACATGACTTGCCACCTCCGTCCTCAGCGACTGCTCGGATAAGACCCTATTCTGGTGATCGGCGAAAAGCGCAGCCAAGGCCAGCACCACCGTCGCGATTGCCGCGGGGATGTTTGACCATGCCGCAACGGCGGGCCAAAGACGACGGAAGCTGACGATAGAAAGATGCATAGTACCGCTGATCTTAAACACACTCTAGCGTGATGTGGCCACTCTATTGAGATCTTACTTAAATTAGCCTTGCAGGGTTCCCCAAACGCCGCAGGGCCACCCACAGCTGGAAACCGTGTTTGACGGCCTCAAGTAGAAATTCCCGGCGTGCAAGCATAAATTACTGGCATACTATTGATCTTCTTCCTCAATCAGCGGCTTCACGCCAGTCTTTGGAGTTCCTGTTATTCTAATGGCTCAAGACAGCCGTGGCCGGCCTACGTACTATGGTCGTCCTGACATCGCGGATGTTCATGTCATCGGGGCCGATTCATCGCCTTCCGTGGCCGGAAACACGATCAACTGCAGGTACGCCACATCGCGCCAAGGGGCGAGATAGGCGAGATCGACACTCGCTGTTTCGAAAAGCCATATGACCTTTGCCCGCCGACAAGTCATCGACCGGGCCGCTCGTCAATCTTGCGGACGCGATGGCGAAACGGAAGATGGCCGCGCGGTCGTGCGTTGTGCTGTATCGGGACAGCCATGACGTCCTTATCCAGCCGTTCAAGGAAGGCATGTTGATCTCAACCGTCGGGCAGACCTGGTTCAGCCATACGAGCGCTGCTCACACGGGTTGTCGGCCAGCACCCGCATCCTATGTCGTTGGAGCGGTACGCAAGAGCCGCACGGTCGGCGCGCGGTCCCTCCGACCCCAAGTCCATAGCGCGTCGACCATTTTCAGCCATCAGGGGAGGGTCAGGGGCGGAACAAAAGCCCGAGAGATCGCATTGTATTCCGCAAAGGAGGACAACATGGTCAGAGGCTTCATACTTTGGTTGCTTGGCGTCCCGCTAATCGGGATTTTTATTCTCTACTTCCTAGGCTATCTCTAAGGCGGGGGCGGTACCGGCCGGCGCGGGCAATTCACAACTATTGCACCCCGCGTCGGTCGGCATAAGCGGGCGAGGGCTTCTCAGCCGCCAGAAACAGAGTATCAATCTGCGTCTCAGAAAGCCCTAACTCTAAGCTAGGCGCTTGGTCGCGCTAAAAGCCCGCGAGCGGCCATTCCTGCGCCGCGATATGGCCGGGAACCGCGGGGCCGTTAGTTCGCCATGGTGCCCACAGCCCGCCTGTATGCAATCCAGCCGTTTCTGCCAGCCGATATCAGTTCAAACTCCGCGCCTTGGTTGAGAAGATAGGCTTCGACCTCTCGCCAAGTCTTTACGTTGGGGAACCGTGTGTCGCACCTTGCCTGATCGATAAACGCGCCGCGGGGCGATTTCGTCGCTTGTCGGTTGGCCAAGTATTCCTTGAAAGTCATCATGGACCGTTCGGAAATTTCGGAAGGTCCGAGCCTAACGATTGGACGTTCAACACGACGAGTCCACCATTCTAATAACCGACAGCCAGTCAAAGGTCGCAGCGCCGGCATGGTTGTTTCCCCTTACCGTCGGCATATAGTTAGTATCGCAAGAGTGCCCAATTCGCCGCCTTCGCGCGGCTTTTTTGTTGCCTCCTCCATTCATCTGGTTGTCATCTCGCTAGCCTACGCATAAAATAGGGGCGGTCGTCAGAGAAGCTCGAACACTTCACCCTTTGCCGACCTTACTCTTTTACATCATCCCACGTGGCCGCCTCCGGGCGGCATTCTTGTCTATGCCGACATAAGCCGATGCCAAGTGAACGAAGCCTCACCCAGATATTCTGTCTCCCTCTTGCAGGCGCCGGTGCTCCTATATCTCCCGCGTGACCGCAGCGGCAGTTTTGCCACCAATGGGGGGATTGTCTTTAGCTTGGCCATTATGGTGCTGCTTCCTGCCGCCTGTGCCTTTTTTACCCTTATGGAACCAATGAACTTGTTGCGGCTTTTTTCCACGCGCTCGTGGCATGGAATTTCGACTCCGTAAGATGCAGGTAGAGCCCTGCCGAGCGCTCAGCGAATGAAAGGAACAATGTATATGCGGAAATTGATAATTGCATTCGCGGCCGTCGTAGCGTTGAGCGGGTGCACTACGACAGAGAGAGACGTGAGCGTTGGCACTGCTGCGGGCGCCGTCATTGGCGGGGTCGCCGGGGGTGAAAAAGGAGCACTCGTCGGTGCCGGCGCCGGCGCTGTAGGCGGCCTATTAGTTCGCAATCTACGCAACGGCTACTGCGAATATCGCGACAGCCAGGGCCGAATTTACACGGCTCGTTGCTGATAAGAACAACTGCGGAGATCGGAGCCCAGTGACGCGGCGCTCCGATTCGCGGCGCTCGACATGCTCCAGTCTCTACTGCGATTTTGGCTACGTATGGGCGCAACAATTTCGAATTGAACTCATCGATTACGATACCGCCTGCTTCTCGTGTTCAGCGGCGACGGGCAGCTTTTTGAACTCGCACCAACACCAGATGATCCCCTCAGGCTGATGCGAGATGATCACTTCGCCGACGAGATCGCCCACTTGTTGGTAGGCACTGCGGTCGCCAATCGCTTCCACTTGGAACACATGAGCCAGTTGCGCGCCAATCCAAATCAGGCAAAGAGAGTCCAATAAAATCAGTATATTGTATAGGTCTTAAACCTCGGGTCAGGACCTGTTAATTTGACCGCATACGGTCGGCCGTCACTCCGGCAGTCCCGCGATCCGCATGTGTTCGATCCAGCGCTCGAGACTTCCGGGCGTCATAGTCTTCTCCCACTTCCTGCGTTGTTCGCGGATAGAATCGCCGGGAGAGTCCTCCAGGAAAACCGCGAGCGTTTCCTTTGCCTCCCGCTGGTTTCCCAGGCAGGCGTGGATTCCCGCAAGCATCCGATGTGCGCCAATCTGGATTTTGGACATTTTCCGCATCGCCGCCAGCGCCGCGCCGCAATCGTTCTTTTCCCAAAGAGCCCAGCCCATCTGCCAGTGGAACCAGTCCGGGTGGAAAGGATCGATGCCCTTGGCCTGCTCGATCCGAGCGATCGCTTCGTCGATGCGGCCAATATTCAGCAACACGCCCGCACTGTGGACGAGGATATCCGAATCGCTGGGGTTCAGGGCTATCGCTTGATCGTACCGCGCCAGGGCCTGCTCGACCTCTCCGGCTTCGGAGTGGATTTGGGCGCGGGCAAAATGCGAATCGGCGTCGTCCGGAGCCAGTTGGATGGCCTTGTCGGCGTATTCGGCGGCGCGCTTCAACGCCTCCTCATAGGTTTGTTCCGGCGCATGCCACCCGAATAGCGCGGCATTGCGGTAGGACCAGGCCAGCCCGATATAGCCGAACTGGGAGTCCGGATCCGCTTCGAGCGCCTTGAGGTTCAACTGCCGCAACAGCTTGTTCCCCGCGGCAGAGAAGTTGTTGTGCATCTCGAATCCACCCATCAGGTAATAGCGGAGCGCGCTGACCTGCGCGGCGTCGCTCTGTGGCAAGGGCCGCTCGATCCTGCGCCCGACCCGATCCGCAAGCGTGCGGATGATTTCCTCCTGGACGACGAACAGATCGCCAATCTCCCGGTTGTAGGCGTTGGCCCAGATATGCGATCCGGCCTGTGCATTCAGCAACTGGGCGGTGACTTTCAGCCGGTCTCCCATCTTCTGCTGGCTGCCTTCGAGCAGGTAGTCGACGCCGAGTTCGTCTCCGATCTGCCTGGCATCGACCGGGTGGCCGCGGTACCTGAAGCTCGAGTTCCGGGCGATGACGGCATAGGTCTTGCTCCGCGCCAGCTCGGTGATGATACCCTCGGCGACGGCATCGCTGAGATAACCCTTGTCCGCACCAGTACTGAAGTCCTCGAAGGGCAGTATCGCAATCCTCGGCATGTCGCCGGAACGAACCGGCGCGGCGCGCCAGGTTTCAGCGCCGTAGTAAGCGCCGATCGCTACCGCGACGAGAACGATCGCAGCAAGAATGAAGTTGCGTTGCGAGGATCGCGTCCTGGCTCGCTCCGCGCCGGCGGCGGCGTTTGGGCCTGCTACGTCCGATGGATCGGCATTCAGCCGGTAGCCTCGCTTTGGAAGGGTTTGCACAATCACGTGCGCGTCGTCCCCCAACGCGCGGCGAATATCGGCAATGCATTGGGTAAGGCTGTCATCGGTGACGAAAGTATCGGGCCAAACCGCCTGCATCAGCGCATCCTTGGACACGATCTCGCCCAGTCGCGTCGCGAGTACGGAGAGCACCTCGGCGGACTGGCTGCGAAGGTCAATCGTTTTGCCTTCAACCGTTTGAAGTTGCTCGCATTTAGTCAGGAAGACAAAACTGCCAAACGCGATCGTTTCAGCAGGTTTCAGGTCAATTTCAGGAGCCTTTCGGGACATTTCACCCTCCTGGCGCGCTTCCTAGCTTAGCCAATTCGGCCTTCGCTTCCAAGCGATCTTGGTAGCACTGGATTGGAAAGGAGGATGACATGAAACGCACCAGGTTCATGATCGCTGTCGCTCTTCTCTTGGCAGCGCAAACGGCTGCACAAGCGGATTCCCGCATCGTGAAACTCTGCGGCCCTGACCATGTCAACGAGGCTGCCTCAAGGGGCGATGTCCGTCCCAACCCCGAGGGGTTCTATGTCACCAGCCTCAGGGAGCAAGTCAGAGAAGGCGACCCTCGCATCATCGTGAGCACCAGCGACGAGTTCTATCTCTGCACCCGACCGGCCGCGACCCCCGATATGGACACGACGAAGGCACTATTGCTGATGCACGAACGCACCGTGAGGTACCTCTTCGTACCGGTCATTCGACGTGACACACGCAAACCGTCCTAAGCCGCCGCCCAACCGCATTCCGGGACTCGGTGCATCGCGTTTCGTAATAAAGGCCGAACGTCTGTTTCGCGCTAACTCCGCCGCTCGGATGCTTACTCGAACGGCAACTCATGGCGCTACTTGCTCGTTCAGGTAAGTGGTTCAAGCGGCAGTGTCACCGCCTTAGCGGCAGTTGTCACAGAGTGCCAAGCCCGGCGGCCATCGGATCGATCCTCAATGTGTTTGCCGCTTAGGGCGCCATGCATCGCCGCTGCCGCGCAGACCGGTCGCAAAGGCCGCGCCACCGAAATCGACCGGATGCGGCGCGCCACGAGTCCGTTTGAACGCCGCTAGCTGTCCTGGAGGTAGAACAGGACCTTCAAATCCGAACTGGGCACGAAATCCTGTGCTACCCAACTCGTTCCGTCACCAACGGACCTTAACCCATCGGGGACGCAGAAGCTGAACATCGATCCGACCCCATTGGATATCTTCAGGCGAAAGTCACCGATCGGACCATGCCAATTCTTCGCAGTCTGGAGGATGTACCCGACCGTGAACGGCTCCGGGTCCCTTTCCCCCCGCATTTCGGAAAGTTTGTCCTTGGCCGCTCCTTGACGAGCTGGCTGGGGTAAGTGGGTTGACAGGAGGCTTGCTCAACAAGGCATTGGACGACCTTGAGGCGCTCGGGATCGCCCGGAATGATCTGGCGATCACGATCTTTGTCCACATCGCTGTCGAGGGTCATGGCCGCCTGCTCCATTGCTGCCGGTCCGCAACGCGCCCATCCCGGCCATTCCGTTTGGGTGTTCGATCCTCCATAAGCAGTCGCTCAGTTGGGCCGGCATAAAGGTGCAACCCGTTCGCGATGGAGTGCAACCATATGACGAATTCGCTGTTTTCCGAAAGCTAGAGGTTGACATTTGGGCAAGGCCAACCTAAATAGACGCTATCGATGTTTGCTTGCTAAGCTTTGGTTATTGCGCGATTGGCACCGCGCCCTGAACGGACCTTTTCTTTCAAAAATCGCTATCACCATCTGCAGCGCTTAGGCGTTGTGGTTCCTCTATTGCTATGAAAGGGTTCATCATGACCACTGGCACAGTTAAATGGTTTAATTCCACCAAGGGCTTCGGCTTCATCCAGCCCGACAATGGCGGCGCTGACGCGTTCGTGCACATCTCTGCCGTAGAGCGCGCCGGAATGCGCGAACTCGTCGAAGGCCAGAAGATCGGCTTCGAGATGGAGCGCGATAACAAGTCCGGCAAAATGTCTGCCTGCAACCTGCAGACGGCTTAAGACATCCGGTATCTGCTTTCCGTTGACCACGGATGTACTGGCACTGTCGAGAGCATGATATTATTGAAGGTCAGGCTAATTGCCTGACCTTTTTTGTTGCCGCTGTATCTGGCGTCCTCGCACCTGGAAATGATCAATGTCTCAAACATACAGTAGATCGCGCCAGAAGGCGGAGATTGCCTTCAGTCATGCTCGATCACAATTTTTCGCTCGCAAGAACGCGGCCGCCGACGAGTTGAACTCCCGTGCTAAGTCCCGCCAGGAAAAGACGCTTCGGCTTCGTGAAGCACGTCTTGCAAAGGAACTGCAGGACCGCGCGGCGGCGCCGGTTTGAATGCACTGCGCGCATCGGCGATTGCTGAACCTACGTCCACACAAACCGGCGTGAACGATGCGATAACGTAGCCACCTAGAGGAACCTCAATGGCAGACGATACCGGCGAAATTCACGCAATCAACACCGCCTGGCAGATCGCGATCCAGGAAATCTTGCGTATGGTCATCCGTGACATGTATCTCTCCGGCGGAGAGGCCGCCTTCATGGGGCATATCAAGCGCATCGAAGAGGCGGCCGTCGACAGCATCTATACCGACCTAAGACTGCGCGGCACGGATGAATGGACCGAGGTGCTCGTGAAGGAAAAGGCGAGCAATTTCGTTACAACCTTACTCACGTCGTTTACGTTTGACCGCGCTTGATACGGGAGGGTCAATTCTGAAGCCACTTGTTTCGTTGTCATCGCCCAGCGTCTGTGCGCATGTCGAGAAGTGTTGTCCCTCGCAGCAATCCGGCCATATTTCCGGCGTCCGATAGTATAAACGGCAGTATTTCTGTTGCTTCTCCACTATCTCATTGTTTGGGCTGGGAGCAGGCCGGTATGGCACGGTTGCCAACCTTGCGATGGCTGCCTTTCCTCATCGGATCAGATAGGGAGCACCCGCCCCGAACCGGGACCTGGCACAGGACGCCCGAAAGGCCGATCCTGAAAATTCGAGCCTCGAGACTGCCAGTCCGTTTAGGCCCCGACTTTGCCAAGCCATCCACGTCCACTTCCTGGAGATCTACCAGAAGGCCGACGGTCTCCTACCCACCCCAGAGCAGACAGCAGCTACAGAAATTATATTGCGCCTACAATAACATAACAGTGCCCAGCTTTATCCTGACCGGTGCGCCAACAGTCAATTTTACCATGAAATCGCCGATCGGGCTTGGTCACACGTTGGTCATTCGCGCTGAAATCGGCTTCACGCTCCAGGTCGCCGACGCGAACTGACTGGAACCACCATCAAGGCGAGTCCGCAAAGGATGAGGAGAACGCCACCAGCGAAGAACGTCCCGAGGTCGTCACGAACATTACGGCCGCGACGACGATGCCTATGTAGGGTGGAGGTACTGGATACTGGTTGCCACTACGGCGCGAATTGCCCTTAGCAGGTCGATTTCGGTGCGGCTCCAGCCTTCGGCTGCGGCGCGCAACGGAATGAGCATTCCCTGCAGGCCGACCGCCAGCATCATGACGAATGTGCTGAGCAGCAGCACACCGACCGACCGCAAGTTGCTCACCATGACCGCACCGACCTATGGATACCATTCGCAAGCTATCACCCCGGTCGCGCCCGAGCGCCTCAAGACGCGTCCACAACTGGCACTTTCGCGGCACCAAGGAAGCGTCACGCATCCAGCTTCCGGCATCAAAAATGTTCGCCGGACTTGAAGGGGCCGACCCTTGTGCCAGCGGCGACGAGATAGGCTGTAGACCAGCCAATCAGCAGGAAGCCGTTTATGCCTTCAAGAGCGGCGAGCACACGCCAGTCGCGCGTCGGAAAAATATCGCCGTAGCCAACTGTGGCAAAAGTCACGGTGGAAAAGTAAAGAGCACTTTCAATACCTTGCAGCATGCCGATTGCGAGATAGCAGGCTGCCCAAAGCCAAATTTCGACGGTTAGTACGACGAACAGACCCATGACGACACTGATCATTGCCACCACCCGGCTGCGGTGACCGTGCATTCTGAAGCGCGCAGTCATTTGCGCCATTACCCGCGTCACGGCCATCAGGCCAAATGTATGAACCAGCACCGTCAGCGTTATCATGACGGTTCCAAGGACGAGGTTATGGGTCATTAAGCGCGCTCCTAATCGCCTGCAAAGGCGCATTTGTCAGGGGGTCGTTACGACGATTGCCGAGCAGTTTTCGTCACTCCCCCGACGGTAGCTGTGCGGAACGTTAGAATCGAAATACATCGCATCCCCCGCATCAAGCGCCACGTCCTCGCCGTCGACATTCACGTTCAATCGACCGCTCAGAACATAAATGAATTCGGCACCTCCGTGCTGGTGCAGCTGGGCTGGCTTTGCAGGTCCCTTGAACTCCGCGAAATAGGCATCCATTCGTCGATCAGCGATCGGATAATCCAGACTCTCAAACGAATAGGCCGGGACCGCTTCTCCTGCCGGAACCGGAAGCCTCAGGCGCTGTCCCTGTCTGGTCACCGCCAGGCGCGGTCCCTCCTTGCTGAAAAAGTGATCCAGATCGACGCCGAAGACCAGCGCAATCCGCAGCAGCGTCGGCAGCGTGGGGAAAAGCTGCCCCCGCTCGATCTTCGACAGCATCGCCGACGACAGGCCGGTATGCGCGCCCAGTTGAACCAGTCCCATCTTTTTCTTCAGGCGCAGGGCCTTGATGCGCGGCCCGATCCGGTAGCGCTCGAGCTCATCAGTGAGGGTGTCAGACAACACGCGTCATTTCCTTTTCATGACATGACAAATGCCTCTCGTTCTTTTGACTGTCAATTGAAAACCATTTCATGTCACGAAAATTTGAATGTTATGAAATCCCCTTGTCGCTGTATGAAAATTATCGCTCGCTGGATCGTGAGCTTTTCAACCGAAGGAGAAGACGATGAGACTGAAGCAAACATTCGCCGCAGCCATGTTCTCTATGGCCGCGCTCGCCATGCCCGCACATGCTGCCGATAAGGATATCGTCGACACCGCTGTCGGCTCTGGCCAGTTCAAAACCCTCGCCGCAGCACTCGACGCCGCTGGATTGGTTCCCACTCTCAAAGGCGACGGGCCTTTTACGGTCTTTGCCCCGACCGATGACGCATTTGCCAAGCTGCCGGCCGGGACCGTCGAAACCCTGCTGAAACCCGAAAACAAGCAAAAGCTTGTGGATGTGCTCACCTACCATGTGGTGCAGGGCAAGGTAATGGCTGCCGACGTCACGAAACTGGATGAGGCCAAGACCGTCAACGGCAAGCCGATCGATATCCAGGTCAACGGCGGTTCAGTGAAAGTCGACGATGCCAATGTCACCAAGGCCGACGTTGGTACGACCAACGGCGTGATTCACGTCATCGACAAGGTACTCATGCCGCCGCAAGGCTAGGCCTTCGCGGACGCAGCCAGCGGGCGGACAGAAGCCGCGCACCGCAACTGGAACATTACAGCAGGAGAATGTCATGAAGATTTTAAATGTCCTGACCTTGGCGCTGCTTATAGTTGGAGGGCTGAATTGGGGCTTGGTAGGCCTGGCTGATTTCGATCTCGTTGCCGCCCTATTCGGAGCGGAGTCGGCCCTCGCCCGTATTGTCTATGTCGTCGTGGGGCTGTCGGCAGCATGGCAGATCGTGCCGCTTGTTTCTGCGTTGGGATGGAACGAGGCTACCGCCGGGCACGCCCGCTAGGCGCAGCATCAGGAGAGGTTGCCTGACCGGCAACCTCTCCTTGGCTTGACACGAGGTATGGCTTCCTTGCTGGCACTATTCGCATTCGGGGCTGCGTCTTTCGCAGCCGGCATCGGCGGCATCCTTTTCCGCCCTGGCGAATGGTACCAGCGGCTGAACAAGCCATCCTGGCGGCCTCCCGACTGGTTGTTTGGCCCGGTCTGGACGTTTCTCTATGCGACGATAGCTCTGGCTGGCTGGCTAGTCTGGCGGGAAGCCGGGTTTGGAGACGCGGTATTGCCGCTGTCGGCATACGGCACTCAATTGCTGTTGAATGCCGCCTGGTCGCCGATCTTTTTCGGCCTTCGCAGAATTGGATGGGCGTTAGCCGAGATGGTCTTGTTATGGCTGTCAATCGTCGCAACAATCGTCCTGTTCTATCCGATAGAAGCAACGGCAGCCGCAGTGCTTGCGCCCTATCTTTGCTGGGTGAGCTTTGCCTTGCTGCTCAATCTCTCGGTCTGGCGGCGCAACAGCGCCATCCCCTCATAAGCAGGAGGACGAGGTTGGCCGACCACTGGGTAGAAGTAAACGACCGGATGCAGCAGGGCTACCGCTACCGCCTCGCAGCCCCTGTCGGTGGCGGTTTGCATCTCGATTTCCACCCCGACCTCACCCCAGAAACCATGTTGGCTCTCGGCGTGTTCGGCGGCAAGTACATGACCGACTGCCGGGAAGAATTCCCGGATAGCTGGTTTCGGCACGCACGTCTGGCGCCGGGCGCCCGCAATCCCTCACTGAACTACTTCGGCGTCGATGCCAGTCAGCCTCTCCGGGTCTGGCGGGCCAAGGGCTGGATCCATCCGGATGATCCACGCGGATGGTTCCAGTGGTATTGCCGCTACTTCCACGGACGCAGATTGCCAGGAGAGGACGAACGCCAAATCGGTCGATGGAAAGCTATGCGACGCCACGTGGCGCAGGTGCGGCGTTATTGCGAGCCGGGCGACATCTGGTGCCGATGCCGCCAACGTCAAGCTCTGCTGCATTGGGCTTATGACGGCCGGAAAATTTGAATCGGCAGTTGGTGGGAGCGTCGAATCTGCGTTCCAAATAGAGCAATTGCTTTCAACTACCGAGTTCCAACGGTTAACGCGCAGAGTGCTAGGGCAAACATGACAGCCCCGAAAGCACCATGGGACTGGCACAGCATACGCCGATCGGCTTCGATGGCATTATGCAAAACCATCGCGTCGCCAGACAGTTGCCGACAGTGGTCCCGCAAGCTCCAGAAACCGACGTTGCTGTCAAAGACGGATTGACCGACTCCACGGAGAGTTGGTCGGTCGCGTGTCGCGGCCCGCGTGTCAATTCTTGCCCACATCTCCTGGTCTTGACGTCAACAATCGATATTCACATATTCTCTTATGATCGCCGCCAATCTTTGGGACGGTCATTCCTCAACCAACTGAAATCGTTCAACCATTGGAGGTTTCAATGAGCGAGAGAACATTCGAAATTCCTGTGTTCGTGCGAGCCGCTGAAGGTCTCATCCAGGAGATCGCCTGCCTTGAGGATGCCTGCGATTTCCTCGACGAATGGCCCAAGCACCGTCGTGGCGTGATCTATGAGACGGCGAAGCGAGCATGCCACCGCGCGTTCGATGGCCTTATGACGCTGAAGGCAGCGCGCGACGCGTTCGCCGGCTTTGCCCGTTCGGCGAGAATCCTCGAGGATGTCTCCACGGCGGTTCCCTGGGTGGCCGGGAAGGCCGGCGAGACTGGCGGTGTAGCAGCCTGAGGTAATGGGAGGGTACGATGCTTTCTCGACACTTCGAAAAGCCTGTGCGCGTGTGGGTCGGGCTTGGTTTTCCTCGGCAACTGAACACCGTCGTGGATGCCTACCAGTTCGTCGTGGATTGGTGTGGAAACAGCCCGGAGCAGAAGGCGGCGATCCGTGCCTGCAAAGCTGCACTGGCCGGCGAGATCGCCCCAGAAACGGCGCGCGGCATCCTGGTCCAGTTCGCCAGAAAGAAGGACATCCTGGTCGAAGAGGAAGTGATGCCGGCGGTTACAAATTCCGGACAGCGGTTACAGGTCTGATCCGCAACACAACTTCAGGGCGGCGGCCATCGTGCCGCCGCCATCGTCTCTTGCAAAATGGGCGCGGGGAACGCCTCGCTATCCGAGGTATCGCGAACGATACCGATTGGTATTGATTGCGGTGTGCGTGCCCGTTTTTACTCGATACGTTTGATCCTGCCTCCCGACAGCCGGAAAATGCCATCGTGGCCACCTTGGCTTGCAAAATCGTCCTGTAGCTCGCCCCAGGTGCCTAGGTGTTTGCCGCAGTCATCGCATTTGATTTCGGTCGACTCGATGGCGTCAGCGGGAATCCGCAGCCGGATGGTACCGCAATAGGGGCATTCGAGCTTATGATTCAGATACTTCTGCACCGCTCGGATCCTCAGCCCCCCTTCCTGCCGAGATTACATGGTAACACTACCTTGTCGAAAACAAGAAGGGTGTTTGTGTCCTTTTTGTTAGGGCGCTGCGAACACAACTTTTGCAATCGGAAGCAATGGAACGGCCCTTCACTGCTGTCCTGTACAAGCATGTCCCCAAGCAGGGGAGGAGCGTCAGATTTCAACTCGCGTGGACGCTTCCGAAACCGCAGAGACATGCTGCGCAGCCAGGAACATCAAGGTCGAGGCTGCTGTGCGCCGGTTCCAGCCAGCGGATTCTGCCATGTCCAGCAGGCACGTCAGCAGCGGTTTCAAGGCGCTTCGGCATTGCGTTTCATAGGCGAGGAACTCTTTCGGCGAGCATGTAGGTGCCGAGATCGTTCCGGTGCCGGTCGTCGCGTTCATTACAAACCTCCTGATGCTGGTGGAATGGCCCGCTCCCGACAGCGGGAGCGGGCCGGCTGATCGACGGCCTAGAAGTCCATGCCGGCGCCGGCAGGCATGGCGGGCGCGGTTTCCTTCTTCGGCTTTTCGGCCACCATCGCCTCGGTGGTCACCAGCAGGCCAGCGACCGAAGCGGCGTCCTGCAGCGCGGTGCGCACGACTTTGGCGGGATCGATGACGCCCTGCTTGTAGAGGTCGCCATATTCACCTGTCTGGGCGTTCCAGCCCCAGGCGAAGTCGGTCTTCTCGCGCAGCTTGCCGACGATGATCGAGCCTTCCGCGCCGGCATTCTCGGCGATCTGCCGAACCGGAGCCTCGATGGCGCGGCGCACAATGTCGATGCCGTATTTCTGATCGGCATTGTCGGTTGGCAGAGCATCGAGCGCCTTAACGGCCCGCAGCAGCGCAACGCCGCCGCCGGGAAGGATGCCTTCCTCCACGGCCGCACGGGTGGCGTGGAGCGCATCGTCGACGCGATCCTTCTTTTCCTTAACCTCCACCTCGGTCGAGCCTCCCACGCGGATCACGGCGACGCCGCCGGCCAGCTTAGCCAGACGCTCCTGCAGTTTCTCGCGATCGTAGTCGGAAGTGGTCTCTTCGATCTGAGCCTTGATCTGCGTTATGCGACCCTGGATTTCTTCCTTCCGGCCGGCACCGTCGACGATCGTGGTGTTTTCCTTCTCGATCGTCACCTTCTTGGCGCGGCCGAGCATCTGGAGGGTAACGTTCTCCAGCTTGATGCCGAGATCCTCGCTGATCGCGGTGCCGCCGGTGAGGATGGCGATATCTTCGAGCATGGCCTTGCGGCGATCGCCGAAGCCGGGCGCCTTGACGGCGGCAACCTTCAGCCCCCCCCTGAGCTTGTTGACGACCAGCGTGGCAAGAGCCTCGCCCTCGACATCCTCGGCGATGATGAGCAGCGGTTTGCCTGACTGGACCACAGCCTCCAGAACGGGAAGCATGGCTTGGAGATTGCCGAGCTTCTTCTCATGGATCAAGACATAAGGCTCTTCCAATTCCACGCGCATCTTGTCCTGGTTGGTGATGAAATAGGGGCTGAGATAGCCGCGGTCGAACTGCATGCCTTCCACCACCTCAAGCTCGGTTTCGGCGGTCTTGGCTTCCTCGACGGTGATGACGCCCTCGTTGCCGACCTTCTGCATCGCTTCCGCCAGGAAACGACCTATCTCGGCGTCGCCATTGGCCGAGATGGTGCCGACCTGGGCGATTTCGTCATTCTTCGTTATCTTGCGCGCGTTGGCCTTCAACTCGGCGACCACGGCGTCCACCGCCTTGTCGATGCCGCGCTTCAGGTCCATCGGATTCATGCCGGAGGCGACCGCCTTGGCACCTTCCCTGACGATGGCCTGGGCCAGAACAGTCGCGGTCGTGGTGCCGTCACCTGCGAGGTCGTTGGTCTTGGAGGCGACTTCGCGCACCATCTGCGCGCCCATGTTCTCGAACTTATCTTCCAGTTCGATTTCCTTGGCGACGGTGACGCCGTCCTTGGTGATGCGCGGCGCGCCGAACGACTTGTCGATGACGACGTTGCGGCCCTTGGGACCTAGTGTCACCTTGACGGCGTTGGCGAGGATGTCGACACCACGCAGCATCTTCTCGCGTGCTTCAGTATGAAACTTGACTTCCTTGGCAGCCATTGGATCACTCCTTCGTTAGGCAGCTTTCATTGACTGGTTGAGATCGGGATCGAAGCCTCGTCAGGCCGCTTTCTTCAGCGTGGCCGTCTGCTCGATCACGCCCATCACATCGCTTTCCTTCATGATGAGCAGATCCTCGCCGTTCAGCTTGATCTCGGTGCCGGACCACTTTCCGAACAGGACGCGGTCGCCGACCTTGACGTCGAGTTCGACGAGCTTGCCGCTTTCGTCGCGCGCGCCAGGGCCGACGGCGACGACCTCGCCTTCCTGCGGCTTTTCCTTGGCGGTATCGGGAATAATGATGCCGCCGGCCGTTTTCTCCTCGGCTTCGATGCGGCGGACCAGGATACGGTCATGCAATGGACGGAACGTCATATCGTTCTCCTTCAGGACAAACAGATTTTTTGAGGTTCCTCCACACCAGACCGGTAATACCGGTCCGATGCGGGGCTCGCGCGACCCTTTCGGCATTGCGCGCTTATCGAGCTAGTTTTGCGATTTTCCGGTTTCAAGAGTTGTCGCGAAATTTTTTTGGCACTTGCACTGATAGAGCGCTAGTGCCATGAAAACATACAGCTAATCGGACTGTTGCCCCACATTTTCACTTGAATTTTCCGAGCGGCCGAACAAAATTATCTGAACCCTCGCCATCGGCGAGTCTGGAAATCGAAGCCTGTACAAGGGAGCTTTTTGGGAAGACGGAGGACCAAGATGAACCGACAAACGCTCTCGCCGATCATCCCCTCTCTTGTTCCCGAAACATCCGACCTCGCACTTGACCGACTGTTGTCGCCGGCGAGGCATTTCAAGCATCCGGATCACATCCTGAAGGACGAAACGCTCGACATCCATGAGAAGCGGGCGATCCTGTCGTCCTGGGCTTCAGATGCTTGTGCCGTGGAATCCGTCCCGGCGTTGCGCCGGCCGCCAGGAGCCGAGCAGCCGGTCACCTTCGACCAGATCATGGACGCGCTGTGCCAACTCGATACAGCCGCGCAAGCGCCACAGCTGTCCGCAGAACACAAGCGCATGCCAAAACGGCTGGATGCATGACATCACAAGCGAAGGAGACGCACATGGCCACTGCGGTCAGCAGGGAATTTAGCCTGCAGATGGAGGGCTACGGTCTGACCACGGCCGAGATCCATTACCATCTGCCGGATCATCCCAGCCTGCTGCAGCTCTATGTCTGGCAGGAGTACGATCTGGCGCCCCACTTTCCGGAACTGAAAGGCTTTCTCGGTTACTGGGAACGCGAACTGGAGGGCGCGCTGCATTCCGTTCGCGTCGCCCACCACCGCCTTATCAAACCTTCGGAATGGCGCGCCGTCGACGGCATTATTGCCATCCACTGAACGTCATCTCGGGTCGGGGGCTGCCAATCGTCCGTGCCGCGCGCGACTTGCGGGGAGAACGCGTCGCCGACGGGACCAGCCCGGCGCGCCTGGCTGCCTTGAGGAACGCCTTGTGCGCGTCGCGCGCGATGCGCCAGCCGTCCAGCGCATCGCGGCAGGCGCGTCGTGCCGCGCGCCAGCTGCGTCCGCGCGCCCATTCGGGCCACTGCTGATTCAGGCATTCCAGCGCCTCGAAGCTGCTGGCCACATTGCGCGGCCCGGTAAGAAATTTAAGGGCGACAGGTTGGGGAAACCAAACGTCGTTCATCACTTCCTCCATCTTTTTCAACGTCTTTTGCGAGCAAGCAATCGGACGGCATCATGACGCACATCCAGGCAGGAGATGGGGGCTTTACGCGGAACATCAAGACCGCAACCGTTTAGGTGGAATGCTCATTCCTCTTCGTCGGGGTCGAGTAGATCGATCAGTTCCGCCACGCGCGTTCCGGGTAGCGGTCGTCCCTCGCCCATCAGCGCCTCCTCGCCGTTGAGCCAGGCCCAAGCTTCCCGCAATTCCTCGAAGGAAGCGCCGGTAGACAGGATATCGGCGATAAGCGTTTCCTCCGCCGGCCCAAGGACAGATACAATCTCTTCTCGCGTCATTGGCATGGCCGCTCTCCCCTGAAAGGTGCCGGCCGGAAGGGGAATTCCCTCCGGCAATGGCAAGACACAATGCACATTGCTGAAGGGCGTTCCGCGATGGACCCCCTTGACGTCCGAAAAACGAATTCCCAGATCGATGCTGCCGGCGCCCGTTCGGGGTCGGCAAGGTCAAGGAGCGCCGCATCCTTGGCGCTCCTCGTACCCATGTTGCTCAGTTATGGAGGATGTGGCTATGAGAACTGCTTTCGACTTTTCCCCGCTCTATCGGTCGAGCATCGGCTTTGATCGCGTTTTCGCTATGCTCGAGAATGCCAGCCGCACGCCAAATGTCGACAATTGGCCGCCCTACGACATCGCCAGGACCGGCGAAGATGCCTATCGCATCACCATGGTGGTGGCAGGGTTCGGTCAGGACGAATTGACCATCGTGCATGAGCCAAACCTGCTTATCATCGCCGGCGAGAAAACCGCAGATGATAATGGCGAGTATGTGCATCGCGGCATTGCCGGGCGGCCGTTCGAGCGTCGCTTCGAGCTTGCTGACCATGTGAAGGTGACAGGAGCGTGTCTCGTCAACGGCCTGCTGACGATCGATCTTCAGCGCGAGATTCCCGAGGAGATGAAGCCGCGGCGGATCGAGATCGGCAGCGGCCAAGCCGAGTCTCGCATCGGCACCAAAACCGCCAAGGGCGCAGGCACGCCGGTCGCCGAGAAGCAGGCCGCCTGAGGCAGTCCGAATGAAGTCCGGCGCCCAATACTGGCTATCCGGCGGCGGAAAAAGACTGCCTAAGCGGGTATCAACATTGACGAAAGGAGAATGACGATGAGCGTACGCGATCTTATTCCCTGGGGGCGCGAGGAGAGCCGCGTGCCAAGCCTGTTCCGCAGCGACGAGCGTGACCCCTTCCTGTCGTTGCACCGCGAAGTGAACCGGCTTTTCGACGACGTTTTCCGCGGGTTCGACGGCGGCCTGCCGTCCGTCGGCAGAGCGTCTTCCTTCGGCGGGAACTGGCCGAGCGTTGAAATCTCCGACAACGACAAGGAGATCAAGGTTACGGCAGAGGTGCCCGGACTGGAGGAAAAGGACATCGAGGTTCTGCTCGATGACGGCGTGCTGACGCTGAAGGGCGAAAAGCGGTCGGAGACCGAGGACAAGGACCGGCAGTTCTCGGAGCGTTACTACGGCCGCTTCGAGCGTCCTATCCGTCTCGGCTACGAAATCGAGGAAGAAGGGGTCGATGCGCGTTTCAACAACGGCGTGTTGACCGTTACGCTGCCAAAGACGGCCAAAGCGCAGTCGCAGGCAAGGCGCATCGAAATCAAGAACTGATATCCTCCTGGGAAGCGGCCGCCGCCGCTTCCCAGGTTATTCATTGGGAATTGAACTCGATCTTGCAAATGATTGTCTCTGGTTCCAGCCAGAAAACGGCGCGAAGCTGCAACACCGTGCTTGCCCACTTCTGAGTTCAGCTTCTGGGGCGGATGACGTCGCTAGCGCAACGTGGCTAGGCCAGACTATGACCGGACCCATTTCTACTTATCTCGTACGTCTAGCACCAAACATGGTGCGCTGGCGACGAGCACAGAAATTATATCGCATATACAATCACATACGAGTTCCCTGTTTCATCCTCTCCGGCGCGCCATATAATTCAAAGACTTAACTCGTAATCGATATTGCAGTTTCGATTTTGGCGTCCATATGGCGTCCACTGGCGTGGCCAATCTTGGCCATTTGGGTCCAACACCGGACAGTAATGGCGACCGGTCTCAGGCCATTTCCTCAATTGCCATTATGATCCTATGGAAACTTTTAATGGCTTCGACCTTACTGCCGCGGTTGTAGTGAGTCTCGGTTACGCGCGGGTCGGTGTGCTGCAAAAGTGCCGACGCCCATTTCGCTGCCAGCGTTATGTGCGAGTGTGAAGACTGCACAGTCGCGGAAGAGATGGGGATTGACGGCGACACCAAGCTCGCGCCTCGTCGCCTCAGTGATGATCGGACCGACATAGGTATATGCTAGGGCGCCTCCGGCGGTAGAGGCCCACAATGCGTCACCGGGCCTAAGGAAGCACGGTCGATAAGTGTCGATCCATTGATCGATAATCGGGGTCAGGATGGCTGGCAGCGGACGTTCATCCGCCCGGCCTGTCTTGGTTTCTTCGGCTGCAAGCATGATCCACCACTGGTCATTGATCTTTCGAAGCTGCTTGCCGATCTGGAGGCTGGCAAAGTTCTTGAGGCGAATGGGGCACAGCGCAAGCATGGCGATCATCAGCCCGTCACCGGCTCGGTCTGGAACTGATTGAACGCGCCAGGACTTCCGCCACCCGAACGAAACTGCAAATCGCCCGCCTGCATCCCTCATCGTCAAGCTTCGTTTCGCTGCGGGCGAGATCGAGAAACAAGGTTGCGAGTTCGATCGTGTATTTGCCTGGTTGTTCACCGTCGGCTCGCCAGTAGGCATCGATGATTGCCTCTGAACGATCCGGATGCAGCATGGCCGCAAGCGAAGAAAGCTCTTCAGGCTGGATGCCCGTTCTGACTGGGCTGCCTTCAGCTTCCGCAGTATGAGATCCAAGGTAGATTGCTTGCAGCTTCGCAGTCGACGTCCAGAGGCGGCCTTGCGCGGGCGTGAACGTCGCTCCAGCATGGTCGCAATATCGCTGCGAAGTCCGGCGGGAACCTCGCTCCATGGCAACCCGCCATTTGCCGCCCTGGCCGGCGGAACCTCTAGCGTAACATCCGGCCATTCTTTGATTGTCACGGCATAGTGGTTGAAATGACGCGCCAAGGATCGGACTGAAGCGTTGCGCAACGGCCTGAATTTGGTCGCACGACAATACGCTACGTAGTCAGAAAGTACGCCTACCAGTAATCCCAATACCAGAAACACAATGGGATATGTTCTCAACATATAAGTATAATACAGTTTGTGGTTGGACATAAATTCACATGTCAACGGCGGAGCAAAACCAGGCCACTGGGGCGGAGTAAAACCGGGCCAGTCTGGGCGCGGCGGAGGCCGCTCGCGAAGCGCGCTTTTCCATAGCGC
>NZ_LMGJ01000012.1:0-393 GCF_001427385.1 Mesorhizobium sp. Root157
CTTCGATGGAAATTCTGCGCTCATCTACTGATCCTCTCAAAAACGAGGGGTCAGTTCTTCGTTTCGTTCGGGGGTCAATTTCTCATTTCGCCTGACAGGAACAGAACGAGGGCCTTGTGCACCGTATCGCGCTGCCGCCTGGTCACGGCATGGATCCCAGGGTCTGCGCGACGGCCTTCGGCCTGCTCCGCCCCAGGATGACGAAGGAGGGGTACAATTATTCATTGCCACGCTGCCTTTTCGGCCCTGGCTTTTGTCAAAGAACTGACCTCGCTTGAGAGGTCGGGAAGACGGGCGGCCGTTCGGACGCTCGTTTAGTAATTTAGTGCGACCTCGCGGCCGCCCGTCCGGTGGCTGTCATCCCGTCGACCGGTCCCAAGATCGTCCGGTGGT
>NZ_LMGJ01000012.1:432-419461 GCF_001427385.1 Mesorhizobium sp. Root157
TGCTCTTTCCGTTGGAAAGCCCGCCGCAAGACGCCGGCCTGTCGGATGCCCTCGGGTCCACTGGCGCCGAACCAATGGGGGGAGGTCACCGCCGCTCTCCCTGATACCCGGTGCGCACCAGGTTCCCGCAAGAGCGATGGGCTGGAGTATGGGAGGGATTGAGAGGGTGTGGACAAGAATGCCGGCGGTTTCTTGTCGAAGCGAGCGGGATCAATGGATTGGCGGAGTGAAGGGGGTTGGTTTGATCCACGATTGACCGCCGCGATCAGCTTTCAACGCTGTCGAACGGATCGCAGGTCTGGGCCGCTGGCCTATTGCCAACATGTCACGAAATGGATTCCGGAAAAGACAAGCCGGCAGTCTTTTACTGCCGGCTTCGTGTTGCGGTTTGTGGACGTGGTGCGACCGGCCGCGCCTGCCTACTTGGCCGGTGACGGTTTCTTTCGGAACAATCCGATCAGATTGTCCCACAGTTCGATCTTGACGCCCTGGCGCTTCATGATGACGCCTTGCTGGATGATGGAAAGCAGGTTGTTCCAGGCCCAGTAGATGACGAGGCCTGCCGGGAACCCGGCCATCATGAAGGTGAAGACCACCGGCATCCAGGTGAAGATCATGGCCTGTGTCGGATCGGGCGGGGTCGGGTTCATGCGCATCTGCAGGAACATGGTGACGCCCATGATCAGCGGCCACACGCCGATATGCAGCAGCGTCGGCACGGCAAAGGGCAACAGGCCGAACAGGTTGAACAGCGATGTCGGATCGGGCGCGGCAAGGTCGTGTATCCAGCCGAAGAACGGCGCGTGCCGCATCTCGATGGTGATGTAGAGCACCTTGTAGAGCGCGAAGAAGACCGGAATCTGGATCACCACCGGCCAGCAGCCGGCGATCGGATTGATCTTCTCCGTCTTGTAAAGCTCCATCATCGCCTGCTGCTGCTTCATCTTGTCGTCCGCGTATTTCTCGCGGATTTCCATCATCTTCGGCTGCACCTTCTTCATGTTGGCCATGGACGCGTAGGATTTGTTGGCCAGCGGGAAGAAGACCGCCTTGACGAGAACGGTGGTGGCGATGATGGCAAGGCCGAAATTGCCCAAAAGCTTGTAGAGCGTGTCGATCAGCCAGAACATCGGCTTGGTGATGAAATGGAACCAGCCCCAGTCGATCAAGAGGTCGAAGCGGCGGATGTCGCGCTCCTGCTCATAGGCATTGATGGTGCCGACTTCCTTTGCCCCGGCGAACACCAGCGATTCAACGGTGGCCGACTGTCCGGCTGCAACCGTGATCGGGTCGCTGAGGAAGTCCGACTGATAGCGCGGGCGGCCGTCCTCGAAATAGGCGAAGCGCGGCTGGAACGGCTGCTTTGCGGCAGGGACCAGTGCAACCGCCCAATACTTGTCGGTAATGCCCAGCCAGCCATCGGTGGACTTGCCCGGCGTGAACTGCTTGTCGTCCTCCATAGCGGAGTATTTGTGTTCCTGCAGGCCTTCCTCGCCGGTCACGCCGATGAGGCCCTCATGCAAGACATAGATCGAGGCGGTCGTCGGCTTGTCGAAACGGGTCACTCGTCCATAGTTGGACAGCGTGATGTCGGCCGCGGCCGTGTTCTGGACCGTATCCGATACCGTGAACATGTAGTTGGCATCGACGGAATAGGTCCGCTTGAAGGTCAGGCCCTTCTCGTTGGTGAAGGTAAGCGTGACGGGCGTCGAGGGGGTCAGCGTGCCGTTGCCGTCCACCGTCCATACGGTCTGCGGGCCGGGCACCGTGCCTGTCGTGTCGTTGCCGACGAAGCCGATCTCCGCATAATAGCCATTGGGCAACGCTGCCGGATTGAGCAACTCGATCTCGGGCGAACGGTCGTCGACGGTTTCGTGATACTGCTTGAGCTTCAGGTCGTCGAGACGCGCGCCGGTCAAATTGATCGAGCCGACAAGCCTCGGTGTCTCGATCTTGACGCGCTGTGTCGAGGCAAGGATGTCGTCGCGGCCAAGGATGCCGCCGGCATCGGCTCCGGGAGCCGACGGGATCGCACCGGGTGCGGGTGCCGGCGTATCGGTGCCGGTCTGAGCCGTCCCTTGGGCGGCCTGAGTTTCCGCGCGGCCCGCCTCGACCTTGGCGGTTTCACGCTGCGCTTCTATGCGCGGGTTCATGTAGAAGACTTGCCACAGCGTCAGGATCAGCACCGACAGCGCGATGGTGATGAAGAAGTTACGGTTGTTTTCCATCGAAAACCCTATTGTGATCCGCGCAGTCGGCGGGAGAGTTCGGCTTTGAGCAGTCCGAACGGTGCAGCAAGCACATCGTTGCGTCCGACGATGACATAGTCATTGCCGGGCACCATGTCACTCGCCGCATGGACGCGAACAGCCTCTTTCAGGCGCCGCCGGACGCGGTTGCGAACCACGGCGTTGCCTACTTTCTTGGTGACGGTATAGCCGACACGAGGCGCGCCGCTGTCGCCGCGCTCAAGCGTTTCAACGAGAAAAAGCCGCCCGCGGCGCTTTTCACCACGCCGGACGGCTAGGAATTCCGCACGTTTCAGCAGCCGGCCGGGTCTTTGCCCTGTTGGCTTGCCTGCAGCGGGCAACGATCTCGTCTTC
Organism: Mesorhizobium sp. Root157; assembly: GCF_001427385.1. Lineage (GTDB taxonomy): Bacteria > Pseudomonadota > Alphaproteobacteria > Rhizobiales > Rhizobiaceae > Mesorhizobium. The sequence goes on from NZ_LMGJ01000012.1 coordinate 3,036, forward strand.
CGTTCAGGCGCTGAGACGCTGGCGGCCACGGTTGCGGCGGGCAGCAACGACGCTGCGGCCTCCCTTGGTGGCCATGCGTGCACGGAAGCCGTGCCGGCGCTTGCGGACGAGTTTGGACGGTTGGTAGGTACGCTTCATTTGTTTTAATACCGCGGCGTGCGGCCCTTCTTGGAACTGTCACTGGTGCAACAGGAGCTGTGCCGGGGCTCTATTTGGCGCGACCGAAACCGCGCCGGGATGGATGGCCCGAGCGTGAGCGGCTTATATGGACAAGCATTTTGGAAGTCAATGCGCGGCCTGGCCCACGCATTGACCCGGCATTGGGGAAGCAAAGCGGGCGCATTTGCGTTAGTTATCGCACAGACGTCGTGCCGTTGTTTCGGTATCTTCAGGCTGCCGCAGCCCGCCATGCCGGGCTGCGGCGGGTGTCGTGGAACGTGGTCCAAAGGGCGGCACTCCAAGGTGGCCTCGGACAATGGGGAACCCGCTTGTCTTTCTGGAGTTGCATGGGAACAAGGAGGGTGGAGGCGGTTTGGCACCGAGACGAAAGCCAAGACCGCTTCGGGATCAGGAGCGCATGAGCCAGGAAACGCCCGCCGACAGCGATAATCCGGGGCAGGACCAGCCGCACCGCACGGTGCCGCTGGCGCGCGGACTTTCCACAAAGCTTCTGTTCTTGACCATTGCATTCGTGCTTCTGGCCGAAGTGCTGATTTTCCTCCCCTCGATCGCCAGCTACCGGATGAGCTGGTTGCAGGAGAGACTGGGCACCGCCGCCGCCGTCTCGATCGTGCTTGTCCAGGGAGACCCGGCCTCGCTTTCGCGCGCCGCGCAAAACGATGTGCTGATGGCGATTGGCGCCAAGGCGATTGCAGTGCGCGATGGTGGCGTGTCGCGCCTTCTGGTGGTCGCGGACATGCCGCCGCAGGTCGATGAGCACATCGACGTTGCAAATACCTCCATGGCCGAGGAAGTGATGGGCGCGCTCGACACGCTTGCGTTCGGCGGCGAGCGCATGCTGCGCGTGTTCGGTCCGGTCGGTGACAGCCACATGGAATTCGAGCTGATCATGCCCGACCGCGACCTTCGCAGCGCGATGCTGACCTATTCGCGCAATGTCGCCTTTCTGTCGTTGCTGATTTCGCTGTTCACGGCGACGCTGGTCTATGCGGCGATCGATCGGATCATGATCAGGCCGATGCGCACGATGACCCGTTCGATGCTGGCCTTCTCGCAGGCGCCCGAAGATCCCGGCCGCGTCATCCAGCCGGCCGATCGCTCCGACGAAATCGGCGTTGCGGAGCGTGAACTGTTCCAGATGCAGGAGCGGCTGCAAAAGATGCTGGCCGAGCGCAAGCATCTGGCCGATCTCGGGCTGGCGGTGTCGAAGATCAATCACGACATGCGCAACATGCTGGCCACCGCCCAGTTGATCTCCGACAGGTTGCGGATGGCCAAGGATCCGACGGTCCAGGCCTTCGCGCCGAAATTGCTTCGGGCCCTCGACCGCGCGGTTTCCTACTCGGAAGGCGTGCTCGCCTATGGCCGTACGCAAGAGCCGCCGCCGTCGCGGCGGAAGCTGCGCCTGCGGCAACTGGTTGACGAGGTCCACGATGTTCTCGACGTCGATAACGACTTCGAGTTCGTCAACGCGGTCGAACCCGGCTTCGAGATCGATGCCGATTCCGATCAACTGTTCCGCGTGCTGACCAATCTGGGCCGCAATGCGGTGCAGGCAATGGCGGCCGATGCGGAAAGCGCGATCGTACGTCGCTTGACCATCTCGGCCGAGCGCACCGGCAGCGTTTGCCGCATTCTGGTCACCGACACGGGTCCCGGCCTGCCGCCGAAGGCGCGTGAGAATCTGTTCGCCGCGTTCCGGGGCTCCACCCGCAGCGGCGGCACCGGATTGGGCCTGGCAATCGCGCAGGAACTGGTCCGCGCCCATGGCGGCACTTTGGAGCTTGCTGAGAGCGTGGGCGGCAACACCTCCTTTGCCGTCACCATTCCCGACCAGCCGGTTCGTCTCGACCAGGCGCGCTCCGGCCTGCGGCGACTGGGATAGTCGGCGGTCATTGGCTGGACGCCGCCGTCGGTTCGATTGAAGATTGTCTCTCGCAAATCTTTGACGGATCGGCTTGCTTTTCCGAAATTCAGTCGCTAGTGAACACGGCACGTTCGCGACTGGTCGTCGAAACCAGATCGTGGGGGCCGTTCTTTGAAGGCCTTTTGCGCGCCCGTAGCTCAGCTGGATAGAGCACCAGACTACGAATCTGGGGGTCAGAGGTTCGAATCCTTTCGGGCGCGCCATTCATTCCCTTACAGCGCAAGGAACACGGCCGAGTTAGAGAGGGGCGCTTGTCCTCCTCATTCTGGCTTATACCAAGTTCATACCACCGCGTAAATCTGGCGGGTTAATCAGATCGAGGCAATTCTAACGAAATCCGGCCGCGCGGTGGGGGCCAACTCCTAGAGCCGGAGGGCGCCCGGGAGAGCTTTCAGCGCTTTTCCGTGACGAACGGAAATGTCCCTTGCATCTTTCCCGTTCGTCACGGAAAATGTTCGGACCGCAGGGAGGGCCAGCCATGTCAGATCAGGAACCTACCAAGCCAAGGCGCGGACGGCCGCCGAAGCTCGGCGCACTGTCGGCAAAGGAGCGCGCCGCCGCATACCGGGATCGGCAAGCTGCTGCCGTCGAGCGGCAGCTATTGCTCTACCGGGCGGCGATCCGTGAAATCGACAAGCTGTCAAACCCATTATCAGACCAGCGGGTGGGCGTGACGCAGGCCGACTCTCCGGCGACGGCACTCACATACATGGAAAGCCGAGTGTCCGCGATCATCCGACAGCTCGACGCTTGGCTGCTGATGGCCGGCACACCCCGAGGCGGGGAGATGGGCTTGATCCAGCCTCATCTTGACCTTGCGTATGCCGACGACCTCCAACTCGGAGAAGACCGCAGGAAGGCGGTCAAGGCGTGGAAAGAGGCGGAGGCTGCGCGTTCATCATCCAAGGCCAGGGCCGATAAATCACCCTGATTTCCCGTGACCTCACTCCCCGGCGACATCGATTCCGTCGCTCTATGGCCCCTCCAGGCGCGACATATTCTTGCGCGATCGCTGTAATCCGCCGTTCTGCCCTGAAAACCATAAGGTCCCGAGCTCGGCTAATGAGGTAGTAGCGAGGGCGGAGGACGCGCGCGAGGGAGTGGAAGCACAACCCGCGCAGCAGGTCATACAGTCCGTTCGTCGGGGTGGGTCGGTCCCGCGTCCCGGCCAATGGGCCGTCGCATACTGACGCTCCTGCGGCACACCTGTTAACCGAGCTCGCGGCCGCGAATTGGCCTCCGGTGCCGTCACGGCAATACCTTCCTGCCGGACGTTCCGGCGCCTCCGCTTTATACGCTGCTCTTCTCTCCTGGTCCGCATGTCGTGCCAGGCACGGAGCGCGGACACCCAAACCAACAATAATTGTGCATTTCGTAACCGCCGCCCTGCTAGGGCCCCCGGTGGGCACGAGGGGAGGCTGGAATGGCAGACAAATTGTCGAAGGTAACGACGTTGGACCACGCGGCCACCGCCGCTCGTTTCGACTATGATGTGGTCGCTCCGGAACGTCGTGATGCTTTGCGGGAGGACGCCCGCGAGATCCGGCTTCGCCTGATCGAGTCGGCGGGGGCCATGATGGACATCGGCGAGCGTCTGGCGCGCTCGCGATCGGCGCTGCCCCATGGAACTTGGCTTCCCTGGCTGACGGCCGAGACGGGTATGTCGGTACAGTGGGCGCGGAATTGCATCAACCTTTATCAGCGGTTTGCCGACGAGCCACTGCTCCTGTCCGACCTCGATCTCGCGCTGCCTCCCACCGCCATTGTCCGGCTAGTCGCCGCGCCGGAGGCGGCATGGGAGGACGTTGTTGACCGGGTGCGCGACGGAGAGAAGATGCGGGTCTCCGATGTCGAGGAGGTCATCAAAGGACACCGCGAGCGTGAGAGAGCAGCGGACGGCAAGGCGCCGCGCGTACAATCATCCGTCTCCGCCAGGGCTGGAACGGTTCCGGCGGTGGATGCCCTTCGCAGGTTGGCGGATCGCGCGCGCGACGACCTTGTGCCGCAAACGGTCGAGCGCATGCGGGCGATGCTCCAGGTTCTGGAAGCTGCCGAGGAAAGGCTGACGACCGGGCCGCGCGTTACCAAGGCTGAACTACAGAAACTCTGGAAGGAAGCCCAATGGCTGACCGACGCCCTTGAGCAGCTTACGCAGCGCCGGGCGGATTCGCGGGCGCATCTCGTCCACAAGACGTTTCTGGACCGTCCGGCATATGAGCCGGGACCATGGGCCGGCGCGGCGGCGTTCCTCGCCGACATCGCGTCGTCGGAGGACTGCGCCGTGACCCTACGCACGACCGACCCGGCGACTTTCGTGCGGCGAGGCGTGAGGCTGCTGCGCGCCGTCCTGGCCCATCCTTCGCCGGAACCAGTCCCACCAAAGCTGCCGAAGGGGCTGAGAAGCATCCACAACGCGCTGACGATGGATTGGATCGTGTGCCTGGAGGATGGCAAGAAGGTCGAAGACCTGGGGGACCATCTGGCGACGCTCGGCATCAGCCCGGAGGACTATCGGCGCAAATGGGGCCTCGCTGAGGAGTATCCGATGCAGGCGCCGCGGAAAATTCTCAGGCACGGGCCGACTTTAGAGGTCGATTACGAAACTGGCGAAATGCATCGCATCACGATCGAGGCCGACGAGACGGGCGGGCCGGAGTAATCCGCTGGACCGCCTTCCAGTGGGTCAGCCTTCGATGCCACAACGTATTGACCCATGCCGGGATGCCGGTCAGCATCAAAAAAGCCGCGATCACAGGGCGGGAACCCTACGCGGCTTTTCAGGGGCTGTTCAACAAAAATGAACATAGACGCTGCCATTGTAAAGCCCCCGCATAAGAGCGGGTGACCCCCAGGCCGGGATATATCCCGGCCGGACAGCAGCCTGAGACTACCCCACAAACCAAATTTGTTGACGCCCGCAGACAGCGCGGGAACTTCCATCCCGAAGGTCTGGACAAACCGCTCAGCTTCCATTGGAAGGCGGACTATTCGGCGCTGGCCGATGTGCTGGACCTTCCGGCCTGCCGGAGCGGTCGCGGCGAGACAGCGATGGCGTCCATCGTGTTCGACGCCGCGCTGACCGCACGGGCGGCCCCCGGCCGACGCATTTCCTATTCGCGCCGCAAGGCCTTCTATGCCGCCGCCGGCCGCTACCACGGGACCGGATACGGCTATGACAGCGTCGTGCAGGCGGTCGATGCCCTTGTGAACGCAGGCCATCTGGTCGAGCACGACAAGGTGAAGGGCGGCCGGGCGACGGGCTGGCAGAGTTCCTTCCGGCCAGCCGACCACCTTGCCGACGCCGTGCTGCCGAAGGCCAAGCGGCATGTCGGCGAGCTTGTCCGGCTGAAGGACGAACAGGGCAGGCTTGTCGCCTATCGCGACACCGAGCGCACTGTGCGGGACCGCCGCTTCCTGGAAACCGTCAACGAACGCATCGCGGCGGCGGACATCCGCCTTCCTGCCCCTGGCGCTGTCCTGGACGGGCATGTGCTGCGCTTCGACCGCCATGCCGTCTATCCGGACATGAAGGCCCTCTATCGGGTCTTCAATGGCGGCTGGACCCTTGGCGGGCGGATGTATGGAGGCTGGTGGCAGCAGGTGCGGTCGCACGACAGGCAGCACTTCACGATCGACGGCGGCAGAACCTGCGAGGAGGACTACCCGCAGCTTCATCCCCGCCTTCTCTACGCGATGGCCGGCCACCGTCTCGATGGCGACGCCTATACGCTGGACGGATGGGACAGGAAGCTCTGCAAGAGGGCCTTCAACATCGTCGTCAACGCCGAGACCTATCACGCCGCACGGGGCGCCCTCCTTCCCTATGTCGAGGGCGACGAGCGGCAGGCCGCAGCGCTGATCCGGGAGATGAAGCGCCGTCATTCTCCCGTCGCGCGGCATTTCCATTCCGGCCTCGGAATCAGATTGCAGTATCTGGACTCGGAAATGGCCAAAGCGGTCTTGACCGAACTGACGGTGAAGAAGGGCATCGCTGTGCTTCCCATCCATGACGGCTTTCTTGTCCGAGAGGAAGACCGCCCAGACCTCCTGGCGGCGATGGAAATGGCATTTTCCCGGCAGGTTGCCACTGTCGAGAAAACCCCTATAAAAACAACCGATTGCCCTACAAACACCCCACATAGGAAGGAACGGCGCGCCGGGACCATGCCGCCGGAACCTCCTCCCGTCTGTCCACTCTCCTTACCTGATGCGGACTTCAATACCGGAAAGGACCTTGCAATGCCGTCTTCGACCTCCGCCCCTGTCAGGCATCTCGGCCCCGGGAGCGCATCGGAGGGCGATGGTGCCCCGGCCGTGCAGGCTGAGCCGATTGTGCTGCCCGAGCGTGTTAGGACGCAGGGCTCGCGGGTGCCGTGGACATCGAGATGCGCACCCACGGGGCGCAGGCGAACGCCAACAACGGATCTGTCGCTCCTCCGGCAGATGCTGGTGCAGACAGCGGCGGCGCGTGTCCTCGCCAGCGTGGGGGAAGGCACGGGGATGGCGGCGGCGGTCGAACGCGTCATCGCCGCCATGACGGCCGAGCACCCGGACATCACCTTTCCGGACTCGCGGCCTGGACCTCGCCTAGCCTTTCGGGAAACCCGCAGCGGCCGGGGGTCGAAATCGGCGCCGCGTCTTCTGACGCCGGGCGAAGTCCTTGCCGCATGCATCGCAGAGGAACGTGGGGCCGAAGCGGAACGGGCTCAGCAACCGCAAGCAACCGGAATCGTCGCGCACGACATCGAGGCGACCTTCTGACAGGCATTACCTGCAATTCGACGGGACCGTGCCGGATGCAACTGCAAACGCCGATCAGGCCGAATCCGGTAATATTCGGCCTTCCCGGGAATTTATGAGGCCCTCAGAAGCCCATTGAGCGCCCGCGCGCGACCTCTCCCTACCTCTGACCCACGGAAAATCGCGCAATTCTCCGGAGGCCGAGCCATCGCGCCATGGCCTTCCAGAACGTGCCGAAGGGCAATCGGCGGCCTCGCCGCCCGCTTCCCCTACCGTGCTGCCTGAGTCCTCCCGTGGCGGCCCAAACCCGAAACAGGGGCCGTTCCTATGGCTTTCCTACGACAGTCACACGGGAGCCGGCCATGGCCGAGCGCAAGCGTCCCTTCGGGAGCCAGCCAGTCCCTCCTGTCCTGCCGTCAGGTTCGCATGGAACGGCCGCATCGGGCGACCGTCGCACAAGGAGACAACCCATGGCACAAGGACAGAAAACGGCCGAGACGGGCAAATCGTCCCTTCCCTCTCACGACGTCTATACCGTCGAAGGCGAGGACGCGGACAAGAGCTTCTGGACGAGGATCGGATCGGCATGGCCACACGCCGATGGCAAGGGCTTCAATCTCGCGCTCATCGCCGTCCCGTTCAATGGACGGATCGTGCTACGGGTGCGCAAGGAGGCGGGCCAATGATCCCCCGCAGCCTGTTCAACGAATTGCTCGCCAACGGCATGGAGACCGCGCGCGGAAGGGAGTGCGACTTTCATCCGGTTGTGAAGCTGTTCGACCCGAACGGCAGCGCGGTCTGGCTGCTCGCCGAAATCGATCCGGCCGAGCCCAGCCGCGCCTACGGACTTTGCGATCTCGGGCAGGGGTTTCCTGAACTCGGTTATGTGGACCTCGGTGAACTCGCTACGGTCCGATCGGGCTTCGGCCTCCCCATCGAAATCGACCGCAGCTTTTTCCCGACCAGACGCCTCTCCGAATATGCGGAGGAGGCGCGCCGCAAGGGCAGGATCGTCACCTGACAACGGTTCGGGGACAGGCTCGGCGGATGGAGCCTGTCGCCCTGTCCGCCGGACGGCTCCTTCCGGACACGCGATTGCCGCCTCGCCGTGAAGGCGTGTTGTACGGCTTCGCTCCTCCAGGCGTTGACGGCGGAGCGGTCACGGCTTCCGAGGCCTGGTGTCGGGGCTGTCGTCAGCGTCGGGTATCGGGACATTGCCGGGCGACGGATCGGCAGCGCGCCCGCCTGTCATGAGGTCCTCGCCGCGCTTTGCCCATTCCGGCGCCAGCCGGAGAATCTTCCGGTGGCGCATCGAACTCGGTATGTCCATGCCGGACACGTCGGGCGTGCCGAATGGGGCGGCTGAGATTTCCTTTTCGAGATCGTCCCAGCCAGCCGTCGCTTCAATCTCCCTGAGGAAGATTGCCAGCGGGAGCGAGAAGCGATCGAGGATCGCCCATTTCGCGCGGACAGCCTCGTTGTCGAGCCGGCCCCGATTGCGGATCAGGAAAGCCACGATCTGGGCGGCCTCCTTGCCCGTCGCGAGGAACTCGGCGGGCGGCTGATAGCTCGGCTCACGGATGCCTCCGGCTGTGTCGCCAGCATCCTCCGGATCGGGAAGCCGATCGATCTCCACGTCTTCGTCCGGCATCGACGCGAGAGGCATCCCGCCGCCGTCTGGCGCAACCTCCCCTTCCGTCCAGGAGAACGCTGGGAACGGCCGTCGCTCGAAGATCAGAATGATGAGGAAGGTTGCCGCGATGAGCGGCCAGAGCGACCGGCGGATACGACGGTGCCTTGCGTAACGTGCGGCCCGGTTCCAGGCCACGTCACCACAGCCCTTTCGGCGGCCAGCTTCGCGTTTGAAGATGGAGCGGGCGGCGGCGGGAGGGGCGCGGCCGGCACGATGGTCCCGCGAGCGAACGGTGGTGGAAGCGTTATTGGCCTCCATGATCGGCCTCCGGCTCATCCAGCGAATAGGGTGTGTGGCGCAGCACGGCGCGGTCTTCGGGGCGGCTCAGATAATGGTCGAGCCATCGGCGAAGCCCTGCGACAAGCTGCTCGCCTTTGCCGGATTCGGCGAGCGCCAGGACGGCAGCGCCGAGCGTGTATTTGAGTTGGTTGCGTGTGCGCCTGTTGGACTGGTCGAGCGACCGTCGCAGCCGTGCCGTCCTTGCCCGCGCTTTCCGCTCCCTCAATCGTGCCAGTTCCAGTTTCTGTTCGATCGATCCGGCCATATCGCCTCTCCGCTGTTGAATGCTTCGAGGACGATGTTTTGGCTGGATTTGCGCCGGCGCAAGAGCCGACACAACATCAAGGCATGAAGGATGAAATCAAAGGGCTGAGGCTCGCCTATACATTCCTTGCGGAACGTCGCTCGAAGAAAGATCTGGCGTCCGCCGAAACTGGCGCGCGCCGGCGTCGCGCGTCCGCTTTGCCGCGTGCCGGGACGGAGATCGTTCGAGTTTCGAACCGTTACCGTCGTTTCGAAATTCGAAAGGCTCGGATCGTTTCGGGATTTGAAGCTTCCAGTTGCTTCGAAGGTCGAACCGTTTCGCCCCTACCAGATTCAGGATTGGTTCGAGATTCGAACTGTCGGGATCGTTTCGGATCTCGAACCGTCGTCGCTTCGCAATCCGAACCGCTGCCGTGCCGTCGCCGGAGGTTGCCATGAGTGATTTCTTCCGCGTCCAGCTCGACGTGGTCGCCCGCGCGGAAGGACATTCGGCGGCGAAGCGGTCCGCCTACCAGTCCTGCGGTGTCGTTATCGCCCATGACGGCGAGCGTTTCGACTTCAGCCGCAAGGCTGCCGAGCACGTCCAGACGATCATGCTGACACCGAAGGGCGCGCCGGACTGGACGCACTCACCGGAATCCTTGTGGCAACGCGCGGCCGCTTCCGAAAAGCGCGTCGATGCCCAGGAGGCGCGCATCCTGGATTTTTCGATGCCGCGCGCCGTGCCGGCCGAGCTCTGGGAAGCCTGTGTCTGCCATGTCTATCAGCCCTTCGTCGCTATGGGCATGGCGATGCAGGTAGACATCCATGACAGCCCCGCCAGCGATGGCGGGCGCAACATCAACATTCATGGTCTGGCTACCTTGCGGGAGATCGACGGGGAGGGCTTCGCCACGCGCAAGAACCGGGGCTGGAACGATCGCTTCAGGGAGCGCAACGGCCGCGTCATTCGCGAGCTCTTCGCCGAGCGTTTGACGGCGTTCTGCCGCGCCCACGGCGTCGACTACCAGGGCGATGCCCGGCCCAACAGCGAGCGGGACCGTCCCGATCCGGAGCCGGAACTCCCCCGGTGGAATTTCGAGGCAGCCGAGCGGACGGGCCAGATGACAGAAGCGCTGGCCGCCCTTCAGCAGCACCGGGCGAGGCGTCGCGAGTGGGAGGCAGCGCAGGCCGAGGCGATTGAAGCAACCCTCGACCTGGTGAGGATCGAGAGCCGCATACGCGAGCGACGGCAGCGGCGCCTTGCCCCGGCGGGGACGGCAGACGCTCGGGCCGACAAGCCTGACCGCCGCGCGGGCATCCTTCGCGCCTGGCACGAAGCGCAGGACTGGATCGATGCCGACGCCGTGGCAGCCATCGCATCCACCCGATACGATGCCGAGCGATCCTGTCTCTGGATCGACCTGACGGACGGCAGCACCCTCATCGACAGGGGCGATTCGATCGCCCTTCGCGGCCGGCTCACCTGGCAAGCCGCGCTGGAAACTGCCGCAGCCGCAGAGCGCCACGGCTGGACCGAAGTGCGGGTATCCGGCGATCAGGCCTATAAGGATGCCGTCAGCGTGGCGGCCATGCTTCGCGGCATCGCGGTCACCAATCACCAGCTTTCGCCCAAGGCGCGGGCGCAGCTTGACCGATTGCTTGCGGAACGCGCCGCAGAGACCGGACTGGGAGAGAAGCCGGACCCGTCACGAAATTCGGCCGCACGTCACGAAACCCGCTTTCGTTCGATGACGAGTCACGAAATCCACCGGAGCATCACGAAACCCGCCCGAGCAGGGGCCGGAAGTCCTGCTTCAGCGCCGGACGACGAACAGCCGCGGCCCGTCCTGACGCTGAATATGTCCTGCCGGACTCCGCCATGAAATGGCTTGGAAACCGATTGGGCACGTAGTCCAGCGCAGCTTCATACGTGATCCTGGTCGCAGTAGAGGCTCAGTTCACCAAATGGCAGGCAGGCCTGCTGCTATAATCTTTTCTCGGAAGTCCGCATCCTGCCGCGCGTCGGCGAAGGCTGGGTCTATGCCGTAATAGGCGAAGCGGCGCGTCGGCGTACGCGCGAGGTGGTCCGCCGCGTCCGCCCAGGCGCCGGCCAATGCATGCCAGTGCGCGACAAAATAGGGGTCCTTCTGCGTGACGGGATTGGCTCGCGCAGCGGAGATCATGGCTTCGACCATCTGTTCAAAGCCGCCGCTCCGCCATCCGCGCTGGCCCGCCTCAGCGACGTCAAGTCCTGCGGGATCATCCGTTAACAGGAACCTCTGGGTGAGCGCAGCGAGATATTCCGGATAGTTGCCCAGGGCAAGTTCAGCGAAGGCCAGGAACCGATACGGCGACCGGTAGCCTGGCTCATTCCGAACGAGTTGCCCAAGCAGTTGCCGAGCCACCTCTGGACTCGCCCGGCCGAGCTCGATCATCGCCTGCGACACGACAATAGATCGTGACAAGGGCTCCAGTTCGCGCGCCGCCGCGATCTCGACGGCCGCTTCCCCATAGTGTCCCTGCGCCATCAGGACGGAGGCGAACCAGTGCCGGGCGGTGGCGTCCCTCGGGTCGAACTTTGCGGCGCGCTCAAGAAGCCTTGCCCCACCTTCATAATCTCGGTTCCAGAAAAACAGGATGTCGCCGAGCACACTGTGAGCCCGGGCATTCGACGGGTCTAGCAAGATTGCACGCTCGGCCGACATCCGCGACAGCTCGTAGCCTTCGTCGACGCCGGTCACGCCATATTCGACCATCAGATTGTAGACGATTGCCCGGTCCGCGTGCGCGGCGGCGAAGGCCGGCTCGATTTCCAGGGCGCGCTTCAGGAGATCGGCCGCCTGCTGGAGGCTCTCCGGCGTCCGCTTCTGCCAGAGATACGCCGCCTCGACATGAAGCGCCCGGGCCTCATCCGCGATCTGCGCGGTCCCGCCGCCGTCGGCATAGCGCCACGCCACAAGACCTGCGCCGGACGCGGCCAGGCCCATGGCCGCCAGTCCGAAAGTCAGGCGCCTCCTGTTCGGCGGTCGGCGGTTGGAGACCGCGGCCTCTACAGGCCAGGCGCCGGAGCTTTCTTTGGCCGGCTCGGTCGCCGTTTCGAGGAGTTCGTCCGGATGCCCTCTGATCCAGGCATCGAGCTCATCGGGAAAGGCATAGACAGGAACCCCCTTGCGAGCTTCGCCGCCATGCGGGCGATGGACCGGCAGATCCCGCGTGGCGGCCCAGCGCTTCACGGTGCTCTGGTTGCGGCCAAGATAGGCCGCCACGCCCCGCCAGCCGTTGAGCGGCGCGCCCCGCGTTTGCTTTTCGACTTTCTCGTCCACCTGCCCCAATCCCGCAAGCGCGCCAACCACGCAAGCCACGCAAGCCACGCAAGCCTAGCACAAATTCCCATCCTGCAAATGTTCCGTGAAGTCGGATGAGTCGGTTAGATCGCGTCATGAACCGACAAAACAGAAGCTCAGAACAATTGCGCGAAGCAATGAGCTTTTATGAGCCTTTTTGCGCTTATATATCCGTATTGCCGCAACCGCGCTTCTCGCTAGCCTATTGCGTCAGGGTAGCGGGGGAGCATGGAAGCATGTCTGCATCACATCGGCGGCTGTTGAGCGGCGTATCAGGCCTCGCGCTCGCCAGCCTCGGGGCGCTTGCGAGCGCGCCAGAAACAGCCCATGCAGAGGAATGGCTCGGGACCGTCTCGACCGATTGGTACGATCCGGCCAATTGGGATACAGGCGTGCCCACTGGGGCGCTCGACGTGCTGGTCAACAACAACAGCATGCCCAATCCGCTCGTGCTTGGCAGCGGCGCCGTCGACCTCAACGGCCGCAGCATCGCTGTCAGCGTCACCGCAGACGGCGCGATGACGCTCAGCGGCGGCGCCAGTCTGACATCGGGACAGTTGACCGTGACCCGCGATCCGGGAACGAAGGGCATCGTCACCGTCACCGGCGGCTCTTTCTGGTCGACCGACGCTACCTTCATCGGCTTTCAGGGTGAGGCTCAGCTTCGCATCGAGAATGGCGGTGTCGTCACAAGCAATGCGACGATGATCGCGCGCATCGGCGGCACCGGCACCGTCACGGTGGACGGCGCCGACTCGCGCTGGGAAATTACGGATACGGAATCCTGGTTCGGAGCCTATGGCGACGCAACAGTAACCGTCAGCGATGGCGGCGTGATTACCAACAGCGGCAGTGTTCAACTGGGAAGGCAAGATACCGGGTCCGGCGCGGTCACGGTCGACGGCACCGGGTCGAGCTGGGAGATCGGCGAAGACCTGACCATCGGCGTGGAAGGCATCGGCTCGCTGAACGTCCGCAATGGCGGCGTGGTCACCAATAGCCGCCGCGTTCACCTCGGAAGCCTGGGGTCGGCGACCGGCGCGGCTACGGTCGAGGGAGCCGGCTCGCGCTGGGAGATCGGCGAAAACCTGATCATCGGCCGGGAAGGCACGGGATCGATGGAGGTCCGTAACGGCGGCTATGTCGAAGCCGACATCGTCGCACTCGGCAGCCGGACGGCCGGAAACAGCGCTTCCCTGATTCTCGATGGCAGCGGCAGCGAGTTGCGCGCTCCTGGCGGCATCCAGATCGGCTTCATCGACGAACCTGTCATGCGCATCACAGGCGGCGCGAAGCTTGTCACAGGCAAGGTCGATCCCAATCCGTTCATCGGTCGCTCCTATGTCGGCTATCTTCAGCCGAGGGGGCGAAGCGCTTCGGTGCTGATCAGCGGCGCAGGCTCGATCTGGGAAGACGCCAAGTACATCATCATGGGCAACTCATCCGCCAACGCGACCGTGACGGTTGAGGAGGGAGCTACCTTTAACGGTGCGTCGATCGATGTCGGTCGCGGGCGCAGTATCGACGCGTCGAACCCGGCTGATCCGTTGTCTGGTCACTCCCGCCTGCTGGTTTCCGGCGCCGACACAACGGTGAATTTCGACTGGCTCGCCGTCGGCAATGGGGGAGCCAAGGGCACTGCGGACATCTCCGCTGGCGCGGTGGTCACGACCGGGCGGACTCTGCTCGGGGGTGGAGCCACTATCCAGGGAAGCGGCGGCATCGTCGCGTTGTCCGATGTCGATCTTATCCTGTCCGGCGCCGGCACAAGCTGGACAGCAACGCAAGCGAGCGAAAATTCCTTCGTCGCGGATACTGGCGCCATTCGCATCCGCGTCACTGACGGCGCCCGACTGGATGTCGCCGGAGATATGCGGCTGGTCGGCGCGTATCCTGACAGAGTGTCGACGCTGCTGATGAATGTCGAAGGGGCCGGCGAGGTCATTGCCGGCGGCGACGTGCTGCTGGGTTACGAGGGCACGTCAATCGCCAGCGCCACTGTCGATGGGACGGGATCGGACTGGACTGTCGACGGGCAGTTCGTCGTCGGCGCGGAAGGTTCCGGTACGCTGCGAGCCATCAATGGCGGCAGGATCGCCGCCGGCGGTGTGGAAATCGCTCGTGAGGCCGGCTCCGCCGGCACGCTCGTTATCGGCGGAGCGACAACGGCCGCGACGGCGGGCATCATCGACACGGCGACGATCGCCTTCGGCGCTGGCGACGGGCAACTGATTTTCAATCATACCGACGACATCATTTTCTCCGCAGCCCTTAGCGGCGACGGCGAGGTTCGGCAGCAGGCCGGACGCACCAGTCTCTCCGGTGATTCCTCCAGTTTTTCCGGCACGACCTACGTCAACGGTGGTGTGCTCACGGTTCTGAACAAGCTCGGCGGAACGGCGGAGGTTGGTGATGGATCGGTGATTACCGAACTTGCGGTGATCGGAACCGGCAATGTCGATGGCACGTCGATCAACGTAGCCAACAACGCCTTCGCGACGTTCCATAGCGGCAGCAGCGCTCGAAGCGCCGCGATCGTCTCGACCGGGACGGTGAATGTCCATTCGGGCGCCGACCTGAGCGGAGCGCGGCTTGTTGCGAATACGGGCGGTGAGTTCACCATTCGTTTCGATCCGTTCGGCGCAGAGACGCACGGCTTCGGCTCGATCGAGGGCGCGGGAGCCTTTCGACTGGCGGGAACCGGCAGCGACGATCTGGTCGAGGTTGGCTCGGACAACCGCTCCACCACCGTCTCCGGCGCGATTTCCGAGATATTCGACGCCGTCAGCCTGAGGAAGATCGGCAGCGGCGCGCTGACTCTTTCCGGTATCAACACCTACACGGGAGCGACCCACGTCAATGGTGGCATCCTGAACGTCGCCGGATCTCTGGTTTCGGCAGTCAGCGTTAATGCGGGCGGGACGCTGATGGGCATCGGCACGATCGGCGGCCTCACCGTCAATTCCGGCGGCAAGCTGGCGCCCGGCAATTCCATCGGCACGATGACCGTCGTCGGCGATGCCAGTTTCGGCGCGGGCTCGACCTATGAGGTGGAGATCGCCGCCGATGGCACGTCGGACCTTCTGGCGGTCGATGGTGCGGCCTCGCTCGCCGGAACGCTTTCCGTTCTCGGCATAGCCTATCCGACCGGATATCCGGACGCGCAGGACTACACGATCCTGACAGCGACTAATGGCGTGACGGGAGAGTTCGATACCGTCACCGACAACCTGCCCGACGTGGACGTGACGGCGATCTACAATGCCAACGACGTGGTGATCGGCTACGACAAGACGACCGACACGACCAGCCCGAAGGAGATCTATCCCAACAGCCTTCAGGCGAGCCTTGGCGCCGGGCGGCTCTTCGCCAACACCTTGCAGCAACGCGGCCAGCTTCACGGGCTGGGCGGGCACACGCTCGGCGGCGTGGTCCCGCTGGGCTACGGCCCAGTCGAGGGAAGCCATACGGCCGACAATTTCGTGACAGGCCTGCCGCGCTACGGCGTCGCCACATGGGCGAGCATCGTTGGCCTTTCGCAGGATGTGGACGCCAATGGCGGCGTGACGGGGTATGACGCGGGCACCTACGGACTGGCGAGCGGCATCGACTCGACCTTCGATCTTGGCGGCGCGCTCGGCCGGGCGGGCGTGGCCTTCGGCTATACGAACACGGACGCCGATACAGGACTTTCCACTGCCGATATCGACGCATGGCATGTCGGCCTTTATGGCGGCGTGGAGAACGGCCCATTCGCGCTCTCCGGGGCACTCTCCTACGCCTGGCAGGATTACGACTTCTCCCGCGACGTTCCCTTCATCGGCGGCGGTGGCGTAACGGCGGGGGGCGAGGCTGACGGCAGCCTCTTCGCCGCTTCCCTCGAAGCCTCCTACGACCTCGCCGCGCGCATGGGCATTCGCCAGGACATCGGCTTCCGCCTCGCCCCGACCGTCAGCCTCGATCATGTCCATGGCAGCCGCGACGGCTTCACAGAAACGGGCGCGGGCGTGCTGAACATGGTGGTCGGCGAGGACGACATCTCGCGTACCTGGCTTGGCGCTGGCATATCCATGTCGGCGCGTATCGTCGGCGAGAGCGGGGTCGTGTTCACGCCGGAACTGCAACTGATGTACGAGCACAATGTCGGCGACGACCGCGCCGTCACCGCCTCGCAGATCGTGCCGGCGGCAGCCTTGTTCACCGCGCCGGGCGTGCTGGAGGACGACGACTTCATCAGCGTCGGCGCGGGGCTCGGCATCGACTTCAACGAGCGCACCACGCTGAAGCTGCGCTATGACGGCTCCTTCGGCTCCAACACGCAGAGCCATCGCGGCCATGTGGGCCTGTCGGTCAGGTTCTGACGAAGCCGCCGTGGCCGCATCGCGCAGTCCCGTGAAGAGTGCCGCCGCCGTCCGGACGGCTCTCTTCGGCCTTGCCCTCGCACTGTGCGGAGCCACGACGGCCGCCGCACAGGAAGGGCTGCCGGGCGGCGCCTCATCCCTGAACGAGACGCATGGCGATTGGGTCGTGAAGTGCCAGCAACAGAATGCCGCCACCCGCTGCGCCCTGTCGCAGAGCCAGGTGAACCAGCAGAGCCGTCAGCGCGTGCTGGCGATCGAACTCGCGCCGGATGACGATGGTGAGACGGCGAGCGGCGTCGTGATCCTCCCCTTCGGCCTGCGGCTTTCCTCCGGAGCCGTGCTGCGGATCGACGAGGGCGCGCCTCTGCCTGCCCTCGGCTTCTCAACCTGCCTGCCAGCCGGCTGCCTCGTACCGCTGACCTTCGACGCGGCGATGGTTGCCGCGTTGCGCGGGGGAACCGCGCTCAAGCTGACGGCTGTCGCCAATGACGGCGAGCAGCAGGTGGCGTTCTCGATTTCGCTCACCGGGTTCAGTTCGGCGCTGGCGAGGGCGGCAGCGCTCGATCAATAATGCAGTTCGCGCTCGATTATCAGTGAGGGGATATGGAGTACGCAATGGGCCTGGCTCATCGATAGCGACTCGATCGACCCGTAGGAGTTAACCTTACGTCAAAGGTTTCGGGGACGGTGCACGTCCGTTGTGAGGTTCGGATGTTTGTTACGCCATCTCTGCCTCACGCCAATTCTCCGGTGGTTCGCTCGTATCTCTGAGCGCGGAGAGCTTCAGTTTCGGCCGTGCTGCCTCCCATTTTTCGAATGTGACATACCACGGTTCCGACGCCGAAAAGGATGGCTTCTCAGGTCGCGCTGGGGCCGGGTGGATTGGTGGCGGTACTGGACGAAATGAGGAGCGTCGGGGGCGATGAGAAGCCCATAAGGCATCACAGGCGGCGAATAGTGCGTCCGTCCAAGCTTCAATCGCGAACCGCTTCAATTCGAGCCGCTGCGAATAGTCATAGGCGATGCGCGTGATGTCGGCCGAGACGATCGGCGCCTGCCCGGTGGACACGTCGGCATGGTCGAGAACGGCCGAAATGGCATCACCTCGAACGGCGAGATCGGCGCAGGTCGTTGCAAACGTACGGCGCATGTCGTGCGGACTGAAGTAGGGAACGCCGTCTAGCAGGTTCGGCGCGTCCTCGATCACCTCTCCGGCTTTCGCTGCCTCATCGCGAAGCCTCCGGTCGGCCTCCAGGTCGGCAGGACGGCCGCGAAGGCGGTCGAGGAGCAACTTCGGGGAGGAACGTGACAAGGGCGCGTCGGTGTTCTCACCCAACAATCGGAGAGCCGGAAAGGCAAATTCCGACTCCGTGCCGACTGCCATCCGGACACGCTCCAGCAGCATGGAAGCGCGGTGCGGGATAGGTAGGGAATGCGGTCGTTTTCCTTTCATCACCTCTGGAGGGAAGAAGGCTACTTTCCAACCCTCCGGACCGTCTGGCCACGGCAGCACATGCACGCGCCGGAGGGACAGCCCCGCGCTCGCGCGCTGAGCCGTCAGAGCTAGCCACCATAGCCCGCAAAGCACCGTCTCCGACGTTTCCCGGCCGCTCTCGCGGCCGGGCATAGCCCGATGCTTTTCGGCCATGTAGAGGACCGTCGCGATTCCCTTCAAGGATGGATACCGGGAACGTGGTGCGGGAATGGTGGAGTCCAACTTCTCCACTTCCAGCCACCATTTCGGCGCACCCTCCAAGCCCGCGCTGCGGCTGTGCTTCTTCCGCGCGAAGGACAGGGCGCCCTTGGCGTAAGCGACGAACTGGCGCGAGGCCGTTTTCCTTCCGGCCTTCTCGCAGACGTCGCGGATCTCCTCCAGATCGCCGGGTCGGAGTTCAGACAGCAGCCTGCCGAACAGCGGCTTGGCTTCCTCCATCATCAGATATCGGCGGGCCTCCGCCGCCGTCGAAAGGGAAGGCTGCTTGACGATCCCTCGCGTTGTCATCCGGGGGTTGGAGAGATAAACGTCGGCGTATTGGGTCGCCAAATCCTCCCACGTCCATCGGCCCGCAGCGCGCGCCTGTTCGCTGGCTACCTTCGCGCTGGCTTTCTCGTGGTCCTTCCCGGCCTGCCGGGACCGCACATAGGTTCTTACCTCAGCGCCATCCCGCATGAGCGCACGAGTCTGCGCGGCAAGCTCCCGTGCAGCCTTCGCGGTGCGGATCTCCGCCAGGTTACCGAGCGACTTCGTTCGGCCAGCGAACTTCAAAATCCAAGATGCGGAGCCGCCCTGAACGCGGAGGGAAAGGCCGCGGCAGATGTCGTCGGCAATGATGAGGGGATCACCGCTCGTATGGCGGCGCGCCTCGGCTGCGGCCCGCGCCTCCTGAACTTCGGCGGGGCCGATGTCAGCTCGCTTCGATGGCATGCCCGTGAATCCTTGTTTCGCCGATCGGAACCTAGCAGGCTCCCGGTTAACGGGCTTATACCAAGCTCATACCACGCTCAACCGATAGAATCCTTCTTCAACCAACGATCCCGAGTGGCAGACGAAAAGGCCGAGCAGGGCGGAATCACGAGATTTTGGCGTTTTTCAAGGGTTTCGATGCCCAGCTCCAATTTTCAGGTAAGGACTACGAATCTGGGGGTCAGAGGTTCGAATCCTTTCGGGCGCGCCATTCAACTATCTGAAATTGTCGATGATGACCGGGTCATCAGTTGCAGAAGCGGACGGTTCCAGCCGGTGTTACGTCGTAGCCGTCAAGGTCCGCCGCGTGTGTTGCCAGATCATCGCCCGCGATGAAGCGGAGCAATGCTTGCATCGGCGGCTGGAAATAGGTGCGCTGGCGCATAACCAGGTCGAATTCCTCCCATAGGAGAGGAACGAAATCGAGATCGTGCGCGCGGGCGGCGGCACGAGTCGCGATACCACAGTCGGCCGCACCCGCCCGGATGGCGGCGGCAAGGTCCGGTCCGGTCAGGCAAGGCGGTTCGAGGCGGTTCAGATCCGAGGGGCTCACCCCTGAACGCTGCAGCAGGGTTTCCAGCAGCATTTGCGCGCCCGCGCCCTTCTGCCTTGTAGCCATCTTGACGTCGCGGTTCAGGACGTCGGCGAAACTTTGCAGTTCTTTCGGGTTGCCGGGTGGCAGGAGAAGGCCTTGCTCGCGGCGGGTAAAGGCGACAACCACGGCGTCGTGGAGCAGTGGCTGTTTCTGCACTGCCGTGGCGTTTGCCGGCTCTCCGGCCTCGTCCAGCGAATGGAAATGGATCGCTGCCGCGGCAATTTCCCCGCGAAGCAGTCGGATCAAGCCGTTTTCGCTCCCTTCGTTCAGCGAGGCCAGACCGGACCCCGACTGGCGCAGGCACCATTCCAGCAGATCATCCTGGCTGCCCCCGACGATGGGCGGCGGATTTGCAGGAACCATTCCAGCCGGCTGTGCCAGCCCGGAAAGAACCCAGCGGTCGAGTTCGTGGCGTGGGAACAGCCATTTGCCGGTGACCTTGCTGCAAGGAATCTCGTTGTTGGCGACCAGTTCGTACAGCTTTCGCTCGCCCAGGCGCAAATAGTCGGCTGCTTCGGAGGTGGTAAGTAGATCCATGCCTGCATGCATATGCATATTTTAGGTCGAATTCAATCATTTGACAGAAGTGGAGCGATTGCACAGAAACGCGGCTGGAGAGGATTATGTCCGACAGCCTGAGCGCTTGGGAATTGATCATCAGCGGCGACGCGACGCTTTATGCGATCGTGCGGCTGTCGCTGGCTGTCAGCCTGTCGGCAGTAGCCATCGCGGTGCTGGTAGGCCTGCCGCTGGGTGCCGCGGTTGCGCTCACCCGGTTTCGCGGTCGCACCGCATTGATCGTGCTTCTCAACGGTTTCATGGGCCTGCCGCCGGTGGTGGTTGGCCTGACCGTCTTTCTCCTTTTGTCGCGGTCAGGGCCGCTCGGTGTCTTTGGCATCCTGTTCACACCCCTTGCGATGGTGATCGCCCAGGCCCTGCTGGTGGTGCCGATCATTGCGTCACTGTCACGCCAGACGATCGAGGATCTTTGGCATGAATATCGCGACGAACTGACGGCGATGAATGTCGGGGCGGCTGGGCGCATGGCGACGCTGTTGTGGGACAGCCGCTACAGCCTGCTCACCGCGCTGCTGGCAGGTTTCGGCCGCGCCGCCGCCGAAGTCGGCACGGTCATGATCGTCGGCGGCAATATCGACGGTTTCACCCGTACCATGACGACCACGATCGCGCTGGAGACATCCAAGGGCAACCTGCCGCTCGCGATGGGGCTGGGCCTGATCCTGATAACGCTCATTTTGATGATCAACGCCGCCGCCTGGGGCGTGCGCGTCTGGTCAGAGCAGCGGGCGGGTTGAGCATGCGCGACCTGTCGAGCGATCTTCCGGTCAGGCTCGAAGGCGTGTCGCTGCGTGCCGGCGCCACCACGATCCTGGATCGCGTGGACCTGTCCATTGCCCCCGGCGCGCCGACGCTGATCGTGGGGCCAAACGGTTCGGGCAAGACGTCCCTGCTCAGGCTTTGCATGGGGCTTGCCACACCTTCCGAGGGCAGGATCAGTTGGGGCGGGCGCGATGCGCTGCGCCCCGGACGTCTGGCCATGCTGTTCCAGCGGCCGGTCATGCTGCGCCGCTCGGTTGCAGACAATGTCGTCTATGGCTTGGCGAAGGCCGGCCTGCCGCGCAAGCAGCGCATGGCCCGCATGGAGGAGGCGCTCTCGCGCGTCGGCCTGCTGGAGCTTGCAAGCCGCCCCGCAAGGCGGCTTTCAGGCGGAGAGCAGCAGCGTGTCGCCCTGGCGCGTGCGCTGGCTCGTGAGCCGGAACTCCTGCTACTCGACGAGCCGACAGCCAGCCTCGATCCTGCCGCCACCCGCGCGGTCGAGGAGATCATCACGATGGCCTCGCAGTCCGGCATCAAGGTGGTCATGGCATCGCATGATCTGGGTCAGGTGCGCCGTCTGGCAGGAGAGGTGGTCTTTCTCGTTCGTGGCCGTTTGTGCGAGCGCGCTGGCGCCTCTGATTTCTTCGATCGTCCTTCAACCCTTGAGGCCGCGGCATTCGTGCGCGGCGACCTCGTCATCTAGAAAATGGGAGTTTCCATTGTTGAACCGTCGTCTCTTTTCCGCATTCGCCGCGCTGGCATTTCTAACCGCCAGCAGTTTTTCCGCTGTCGCGCAGGACAAGTCGATCGTGGTGGCTTCCACCACGTCTACGCAGGATTCGGGCCTCTTCGATTATCTTCTGCCGCTGTTCAAGGCCAAGACCGGCATCGACGTGAAGGTCATCGCGCAGGGCACCGGGCAGGCGCTGGACACCGCGCGGCGCGGTGATGCCGATGTCGTGTTCGTCCACGCCAAGGCGCAGGAAGAAAAGTTCCTGAGCGAGGGCTTCGGCGTCAAGCGCTACGACGTCATGTACAATGACTTCGTGCTGATTGGGCCGAAGAGCGACCCGGCCGGCATCAAGGGAACCAAGGATATTACCGCGGCCTTTGCGGCCGTCCTTGCCAAGCAGGCGCCGTTCGTCTCACGCGGCGACAAATCGGGCACGCACAGCGCCGAATTGAAGCTGTGGAAGGAAGCCGGTGTCGATATCGATACGGCAAAGGGCGAGTGGTATCGCGACATCGGCCAGGGCATGGGCGCGGCTTTGAACACTGCCGGCGCCATGAACGCCTATGTGCTTGCCGACCGTGGCACCTGGCTTTCGTTCAAGAATCGCGGCGATCTTGAGGTCGTGGTCGAGGGCGACAAGCGGCTGTTCAACCAATATGGCGTCATGCTGGTCAATCCGGAAAAGTTCCCGACCGTGAAGGCCGATCTCGGTCAAAGCTTCATCGATTACCTCGTTTCCGATGAAGGACAGAAAGCGATTTCCGAATACAAGATCGACGGCCAGCAGCTGTTCTTCCCCAACGCCAGCCGCGATCCTTCCTGATCGCATCGCGTCGCGGATTTTATGCAGTGGCGGAAAGGGTGTTCCTTCCGCCACTTGCCTTTGCCGGTTGCAAACCCGATCACACCTGGCCCATCATTGGGCATGAGCAGAACGCAGCCTTCAAACGGCGCGCTGACCAGCCTCGAATCGGCGCTCGCCGAACTGCTCGACGGGCTGGTTGCGGTCGCCCCTGTTTCCGTGCCGCTTGAACAGGCGCGCGGTCGCATTGCCGCCGCAACGGCAGAGCTTGCGGTGCCGCAGCCTGAATGGAACAGGGCTGTCATCGACGGCTGGGCCCTGCGTTCGCTCGACCTTGCCGGTGCCTCATCCTATTCGCCGGTTCCCCTGATCAATGCCCCGGTATGGGTCGAAGCCGGCGACAAACTCCCCGATAGTTGCGACTGCGTCCTGAAGGCCGAGCTTGTCGAATCGGAAGGGCCGATCGCGCAAGCCTATATGGATGCGATTCCCGGCGAAGGTATCCGCCGTACCGGCGAGGACATTTCGGCGGGTCGGCCGGTTCTTCTCGATGGCCGCCGCATAGGCTTCGCCGATATCCTGGCCGCGCGCGCCGCCGGATTTGAAAGGGTTGCGGTGCGTTCGCCCAACATTGGCCTGATCGATGTGGCTGCGGGCGACGGCCGTTTGCTGACCGTGCAGTTGATCGCCGATTTGCTCGAGGGGGCAGGAATGCGCGTCTCCGTCAAAACTTCGGCACGCGACGCCAAGTCGATAGCCGGCGCATTGGCCAGCCATGAATGCGACTTGATGGTTGTCGTTGGCGGCACCGGATTTGGCCGCACTGACGCGACAGCGCAAGCGTTGTCGATGGATAATGCGCTGATCGCACATGGCATTGCGCTGCGGCCCGGCCACACCGTTGCCACCGGAAAACGCGGCCCTGTCCCTGTGGTGGCGCTACCTGGCGCACCCGATCAGGCGTTTGCCGCCTATCATGCGCTCGTGCAACCGGTGCTCGACCGTCTCACTGGCCGCACAGGCAGATTTGGCATCACATTGCCCTTGGCGCGCAAGATTTCGTCGACGGTCGGCATCGCCGAAATCGGGTTGGTTCGACAGGAGCAAGCCGGGTGGATGCCACTTGGCGTTGGCGATCTTTCGCTGGACCATCTTCGCATGGCAGATGCTTGGCTTGCGATTGCCGCAGACAGTGAGGGATATGCAGCAGGGGCGCCGGTCGAAGCCTTTCCACTGCGCATGGCCTGAGATAAGGACCCGGCATGGCCAACTCATCCCGCTCTCCAGCCCCCCGCCGTTCGGAAGGGGTTTCGCAAGACCAGTTCTTGACCGTCCTGTCACGCGAGGATGCCATAGCCCGCTTTGATGCGGCGCTGTTTCCGCGTGACGTGCCGGCGGAAGAGCGTTTGCTGGCCGATGCGCTCGGCCTGGCCCTGGCGCGCGATATAGTGGCGCCTCTCGATGCGCCGCCCTTTGATCGTTCGGGTGTTGATGGCTTCGCCGTCCGGGCGGCAGATATCGCCTCTGCTTCCGAGGCAATGCCCGTGCGTCTTAGTTTGAATGGAGAAGTCATAGCCTGCGGTGTCGAGCCGACCGAAACCGTCGCTGCTGGTACGGCAACGACGATCGCGACGGGTGGTCCGCTGCCGCGCGGCGCCGATGCGGTCATCATGGTCGAACATACCCAGCCGGTTGGCGACAGCGCCGTGGAGATTCGGCGCAGTGCATCGCCTGGCCAATTCGTCGCCTATGCCGGATCGGATATTGCACGGGGCGAGGTTCTGCTGCGCGCGGGAACGCAGATCGGGTCGCGGGAAATCGGCATGCTGGCCACATGCGGCGTTTCGCGGGTCGCTGTTGCGCGAAAGCCCCGAGTTGCTGTGCTGTCGACCGGCGACGAACTCGTCCAGCCGGGAGAACCGTTGCGCCCGGCTGCCGTATACGATGCAAACGGTGCGGTCGTCAGTGCGGCAATCGCCGAAAATGGCGGAGAGGCTCTGTTCCTTGGCGCAATTGCGGATGACGAGGCTCGGCTCGAACATGCCATGCGCGATGCTCTTGCGGTCTCCGATATGCTGATCCTGTCCGGCGGCACGTCAAAAGGCGCCGGCGATCTCAGCCATCGGATCATTGCCCGGCTCGGTCAACCGGGGATCGTTGCACATGGCGTGGCGCTGAAGCCGGGCAAGCCGCTTTGTCTCGCCGTTTGCGACGGAAAACCCGTTGTAATCCTGCCGGGGTTCCCGACTTCCGCCATGTTCACCTTTCACGACATTATCGTGCCGGTGCTGCGCCGTATGGCTGGCCTGCCGCCAAGAGCAGAGACTCAGGTGACGGCGGAAATCCCGCTGCGTGTCGGCTCGGAACTCGGGCGCACGGAATTCGTGATGGTGTCGCTGGTCGAAGGCGACAACGGCCTCGTCGCCTACCCGACCGGAAAGGGCTCGGGCGCCGTTACTTCGTTTGCTCAGGCTGACGGTTTCGTTCGTATCGACGCGCTTTCAGATCATCTGCCTGGTGGGGCGCAGGTTGACGTGACGCTGTTTACGCCACATGTGCGGATTCCCGACCTGGTCATTATCGGCAGCCATTGCACCGGGCTCGACCTTGTGTTGGCACCGCTCGCGCGCACTGGCCTTTCTGCC
Organism: Mesorhizobium sp. Root157; assembly: GCF_001427385.1. Classification (GTDB taxonomy): domain Bacteria; phylum Pseudomonadota; class Alphaproteobacteria; order Rhizobiales; family Rhizobiaceae; genus Mesorhizobium. The sequence continues at coordinate 28,383 of NZ_LMGJ01000012.1, forward strand.
CGGTCGCTTGCTGTCGGGAGCCTTGGCGGGCTGGCCGCGGCCAGGCGTGGCGAATGCGATCTGGCACCCATCCATCTGTTCGACGACAAGACCCAGACCTACAACACACCCTTCCTGGGCGAAGGGTTCGAACTCGTGCCGGGCTGGCGGCGCATGCAGGGTATCGTCTACCGGCCGGGAGATTCGCGCTTTGAAGGCAAATCGGCTGACGAGGCGCTTGCTGCTGCGCTGACCGATGCGGACTGCATGATGGTCAACCGCAACCAAGGGGCAGGGACCCGCATTCTGATCGACAAACTGCTCGGGCAGGCACGGCCGGATGGCTACTGGAACCAGCCACGCTCCCACAATGCCGTTGCGGCCGCAGTGGCGCAAAAGCGCGCGGACTGGGGCGTGACCATTTCAACCGTCGCCCGCGCCAGCGGGCTTGGGTTCATTTCGCTAACGGAAGAGCACTATGATTTCGCGCTGATTTCGAGGCGCAAGTCCCGGCCGGCGGTGCAGGCCTTCCTGGAAGCGTTGCGCTCGCCCGCAAGCCGCGCCGAACTGGAGAAAGCCGGCTTTCGACCGGCTTGATGCATGTCGCCCGAAAGTGGGAAACGGTTTCGGATAACGGCAAAAAGCAAATACCTGACGTGCGGCCTGCGTATCTGAAAGATCGCGACTTCACTGGTTCGCAAGTTTTGCCAGCCGCTCCGCCTCGGACAGATCTTCCACCGTATTGGCGTTGAAAAACGGATCGACCGGTTCGACGGACCAGGTCACCGTGGCAAGCCGGTAGCGCGCGGTCCAGCGGTCGATCTTGCGCAAGTTTTCCTCCACCAACGCATGGCGCAGATCGTCGCGCAACGCGACACTCCACAGGCCGATCACCGGATGTGAGCGCCCGTCGGATGCGGCGACCGCGAGTTGGGCATCTTCGCGCAGCCGGGCCTGGTGGAGCCGTTCGACCAAATCGCGCGGCAGGAAAGGGCAATCGCCGGCGGTGCTGACCAGCCACTGGGTCTGCGGCTGGTTCGCGGCCGTCCAGTCGAGCGCGGCAAGCACGCCGGCAAGCGGTCCAGGATAGTCCGCGACTGTGTCGGCCACAACCGGCAGGTCGAAAGCCGCAAAGCGGCCGGGATCGCCATTGGCGTTCAACACCAGCTGCTCGCATTGCGGCGAAAATCTTTCGATGACGTGGTCGAGGATCGTTCGGCCGCCGATTTCGCGCATCGGCTTGTCGCCGCCGCCCATGCGGCGCGCCAGTCCGCCAGCCAATATGACCCCGACCGTCTGTGGCAGCTTATTCGTCATTTTCGGAACTCTTGCGTGCGTGCTTTGGGCGCTCTTCTTCTATGGTGGAAATATCCTGATCGAAAACGATCCGCTTTTCACCGGAGAGTGCCGTGAAACGTTTGCCTCGGGCCCGCCCGACCAGCGTCAATCCCGTTTGCCGCGCCAGCTTCACGCCCCAGGAGGTGAACCCCGATCGCGACACCAGGATCGGAATTCCCATGCGCACAGTCTTGATCGTCATCTCTGAGGTGAGGCGGCCCGTGGTGTAGAGAATTTTGTCCGAGGGGTCGATGCCATGGCGGTACATCCAGCCGGCAAGCTTGTCGACGGCGTTGTGGCGACCGACATCTTCCATGTAGCAGATCGGCTCGCCCTGCTTGCAAAGCACGCAGCCATGGATCGCGCCAGCCTCAAGATAAAGCGAAGGCACGGTGTTGATGGTACGGGTCATCTGATAGAGCCAGGACGTTCTCAATTCGGCCGCGGGAAGTTCGATGTCCTCCATCGCCTCCATGAGATCGCCGAAGGTGGTGCCTTGCGCGCAGCCTGAAGTAAGCGTCCGTTTTTTCAGCTTCTGCTCGTAATTCGTGTTGGTCTCCGTTCGCACGACCACGACCTGAAGATCGTCGTCATAATCGATCTCCGTGACGACATCGTCGGGCTTGAGCATGTTTTGGTTGAGCAGGTAGCCCAGCGCCAGATAGTCTGGATAGTCGTTGATCGTCATCATGGTGACGATCTCCTGAGCGTTGAGATAGAGCGTGAGGGCGCGTTCGACGGGAACCGTAGCTTCAACGGCCACGCCGGTTTGGTCTATTCCTGTCACCCTTTCGGTAAGTCGGGGATTTTCCGGGTCGGGCATAATGGCAGGAATGTCGCTTCGGTCTCTCATGTCGTTTATATTTTCCGTCTGTGTGCCGCGCGCAAGGCCTGTCGCGGCAGTCGCGCCACGACGTTTACACGAAATAGCTCGCACGTCAGCCTTATCTAGTGGTAAGTCGCCCAACCCCAAGGTTCGCGTTGAGTGAAAGGTAGATTTCGGAGGATGGCACAACTTTCCGACGACTGCTTTGCTTTTGCCGGCCCTCTGTTGCCAGTAGATGAAGCAGCCCAACTGCTCGCAGATCGCCTCACCGTGGTGGAGGGCGTGGAGGATGTCCCCGTCGTCCTTGCCGACGGGCGTATATTGGCGCGCGATCTGATCGCGCCTCTGCCGCTGCCGCCTTTCACGAATTCGGCTGTCGACGGATATGCAGTGCGCGGCGTCGACTTGCCGTCGGGTGAAAAGAAGACGTTTGCCTTGGTCGGTCGCATTCAGGCGGGCGGTGGCGAAATCGTCACCGTGGGCCCAGGCGAAGCAGCTCGGGTCTTCACCGGCGCTCCCATGCCCGCCGGGGCGGATACCGTCTTCATGCAGGAAGACGTTGATCTGACGCACGAGGGTCACGTCATTCTACCGCCCGGCCTGAAACGTGGTGCCAATGCCCGTCCGGCCGGCGAAGACGTTGCGGTCGGGCAGGTCGTGTTGCGGGCAGGACATCGCATGCGGCCCCAGGATGTGGCTCTTGCGGCCGCCTTGGGCCAAACCAAGATCGAGGTTCGTCGCCGTATCCGCGTCGCCGTGTTTTCAACCGGCAATGAAATCGTCGCGCCCGGTGCACAGCGTGGTTCCACGCAGCTTTTCGATTCCAATCGTTTCATGCTGAAATCCATGCTTGCTCGTCTGGGCTGCGAGATTTCAGACCTCGGGATCCTTGGTGACGATGCCATCGCGACGGCTTCCGTCATCAAGAATGCGGCTGCGGAGCATGATCTGGTCCTGACCTCCGGCGGCGTCTCGACGGGCGATGCGGACTACGTCAAGACGGCGGTAGAGAGCATTGGCACGCTTGTCTTCTGGCGCATGGCCATCAAGCCTGGCCGCCCCGTCGCCATGGGGGTGGTCGGAGGAACCCCGTTCCTTGGGCTTCCCGGCAACCCGGTGGCGAGTTTCGTCACTTTCGTCAATGTCGCCCGGCCTGCCATATTCGCGTTGTCCGGCACGCAATCCGGACCTCCTGCCGCGATCCGGTTGCGCGCGGCCTTTACTTACAGAAAGAAGGCTGGCCGCCGTGAATATGTGCGCGCCAGCCTGCGAACCGCGGAGGACGGCACCGTCGAAGCGATGAAGTTCCCGCGCGAGGGGGCGGGGTTGCTGTCGTCGCTTGTCGAAACCGATGGCCTCGTCGAGCTTCGCGAGCGGATAACAAGCGTTGAAGTTGGCGAAACGGTTTCCTTCCTGCCTTACGCAAGTCTTCTCTAAAGGGCACTCCTGCTGCTTGCGCGGCATTGACCGTAACCAAGGCACTTTCAAGTTTGTGACTTGGCCTTGATCGAGGAAGATAATAGGCTTTCTCAAATGACAACGATAAAGCTCGATCTCTCTGGACTGAAATGTCCCCTGCCTGCCTTGAAGACCCGCAAGGCTCTGGGTGCCGTGGGGGCGGGCGGTAAACTCGAAGTCCATTGCACCGACCCTTTGTCGGCCATCGACATTCCCAATCTCGTACGCGAAACCGGGGATCGTATCGAAAATACGGAACGCGCCGGCGACCGGATAATATTCCTGATCGAAAGGCGTATGGACCCAGGCAGCGATGTGAGACGATGATGAGCGGGTTTGTTGGTATCAAGGCTGCATATTCAGGCAAAATTTGCTGAAACGCTAAAAATATGTATCCTTGGGAATATCTTTTGCCTTATAGTCAAAATCCGACAACCTCTTTTTGGGTCGTCGCCGAAGAAACGTCGTCAGGGGAGAGAGCATGACAGTTCAAGATCGCCGCCGCCGCGATCGGGGTCCGAAGGGCCGTGGGCTTGATGATGTCGCGCTTCGGGAAGTGAGAGCTCTCCTGGGATCGCGGGAACGTCGGCGCGACCTATTGATCGAGTTTCTCCATCTGATCCAGGACAAGTACGGGTGCCTCTCGGCCAGCCATTTGCGGGCGCTGGCGGAAGACATGCGGCTGTCCCAGGCGGAAATCTATGAAGTTGCATCGTTCTACGATCATTTCGACGTGGTCAAGGAAGGCGATGTCGCGCCGGCGCCGCTGACGATAAGGGTCTGCGATTCCATCAGCTGCATGCTGGCTGGCGCGGAGGACCTGGTTGCTGGTCTTGCCGCCGGCGTGGACCCGAACGCAGTTCGCGTCGTGCGCGCGCCTTGCATGGGCCGCTGTGCCGGCGCGCCTGCCGCCCGCATCGGCGATCGCGAGGTCGACCATGCGACGACCGAGAGCCTGCTGGATATGGCCAGAACCGGAGATACGGCGGTTGCGGTGCCTGGCTACACCGGACTTGCAGCCTATCGCGCTGAAGGCGGCTATCAACTTCTTGCAAAGATGCGCAGCGGCGAGGTGACCGCCGAAGCGTTGATGGCGACGATGCAGAGCGCTGGCCTGCGCGGCCTTGGCGGAGCGGGTTTCCCCGCTGGCAAGAAGTGGGAGTTCGTTCGCTCCTATCCCGGCCCACGCCTGATGTCGATCAATGGCGACGAAGGCGAACCGGGCACTTTCAAGGACCGCGTCTATCTGGAGCGCGACCCGCACCGTACGCTGGAAGGCGCGCTGATCGCCGCCCATGCGGTGCAAGCCGAGCGCATCTATTTCTATATGCGTGACGAATATCCGGCGGTGCTGCATATATTGCGCACCGAAATCGCCGCATTGGAAGCTGCCGGCCTTGCAGCGCCCGGCTTCATCGAGCTTCGGCGCGGTGCAGGTGCCTATATCTGCGGCGAGGAAAGCGCGATGCTGGAATCGATCGAAGGCAAGCGCGGGCTGCCGCGCCACCGGCCGCCTTACATTGCCGAGGTGGGCCTGTTTGGCCGTCCGACGCTCAACCACAATGTTGAGACGCTGTGGTGGATCCGCGACATCGTCGAGAAGGGTGCGGAGTGGTTTGCCGCCCTTGGCAAGCCCGGCCATCCTGGCGTCCGATCGTGGTCGGTTTCGGGCCGGGTCAAGAATCCCGGCGTCAAGCTGGCCCCGGCCGGCGTCACCGTGCGCGAACTGATCGAGCAGCATTGCGGCGGCATGGCCGACGGCCATGTGTTCAAGGCCTATCTGCCGGGTGGCGCTTCGGGTGGCATCCTGCCGGCCTCGATGGGCGACATTCCGCTCGATTTCGGCGGCGAACTGGCCAAGCAGGGCGCGTTTGTGGGTTCACATGCCGTCGTGGTATTCTCCGATCACGACAGCGCCAAGGCGGCAACGCTCAACCTGTTGAAGTTCTTCAAGCATGAGAGCTGCGGCCAGTGCACGCCGTGCCGCGAGGGCACCGGCAAGATGGTGGCGCTGTTGCAGAAGGACGGCGTACTCGACGAGGTGGGCCTGCGCGACCTGGAGACAGTGATGCGCGACTCTTCCATTTGCGGGCTCGGCCAGGCCGCGCCCAATCCGGTCAACCACTTGCTGACGCATTTCCGTGAGGACATCTGAGATGACGGGTAAGGTCGAATTCACCCTTGACGGCAAGGCGGTTGCCGCGGCCGAAGGCGAGACCATATGGGAAGTGGCCAAGCGTGAGGGCACCAATATCCCGCATCTGTGCCATGTCGATCTGCCCGGCTACCGCACCGACGGCAATTGCCGCGCCTGCATGGTCGATATCGAGGGCGAGCGCGTGCTTGCCGCCTCGTGTATCCGCAAGCCGACTCCCGGCATGGTGGTCAAGACCGACACCGAGCGCGCCGAGAAGTCGCGCGAAATGGTGTTCGAGCTTCTGGCCAGCAATATGCGGCCTGCCAACGACGGTCCCGACAACCAGTCGGCCTTCTGGCAGTGGGCTTCGACGATGGGAATCTCCGGCAGCGACCGGTTCGAATCCAAGTTCGATGCCGTTGACGTGGCCGAGTTCGACATTTCCAACCCCGCCATCGCCGTCAATCTCGATGCCTGCATCGCCTGCGGCGCCTGCGTGCGCGCCTGCCGCGAGGTCCAGGTCAACGACGTCATCGGCATGGCCGATCGCGGCGGCCATACGATCCCGGTCTTCGACATGCACGACCCGATGGGCCTGTCGACCTGCGTTACCTGCGGCGAATGCGTGCAGGCCTGCCCGACCGGCGCGCTCTACGAAAAGACGCTGATGGACAGGGCCGGCAAGACCCGCGTCATCCAGGAATTCGACAAGGTCGTCGACACGCTGTGTCCGTTCTGTGGCGTCGGCTGCCAGACCAGTGTCGCCGTCAAGGATAACAAGATCGTCCAGATCGACGGCCGCAACGGTCCGTCCAATGAAAACCGGCTGTGCGTCAAGGGCCGCTTCGGCTTCGACTACGCGATGTCTCCGGAACGGCTGACCAAGCCGCTGATCCGCCGCGACGACGCACCCAAGGCCGGCGATGCCGATATGCGCAATGTCGATCCGCTCACCGTGTTCCGCGAGGCGACATGGGAGGAGGCGATGGAACGCGCCGCCGGCGGTCTGAAGAAAATACGCAGCGAGCATGGCGGCCAGGCTTTGGCCGGATTCGGCTCGGCCAAAGGCTCCAACGAAGAAGCCTATCTGTTCCAGAAGTTCGTTCGCCAGGCGTTCGGTTCCAACAACGTCGATCACTGCACGCGCCTGTGCCATGCTTCCTCCGTCGCGGCGCTCATGGAAGGCGTTGGCTCGGGCGCTGTGTCGGCGCCGTTCATGGACGCCATGAAGGCGGAGTGCGTCATCGTCATCGGTGCACGCCCGACCACCAACCATCCGGTCGCGGCCACCTATTTCAAGCAGGCGGTAAAGCGAGGCACCAAGCTCATCATCATGGACCCGCGCGGCCAGGACATGATGCGTCACGCGACCCATTCACTGCGCTTCCGTCCGGGTAGCGACGTTGCGATGCTGAACGCGCTGCTGCATGTCATCGTTGAAGAGAAACTCTATGACGAGCAGTATATCCAGGCCAACGTCACCGGCTTCGAGGCGCTGAAGGCCAAGGTCAAGGACTTCTCGCCCGAGGCGATGGAAGAGGTCTGCGGCATCGAGGCTTCGGTGCTGCGCGATGTCGCGCGTACCTATGCCAAATCCGAACGCTCGATGATCTTCTGGGGCATGGGCGTTTCCCAGCACACCCACGGCACCGACAATTCGCGCTGCCTGATCGCGCTGGCCCTGATCACCGGCCATGTCGGACGCCCCGGCACCGGGTTGCATCCGCTTCGCGGCCAGAACAACGTCCAGGGCGCCTCCGACGCCGGCCTGATCCCGATGTACTTCCCGGACTACAAGTCGGTGGAGAACATCGACATTCGCGGCCAATACGAGAACTTCTGGGGACAGACGCTTGATCCGAAGCGTGGCCTGACGGTGGTCGAGATCATCGATGCCATCCATGCCGACGAGATCAAGGGCATGTACATCATGGGCGAGAATCCTGCGATGTCAGACCCGGACCAGATCCACGCCCGCGCCGCTCTTGCCAAGCTCGACCATCTGGTGGTGCAGGACATCTTCCTGACCGAAACCGCATGGCACGCCGATGTGGTGCTGCCGGCCTCGGTGCATGCCGAAAAACTCGGCACCTATACCAACACCAACCGGCAGGTGCAGCTTGGCCGGCCGGTGCTGGATTTGCCCGGTGAAGCTCGCCAGGATCTTGACCTCATCATCGAGCTTGCCAAGCGGATGGATGTCAACTGGACTTACTCTCACGTCTCGGATGTTTACACGGAGATGGCGGCGGTGATGCCGTCGCTGAAACACATCTCCTGGGAGCGCATCGAGCGCGAGGAATCGGTGATCTATCCGGCCGACGGTCCCGATGTACCCGGCAATGAGATTGTTTTCTCCTCGGGCTTCCCGACCTCGGACGGGCGCGGCCGTATCGTGCCAACCGACTTGCTTCCGCCGGATGAAGTGCCGGACGAGGAATATCCGCTGGTGCTCACCACCGGGCGCATCCTCGAGCATTGGCATACCGGCGCCATGACCAGGCGCGCGGGCGTGCTCAACGCCATCGAACCCTACGGCATTGCCGCCATGAACCCTTACGAGATCGAACGGCGTGGCCTTTCGATAGGCGACGTTGTCCAGGTCGAAACCCGGCGCGGCATGGTCGAGGCGATCCTGCGCGCCGACCGCGAAGTCGCGGACGGTATGGTGTTCATGCCGTTCTGCTTCAACGAAAGCCCGGCCAACAAGCTCACCAATCCGATGCTTGACCCTTATGGCAAGATCCCGGAGTTCAAGTACTGTGCAGCACGTGTCGCGCCACTCCAGCAGCACGCTGAGGCCGCCGAGTAGGTCGACCGTATGACCGCTCTGAAAGTTTGCTTGATGTGAAGGCACATCAAGCAAACCGGACTTGGCTGCCCCCAACTATTGGGGGGTGGCGGCTGGTGTCGTGACCGGGGTAAAGCCGAACTTGCTGAATATGGCCTGACTTGAAGGCGACAAGATAAACAAGGCGAAGGACAGCGCCGCCGGTCGGGACCCGACCAGAGGCGCCATTGTATATTCCGGAACGACGCTGACCGCAGTGGGAAGTTCGATCAGTTCTACATTCTCCAGACCATCCGCGCGTTTTCTCATCCCCGTCAGATAGCCGAAGCAAACGTCGATTGTGCCGTCATTTATGGATTGGGCGATTGCATCGCGCTTTATTTCCGCTGCTTGCATCAAAGGGCTGCCATTAAATTTTCGCGTCTTTGAATCAAGAACGGCAAACGCCCCCGGCTTGAATTGTTCGACCCTGCGAAAAACGTTCCACGTATAGTCGCCGGAAAGCCCTTTTGCTGGCGTCACGGCTCCAATGTGAACATCCGGATTGAGGATTTTGTCGATCAGGTTGTTCCGGGTTACGTTTGCGTCGCGCCGGACCAGCGCACACATGGCGTTACGGGCAAACACGATCGGAGGCCTTGCCAATCCCAAATCCGTAAGGCGTGACGAGTTGGCAAGGTCGGCCGACAAAAACAAATCCGGTCTATCGCCTGTCTCTATGCGCTCCCTCAAAGGTCCGATCGGGCCATGTTGCACAGAGACCGGAATTCCCGTCATTTCAAAGAACGACGCGGCAACCGCGGACAGAACATTGCTCAAGCTTCCAGCCGCGTAAATCTGTATCGCCGATTGCCTCGAATGACCCGGCGATCTGCTCTCGGCCTTTGAGTTCGCACTGCCTGTGGCCGTTCCGCTTGAAGACTCGCGAAGATCGGCTCTCAACCGGTCATAGTTTTCCAGCAGCCGTTTTCCCCAGGCGAGCACCTTCTCGCCGTCATCCGTAAGCCCTCTGAAAGATTGCCCACGCTCAATCAGTTGAACATCGAGATCCTTCTCGAGCTTCTGGATTGCCGATGAAAGGGTAGGTTGCGAGACGTTGCAGACCCTGGCTGCTCGTCCGAAGTGCTTTTCCTGCGCCAGAATGGCAAAAAAGAAGAGATGCCTGATCAGCATGTGATCCCACCTGTCGCTTTACGTAACAGCAGTCAGGCCGTTGCCGGAACCGGGGCGGCGGCCAGGAAGGCGGCGAGGCCGGCCTTGAGCGCGTCGGCGCCTGCCGCGACCGTCTGCTTCGCCGGCGAGAAGCCGGCGCCGAGCATCTTGCGTCCGAGCATGTGGTCGGCGGGCCGGTTGACGGATTCGATTGCGATCAGCCTGTCGCCCGAAAAATGATAGATCGAGAACTTGTTGTCTTCGGTTTCGCCGACCGCCACATGGTTGTCGGCGCCAGTGGTCAGGCCGACCATCTGCAGTTTCATGTCGCCGATGTCCGACCAGAACCACGGCACCGCGGAATAGGCGTCCGACCCGCCGACGATGGTTCGCGCCGCAAGGCGGGCGTGATCCGTGGCGTTCTGCACGGACTCCAGCCTCACGTCGTCGCCGGTGAACCAGTGCCGGTAGGAAGCAACGTCGCCGATGGCGAGGACTTGCGGCTGGGAAGTGCGCATCTGCTGGTCGATACGGATGCCGTTGCCGGTCGCGATGCCTGCGGCCTCGGCCAGTTCGACATTGGGAACCACCCCGACACCGACGATGACCAGTTGCGCCGGCAGGCGTTCTCCGTTGGATGTGACCGCTGCTGAAACGCGGCCGTCATGGCCCTCCAGCCGTGAAACGGTGATGCCGGTGAGGATACGCACCCCGGCTGCCTCGAGCCGTTGGCGCACATGGCTGCCGATCGCCGGCGCGACGACCCGGCCAAGCAATCGGTCGGCAGCCTCGATAACGGTGACATTGCGTCCGCCGGCCCTGAGCGTGGCCGCGATTTCCAGCCCGATGAAGCCGCCGCCCAGTATCACGACGTCGGTGCAGGCAGTGCTCAGGTCACGGATCAGGCGCGCGTCGGCGACGGAACGCAGTGAAACGACCCCGCCAAGATCCGTGCCCGGAAGCGGCAGCGTGCGCGGCCTCGATCCGGTCGCCAGGATCAATCGATCGAAGGCAAGCGAAGCTCCGCCGGAAAGCTCGAGCCGTTGTCCGGCGAGATCGATACGGTCTATCCTCAGGCCGGGCCGATAGTCGATCGCATTGCCGCTGTAGAAGGCCTCGCCGCGCAGCGGTTGCGGCTTTGCCGCGGCATCCTTGACGAAGGTCTTGGACAAGGGCGGCTTGTGGTATGGCAGTTCGTCCTCGTCGCCGACCAGCACGACCGGCCCCTCGAAACCTTCCTCGCGCAGACTGGCCGCCGCCTGCACGCCGGCATGGCCAGCCCCGACTATGATCACACCGTTCTTCATCGCAATCAGCTTTCCGAAGTCCGAAGAGTAGAATTTCCTGCCAAGTGGCGATTGCCTGGTTCCGCCGCAAGTAGCCTTATTCGGGTCGCACCCGGAACGGCACGATGTCAACTCAAACGATGGGGATGTGGTCGGGCTTGGCTGGATCGAAACTTGACCATCTTAGTTTAGAATATTTCTAAACTATTGTTTCAATTACCTTTTCCTGACGATTCTGGTTGACTTTAACATTTGTCGCCGTTTTATGGAGAAGGGCGCTCCGGCGTCCGTCCTTTGATGTCTGGGCCTTTAACCCTTTCGATTGGAGGTAGTCGGTGTCTCGCATGGCCAGCCGCGTACTTCGCGCAAATCTGGTCTTCTCCGCACCCGGTGCGGTTTTGCGCTGCGACGCCGGTCCACCTTGTCGAAACATATCGGTCGGGCAGGCCATGTTGACCACGTTGTCGCGGTCGGATGGTTTTGTGGTATTTTCGAGGAGATGAGGGTGATGGTCCAAACGAGAACTATGGTCCGCAGCAAGGGCAGGCTGGCTGCAATCGGCGCGACCGCGCTGCTGACGGCTGCGGCATTCGTGCTGCCAGCCAGGGCCGAAACCGATGCCAAGGCGGTCGTCAAGACCTATGCCGACATTGCGCTGGCCAAATACGAGGATTCGTTGACGACGGCCCAGGCGCTCGATGCGGCCGTCGATGCCCTGGTCGCCAAGCCTTCGGCGGAAACGCTCAACGCTGCTCGCGATGCATGGAAGGCATCGCGCATTCCCTACCAGCAAACGGAAGTCTATCGCTTCGGCAACGCCATCGTTGACGACTGGGAAGGGCGGGTCAACGCCTGGCCGCTGGACGAAGGCCTGATCGACTATGTCGATGCCGGCTATGGCACGGAGTCCGACGAGAATTCGCTCTATACCGCCAATGTCATCGCCAACAAGAAGATCGAGATCGACGGCAAGGAGATCGACGCCTCGAAGCTGACGCCGCAGTTTCTGTCGGAAACGCTGCAGGAGGCAGGCGACATCGAAGCCAATGTCGCCACCGGTTACCACGCCATCGAGTTCCTTCTGTGGGGTCAGGATCTGAACGGCACAGGGCCCGGCGCAGGCAACCGCCCCTACACGGATTTTGATGCCGCCAACTGCACCGGCGGCAACTGCGACCGCCGCGCCGAATATCTGAAATCGGCGAGCGATCTTCTGGTCGCGGACCTCGAAGAGATGGTCGGTAACTGGAAGGAAGACGGCGCAGCACGCAAGGCGCTCGAGGGCGGCGACGCAAAGGCCGGCCTTTCAACCATCCTGACCGGGATGGGTTCGCTTTCCTATGGCGAAGTTGCCGGCGAGCGCATGAAGCTCGGCCTGTTGCTGCATGACCCGGAAGAGGAGCATGACTGCTTCTCCGACAACACCCACATCTCGCACCTTTACGACGCGGTCGGCATCCGCGACGCCTATCTCGGCAGCTACAAGCGCGTCGATGGTTCGGTCGTCGAAGGTCCGTCGTTGGCGGATCTGGTCAAGGAGGTCGATGCGGCGCTCGACGCAGAGCTTTCCGGCAAGCTTGACGTTACGGTCGCCAAGATGGAGGCCATCCAGGCGCGCGCCGTGGGCGGTGAAGCCTATGACCAGCAGATCGGCGAAGGCAACACGGAAGGAAACGCCACCGTGCAGGCGGCGATCGATGGCCTGGTCGACCAGACCAAGTCGATCGAGCGCGCCGTGTCTGCCTTGAAGCTCGACGCCATCGCCTTCGAGGGATCGGACAGTCTCGACGCACCAGACAAGGTATTCCAGTAACCGGGAGCCGTCATTTCCAGCCAAGCGGCGCGCCCGACGCGCCGCCAAGCCAGACCGATAGAAAATGCTGATCTGCCATTGCAACATCATCACCGAAAAGGAAGTCGAACAGGCGATCATAGACCTGCTCGACCAGGATGCGTGGCAGTTGATCGTGCCTGCCAAGGTCTATCATTCGATGAAGAAGCGCGGTCGCTGTTGCGGCTGCTTCCCAAATGTGGTCGAAACGATAATTCGGGTAACCGAGCAGTACCACGCGCGTTCGGAGGCGGGCGCCGTGGACATCGTTTCACACTTGGATCGCGTAAGAGACTTGCGCGTCCAATACGGGAGCAGGACCCATGAAAGGCGAAAGTCAGATCATCGAGCGGCTTAACGAAGCTCTCTTTCTCGAGTTGGGCGCCGTCAACCAGTACTGGGTGCACTACCGCCTTCTCGAAGACTGGGGTTACATAAAGCTGGCCAAGAAGGAACGCGAGGAATCGATCGAGGAGATGCAGCACGCCGACAAGCTTGTGGCGCGCATCATCTTCCTTGAAGGTCATCCGAACCTCCAGTCCGTCGCGCCCTTGCGCATCGGACAGAACGTGAAGGAAGTTCTGGAATCGGATTTGGCCGGCGAGTACGACGCGCGAACCTCCTACAAGAGGTCGCGCGAAATCTGCAACGAGTTGGGCGACTACGTCACCATGAAACTGTTCGAAGAGCTGCTGTCCGACGAGGAGGGTCATATCGACTTCCTCGAGACGCAGCTTGATCTGCTCGCCTCCATCGGCGAGGAAAAGTACGGACTGCTCAACGCTGCGTCGGCCAACGAGGCCGAATAGGACATGCGGGAATGCGGCGCATCATAAATTTCATGCGCCGCGCGCGGCGGGCCGGTTCAGGCCTGCCGCTATCCCGAAAGCCCAATGGCAAGCTTGCTTGCCTGGGTGCCGCGTTGCTTCTCGTGCTGGCCACGCCGGCCGGTACGCAGGAGCCCTCCGGGCTTGCGTCAGCCCGCAACGATCTGACGCCGAAGGATCAGCACCGCGTCGAAGCCGTCACCACTCCGACCACGGATTTTTCCAAGCCTGAACTGTTCGAACTGATGCAAGGCGGCGCCGGTACGTCGAAGAAGCGGGTCAACGCCGATTCCTTCTCGCATTCGTCGGCCAACATCACGTTCGAGGAAGAAGGCACCTTCAAGCTTGGCAACGCCATCTTCCGCAAGAACTGGGTGTCTTCCCCGTCCTCGACCCAGGCGTCCGATGGCCTGGGCCCGCTGTTCAATGCCCGTGCCTGCCAAAGCTGCCACCTGAAGGACGGGCGTGGCCATCCGCCGGAAGACAGCCTCGATGCCACGTCGATGTTCCTCAGGCTGGCGCGTGAAGCCGGCACGGCCGAAGAAAAGGCAGCGGTTGCGCAGCACAAGGCCCTGAACTTCCCTGATCCGGTATACGGCGGCCAATTGCAGGACCTTGCCGTGCCCGGTCTCGCCAGCGAAGGCCGCATGCGCATCACCTACGAGGACCAGCCGGTTACCCTTGGCGACGGCACGGTCGTTTCGCTGCGCAAGCCGACTTACGCGGTGGGCGAGTTGGCATATGGGCCGCTTGATGCGCGCACCACGCTCTCGCCGCGCATCGCCACCCCGATGATCGGGCTTGGCCTTGTCGAGCAAATCCACCCGGCAGACATCCTTGCCGGCGCCGACCCCGATGACCGGGACGGCGACGGGGTTTCCGGCAAGGCCGCGATCGTGCGCGACCCGGCAAACGGTGAGTTGACGCTTGGCCGCTTCGGCTGGAAAGCGCAGGCGCCGTCGATCCGCCAGCAGTCGGCTGACGCCCTTGCTGGCGACATTGGCGTTTCCTCGCCGGAAGCGCCTCGCCACTGGGGAGATTGCACCGAGACACAAGCCAAGTGCCGTGCCATGCCGGCCGGTGTTCAGCCGCGCCTGGGCGATACCGAGGCTCCGGTGCCGGTGATGGACCTTGTCACCTTCTATTCCCAGAACCTTGCCGTGCCCGCCCGGCGCGACCTCGACCAACCTGAGGTTCTTGCGGGAAAGAAGGCGTTCTACGAAATGGGCTGTGTCGCGTGCCACACGCCGAAATTCGTCACGCGCCGCGACGCGCCGAACAAGGCGCAGTCCTTCCAGTTGATCTGGCCATATTCGGATTTCCTCCTGCATGATTTGGGAGAAGGTCTTGCCGATGGCCAGCAGGTTGGCGACGCTTCCGGAAGCGAGTGGCGTACGCAGCCTTTGTGGGGCATCGGTCTTACCGAACGCGTCAACGGCCACACCTTCTTCCTGCATGACGGGCGCGCCCGCAACCTCACCGAGGCGATCCTGTGGCATGGCGGGGAGGCCCAGCGCGCGAGGGACAATTTTGCGGCAGCAAGCGCTGCCGAACGCGCAGCCTTGGTCAAATTCCTGGAAGCGCTATGAAGCTGAAGCGTCTCACCGTTGCCGTGGCCTTGCCGTTTAGTTTGTTGCTGGCGCAGCCGGCGCAGGCTGCGGTCAAAGCGTCGGATGTCATCGGCCAGGCCATCAATGGTTTCATACGCCCCGCCTATGCGGACCTTCATGAACGCGCCGCAGCGTTGAGCACGTCCATGCAGACGCTGTGCGCGACGCCGAACGATGCCAACCTCGATTCTGCGCGCTCTGCATTCTCAGAAGCAGCCATGACGTGGTCCTCCGTCGAGATCATTGCCTTCGGCCCGATCCGCGAGGGCAATCGCTTCGAGCGGATGCTGTTCTGGCCCGACCGCAAGTCGATAGGTCTGAAACAGGTGCAGGCTGCCCTTGCCGCCAGCGATCCGTCCGCTGCCGAGGCTTCGCAAATGGAAGGCAAGAGCGTTGCCATGCAAGGTTTCGGCGCGCTGGAATATCTGCTTTTCGGCACCGATGCCGACATACTTTCAGCGAAGGATGGCGCTTATCGTTGCGCCTTCGGCAGTGCCGTCGCCGGCAATATCGAGACAATGAGCGGCGAGGTCAGCGTCGAGTGGAACAAGCCGGACGGCTTTGCCGCGGTCTGGGCCAATCCGGCAAGCGACAACCCGGTCTATCGCACCGGCTCCGAGGCCGTGACCGAATTGATGGGCGTCTTCATCAACGGGCTGGACATGATCCGCGACGTGCGCCTGAAAGGTTTCCTGGGCAACAACCCGGATGCTGACAAGCCGAGGCAAGCGATCTATTGGCGCTCGCAACGCACGGCCGCCTCGCTGGCGGCAAATCTCGACGGCATGGATCGCCTGTTCCAGAGTTCACATCTCATCGACGCGCTGTCGCCGGATGCGCGCTGGATCGCCGAGTCCATTCATATCCAGTTGGTGAACGGCGTCGCCTCAGCCAACGCGGTTTCCGGGCCGATCGACAAGACCCTGGCCGATCCCGGACAGCGAAAGCAACTGGACCAATTTGCCCTGGTGACGAGCAGCCTGTCCAATCTGTTCGGCACGCGGTTGAGCGCCGAGTTTGGCCTGACCGCCGGCTTCTCGTCGCTCGACGGAGACTGACCGTGCGGGTCCTCATCGACCGCCGCGATTTCCTGCGTGCCGCAGGCGCCAGCTTCGCCGCGGCGATGGCGCCGGGCGCCTGGGCCAGTACATTGGCCACGGATGCCGTCTTCGCCACGGCTTTCGTTCGGCGTGATGGCAGCCATGGCGCCGCCGTGCTGTCCGAGGCCGGCAAGGTGCTCCACGCCATCGATCTGCCGGAGCGCGGTCACGACATCACCTTCGATCCAATCTCCCGGCGCTCGGTCGTCTTCGCAAGACAGCCCGGTACCTTTGCCATGGTTTTCGACCATGCGGGACGTGAGAAGCCGCTCGCCATCTCCAGTGTTCCGGGGCGGCATTTCTTCGGTCATGGCGTATTTTCGCCGGACGGGAGGCTGCTTTACGCCACCGAAAACGATTTCGACAATGCCGCCGGCGTGGTTGGCATCTACGATGCGCTTTCGAACTTCGAGCGCGTCGGCGAGTTCCCGACTTACGGCGTCGGCCCGCATGAATTGCTTTTGCTCGGCGACGACAGGACCATCGCGGTGGCCAATGGCGGCATCGAGACCCACCCGGACTACGGCCGCGCCGAACTGAACATCGCAACCATGAAGCCGTCCTACGTGCTTGTCGACCGCATCAGCGGCGACCTGCTCGAAAAGCACGAACTGCCATCGAACCTCAGCAAGCTTTCGATCCGGCATATGGCGGCCGACGGCGAGGGAACGGTGTGGTTCGGCTGCCAGTATCGCGGGCCGGTAACCGACAGGCCGCTGCTGGTCGGACGCGCTGCGCGCGGCAAGGACCTGTCGCTTGTCGATATGCCCGGCCAGGTGCTGGGCGGTTTTCGCAACTACATCGGCTCGGTGGCGACCAACCCCGCCGCCGGCACCGTGGCCGTTTCGTCTCCGCAGGGCAATTCGCTGGCCATCATCGAAGCGGCCACCGGCAAGGTCGTATCGGCGAGAGACCTGACCGAAGTGTGCGGCGTGGCGCCGGATGGTCCGGGTTTCATCGCTACAACCGGCGGCGGCGTTATTGTCGGGCCGGATGGCAGCACTTCGACCGATCCCGATCACGTGTGGGACAATCACATGCTGCGCATCGAGGCCTAATGCATGTCACCCGAAAGTGGGAACCGGTTTCGGGATAACGACATGCACAAATACTTGAAGCGCGGCCAGCGAATCTGAAAGATCGCGACGCGCTCTAAGAACGGCGGTTCAGGCTTTCAAGAGCCATTCATGCTCGGCGGCGTTGTGGAATTTCCATGTGCGCTTCGGTCCCGCCATGACGTTGAGATAATAAAGGTCGTAGCCGTGGCAGGCCGCGCATGGATGGTAGCCCTTAGGCACCAGGACCACGTCGCCGTCCTCCAGCGCCATCGCCTCGTCCAGCGAGCGGTCATCCGTGTAGACGCGCTGGAAGGCGAAACCCTGAGGCGGATTGAGCCGGTGGTAGTAGGTCTCTTCCAGATAGGATTCGGCCGGCAGATTGTCCTTGTCGTGCTTGTGCGGCGGATAGCTCGACGTATGCCCGCCCGGCGTGATCACCTCCACGACCAGCAGGGAATCGGCAGGTTCACCTTCCGGCAGGATATTGGTCACGTGACGCGTGTTGGTGCCCTTGCCGCGCGTTTCCTGGCCGAGTTCGTCCGGGCCGATGACACGAACGGGCAACCCGCCGCCAAGTCCGGGTGCGGAGCAGACGGCAAGCTCCAGTTCGGTGCCGGCGCGCACTGACCAATCCGAGCCCTGCGGTACGTAGACCGACCAGGGCTTGCCCTCGAACGGCGACATGCGCTCTCCCAGCAGGCCCAGGTCCTGGCCGCCGGCCTCGACCTGGCCCTTGCCGGTGATGAAGACGAGGCAAACCTCCCGGCCGGCGGTTTCGCCGGATGCGGTATCGCCGGGGCGCAGGCGATGAAGGTCGAAACCGACATAGCGCCATCCGGCACTTTGCGGCGTCACATGGACGATGCGCCCATGGCCGTCTTTCTGCGATCTGACGAGAAGCTTCGACATGCGATGACCTATTCCTTCGGGGCGGCGGGGTCGGATGAGCTTTCTTCTCCCGCCGGCTTGTAGGCGTAGAAGAACTGCCAGTAGCCGTAGAGGCCGAACCCGAGCGCGATCACGCCCCAGAACGGGGTGCCGGTCGCAAACTCGACCACGGCCCACACCAGGCACACCACCACAACTGCGATGCGCCGCCACCGCGGCCGGAAGAAAGGATGTTCGGAGTCTTTGATCATGCTGATACTTGTCTCGCTCAGGCGTTGGGAAAACCCTGCGTCTCGACAGTGTAGCCCGCAGCCGTCATCACGCGCATCAGCTCCTTGTAGCCCACCTGCGCCATCTTGAGCGGTGGATTCGTCTTCGGGTCCTGTTCGGCCTCGACCACGAACCAGCCCTGATAGCCGTAGTCGGCGAATTTCTGCACGATTGCTGCAAAATCCAACGACCCGTCACCCGGGACGGTGAAGGCGCCGAGAGCCACCGCGTCGAGGAACGATTGCCGCGTGCGGTCCAGCCCGTCGATCACGTTCATGCGCACATCCTTCACATGCACATGATTGATGCGGCCGTGATGCTTGTCGATGGCGCGAAGCACGTCGCCGCCGGCGAAGGCGAGGTGGCCGGCATCGAGCAGCAGCGGAATGCCTTCGCCCGAATGGTTCATGAAGGCATCGAGTTCATGCTCGAATTGCACGACGGCGGCCATATGGTGATGGTAGGAAAGCGGCATGCCCTGTTCGGCGCACCATTCACCGAACGAGGTCACCTTGCGAGCATAGGCCTTCATCTCGGCGTCGGACAGCACGGCCTTCGTGGCGAGCGGCTTCGCGCGGTCGCCCTGAATCGAGCGGCCGACTTCGCCATAGACGATGCAGGGCGCATCCACGGCCTTGAACAGGTCGATCATCGGCCGGATGCGGTCCTTGTTTACCGCCAGGTCCTCGTTCGCGAGCGTGCCCGAAAACCAGCCGCCGCACAGCGTCACGTCCGCCTTCTTCAGGATCGGCAGCATCACCTTCGGATCGTTGGGAAAGCGGCGCCCCATCTCCATGCCGGTGAAGCCCGCCGAACGTGACTGGCGAAGGCATTCTTCCAGCGATACGTCATCGCTGAGTTCGGCGAGATCGTCGTTCCACCATGCGATGGGGGACATGCCCAATTTGGCCTTCACGTCACACCTCCGGTTTGCGTCGCCCTGGGGGCAGGACCAGTTTCCATCCATGTCGCTATCCCGAAACCGGTTCCTACTTTTCGGGCCGCATGCGTTAGCTGCCGATGGACTGCATCTGCCGCTTTTGTTCATAAGTCTTGCGTGCCGCCTCGACTTGCGGGCGCGCGCTCACTTCGGGCACCGCTACATCCCACCAGAAGCCGCCGGCCTCGGTCGAAACCAGCGGGTCGGTTTCGATGACGATCACCGTCGTGCGCGTGTTGGCCTTGGCGGCTGCGAGCGCCGTTTCCAGCCCGGCGATCGACGACACCTTCTCCGCGATCGCACCCATGCTTGCCGCGTGCGCGGCAAAGTCGATATCGGGCAGCGCCTCGTGCCGGGTGTCTTTCAAGAGATTGTTGAAGTTGGCGCCGCCCGTCGCCATCTGCAGCCGGTTGATGCAGGCAAAGCCGCGATTGTCGAGCAGCACGATGGTGAGTTTCAGCCCGAGCATCACCGACGTGGCGATCTCGGAATTCAGCATCAGGTAGGAACCGTCGCCGAGCATGACGACGATCTCCTCGTCCGGCTTCGCCATCTTGGCGCCGAGCCCGCCGGCAATCTCGTAACCCATGGCCGAGAAGCCGTATTCGGCGTGGAACGATCCCGGCTTGCCTGCCTGCCAAAGCTTGTGAAGCTCGCCCGGCAGTCCGCCGGCGGCGTGCAGGACGGTCGCCTGCGCCCCCATGACGCGTTGGACCGCACCGATCACCTGCGCATCCGAAGGATAGGCGGCGTTCGTCGTGGCGGTCACCTTGGCTGCCTCGGTCTGCCAAGCCGTCTTGCCCTTGCGGGCGTCTTCGCTCCAGCTTGCAGGGACTTTCCAGCCTGCCAGCGCTTGACCCAGTTCGGTCAGCCCTTCCAGTGCGTCCGCCACCAGCGGCAAGGCCCGGTGCTTGCCGGCATCGAACGGCTGCACATTGAGCCCGATGATGGTCTTGCCGGCATTCTGGAACAAGGACCATGACCCGGTGGTGAAATCCTGCAGCCGGGTGCCGATTGCCAGCACCACGTCCGCCTCCTTGGCCAGGCGGTTGGCGGCTGCGGTTCCGGTCACGCCGACTGCCGCCATGTTGAGCGCATTGACATCGGGCAGCGAGGATTTGCCGCCTTGCGTCTCGCACACCGGAATGCCGGTGGCCTCGACGAATTTCGCAAGCTCGTCGCAAGCCTGCGAATAAAGCACGCCGCCGCCAGCTACGATCAGCGGTTTCTTCGCGGCTTTCAACGCGTCCGCCGCCGCCGCCAGTTCGGAGCGGTCGGGGCGTGGCCGGCGCGGGGCCCAGACCCGCTCGGCAAAGAAACTCTCGGGATAGTCATAGGCCTCGGCCTGCACGTCCTGGCACAGCGACAGCGTCACCGGCCCGCATTCGGCCGGATCGGTTAGCACCTGCATGGCCCGGTTGAGCGCCGGAACGATCTGTTCGGGCCGGGTGATGCGGTCGAAGTAGCGCGAAACGGGGCGGAAGCAATCATTGACCGACACCGTGCCGTCGCCGAAATCCTCGGCCTGTTGCAGAACGGGGTCGGGGATGCGGTTGGCGAACACATCGCCGGGCAACAGCAGAACCGGCAAGCGGTTGACATGGGCGAGAGCCGCAGCCGTCACCATGTTGACCGCGCCGGGGCCGATCGAACTCGTCGCCGCCATGAAGCGCCGGCGGAAATTCGCCTTGGCAAAGGCGATGGCCGCATGCGCCATCGACTGTTCGTTCTGGCCGCGAAAGGTAGGCAACCGGTCCTGGACCGAATAAAGCGCTTCGCCGAAGCCGGCGACATTGCCGTGGCCGAAGATTGCCCATACGCCGCCGAAGATCGGCACCTTGCGGCCCTCGACCTCGGTCATCTGGGCGCACAGGAAGCGGGCCAGCGCCTGTGCCATCGTCAGGCGGATTGTGTTTGCCATGATCGCTCCTCCCGCTGTGTTATGCCGCCTTGCGGCCACGCGCCGCAAGCCATGCTTCGGTGAGTTGCAGAAAGCGGGAAGCCATGTCCGCGATGGCTTGCTCGTCGCTCATGCGCCCCGTGAGCCACTGCTCCGCGGCATGGATGAAAATGGTGCGGCCGACCGCAAAGCCCTTGACCATAGGTGCATTGGCGGTTGCGGCAAATGCCGCCTTCAACTCGTCTGGAGGCGCTTCGAGACCCAGCAGCACGACGCCGCGGCACCAGGGGTCGTTCTCGAGGATCGTCGCTTCGATGGTCGCCCATGCCGCTGGAGAGGCTTGCGGCTCAAGCTTCCACCAATCCGGCTTGATGCCGAGCGCATAAAAATCCGCCAGGGCTCGCGGAATGGTGGCGTCGTCGATCTTCCCATGCTTGCTGGCGATGATCTCGATCAGCAGTTCGCGCCCGATCTTGCGCGCTGCCTCGAACAGGCCAAGCAGTTTCTGCTGCTGCTCGGCCTTGAGTTCGGCCGGATCGTCGGGATGATAGAAACACAGGCACTTGATGCAGTGGTCTGCCGGCCATTCGACCAACTGCGAGCCGATGTCCTGCGAGAAGTCGAAGCGCAGCGGCCGCGAACCCGGCAACTCGACCGGCCGCCCGAGCCAATCGAATTTGTGGCGGGCGAACTCGAACATCGCCTTGCGGCCATGCCTTTCGTCGATCAGCATGCCGTAGCCCGGCCGGCCACCGGCGACTTGGCTGGCCGCCTTGACTGCCAGCACCTTGAACGCCTCGATACGCGCCGGATCGGCGCCGGCCTTCCTGGCCACGTCCTCGAGTTGGGAACGATGGTCGCACGCGAAAGCCATCAGCGACGGGATCTCGCGCCGCCGCGTCGTTGCCCAATGGATGTGGCTGATCGCCTCGTCCTTGCGCAAGGCCAGATGCCGGCTGCCGTTGTTCAGGAAGAACTGCAATTCTGCGAATGTCGGATATTCGGGCGAGCAGAGCAGGCGCGACACTGCGAACGCGCCACAGGCATTGGCCCATGTCGCCGCCACTTTGAGGCTTTCGCCGCCAAGCCATCCGCGCAGGAAGCCGGACATGAAGGCATCGCCCGCGCCAAGCACGTTGTAGACCTCGATGGGAAACCCGTCGCCGACGATGCCGTCTTCGAGATCGTCGGGGATTGCGCCGTCATAGACGATGCAGCCCATGGCGCCGCGCTTGAGCACGATGGTTGCCTCGGACAGCGAGCGGATGGTCTTCAGCGCCGCCAGAAGGTCGTTTTCGCCGGAGGCGATCAGCACCTCTTCTTCAGTGCCGACGACAAGATCGCAGTCCGGCAGCACGGTCTTGAGGCGCGCCGTGACGCGGTCGGATTTGATATAGCGCCCGAACCCCTCGGCGTGGCCCGCCAGGCCCCACAGATTGGGCCGGTAGTCGATGTCGAACACCACCTTGCCGCCGCTGGCCTTGATTGCCTTCATCGCCTTGCGTTGGGCGGCATCGCTGTTGTCGCGGGAAAAATGGGTGCCGGTGACGACGATGGCTTTCGCCGACTGGATGAAGCTCTCGTCGATGTCTTCCTCCGACAGGGCCATGTCGGCGCAATCGCTGCGATAGAAGATCATCGGCGATACGCCTTCGTCCTCCACCGACAGCAACACCAGCGCGGTGAGGCGCTCGGAATCGGTCTTGAGGCCGTCCACGCAGACGTTTTCGCGGCGCAGTTGTTCGCGGATGAAACGGCCCATCTGCTCGTCGCCCACGCGCGTGAGCAGGGCCGAGCGCAAGCCGAGCCGCGCCGCCCCGACGGCGATGTTGGCCGGGCAGCCGCCGACCGACTTGGCAAAGGAGGTGATGTCCTCCAGCCGCGAGCCGATCTGCTGACCGTAAAGGTCGACCGAGGCGCGACCGATGGTGATGACGTCAAGCGGCGCAGCTTGTGCTTCCACGGCTTCGCTCATGCTCAACTCCCGGCAACCTCGTTGGCTGGATATCGGGCAGCTCTAACGGCTACACCTGTCAATATGAAATATTAGTTCCAAAACATAGTCAACATGGAATGCATGTTCTTTTGTGAAATGCGCGGAACCTCGCGTCTCAACGCTCGCCGCCGCTGCGCCTTTTCTCCGCGACGCCGACGGCCAGCGACATGGCCAGCGCCATCGTTGCGGACAGCGAACGGAAGCCGGAAAAATCGGCTTCGGCCACTTCGAACCAGACCTTGGCGAATTGCGCGAGCGGCGAAAACGAACTGTCGGTGATGGCGATGATCGGCACGCCTTGTTCCGACAGAAAGCGGGCTTCCTCGACGGTAGACGGCGAATAAGGGGAGAAACTGATGGCAATCGCCGCATCCCGTTCGGTGGCGAAGCCGATCATTTCAGGGGTCAGTCCGGCAGCCGACTCGACCAGTTGGTTCCTGATGCGAAGTTTGCCAAGCGCATAGGCGATATAGGAAGCCACCGGGTAGGACCGGCGCCTGGCCAGCACATGGACCGTGTCCGCCTTGGCCAGCAGCGCGATGGCTTGTTCAAGATGTTCCTCGTCCACGGAGCGTGAAAGATTTTCCAGCGACGTGGTGGCGGCCGTGACGAAGCCGTCGAAAATGGCGCGGTGCCCGCCTTCTCTTTCTGCTTTCGTGCGCAGCGCCAGCAGTCTTTCGTCATAGGATGAGTTGCGCTCGCGCAGGCGCTCGCGAAACACCGACTGCAGGCTGGTGAAGCCGTCGAAACCGAACTGCTGCGCGAACCGGACCAGCGTCGAAGGCTGCACGCCTGCGGTGGCCGCGATGCTGGCGGCGGTGCCGAAAGCGATATCGTCCGGATTGTCGAGCGAATAGGCCGCGATCTGCGCAATCCGTTTGGGCAGGCCTTGGCGCCGCTCCAGGATCGTGGCGCGCAGTGTCTCGAAATCGCGGGGCACCCGTTCGTCCATGTCCGTTCCAGTCGATTGATCGACCCCTCTGTGCCCCATCATAGCGGTCCTGTGCAAGAATGTCATAAAAAATGAGCGATACGTTCCATTTCAAGGGTAAATGGATTAATCAATCCATATTGGTTTCGGAACTGGAGAGCGAAATGGTCGGCGTGGGCCTTGTTGGAACTGGCTTCATGGGCAAATGCCACGCGATCGCGTGGAACGCGGTCGGCACCGTCTTTCCCGAGGCCGGCAAGGTCAGGCTGGTGCATCTGGGGGAGGCCAATGAGGAGTTCGCCCGCCGCCGCGCGGCGGAGTTCGGTTTCGCCAAGGCATCGGGTGACTGGCGCGCGGTGATCGACGATCCAGAAGTCGATGTCGTTTCGCTGACGACACCCAATCAGTTCCACCCCGAGATGGCGATTGCCGCGCTCAAGGCCGGCAAGCATCTGTGGTGCGAAAAGCCGATGGCGCCGGCTTTTGCCGATGCCGAGGCGATGGCGGCGAGCGCACGCCGGTCGGGCAAGGTTGCCGTTCTTGGCTACAACTACATTCAGAGCCCCGCCATTCGCCATATCGGCAAACTGCTTGATGAGCAGGCCATCGGCGAAGTCAATCATGTCCGCATCGAGATGGATGAGGACTTCATGGCCGATCCCGAGGCGCTGTTCTTCTGGAAGCATGAGGCCTCATCGGGCTATGGCGCGCTGGATGATTTCGCGGTGCATCCGCTTTCGCTGATTTCCGTTCTGTTCGGCCGGGTCGCGCGCGTCATGTGCGACATGGCCAAGCCATACAAGGACCGTGTGACGGCCGACGGCGGCAGGCGGGCCGTGGAGACCTACGACATTGCCAGCGTGCTGATGCGGCTTGAGAGCGGCATCGCCGCCACCTTGGCCGTCAACCGCTCCGCCTGGGGGCGCAAGGGCCGTATCGCGTTGCAGATCTTCGGTTCGAAAGGATCGATCCTGTTCGATCAGGAACGCGCCAACGAGCTTCAACTCTACGTAACCTCGGACCGTCCGACCGAACAGGGCTATCGCACCATCCTGATCGGCCCGCAGCACGATCCCTACGGTGCGTTTGTCCCGGCGCCGGGCCACGGCCTCGGCTTCAACGATCTCAAGATCATCGAATGCCGCGAACTGCTGGCCCGCCTTGCAGGGCGGCCTTCGCGCATGGTCGATTTCACCGAGGGGCTTGAAATCGAGCGCACCGTGCATGCGATGGCGCGCTCATTCGAGCAACAAAAGTGGATCGAGGTCCGGTGACCTCGATTATTCTCCGATCACGCCGGCGACGTTCTGGTCGTAGTCGACCAATGACCCGGTCATGACGCCCGATTGCGGGCTCAGCATATAGGTGATCAGCCTGGCCAGTTGCTTCGGCTTCACCAATTGCCCCATCGGCTGTGCGGCTTCCGCTTTCTCCAGCCAATTGGCAGGCGCGTTGTGGAACTTCGCCTGCACCAATGCCTCGCCCTCCGTATCCATCCAGCCGGGCAGCACCGCATTGCAGCGGATGCGGCTCGTGCGGTAGCCGCTGGCGACGTTCTTGGTCAGCGTCATCAAGGCGCCCTTGCTGGTGGAATAGGGCGTGAGAAACGATTGACCGGCATGGGCCGACATCGACAGGACGTTGACGATCGATCCCGGCGCCTTGCTTTCCAGAAGATGCTTGACCACCCCTTGCATGAGGAAGAACGGGCCGCGCACATTGGTGGCGAAGATCTGGTCGAACAGGTCTTCCGTGGTATCGATCAGCGATCCGCGCGCCGATGTCGCCGCGGCATTGACGAGGCTATTGATGCTGCCGAAATGTTCGAGCGCGGTCGCGACCACGCGCTGGCAGTCGGCGACTTTGGCCACATCGGCACTGATGAACAGCGCGTCGACACCACGGCTCTGCAAGGCCGCCGCTGCCTTGTCGCCCTTTTCCTGCGAGCGCCCGACCAGCGCCAACGCCTTGCAGCCCTCATCCGCGAGAGCCTCTGCAACGGCAAAGCCGATGCCTTGCGCGCCGCCGGTGACGATAGCGCGCGTTTGCGAGTTACGATTGTCCATTCCGCTCAACGAGAATGCTCCTGTCCTGAATTCAGCGTGATGCGTCGAGGCGGACGGTCTTGCCTTGCTTGACCGACTTCAGGGCGGCTTCTGCCAGTTTGAGCGCCGCCAGTCCGTCCAGCCCGCTCGGGCTGACTTTCTTGCCTGCCGTCGCCGAGGCGATGAAGGCCGCGATCTCGTTCGCATAGGCGTCGATGTAGCGGGTCATGAAGAAGTCATGCAGCGGTGGGCGGGTGTAGCCCTTTTCGTTGGCCAGTTCGATCGACACCGGGCGTTGGTTCTCCGCCGCGATCATGCCCTTCGAGCCGTGCACTTCGATGCGCTGGTCGTAGCCATAGGTGGCGCGCCGCGAGTTCGAAATCACGCACTGCTTGCCGGACGCCGTTTCCAATATGACGCTGACGCTGTCGAAATCGCCGGCAGTGCCGATCTTCTTGTCGACCAGGACGGACGCATGCGCGCTCACCGCGACCGGCTCTTCGCCGAGAAGGAAGCGCGCCATGTCGAAGTCGTGAATGGTCATGTCGCGGAAGATGCCGCCGGAGCGGGCAATATAGTCGAGCGGCGGCGGGCCGGGATCGCGCGATGTGATCGTGACCATCTCGACCGTGCCGATGGCGCCGTCGTCGATCGCCTTGCGCACCGCCGCGAAATGCGGATCGAAGCGGCGGTTGAAGCCAACCATCAGCGTCGCCTTGGCCTTGGCCACGACGGCGAGGCACTTTTCCACGCGCTTCACGTCGAGGTCGATCGGCTTTTCGCAGAAGATCGCCTTTCCGGCCTTGGCAAAGCGTTCGATCAGGTCGGCATGTGTATCGGTCGGCGTGCAGATGATGACTGCATCGATGTCTGCGGCTTTCTCGATCGCTTCGATGGTCCGGATCTCGGCGCCATAGGCGGCCGAGATTTCCTTGGCCGCTTTCTCGAACGCGTCGGCGACGGCGGCCAGCCGCGCGGTCGGATTGGCGGCCACGGCGCGCGCGTGCACCTTGCCGATGCGGCCTGCACCGAGCAGGCCAAAGCGAATTGTCATGACAACCTCATTTCCAATGTTCGGGGGGTTCTATCGCGTGTTTCCGGCTCTAGTGGAGCGAATTTGACATTTGAATCCCAGTTTGCGTCAAGCGCCGTTTCAAATGTCAAATTCAAAGCTCCCCTAGAATCACAGACTTGCTAGTGGTTTCCTGATCCAGACATTTGCCAGAGCGCCTTGCATCGGACGGATGCAAATGTCTGGATCAAACCACTAGGCAAAGTTCGGCGCGTCCACCGCCGCCTTCACGCCCGTGATTAAAGATACGATCTCGTTGCCGTCGGTCTTGCTGCGGTCGACGGCGCCGACGATGCGGCCGCGCCGGAACACCCAGATGCGGTCGACGAGATCGAACACCTGCCTCAGGTTGTGGCTGATCAGGATAAGCGGAATGCCGCGGCTTTTCAGCGTGCGAATGATGTTTTCCACTTGCGCGGTCTCTTGAACGCCCAGTGCCGCGGTCGGCTCGTCCATGATGATGAGCTTGGAGGCAAAACTCGCCGCGCGGCTGATCGCAACGCATTGCCGCTGGCCGCCCGACATATTGCGGATCTTGTTCCTGAGGTCGGGGATTTTGACGCCGGTGGTGCGCAGGGCGTCCTGCGCATGGGCAAGCATCTTGCGTTCGTTGAGAATGCTGAACGGCCCCAGGTTGAAGTAGCGCTCCTCGCGGCCGAGGAACAGGTTGGACGGCACGTCGAGGTCGTCGGCCAGCGCCAGGTTCTGGAACACGGTCTCGATGCCGTGGTCCCGCGCTTCGATCGGGCTTTTGAATTCGACCTTGTTGCCGTCGAAGTAAATCTCGCCGGCGCTTGGCTGCTCGACGCCGGTGATCTGGCGCACGAAGGTCGACTTTCCCGCGCCGTTGTCGCCGACAATGGCGACATGTTCGCCGTCCCTCAGTTCGAAGTCGGCGTCCTCAAGCGCATGCACGCCGCCGTAGCGCTTGGCCAGTCCGACCGTCTTGAGGACTATGTCCGTTTGCCCGTCGCTCATCTCAATTCCTCCTGCGAGGTGTCATATCGACTGTGGAAGCCATCGTCAGTTCCTGCCGCGATAGCGCTGGCGGTAGACGTCGAGCACGACGGCGCCGACAATGATCAGGCCCTTGAGCATCTCTTGATAGTAGGCGTCGATCCGAAGGAAAGTGAACCCCGATATGATGACGCCGAAAATCAGCATGCCGAGCGTCGTGCCGGCGATGGAGCCGCGGCCGCCGGCGAGCGAGGTGCCGCCGATGACGGCCATGGCGATGGCGTCCAGTTCATACATGACGCCCATTCCCGACTGTGCGGTGAGGCCACGCGCCGAAAGCACGACGCCCGCCAGGCCGGCAAGCAGGCCTGCCACCACGTAAACGAGAATGAGATGCCGCTCGACATTGATGCCGGACACGCGCGAGGCCTGTTCGTTGGAGCCGATCGCGTATGTATGGCGGCCATAGATCGTGTAGCGCAGGATCAACTGGAACAGGATCGCCACGGCGATGAAGATCAGCACCGGCGTCATGCCGGCGCCGATTGCGGCATAGCCGTCGGTCGGGAACGAAACCGGCTGGCCTTTGGTGTACCATTTGGCAATGCCGCGCGCGGTGACCATCATGCCCAAGGTGGCGATGAAGGAAGGGATCTTGGTGTGGGCGATCAACAGACCGTTGACCAGGCCCGCAAGCAGGCCGCAGCCAAGGCCGACTGCGATAGGGACGATCACAGGCAGGTCGGTCAAGGCGGGGAAGACGGCGCGCGGATAGGTGCTTACCTGCGCGAAACTCATGGCGATCATGGCCGTTGCGCCCACGACCGACCCTGACGACAGGTCGATGCCTCCGGTGATGATGACCTGCGTGACGCCGATGGCGATGATGCCCACGACCGAGACTTGCAGGATCATGATCCTCAGCCGCTCGACATTGGCAAGGAAGCTCTGTCCCTGGACCAGCCAGCCAAGCACCTCGAATATGAGGGCGATGACGATGAGCCCGATCAGGACATTGATCTCGGCCGGGCGATTGCGCCGGATGGGTGGAGCGTCGGAAGCTTTGGTTGGGTTTGCCGCCTCGGTCATGATCCGCCCTCGTTTCCACTCATGTCACGGTTGATCGAAGTGTGCGTCGGACGGAGCTTCTGCTCAATCGGCCCGCTTGGCTGACGCGAGATCGCGGCAACGGCAGTTGCGTTCCATGCCCGGGCAACAGTTTGCTGTCCGGGCATGGCCGCCGCTGTGGCTCAGTTCTTCGACAGGTACTCGTCCACGTTGGCCGGAGTCACCAGTTTGAACGGAATGTAGACCTTGCTGTCCACCTTTTCGCCCTTGGCAATCTTGAGAGCGGTATCCACCGCTCCCTGGCCCTGGCCGGCAGCGTCCTGGAACACGGTGACCTTCAGGTCTCCGGCCTTCATCGCCGCAAGCGCATCCTGGGTCGCATCGACGCCACCGATGATCTCCTTGGAGGTGTCCTTGCCGGCGGCCTTGAGCGCCTGGATCGCGCCGATGGCCATTTCATCGTTGTTGGAAACGATCGCGTCGAACTGGACGCCAGCCGAGAGCCAGTTGGTCATCAGGTCGGATGCCTGCGTGCGCTGCCAGTTGGCGGTCTGTTCTTCCACGATCTTCATGAAGGAGCATTCCGGCGTGGCGATCACGTCATGCACGTCTTGCGTGCGCTGGCGCGCCGCCTGGTTGGACAGTTCGCCCATCATGACGACGATATTGGCTTCGGTCTTGCCGGCTTCCTTGAGAAGGCGGCAGACCTCCTGCGTTTCCAGAGTCCCGGATTCCTTCTCGTCCGAGCCTACGAAGGACTGGTTGGCCGGCAGTTCAGCGGCGTTGACCGGTTCCCGGTTTACATAGACCAGCGGAATGCCTGCATCCGCAGCGATTTTGGACAGGGCAACGGTCGCGTCCGTATCGACCGGGTTGACGACGATTGCGTCGACACCGCTGGCGATGAAGTTTTGCACCTGGCTTTGCTGCTTGGCGACATCGTTCTGCGCGTCTTCGACCTGCAGCGTCACGCCGTCGAGCGTCTTGGCGTAGTCGACCATGCCGTTGCGAAGCACGGTCAGGAAGTTGTCGTCGAACAGGGCCATCGACACGCCGATATTCTGCGCAAACGCGGAACCCGTCATCAGCGCCGACAGAGCGGCGCCCAAAAGTAGCTTCCTCATCTCACATCTCCTCCACAGTTGGTGTCCGGTGGCACCCATTGTTCCGGAATCCCCGGCTGGCCGGGGAATTGCTCCTGTTTCCTTGTCGTGCCCGCTTCCTGCGACCGGGGTCTCAAATCGCCCAAAGCGGAACATAAAAGCCAAAATGTATTAGCAGTGAAACATTTATTCCATTTTGGTGGCGCGCGTCAAGCTGAATTCCAGCGGGATGCCGCCGGATTCTGCATGGCCTGCCGTCCTGGGTTGCAATCGTTGTTGCAAGTGAGGGGCTTGTGGCTGCGCGGTGCCTGAGCGCGTGCTGACCAGGTCCGGCAAGCCGCAGGGCCGGTGGGGCGCCATAGGTCGACCTGGCGCCGCCATCCGCCCCGGGAATGCACCATGGCGCACCAGTGGAGTGGGATAACCGCTGCGGGTTCACGCGGTTTGTTTGGTCGCCTGACGCAAGAGCATGCCGAACAGGTCGCGCGGCTCGTCGGGGTCGGCGAGCAGGTCCAACTCATCGTAGCGCGGGATCGTGCGAAGCTGGTCGCGCACATAGCGCAATGCCGAGAAATCCTCGATTGCGAAGCCGACCGAATCGAACAGCGTGATCTGCCTTTGGTCATCGCGTCCGGGTGCCTTGCCGGTCATCACCTGCCACAACTCGGTCACCGGATGATCCGCCGCGAGTTGCTGGATTTCGCCTTCGACGCGCGTCTGCGGCGGATACTCGACGACGATGTGCGAGCGCAGCAGGATATCGCGGTGCAGTTCGGTCTTGCCTGGGCAATCGCCGCCAACGGCGTTGATGTGCACTCCGGTGCCAACCATGTTGTCGGTCAGGATCATCGCATACTGCTTGTCGGCCGTCACCGTGGTGATGATGTGGGCGCCTTCGACCGCCTCCTGAGCGGTCTTGCAAATGGTGATGTCGAAGCCCTGTCCCTTGAGATTGGCCGCGCATTTGCGGCTTGCCGAACCGTCGATGTCGTAAAGACGCAGCCTGTCGATGCCGAGCAGCGCCTTGAACGCCGTCGCCTGGAACTCCGACTGGGCGCCATTGCCGACGATGGCCATCGTGTCGGCCCCTTTTGGCGCGAGGTACTTGGCCGCCACCGCCGACGTGGCGGCGGTGCGGAGCGCCGTCAGGATCGTCATTTCGGTGAGCAGCATCGGATAGCCCGAACCGACATCGGCAAGCACGCCGAAGGCGGTCACTGTCTGGCGGCCTTCGCGCATGTTCTTGGGATGGCCGTTTACATATTTGAAGCCGTAGAGTTGGCCATCGCTGGTCGGCATCAGTTCGATGACGCCGTCATGGCTGTGCGAGGCGACGCGCGGCGTCTTGTCGAACAGGTCCCAGCGCCGGAAATCCTCCTCGATATAAGCGGCCAGATCTGTGAGGAAGCGGTCCACGCCGATCTCCAGGACCAGCTTCATCATGTTTTCCACGCTGACGAAGGGGACGATGTTGAGATTGGGGATTGTCATCAAAAGCTCCTGGTCGGGCGGTCCATGATGCGGCGGCCCATCAGGCTTGCCGTGAGATCGACGATCAGGCTGGCGGTGCGCCCGCGCTCATCGAGGAAGGGGTTCAGTTCGACGAGGTCAAGGCTGGTGACCAGCCCGCTGTCGTGCAGCATTTCCATGACCAGATGGGCTTCGCGGAAGGTTGCCCCGCCCGGAACCGTGGTGCCGACGGCCGGCGCGATAAAGGGGTCCAGGAAATCCACGTCCAGGCTGACATGCAAAAGCCCGTTCTCTTGCCTGACCCGTTCAAGGAAAGCGCGCAACAGCGGAGCCATGCCGTGTTCGTCGATCATGCGCATGTCGTGAACGGTGACGCCAACGCGAAAAAGCGCCTCGCGCTCGGCCGGATCTACGCTGCGAAGGCCCAGCGTGCACACGCGTTTCGGGTCCACCGTAAAGGCGCGGTCGGGGAAATAGCCTTCGAAGCCGGGCAGGCCGGACGCATAGGCCAGCGGCACACCGTGCAAATTGCCGCTGGCTGTCGTGTCCAGCGTATGGAAATCCGGGTGCGCATCGAGCCACAGCACGAAAAGCGGCCGGCCCGTTTCGGCGGCATGGCGCGCAACGCCCGATACCGTGCCCGCCGAAATGCTGTGGTCGCCGCCCAGAAAGATCGGCATGGCATCGACGCACGCCGCATAGGCCGCTTCGGCGATTGCCGCGGTCCATGCCGATATCTGCGGCAGTGCTTTCAAGGCCTTGTTGCTGTGCTGGGCCACGGCGACAGGTACGGGAACGACCGTTCCAAGGTCGGTCAGCGTGTGGCCAAGCTCGATCAGCGCATGACCGAGACCTGCAGTGCGCAACGCGCTCGGTCCCATTTCACACCCCATGCGGCCGGTTCCATCCTGAACCGGTGCTCCCAGAATCTTGCAGTGCATGTGCCGCCCCTGTCGAAGAAGGCGGCATTGGACTGGAAGGCACTGGCAAAATGAAGTGGGTGAATTGACAAATATGCCAAGGAATGTGTCCATTTCGGCAGAACTGTTTTCCAGAATGGAAATTCTATGGACGATCTGGACAAAAGGCTGGTCACGCTTCTTCGACATCAGGGCCGCCGCAGCATCTCGGATCTGGCAGTCGACCTTGGCGTGTCGCGTGCAACGGTGCGCTCGCGCATGGCGCGGTTGGAAAAGTCGGGCGACATTGTCGGCTACACGGTGATCCTGCGCGCCGACGCGGTGGACCAGCCCGTTCGCGGTATCATGCTGATCGAGATCGAGGGCCATGCCGCCGACCGGGTGATCAGGGCTCTGGGCGGCTTCTCCGAAATTTCGCAGGTGCACACGACCAACGGCCGTTGGGATCTGGTCATCGAACTGGGCACCGGCACGCTCACCGATCTCGATACGGTGCTGCGCAAGATCAGGCTGATCCCAGGCATTACCGGCAGCGAAACCAGCCTGCTGCTTGCCACCCCGCGCAGCACCAGGGCGAAACTCTAGCAAGCGAACAACCGCCGCGGCCGTCGGGTGCCTGCATTCCCTTCGCGGGGATCAGCCCGGCTTGTAATGGTCCATGTAGGCGAAGTCGAAATCGGTCAGTTGCGCGAGCCGGTCCTTGTCGACGAAAGTTACCACGCCGTCCCTGAAAAGAAGAAGTTCCGCCTCGCGCAAGTGGCGCAGCACGCGGTTGAGATGGATGGCGGTGATGCCGACGGCATCGGCGACGATGCTTTGCGAAAGTGGACACCGGTATGAGGTGGGGGAGCCGAGGCCGATCAGTTCCATGCGCGCGCCGAGTTCGAGCAGGAAGTGTGCGGTCCGGGCCATCGCGTCGCGCTTGCCCACGCAGACCAGGTGCTCAGTCACCATGGCTTCGTCGCGCGAGGCCGCCCACAGCAAGGTGGTGATCAGCTTCGGCGTAAGGCGGAATGCCTCCCATAGCCGGTCGGTATTGATCCTGCTGATTTCGACGTTGGTCAGTGCAACGACGCTTTGATCGGAATTTCGCAGCAACAGGCTGCGCAGGCCGATGAAGTCTCCAGGTATCTCTATTTCGACGATTTGCCGTGCGCCGTCCCGCAATCGTTTGTAGGCGCAGGTCCATCCGTCGTGCAGAATATAGGCGGCGTGCTGGTGCTGCCCCTCATAGATGAGTTCCTTTCCGGCAGCGACAAAAGTCCGCGCGCCTTGCAGCGCTTCAAGCATTGCCGCTTCTTGGGGGCTCAGCGTCGTATACGCCCCCAACTTGCGGAAAATTGCATCCGTACGAGCTACCATGCTGCAGGCAGGCCCCGATCTCAGTTGTGAACAGTAGTTGCAATTTGAATTATAGTACCCAAACTAAGCATGGAACACTAATCCAGATTAATGTCATAGATGCAATCCAGGCTGAGTTCCGGGTCGCGCGAAATGCGTGCAAGTCTTGCGCAAGCTTCACATGTCGCATTTCGGCGGTTACTGGTTCGTATTCTTTTTCCTGCCCGTTTTCCCGGGCTCCTCTTTTTAGCGTTCCTCCACCCTTCATGTGCAAGTCGCATACATCGAAATATGTATGCGGCTTGCACCGCATTTTGCTGGACATCTATTGTCGAATTGACCTTCGATAGACGTATTCAGCCAGTCTTGGCGCTTGCCGGAAAAGAAGCCCGAAATGAGCAATTTTAACCATCCGGTATAGTCGCCCGGCAATCTTGAGAAGCCGGTCCTTGCCTGAAGCGCACGTTCCCCGGCTTACCAAGGTCAGCGGAATTTCCCGAAGCTCTTCGGGGGCAGGCCGGGCCGGTGTTGCAAGACGAGACAGCGGGTTGGCGAGTTTATGGCGGCTCCCGGTACGGCTGAAATAATCCTTACGTTTCAGGTTATTGATCTGCAAGTGATCTGATTTGGTAATTTAGCTGACCTTGTATTAGAAGAATATGTGTATAACTGACAAATTAACCAACTAAACCAATAGCTCGTAAGATAGCTGGGAAAAAGAACGTAAATTTAAAGCTTCGTTAACCTAAATTAATGACTAGTACAATCTTTTTATCTATTCCAGTCTGGTGCAATAGTCCGCCAAACCGAGTTTGCTCCCTGAATGGCAGGGTGGCGCCATTGGCCCCAAGCCAAGGGCGCTTCTTATTCGGAGAAGCGGGTGGGAAGGCGACCCGCGGTCCTGGTGCCGCGGAGGGAAAAGGAGCTATGTGTCATGACACTAATGGGAGAAACCAACTTAAATCATACCCAGTTCGACTATCAGCAGCAGTCTGTCAGACCTGACGATGGCGACAGCGTTTCTGAGATATCGGCACAGCCTGCCAAGTTCGTGGTAATGATCGATTCGCGGGCACTTGGCCGCGAATGCTTCGTCCAGAGCGTGGCGGCCCAGAAGACCGGGATGAACGTTCTTGCCTTTGCCTCGATCGAGGAATGGAAGACGAAGCGGTCGTACCATCCGGCGGCTTCCGCCATCCTCGTCAACGTCGGCAGCCGGAAGATCACCGAGCCGTCCGTTGCCGAAGAGATCAGAAATCTGTCGGTGGAACTTGAGGGCGTGCCGGTCATCGTGTTGGCCGACGGAGACGAACTGCCGCAAATCGTCAAGGCATTGGAATGCGGCGCGCGCGGCTACATCCCGTCTTCGGTCAATATCCAGGTCTGCATCGAGGCGATCGGATTGGCGCTGGCTGGCGGTGTGTTTGTTCCTGCAAGCAGCGTGATGGCGATGCGCCAGATGCTCGAATCCGGCGCCGAGCCGGCTCGTCCGATGGCGGGAATGTTCACCTTGCGGCAGACCGAGGTCGTGGAAGCGCTGCGCCGGGGCAAGGCCAACAAGATCATCGCATACGAACTCAATCTTCGTGAAAGCACGGTCAAGGTCCATATCCGCAATATCATGAAGAAGCTGAAGGCGACGAACCGGACGGAAGTTGCCTTCAAGATCAACGACCTTTTTCCGGGCGATTTCGTCGTGCCTTCGCATGTCAATCATGCCGCCGCGCGCATGCCGGCCATTCATTACTGATCGAAAGCTTGGGCCTCATTTCTGACCGGGGCCGGGTCGCCATGCACTGCATGGCGGCCCGTTTTTCTGACCGGTAGTAGGTGTGGGGCTCAGAGCCCGGTTCCGCGAAAGACGACGCCGACAGTCCGGACCATGATCTGCAAATCCGTCTGAAACGACATGATGCGAGCATAGCGCGTGTCGTGCATGGCGCGTTCGGTGAAGGTGCAATTGTTGCGATCGCTGATCTGCCATAGTCCGGTCAAGCCTGGCCGGAGTTCGAAATAGGCTGTCCCTGGATATTGCGAGCGCTGATCGAGGCACATCGGGCGTGGCCCCACGAGCGACATCTGCCCTAGAAATACGTTGAGCAACTGCGGCAGCTCATCGAGGGAGTATTTGCGCAAAAACCCGCCGATCGTCGTAATGCGTGGATCGTGCCTGAGTTTTTGATTGGCGTCCCATTCGATGC
Source organism: Mesorhizobium sp. Root157 (assembly GCF_001427385.1). Classification (GTDB taxonomy): domain Bacteria; phylum Pseudomonadota; class Alphaproteobacteria; order Rhizobiales; family Rhizobiaceae; genus Mesorhizobium. Next base: position 64,878 of record NZ_LMGJ01000012.1, read on the forward strand.
GCGCCGTTGGATTGTCCTTCAGGTGCTGCTCCAGCTTGGCTTCGGCGCCGGGCACCATCGTGCGCAGTTTCCACAGCCTGAAGGTCTTTCCGCTCCTGCCGATACGCGGCTGGCTGTAGAACGCTCGCCCTCCATCGAGCCTGACCAGGATTGCCAGGGCGCCGACCAGCGACAATGCCACGGGCGCAACGGCTACCGTGGCTGCGATATCGAACCCGCGCTTAAGGCCGAAGTAGATTTGTCGTGACAATGGCGTGCGATTGCTTTCCGGCAAATCGAACGGCAAAGCATGAATGTGCGTTCTGGAATATTCTTCCAGCATAGACCGACCCGCCAAATGATGGTTTCTCCAGGCGCCCGAGCGCCAAGACAAAACTCAAGTGAAATTATCTGGAAGGGCAGTTCCCTCTCGCAGAACAATTCACGATAATAAAAGATTAACCAATTATGATTTTGAGCAGCAATTCATCGATGTTAGACAGTTCGATCTAGATACGAATAATAGTATTGGCACTCTCACAAAATGATTTGCGGTTGAGCCTGGATTCGCCGGGGTAGATCTGGAAATTTCAATTTTTCCATAACCCAATCAGTGGGTTTTCGGTGCATTTTCGATTTTCAGCGCAGTCAGGTGCCAAGCCTTCTTTCCAACTGCATCTGTTCGAAATGCGCAGGCGAAGCCTCCGATCGGTCTTCATTGCCTTCAAAGGGAGAGGGGCGTGCCTGCGTGGGCATCAAAACGAATAGGGTGGATAACGCAGCATAGCCGCAAGGCGTAGGGCGGCGCCAAGACCACCCCTCCCAGGTCGTAGTGTCACTACCGCCTCAGGAATTTTCCCTGTTCCAGGTATCGACCACGGCGGCGCTGTCGTCTTTCAGCGCGAGGCTGAACATCCGCCTTGCCCGATAGAGGCGGATGCGGGTCAGGCAAGCCAGCGCCAGCCATCTGGTGCGCAGGCTGGATATCCGCTTCGATCGCGCGATCGAAACGATTTCCGGTATCGGCTAAGCGGCGATCACCGCTCCGGTGAAGAGCCAGCGGACCATGGCTTTGGCATCGTCGACGTTGCGGAACTCGTGCGCCACTTGCCGATCCCATCGCTTGGCCAGTTGCGGGAACGATCTGCAGGAGTTCGTGAGCACCCTGGCTTGCGGCAAGTAGTCTACCTTGAAGCCCATCGCTGACGCCCGCTGCCCCCATTCGGTATCTTCCATGGTGGCGATGCCGCCGAACGGGCCGACGGCGCGGAAAACGGACCCCCGCACCGACATGTTGCCTGTCGCGGCGAATCCGTATCGCTCCACGTAGTCGCGGGCGCGGTAGCTGTAGATGCTTTCATACGCCTCGACGGCGGTCAGACTGTCCGGGTCGGCGGCCAGGATACCGATGTCGCCTCCCAGGAAGCCGATTGCGGGATTTCGGTCGAAGTACTCGACGATCGAGCGCACCCAGCCGGGACAGGCGACGCAGTCCGCATCGATGAAGGCGATGAGGTCGGCGCGCGCGAGACTGACGCCGCGATTTCGCGCCGGACCGGGTCCCGGCGTTGCCTCATGATCCAGATGTACGTCGGCGATGCCGGCGCACGCCTGCTCAGGCAACTCCGCGGACCCATTGTCGACGACGATGATTTCGAAGGCAATTCCGTCGCGCTTTTGTGCGTCGAGCGAGAGCAGGCAGCGGCGCAGGCCCTCCTGATCGTTGAGATGCGGGATGACGACGCTCAATCGAGGTGGTGAGGCCATGGCATGTCCTGTCGACGGGGCGGCGCGGCGTGCAGGTCCAGCTGGCGTCGCGCACGGGTGGACCTTGATAGCAAGCATCGGCTGAGCGTACGCATAAGCTTTATGGCGTAAGATCAGCCGCCCGCCCCGGTCCTTCAACAGCCGAATGACCAGATGGAAAAGCCACCCGGATAGACCAGAATTGCCTTTCGCAACCGATGCGCTGGTCGCATCGACGCAACGGGAGAAGATCATGGCCTTGTTCGGGTTCAGAGTTCGCAGCACCGACCGGGACAGTGCCGGGGACGCAGTACGGATGCAGCGTCTTGCCGACGCGCTGTCTGTTCTTGTCGCCGAGATCGAGGGCGAGCGTTCCGGTTTTCGGGCGAGGCGCGAGCGAGCGGCTGAAAATGCAGCCTTCTCGATGGCGGCGTTGGAAGATGACGGCGCTGACTATCTGTCGGAAAAGGTGGATGACCTGACCAACTCGATGTCGAGATATTCGCAGCGCATTGCAGCACTTCAGGCGCAGTCTGAGTTCGTCGTCGGCTTGCTTGACGAGGTTGGCCTGTTCGCGCGCGACTATGGCATCGAAATCCGCGGCTCCACGACTGCGCTGCATCGCACGGGAAGCGGCTATTGAAGCCCCGGCCCTATGATAGGTTCAGGCCCTAGACCCTTTTGTATAGCCCGAGATGGCGCAATGTCCCGCAAAAGGATTAGGTCGGTTGGCTGCCGCTGACACCCTTAGCGCCTATCAGCGGTCTATCGTCGGCTAGGCCGACACCCGAAAATGCAGCTGCCGGCATGGGTGCCGGATGCAGTCGTGAGCCGGCCATGGGTGATGTTGATCTGCGCTTTTATCTCTCGCTGCTGTTGCGGCGCCTGCCTCAGGTCGCGGCGATCATCGCGGTGTTCACCGTCGGCGGCGTGGCTCTGGCGCTGCTGATGCCGGCGCTTTACCGGGCGAGCGCCAAGATACTCGTGGAGGCCCCGCAGATTCCCACGGAAATGGCGCGTTCGACCGTTCCGATCAGCGCCGTGGAGCAGTTCGAAGTCATCCAGCAGGAAGTTACGACCCAGGACAAGTTGCAGGCCTTGGCCAAGCGCCTCGACGTCTATGGCAGCGACATCGCCAAAATGTCGGCCACCGATGTTGCCGAGGATATGCGCGAGCGCCTCCATTTCGAGCAGGTCCAGTTGGAAACGCAAAGCCGCGGCGCAGGGGCGACCGTCTTTGCCATTTCGTTCGACGCGAAGGATCCGCAACTTGCCGCTCGTGTCGTCAACGACCTGGTTGATCGGGTGGTCGACAAGAACGCCATCTCGCGCACGGGCCGAGCCGGGGAAACGATGAAATTCTTCGACCAGGAGGTCGATAGGCTGGGCAACGAACTGAGCGGACTCGAAGCCGAAATCCTGAAATTCAAGAACGCCAACAAGGATGCGCTTCCCGACAGCCTGGATTTCCGGCGCAGCCAGCAGAGCGGCTTGCAAGACCGGCTGTCCCAGATGGAGCGGGAGGAGGCGGGTCTTCGCAGCCGCCGAAATAATCTCGTCCAGCTTTTCCAGAACACCGGGCAATTGGCCACTGCGGGGCCGCTGAGCCCCGACCAGCAAATGCTTCAGGACATGAATCGGGCGCTGGGCGACCAGCTGACGATCTTTTCGGAGACGAGCCCGAACGTTGTTGCCCTGCGCAAGCGCATAGCCGCCTTGCAGGAGAAGATCACAACAGCCTCGCGCGGAACCGACAAGAAGGCGGGTCCTACCGAACTCGACCTGCAATTGTCCGATATCGACGAGCGGCTGCGCTATATCTCCGAGGAAAAGGCGTCGATCACCGACAACATCGCCAAGCTGACGAAGTCGATCACCGCAACGCCCGGTAACGACACCAGGCTCAGCGCGCTTGAGCGGACGCGCAACAACATTCAGGCGCAATACAATGCGGCAACCGCCCTTCAGGCCCAGGCTTCGACCGGCGAGCAGATCGAAGCCCATTCCAAGGGGGGGCGCTTCTCGATCGTCGAGCCTGCCGTCGCGCCCGAGACACCCGTGCGGCCGAACAGGCTGCGCATCGTCGCAACGAGCATCCTGGGGGGCGTCGCTGCCGGGCTTGGCCTCGTCGTGCTGCTTGAGTTGTTGAACAAGACCATTCGCCGGCCGGCCGAACTCGCAGAGTTCCTGCAGGCCCAGCCGCTTGCCACCATCCCCTATATTATGAGCCCCGAAGAGAAAAAATCGAAATTCCGCAGGCTGCGCCTGGGTCTGGCTTTGACCGGCAGCATTGCCGTGGCGGCATTCCTTGGCATGGGCGCGTCCGACATCATCACCCCTGAACCGCAAAATCCGGCCATCGGCGTTTCTGCCGATGGGGCGGTCTGACGTGGCAGGAAAGCGGGAAGGTAAACGGATCGTGCTGGCAGGTGCAAAGGCGGAAGGTATGGAATTGATTCAGGCCGCGCTGGTCAAGGCGAGGGCGCAGCAGCACATTCCCGAGAAGTCACAGCCGCAGTTTCCCCCGCAGCCAAAGCGGAAATCCAGGCCCAGCCAAAAGACCAATGGCAAGATCAATGGCAAGGCCAACGGCAAGGCGCCGTCCTTGGCTGCCCCCCATGTCGCTCCATCTGTCTCGCCGGCCCCGCCTTTGCCGGTTTCGTCCCCGGCTTCGATTTGGGCAGCTCTTCCGGCAGGAAGACCCGATCCCTGGCGTGTCGAACAGGGCCGGCTCGTAACCGTGGGGCGCACCGACCCGGCCCACGTCGCCTTCGACATCCTGCGCACCAAGGTCATGCATGTGATGCGCGAGAACGACTGGACGTCCTTGATGATTACCTCGCCGACGGCGCGCTGCGGCAAGACGGTCGTCGGGCTGAACCTGGCCTTCTCTCTCGCCAACCAGAAGGATTGCCGCACGGCTTTGGTGGACCTCGACCTTCGCCGGCCGCAGGTCGCCGAGGTGCTTGGCGTCAAGTCGCCGCCCTCCATGGAAGAATTCCTGAAGGGAAATATTGGTGTCGAGAACATGTTCTCGCGCTATGGCGACAACCTTGCCGTCGCCTCCAACAACCGGCCCGTCCGCATGGCTGCGGAATTGCTGCAGAGTCCGGAGGCCGCGCATGCAGTATCGGCGGTGCGGAAAAAGCTTGCCGCCGATATCGTCATCTTCGATCTGCCGCCGATGCTGGCCAACGACGATGTCATGGGGTTCCTGCCCAATGTCGATTGCGCCATCCTGGTGGTTGCGGCCGAAGAAAGCACGGTATCGGAGGTCGATCTGTGCGAACGGGAACTGTCCGAAAAAACCAATCTGCTCGGCACCGTGCTCAACAAGTGCCGCTATGCGCCGGAAAAATACGGCTATTGAGCGGGGGCATTGTGTTGCACAATCGAAAGCAGTTTGCGGCAAAGCACGACGATCCATCGGTGAATGACGAGCCGCAGGCCCGGCCTTCGGGCGGGTCGAGCAGCTTCCTGATCTATTCCAGTCATTTCGGCATCAAGGGCCGGCCCTTCAGCCTTGTTCCCGATCCCGGCTTCCTGTTCTGGTCGACCAACCACAGCCGTGCCTATTCGATGCTCGAATATGCGCTCGCCACCTTTGCCCCAATCAGCGTCATTACCGGCGAGATCGGAGCCGGGAAGACGACGCTGATCCGTCACCTGCTCAGCGCAGCCGCCCCGGACCTGCGCATCGGGCTGGTCTCCAACGCTCATGGCGACAGGGGGCAATTGCTGCATTGGGTGCTGGATTCGCTGGGGCAGCCGTTGGGCCGGGGCGTGTCCTATGTCCAGCGTTTCAGCCAGCTTGAGGAATTCCTTCGCAGCGAGCGCGCCGAAGGGCGCCACACCGTGCTGATTTTCGATGAAGCCCAGAACCTGTCGGCCAAGATGCTTGAGGAATTGCGTTGCCTGTCGAACCTCAATGACGAGAGCGACGAACTCTTGCAGATCGTGCTGGTCGGCCAACCGGAACTCAACGAAATCATCGCCAGGCCGCGAATGCTGCAGTTCGCCCAGCGCGTGTCGGCGCAGTTTCACTTGTCGGGCATGCCCCCCGAAGCGGTCGGACCCTACATCGCGCACCGTCTCTACGTCGCCGGAGCCAAGCGCAAGATCTTCACGCGCAGCGCTTGCCAGCTGATCGCGTCGGCCAGCAACGGTCTGCCGCGCGTCATCAACCAGATCTGCGACTATGCCCTGGTTTACGCCTTTGCCGAAGACGAAAGGACAGTCGACGCCGATACCGTCCGGCAGGTCATCGCCGACAGGAAAATCCAGTCGCTCAGCAGAAATTTCGTAGCCGATTGAGTGTGCGGCAATGCGGACCGCTCGTGACCTTGCGCGAGCGCAGGTCGTACCGCAGGTAATACCGGAAAGATCAAAACTCGCGAGTTACGGTCTATATCGATTTAGATATAGTTCTAGATCGATAACATGGAATCTGGAGGCAATGTATACTTAATAGGTAAGCTCGCCCAGCAATGTAGACAAATACAAGCGAACGCCGACATCGAATAAGCTCGTTGAGAAGGAGAAATTCCATCAATGAGCATCCAGTGCGAAACGCTGAAGCAGCCGTATGCCACGACCGAGTCGATCGTGCGCCGCAGCTTCCTCGGCGTTCCGTTTGACCGGGTCGACCAGGACAAGGTGGTCGAAATGCTGCGTGGCAATCCCGAAAACAGCAAGTTCCGCTACATCGTAACGCCGAACGTTGACCATGTCGTCCGCGTCAAAGGCAACAAGCCACTCTTGGCCTACTACGACAGCGCCTGGCTGTCTGTGTGCGATAGCGTTCCAATATCGATACTGGCGCGCATGTGCGGCTTGAAGTTACCGTTGGTCACCGGTTCGGATTTGACATCAAGGGTGGTCAAATCCGTTATCCAGCCGGGCGATTCGATCACGCTGGTGGCATCCGACCACGACCTTGTTCGCGATATGAGGCGCGCCTATCCCGACGTCCGGTTTGACTCTATCGTCCCGCCACATGGAGTTCTGGCCCAGCCCGAACTCTTGCAGGAGTGCGTCGAATTCGTTGCATCGCGTAAAGCCAGGTTCGTCTTTCTGGCGATAGGCTCGCCGCAATCCGAAAAGATTGCCCATGTCTTGTCGCAGGATTCACGAGCGACCGGTGTGGCGCTTTGCATCGGTGCAAGTCTTGAGTTCTTGCTCCAGAACAAGAAGCGCGCGCCGCTTTGGATGCGGCGGGTGGGCCTGGAATGGCTTCACCGCCTGGTGCTGGAACCCAACAGATTGTGGCGTCGCTACGTCTATGCAGTCGTGCCTTTGATGAAACTCTTCGTCCAGGAGTTCGCGCTGGGCAGGGGCAGGCGGGCGGACTTGTGATCAAGCTCCGATACGGGCTCGCAAACAGGCAACCGTGTTGGCGTTCTTCTCCAAAATGGGTGCGTCCACCGGCTTTGCTAGTCCTATTGGCTTAGATTGCCCGAAAGGTTAGCGGTCTCCTTCTCCTATCTGGGCGCTGGTGAATGTGATTGGAAATTCTAGCATTTACCGAGGCGAGTTTTTCTGACTCACCTGGAGCGTCGTGCGTCCGACTGGGCGTTCGAGGGACGCTCTAACGTTACCCGAAAACCGGATTCCACTTTCAGTCCGATGTTCGGGTGTGCAGGGTGCGGGGGATATGAATGTCCATTCAAAGGGGGACGTGGCAGAGTGCCGGTCTTTCGACCGCGCCGGCGACCAGTCGAGCAGATGGGTGTTTCCCTTTCGCGAGGCTTGACGCGCTGGGGAAGGTGTCGATTGACGCCCGCACACAGGTCGAGGGGCTTATTGCGCTTGCCAAGCGCGGGCTGCCGCGGATGTTCCGCAAGGGTTCATTCGCGCACAAGGTGAAGGCAGTCAGGATTAATGGTGACGTGGCGTTGAAGCCGGAAGGCGAGAGCCTTCGCAATTCCATCTGCATTGCAATGGGCCTTGCGTTCGTCGACGAGGACGATCAGGCAAGCATCCTGAAAGGCTTGTCGCTTGCTGATCTGCTCCGTTTGGTCGTAACCCGCGCGGAATTCTCCAACGATCCGGGGGCTATGGCGTTGGCCTTGTGGGCGGCGGCCGAAGGCCGGGGCCTGTTTGCCTCTCCTCTTGTCGTTCGGCTGACGAAATTGCTTGAGTCCGGTGCACCTCTTCCTGCTGCAGAGGTCGCGTGGATACTGACGGCTGCAATTGCCGCCGGTCCAGCCGGGGATACGGTCCACCTTGTCGGGATGGCGGGCAAGCGGCTGATGAACATGCAGTCACCTTCCGGCCTCTTTCCTCGGTTCGCGGCTTCCCCCGCTGGGCCGGAAGAGCATGCCGGTTACCTGGCCGACCAGACCTACGCCATCCAGGCCCTCGCGCGCCTCAGCATTCTGCGACGCAACACCGAGGCATTGACTGCCGCCGAAGCATGCGCATCGAAAATGTGCTCCATGCAGGAGATGTCGGGTCGATGGTGGTGGCGTTGCAACACCAGGACCGGTGAGGTCCTGGCCACTGATCCTGTCTTGAGTGTCCAACAATGCGCGATTGCGCCAATGGCGTTGTTTGAGCTCACAGAGGCAGGAGGCAGCGACCATCTCCCTTCGATTTTGAAAGGCTTGCATTGGTTCGAAGAACACACGGCGATGAAAGGCTCGTTTGTCAACAATAACTTGAACGTGATTTGGCACAGTTCTCGGTCGCGATCGTCAAACTGGGTATCGCTGGCGATTGCTCAGTGCCGACAAACTCTGCAGCAGAACTTGCCGGCTTCAATCATCGGCGTTGGTTCCCAGCGTATCCGTGTCATTCGTGAATGCAGCCCCGATGACCTTGGTTGGCTGTTGTACGGCTGGTATTCGGGACACTCGGCAGCAAACATCATAGAGCCGCCGCAAAGCGGGGGGCAGGCAAACCTGAGCTTTGTCCCATCACAAGCTACAGCTTGATTTTGTAGATGTGATAGCTGGATTCTCTTTCGAACGAGTCGACGAACCCATTCTCGCGGATCGGGATTTGACGACCTTCGAACAAGACTTCCACGCTTTGACCCTTGATGCCTGCTGGCAGTGCAAATGAACGGGTCCCATCGGTCCCTTCGGTCATTGCGAATATGTAGACATATCCATCGTGGACCTTGAGCATCGTATCGAGGTCAGGACCGAATTCCCATTTGTAGGATTGCGTATTGATGACGGGAGCCAGCATGTGAATCTGATTGTTCACTTCCTTCAGCGACTCGGCATAGGGCCATGCGCAAGATCCCGGCCCCTGTACCTGGGCCAGGCGCAGGGTCCCGCCTTCGCAGGAGCCGCTGAATGTGGTGTTGAACCAGACAATTCCGCGAGCTTCATTGACGATCGAGGCCATTACAGCACCCTTCTGCTGCTGTGGCGTCACTTGCGGGTTGTTGGTTCCCTCGGCAGGTCCCCCCGATATGAACTCGACAAAATTCCACAGGGGTTGTCGCTTGCCGTCAGCGGCATCCTGCATCGCCAGCATTTCCATCGACCGTCCGTAGGAACGTGACGTACGGCACGTGGCTTGAGGCGTGTCTATCAGGTAATTGGCGCGGTATGGCTGCAGGTTGCAGAACGGTATCGTGTACCAATACATGTCCATGGACACGATGTCGGTGAAGTCATTCACATATCGTTGGGCATCCAACTGATCCATGTCTTGCGAGATAACCAACTGCGTGAAGTTGGCATAATTGGGCTTGCCATTGCCTTTGTACTGGTCGACGAGCGCCTGCAGGTGAGCCCGGCCTTCCTCTGGCGTGAAACGACCGTCGACCTCGTCGTCCAGCAGATTTCCGACCCAGTTCGGGCTACTGGGTGAGGCATTCTTTAGAGGTCCGCCTATCCAGTACTGACCGGAAGCTTCAAACAGCCCGAAGTCGGTCCCTTCGTACATTCCCATATACGTGTTGACGCCGTGGGCCTTGTCGAACCTGGCTTCCTCTAGAGAACTGATCCCGTTGAACCAGATTGCCACTGGGAAGAAATCCGGCCGGTCCCATTTTTCCGTAGCCGGGAATTGAGCCCAGTAGGCGGGACCGCCTTCCCAATCGATGCGCGGCAGGTCAAGAATCGGCGTAGTATCTGCCGTCCTGGTTTCCGAGGTGACGGAGATAACCAGGGAAAGTGCGGCTGTTGCCAGAATTCCCCCGGAAACTGCGAAGGTCAGCCACTTATTTGCCAACGACCGATTCCACTCGCTTCTGCCATTTTCCCGGACGCAAAAGCGCATCCAAAGCCGCGCGATGTTCCGGGCCGCGCCAAGATCGAACGAGTTCTCCCACGGTCACTCCCATACGAAACACCAGGGTTTCGAACTTGCTGTGATGGCCGGCGAAGTCCCGCACGCGGTTCATCGTGGACAAACCAAAAAGGAATGGGTTGGCGTGCGTGTCGCCGCCCTTGTGGAAGGCCACGGCAACCGGCGAGTACTCGACCGTAAGCTCGGCTTCCCGAACGCGTCTCATGAAGTCCACTTCTTCGCTGTAGAGAAAAAACGATTCATCCCATACGCCCACAATATGGCGCGCTTTGGCGGAGATCAGCAGGATCGCACCGGTCGCCCAATCGACCGGTCCGACTTGCTCATAACGCTTTCGGTCCGAGATGATTTCTCCGGTTCTCAATTTGCCGGACAGCGTTCCGCCTAGAAGAGCCTCCGACCATGCTGTCACGATGGAGGGCTCGCATCGCAGCGAATAGGAAAGGTGGTCGCTCTCTCCCACGATCTTGGGCACGACCACGCCGACGCCGGGATTGATCAGCGCTCTGCGCATTGCCTGTACGGTATCGGGGCGAAGTCTGATGTCGGGGTTGAGGATGAGGACATCTACGTTGGCGCCCAGCGTTGCACAGGCAATGTTTATGGCTGCGGCATATCCTGCGTTGCGTCCGGTCTGGATGATCCGTGCGCCGATGGGGTGCGCGCTCGCAATTGCGACGGAATGGTCGCGTGAATTGTTATCCACGACGATAACTTCGCATTTCTCTAAACCCGTCAGCCCGTCAATCAATGAATCCAGCAGGCCCGCCAGCACGTCCTCGCTGTTGAAGGTTACGATGACGGCAGCCACCGGATTTGGGTGCAGCGGAACAACGACGCCGGCGTGACCGGTCATCGTGCTCGGATTGTCCATCTCGGTCTTGTTAGGCAACATCGGGCCGGCTATTGGCACAAAGGTCTCCGTAATCCTGCCCTGCAGTTAACCCTCCGATAGCCGGGTCATTCAACCTGACCTTTCTGCGGAACGGGGAACCGATACGCGCCAAGGGGGGTAGACCCTATTACCAATGGTTGAGGGCAAGACCGGTCTGTCGCAGCAGGTGTGCCTTCAGTGGTGGCGCGGACATTAGCTTCTGCCGAAATCATCGCTAATCCTGATGATGTCGTCCTCGCCAAGGTAGGAGCCTGTCTGGACTTCGATGAGCTCCAGCGTGATCTTGCCGGGGTTTGCAAGCCTATGCACTTCGCCCAGTGGGATATAGACCGACTCGTTTTCCTGCAGCATCTGTATCTTGTCGCCGATCGTGACTTCGGCAGTGCCTCTCACGACCACCCAGTGTTCCGACCTGTGATGATGTTTCTGCAGGGACAATTTCTTCCCGGGTATCACAAATATCCGTTTCACCTGGAAGCGGTCGCCGTTAAGTATCGACGTGTATCCGCCCCACGGCCGGTAGCAGGTGGGGTGATTTTGCGTCAGCTTCGATGTCGCTGCCGTTGCTGAGAGTTTTGCGACGATTTTACCGACATCCTGGCTGCTGTTCAGATCGCCCACATAGATGGCATCTTCCGTCGCGATCACTGCTACGTCAGCCATGCCGCACACCGCGACATGAGGTCCGCTGCTGACGACCAGAGAATTCCTGGTTTCGACGAGCGTCGCGTTTCCGGTTGCCACATTGCCGTCGGTGTCGCCTTGGCCGTTCTTCCATACGGCATCCCAGCTCCCAAGATCCGACCATGCAAATGACGTTGGAACGACCACGGCATTGCTGGTCTTTTCCATCAATGCGTAGTCGATGGAAATGTTCGGCGACTTGGCGAATTCGTCGGCATCCAGTCTGATGAAATCCAGGTCGCGGCAGGATTTTGCAACGGCGTTGTCCGCTGCCTCCAGGACATCGTGGCTGTGTTCCTCAAGCTCCGTGCGCAACTCCTTCAAGGGGAACATGAATATTCCGGAGTTCCAGTAAAAGCCGCCCGCATCGATCATTTCGACCGCTTTGTCATGGCTGGGCTTTTCCAGGAATCTGCGAATATGGAAGACCTTGGAGTTCAAGGGTTCGCCGACCTCGATATAGCCGTACCCGGTAGCGGGTTCCTTCGGCGCGATACCGAATGTCACGAGTATGCCTGACAGGGCGGCGTCATGGGCCACGCGGACTGCGTCGAAGTAAGTGTCGTCGGCGTTGATGGTGTGGTCGGACGGGAGCACCTGCAGCACTACGCCCTGGCCAAACAACGGAGTTGCAACGGCGGTCACGGCGGCTATAGCGGCCGCGGTGTTCCTCGCTGTCGGCTCAAGCACCACTGCGGCCAGTTCGATACCGATTTCGCGTGCTTGTTCGCAAACCAGGAAGCGGAATTCGTCATTGGTGACGATGATCGGAGCTTCGAACATGCTAGGGTCCGAGACACGCTCGAGCGTATTCTGGAACAACGTCCTGTCCCCGATAAGCTTTATGAATTGCTTGGGCGCCGCAGCGCGCGAGAGCGGCCAAAGCCGCGTGCCTTTGCCGCCTGCCAGGATTACGGGAACAATCTTCTTTTCCTTCATTGTCGTCCCATTCGTCACGAGGATCCCGAGTTTGCTTCAAACTGGCGGTTCTGCAGGGTGAACCTCACCCTCATTTCATCCCTTTGCATCCAAAGGGTTGCCGATAGGTATCCTGGTACCGAACTCTCAAGCATCTTGGTCAACAAGATGAAAGAAACCTTGGCATGCCATCGACTGGATGAACGGAGTAGCGCGCGTCTGGTCAATCCAGCATCTCCTACCGCCGCAAAACCCTTCCCTGAAACCGCGTCCATGCATATTTTGCCCTGTCCAACCCCTGCAGCCCAAACAGAAGGTACACAAGCTTTTTGGTCGTTCCGCGCGCGGCCTCGCGCATCAGCCGCCTTGGTTTAAGGACGAGTAGATCCAGCAGTCTATCCGAGAACTCCGGCTCTTTTGCTTCATCGATAATCCGGGGAAACAACGCCCGGTATCTTTCTGGCGAAACCAGTCGTCCGTGCACGCGGTTGCTGACATTCGTTCCGTGAATCACCTGAAGCCATGCTGGATCACCAGCGACGACCCGGGTTGGCATGATGCGTTCCAATTGATTGTGATAGGCGGCCCAGCATCCGACTGCACCTTCCCAAGGCTCACGGACCGAACAGAAGGCGTTGCTTTTATCGGTATGCAGGTATGTCTGGTTTCCCTGCATGATGAGCCCACTGGCCAGATAAAGCGCCGTGCGCTCATCCGTGACTGCTTCGGCTTGAAGCCTCTCTATGAAATCGACCGCCAGTCCGTCGTCGTTGTCGAGATTGGTAGTGATCAAAATGTCACCGGCCTGTCCAACCACGTCGTGCATATCGGCCATCAGTGCCTTTTTGCTCACGGCGACCCTGAATATCGGTCGGAACACGCCTGCCTGTTGCCAGACGGATATGCGCTTCATCAGCCAAGCTGGGCTTTGGGGGTCGAAGTAGATGATCCAATGAAAATTGGTCGAAGTTTGCTGCAACACTGAAGGCAGGCAATAACATTCGAACAGCACCACTCTTTTCTTTAGCCAGCCTTCCCGTGCCCGGATTGCACTTTCGTTGCCTCCGGAAGGCAAATTGAAGCGCGTGAGGATGACATGGTCCAACTTGGTCACGATTGGCCCCGCCCGTTCTGTTTTGTCCCGCTCGCGTTGCGCCTGGATGTTCGGTCGCTGGGCAATCTGGCCCGTCTGCCCGTGTGAGCGGATCTATCTGTCTGGATGTCCAGAAACCACGCGCCGCTACCCAGCAGGAACACGAACCATACATAGGTCGCGCCCCAGAAGTGAACGGTGGAACCGACGAAAAAGAATGTCGTCATGCACGCCAGATATGCCAGGCGATAAGTCGCATGTCTTTCGTCCAGGCCTTTTTTCAAACCGACGGCGAAGGTCAAACTGAGACAGGAGACCGCAATGAAGAACAAGGCGGGCAACCCATAGCGTATCGTATTTGCGAGCCAGAAATTGTCGATACTGTCAGATGTCATCCAGCTTGGGCGAGCCCAGTCGGCAAATCCGATTCCGAACATTGGGTGATTGTACACCGACGCAGTGCCGTATTCCCAGATGGCAAGCCGCCACCAACCGGATTGGGCGTCGAATGTGAAACGGGAAATGTAGAACTGGATAGGAGTCTGGTTGGAGCCGAGCTCGACAACCAGATATGCCGCAAAGGCTGCAATACCCAACAATATCCATCTTTGGCTCTGGCGTCGCAGGACCCAGTCCCATGCGATCAGAAATATCTGGACCATAAGCGCGGCAATCGGAGCCGAGGACATCGACATCAACGCGCTCCAGAATACAACTAACGTCAAAATCCATCGGCGACGGCCCGTCTGCTCTCGACTCAGCACCAGGAAAACCAGCGCCAGGATGCTACCGCAGAACAGGCCGAACTCGATAGAATGACTGAACGGGCCCTGGACACGCCAAAACCCCAGGCGCGGCTGGTCCAGATTTGCTGGCACGGTCGGCAGTACGGTCTGGAAAAATGCCAGGATGGGTTTGCTTGCGGTGATCCACTCATAGAGGGAAAATGGTGCCAGGAGGATCACGATCTTGGCCACCAGCCCGATCATGTTTCGGAAGTCGTTGGCATCGCGGATATAGCAGCGAGCCAGAAAATACGCTCCTGCCGTTTCGACAAAAATGATCCCGGACGACTGCAAGGCGGCGGAAATGCCATGTGCGTGAGCCAGGCTGATGGCTGTCCATAATGAAAACAGCAGCAACCCGATATCGGCGACCCGAACGCGCCCAGCCTGCCCCGACAGCCACTTTACAAGGCATGGCAGTACGGTGAACAGCAACACGATCCGATAGGCTGACAGGCTGATACTGCCCAAGGGTATGATCCATGGCACGACGAGGCCGATTATGAACAGACGTATCGGCCAAGCATTGGAACTAGAGCTTTGCTGGGCGCCCGTTGAACGCGCACGCTGGGAGACGACCGAACGCCTCGATACTTTCCTAGCAGTGTACGGAGCGCGGTTCAGTGTTTCGCCGCTCTGCGACAGGATTGGCGCGGACGGAAGTCTCCGTTTCGACTGTTGGCCAGATGCGCTGAACAAGCCAGTGTTCTCATCTCTCAAAGGGGCACTCGGTCGTTGCCGAACATTCTGTCACGGCTGACACCGTGAAGTTTACTCAACCCGGAGTACCGTCGACAACCACGCCCGGGTCAGCCTATTTGCAGCTGAATGTACTCATTTGGATGCATATCGAACCTGCCCGGAAGGACTGCGGAGGGTTCACGTTCTGCGATCGGTTCGAACCCACCCCTCGCCACGCCCCCCCCACATCCGAGCCGGGTACCTCGCCAGTTTCCGGAGAATGAACCCCGGAACTGCACCGATCATTCTAGGCGGTATGATCGCTCGACCATGCGACAGCCATGCCACCGTGGTGGCGGTCAGCATAACTGCGAGGTTGCAAAGGGCTATGTAGAACGGGGCATGCGATCCGCCTGCTGCGGCCAATAGGCCTGTCTGCACCGCCCACAAGCAAAGAATGGCTAAAAATAAGGTCAGGGGGGGGATCAGGCGGTCGATCAACAGGACGAACGCTTGCCAAGTGTGGATGCTGCGGGGTCTTAGCAAATAACCAAAAGCCGAACCGATCATCGCCAGATGTCCGCGTTCCCACCTCCGGCGTTGCGAAATCGTACCTTTTTCGGTTTGTGGAAAGAAGCTTGTGATGCCGAATTCTGGACAATAAGTGGGCGCATGGCCTGTCTGCGCGACATCGAAAGCCAGTTTCATGTCCTCGACAATGTGCTCATTGGCGAGGTCCGCCTTGCATATGATGTGCCAAGGGATGATCATTCCGGTGCCCATCAGCAGGGACGGCAGCTTCAGGCGCAGCATCCCCGTCGGCCTGACAAGGTTTTTCACGACATAGGCGAACTCGGCGATCTTGACGTCGAAAGCCGCGCCCGGTGGGGCCTTCATCAGATTCCTGCCCTGAACCGGCCGGCGGGTAGCAGTCGCAATGGCAGCCAAGCTGTCGACCGCGCCCTTGTCTAGCGCGCAGTCGGCGTCGACGACCATCGCAAGCTCGCACGGAGCATCTGCTAGGTAACGCATGCCTGCATCCAGCGCATACCCTTTGCCGCGCCGCACGCTATCAGTCCGCTCGTGGACCTCGGCACCGAGGCTCCTGGCGAGTGCCGCTGTTCGATCTTCACAATTGTCGGCAACTACAACGAGACGATCACCGGTCCCCAATTGTGGGAGAATGGTCTCGAGCGTCGCGCATATGCAGGTTTCCTCATTGTGTGCGGGAACAATCACGGCCACGGAGGGGCGGCGTCCTTTGTAAGCGCCGCGAGGCTTGTATCTAAAAGCACCAGCAAGGCATTGGAGAGCAAAAAACCAGGCCGGAACGGCCAACCCAAGTCCGATGAACACCGCAGATGTCGAGACGAATGATATGAGCATCGTTTCAGCCGCTGGTTGTTCGGGCCGTGCGATTCACGCGGCCCGGAGCTTCTCGATTACCGTTTTCGCAATAGCCAAAGAATAACGGCCACGTGCCCGGACCTCAACTGACGGCGCGGCAGCAAAAGTAGGTTTGACTTTCCGATCAATGGGGTAGTCCGCTTGAATGATCGCCCTCCTGTAAAGCATATGACTAGGCCAAATGGCGTAGTCCTATCATGTGTGGTCTGGTCATGGTGTCGACCGGAGGTTTGGCAGCGATTGCATGGCGCGGTTCCTACGCTGAAAGAGTGCGTTCTTTATTGGCCGCAAATGCCGTAGTGAACTTAATTGGATGCGAACTGAGTTGCTGGAATGCAGATTGCTGGCCTGCCACCGGAGCGACCGCGTTCTGACCTCATTCGACGGTTGCAACAATTGGGGAAGGGCTGTGGCTATCGAGGTGTCTGTCGTCCTGCCGACTTTCAACCGCTTGAGAAGCTTGCCGGCAGCTGTTGAAAGTGTGCTTTCCCAGTCGTTTCGCGACCTTGAACTTATCATCGTTGATGACGGGTCCTCCGAAGACATTGAGGGTTTTGCAGCCTCCGTCAGTGACCCGCGCTTGAAATACGTCAGGCGGCCGGTCAATGGAGGGGCTGCCGCTGCACGTAATACCGGCGTTTCCGAATCCAGGGGCAGGTTCATCGCTTTTCAGGATAGCGACGATCTCTGGTTGCCAGGTAAACTTGAAAGGCAGATCGCCCTCTTCAGGGAATTGCCGGACGAGGTCGGCGTAGTGACGGGCGGCAAGATCGTCTACGGCCGCGACGAGCGTTACCGGCACGGCCATGGCAAAGTTGCCTACGCTCCGCCTCCTCGAAGTATTCTTCGGCTGGATGAGGATCAAGTTGCCCATCTGCTTCTGGAAAACCGGATCAGCCTGCAAAATACGCTATTCAAGAGAAGCCATGTTTCTGGGGCGGCCTGGTTTGATAGCGGCGCCAGTGCGAATGAAGATTGGGAGTTTGCCATCCGCACGGCCCAACAGACGAAAATATACGAAGATATCGCCCCCGTGGTTGTTGGGTTTGTCTCCCCTGACAGCATTTCCACTGATGACAGGAAGCAGACCATGGGCATGTTGCGCATTCTGCGGCGCAATCGCGCGCTGTTCGATAAGTATGGCAACCAGCATTCGATCCTGTTGATCGGCGTCGCTATGGCCCTGTTCCGCACAGGCAAATACAGGTGGGCGGCTGATTTTCTTGCTGCGGGTCTCAGGCGCAACCCCAGGAATATTCTGATGGTCCCGCGTGCGCTTGGGCGTGAGATGAAGCTGAAGTTGTTTGCGACTTAGTTGTTTAGTCCTGGTATTTGATGGGTTGGATCGCTGATGAATCGATCCGGCTCCAAAGTCCATCGTTTGCAGATGAATTCGTAGGGCGTTCGGCCCTTTAGCGTCTTGAGCCTGCGACCGAAGTTGTAGGCTTCGATGAAGTTCTGCAGGTGCTGTCGCAACTGTTCATGGCTGTCTTAGTGGAAGCGCTTGACGGTTGCGTCCTTGATGGCGCGGTTCATCCGTTAGACCTGTCCGTTGGTCCAGGGATGCTTCACCTTAGTCAGTCGATGCTCGATGCTGTTGTCGTCGCAGACCCAGTCGAAGATATGCTGGAAGGCATTTCGATCACAAGCTCGGTTGGTGAACTGAATGCCATAGCACCTACGGAAGGAATGATGAGAGGCAACCGAGACATCGGTGCGCGCGGCTTTTCGCTGTAGGCGCGCACCGATCGAGGTGGCCATGGCCAGTCTAAGAATCTCTAGACTAGGGTCACTCGCCAATCAGGTTAAGTTTTTCGGTGTTTCTGTTCGGTCAACGGCAGGTTGGCGGGCGGCCATGCCCCTGACTTTGCCGCTGCAAGGATCGTCTGCTGCTGCGCCTTGCTGGCGCGTTTTCGCCGCGGATCGTGGTTGTGTAGCTCCAATTGCAGGGCGAGCCCCGCCGACTTGACGGCTTCGCCGAACTTCCAGCCGGATTTGCCGGCCAGGACTTGCCGGTAGATGTCCAGTTGCAGGTCGACTGCGCGCTGCAGGCTGAAACGTTCGCATGCGACCCGCCTGCCGAACTGGCCAAGCTTGTCGCGCAGCACCTTGTCTTGCAGCAGTCGCTCGATCTGCGCGGCTAGCCGGGCTGTTCCTTCATCCGGGTCGCCAAGTCCATAAAACCCCTGCCACAGGAACTGATCTTGCGTGGACGGTTCGAATACGTCGCAAAAAGCCTGTTCTCCCTGCACGATCACGGGGCGTCCGATGGCCATGGCCCTGAGTGCCGAACTGCCCATTCCGAGAACGACATCCGCCGCGGCATAGGCCGCGCGCGGATCGAGGTCGGCGCCGTGGAGCGCAATGACCTCGCGTCCGCTCGCTGCGTTCACCGCCTCGGCCCGCATTTCAAGCGCCTCGCGTGCCGGTCCGTCACCGACCATGACCAGCCGCACCGGATAGCGCGCGGCAAGAGTTCCGGTGGCATCGATCGCCCGCACCAGCGCATCGAGCTTGAGGTCCAGCGCCAGACGCGACACAGTCACGATCAGCAGTTCGGTGTCCTTGACCTTGTGCAATTTCCGGAAAGCGGAGCCGTCCACCGCCGGTGTATCGCGTTCCGTATCGATCGGCGGTTCGATGACCCAGACATTGCCTCGCCGGTCCTTGCGTGCGTCTGCACCCAGTTCCCCGGTTCCCATGATCAGCGGCACGGAAGCCGGTATGAATGGTGGCACCCCCATGCTGAGTACCGTGCAGACCGTGGGCGTACCAAGAATGCAGACGGCGCCGTAGTAGGCGTCGAGGCATGCCGTCCATTCGTAGCTATGGATGATGTCGATCCGTTCTCTTCGCACGATGGAGGCGATCTGTGCTATCCGCGTTGGAGCCGGGCGGTATTTCAGGGGGTGCGCGGGCAGGAAGCGAAGGCCGCGCATGCCGATATATTCCACGAGGGGGCCTGGCACACCGTAAATGATCGCCTCGTGGCCGGCTGCTACTATACCGGCGGCCAGATCTATAGCGTTGATCTGGCTTCCTCCGATTGCAAGATCATGAGGATATACAAGAACGCGCAATATTATATTTCCAGGTTCGGCTAATACATAGCTGAAAGATAGCTGAAATTATGTATATATTTATTTGGTAATTTAATCAATTATTACATAGCCGTTGCCGTCCAGCACAAAGCTTAATTCGGCACTCGGTGGCGCTACCCCTTTCGGATATGACCGTTCGGCGTTTTGCCTAATTTACTCCATTGGCGCCGCAACTCCATTGTTTGGGCGATAGCCTGTCGGGAACGACGGAATATCGATCCGCGACAGCGATGGAGTCGATAATGATCGCAGCGAGCGTTGTTCTTGGGGAGGGGGTGGTCATCCATCATCCCGACCTCGTCAATCTCTATGGCTGCCGCATCGGCGACGGTTCGCGCGTCGGCGCCTTTGTCGAAATCCAGAAAAACGCCGTGATCGGCCGGAACTGCAAGATCTCCAGTCACAGTTTCGTCTGCGAGGGCGTCACCGTCGAAGACGGCGTCTTCGTCGGTCACGGCGTCATGTTCACCAACGACATCTATCCGCGCGCCGTCGCGTCAGACGGCAGCTTGCAGACCGAGGCGGATTGGGCCGTCGTTTCCACCCGCGTCCGGGAAGGTGCCTCGATCGGTTCGAACGCCACCATCCTGGCCGGCATCACCATCGGTATGGGTGCGCTGGTGGGCGCCGGCGCCGTCGTCACCCGCGACGTTCCCGACTATGCGATCGTCGCCGGCGTGCCGGCTGAGGTCACCGGGCGCGTCAAGGATGCGCCGCCGGTTGCCCGTATTGCGGGAGGCGCGCAATGATCGGCGTTGCTGTCGTCGGCTACGGCTATTGGGGGCCGAACCTTGTCCGCAATTTCGCCGAGGTGCCGGGCGTGCGGCTTGCCGCCGTCTGCGATCTCGACAAGGGCCGGCTGGCGCCCGTGAAGGCGCGCTACCCGAACGTCTCGATCACTGACAGCTATGACGAGATCCTGAGCGATCCCGACATCGCCGCCGTTGCCATCGCCACGCCGGTGTCGAGCCATTTCAAGCTGGCCATGAGTGCGCTGATGGCCGGCAAGCACGTCTTCGTCGAAAAGCCGATCGCTTCCTCTTCGGAAGAGGCCGAACGTCTTGTCGAGGAAGCGGCACGCCGCGGGCTGGTGCTCGCCGTCGACCACACCTTCGTGCACACCGGCGCGGTGCGCAAGATGCGCGAACTGGTCGATAGCGGCCTTGGCGAGATGTATTATTACGACTCGGTGCGCGTCAATCTCGGCCTCTTCCAGCACGACGTCAGCGTCATCTGGGATCTCGCCGTGCATGACCTGTCGATCATGGATCATGTCTTGCCGGTCAAGCCGGTCGCGGTCTCCGCCACCGGCATCAGCCATGTTCCCGGCGAGCCGGAAAACATCGCCTATCTCAACCTGTTCTTCGAGACGAACCTGATCGCCCATGTCCACGTCAACTGGCTGGCGCCGGTCAAGGTGCGCCGCACGCTGATCGGCGGCAGCCGCAAGATGATCGTCTACGACGACCTCGAGCCCAGCGAGAAGATCAAGGTCTACGACAAGGGCATCACGCTGAACGGCAACCCGAAGGCCAATGGCGAGAAGGTCTATCAGGCGCTGGTCGGCTACCGCACCGGTGACATGTGGGCTCCGCATCTAGACGTCAAGGAAGCGTTGAACACCGAGTTGCGCGAGTTCGCGCAGTGCATCGAAAAGGGCGGCACGCCGACCGCCGACGGACAGGCGGGTCTGCGCGTGGTGCGCATCCTCGAGGCTGCAACCCAGTCGCTCGCCCAGCGCGGCCGCGTCGTCGAACTGGAAAAGATGAGGCGGGTGGCATGATCCCTTTTCTCGATCTCAAGGCCCAGTACGCAAGCATCAAGGACGAGGTCGATGCCGCCGCATTGCGCGTGCTGGCCTCGACCCAATATGTGCTCGGCGAGGAAGTGGCGGCGTTTGAAAACGAATTCGCCACCTATTGCGGCGCGCGCCACGCCATCGCCGTGAACACCGGCACCAGCGCTCTTCATCTGGCGCTGCTCGCCGCCGGCATCGGCCCCGGCGACGAGGTCATCACCGTGCCTTTCACGTTCGTGGCCAGCGTTTCAGCCGTCTGCTACACGGGCGCACGGCCGGTGTTCGTCGACATCGAGCCGCGCACCTTGACCATGGACCCGTCGCGGCTCGAGGCTGCGATCACGCCGCGCACCAAGGCGATCATGCCGGTCCATCTCTACGGTCAGATGGCGGACATGGCGCCGATCATGGAGATCGCCCAGCGCCACGGCATCCCGGTCATCGAGGATGCCTGCCAGGCGCATGGGGCGCAGTATCGCGGCGAGCGAGCCGGCAGCATCGGCTTGGCCGGCTGCTTCAGTTTCTATCCGGGCAAGAACCTCGGCGCCTGCGGCGAGGGCGGCCTCGTCGTCACCAACGACGACGCCACGGCCAAGGCTATCCGCATGCTGCGCGATTGGGGCCAGGAGCAGCGCTACCACCACACGCTGAAAGGCTTCAACTATCGCATGGACGGCATCCAGGGCGCGATCCTGCGCGTCAAGCTGCGCCATCTGGAAGGATGGACCGAGGCGCGGCGCGCCAATGCGCGGCGTTACACGTCCCTGCTGCGCGACGTCGAAACCGTGACGTCGCCGACGGAAGCGCTCGACCGGCGTCATGTCTACCATATCTATGCCGTGCGTTCGGCTGATCGCGACGGGCTGAAGCAAAACCTCGATGCTGCCGGCATCGCCACCGGCCTGCACTATCCGATCCCGGTGCATCTGCAGAAAGCGCATGCCGATCTCGGCCACCGCGAAGGCGACTTCCCAGTGTCCGAACAGGCGGCGCGCGAGGTGCTGTCCTTGCCGCTCTATCCGGAAATGACGTCGGATCAGGTCGCGACCGTCGTCGATGCGATCGCACAGGCGACGATGGTCAAGCCACCGAGGGCCGCTCTCCGTGTCGGCTAAGTCGAAACAGGCAGGCCGCGTCGTCGCGGCGGTTCACGGGCGCAAGGCCTTGTCGCCCGAACTGGAGTTCGTCGCCGGCTTGGCCGAGGCGCTGCACGAGGCCTACGACACCAAGGGTCTCGTCGAACTTTACCAGCGGTTTTCGGCAGGCGACGGCTTCATCGATGCCACCATGCGCCGCACCATCTGGCGGGCGCTGGCGCGCCGTTGCGGCCCGGGCCTGCAGGTCGGTGCGAATGCCGGCTTCAAGCACGTCGAGACGTTCGAGATCGGCTCCGGCGTCTTCATCGGCGCGCAGGCCATCGTTCAGGGCCGTTTCGATGGAACCTGCATCATCGGCGACAACACCTGGATCGGGCCGCAGGTGTTCCTTGATGCCCGCGATCTGGTCATCGGCGAAGCCGTTGGATTCGGTCCCGGATCGAAGGTGCTGGGCTCCGAGCACAATGGCCTGCCGGCCGATGTGCCGATCATCCGCACCGATCTGGAAATCCGCCCGGTGCGCATCGGCGATTGGGCCGATATCGGCACCAATGGCACCATTCTTCCGGGCGTCACCATCGGCAAGGGTGCGATCGTCGGGGCCGGCGCCGTGGTGACGGAGGACGTACCGCCCTTCGCCATCGTGGCGGGCGTGCCGGCGAAATTCCTGCGCTGGCGTCCTGAATCGGAAGCCGTGCGCAGTGCAGAGGGAAACAGGCGATGAAAGACAAACGCGTATTGATAACCGGCGGAGCCGGCTTGATCGGTTCCCACATCGCCGACCTGGTCGCCAGGGAGCGGCCGCGCGAAATCATCGTCCTCGACAATTTCGTGCGTGGCCGGCGCGAGAACCTGCGCCAGGCCATGGCCGATTTTCCGCTGACCATCGTCGAAGGCGACATCCAGGACCGCGATCTCCTGGCCAAGCTTTTCGAAGGTGTCGATATCGTCTTTCATCAGGCTGCCATCCGCATCACGCAATGTGCGGAGGAACCCAGGCTTGCCTTCGATGTGTTGGCCGGAGGCACCTTCAACGTGCTCGAAGCCGCCGTCGCCGCCAAGGTCTCCAAGGTCGTCGCTGCCTCGTCCGCTTCCGTGCTGGGACTTGCAGAAAGCTTCCCGACCACGGAAGCGCATCACCCTTACAACAACCGCACCATCTATGGTGCCGCCAAGACCTTCAACGAAGGCCTGTTGCGTTCCTTTGCCGAAATGTACGGCCTGCGCTACGTCGCCTTGCGTTACTTCAACGTCTACGGCCCGCGCATGGACGTCTATGGCGCCTACACGGAGGTGCTGATCCGCTGGATGGAGCGCATCGCCGCCGGCGAGGCACCGCTCATCTATGGCGACGGCTCGCAGACCATGGACTTTGTCCATGTCCACGACATCGCCCGCGTCAACCTTCTCGCGGCCAAGTCCGACGTCACCGATGAAGTCTTCAATGTAGCCAGCGGCACTGAAGTCAGCCTGCTGGAGCTCGGGCAGAGGCTGAGCGCCGTCATGGGTTCGTCGCTGGCTCCCATCCATATGCCGGCGCGCACCGTCAACGGCGTCACAAGGCGTCTGGCCGACACCGGCAAAGCCAAGGCCATGCTCGGTTTCGAGGCAACGACGCGGCTTGATGACGGTTTGCGCGATCTTGTCGCCTGGTGGCGGCGGGAGCGTGAGGCAATCCAGGTCGCCGCCGAATGAACAAGCCGCTCAGCCAAATTGCCGTCGCCAAGCCTGTTCTCGGTGAGGAAGAGGCCGAGGCCGCCCGCCGCGTGATCCTGTCCGGCTGGGTCACGCAAGGGCCGGAAGTCGCCGCCTTCGAGCGCGAGTTCGCCGAAATTGTCTGTGCGCCGCACGCCTGCGCTGTGTCGAACTGCACCACGGCGCTGCATCTGGCGCTGAAAGCGATTGGCGTCGGCCCGGGTGATGAGGTCGTCACTGTCAGCCACTCCTTCATCGCGACCGCCAACGCCATCGTCTATTGCGGTGCCGTACCGGTTTTCATCGATATTTCCGCTGCCGGCTACAACATCGATGCCAGCCTGATCGAGCCGGCCATCACGCCGCGCACCAAGGCCATCCTGTGCGTACATCAACTTGGCATGCCGTGCGATCTTGCTGCTATCGTGGCGATCGGCAAGAGCCACGGCATTCCCGTCATCGAGGACGCCGCCTGCGCCATCGGCTCGGAAATCCTTTGGAACGGGCAGTGGGAAAAGATCGGCAAGCCGCATGGCGACATCGCCTGCTTTTCCTTCCACCCGCGCAAGGTCGTGACCACCGGCGACGGCGGCATGCTGACCACCGCCAACCCGGATTACGACCGCAAGTTCCGGCTGTGGCGTCAGCACTCGATGAGCGTGGCGGACACCGTGCGCCATTCGTCCAATTCCGTCATCTACGAAACCTATCCCGAAGTCGGCTACAATTACCGCATGACCGATGTGCAGGCTGCGATCGGGCGCGAGCAGTTGCGCAAGCTGCCTTCCATTGTCGAGCGCCGCCGGCAGATCGCCGCCGACTACGCCGCGCGCCTTGGCCACATCCGGGGGCTGGGCGCTCCGGTCGAGCCGGGCTGGTGCCGCTCCAACTGGCAAAGCTACTGTGTGGCATTGCCGCGCGGCGTGGATCAGCGCGCCGTCATGCAGGCGCTGCTTGATCTCGGCATTTCCACCCGGCGCGGCATCATGAACAGCCATCTGGAGCCGGCTTACCAGCATCCCGGCGCCTATCGCCAGGGTTCCAGCCTTCAGCACAGTGCAGCGGCCCAGAGCGGGTCGATGATCCTGCCGCTGTACACCCAGATGACCGACGCTGAGATATCCCGTATTGCCGATGCGCTCGAGCAGGTTCTGGGGGCCGCCAACTCGGTAGCGGCCTGACCCTTATGCCCAACGCCTCACGAATCCCGGCAGGCTTTCCGCCGGTAGCAGCTTCAGCAACAGCCGCAGCGAATAGAGGCCAGTGATTGCGGTCAGGGCGATGCCGATTGCCGTCGCCGGCCAGAACGGCAGGAACATCAGCGCGGCAAAGACGGCCGCTGCGGCTGGCAGGAAGATCACGCCGAGCCTGAGATTTTCGGTCGACCAGCGAAAGCCGCTCATGCGCCGTACGATCACGTAGATCAGGCAGCTGTGCCACACGTAAAGACCGAAGAAAGCGATACCCGCACCCGTCAGCCCGATTTGCGGTACCAGCAGCCAGGCAAGCCCGACATGGACCGTAGTCGCCGCCACTTCCGTCCAGAAGAACACCTTGCGGTCGCCCTTGGCCAATACGATGAAGCCCATCGGCCAGGCGACGATGCGCAGCATCATGCCGAGGCAGATCCAGCGCAGCAGATCCACCGCCGGCACGAAGGCCTGCGAATAGAAAACGGTCATCACCAGCGGCGCCACGGTCAGCGTCGCCAATAGGCCGGGTCCGGCCAGGAGGATGCTGATCTGGGCCTGCTCGTTGACGAGGCGATTGCATTCGGGATTGTCGTTGGCCACGGCGGTCAGGCGCGGGTAAAAGTCCGTTCCCATGGCTTGCAGGATGAAGCCGGCGTAAAGCCCGCCCAGCGCCCAGGCCGCCTGGTAAAGCCCTGCCGCCTCGAATCCGTCATGACGCAGCACGATCAGCCGTATCGCATAGGCCGCGCCCGTGGTCAGGAAGGCGCTTGCCATGAACACCACGCCGAGCTTGAGCAGTGCCGTCGCTTCTTGCCCGACCTCGCGTGCCGACAGCGCCACCGGCTTGATCCTGATCTGCCTGGCGTACCACCAGGAGGTCAGCAGCGAGGCGAGCGCCATGGCGATGAACGCCGGCACGATACCTTGCTCACCGAAGACATAGATCATCGGAATGCCGATCGCCGTGCTGAAGAAGGCGCCGAGCATGGTGATCTGCGCCAGGTGAGAAATGCGCCGCATGCCTTGCACCAGCGCCATCTGGCCGGCCGACACGAGTTGCAGGCAGACCGCCGCGCCGAGCAGCATGACGGCGACGACGTGCGTGTCGTCGCCGAAGGTGAAGCGGGCGACGGGCAAGGCCAGCAGTCCCAGCAGCGTTGCGCCCAGAAGGCCCAGCACGATGGAAACGCGCCTCAGCATCAGCGTCGTTCGCGCGACCCTGTCTTCGTCCTGCGTTGCCGTGGCCTCGGCGATCTGGCGCACGCCGCTTGCCGGAATGCCAAGCCCCGCCAGCGTTTGCGTGAGGTCGACGATCGAACCGTAGAGGCCCATCAGCCCGACGCCGGAAGGTCCCAGCAGCAGGGCCATCGCCTTGTTGCGGATGATGGCGAAGCCGACATTGACGATCGACGAACCGCCGATCATCGCCGTCGATTTCAGGATCTGCGCATAGCTGCTTGGCTTCGGCGGACCTTGCTCGTTCATCGCAATCTCGGTCATCGGCTCATGTCCGCCTGCCGGCTGGCAAGCGCCGCCCGGCCGCTTTGCCGATGGAACCTGGCTTCACTGGCTGGCTTCTTCGGGCTGAGCCGTTCCGGCGGAAGCGGTCTCCGGCGAAGCCTCGCCGCCTTGCAGCAATGCCAGCGCGGAGGTGACCTTCACCACGTCGCCAGGCAACAGGGCGGTGGATTCGTCCGCCGCAACGGTGGCTTCCTGCCCATCCTTCGCGCGCGTGATCGCGTAGCTGACGGCTGCCGACTGGCCGCTTGCCGCAGCAGGGCCGGATGAGGACAGGACATCGAGCAGCAGTTTCTGCGACACGTCCCGCTTCAGCCTCAGTTGTTCGAGACTGGCCTGTTCGGCCTGTATCTCGATCGCGACTTCTGTCTGGCGCTTGTCTTCGATGCCTTCCATGTTGCGCTTCGCTTCTGCGAGGTTCTGCCTTGCCCGCATGATGGCGGTGACCTGGTCGAGACGCTCGCCCCTGTAGCTGGCCAGCACGCGTTCCAGTTCCGACTGCCGCGACATCACTGCAAACCCCTTGCTGACCAGGCTCTTGACCGCGTTGAGGTCCCGCTCGGCGGCTGCGATGCCGTCGTCCGCCGTTGCGGTCTTCTGCTTGAGGGTATCGATCTCGGCCGTGAAAAGTTCCTGCAACTCCGACAGCGATTTCGTCTGCCGCTCAAGTTCCTTGGCGCGCGTGTTGAAGATGGTTTTTTCCTGGTTGAAGATGTCTTGCGCCAGATCGGTTTCCGCTGCCGTCGAAGTCGGAGGAAACTGGATCGTTTCGGCACCGGAAGCTTCGGCGCGCAATCGGGCTATTTTTGCCATGCTGCGCAATATCTGCACGTCGAGCCCGCGCAACTCGCCCACCATGCCGATCTCGTTCTTGCCGGCGCCAAGCGTGCCGCGCCGTTCTCCGCCACCGAGCGCCAGGGCCTGCAGCACCGTCATCCCCTCGCGAAACTTGTATTCGCCGGGCTTGGCAACGTCGCCCACGACATAGACCGGGGGATATTCCAGGATCGCGACCGTCGTATCCGGCTTGTCGACAAGGCCGGTCTTGGCCTGGATGCGCTTGGCGATGTCTGCCGCCAGCTTGGTCGGATCCATGTCCTTGATCTCGACGGTCCCGATCACCGGCAGCACGATCGTGCCCTCATCGGAGACGACGAAATCGCCGCCAAGCGCAGGCCATTGTTCGTAGACGCCTTTCATCGGCATCCATTGCAGCACGGTGACCCGCAGCTTGGTCTGCGCGACCAGTTCGCCTGCACTGGCCGGCGTCGTCGGCAGCAAGGCGCTTGCCACGGCAAACGCACAGGCGAGCATGGGGCCATATGATCGGCCTGACGGATTTTTGCGAAAGACAGTCATTGCTCGCCTCAGGCTCGCTTGCTCGAAAGCGGAGATCCCGTTCGGGAGGTGCCGTAGCTGCTCTTGCCAGCCGGCATTTCGCGACGGCATTCCGCGCACGCCCGAACCGTTTCCGGGCACCGCCAATGTGCCAACTTATCTCGCCCTTGCTAAGGTCTAGATCGGGGGGAACGGCTCATCCATTCTGGTGTGAGACGCATCCAGGGGTCCGCCAAACAGGATATTTCCTTGCCGCAACGAGGCCTTGTTTCGGGCGTTTCTGACAATAACCGCTTTGTCACCCGGCGACGCGCCCCAATGCATGTCGCCCGAAAGTGGGAACCGGTTTCGGGATAACGACATGCATGAAAGAAAATGCTTAAAGCGCGGCCAGCAAATCTGAAAGATCGCGACGCGCTCTAAGCGGCGGGCGAGGAGGTGTCCGTTGTGCGGCTTGCGGCCTCTGCGTGTTACGGGCAACCCCCCTGTGGGAGCAGGCTGTCCAGATGATGGAGAGCGCCCGATTGAACTGGCTAGGACCAATCGACATTCAGGTTTCGGGCGTGGCGCGAGCCGGATTTCGGTCCTGACAAGGAGAAAAGCGCAAGGCGGTGTCGACCACCGTCGAGCATTTTTCGACGCAGTCGGGGCTGAAATCCGCTGCGTCCCGCAGGGATATGGCCAAAATCGCCCAGTTCCACGTCGCCAAGCCTCGACGGTGGGCAACACCGCCTTCGGCTCCGCTTCTCGAACTGGGCGATTTTTGCTCATACCACGTTCCAAACCCTGAATGTCGATTGGTCCTAGTCCCTTTGGAGGATGCCGGTGAGCGCGCAGACGCTTCCGGCATCCCACGTTTGGATTGAGCCTCAACCCTATTGCCCCGTCGCGGTGCTCAAAATCCTGCCATATCGTCAATGTCGGCTGATCTTGCTTGGCGCGGTCCTGTGCTTTGACGAGGCGGCTTGCTGGGATGGGTTGAGTTGTACGAACCAGGAAGAAGTCCGAAGCCAATGGAAGCAACGAGCGAAGCGCCGATGAATGGGAAGCGAGCCGCGGTTGGGGCGATCGAGTCGCGAAAGACCGTCCTGTTCGTGACGGCTCCGGGTGCGATTTCAGGCAGCTTGATCTATGCGCTCGACCACGAGTTTCCGTGGCTCGACGTCAAGCAGATGGACAGTGTCGAAGCCGCTTGCGTGGCTTTCGCCTTTCCGGTGGCCCTGATCCTCATCGACCCGGGGCTGTTGTCGACGGCGCAGCGCATGTCGGCGGAACTGACGCGCCGCCATCCCCACGCCATGATCGCGCTGATCGAACCCGACAGCCAGAACTCGGCCCTGGTCTTCCCCGACATCTGCGAGTCGCAACTGGTTCGCGGCGTGCTGCCCATGAACCTGAGACTCGACGTATGGCTGTCGGTCGTGCGGCTGATGCTGCGCGGCGGGGAGTATTTCCCGGTCGGCATGCTGCAGTCCTATGCCCACAAGATCGCCTCGGCGCCTCAGCCGGCACTCCTGTATGGTGAGAACCCTGCTGAAAAATCGGCCAGGGTCGATCGCGTTGCCGACCTCACGCCACGCGAAATGCAGATATTGGAGATGGTCTCGCGAGGCCTTCAAAACAAGGCGATCGCCGCCGAGTTCAGTCTGTCCGAGCACACGGTGAAGATTCATCTCCACAATATCATCAGCAAGCTCGGCATCCACAACCGCACCGAGGCTGCGGCGCGTTACCGCGACCATCAGGCCGGCCGCATCCGCATCACAAGCGCCAACCCGGGTTAATGCATGTTGCCCGAAAGTGGAAACCGGTTTCGGGATAACGACATACAAACGCTTAGAGCGCGCCAGCGAATCTGAAGATCGCGACGCGCTCTATGCATCGAAAATCCGATGCCCGGACGGAGAAACAACCCGGGCATGGCAGGCCGTGCCTCAAAGCATCTTCAAACGGCTTCCAGATAGGTTTCGAACTCGAAATTGTTCACCCTGAGCGCGAAGGTCTCCAGTTCCTGTTTCTTGCAGGCCACGAGCGAACCGCGCAGCGCGTCCGGAAAGATTTCGGGAACCAGGTCGCCATGCTCGAAGCTGGCGATCGCCGAAGCCCAGTCTGGCGGCAGCTTGGACAGGTCGCGGCGGTCATAGACATCGGTGGTGGTCGGCTCGCCGGGCGACAACTGCCGCTCGATGCCGATCAGTGCAGCGCCGAGGATCGCGGCAAGCACAAGATAGGGATTGGCGTCCGCCCCCGATACGCGATGCTCGATGCGGCGCGCACTTGACGGCCCGCCCGGTATGCGGATCGCCACCATGCGGTTCTCGTAGCCCCAGGCGACCGCGGTCGGCGCATAGGACTTCGGTCGCAGCCGGCGATAGGAATTGAAATGCGGCGCGAACACCAGCGTGCTTTCCGCCATCGCCGCAAGCAGGCCGGCCACCGCGTGGCGCATCAACTCGGAGCCCTGGTCGGTGCCGTCGTCGAAAACGTTGCGGCCTTCGGCGTCGATGAGGCTGAAGTGAACATGGAAGCCGTTGCCGGCGCGCTTGCCGTAGGGCTTGGCCATGAACGAGGCGATGAAACCGTGCTTGCGCGCGATGCCTTTTACGGTGCGCTTGAACAGCACCGCATCGTCGGCGGCGCGCAAGGCATCGGCGACATGGTTGAGGTTGATCTCGAACTGGCCGACGCCGTTCTCCGCGATCGCCGTGTCGACGGGAATGTCCTGCAAACGGCAGGCTTCGTATACATCGTGCAGGAACGCCTCGAAATCGTCGATCTCGTCGATGGAGAGCGCCGCATCGGAATCGAGCCGCCGCCCGGTCACCGGCGACACGGGGCCGCGCGGGCGTGTGGATTTCGGATCGACGAGATAGAACTCAAGCTCGGTCGCCGCCACCGGCGTCAGGCCGAGTTCCTTGTAGCGCTCGAGGATGCGGGCCAGCGCCCGCCGGGGGTCTCCGAGGAAGGGCGTGCCATTGTCGTCGCTGAGCCACAGCGGAATGAGCGCGGTGGGGTATGCGGTCCAGTCCATCGGCAGGATGCCGCGCCCGGTCCAGTGGCAGATGCCGTCGGCGTCGCCGGTCGAGAACACCAGCTTGTTGCCGACGATGTCTTCGCCCCAGATGTCGACTCCGCTGACCGAATAGGGCATGCGCAGCTTGCCTTCGAGCGCCTTGCGTGCCTGTTCGACGGGGATGCGCTTGCCGCGCATGATACCGTTGAGATCGCAAACGGCGGCCCTCAGGCTTTGAATGTCCGGCCGGCTGGAAAGCCACTCCAATACGCCCTCTGTCGTGTCACTCAATTGTTACTCCTCTGTTGGTTGAACATAGGCAAAAGCCACGCCGAAGACTTGGAAAACCGGTTGCGGTTTTCGCAGACAATGTCTTGGTGCGTGATTGAGGGAGGCGGCGAAAGGGTGAGCGAAAACGCGCGCCATATGCGGCGCAGCCATGATCGACCGTGATGTCCCCAGCCCGGAATTTGTTCCTCGCCTTCAACTTCGTCGAGAGGCGAAAAGACGGCTGAACGTTGCGCAGCCGCTTTGTAGGACACCCCTCATGCGGCCCGGAGGGCCGTCATGCCAGCCTTCACCTTACCGACGAGGCGGCGAAAAGCCAAGCTCACCCGCCCCGTATGACCTGGGTAGCGGCCAACGGTGCCGTTCCGTATGCCTCGAGAACCCCTGTTCGCTG
The DNA here is from genome assembly GCF_001427385.1 of Mesorhizobium sp. Root157. Taxonomy (GTDB): domain Bacteria; phylum Pseudomonadota; class Alphaproteobacteria; order Rhizobiales; family Rhizobiaceae; genus Mesorhizobium. The sequence continues at coordinate 96,769 of NZ_LMGJ01000012.1, forward strand.
TGGATGAGACAGAACGCCTGCACCGTCCACTGCAACGGTTCTATCTCCTGTTCCGGCACTGCCCGGTGATCATAGAGCAGCGTCATGTGCGGCGTGAACGCCTTGCTCACCTTGCGCCCAAGACCGCTCCATCGCATGGCTTCCCCGAGCCGGCGATGGAAGTCGAACAATTCTTCATTGCCGCCGCTTGCGACGAGCACAAGCGGCCGTTTGTCATCGTTGCCGCTGAAACTCATGGCCCGGTTGAAGCGGATAGGAAACGCAGCAAACTCGAACCGGCTTGCGGCATCTTCGGCTTTCAATTCGATGCCGGGGTTGCGTCCGTCGAAAGTGCCCAACCCGTGCACGCTGATGTGGTAGCGGCTGGGGCCGAGCGACTTGCCCAGCAAACCGTATTTTTTGCTGAAATCGCCCGCGATCTCATTGGCCTCCAGTGCGGCCGTCATGTCAGGGCGAAGCGCGAAAAATAGATTGTCGGCGCGCCGCGCTTCGAGGCCGGGCAGGATCATTTGCCCGCCCGCTTGCTGCCGGCGGGCGACCGTCAATGCCGCCCTGCGGAGAAACACGTCACGTCTCTCCGACGGCTCGAAGCCAAGGTCGTATTGCATGCGGTAGTTTAGAACAAAAAGCGAACATTGTAAACGCGACCGGAAATCTCGGTCGCGTGAACGTGTTCCGGCAAGGCGCAAGATCGCGGTGGCGCCTCAATGGTTCTGCCGATATCGTGCGCCGGTTGGTTTTCGCGGAAGGCAAGGACGATCGGATGAACAACCACTTGAATTTCTTCATCGACGGCAAATGGGTGGCGCCGGTCAACCCTGCCACGCTGGACGTGATCGATCCGTCCACCGAGGAGGCCTATACGAAGATTTCAGTGGGCTCGAAGGCCGATGTCGACAAGGCGGTGACGGCGGCGAAGGCGGCGTTCCCGGCTTTTTCGCGGACCACCAGATCGGACCGGCTGAAACTGCTCAACCGCATCCTCGAAATCTACAACGAGCGCTACGAGGATATTGCCCAGGCGGTCAGCCAGGAAATGGGCGCGCCGATCACCTGGGCGCGCGAGGCGCAGGCATGGGCCGGCCGCGCCCATATGGAAGCGACAATAAAGGCGCTCGAGGACTACGAGTTCAGTGAAAAGCGCGGCGCCACCCTGGTGGTGAAGGAGCCGATCGGGGTCTGCGCGCTGATCACGCCGTGGAACTGGCCGCTCAACCAGATCGTCTGCAAGGTCGCTCCCGCTATTGCCGCCGGTTGCACGGTCGTGTTGAAGCCCTCCGAGATCGCGCCGATCAGCGGCATCGTCTTTTCCGAGATCGTGGACGCCGCCGGAACCCCGAACGGCGTCTACAACATGGTCAACGGCACCGGCCCCGATGTCGGCCAGGTCATGGCTGGCCATCCCGACGTCGACATGGTTTCCTTCACCGGCTCCACCCGGGCCGGCATCATCGTCGCCAAGACGGCGGCCGACACGGTCAAGCGCGTGGCGCAGGAACTGGGCGGCAAGTCGGCCAACATCATCCTTGCCGATGCCGATTTCGAACAGGCGGTGAAAAAGGGTGTCGAGGGCTGCTTCGGCAACAGCGGCCAGTCCTGCGATGCGCCGACCCGTATGCTGGTGCCGGCCGCTCGCCACGACGAGGCGCTGGCCGTCGCCAGGGATGCGGCCGAAGCCCACAAGGTCGGCGATCCCCGCGCCGAGGACACCCAGCTTGGGCCGGTGGTCAGCCAGTTGCAGTACGACAAGATCCAGCGGCTCATCGAGGCCGGCATCAAGGAAGGCGCGACGCTGGTGACCGGCGGTCCCGGCCGGCCCGAACATCTCAATCGCGGCTACTATGTGCGCCCGACCGTCTTCGGCCATGTCAAACCGGGCATGACCGTCGAAAAGGAAGAAATCTTTGGCCCGGTGCTGTCGGTCATCTCCTACGAGGACGACGACGACGCGGTGAGGATCGCCAACGACACGGTCTACGGCCTCGCTGCCTACGTCCAGTCGAAGGACATCAAGCACGCCCGCGCCGTGGCCTCGCGCCTGCGCGCCGGGCAGGTCAACCTCAACTATCCCGACTGGGACACCTTCGCACCGTTCGGCGGCTACAAGCAGTCGGGCAACGGGCGCGAATATGCCGATTGGGCGATCCATGATTTCCTCGAGGTCAAGGGCATCATCGGTTACGGCGAGTAGAGCATGGTCCCGAAAAGTGTGTCGCGGTTTTCGGACAAGACCATGCTCCAAGGAAAGAGCGGGGCAGGGCCGCGCGCGTATTGGAGTTGCAAATGAACATCGAAAAGCGGGGGGACGCTGGCATGGCGCCGTCAGCCTTCGCCAACCAGCCGCACCCCTACAATCCGGCGGTGCCGCTTTCGCTCGACCCGATTGACAGCGTGCGCGTCAACCTGTCGGCCGCCGAGCGCCGCACGGCCTCGCTGGCCGGCCGCCGTACGGTCAAGAAGGAATGGCAGGCGGCGTGGCTGGTCCGCGCGCTGCAATGCATCGACCTCACCACCTTGAACGGCGACGATACCGCAGGGCGTGTGCAGCGCCTGTGTGCCAAGGCGCGCCAGCCTTTGCGCGCCGACCTGAAGGAAGCGCTTGGCCTCGGCGACCGCGCCATCACCACTGGCGCCGTCTGCGTCTATCATCGCTTCGTCGCCACCGCGGCCGAGGCGCTGCACGGCTCCGGCATTCCGGTCGCCGCCGTTTCAACCGGCTTTCCGGCAGGGCTTGCGCCGCTTCCCACACGGCTGAAGGAGATCGAGGCTTCCGTGGCCGACGGTGCTTCAGAAATCGATATCGTCATCACCCGCGAACATGTGCTGACCGGCAATTGGCAAGCGCTCTACGACGAGGTCAGGGCCTGCAAGGAGGCCTGTGGCACAGCCCACATGAAGACCATCCTCGGCACCGGCGACCTGCAAACCTTGCGCAACGTCGCTCGCGCCTCGTGGGTGGCGATGATGGCCGGCACCGACTTCATCAAGACATCGACCGGCAAGGAAGCCGTCAACGCCACGCTGCCGGTGACGTTGACCATGCTGCGCGCCATCCGGGATTATCGCGAGATGACCGGCCATGTCGTCGGCTACAAGCCGGCCGGCGGCATCTCCACCGCCAAGGATGCGCTCGCCTATCTGGCGCTGGTCAAGGAAGAGCTTGGCAACGACTGGCTGCAGCCGAACCTGTTTCGCTTCGGTGCCTCGTCGCTGCTGGCCGACATCGAGCGCCAACTCGAACATCATGTGACCGGCCGCTACGCGGCCTTCAGCCACCATGCAATGGCATGACCCCGAACCGAAGGACCGCGTCAGCGAAAAGTGGGAAGCGGTTGTCGGACCAGATCATGCCCAGCAAAGAGTCGTAGTGCTCAGGGCGACCGAGGGAAGAAAAAATGTCGATTGCTGAGATACTGGACACGATGGAATACGGCCCGGCGCCCGAGAGCGACAAGGAAGCGCGCGCCTGGATCAAGGGGCTGGGCGACGAGACCAGGCTGTTCGTCGGCGGCCAGTGGAAGAAGGCCAAGTCAGGCCAAAGCTTCGAGACGACAGCGCCGGCCAGCGGCGAGGTGCTGACCCGCATCGCCGAGGCCAATGCCGCCGATGTCGATGCCGCCGTCAAGGCAGCCGCCAAGGCGCAGCCGGCATGGGCTGCCCTGTCGGGCCATCAGCGGGCGCGCTATCTCTATGCGCTTGCCCGCCTGATCCAGCGCCACAGCCGCCTGTTTGCCGTGGTCGAATCGCTCGACAACGGCAAGCCGATCCGCGAAACGCGCGACATCGACATTCCGCTCGTCGCCCGCCATTTCTATCATCACGCCGGCTGGGCGCAGCTGATGGACACCGAGTTGGCCGACAAGCAGCCGCTCGGCGTCTGCGGCCAGATCATCCCGTGGAATTTTCCCCTGCTGATGCTGGCGTGGAAGATCTCGCCTGCCATCGCGCTCGGCAATACGGTGGTGCTGAAGCCTGCCGAATACACCTCGCTCACCGCGCTTTTGTTCGCCGAAATGTGTGAGAAGGCCGGCCTGCCGGACGGCGTCGTCAATATCGTCACCGGCGCTGGTGCCACCGGCGAGGCCATCGTCAACCACCCCGGCATCGCCAAGATCGCCTTCACCGGCTCGACCGAAGTCGGCCGGATCATCCGCGAGGCGACGGCCGGCTCGGGCAAGAGCTTGACGCTGGAACTCGGCGGCAAGTCGCCCTTCATCGTCTTCGACGATGCCGATCTCGATGCGGCGGTCGAGGGCGTGGTCGATGCCATCTGGTTCAACCAGGGCCAGGTCTGCTGCGCCGGCTCCCGCCTCCTGCTGCAGGAAAGCATCCACAACCGCTTCGTCTCCAAGCTCACCGCCCGCATGGAAACGCTGCGCGTCGGCGATCCGCTCGACAAGGCCATCGACATCGGCGCCATCGTCCATCCGGTGCAGTTGCAGCGCATCCGCGCGCTGGTCGAAACCGGCGTCAAGGAAGGCGCCGAACTTCATCAGCCCAAGGCCGCCATGCCGGCAAGCGGCTGCTTCTATCCGCCGACGCTGCTCACCGGCGTGCACCCCGCTTCCACCGTCTCGCGGGTCGAGATTTTCGGCCCGGTCATGGTCGCCACCACCTTCCGCACCCCTGCGGAAGCGGTCGAGCTTGCCAACAACACCGAATACGGCCTCGCCGCCACCGTCTGGAGCGAGACCCTGTCCTTGGCGCTCGACATCGCGCCGAAGCTGAAATGCGGCGTGGTCTGGGTCAACGGCACCAACATGTTCGATGCCGGCGTCGGCTTCGGCGGCTACAAGGAATCCGGCTTCGGCCGCGAAGGTGGCCGCGAAGGACTTGCCGCCTACTGCAAGCCGAAATGGCTGGCCAAGGCCAAGCCCATCGCAGCCCAGCCGGCACCCCAGCCAAGCGGCGAGGCGACCTCCGCCTCCTTCATCGACCGCACCGCCAAGCTCTATGTCGGCGGCAGGCAGGCGCGCCCCGATGGCGGTTATTCGCGCCCCATCCTGTCGCCGTCCGGCGCGCTGGTTGGCGAGGTCGGCGAAGGCAACCGCAAGGATATCCGCAACGCCGTCGAAGCGGCGCGCAAGGCTACCTCCTGGGGCACGGCCAGCGAGCACAACCGCGCCCAGATCCTCTATTACATCGCCGAGAACCTCGATGCCCGCGCCGGCGAATTCACCGAGCGTCTCGCCGCCATGACCGGCAAGCGCAAACCGGAGGCGGCGAAGGAAGTCGCGGCCAGCGTCTCGCGCCTGTTCTCCTATGGCGCCTGGGCCGACAAGTTCGAGGGCACCGTCCACAAGCCGCCGTTGCGCGGCGTCGCACTCGCCATGAACGAGCCGCTCGGCATCGTCGCCGTCGCTTGCCCGGAAGACTTCGGCCTGCTCGGCTTCGTCTCCACCTTCGCGCCGGCGATTGCCACCGGCAATCGTGTCGTGGTCGTGCCTTCGTCGCGGTTGGCGCTGGCGGCGACCGATTTCTATCAGGTGCTGGAAACCTCGGATGTGCCGGACGGTGTCGTCAACATCGTTACCGGCGATCGCGACTCGCTCGCCCTTGAACTCGCCAGGCACGAGGAGGTCGACGGCATCTGGTATTTCGGCCCGAAGGAAGCCGCCGCCCGCATCGAAAAGGCCTCGGCCGGCAATCTCAAGCAGGTCTGGGCCGAAACCGTGCAGCGCGACTGGCTCGACCCGCGCATGGGAGAGGGCAGGGAGTTCCTGTCGCGCGCCGTGCAGGTCAAGAACATCTGGGTGCCTTACGGCGAATAAAGCAATTCCAGGAAAAGTGGGAACCGGTTTTCCGTCCGGAATTGCGCAAGCCAATGCTTTGAGCGGATATCGATCCGCTCAAAGGCTCAGCGCTTCTTCGCCCTGCCGGCGAACGGATTGTCCGATGTGCGCAGCGCCATGCGGATAGGCACGCCCGGAATGTCGAAGGCGTCGCGCAGATTGTTGACCAGATAGCGCACATAAGATTGCGGCATGGCGTCCGGTCGCGAGCACGACACCACGAAACCCGGCGGGCGCGTCTTGGCCTGCGTCACATATTTCACCTTGAGGCGGCGTCCGGCGACGGCGGGCGGCGGGTGATGCGCCAATATGCCTTCCAGCCAGCGGTTGAGCTTGCCGGTGGAAACGCGGCTGTTCCACACCTTGTGCGTCTTGATGACGGCATCCATCAGCTTGTCGAGGCCACGTCCCGTCTCGGCCGAGACGGTCACCGCCTGGATGCCGCGCGCCTGCGGCAACAGCCGTTCCGTCTTTTCCCGTAATTCGGCCAGCAGTTGCTGTGGATTGTCGATCAGGTCCCATTTGTTGAAGGCGATGACCGGAGCCCGGCCTTCGCGAATGATGAGATCGGCGATCTGCAGGTCCTGCTTCTCGAACGGGATGGTGGCGTCGAGCACGATGATGACGATTTCCGCGAAGCGTATGGCGCGCAACCCGTCGGCGACCGAAAGCTTTTCCAGCTTCTCCTGCACCTTGGCCTTGCGGCGCATGCCGGCGGTGTCGAACAGTTTTATCAGGCGCCCGCGCCAGTCCCAGTCGACCGAAATCGAATCGCGGGTGATGCCGGCTTCCGGTCCGGTCAAAAGCCGCTCCTCGCCGATCAGCGCGTTGATCAGCGTCGATTTGCCGGCATTCGGCCGTCCGACCACGGCGATGCGCAGCGGCTTGGTTTCGTCATAGGCCGGCACCTCTTCGGCATCGGGATCGGCGATATCCTCGCCGATCAGCACTTCGCTGGCCGCGATCTCCTCGTCGTCTTCGTCCTTGCCCAGCACACGCTCTTCGCCCAGCGCTTCGATGACGGCGTCGCGCAGGTCGGGCATGCCCTGGCCGTGTTCGGCCGAGACCGGGATCGGCTCGCCCATGCCCAGTTCCCAAGCTTCCAGCATGCCGCCCTGGGCGCCGCGCGCCTCGGCCTTGTTGGCCACCAGAACCACCGGCTTGCCGGATTTGCGCACCACTTCGGCAAAGGTGCGGTCGTCCGGCATCAGGCCGGCCTTGGCGTCGATGAGGAAGAAGATGAGATCGGCTTCGGTAATGGCGATTTCGGTCTGGGCGCGCATGCGCCCCGGCAAGCTGGCGGCCGGAGCATCCTCGAAGCCGGCCGTGTCGATCACGTCGAAGGTGATGTCGTAGAGCTTGGCGGCGTGGACTCGGCGGTCGCGGGTCACCCCCGGCGTGTCGTCGACCAGCGCCAGCTTGCGGCCGACAAGGCGGTTGAAAAGCGTCGACTTGCCGACGTTAGGCCTGCCGATGATGGCGACTTTGAACGTCATGCGTTACGACGCGCCGCCCGAACCGCGGATCAGCTCGGACATCAAGGTGGCACGCTGGCGCAGGTTTTGCGGCGCGGCCTGGTCGGCCACGATCTGGTCGAACAGCTTGAGCGCATCGGTCGCCTTGCCTGCCTTCCATGCCGAGAGGCCAAGCGCCTCGCGCGCGGAGTGGCGCAGCGCATTGCCGTCCGCCGCCAGCGCTTCGACGCGGCTTGAAACATCGGCGTAGGAGCCGTTGTCGACCAGAAGCAGCGCGGCCCTCAGCCGCGCCATGTCGCGCAGGCTTTGCGGGATCGAGCCGTCGGCGGCAACGGCGTCCAGTTCGGAAACCGCCGTTGCAATGTCGCCCTTGTCGGCCTTGACGGTGGCCGAGCGCATGCGGGCGAGCACGGGGTAGGCGCCGTAGCCGGTCTTCTCGATGTCGGCGAGAGCGGCCAGCGCATCGGCCTCCTTGCCTTCGTTGGCGAGGCGCAGAGCTTGCGAATAGGCGTCGCCGGACGTGTTGGCGCGGCTCTCGTCCCAATAACGGTAGCCGACATAGCCGGAGGTCGCGAGCACCACGAGAAGAGCGAGGCCGATCAGGATGGGGCCGTAGCGGTCCCACAGCGCCTTGGCCTGTTCCTTGCGGATCTCTTCGTTGACTTCGCGGATAAATGTTTCGTCGTCGGCCATCACTCAAACCGTTTTTGCGCCGCCGGGCGGCAGATCAGCCCGCGTTTTAGCGGAAATTCGCCGGCATGGAAGGGGCGATCCCGGAAATTCGCCGCACCGGCTCCGTCATCATATGGGTATTGGCTGTCCCGGCTTCCCGGCGGGGAGGTAAAATGAGTGCCGGACGTGGATCGAACCTCCGTCGTTCTTGGGCCAACCTATTGATCTCGCTCGCTTTGGCAAAAACAGTCATCCACACCCTTTGCCGCCTCTCGCATAATGCCCCCAGCTTCTTCCGCCGGGAACACCGATCATGACGGTGATTGGGTGGGAAGAGGCCGGCGCCCCGGAGGCAGGCTGACGTGGCCTTGTTCCGGGGAGGTTTGGCTGCTCCCCCACGAGGGATCCGGTTGTGGTCCGTGCAGCGTTGAAAGGGGACGCGCTAGGCCTGCCGAGCGTTGCCCTCACCTTGCAGCGGCATCTTCAAGGAGAGCCTGTGAGGGGAATCTTCAAACGCCGGACGGACGGCCGCGAGGTCGCGTTACTTGCTAAACGAGCGTCCGAACGGCCGCCCGTCTTCCCGACCTTGTGCTCCAGAAGCGGAGGCCAGTTCTTTGACAATGGCCAGGGTCGAAAAGGCAGCGTGGCAATGAATAATTGTACTCCTCCTTCGTCATCCTAGGGCGGAGCAGGCCGAAGGCCGTCGCGCAGACCCTGGGATCCATGCCGTGACGAAGCGGCAGTGCGATACGGTGCACAAGGCCCCCGTTCTGCTCCTCAGTGGTCCCTCACGGCATGGATCTTCGGGTCGCGCCTTTCGCTGGGCTCAGGCTTGCCCGAGGATGACGAAGTCGAGAGGCGCGCGCTTCCCTTCTGTCGCCAAGGGGAAGGGGCAAGGAATCGTCCCCGCCAGCGACGAGCGCAGCGAGCGCGAGAGGGAAGAGCCCGTCATGCAGCCATTGGTCAGGCATGTTCCTCGACGCCGCCAGCCTCGATGAAACGCTGGTCGATATCCTGCAGCGGCTCGCCGTCAAGCGTTGCCTCGAAAGCGTGCAGGCGCTTGTAGATCGACAAAAGCTCGACGATCGTCGGCCAGGCGCTGACCAGGTACTGGAAGGATGACGACACCTGCCCGAAGGCGGTCGAAATCTGTTGCCAGATGCCAAGGGTGATGGTGCCTGCCGCAATGGTTGGAATGAGGATCACGCTTGAGAAGATCGCATCGGCCTGGATGAAGCCCGAGCGCACGACGTTGAAGTAGGCGTAGTGGAAATAGAGCGTGAAATAGTTGCGGCGAACATGGGAAAACAATTCCTTGACCGTCGGTGGCTGCGCCCGTGCCTCGTCGTCTTCGCCATAGACCAGTTCCTTGCGATAGGCGGCCTCGACACGCTGGTTCTTGAACTCCAGCCCCGGCAGCTTGATGCCGGCGACCATCAGGATAAGCGTTCCGAAGATGGACCATGCCACCGCCGCCACCACCAGCGAATAGGGGATTTCGCCGACCAGCGGCAGAAGCTTCACATGCGAGGAAAGCTGCGCCAGAAGCGGCAGGAAGGCGATCAGCGTCATCGCCGAATCGATCAGTGCCACGCCCAGCCCCTCCATGGTGGTGGAAAAGCGCATCGTGTCTTCCTGAACGCGCTGCGAGGCGCCCTCGATGTGGCGCAGTCTTTCCCAGTTCGCCATGTAGAAGTCGTTCATCGCGGTGCGCCAACGGAAGATGTAGTGGCTGACGAAGAAACGGGTGGCGACGAACAGCGCCATGCCGCAGGCGCCGATCCAGGCATAGATCGAAAACATCGAATAGAGTTCGCCGGCACTCACTGAACCGGGCGTAGTGAGCGCCTTCTGGAACAGATCGAAGAACGGCCCGCGCCAGTTGTTCAGCGCCACATAGATCTGCACGGACAGGTAGGTCGAAAACAGGATCAGCGATGAGCCCAGGATCGACCAGTTCTGCCATGGATGGTTATCGTAAGTGCGCCAGAACAGGTAGAACGCGCCGACCATGAAGCCGAAATAGAGGTAGAACCACAAGAACGGCCTGGTCCAGAAGATGGGAATGCCAAGGACCGGTGGCGCGCCCGCCGCGGCCGGCGGCAGCCCGAATGTCGCGCCGAGTTGCTCGCCGCCAAAAAACCAGAACAGGACGCCGACAAGGCTCCACAAGACAGCCGACGTAAAGAACAGTTTCGGCTTGGGAAAGAAGGATACGAACACGGAGGTGGCTTCCTTATTGCGCGCGCAAAATCGGCCGGACTACCGGCAGGCGGGCATAAGGTCACATTTCCAGGTTAAATAAAATGCCCGCGCCTCGCCCCAGCAAGATCAAAATCATGGCGATTTTGGCGCGGCCGACCATGCTGCGGCGGCGGAAAGCACAAGGACGGCGGCAGCCAGCATGGAGGGGACGAAGAAACTTCCCGACCATTCGGCAAGCACGCCGGCAACGATCGGCCCGATGATCTGGCCGACGCCGAATGCCGCCGTCATGATGGCGAACACCCGACGCGTCGCCAATGGCGCCAGTTGGCGCGCCGCCTGTATGCCAAGCGCCGTCGGCGCCATGAAGGTTGCGCCGAGCAGGATGCCGCCGGCCAGCGGTCCGATGCGCCCCGTCACCGCGACGCTGGCCGCCACCCCGACGGCTTCTACCAGGCAGGCGACCGCATAGGCGGCATAGACGCTGCTGCGGCGTGCAACCCGTTGCCACACGAACAGCGATGGCGCGGCCATGCACCCTGTTACCAGCCAGACCATCGCCTCGAAGGCGCGGCTTTCGCCGCTTTGGCGCACGATGGCGACGAGGAAGGTTGCGGTGATCACGTAGCCGAAGCCGAACAGGCCATAGGACAGGATGATCTTGTTGAGCGAGGCGTTGCGCGGCAGCTTGGGTTCGCGTTTGGAATTGGCGCTCGCCGCCGGGCCTTCGTTTGCGAGCAGGGCAACAAGCGCGAACCCCGCTAGAGAGAGCGCTCCCGACCAGTACCAGCCGGCCGTCCAGCCGGCATGGGTGCTGACCATGGCCGCCATCAGCGCAGACGATACGGCGATGCCGAAGCCGACACCTCCGAAATGCAGGGCCTCGAAACCGTTCCGCCCGGAAGTGGCCAGATGGCTGAAGACGATGCTGGTCATGAAGACCATGACGAAAGCGCTGGCGACACCGGCAAGGAAGCGGATGAGAAGAAACGGCGCCATCGTGTCGACAGCCCCCATCAGCGCCACCAGCGCCGTGCTGGCGGCAAGCGAACCGAACACCAGCAGGCGCTCGCGCCCGTGGGCCCAGCCGCCCGCCGCCACCAGCGCGCCGACCAGATAGCCGAGATAATTGGCCGAGGCGATCAGGCCGGCATTCGAGGCCGAAAGCCCGAGTTCCTCCATCATGCCTGGCAGGATGGGCGTGTAGACAAAGCGGCCGATGCCCATGGCCACGGCAAGGGAGATCATGCCTGCGACGGCAAAACGCAACGGCGACGATTTTGACTGTTCCATGGCCGCGCACAATATTTGCGCATGCGGCAGAGACAATGTGACTTCAGTTGGTCCAGCTTTGATTTATCCACGGCTCCCGGTCTTCATCTACACTTGGTCGGGAGATCCGCTGAACCAACTCATAAGGGTGGAAAGGGCAACGGGGCGGGTCTATGTAACAGGCTTGGTATCCATAATAACCGCAGGCTTTCCCAAATGACCGCACATGTCCCTTTGACCACCTCCGCGCGCGACGTCTCTGCGTCCATCGATCCGGTGAAGCTCGACAGGCTTGCAGAAGTTGCGATCAAGGTCGGGCTGCAATTGCAGCCGGGGCAGGATCTGGTTTTGACCTCTTCGATTGCCGCCCTGCCGTTGACGCGCAGGATTGTCGAGCATGCCTACAAAGCCGGCGCCGGGCTGGTGACGCCTATTTTCAATGACGACGAAATCACCCTGGCGCGCTTCCGCCACGGCGCTTCCGCAGGGTTCGACCACGCCGCCGGCTGGCTCTACGAGGGCATGGCCAAGGCGTTTTCCAACAATGCGGCACGGCTGGCGGTGCGCGGCGACGATCCATCTTTGTTGTCCGGACAGGATGCCGCCAAGGTGGCGCGCGCCAACAAGGCCAATTCGATGGCCTATCAACCGGCGCTGGAGAAGATCACCGGCTTCGACATCAACTGGAACATTGTCGCTTATCCGGAAACCGCGTGGGCCAAGCAGGTATTTCCAGGGGAGGGTGTCGAGACGGCGGTGGCAAAGCTCGCCGACGCCATCTTTGCCGCCAGCAGGGTCGATGGCGACGATCCGGTCGGTGCATGGAAACTGCACAATACGGTCTTGAAGGCGCGCACCGATTGGCTGAACGGCCATCGCTTTCATGCACTGCACTTCACCGGTCCGGGAACCGATCTCACCGTCGGGCTGGCCGACGGGCATGAATGGATGGGCGGCGCCTCGACTGCCAAGAACGGCATCACCTGCAATCCCAACATCCCGACCGAGGAAGTTTTCACGACACCGCATGCCTTGCGCGTGTCGGGTCACGTTTCCTCGACCAAGCCGCTGTCCTACCAAGGCACGCTGATCGACGATATCTCCGTGCGCTTCGAGGCGGGCCGTATCGTGGAGGCCAAGGCGTCGAAGGGTGCGGACGTGCTGAACAAGGTGCTCGACACCGACGAAGGTTCGCGCCGTCTGGGCGAAGTGGCGCTGGTGCCGCATTCCTCGCCAATCTCGAAAAGCGGGCTGTTGTTCTTCAATACGCTGTTCGACGAGAACGCCGCCTGCCACATCGCGCTCGGCCAGTGCTACTCGAAATGTTTTGTCGATGGCGCCAGGCTGACGCCGGAAGAGATCGCCTCGCGCGGCGGCAACAAGAGCCTCATCCACATCGACTGGATGATCGGGTCCGGCCAGATCGACATCGACGGCGTACATGCCGACGGTCGCACCGTGCCGGTAATGCGCCAGGGCGAGTGGGCCTAGAAAGGGCGATACCATGTCGAGCTATGCAATCGCGATCAAGCGCGTCTACGAACCGATCGACGACAGCGACGGGCAGCGTGTGTTGGTCGATCGGCTGTGGCCGCGCGGGGTCAAGAAAGAGGATGCCGGGCTTGCCCTGTGGCTGAAGGACATCGCGCCGAGCGACGAGTTACGCAAATGGTTCGGCCACGACCCCGAACTTTGGGCGGAATTCCAGAAGCGCTACCGCGAGGAATTGAAGGACAAGGGCGATGTAGTGCAGGAACTGCGCGGCCTGCTTGCCAAAGGCAAGGTGACCCTGCTTTTCGGCGCTCATGACGAGAAGCACAACAATGCCGTCGCGCTGGCTGAATATCTGAAGTAGGTTTCAGGCCGCCGGGCTTATCGCCCGGATAGTTCCTGCGCATAGACAACTGGCTTGAAGCCGACCAGCAACTGCTCGCCGAGATCGAGCACTGGCCGCTTGATCATCGTCGGGTGCTTCAGCATCAGCGCCTTGGCCCTCTGCTGGGTCAGGCCATGTTTCTCCTCGTCGGCCAGCGCACGAAAGGTGGTGCTGGCCTTGTTGAGCAGCACCTCCCAGCCGACCTTGCCGATCCATCCTTCAAGCCGTTCGGCTTCCAGTCCCTGGGCGCGATAGTCATGGAAGGCATAGTCGATGCCATGGCCTTCCAGCCACACACGCGCCTTCTTGATCGTGTCGCAATTGGGGATGCCGTACATGGTGATGGTCAATTGACTGTCCTCGTGGTCGAGCGATGGCTGCCGGTACTCAAAGCCGATTCGCGCCGGCCTGTCAGTCCGCGCTTCGGCTATGCCTTTGCGAAACATCACGCCTGTTAACCCGGCATCAAGGTTAATGCACCATTTTCGATGCCAGTGGGTTTGAAGTAGCGTTCTGGAGAGTTCCCCGTGCATCGACGTGGTTGGAAGCGGCCGGCGGCCGCCGCCGGTGGCAAGCATCGTTCAATTTTCTCTCCGCTCGTGGTGGGCCTTGGCATCTGGGTAGGCTTTCCTACCGTCACCGCTTTTCAGGACATGACCAGCCTGGTTTCAGGCCTTGAGGCCAATGCGCGCTGGAATTCTTATATCGAGAAGTCCGTGGCCGGTTCCACCCAGGCGGCCGAAATGCCGTTTGCGGCATCGTCTGCAGTTTCCGGCTCCATTTCCGGCGCTGGCGTCGAATTGCCCGGGGTGGGGACGGTTTCATTCCGCAGAAAGAGCGGAGCGGTCGGTGAAACACCGGACGAGGACCGCATCGTGCGCAGCGGCAAGGGCAGCCGCCTTGTCGAGATCGCGCCGGTCGCGCCGCCGAAGAATTTCAACGCCGGTTCGATCTTCGAGCGCACCAGTTCTCTGTTGCGTCCAAGCATGGATAGCGGACTGAAGCTTGCCTTCGCCAAGCCGAGGATCAAGGGCAAGGAAATCGAGATTGCCGCGGCCTTCCATGCGCGAGAAGAGAAGAAGCCGCAGCCCGGCGTGTCGCCGATGCTGGCCAAGCTGATCAATAACGACAAGCCCGACATCCTCGCCACCGCCTATGCCCCGGCCGAGCCCGACTATGCCAAGGCCTCACCGTTCGAGGCCTTGCTGCAGGAGGAGAAGCCGGACAACGGTCGCTTCATCCCGCCTATGGGCAAGGGCGACCATTCGTGGTTGCAGAACCCGCTTCCCGCCGCCGTCTTCTCCAAGCCTGAACAAGTCTGCCTTGCCAATGCCATCTATTTTGAGGCGCGCAGCGAATCTTTGCGCGGCCAGGCGGCGGTCGCGCAGGTCGTTCTTAACCGGGTCCGCAACCCAACCTATCCGAGTTCGATCTGCGGCGTCGTCTACCAGAACGACAACTGGTTCAACCGCTGCCAGTTCTCGTTCGCCTGTGACGGCCATAAGGATCGCGTCACCGAGCCTTCGCGCTACAAGACCGCCAAGGATATCGCCATGGCGGTGACCGCCGGAAAGATATTTCTGCCGGAGGTCGGCTCGTCCACCCACTACTACGCCAGCTACGTCAATCCGGGCTGGGCGCGCGCCATGCACAAGATGACCAAGATCGGCCTGCATATCTTCTATCGCACCTATGGCGGGGGATGGAGTTGACATTGCTCGCACTCGTTCTTGGCTTGGCCCCGCATTTTCCAAGTTCGCGGCCGGATTCTGCCGATTGACGTTCCGGCCATCGCCGGGCACGATGTCGCACTTGTCTAACCGATTGATTTTACAGTACCAAATACTGGGATTTGAAAGCCGTACCGTGGCTTGACGGCGGCGAACCCTCTAACTATGTTGCGCCGCAATTGGATGCGGACCGACGGCGACGTTCTGGCCGGGCAAGGAGGTTGCGATGGCCAACATGAAAAGGCCAGACGGAACCGGAGAGACTGGCCCAGGCAACGATCGCAAAGGCGACATCCGCGACGACGAACTTGAGCAACGTCGGCGTGAGCTTGAAGCATCTCTTGCAGCAAGACAGCCGGAAACGCTTAAGGGGGAAGATAACGCGAAAGCGGGCGGTGCGATCGGTTACGGTCAGGCCTTCAAGTTGTCCAGCGAGTTTATCGCCGGGGTGGCGGTGGGGGTTGGCATAGGCTGGATGATCGATCGGCTTGCCGGAACCTCTCCTTGGGGCCTGATCGTGTTTCTGCTCCTGGGTTTCGCCGCTGGCGTGCTCAATGTCCTGCGTTCGGCCGGCCTGATCGCTGGATTCGGAGAGGGCAAGCGCGGGGCTGACCCGAAGCATGATTGAGACGCGTCTTTGGCGCGATGGATATTTCAAGAAGGCCGCGCGCGGCCATGTGAGGACTGAAAGTGGCAACTGCTGACAAGGTCGATCCGATCCACCAGTTCCATATTAGCAAGATCGTCCCGATCGAGATCGGCGGCTATGATCTGTCCTTTACCAATTCGTCGCTGTTCATGGTCGCTACCGTGGTCGTGGCTTCCCTGTTCCTGTATCTCGCTACGTCCGGCCGTCATCTGATCCCGTCGCGTTGGCAGTCTTCGGCCGAGATGACCTATGAATTCGTCGGCTCGATGCTGAAGGATTCGGCCGGCTCGCAGGGTATGCGGTTCTTCCCGTTCGTGTTCTCCCTGTTCATGTTCGTTCTGACCGCCAACCTGCTTGGCCTGTTCCCCTACTTCTTCACAGTCACCAGCCACATCATCGTCACCTTCGCCTTGTCGATCCTGGTCATCGGCATCGTGGTGTTCTACGGTCTTGCCAAGCACGGCTTCGGCTTCTTCAAGCTGTTCGTGCCGAGTGGTGTGCCGCTCGTGCTGATGCCGCTGGTCGTGGCCATCGAAGTGGTTTCCTTCCTGTCGCGTCCGGTCAGCCTCTCCGTCCGTCTGTTCGCCAACATGCTGGCCGGCCACATCACGCTCAAGGTTTTCGCGGGCTTCGTCGTTTCGCTGAGCGCGCTTGGCGCTGTCGGCATCGCCGGCGCCATACTGCCGCTGATCATGGCGGTGGCATTGACGGCGCTCGAATTGCTGGTCGCGGCACTTCAAGCCTATGTCTTCGCCATCCTCACCTGCATGTACCTGAATGACGCCCTGCATCCGGGGCACTAAGAGAATCGCTCGCAGACGGTCTGCGTCGACGAACCCAAACTGAGATCCTACAAGGAGTTGAACAAATGGAAGCTGAAGCAGCAAAGTACATCGGCGCTGGTATTGCGTGCCTGGGCATGGGTGGCGCGGGCATTGGCCTGGGCAACATCTTCGGCAGCTACCTCGCTGGCGCGCTGCGCAATCCCTCCGCTGCCGACGGCCAGTTCGGCCGCCTGATTTTCGGCTTCGCCGTGACGGAAGCCTTGGGCATCTTCTCGCTGCTCATCGCACTGTTGGCGCTGTTCGGCTGATCTGCCGTTGAACGTGGGGCCGTCCGCGAAGGTGCGGTCGGCCCGAATGACGGGGACGAGAAATGTTCGTGACACCAGCCTACGGGCAAGAAACCGCGCCAGCCGTCGAAGGCGGTGACGCGCATGCCACAAGCGGCGCGCAGGCCGGGACGGAAGTCCCGCACGATGCGGCGCATGAGGGCACGTTTCCGCCCTTCGATCCTGCGACCTTCTCGTCGCAAATCCTCTGGCTGGCCATCACCTTCGGTCTGTTCTACCTGTTCCTGAAGCGGGTCGTGATGCCGCGCCTTGCCGACATCCTCGATACGCGTTCCAGCCGGATCACCCAGGATCTGGATCAGGCAGCCAAGTTGAAGGACGAGGCGGACGCGGCCGTCGCCGCCTACGAACAGGAATTGGCCGAGGCCAAGGCCGGCGCCAACGCCATCGGCCAGCAGGCGCGCGATGCCGCCAAGGCAGAGGCAGAGACCGCCCGCAAGAAGGTCGAGGCAAATCTCGAAAAGAAGCTGGCCGAGGCCGAGGTGCGCATCACTTCGATCAAGTCCAGCGCCATGAAGGATGTCGGCGCCATCGCCGAATCCACCGCCACGGCAATCGTCGAGCAACTGGTCGGCAAGGCCGACAAGGCAGGCGTTGCGGCGGCTGTGAAATCGATCGCCGGTTGAGGGCAGGGCAATGGACGCAACATCTCTCGCAACCGTATGGGCGACAGTCGCTCTCGTGATCTTCATCGGCATCTGCATCTACGTGAAGGTGCCTGCCATGGTGACAAAGTCACTCGACCAGCGCGCCGACAAGATTCGTGCCGAGCTGGACGAGGCCCGCAAGCTGCGTGAAGAAGCGCAGTCGTTGCTGGCAGAGTACCAGAAAAAGCGCAAGGCTGCCGAGCAGGAGGCCGCCGACATCGTCGAGGCCGCCAAGCGCGAAGCCGCAGTGCTTGCCGAAGAGGCTCACAAGAAGACCGAGGATTACGTTGCCCGCCGCACCGTGCTTGCCGAGCAGAAGATCGGCCAGGCCGAGCGCGAGGCGATCAACGAAGTGCGCGCCAGTGCTGTCGATCTGGCTGTCGAAGCCGCCCGCAAGGTTCTGGCCGGCCGGGTGGACGCCAAGGCGAACACGGATATGTTCAAGGCTTCCATGCAGGAAGTGAAGGCCAAGCTCAACTGAGCTGCCACATATCGCCATCCGGATTGCCGAGCCGCCTGGGAAACCTGGCGGCTTTTTACTGGCAAAATGGGGTAGATCGCGCAGGCGCTTATGTGCTTTGGCTTTCGTCGACTTCCGCCATTTCCAGCCTGAAAGGTGCAAATGAGACGCGATGCAGGCGTTTCAGGGGGCCATACGCCTTGATAGCGGTGCGATGGCGCAAGGTAGCGTAGCCCATATGGATTTCGAAGCCGTAGTGGGCGTGGCGCCTGCCGCAGTCGGACATCATGCGGTCGCGCATCACCTTGGCGACGATCGATGCGGCGGCGATAGACTGCGAACGCTGGTCGCCCTTGACCAGCGCCCGTCCGAGGCAAGGCAGGCCGGGCGGCACGTCGCGGCCATCGGCAAGGGCAAGCCTGGGCCGCACAGGAAGCCCGCACAGCGCCCGCCGCATGGCTTCGAGGCTGGCCTTGCGGATGTCGCTGGCGTCGATGCCTTCGGCGCAGACCGAAGCCATCGCAACGCCGAGCGCCGAGTTCAGGATAGCCTCGAATATTGGTTCGCGTTGCGCATGGCTGAGCCGTTTGGAATCGTCGAGGCCATCGGGGATGTTGGTCGGATCAAGGACCACCGCCGCCGCCACGACCGGTCCCGCGAGCGGGCCGCGTCCGGCCTCGTCCATTCCGGCAACAGGCCACAGCCCTTCGGCTTTTGCCGAAGTCTCGAAGGAAAAGTCGGGGCGTTCGACAATTTCGAAGAGGAGCGGAGAATCGGGGCGTGCGCGAACCATGGTGCGGCGAAGTTCGCATTGGCCCCGATTCTCCGCAAGGCCCTTCCGGCCGGTGGGGAGCGGGCGGGAAGGACACCGTCGGCGGGGACGGGCCGGACGGGATTTCAGAAAGATTGAACTGCCTTCCAATTGTCACAACAGCATAAGCTGCTCGTTCTGCTTGGCGGCGGCGACGAACTGATCCGTGCGCAACGTGCGCCGCTCGGTGTTGAGGCCGAGCCGCTTGGCGGCGATCTCGAAGCGCCGCCCGATCTGCCAGGCATAGGGTCCGGCGCCCTTCATGCGCTTGCCCCATTCCGAATCGTAGTCCTTGCCGTCGCGCATCGAGCGCACCAGCGACATCACATGACGGTAACGGTCGGGATAGTGGCGCAACAGCCAGTCCTTGAAGATCGGGCTGACTTCGAGCGGCAGGCGCAACACGACATAGCCGGCCTCGCGCGCACCGGCTGCGCGTGCCGAATCGAGGATGCGTTCCATCTCCTGGTCGGTGAGGCCCGGAATGATCGGCGCCACCATTACCGATGCCGGGATGCCTGCATCCGACAATTGCCGGATCGCTTCCAGCCGCTTGGTCGGCGTCGAGGCGCGGGGCTCCATGGTCCTGGCCAGCATGCGGTCCAGCGTCGTGACCGACAGCGCCACCTTGGCCAGTCCGCGCTCGGCCATGCGGGTCAAAATGTCGATGTCGCGCGTCACCAGTGCCGACTTGGTCACGATGCCGACCGGATGGCCGCGCGCTTCCAGCACTTCGAGGATTTCGCGCATGATGCGGTACTGCTTCTCGATCGGCTGGTAGGGGTCGGTGTTGGTGCCGATGGCGATGGTACGCGGTGTGTAGCCGTCCTTCGACAATTCCTTGTCGAGCAGGCGCGCGGCGTCCGGCTTGGCAAACAGCTTCGATTCGAAATCCAACCCCGGCGACAGGCCCATATAGGCGTGGCTGGGCCGGGCAAAGCAGTAGACGCAGCCATGTTCGCAGCCGCGATAAGGATTGATCGAGCGGTCAAAGGAAATGTCCGGCGACTCGTTGCGGGTAATGATGGTGCGCGGCCGTTCCACCTGCACTTCGGTCTTGAACGGCGGCAGATCTTCCAGCGAATCCCAGCCGTCGTCGAAGACATGGCGGC
The DNA here is from genome assembly GCF_001427385.1 of Mesorhizobium sp. Root157. Taxonomy (GTDB): domain Bacteria; phylum Pseudomonadota; class Alphaproteobacteria; order Rhizobiales; family Rhizobiaceae; genus Mesorhizobium. The sequence continues at coordinate 116,602 of NZ_LMGJ01000012.1, forward strand.
TGATCGGCTCGAAGCGGCCCGACGGGTTGATGCCGGCCGAGCGTCCGCGATTGCGGTCGGGCCGCACGCGCATGCCGCTTTGTTCAATCATTGCATTGGCCATCTCTGCCCGTCCGGCCCCAAAGGCTACAATGTCCGCCCGCATGATCTGTTCCATCTTGGCCTTCTCCCATGGGGCTTTGGCAGGCTGTCGAATCGCTGTTCTCATGAAATTATTCCTATTCGACAAATGAGAACAAAGCAAGAACTTTGTTTAAAAGGCGAGATAACCGGGAAAGTCGGGAACTGGCGGAACGGAATCCTTTCGGCTATTCCGACTGGATGCTGAGCGTGTTGATCGAGACGAGGAACGATGAGGAAGGCCTGGCTCGCACGCTGGCCTCGCTGATCGGCGGTGCCGTCGAAGGCGTGGTTCGCGACGTCATCGTCTGCGACCATGGCTCGACCGACCAGACCCACAAGGTTGCGGATCATGCCGGCTGCGTCTGGCTGCCCGGAATAGGACTTGCCACGGCAATCCACCAAGCCAAGGGCGAGTGGCTGCTGTTTGTCCAGCCGGGCGCGCGGTTGCTCGACGGCTGGGTGGACGGTGCAACCGGCCATATGGCCAAGGCCACCATGGCTGCACGCTTTGCGCGGGCGCGCTCCAGCCGCACGCCGTTTTTTTCACGGATGCTCACCCGCCCAAGCCCGCTGGCCCAAGGGCTGCTTATCTCGAAGGCGCGCGCCCTTGCCTTGTCGAAAGCAGCCGCCAATTCGGAGGCCCTGGCTCGTGGGTTAGGGGTCAAAACGCTCAGTGCGGAAATCGCGCCGGCGCCGTTGAAGTGAAGGAAGCATGCCTGATGCCAGTGGCTGCATGATTGACCACTAGGAATCTCTTCTCGCGTCGGCAAAGGGTGAGTCTTTTCATCGCCACGCCCGGCATTTGCCGTCTGGTGGTCTTTGCCCCGCCGGTTCCCTGGTTTCGCAATTCCAAACGGAAAACCGATTCCCACTTTTCCTGGAATTGCTCTTAAGCCCGCTCGCTGCGCTCGTCTCTGGCGGGGACGCTTTTCGTGCCGCTTGGGGAGCGATAAGGGACACACCGCTTTTTTCCTTTCGTCATCCTCGGGCAAGCCTGAGCGTAGCGAAAGGCACGACCCGAGGATCCATGCCGTGAGGGCCGGGAGGCACAGGGGGGTTCAGAACGAGGGATGTTCTGCACCGTATCGCGCTGCCGCTTCGTCACGGCATGGATCCCAGGGTCTGCGCGACGGCCTTTGGCCTGCTCCGCCCCAGGATGACGAAGGTGGTGGAGTACAATTATTCATCGCCACGCTGCCTTTTCGGCCCTGGCCATTGTCAAAGAACTGACCTCGATTGAGAGGTCGGGAAGACGGGCGGCCGTTCGGACGCTCGTTTGGTAAGTAATGCGACCTTGCGGCCGCCCGTCCGGTGGCTGTCATCCCGTCGACCGGAAAGCCCGCCGCAAGACGCCGGCCTGTCGGATGCCCTCGGGTCCACTGGCGCCGAACCAGTGGGGGGAGGTCACCGCCGCTCTAACCGTTGCCCGGTGCGCAGCCGGTTCCCGCAAGAGCGATGGGGCGGAGTATGCAGGGGCTGGCGAGGGATGTGGAAAAGAATGCCGTCGGCTTCTGCTCGAAGCGAGCGGGATCAACGGGTTGGCGAGGTGAAGGGGTTGGTTTGATCCACGATTGACCGCCGCGCTCCACGGCTTCACAGCAGCTAAATACCCCTCATCCGACTGCTGGTGCGCTCGGCCATCGCCCGGCCCTTCGCCATGGCTCCGGGCGAACACACCTCTCCTCACCCCCAAGGGGCGAAGGGACGGCCTTCTCGCTTTGCTCGAATGAGAATTCCGGGATGACGATGCTGAGGTTGCGCTTCGGTTTGCGAACGGCGGCAGGCCGCAAGGTCAGCGCGGCACGCCGGCGACAGAGCCGCGCACGACGACATCGACAGGCCAGACCTCGCCGCGGATTTCACTTTCCAGTCCGGAAATGCGCGCGGCAAGCCGCTCCGCTACCCGCGCGCCGGCAGCCCGGATCGAAGAACGGGTGGTCGCCAGCGGCACGGAAAAGTTCTCCGGTCTCAGCCAGGGGAAAACATCGTCATGGGCAATCAGCGATACGTCGCCAGGGATGCTGACGTTGAGGTCGCGCGCAGCGCGCACCACGCCCAGCGCCATGATCAGGCTGGAACACAGGATCGCGGTTGGCGCGTCTGCACCTTCGAGCAGCCGGCGCGCTGCCCGGTAACCGTTCTCCTCGGTCATCGCCATCGACAGCACGTGGCGGCCGTCGAGCGACAGGCCACTGCCGGCCAGCGCTCGCCGCACCCCTTGCTCGCGATGGATGGCGAAGGTTTCGCGAGTGTCGCCGTTGATCAGCGCCGTGCGCTGGTGGCCGAGTTGCAGCAGCAGCCGGGTCGCTTCGTGGAAGGCGCCTTCATTGTCGATGTCGATATAGGAATAATCGAAATCGTGGCCGTCGCTGCGGCCATGGACGATGAAGGGAATGCCGAGTCCATGGAGCAGGGCGATGCGCCGGTCTGCCGGGCGCGGCGACGAGATATAGACGGCATCGACCTGCCTGTTTGCCACGATGCGCCGATAGGTGGTCTCCTGATCGTCGGCGTCGGCGGGCGACAGGACCAGGTCGAGTTCATGCGCGCGCGCATAGTCGCCGAGGCCTGACAGGAACTCGACGAAATGCGGGTCGATGTCGACGCTTGTGCCGGTCGGCAAAACGTAGCCGATCATGCCGGTCTTGCCGGTGGCGAGACGCCGCGCGCTGGGATTGGGCCGATAGCCGTGCCGCTTGGCGGCATCCACCACCCGCCGGCGCGTTTCCTCGTTGACCTCCGGATAGCCGTTCAGGGCGCGGCTCACCGTGGTCTGCGAAAGCGCCAGCATCTGCGACAGCTGCTTGAGGTTCAAACCTGTCTCCACCAATCCAAAGCGCTTTAAAATCAGAACCGACGCGCATGGATATTCAGCTTCCGAACATAAGCGGCGGCGGCGGCGGTTGAAAGCCGGATTTGCTGCTGCGCTGCAAAAATACGTGCTGCATCGCGGAAAAATCGATGGATCTGGCGAAAAGATAAATCGATTAACTTGTAACCGGCTTGACTCATCGTCGATTCGGTGGCGAGATAAAAGCAACCAAAGCGCTTTGAAATGTCTTCAAAGAGTCAGGTTCTGGCCTTGAAGGCGGTGAAGCGGCCTCGGCGCGCGGAATGGAGGTTCCGCACGATACTTGCACCAACGGGAGGAAGCCGATGAAGAAGATGCTTTTGACGGGCGCGGCCCTTGTCGCCTTGGCGTGGAGCCTGCCTGCACATGCGGAGCTGAAGTTCAAGCCGGGCGAGGATCAGCGTTTCCAATGGGCGAACTTCGACGATCTCAAGAAGGTGGACCTGAAGGGCGAGACGCTGACCATTTTCGGTCCGTGGCGCGGCGAGGACGAGGCGCTGGCGCGTTCGGTATTCGACTATTTTTCCGAGGCGACCGGCGTCGAGCTGAAATACTCATCTTCGGAAAACTACGAGCAGCAGATCGTCATCGACACCCAGGCCGGCAGCCCGCCCAATCTTGCAATCCTGCCGCAGCCGGGACTGATCCAGGACCTTGCCTCGAAAGGCCTGCTTACCCCTCTCGGCGACGATGTCGCCGCGTGGGTCAAGGACAATTACGGCGCTGGCCAGTCCTGGGTGGATCTCGGCACCTACAAGGACAAGGACGGCAAGCCGGGCTACTACGCCTTTCCCTACAAGGCCGACGTGAAGTCGCTGGTCTGGTATTCGCCCGACAATTTCGAGGAAGCCGGCTACGAGGTGCCGAAGACGCAGGAAGAGCTTGCAGCGCTTGAGCAGAAGATCATCGCCGACGGCGGCAAGCCCTGGTGCATCGGCCTCGGCTCCGGCGGCGCGACCGGCTGGCCGGCAACCGACTGGGTCGAGGACATCATGCTGCGCACGCAGACGCCCGAGGTCTACGACAAATGGGTGAAGAACGAGATCCCGTTCAACGATCCCGCGGTGGTCAACGCCATCGATATCTTCGGCAAGATCGCGACCGACGACAAGATGGTGGATGGCGGTGCCGCGGCGGTGGCGGCCACCGATTTCCGCGACAGTCCCAAGGGGCTCTTTGCGGTGCCGCCGAAATGCTACATGCATCACCAGGCATCCTTCATTCCCTCCTTCTTCCCGGAAGGCACGGAACTCGGCGTCGATGCGGACTTCTTCTATTATCCGCCCTATGCCTCCAAGCCGGAGCTTGGCCAGCCGGTGCTAGGCGCCGGCACGCTGGTGATGATCACCAAGGATTCCAAGGCTGCGCGCGAGTTCATCAAGTTTCTGGAAATGCCGCTCGCGCATGAACTGTGGATGGCGCAGAAGAGCTTCGTCACGCCCTTCAAGGGCGCCAACACCGAAGCCTATGGTTCGGAGGCGCTGAAGAAGCAGGGCGAAATCCTCGCCAATGCGACGACGTTCCGCTTCGACGGTTCGGACCTGATGCCGGGCAAGATCGGTGCCGGCTCGTTCTGGACCGGCATGGTCGACCTTGTCGGCGGCAAGCCGGCCGAGGCAGTGGCCACCGATATCCAGAAAAGCTGGGACGCGATCAAGTAGATTTGGGCCACAGGCGAGGGGCGACGCAGCCTCCCAGGGCGCGCTGGCCCGGACCTTGAAGGTTCGGGCCAGCTTATCTGGAGACACGCCTGGCGGGCGCAAAATCGGCCTGGCGCTGGCTGTTCCATGACGCGGAGCGGCTTTGCACGCAGGGACAAGGCGGCAAAATCAGGCGAACGCCGCTCCATTGAAATCGGCACCGCTCGCGGGGGAGGAACCCATGGCAGCTCAGATTTTCTCGGCCATTTTCGTCATCCTCGTCGGCGTCGGCGGTTGCGTTGCCTATTTCTGGGGAGCCAACAAACTGCTCGATATCGTCTTCCCGTCGCGCGGCGTGACGGGGGCGGCGGCGGTCGACAATCTGCGCCGGCAAGGGTTCATCCGGCCTTGGCTGTTCGTCGGCCCGGCGCTGCTGATCCTGACGGTCTACCTGATCTATCCGGTCGTCGAGACGCTACGGCTCTCCTTCATGGACCGCGGCGGCACCGGCTTCGTCGGTTTCGCCAACTATGAATGGGCGCTGGGCGACCGCGAGTTCCGCAATTCCATCCTCAACAACGTGCTGTGGCTGGCGGTGGTGCCGGCGGCCTGCACCTTCCTCGGGCTGGTCATCGCGGTGCTGACCGACCGCATCTGGTGGGGCACGATCGCCAAGAGCCTGATCTTCCTGCCGCTGGCGATTTCGTTCGTCGGCGCCAGCGTGATCTGGAAGTTCATCTATGAGTATCGCGGCGATGGCCAGGTCCAGATCGGCATCCTCAACGCCATCGTGCAGTTTTTCGGCGGTGCGCCGCAGGTGTGGATTTCCATCCCTTTCTGGAACAACTTCTTCCTGATGATCATCCTGATCTGGATCCAGACCGGCTTTGCCATGGTCATCCTGTCTTCGGCGCTGCGCGGCATTCCGGAGGAGACGCTGGAGGCGGCGGTGATCGACGGTGCCAACCCCTTCCAGATCTTCTGGAAGATCATGATCCCGCAGATATGGGGGACGATCGCGGTGGTGTGGACCACCATCACCATACTAGTGCTGAAAGTGTTCGACATCGTCTTGACCATGACCAACGGCCAGTGGAATTCGCAGGTGCTCGCCAACCTGATGTTCGACTGGATGTTCCGTGGCGGCGGCGATTTCGGCCGCGGCGCCACCATTGCCATCGTCATCATGATCGCCGTGGTCCCGATCATGATCTGGAACATTCGCCAGGCCAACCGCGAAACGGGAGGACACTGAGATGGCGACCGGAAAATCCTTCCTCGGCCGTTTCGGCGTCCATCTGGCGGTGCTTGTCTTCGTCGTCATCTGGACGATCCCGACGCTCGGCATCCTGGTATCGTCGCTGCGCGACAAGGACCAGATCGTCGCCTCCGGCTGGTGGAATTCGGTGGTCTCGTCCAGCCAGACGGAAGCCGGGCGGCTGCCGCCGGCTTCGGCGCAGGTCGAGAAGGACGGCAAGTTCTTTCTGGAAGGCAATATATTCGGCGACGGGCCTGTGCGCAGCATTAGCGCCTTCGGTGTCAGGTCGGCTGCTCCGACGCAGTATGAAGCGGGCGTGGTTGCCGACCTGGGCGAGGGCGTCACCTTGCAGTTGAACGCGGATGGCAGCTTCGCCATGGCCTCGCCCAAGGCGTTCGAGGGCGAGCGCGGCCAGCGCGTTTATTTCGCCTCCTCGGCCCCGCCGCGCTTCACCACCGAGAACTATGAGACGGTGCTGTTTTCCGAAGGCATCGGCCGCTCCTTCATGAATTCGCTGACCGTGACCATCCCGGCCACGGTGATCCCGATCCTGATTGCGGCGTTCGCCGCCTACGCGCTGGCCTGGATGCGCTTTCCGGGAAGGGCGCTGTTGATAGCGGTCATCATCGGCCTGCTCGTCGTGCCGCTGCAGATGTCGCTGATCCCGCTGCTCAAGCTCTACAACGGCGTCGGCGTGTTCTTCGGCGTGCCGGTGAAAACCTATCTCGGCATCTGGCTGGCGCACACCGGCTTCGGCCTACCCTTCGCGATCTACCTTTTGCGCAGCTACATTGCCGGCCTGCCGCGCGAGGTCATGGAATCGGCGCGCATCGACGGCGCCAGCGATTTCGAGATATTCGTCAAGATCGTGCTGCCGCTGTCGTTTCCGGTGCTGGCGTCGTTTGCCATCTTTCAGTTCCTGTGGGTCTGGAACGATCTTCTGGTGGCGATGGTGTTCCTCGGCACCGAGGCCGACCAGATCGTGCTGACTGCCAAGCTCAACGCGCTTTTGGGTTCACGCGGCGGCGATTGGGAAATCCTGACGACCTCGGCCTTCATCACCATCATCGTGCCGCTGATCGTGTTCTTCTCACTGCAACGCTACTTCGTGCGCGGCCTTCTCGCCGGCTCGGTCAAGGGAGGCTGATTCCATGCAGGCGGCGCAACACGCCCACAATCCGGCCCTTGCCCCCGATCGCGACTGGTGGCGTGGCGCGGTGATCTACCAGATCTATCCGCGCAGCTATCAGGACAGCAATGGCGACGGCATCGGCGACCTCAAGGGCATCATTGAAAGATTGCCCTACATCGCGGCCCTCGGCGTCGATGCGATCTGGATATCGCCCTTCTTCAAGTCGCCGATGCGGGACTTCGGCTACGACGTCACCGATTACTGCGATGTCGATCCGATGTTCGGGACGCTGGCGGATTTCGATGCGCTGGTGGCCGAGGCGCACCGGCTCGGCCTCAAGGTGATGATCGACGAGGTGATTTCGCACACCGCCGACGATCACCCCTGGTTCAAGGAGAGCCGCGCCAGCCGCACCAATGCCAAGGCCGACTGGTATGTGTGGGCCGACGCCAGGCCGGACGGCAGCCCGCCCAACAACTGGCTGTCGATCTTCGGCGGTTCGGCCTGGCAATGGGACACGCGACGCCAGCAATACTACCTGCACAATTTCCTGGCTGAGCAGCCGGACCTCAATTTCCATAACAGCGAGGTGCAGGATGCGCTGCTGGACGTAACCCGGTTCTGGCTGGAGCGCGGAGTCGACGGCTTTCGCCTCGATACCATCAATTTTTATTTTCATTCCGAGGGGCTGGAGAACAACCCGGCTCTGCCGCCCGACCAACGCAACGACCAGACAGCACCTGCCGTCAATCCCTACAACTACCAGGACCACCTCTACGACAAGAGCCAACCGGAGAATCTGGGCTTCCTCGAGCGCTTCCGCGCCTTGCTTGATGAGTATCCGGCTGCCGCCGCCGTGGGCGAGGTTGGCGATTCCCAGCGCGGATTGGAGGTGGTGGCGGCCTATACGGCCGGCGAGAAGCGCGTCCACATGTGCTATGCCTTCGATTTTCTTGCACCGGAAAAGATCAGCGCCGCCAAAGTCAGGACCGTGCTGGAAACCTTCGGCAAGGTCGCCGGCGACGGTTGGTCGTGCTGGGCGTTCTCCAACCACGACGTGATGCGCCACGCTTCGCGCTGGGCAGCCGGCGAAGCCGACCGCACCGCCTATCTCAAGGTGGTGTCGGCGTTGCTGATGTCGCTGCGCGGCTCGGTCTGCATCTATCAGGGCGAAGAGCTTGGCCTGACCGAAGCCGATCTCGCCTTCGAGGATTTGCAGGACCCTTACGGCATCCGCTTCTGGCCCGAATTCAAGGGCCGCGACGGTTGCCGCACGCCGATGGTGTGGGATGGAAGTGCGCCGAATGGGGGTTTCTCGACGGCAAAGCCCTGGCTGCCGGTGCCGCCCGAGCATCTGGCCAGCGCGGTCAGTGCGCAGCAGGGCGATGAAGCCTCGCTGCTGGAGCACTACCGCCGCTTCCTGGCTTTCCGCAACGCGCATCCGGCGTTTGCCAAGGGTGACATCGAATTCCTCGCCGGCGAAGGCGACGTAGTGGCCTTCACGCGCCGCGAAGGCAACGAGCAGATTGTATGCGCCTTCAATCTGGGCAGTTCGCCGGCGGAAATAGGCGTGGGTGACGGACGCTCATTGCAGCCGCTGCCGGGACATGGCCTGTCCGGTCAGGCAACGGAAGGCAAGGTGCGGCTTGGAGGTTACGGTGCCTGGTTCGGGCGCTTCGCCTGAACAAAACAAAACGCCGGAGCGTTTCGACCGCTCCGGGACTGTTCAACGGGAGGAAATCATGGCCGATCTGACGCTCAGGCAAGTGAAGAAATCCTACGGCAGCGTGCATATTCTTCACGGCATCGACCTCGACATCAAATCGGGCGAATTCATCGTCTTCGTCGGGCCGTCCGGATGCGGAAAATCCACGTTGCTGCGGACCATTGCCGGGCTGGAGGAGATCAGTTCGGGCGAACTCAGTATCGCCGGCGAACGGGTCAACGACGTGCCGCCGTCGAAGCGCGGCATCGCCATGGTGTTCCAGTCCTACGCGCTCTACCCGCACATGACCGTTTACGACAACATGGCCTTCGGCATGAAGATCGCCCGCGAGGACAAGGCGGAGATCGACCGGCGGGTGAAGCAGGCGGCGGAAATCCTGCAACTGACCAGATATCTCGACCGCCTGCCGCGCGCTCTCTCCGGCGGGCAGCGCCAGCGCGTCGCCATCGGCCGCGCCATCGTGCGCAATCCCAAGGTGTTCCTGTTCGACGAGCCGTTGTCGAACCTCGATGCGGCGCTGCGGGTGGCGACCCGCATCGAGATCGCCAAGCTGAAGGAATCCATGCCGGGCACGACGATGATCTATGTCACTCACGACCAGGTCGAGGCGATGACATTGGCGGACCGCATCGTGGTGCTGAAGGATGGCCATATCGAGCAGGTCGGCACGCCGATGGACCTCTACAAGAAGCCGGGCAATCTGTTCGTGGCCCAGTTCATCGGCTCGCCGGCGATGAACATATCCCCGGCGACCGTCAGCAAGGCCGGCAAGACGACGATCGTGGAGCATGTCGGCGGGCGCAAGGCCACGGTGCCGATCGCCTCGCCGGCGAAGGCCGAGGGAGCGGCGATCAGCTTCGGCGTGCGGCCCGAGGATTTGTTCATTGCCACCGGCAAGGATTATCTGTTCGAGGGCAAGGTCGACTATGTCGAGCAACTGGGCGAGGTGCAGCTTGTCTATGTCGATATCGGGCGTGGCGATCAGCCCTTGGTGACCAAGTTGCCCGGCAATGTCGAAGTCGCGCGCGGCAGCATCTTGAAATTGGCCGCCAATGCGGAAGACTTGCACATCTTTGACGGCAACGGCCACTCTTTCGCGCTCAACGGTGCGGTCGCCGAAGTGGCGTGATCGTGACCATTGTGGGATGCGGGCCGGCGGCTTTCCCGCCGGCCTTTGCCATTCGGGCGTGGCACACCCATATCGGGCGGGTGAAGCTTGAGGGGCAAGGCAGCGGAGCCTAGAACCACGACCGGATTGACGGTTGGGTAGACACTCGCTCGACCGCGATAACAGGAGCGATACGATGCTGCGCAAGACGGATTTCTTCATCGACGGAAAATGGGTCGCTCCGGCAGTGGCGAATGAACTGGAGGTCATCAACCCGGCCGACGAGCAACCCTTTGCCGTCATCTCTATGGGCTCTGGCGCCGATGTCGACAAGGCGGTGGCCGCGGCACGGCGCGCCTTTGAAAGCTGGAGCGTGACCAGCCGTGAAGAGCGGCTGGCAGCGCTGGAGCGCTTGCTCAAGGTCTATAAGACCCGCATGGGCGACATGGCCAAGGCGATTTCCGACGAGATGGGCGCGCCGATCAAGCTGGCCTTCGAATCGCAGGCGGCAAGCGGCGCAGGCCATATCGAGGCGTTCATCCGCACATTGAGGGACTACACGTTCGAAGCGCCGCTGAGCGACGACAATCGCGGTGAGCGCATCGTGCATGAACCGATCGGCGTTTGCGGCCTGATCACGCCGTGGAACTGGCCGATGAACCAGGTGACGCTGAAGGTGGTGCCGGCGCTCGCGGCAGGCTGCACCGTGGTGCTGAAGCCTTCGGAGGTCGCGCCGATCTCGTCGGTGGTCTTTGCCGAGATCATGGAAGAAGCGAATTTCCCGGCTGGCGTGTTCAACATGGTCAATGGCGACGGGCCGCAGGTCGGCGAGGCGATGTCGCGCCATCCGGGCATCGACATGATGTCGTTCACCGGCTCCACCCGCGCCGGCATTGCCGTTGCCAAGGCGGCGTCGGAGACGATCAAGCGCGTGGCGCTGGAGCTGGGCGGCAAGTCGCCCAACATCGTCTTTGCCGACAGCGATCTTGAGGCGGCAATCAAGCGCGGCGTGCGCCACTGCTTCAACAACACCGGCCAGTCGTGCAACGCACCGACCCGCATGCTGGTCGAACGCCCGGTCTATGACCGCGCCGTGGGCATTGCCGCCGATGTCGCCGCCACCGTCAAGGTCGGCAGTCCGGCCGACGACGGCAACCACATCGGCCCGCTGTCTTCGGAAGTGCAGTTCACCAAAGTGCAGAGCCTGATCGAAAAGGGCATCAAGGAAGGCGCGCGGGTGGTGGCCGGCGGGTTGGGAAGGCCGGAAGGCTTCAATCGCGGCTACTATGTGCGCCCGACCATCTTTGCCGACGTCAACAACGACATGACCATTGCGCGCGAGGAGATATTCGGACCGGTGCTGGCGATGATCCCGTTCGACACGGAAGACGATGCGGTGGCCATCGCAAACGACACGCCCTATGGGCTCGCCGCCTATGTGCAATCCGGCGACAAGGTGAGGGCGCAGCGCGTGGCCCGCAAGCTGAGAGCCGGCATGGTGCAGATCAATGGCGCCAGCCGCCCCTATGGCAGTCCGTTCGGCGGCTACAAGCAGTCGGGCCTTGGCCGCGAGGGCGGCAAATGGGGGCTTGAGGACTTCCTTGAGGTCAAGGCCGTCAGTGGCTGGGACGAGGCGGTCGGCTGACCGCTACAGATCGGCAGTATCCTTGAGATAGTTTGCCGCGATTTCGCGCATGCGGTCGCGAGAGAAGCTTGGCCCGTGGCCGCCATGGCCGATGCGGATCGGCAGGTCGAGCAAACGCTGCATGGTGTGGCGATAGGCGGCGCGGTCCGAATCCGGCAAATCGTCGATCAGCGTGTCGTCGTAGACGGCGTCGCCGCTGAACAAGGTGCCGTCGGCCTCGTCGAACAGGGCGATGGAGTCCGGCGAGTGGCCTGGAAGGTGCAGCACCTTGAATTGGCGCTTGCCGAGATCGACCACGTCGCCTTCGCTGAGAGTTCGGTTCAGCGGTGCCGGCCTGATTGCATAGTCCGCCGCGCTCCAGCCCGGTTTCGGCAGTTCGGAGACGGCGTCCGCCATGGCGCGGAACATGTGCGCGTAGGTCGCGCCGTCGCTCATCCGTGCGAATTCGGCGGCGCTGCAGGCAGGCCCGGCGCGATACGCAAACTCGTGCAGCGAGCCGACATGGTCGAGATGGATGTGGGTGGCGACGACGATCAGCGGCTTGCCGCGAGGCGTCGGGATTTCCGGTGCGAGCGCACAGATGCCCATGCCGGTATCGATGAGCAGGTCGGCGTCGCGGCCTGCGACATGCCAGATGTTGGCGCGCATATAGGCATTGACGTAGGGCTCGGTCAGATGCGTGGTGACGGCATCGACCTTGCGCCTGGAAAACCAGTTTCGCATCAGACGAATGGCCGCCCGATCTGGTACTTTGCCGGGATCAGGCGCTTCAGGTAATCGTAGGCGGGTGCGGCAAGCTGGTGGACGTCGGGCTGCATGAAGTCGTCCGGCATGTGGCGGGTCTTGCCGGCGACGTGGTCGAGCGGCACCTTTTTCAGCACGGTCTGGCGACCGTCGAATTGCAGCGCGACCGAGCCGCCGCCTTCGCCCGCGACCATTGCCGCGAATGCGCCGGCCTTGAAGGCTTCTTCGCTGTCTACCGGATTGATGGCCCCGACATAGCCGCGCGGCATGTAGCCGAGCGCATCGACGCGGGCGCGTTTGCCGGGCAGGTGCGTTGCCAGCGCCTGTTCGAGCGCGGCGGTGAGGTCGCTGCCGGAAAGCTTGACGTTACCATGCGCGTCGCGCTCCAGCCTGTCGGGCGGCACGAGGCTTTCGACAAGCGCCTTGCCGTCTGCCGTGGAAACGCCTTCCGAAACCGCGACGATGCAGCGCCGGTGACGGTCGAGCGTGGCGCGCACGTCGTCGACGAAGCGGGACACCTCGAAGGCGCGCTCCGGCACATAGACAAGGTGCGGGCCGCTGTCTTCGTCCGCGCGCCACGCTGCCGCAGCGGCGGTGAGGAAGCCGGCGTGGCGGCCCATGACGATGCCGACATAGATGCCGGGGAGCGCCCGGAAATCGAGATCGACCGACAGGAAGGCGCCGGCGACGAACTCTGCCGCCGAGATGAAGCCCGGCGTGTGGTCGTTTTCCTCGAGATCGTTGTCGATGGTCTTGGGCGCATGTACGAAGGCCATGCCGCCGCCGGCTGCATCGGTCAGGATCTGCTGGGTGCCGGCGGTGTCGTTGCCGCCGATATAGATGAAGGCATCGGCGCCGGCCTTGCGCAACCCTTTGAGGATCACCTCGCAATAGGCCGCGTCCGGCTTGTCGCGGGTCGAGCCGAGTGCGGCGGAGGGGGTTCGCCCGATGAGGCGCAACTGGGCCTCGGGCATGTCGCTCAGATCGACATAATCGCCGTCGCGAATGCCGCGCACGCCGTGGCGCGAGCCGAGCACATGCGCGCCGGGGTGCCGCTTGCGGATTTCGAGCACGGCGCCCACCAGGGTCTGGTTGATGACGGCGGTGGGCCCACCGCCTTGTGCGATGACGAATGTCTCGGACATCGATCAAGTCTCCGGCGTGATCGCCTGCACAATCGCGCTTCCGGGTTGGCTGCGCAACACCAATTAAATCGGTTGAATATTTTTATTTCAGGCGACGACGACCGGGTTCTTTTTCGACACGCGGCTGTAGAGGTCGATGATGTCCTGATTGATCAGCCGCACGCAGCCAGACGACATCGCCTTGCCGATGCTCCACCATTCCGGCGAGCCGTGGATGCGGTAGCCTGTGTCCTGATTGTTCTGGTAGATGTAGAGGGCGCGGGCGCCAAGCGGGTTGTCGAGTCCGCCGGGTTGGCCGCCTTGCCACTTCACCAGTTCCGGCTTGCGGGCGATCATTTCGCGCGGCGGCGTCCATGTGGGCCATTCGCGTCCGTACTGGATGTTGGCGCGGCCCGACCAGCGGAAACCGTCCTTGCCGACGCCTACACCATAGCGGATCGCTTCGCCATCCGGCTGGACGAGGTAGAGGAACCGCTCCTGGGTATGCACGACAAGCGTGCCGGGCGCCTCGCCGGTCGGATCGACGACGATCTGGCGGCGGAATTTGGGATCGACCTTAAGATAAGGGACCTCCGGCACGGCAAAGCCGCCGTCGGTCAACCCGGCATACATGACCTCGGGGCTGGTAATCTGCTTGTCGACGCTGATGGCCGGCCTGAGCGAGCGGATCGAGCCGGTCGTCGTGCTGTCGAGTTCCAGTGCGGGGAATTCCATCGAGGTACAGCCGCTGGCCGCCAGCAAGGCGGTGGCGCCGATACCGCGAAGGACCGCGCGGCGAGCAACCGGCGTTTCGCGGACATCGGGCGCGTCGAACAGGGGATAAGGCAGCTTGTTCTGCAACTCGGACATCTACGCTTTACCTTGCAGGATTGCCGCAACCGGAGGGCGGCCATTGAGCGGTATTTTCGGCAGACATGGTTTACAAAACATGAAAGTCCCCGGCTTAACTGCGCCGGTGGCGCGCGCGATTACCGCACGGGGTTAGCGGTGGGTCTTTACAGGAGACGGAAGGCAGGGATTTATCCTTCCTCTTGAACGGAGAGAACGATGTCTTTCGAAGCCTGGCTCGCCTTCACCGCCGCCTCGATGGTCCTTCTGGTCATTCCCGGCCCGACCATCCTGCTTGTCGTTTCCTATGCGCTCGGCCAGGGTTGGCGTACCGCCTTGCCGATGTCGGTCGGCGTGGCACTGGGCGACTTCACCGCCATGACGCTGTCGATGCTGGGGATCGGCGCGCTTTTGGCTGCATCGGCGAGCGTATTCACGGTGCTGAAGGTGATTGGCGCTGCCTATCTTGTCTATCTCGGCATCAAGCTGTTCCGCGCCGGTGGAACGCTCAACGCCGAACCGCGAACCGATGCCGTCTCGTCAGCAAGGATGATGGCCCACGCTTGGCTGGTCACGGCGCTGAACCCCAAGAGCATCACCTTTTTCGTGGCGTTCCTGCCGCAGTTCATCGACCGCCACACGGATTTCGTGACACAGATGATGATTTTCGAAAGCACGTTCCTGGCGCTGGCCTTCGCCAATGCCTTTGGCTACGCGCTGGTCGCTTCAAGGGCGCGCAGCCTGGTGAGCAATCCGAGGGCGATCCGCATCTTCAACCGTGCCGGCGGTTCGCTTCTCATCGGGGCCGGCGTCGCCACCATGGCCGTTCGCTCGGGTTCTTGAGGCGAGGTCGTCAGCCGACCAGCTTGGCGATCTTCGAGACTTCGAAGAAGTCGAACAGGATTGCCAGGGCAACGCCGCCACTGGTCAACAGCAGCCCGACCATGAAAATGCGGTTGGCCCGCTCGAAGCGCTGCTTCATCAGGCATTGATGCTTGAGAAGGTCGGAGAGCGCCTTGATCTGAAGGGCGATGCCGACAAGGATCGGCAGCAGCGCGAAGCCGTCCTCGGGCTGCCACGGTATGGGGTTGGCCGCCCAATGAGTAACGAAGCCGAGCGAGAAAGCCAGCACGATGCCGACCACGGTGAGCGTGCCATTGCGGAAAATCGTCTCGACCAGTTCGTCGGGTTTTTCAGGCTGCATTTGCATACTCAACATCGACGCCGCGCCGCTGTCAAACGGTGCCGCGCAGCCGTTCCCAGCCGTAGAATTCGGGTCGGTAAATATTTTTTACGGGTATCGAAAAAAATCACTTCAAGGGGCGCGATTTTTTGATATGACAGAGTGGCGAGGTGGGAGGCATTGGCGCAGACGCACCGCGCGGCCTTTGGAATTGGTCCGGCATCGGCCCGCTTACCGTGTTCGGGAGGACGTCCATGTATCTCGGCCTGGATCTTGGCACGTCTGGCGTGAAGGCCCTGCTGATCGATGCCGAACAGAAGGTGGTCGGCTCCGGCCACGCTTCGCTCGATGTGTCGCGGCCGCATCATGGCTGGTCCGAGCAGAGCCCCGCCGACTGGATCGCCGCCTGCGAACAAGCCATTGAAGACCTGAAGGCCGCGCACCCGAAGCAACTCGCCGCCGTCAAGGGCATCGGCCTTTCCGGGCAGATGCACGGCGCAACGCTGCTCGACGCCTCGGACAAGGTTCTGCGGCCTTGCATTCTGTGGAACGATACGCGCAGCCATGCCGAGGCAGCCAGGCTCGATGCCGACCCGCGTTTCCGCAAGATCACCGGCAACATCGTCTTTCCAGGCTTTACCGCGCCAAAGCTCGTCTGGGTCAGAAACAACGAGCCGGACGTCTTTGCTAGGGTCGCCAAGGTGCTGCTGCCGAAGGACTATCTGCGGCTCTGGCTGTCGGGCGAACACATATCCGAGATGTCGGATTCGGCGGGAACCGCGTGGCTCGATGTCCAGCAAAGACGCTGGTCCAGTGCGTTGCTTGAGGCGACGGAGCTTGACGAAAAGCACATGCCGGCCCTGGTCGAGGGCACCGAACGGGCAGGGGTGCTGCGCGCCGAACTGGCGGCGAAATGGGGCATGAAGGCCGGCATTCCGATTGCCGGCGGGGCCGGCGACAATGCCGCCTCGGCCTGCGGCATGGGAACGGTCGGCGAAGGGCACGCCTTCGTGTCGCTCGGCACATCGGGCGTACTGTTTGCCGCCAATGGCGCCTATCTGCCCAGCCCCGAAAGTGCCGTGCATACGTTCTGCCATGCGCTGCCGGCCACATGGCACCAGATGGGCGTCATCCTGTCGGCGACGGATTCGCTGAACTGGCTTTCGGAGATCAGCGGCAAGGATGCGGCGCATCTCACCACGGAACTGGGCGACAAGTTGAAGGCGCCGACCGGCGTGACGTTCCTGCCTTATTTGTCCGGCGAGCGCACGCCGCACAACGACGCTGCCATCAGGGGCGCCTTCATCGGGCTTGCGCATGAATCGAGCCGTGCGGCGCTGACGCAAGCTGTTCTGGAAGGCGTTGCCTTCGCCTTCCGCGACAGCCTCGAAGCCTTGAACAAGGCCGGCACGAAACTCGATCGCGTAACCGCAATCGGCGGTGGTTCGCGCTCGCGCTACTGGCTGAAGGCGATAGCGACGGCACTTGGCATTCCGGTCGATGTGCCGGCGGACGGCGACTTCGGCGCGGCTTTCGGGGCGGCGCGGCTGGGGTTGATCGCCGCCAACGACGCCGATCCGCACGCCATCTGCACGCCGCCGCCCACGGCTGAAACCATCGAACCCGATACGGCCCTGGCCGGCGGCTTTGCCGATGCCTACCAGCGCTATCGGGCGCTTTATCCTGCTATCAAGGGAGTTCAAGCATGAGCACCGGGTTCTTCGGCGACATCAAGAAGATCAAATACGAAGGACCGGATTCGACCAATCCGCTGGCCTATCGCTTCTACAATCCCGACGAGATCGTCGCCGGCAAGCGGCTGGAAGACCATTTGCGTTTCGCCGTTGCCTATTGGCATTCCTTCGCCTGGCCGGGCGGCGACCCGTTCGGCGGCCAGACTTTTGAGCGGCCGTGGTTCCCAAAGGGGGGCGAAGATGACGATATGGACAAGGCGCGGCTGAAAGCCGATGTCGCCTTCGAAATGTTCTCTCTATTGGGTGCGCCCTATTACTGTTTCCATGACGCGGATGTGCGGCCTGAAGGCAGGGACTTCTCCGAGAGCGCTGCAAATCTTGACGAGATCGTCGACATCTTCGAGACAAAGCAGAAGGAGACGGGCGTCAAGCTTTTGTGGGGCACGGCAAACCTGTTCTCCAATCGCCGTTACATGGCGGGTGCAGCGACCAATCCCGATCCGGATGTGTTTGCCTATGCGGCTGCCACGGTGAAGACATGCCTCGATGTCACCAAGCGCCTCAAGGGCGAGAACTATGTGCTGTGGGGCGGGCGCGAGGGCTACGAGACGCTGCTCAACACCGATATTGGGCGCGAGCAGGAACAGGCAGGCCGCTTCCTGTCCATGGTCGTCGATTACAAGCACAAGATTGGTTTCAAGGGCACGATCCTGATCGAGCCGAAGCCGCAGGAGCCGACCAAGCACCAGTACGACTACGATGTTGCCACCGTCTACGGCTTCCTCAAGAGGTTCGGGCTGGAGAAGGAGGTCAAGGTCAATATCGAGCAGGGCCACGCCATTCTCGCCGGCCATTCCTTCGAGCATGAACTGGCGATGGCCAACGCGCTTGGCATTTTCGGTTCCATCGATATGAACCGCAACGACTACCAGTCCGGCTGGGATACCGACCAGTTTCCCAACAACGTGCCGGAAATGGCGCTGGCCTACTATCATGTCCTGCTGGGCGGCGGCTTCAAGAGCGGCGGCACCAATTTCGACGCCAAGCTGCGCCGCCAGTCGCTCGACCCGCAGGATCTGTTGATCGCCCATATCGGCGGCATGGATTGCTGTGCGCGCGGCCTGAAGGCGGCGGCCAGGATGATCGAGGACAAGGCGCTGTCCGGCCCGCTGGAGGAGCGCTATGCCGGCTGGAAATCCGCCGAAGCGAAGGCGATGCTGTCAGGCAAGCACACGCTGGAGGAGATTGCCGAGCGCGTGGTCAAGAACAAGATCGAGCCGCAGCCGAAGTCCGGGCGGCAGGAATATCTGGAAAACATCGTCAACCGCTACGTATAGAGCAGCACCTCGAACCGAGATCGCGGCGACGGAAAGGCGCAAATTGTCGTCGTTGCCCAGATGCTGCCTTGATGTCTTCATGAGGCCGTCACGGGCGGCCTCTATATCGGCATCGTAACAAGCTCAAAGGAGGCGAACCGATATGCAGAACGAACGCGAAATCGACGCTCTTCTGTCGAACGAAGCCTGCGATTCCATTATCGACCGGCTGATGACCTTGCCACGCCCGCCGGACGGGGGGCAGGCTGGCGGCGAGTGGGACCGCGCGGTCGCAAGCCGCTTCGAGGCCCGCCTTGCACGCCGATTGCGCACGCTGCTCGACCCAGGCGACAGCGATCTCCACGCTGCCTGAGCCCTCCACATCCTTTCGAACGGTTTGACGAATGGTCGGCCGTTCGTCATCCTTCACCGATGCTGCGCGGCGTACTTCTGGACCTGGCCGGTGTGGTTTATGACGGCGACACCCGGATACCGGGTGCCGCCGGCGCGATCCGGCGTTTGCGGGCCGCGGGGCTGGCGGTTCGTTTCGTTAGCAACACGACCCGTTCGCCGCGGCAAACGCTGGTCGAGCAGCTTGCCGGGTTCGGCATCGGGGTTGCCGGCCACGAATTGATCACACCGGCGGCGGCGGCCATCGCCTGGCTGAGGCTGAACAAGCGCACGCCGCTGTTTGTAGTCCATCCGAAGCTGAGGCCGGAGTTCGAAGGTCTGCCCTTTGCAGGCAAGCCGGCGGTCGTCGTCGGCGATGCCGGTGAAACCTTCGACTACGCGGTGCTCAACGAAGCGTTCCGGCAGTTGATGGCGGGCGCCGATCTCGTCGCGCTTGCCAACAACCGCATGTTCAAGGATCGCGACGGATTGCCCAGCATGGATGCCGGGGCCTTCGTGGCGGCTCTGGAGTTCGCCAGCGGTGTGAAGGCAACGGTGATCGGCAAGCCGGCTTCGGCGTTCTTCCAGGCGGCGTTGCGGGATATGGGGTGCGCGGCGCCCGAGGTGGCGATGGTCGGCGACGATGCCGAAAGCGATGTGGCGGGCGCCTTGAGCGCCGGTCTTGGTGCAGCGCTGCTGGTGCGGACCGGCAAATACCGGCCGGGAGACGAGGCGCGCTTCGATCCGCCGCCGACGGCCGTGGTCAAAGATCTCGCAGCGGCGGCGGACTGGCTGCTGTCCGACCGTGCCTGAGCGTCTAGTTTCTCCTGAACTGCGAGGGCGCCTTGCCGAAACTGTTGGAAAACGCCCGTGAAAATGTCGCGGCGGAGGAGAAGCCGGTTCGCGCCGCGACATCGGCCAGCGGCACACGTGTGTCCACCACCAGCCGCCGCGCCGCGTTGAGCCGGAGCCTGAGATAATAGGCGCCCGGTGTTTCACCGATTGATTTGCTGAAGATGTTTTCGAGCGTGCGGGGGGTCACGCCGGCCCGGCGTGCTACCGTGGCGACCGGCAGCGGCTGGTCGACATGCGCTTCCATCAGCCGGATCGATTGCGCCAGCCTGGGGTCGTAGCCGTCGAGACGGCCGAGCGACACCAGCGGCTGCGCGTCGGTCGATGCCCGCGACTGGTCGTAGATGAACACGCTTGCCACATCTAGCGCCACAGCCATGCCGAGGCGCGAGCGGATCAGGTGCAGCATCAGGTCGAAGGTGGGCGCAGCACCCCCGCTGGTGAACACGGGACCGTCGATGACGTAGCGGTCGGGACGCACGTCGGTGCCCGGAAAGGCGGCGGAAAAGTCCTCCATGTCTTCCCAGTGCGTGGTGGCGGCGCGGCCTTCGAGCAGGCCGGCACGGCCGACCAGCCAGGTTCCGGCCTCGACGCCGCCGACAGCCCGTGCGGAGCGTGCCGCCTGGCGCAGCCCGGCAAGCAGGACTGCCGTGGCATAGTTCTGCGTGCCGAAGCCGGCGATGACGACCACCATGTCGGCGACGTCGCGTGCGTCGAAACGGCCGCTGACCGCCACCGGCAGCCCACAGGTGGTGACGGCCGGTTCTCCGGTCATCGACACCAGTTTGAAGTCGAACAGCGTTTCCCCCGAGATGCGGTTTGCCGCGCGCAATGGATCGATGGCCGAGGCCACGCACATGATGGACGAGCCGGAGAAAACCAGAAACGTTACCTTGAGCGGTGTGTGTTCGGCATGGAAGATGGTCGGTTTTTCGCTTTTTGCCATTCTGTATTCGTAAATCGCGAAGCAGACGGCTGCAAGGGGCGCGATGATGGCTGAGCTTTCAGGGAGGATTGCCATGCCGCTCGAGATGAATCGCGAGGTCTTCATCACCTGTGCCGTCACCGGATCGGGCGGCACGCAGGACCGCAGCCCGCACGTGCCGCGCTCGCCCAAGCAGATCGCCGACTCGGCCATCGAGGCGGCCAAGGCAGGTGCGGCGGTGGTGCACTGCCACGTGCGCGACCCCGTAACCGGCAAGCCCAGGCGCGACGTGCATCTCTACCGCGAAGTGACGGAACGCATTCGCGCCGCGGACGTCGACGTGGTGCTGAACCTCACCGCCGGCATGGGCGGCGACATGGTGTTCGGCTCGCCGGACAGCCCGCTTCCGCTGAAGGTGGACGGCACGGATATGGCCGGTGCCGCCGAGCGCGTCGAGCATGTGCGTCAGTGCCTGCCCGAGATCTGCACGCTCGACTGCGGCACGATGAATTTCGCCGAGGCCGACTATGTCATGACCAATACGCCCGGCATGCTGCGCGCCATGGGCGCCATGATGACCGAACTCGGCGTCAAGCCGGAGATCGAGGCTTTCGATACCGGGCATCTGTGGTTCGCCAAGCAATTGGTTGCAGAAAAGGTGCTGGAGCCGGATGCGCTGGTGCAGCTTTGCATGGGCGTGCCGTGGGGTGCGCCGGACGATCTCAACACCTTCATGGCCATGGTCAACAACGTGCCGAAGGAGTGGACGTGGTCGGCGTTTTCGCTTGGCCGCAACCAGATGGCCTATGTGGCGGCCGCGGTGCTGGCCGGCGGCAATGTCCGCGTCGGGCTGGAAGACAATTTGTGGCTGGGCAAGGGCGTTCTCGCCACCAACGCGCAACTGGTCGAGCGAGCGGTGACGGTGGTTTCCAATATGGGCGCGCGCGTCATCGGGCCGGAAGAAGTGCGCAAGAAGCTGAACCTCACCAAGCGCGTCCCGTTGACTGCGTAAAGTTCGTTTGGACATGGCTAGAGGCTTGCTCCCCCTCCACCGCCTGCGCCGGTTCCCCTCCCTCGTAGACGGGGGAGGGTCCGCGGTCGCGCCGTTGGCACGATCCAGATATTCCCATGCGAAGCGGGGGAGGTAGGCCGAAGGGCCGGAGGGAGCAATATCGGGGGAAGTGGAGGTATTTCAATGACCATTATCGCAAAGGCTGCCGCCATCGGTGGCGGGGTTATCGGCGCCGGTTGGGTCGCGCGCCTGTTGCTGAACGGCATCGACGTTTCGATCTTCGATCCCGATCCGGAAGCGTCCCGCAAGGTCTCGGAAGTGATGAAGGGCGCGCGCCGCGCCTACAAACAGATGCTGCCCGACGGCCTGCCCAAGGAAGGCAAGCTGACCTTCGCCAAGACCATCGCGGAAGCCGTGGCCGACGCAGATTTCATCCAGGAAAGCGTGCCGGAACGGCTTGACCTCAAGCACAAGGTGCTGGCCGAGATCGACTTGCACGCGCCGGCCAACGCCATCATCGGCTCGTCCACCTCCGGCATCAAGCCCACCGACATGCAGGTGGCGATGAAGAAGCATCCCGAGCGGCTGGTCGTCGGCCATCCGTTCAACCCGGTCTACCTGTTGCCGCTGGTCGAGATCGTCGGCGGCGAGCAGACGTTCCCCGAGGCCATCGAGGTCGCCAAGGAAATCTATGCCTCGATCGGCATGAAGCCGGTGGTGATCCGCAAGGAGATAGAGGCTTTCGTCGGCGACCGTTTGCTCGAGGCGGCATGGCGCGAGGCGCTGTGGCTGATCAAGGACGGCATCTGCACGGTCGAGGAACTGGACGACATCATGCGCTACGGCTTCGGCCTGCGCTGGGCGCAGATGGGCATGTTCCAGGTCTACCGCGTGGCCGGCGGCGAGGCCGGCATGCGCCACTTCATGGCGCAGTTCGGGCCGTGCCTGAAATGGCCGTGGACCAAGCTGATGGACGTGCCGGAGTTCAACGACGAACTGGTCGACCTGATCGCCACACAGTCGGACGAGCAGTCGGACAAATGGTCGATCCGCGAGTTGGAAAAGATCCGCGACGACAATCTGGTGGCGATCATGGATGCGCTGTCGAAGCAGAACAAGGGCAAGGGCTGGGGCGCCGGCGCGCTCCACAAGGACTACACCAAGCAACTCGCCAAGCAGGCGGCGAAGCCACGCACCTCCAAGGCCGCCACAAAGGCAAAAGCCGAGAAGCTGAAAAAGAAAAAGGGCTGAGCCATGGATTTTGGCCTTTCGGAAGAACAACAACTCATCGTCGACACCACGCGCGCCTTTGTCGAGAACGAGCTTTACCCGCATGAGCGCGAGGTGGAGCGCACCGGCAAGCTCGAAATGGACCTCATCAAGGAACTGCAGGCCAAGGCGATTGCCGCCGGCCTTTACGCTGCCAACATGCCGGCGGACGTGGGCGGTGCCGGCCTCGATACGTTGACCTGGCTGCTCTACGAAAAGGAACTTGGCCGCGCCAACTACGCGCTGCACTGGACCTGCGTGGCGCGGCCTTCCAACATCCTGCTGGCCGGCACCGACGAGCAGAAGGAGAAATATCTCTATCCCTGCATTCGCGGCGAAAAGTGGGATTGCCTTGCCATGACCGAGCCGGGCGCGGGCTCCGATCTGCGCGGCATGAAGGCGAGCGCGGTGCAGGACGGCGACGATTTCGTCCTCAACGGCACCAAGCATTTCATCTCCCATGCCGACATCGCCGATTTCGCCATCTGCTTCATGGCCACCGGCGAGGAAGAAACGTCTCGCGGCAAGCGCAAGAAGATCACGGCGTTCTTCGTCGACAAGGGCACCAAGGGCTTCACCGTGCGCGACGGCTATCGCAACGTTTCGCATCGCGGTTACACCAACGCCATCCTCGAATTCGATGACTGCCGCTTGCCCGCGAGTCAGGTGTTGGGTGAGGTCCACAAGGGCTTCGAGGTGGCGAATTCATGGCTGGGCGCGACGAGGCTCCAGGTTGCCTCGACCTGCCTTGGCCGTGCCGAGCGCGCGCTTGGCCACGCCATCGAATATGCCGCGCAGCGTCAGCAATTCGGCCAGCAGATCGGCAAGTTCCAGGGCGTATCCTTCAAGCTCGCCGACATGGCGATGGAACTGAAGTCGGCAGAACTGCTCACCCGCGAAGCCGGCTGGAAATACGACCAGGGCACGGTCACCGACGAGGACATGGCGATGGCCAAGCTCAAGGCCACCGAGGTGCTGGCCTTCATCGCCGACGAGGCGATCCAGATCCACGGCGGCATGGGATTGATGGACGACCTGCCGCTGGAACGCATCTGGCGCGACGCCCGCGTCGAACGCATCTGGGAAGGCACTTCGGAAATCCAGAGGCACATTATCAGCCGGGCGCTGCTGCGGGCGGTGGGCGGGTGAAAATGCATCGTCTTGACCGGCTGCTTCGCCCGAAATCCATCGCCGTCATCGGCGGCGGGGCGTTCGGCACCAATGTCGTCGAGCAATGCCTGAAGATGAATTACGCAGGCGCGATCTGGCCGGTGCATCCAAGCCGGCCGGACGTCCGTGGCGTGCCCGCTTTCAAATCGGTTGCCGATCTGCCCGGCGCGCCCGATGCGGCGTTTGTGGCCGTCAATCGCAATCTCACCATCGACATTATCGGCCAGCTTTCCAGGCTGGGCGCAGGCGGCGCGATCTGCTTTGCCGCCGGCTTTCGCGAGACCGGCAACGACGATGCCGACGGCGAGCGCTTGCAGCAGGAACTGGTGGCTGCGGCTGGCGCAATGCCGATCATCGGCCCGAACTGCTATGGCCTCATCAACTACGCCGATGGCGCGCTGTTGTGGCCCGACCAGCACGGCGGCAAGCGGCTGGAGCAAGGCGAGCGCGGCGTGGCGATCATCACCCAATCGTCAAACATCGCCTGCAACCTCACCATGCAGCAGCGCGGCCTGCCGGTCGCCTTCCTGATGACGGCCGGCAACCAGGCGCAGACCGGCCTGTCCGAAATGGCGCTGGGGTTGATCGAGGACGAACGCGTCACCGCCCTTGGCCTGCACATCGAGGGCTTCGATTCCGTCGCCGGCTTCGAGCGCCTTGCCGCCCGCGCGCGTGAACTGAAAAAGCCGATCGTCGCCATGAAGGTCGGCCGCTCGGAACAAGCGCGCGCCGCCACGATTTCGCACACAGCCTCGCTGGCAGGGTCTGACGCAGGCTCGGATGCCTTCCTCAAGCGGCTGGGTATCGCGCGCGTGCATTCGATCCCGTCCTTCCTCGAAACGTTGAAGCTGCTGCACACGGTCGGTCCGCTGCCGGGAAGACGGCTGTCGTCGATGAGTTGTTCGGGCGGCGAAGCGTCGGTGATGGCCGACACCGCCGAGGGGCGCGGGGTCGGTTTCCCGGCGCTTGCCAGCGGCCACAAATCCCGCGTGAAGGAAGCGCTCGGCCCGCTGGTGGCGGTCGCCAATCCGCTCGACTACAACACCTTCATCTGGAACGACGAGCCGGCCATGACGGCGGCATTCGGCGCGTTCGTGTCCGGCAGTTTCGACCTCAACATGCTGGTGCTGGACTTCCCGCGCAACGACCGCTGCTCGGATGCCGACTGGTGGACGGCGGTGAGCGCCTTCGAAGCTGCCTTGAAGGCAAATGATGCGCGCGGCGCCATTGTCGCTTCCATGCTGGAGAATTTGCCTGAAGCGCATGCGATGGACCTGATGAAGCGGGGCGTCGTGCCGCTTCACGGCATCGTCGAGGCGTTCGATGCGGCTGAAGCGGCGGCGTTTATCGGTGCGGCGTGGAAGAGACCGACCCCACTGGCGGTAGGGTCGGTGCGAAGTGACGGGATGGAGCCTCTCTCCACAACACCCCCACCCGCGCCTATGGCGCGACCTCCCCGCAAGGGGGAGGTAGGGGCCAGCGCCACGCTCGATGAGGCCGAAGCCAAGGCGCTGTTGCGCGAGGCGGGCCTTGCCGTGCCCAAGGGCGAGCGTGTCGCCAATGCGGATGAAGCGGTTGCTGTGGCGCGGGAACTTGGCTTTCCGGTTGCGCTGAAGGCGCTGGGCGTCGCTCACAAGTCAGAAGCTGGCGCGGTTAAACTCAACTTGCACAGCGAAGGGGCTGTGCGTTCTGCTGCAACGGCGCTCCTGCCGCTCGGCTCCGGCCTCTATGTCGAACGCATGGTGCAGGGTGGGGTGGCGGAACTGATCGTCGGCTTCACCCGCGATCCGGTGTTCGGCCCGACCATGACGCTGGGCAGCGGCGGCGTGCTGGTGGAATTGCTGCAAGACAGCGCCATGCTGCTTTTGCCGGCTTCGCCAGGCGAGATCGAGGTGGCGTTGCGGTCGCTGAAGCTGTTTCCGTTGCTCGACGGCTATCGCGGTCGCCCGAAGGCCGATATCGCGGTCGCCGTCGAGGCGGTTGCGGCCATTGCCGCCTTCGTTTCCGAGCGGGCGGACGGTATCGAGGAACTCGACATCAATCCGCTCATTGTCTGCAGGCAAGGCGAGGGTGTGTGGATCGCCGACGCGCTGCTGGTTTCAAGGGACGCATCATGACCGAAGTTATTTCGACGCGCCGCGAAGGTTCCATCCTGGAAGTCACGCTCGACCGCCCGAAGGCTAACGCCATCGATCTCAATACCTCGCGGTTGATGGGCGAGACCTTCAAGGCGTTCCGCGACGATCCGGACCTGCGTGTCGCCATCGTGAAAACGGCCGGCGAAAAATTCTTTTCGGCCGGCTGGGACTTGAAAGCGGCGGCGGGCGGCGACGCGGTCGATGGCGATTATGGCGTCGGCGGCTTCGCCGGGCTGCAGGAACTGCGCGACTTGAACAAGCCGGTCATCGCCTGCATCAACGGCATGGCGGTCGGCGGCGGCTTTGAACTGGCGCTGTCCTGCGACCTCATCTACGCCTCCGACCATTCGTCGTTTGCGCTGCCGGAGATCAAGGCCGGCACGCTGGCCGACGCCGCCACGATCAAGCTGCCGAAACGCATTCCCTATCACGTCGCCATGGACCTGTTGCTCACCGGGCGCTGGATGGATGTTCAGGAAGCGCATCGCTGGGGGTTGGTCAACGAGGTGCTGCCCAGGGACAAGCTGGAGGAGCGGGTCTGGGAGATCGCGCGGCTGCTGGCTGGCGGCCCGCCGCTGGTGTTCGCCGCGATCAAGGAAACCGCGCGCATCGCCGAATCGCTGACCTTCCAAGAGGCGATGAACAGGGTCACGCGCCGGCAATTGCCGACGGTCGACATCCTCTACGGTTCGGAGGACAATCTGGAAGGCTTCAAGGCGTTTGCCGAGAAGCGCGACCCGGTGTGGAAGGGGCGGTAAAGGCCCTGGTAGTGATGATGGCGCACGCCGATGACCGATTACAAGAAGCTGATCGACGCGGAAACCTGGGCGTTCATCGACCGGACCAACTCGTATTACCCGCCGGATGCCGTCGATCTCACGATAGCTGAACAGCGCGTTATCTACGACCGCATGTGCCGCGGGTTCTTTGCCGGATACCCCGACAACGTGACGGCGAAAACCAGCGCGATCTCGACACCGACACACGATATCCCGATCCGTATCTATCGGGCGGGTGAGGCCGGCAATGCTGCGGTGGTCCTCTATTTCCACGGCGGCGGTTTCATCCTGGGCGGTCTGGAAAGCCACGACGATGTCTGTGCCGAGTTGTGCGGGCGCACCGGCTTCGAGGTGGTGTCGGTCGACTATCGCCTCTCGCCCGAACACGTGCATCCTGCTCACTTTGACGACGCGATGAGCGCCTTCGAATGGGCGACGAGGGTCTACTCCTGTCCGGTCGTGCTGTGCGGCGACAGCGCGGGAGGCAATCTCGCCGCTGCCGTCAGCCACGCCACGCGCGGCCACAAGGTCAAGCCAGCCGGGCAGGTGCTGGTCTATCCGGCGCTGGGCGGCGACATGTCGCGCGGCTCCTATGTCCGGCACGCCGAAGCGCCGATGCTGACCACCCGCGACGTCCGCTACTACGAACATGTGCGCACGGGCGGTGCCGACCATACCGGCGACATTGCCATGGCCCCGCTGGCCGATGCCAACTTTGCCTACCTGCCGCCAACGGTGATCTTCACCGCCGGATGCGATCCACTGGCGTCGGATGGCGAGGCCTATCGCGATCATGTAGTGGCCGGTGGCGGGCTGGCCTTCTGGTTCGACGAGGCGGGGCTCGTCCACGGCTATTTGAGGGCACGGCACACGGTCGGGCGCGCCCGCGCCAGCTTCACCCGCATCGTCGGTGCCGTGCGCGCGCTGGGGCAAGGCGCGTGGATCTGGTGAGGCTCAAGTCAGGAAGGGTTTGGCCTTCATCGTGGCAGGGACCTTGACGCCGAGCCTCTTCAGCACTGTCGGGGCCAATTGCAACTGGTCGAGTAGGGCGTCGGGCCTTGGTCCTTTCGCCGGGCCGAAATAATAGAGCGCAAAGTCCTGCTGCAATTCGTCATGGCCGCCATGGTGGCCGCGATCGGTCTGGCCGTGGTCGGCGGTGACAATGACCTCATAGCCGGCTTCCAGCCAGCGCGGCAGGAAAGCGGCGAGTTGCGCATCGATGGTGAACAGCGCCTTGTCCATCTCCGCGCAGTCGTGGCCGAAGCGGTGGCCCATCGAATCCAGCGTGCAGGTGTGGAGGATGCCGTAGTCTATGCCGAAACGCTGGGTGAGCATTGTCAGCGTGGCGAACAGGTCGGCGTCGCTCGGCGTCATCTGGTTGATGAGGTTGTAGCCGGTCATGGTGTGGAAGCGGCCATGGTGGATGGGACCGTCGGGCTCGTCATATTCGATGTCGCGGACGAAATCGAAAGGCGCACGGTTGAAAAAGGCCGACCAGAAAGAATGCGTCACCGCTCCCGTCTTGCCGCCGGCCTTGCTCACCTCGGAAAAGATATCCGGCCGCTCGACCCGGAAAACGACTTCGTTGGAAAGGATGCCATGCGCCTGCGGCGCAACGCCGGTATGGATGGAGGCGTAGCAGGAGGCCGAGGTCGAGGGCAGCACCGAGCGCATGCGCCAGACCTGCGCCGCGCCGGACTGTACCCAGCCTTCGAGGTTTCCCATGTAGCGGCGCCAGTTGCGCCATGGCAGGCCGTCTAGAACGATGAGCAGCAGCTTCGTTTTCAAGGCCATGAACTAATTTCCCGCGCTCTCCATGCGCCGGTTCTTGATCGCCTTTTCCAGCCAGCCCATTTCCATTTCGGGCACGGAGGACAGAAGTAGATCGGTGTAGGCGTCAAAGGGAGGCTTCAGCACTTCGGACTTCGGTCCGTAGCGCACCACCTCGCCGCGATACATCACCGCGATCGAATCGGCGATCGACTTCACCGTGGCGAGATCGTGGGTGATGAACAGATAGGCGACGTTTTCTTCCGCCTGCAGGTCGAGCAGCAGCTTGAGGATGCCGTTTGCCACCAGCGGGTCGAGGGCGGATGTCACCTCGTCGCAGATGATGAGCTTGGGCTTGGCCGCCAGCGAACGCGCAATACAGACGCGCTGCTTCTGCCCGCCTGACAACTCGGCCGGATAGCGGTCGTTGAAGCCCTTGCCCATCTCGATCTTGTCGAGCAGTTCGTTGACGCGCGCATCGCGTTCGCGCCCGCGCATGCCGAAATAGAACTCCAGAGGCCTCCCGATGATTGTGCCGACGGTCTGGCGCGGGTTCATGGCCACATCGGCCATCTGGTAGATCATTTGCAACTGCCGCAGATCTTCCTTTGGCCGGTCGGCAAGCCGGTTGGCCAGCGGCCGGCCGTCAAAGGTGATGGAGCCTTGTTCGGGCGGCAGCAGCCCGGTGACGGCGCGCGCCAGTGTCGACTTGCCCGAACCGGATTCGCCGACGACCGCCAGCGTCTGGCCGGGGTAGATGTCGACCGAGACGTTTTTCAGAACCTTGACCTTGCCGCCGCCATAGGCCGCCGTGACGTTCTTGACCGACAGGAACGATGCCGTACCCGGCTTCTTTTCCTCGTGCTCGATCTCGTGCACCGAAACCAGCGCGTTGGTATAGTCCTGCCGCGGCTCCTTGATAATCTGGCGGGTGCCGCCCCATTCGACCAGCCGTCCATGGCGAAGCACCATGATTTCGTCGGACACCTGGGCGACGACGGCAAGATCGTGGGTGATGTAAAGCGCCGCCACCCCCGTCTCGCGGATGGCCACCTTGATCGCCGCCAGCACGTCGATCTGCGTCGTCACGTCGAGCGCAGTGGTCGGCTCGTCGAAGACGATCAGATCGGGCTCGGAGCACAGCGCCATGGCCGTCATCACGCGCTGCAACTGACCGCCGGAAACCTGATGCGGGAAGCGTTCTCCGATATGTTCGGGATCGGGCAGGCTGAGCGCCTTGAACAGCTTGATGGCCCGCTTCTCGGCTTCGGCGCGCGTCGCCCTGCCATGCAAAAGGGTTGCCTCGACAACCTGGTCCATGAGACGGTGGGCTGGGTTGAAGGCGGCGGCCGCCGACTGCGCGACGTAGCATACTTCGTGCCCGCGCAGCTTGCGCAGGCCCTGCTTGCCACCCTTCAATATATCGCGGCCGTTCAGGAGAACCTCGCCGCCGGTGATGCGAACACCGCCGCGTCCATAGCCCATCGACGACAGGCCGATGGTCGATTTTCCGGCCCCCGATTCGCCGATCAGGCCAAGCACCTTGCCCTTTTCCAGCGTCAGCGACACATCGTGAACGATGACGATGTTCTTCGGCGGCTCGCCGGGTGGATAGACCGTCGCCTCGATGCGCAGATTGCGGATGTCGAGCAGGAGGTTGGACTTTTTATCAGCCATTTCCACGTCCCCCCTTGAGGTCGGCCGTGCGGTTGAGAACCCAGTCGGCAACCAGGTTGACTGAGATGGCCAGCATGGCGATCGCGGCAGCCGGGATGAGGGCCGCCCCGATGCCAAAGACGATGCCGTCCTTGTTTTCCTTGACCATGCCGCCCCAGTCGGCGTCCGGCGGCTGGACGCCCAGCCCGAGGAAGGACAGGGCCGACAGGAACAGGATAGCATAGATGAAGCGCAAGCCGAGTTCCGAGATCAGCGGGGAGAGCGCATTGGGCAGGATTTCGCGAAAGATGATCCAACGCATGCCTTCGCCGCGCAGCTTGGCTGCCTCGACGAAGTCCATGACCTCGATATCGACGGCGATGGCGCGCGACAGCCGGTAGACGCGCGTGGAGTCCAGTATGCCCATGACCAGGATCAGCGTGACCAGCGTGGAAGGCAGCACCGACAGCACGACGAGCGCGAAGATCAGCGTCGGGATCGCCATCAAGAGGTCGACGAAACGCGACATCAGCGTGTCGAACCAGCCACCCAGAACCGCCGCGCAAAAGCCCAGCGTAGCGCCCAGCGTAAACGACAGGGCCGTGGCCAGAACCGCGATGAAGATCGTGGTGCGCGCACCGTAGATCATGCGCGACAGAAGATCCCGGCCGAGATTGTCGGTGCCAAGCCAGAATTGATCCGACATGGGCTGCCAGACGTCGCCAACGATTTGTGCATTGCCATAAGGGGCGATCCACGGCGCGAAGACCGCCGCGATGACGAACAGGACCGTCAGGACGATCCCTATCAGTGCCGGAATGGGGATGCGTTTGATGTCCAGCATGGCGCCGCCCTACTTCGGATGTCTGAGGCGCGGATTTGCGACGATGGACGCGATATCCGCAACGATGTTGAGCGCGATGTAGACGGCGGCGAAGATCAGCCCGACGGCCTGAACGACCGGCACGTCGCGTTTGGAGACGTGATCGACGAGATACTGGCCCATCCCGGGATAGACGAAGATGACTTCGACCACGACGACGCCGACGATCAGATAGGCAAGGTTGAGCATCACGACATTGATGATCGGGGCAACCGCGTTGGGCAAAGCGTGCTTGCGGATAATGGAAAACGCCGACAGGCCCTTGAGTTCGGCCGTCTCGACATAGGCCGACTGCATGACGTTGAGGATGGCGGCGCGTGTCATGCGCATCATCTGCGCCAGAACGACCAGCGTCAGCGCCGCCGCCGGCAGCGCGATCGCCTGCATTCGCTCGAGGAACGGCATGCCGTCATAGACGGTGGAGATGCCGGGGAATATCTGCCACTGCACGGCAAAGAAATAGACGAGCAGATAGCCGATGAAGAATTCGGGAAACGAGGTCGAGGCGAGCGCCAGGCCCGAAATCAGCTTGTCGACCCAGCCGTTGCGGTAGCGCACGGCCAGAAGCCCGAGAAGGATCGCCAGCGGCACCGATATGAGCGCGGCGCAGAAGGCAAGAAACAGCGTGTTCCACAGCCGCCCGCCGATCGAGGTGGCGATATCCTGCCCGCTCGAAAGCGCCGTGCCGAGATCGCCGGTCATGACGCCGCCCAGCCATCGGAAGTAACGGATATAGGCCGGATCGTTCAGCCCCAGTTCCGCCCTCAGATTGGCGAGCGATTCCGGCGTGGCCGCCTGGCCCAGGATGGACTGCGCGACATCGCCGGGCAGCACCTGGGTGCCGGCGAAAATCAGGACCGAAACGGCCAGCAGGAGAAGGATGCCCAGCGCAACGCGCTGGGCCACCAGTTTCAGGATGGGTGAGGACATGCGCTCACGGCCGGCCTTAAGCTTCTAGCCAGCAGAGCGACAGCGCGTAGCCGCCGCACATTTCCTGCGCGGGATTGTTCACCCAGCCCTGCACGCCCTTGCCGGAGGCGTCGATATACTGGTTGAAGAACGGAACCAGCAGGCCGCCCTCGTCGCGCATCACCATGGCGATGTCGCGATACATGCCCTTGCGCTTGTCCTGGTCGAGTTCGCCGCGCGCGGTCAACACCATCTTGTCGAAGTCCGGCCGCTTGAAGCGCGTGTCGTTCCAGTCGGCCCCTGAAACATAGGCCGTGGAATACATCTGGTCCTGCGTTGCCCGCCCTCCCCAATAGGAAAGCGAGAAGGGCTGCTTGTTCCAGACTTCCGACCAGTAGCCGTCGCCCGGTTCGCGCTTGATCTCGATCTGGATGCCCGCCTTGGCGCAGCTCTGCTGATAAAGCTGTGCCGCATCGACGGCACCGGGGAAGGCGACGTCGGAAGTGCGCAGCAGGATCGAGCCGGAATGGCCCGACTTCTTGTAGAATTCGGCCGCCTTCTCGGGGTCGAACTTGCGCTGTTCGAGGTCGTCGGGGAACAGCGGATAGGCTTCGTTGACCGGAATGTCGTTGCCGACCTTGCCGTAGCCGCGCAGGATCTTGTCCAGCAGTTCCTCGCGGTCCATGGCCAGCTTCAGCGCCATGCGCAAATCGTTGTTGTCGAAGGGTGCGGTGTCGCAGAACATGTTGAACGGGTAGAAGCCGCGTCCGGAGACGTTCTGGATGGTCACGCCCGGCACGCGCTTGACCAGATCGACGACCTTCGGCTCGACGCGGTTGATCATGTTGACCTGACCGCCCTGTAGGGCTGCGGTGCGTGCGGTCGCGTCGTTGATGACGACGATCTCGATCTGAGCTGCGTGGCCGAGCTTGTCGCCCTGCCAGTAGTTGGCGAACTTTTCGCCGCCATAGCGCACACCCGGCTCGTCGATGGTCACCTTGTAGGGGCCGGCACTGATGCCGGCATTAGGATTGTCCTTGCCGCCATTGGGCTGAATGACCAGATGGTAGTCGGCCATCAGATAGGGGAAGTCGGCGTTCGGGTCTTTCAGCGAGATGACGACCTCGTCGCCGCTGGCCTTCATGCTATCGATGCCCTGCAGGATGCCGAGGGCCGCCGATTTCGACTTTTCGTCGCTGTGGCGCTCAAGCGTGGCGACCACGTCCTCGGCCGAAACGGTCTTGCCGTCGTGGAATTCGATACCTTTGCGGATTTTCATGGTCCAGACTTTGGCGTCGTCAGATGAACCGATGTCTTCGGCGATGCGGTTCTCGAGGCTGCCGTCGGGGTTCAGTTCGACCAGCAACTCGCCCCACGCCTTGCCGAAGGAGAAGTTCACCTGGCTGAGGTTC
This sequence comes from Mesorhizobium sp. Root157, assembly GCF_001427385.1. Taxonomy (GTDB): domain Bacteria; phylum Pseudomonadota; class Alphaproteobacteria; order Rhizobiales; family Rhizobiaceae; genus Mesorhizobium. The sequence continues at coordinate 150,160 of NZ_LMGJ01000012.1, forward strand.
AGGGCCGGGTCGAGAACGTTGGAGGATTCGCCACCCTGCAGGCCGGCCTTGAGCACACCGCCCTTGACCGGGCCTTCGGCGAGCGCCGCGTCCGAAAGCAGCGTGTTGGCAAAAGCCGCACTCACTCCCAGTGCAGCAGCACGGCCAAGAAAATCGCGCCGGCTAAGTTTTCCGGTCGCGACACGGCGGCTTAGGAATTCGAGTTCATTGGACATGCTGAGGCTCCTCACTCTGTGGTTGGACCTTGTGGTCCGTTTTCTTAGTTATTCATTTGCCTTGAATAATGACGGCAAGGTCAAGCTGGACGCAAGACCGAATGCGACATCGCGTGGCGTAAATCGCATGTCGCGCTTGGACCAATGATTATTCAATCACTGATTGCGTTGAAGGGCAAAGTCGCGGGGTTTGCCGAGATTATCAAGGCTGCTCGTGCGCAAGTGTCGAACGAGGGGATGAATCGAGACGTCGCAATGCAGGTCGCGCCGGCATGCGCGCTTGCCGCAGGAACAACGGTCAGTTGAGCGGGATGTCGTTGTCGGCCTTGCTAGCCTGATACGTATCGGAAAGCGCGTCGTAGCGCCTTGAGATCGCCTCTATGCGCGCTTCAAGGCGGGTGCGGTCGGCCGGCGGCAGTTCGCGCACCAGCTTGCGGATCGAGAAGCTTTTCCAATAGGCGTTCTCGGCATTGTAACCGCCGGGATCGAGCCTGAACACTTCTTTCAGGATCTTCAGGTCATGCGGAATGGCGAAGCTGTCGCGCGAATCCTCATGGCTGAACAGATAGTAGAAATTGTCGAAACCGGCCCAGGTGATCGCCGACAGGCACAGCGAACAGGGTTCGTGCGTGGCGACGAAGATGGCGTCGCTGGTATCGACGCGTTCGGCCTTCGGCATCTCGTAGAACCGCTTCAGGCAGTGGATCTCGCCATGCCACAGAGGGTTCTCGATCTCGTTGTTGGTTTCGGCGATGATCAGTGAGCGATCGCTCTTTCTGAGGATCGCCGCGCCGAACAGCTTGTTGCCCTGTCTCACGCCGTCTGCGGTTTTCGGCACGATATCGTGCTCCACGACATCGAGCAGGCGATCGATCAACGAGGCATCGCTCATGGCTTGAATCCGTCAGGCAGATGGACCTCGTAGGGATGCGAGAAGTAGAATTCCTCAAGGTTCGACCCGTCGCCGCCACGGTCGACCATGACAAAATCCTGGGTTTCGCCGACCGGCGTGAGCACGCCGTGCCACACATTTCGGCGATAATTCACGCCTTGGCCGGGGGCCGTCAGGAATGCTTGCGGCGTGCCTGGCCCGTCCGGTCCGTCGTCGGGGCACACGATCACGACGAACGGCTTGGGCGACATCGGAATGAAAGCCTGGCTGCCCAAAGGATGGCGCTCGACCATGGTCAGCTTGAGCGGGAATTCGTAGGGCGTGCCGCGCGCGATGGAAATCAGCACGCGCGCATTCGGCCCCGTCACGTCCGGCCGGGCAAGGTCATGGTAGCGCTCGCACTTGCCGTCGTTGATCGGGTAGTGGTTGCTGGTTTCCACATCGATCACGTCGCCGAAAGCGGCAAAGCTTTCGCGCGTCAGCGGCTGGGCGGCAATGCGGGTCATGGCGCGCGCCTCGGCGCGAAGGTGCCGCCGAGCCTGGGGTGGCGGTTGACGTCCTTGTAGAGCAGATAGCGGAAATTGCCAGGACCGCCGGCATAGCAGGCCTGCGGGCAGAAGGCGCGCAGCCACATATAGTCGCCGGCCTGCACTTCCACCCAGTCCTGGTTCAGCCGGTAGACGGCCTTGCCTTCGAGCACGTAGAGGCCGTGCTCCATGACGTGGGTTTCGGGGAAGGGGATGACCGCACCCGGCTTCAGCGTGACGATGGTCACGTGCATGTCGTGGCGCAGATCCGACGGATCGACGAAGCGCGTCGTTGCCCAGCCGCCATGGGTGTCGGGCATGGCAAGCGGGGCGATGTCGTTCTCGTTGGCGAAAATCGCTTGCGGCGCTTCGAGGCCGTCGACGAATTCATAGGCCTTGCGCACCCAGTGAAAACGCGCCGCGCCGCTGCCGTTGTTGCGCAGGCGCCAGTCGCTGGCCGGCGGCAGGAAGGCGTAGCCGCCCGGCGTCAGCCTGTGCGCCTCGCCGCCAAGCGTGACCGTGACCTCGCCTTCGACGACGAACAGCACGCCCTCGGCCCCGGCATCAGGCTCGGGCCGGTCGCTGCCGCCGCCGGGTTGAACCTCCATGATGTATTGCGAGAAGGTCTCGGCAAAGCCGGAGAGCGGGCGGGCGATGATCCACGCCCGTGTCTTGTCCCAGAAGGGCAGGAAGCTGGCGACGATATCGCTGAACTCCCGCTTCGGAATGACGGCATAGGCTTCGGTGAAGACGGCGCGGTCGGTGACCAGATCGCTTTGCGGCGGAAGTCCGCCTTGCGGGGCATAATAGGTGCGGTCGGCCATGGTTTTCTTATCCATCGATTGAATCTTAGAGCGGCAGCATGTCTTTGAGGCGCAGCAGGGCGATGCGCTCGACCTGCTTGCAGGCGGTCCGGAGTTCGGTTTCGCGGTCGTTGCCGATGCGGGTCTCGAACTCGGCGAGGATTTCTTCCTTGGTCCGGCCCTTGGCGGCGATGATGAAGGGGAAGCCGAAATTGGTGACATAGGCGGCGTTGAGCTTGGAAAACAGTTCGCGCTCCTTGTCCGTGAGGGCGTCAAGCCCTGCGGAAGCCTGTTCCCTGGTCGATTCGGGCGTCAGTTGCTTCGCCGCCGCCAGCTTGCCGGCAAGGTCCGGGTGCGCCTTGAGCACGCCAAGCCGTTCCGTATCGGTGGCCGACCTGAACACGCGGCAAAGTGCGTTGTGCAGGCCGCCTGCGCTGTCATGTGCGGGGCCGAGTTCCAGCTTGTAGGCGCGTTCCGCGATCCACGGCGAATGCTCGAACACGCCGCCGAAGCTTTTCACGAAGTCGGCCTTGCTCATGCGCGAAGGGCGAAGGGCTGCTGCCTCGTAGGGATGGTGCTCGTGCCAGTGGCGGGCGATGTCGATGCGCCGCGCCAGCCAAACCTTGTCATGGCTTTTGACGTATTCGATGAAGCGCTTCAGCGCGCCGAAACGGCCGGGCCGGCCGATGAGCCGGCAATGCAGGCCGATGGTCATCATTTTCGGCCGGCCGTTCATGCCTTCTTCGTAGAGCGTGTCGAAGGCATCCTTCAGGTAGGTGAAGAACTGCTCGCCGTTCGAAAACCCGGCCTGGATGCCGAAGCGCATGTCGTTGGCGTCGAGCGTATAGGGGATGATGAGCAGCGGCTCCATGGCGTTGCCGTGGCCGTCATGGTTGATCCAGTAGGGCAGGTCGTCGTCATAGGTGTCGGAGCAGTAGGCAAAGCCGCCCGCCTCGGCAACCAGCCGCACCGTGTTTTCCGACGTGCGGCCGGTGTACCAGCCGGTCGGCCGCTCGCCGGTGACTTCGGTGTGCAGCCGGATCGATTCCTCGATATCCCGGCGCTCGTCTTCGGGAGAGTGGTCGCGGTAGTCGACCCATTTCAGCCCGTGCGTTGCGATCTCCCAGCCAGCCTCCTGCATGGCCGTCAACTGGTCGGGCGATCGCGCCAGCGCGCTGGCCACGCCGTAGCAGGTGGCAGGCACATTGGCCTCGGTGAACAGGCGATGGACCCGCCAGAAGCCGGCGCGCGCGCCGTATTCGTAGATCGATTCCATGTTCCAGTGGCGCTGGCCGACCCACGGTGAGGCACCGGTGATCTCCGACAGGAAAGCCTCGGAAGCCTTGTCGCCATGCAGGATGCAGTTTTCGCCGCCTTCTTCAAAATTGACGACGAATTGGACTGCGACATGCGCACCGTCCGGCCATTTCGGGTCCGGCGGGTTGGCGCCATAGCCGCGCATGTCACGCTGATAACGCATCACAAACCTCTCCCGCTTCGAAAATGCCGTAGTAGAGACTATCAAAGGGGATGGCGGACATTCCCCTCAAAAATTTTGAAAGTGTTTTTGGGCCGCCCGGCCCGACCGGCCCTTATGCTACGCGGTTAAATGGCGCACAATCCAATCTCTCGTGTTTGAATGGACCGGAATGGGAGGCGATCAATTGGGAGGAACCGCGCAAGCTGAGGGCGGGCGTTTGACGACGCATGTCCTCGATACGGCCAGCGGCAAGCCCGCTGAAGGCCTTTCGATCGAGTTCTTCAAGGTGGCCGGCGAAACGCGCACCCATCTCAAGACCGTCGTCACCAATGCGGATGGCCGATGCGACGCCCCGCTTCTGGCCGGTGGCGATTTCCGCACCGGTGAATACGAATTGGTGTTCGCAGCCGGCGACTATCTGCGGCGGCAGGGCACTACGCTGCCCGAGCCCGCCTTCCTTGACCGTGTGCCGATCCGCTTCGGCATGGCGGAGCAAAAACACTACCATGTCCCGCTTCTGATCTCGCCCTACGGATATTCGACCTACAGGGGGAGCTGACATGGCTGGCGTGAAAATTCGCGACGAAATCCGCTTCATCCTCAACGACCGCGACGTGTCGCTCAAGGATGTCGCGCCCGACCTGACGCTGCTCGACTGGCTGCGCCTGTCGAAGAGCCTGGTGGGTACCAAGGAAGGCTGCGCCGAGGGCGACTGCGGCGCCTGCACCGTTTTGGTCGGCAAGCGGGTCGGTAGCGGCCTGGTCTATGAAAGCGTCAATGCCTGCATCCGCTTTGTCGGCTCGCTCGACGCCTGCCATGTGGTAACGGTCGAGCATCTGGCAGCCGACGCCGCCAGGCTGCACCCGGTCCAGCAGGCGATGGTCGATTTCCACGGCTCGCAATGCGGCTTCTGCACGCCGGGCTTCGTGATGTCCCTCTATGGCCTGTGGATGGAGACACCCCAGCCTTCCGACCTCGACATCGAAAAGGCATTGCAGGGCAATTTGTGCCGCTGCACCGGCTACGAGGCGATCATGCGCGCCGGCCGCGCCATTTCGAGCTACGGCAAGGCCGCCAACGATCCGCTGGCGAAGGAGCGTGCGGCGATCATCGTGCGGCTGAGCGCTATGGATGACGGCACACGGGTCGAGATCGGCGAAGGCAAGCACCGCCTCATCATCCCCGCCGATGTCGACGACCTCGCGGCCATTCTGGAAGCCGAGCCGAAGTCGACGGTGGTCGCCGGCTCGACCGATGTCGGGTTGTGGGTGACCAAGATGATGCGCGACATCTCGCCGGCGGTGTTCATCGGCAATGTCGAAGGGTTGCGTTCCATCAGCGAGCGCGACGGCGTCATCTCCATCGGCGCCGGCGTCACCTATACGGAAGCGTTCGAATTGCTTGCCGCCAGGATTCGGGCGCTTGGCACCCTGATCGACCGCATCGGCGGCCAGCAGGTGCGCAACATGGGCACCATCGGCGGCAACATCGCCAACGGGTCGCCGATCGGCGACACGCCGCCGCCGCTGATCGCGCTCGGCGCGCGCCTGACGCTGCGCAAGGGCAGGGAAAGGCGAACCATTCCGCTCGAAGATTTCTTCATTGCCTATGGCAAGCAGGATCGCCAGCCGGGGGAATTCGTCGAGGCCGTGCATGTTCCGGTGCCGGCCAAGGACGAATTCTTTGCCGCCTACAAGATTTCCAAGCGCCGCGACGAAGACATTACCGCCGCCCTTGGCGCCTTCCATATGAAACTGGCGCCGGACAATACGGTCGCCGCGATCCGCATCGCCTATGGCGGCATGGCGGCCACGCCCAAACGGGCCAAGGCCGTGGAGGCAGCGCTTGCAGGCAAGCCGTGGACAGAAGCAACGGTTGAGGCCGCTCTGGAAGCCTATTCGCGGGATTTCGCGCCGCTGAGCGACATGCGCGCCACGGCGGAATACCGCATGCTGGCGTCGAAGAACTTGCTGCGCCGCTTCTTCGCCGAAACCCAAGCCGGCGGCGCACCGACCCAGGTTTCGCGGCACCGGGCCGCGTGAGGCAGATGGTCATGACCAAGCATTCCCCAAATCTCAAGGCAGAAAAGATCGCCGGCGGTGTCCACACCGGCCAGCGTCACGACTCGGCTCACAAGCATGTCACCGGCGCGGCCGTCTACATCGACGACATCGCCGAGCCGGCGGGCACGCTGCACGCCGGCTTCGGCCTGTCCTCGGCTACCCATGCGTTGTTGAAATCGGTCGATTTGTCGGCGGTGCGCGCAGCACCCGGCGTCGTCGATGTGCTGACCTATGCCGACGTTCCCGGCGAAAACGACATCTCGCCCAGCGGCATGCACGACGATCCGATCCTGGCGGAAGGCAAGGTCGAATTCCACGGCCAGCCGATCTTTTGCGTGATCGCAAAAACGCGCGAGCAGGCCCGCCATGCCGCGAGCTTGGCCAGGATCGAATATGAAGAGCTACCGGCAATCGTCGATATCTGGAACCTCGACCCGGTCAAGGACAAACTGGTCACCACGCGGCTGGTCCTGAAGCGCGGCGATGCGGAGGCCGCGATCAATGATGCGCCCCGCCGTATCACCGGACGCATGCGCCTTGGCGGCCAGGACCATTTCTATCTCGAAGGCCAGGTGTCGCTTGCCGTGCCGGGTGAAGATGATGAAGTCATCGTGCATTGCTCGACGCAGGGTCCGAGCGAAACCCAGCACCTGGTTGCCCATGCGCTGGGCGTGCCGAGCCACGCCGTGACGGTGGAGGTGCGCCGCATGGGGGGCGGCTTCGGCGGCAAGGAAACCCAGGCCAACCAGTGCGCGGCGCTTGCCGCCATTGCCGCCAAGAAGCTGAAGCGCGCCGTCAAGGTCCGCATGGACCGCGACGAGGATATGACCGCGACCGGCAAGCGGCACGATTTCGTCATCGACTACGATGTCGGCTTCGACGAAGAGGGCAACATCCTCGGCATCGACTACATGTATGCGCTGCGCAGCGGGTTCTCGGCCGACCTGTCTGGCCCGGTCGGCGACCGCGCACTGTTTCATTGCGACAACGCCTATTACTATCCGCATGTGCATGCGCGGTCGGCGCCGCTTTACACCAATACGGTGTCCAACACCGCCTTTCGCGGTTTCGGCGGCCCGCAAGGCATGGTCGGGGCCGAACGCGTCATCGACGAAGTGGCTTTCGCCGTGGGCAAGGACCCGCTCGAAATCCGCAAGCTCAATTTCTATGACGCGATGGGCACGAAAGGCCATCGCAACGTCACGCCCTATCACCAGAAGGTCGAGGACTGCATCATCCAGCGCATCGTCGCGGAACTGGAAGAGAGCGCCGATTATGCCGGCCGCCGCCGCGAGATCGCGGCGTTCAATGCCAACAGCCGCTACATCAAGCGCGGTATGGCGCTGACCCCGGTCAAGTTCGGCATCTCGTTCACCAAGACGGAGTCCAACCAGGCCGGCGCGCTGGTCCATGTCTACACCGATGGTTCGGTGCACATGAACCACGGCGGCACCGAGATGGGGCAGGGCCTGCACCTGAAGGTGGCGCAGGTGGTGGCCGAGGAATTCCAGATCGATATCGACCAGGTGAAGATCACCGCCACCACCACGGCCAAGGTTCCCAACACCTCGCCGACCGCAGCGTCGTCAGGCGCTGACCTGAACGGCATGGCCGCGCAGGATGCGGCGCGCCAGATCAAGAACCGCCTCATCGACTTCGCCGCCGAAGCGCACCAGATTCCAAAGGATCAGGTCGTGTTCCTGCCCAACCGGGTTCGGGTCGGCAATGAGGAAATCAGCTTCGCCGAACTGGTCAGGCAGGCCTACATGGCGCGCGTGCATCTATCGGCGGCGGGCTTCTACAAGACGCCGAAAATCCATTGGGACCGCAGCCGTGGCAGGGGCCACGCCTTCTACTACTACGCCTATGGCGCAGCCTGTTCCGAAGTTTCGGTGGATACGCTGACCGGCGAATATGTGGTCGAGCGCACCGACATCCTGCATGACACCGGCCGCTCGCTCAATCCGGCCATCGACATCGGCCAGATCGAAGGCGGCTTCGTGCAGGGCATGGGCTGGCTGACGACGGAGGAGCTTGTCTGGGACGACAAGGGAAGGCTGCGCACCCACGCGCCTTCGACTTACAAGATTCCGCTCGCTTCGGATCGCCCCAAGATATTCAATGTCGCGTTGACCGATTGGTCGCAGGCCTACGAGCCGACGATCCATCGCTCGAAGGCCGTAGGCGAGCCGCCGCTGCCGCTAGGCCTGTCGGTCCTGCATGCCCTGTCGGATGCGGTGGCGAGTGTGGCCGGCCACAAGATCTGCCCGCGCCTCGATGCACCGGCGACGCCTGAGCGCGTGCTGATGGCGATCGAGAGGCTGCGGACGGAAGGGCGCGGCGCGGCCTGATCGCGTGCCGATGAAGCAATTGAACCCGGTATCTGCTATATTCCCATGAGGGAATGACGACCATGACCTCGAAACTGCAAAGCCTCAAAGCCTTTCTCGCCGGCGCGCAACGCTTCGCGCTGGTCGAGGTGGCGGACGCGAAGGGCTCCACTCCGCGTGAGACGGGGACGACGATGCTGGTTTCCACCACCGGCACACATGGCACCATCGGCGGCGGGCAACTCGAATACATGGCCATCGACAAGGCCCGGCAGTTGCTGTCTCCCCGGCGGGGAAAAAGCACGGGCGCTCCTCTGTTCGATGCCGATCGGCTTGCCACGACCCTCGATATCCCGCTCGGCCCGGAAATCGGCCAGTGCTGCGGCGGCCGGGTAGCGGTATCCATTCGTCTTGGCGACCCGGAGATCGCGGCCGACCTGGTGCAGCGGGAAGAAGGTGAGGAGGAACGCTTGCCGCACCTCTACATTTTCGGCGGCGGCCATGTCGGCCATGCGATGGCCGCGTCCTGCGCCTTGATGCCGGTGCGCACCATCGTGGTGGATACACGTGCCGATGCGCTGGAAGGTCTGCCGGAAGGTGTCGAGGCCCGGTTGACGCCAGTCCCCGAGGACGTGGTCAGGGATGCGCCTTCATGCTCGGCATTTGCCGTGCTGACCCATGACCATGCGCTTGATTTCCTCATCGTGGCCGAGGCGTTGCAGCGAACCGACACGGCTTACGTGGGCATGATCGGGTCCAAGACCAAGAAGGCCACCTTCAAAAGCTGGTTCCTGAAAACCGCCGGCGGCACCGAGGCGGAGTTTGCCCGCCTCGTATCGCCGATCGGCGGCGATGGTGTGAAGGACAAGCGTCCCACCGTAATCGCAGCACTGGCCGCAGCCGAGATCATGACGGCTTTTGCCCTTCAACCGGCGCCAGCGCCCGGCGTAAGGACGCGAGCGGCCGGCTGATCACTCCTTTTCCTGGGTATGGGCTTCCAGGAACCACAAAGCCTTGTCCAGCGAGCGCGAATAGCCCGTCAAGATGTCGGCGGCGTCGGCATCGCCCGCCTCGTCCGTTTCGTCGATGGCGGAACGCGCGTTGTTTGCCGCGACGGCGTAACGCTCGATCAGAGCGGCGAGGTGGTCCGTCGTCTTGTAGATATCGGTCGGATAGGGCTTCAGCGGCGTAGCCTTGGCGACGGCCTGTGTCGTGCCGATGGCGGTGCCGCCAATTTGCACGACCCGTTCGGCAATGGTGTCGACATGCACGTCCAGTTCGGCGCGGAAGCCGTCCAGCATCTCATGGATGGCGATGAATTGCGGCCCCTTGACGTTCCAGTGAGCCTGCTTGGTGATCAACGCCAGATCGATTGCGTCGGCAAGCCGTGCATTGAGGATTTCAATCGAAACCTTCTTGGCGTTGGACTTGAGGTCGTTATGTGTGGGGTGAGACGGCATCAGGAACTCCATAGGCTGGGGCACCGGACCGAAAAGAAAATCCGGTCTTCCGGATCGTTCCGATGCTGGATCAAATGCTGGAGCCCATGCGTCCGCTTGGATGCACGGAACTCAGGTGAGCGGCAAACGGCGTCGAATTGATTGCCGCCTGCTTCACGTCTTAATGTGCGGCTTGCGATCCGGTTCCTCAAGGGAATGCGGCTATTTGCCCGCAAGCAGTTCCTTGATCAGTTTTTGGCAGCGTTCGGCCATGAAATCGAGCAGCAGGCGCACCTTTGGGTCCTGCAGCTTCTTGTGCGGATAAACCGCTGCAAGCTGCACCGGCACCGGCGGTGACTTGGTCAGGATGACGCGCAGGCGCCCGTCGCGCAGATAAGGCTCGACCTCGAAGCGCGGCTTGTTGACGATACCGCGTCCGGCCAGCGCCCAGCCGGTCAAGACGTCGCCGTCGTCGCTGTCGAACGGACCCTGGAATTCGAATTTCTGCGGTCCGTTCTCCGTCTGCAATATCCAGTAGAACTCGCGCGAACCGGGATAGCGCAGCATCAGGCAGTCGTGCTTCCTGCCGACCAGTTCCTGGACATCGGTCGGTTCTCCGCGCGTTTGCAGATATTCGGGAGAGGCAACCAGCACGCGCTCGCAATCCAGGATGCCGCGCAGGCGCAGCGACGAATCCTCGATGACGCCAAGCCGGAAGGCAACGTCGATGCCTTCCTTCAGGATATCGACAGTGTGGTCAGACAGCCTCAGGCGGACCTCGATGTCGGGGTACTTATCGTGGAAATCCGGAATGCCGGAGGCGATCAGCCGGCGGCCGAGCCCGAGCGGGGCGGTGACGCGGATGGTGCCGCGCGGCTGGCCGGAGAGGGCGGAGACTGCCGCTTCCGCCTCGGTGATCGCGTCTAGAACCTGCTTGGCGCCACCGTAGAACACCGTTCCGTGTTCCGTGGGCATGAGTTGGCGGGTGGTGCGGTTGAACAGCCTCACGCCGAGGTATTTTTCCAGTTCCTTGATGCGGTTGGACGCAACCGCTGGTGAAATGCGCATGTCGCGCCCCGCCGCGGAAAGGTTGCCAAGCTCCACAACGCGGACGAAGACGGCGATATTGTCGAGATAGGCCATGCGCTGGTTTCGTGGCTCTCATCTGGCTGCGTAAAGTGACCCTAGTATTTTACATTTTTTTTTGAAAGTCATCGTGTTTCCCGCCTCTTTCCGTTTAGCGTGCACTCCACGTAATGTCCGAGCTTCGGCGAGAAGGGATGGAGCATGCTGGACTTCGTGATTTTCTGGGATTGGCTGGCGTTCGGTGTGCGCTGGCTGCACGTCATTACCGCCATCGCCTGGATCGGTTCGTCGTTCTATTTCGTGGCGCTGGACCTTGGGCTGCGCCAGCGGCCGAACCTTCCCGCCGGAGCCTTTGGCGAGGAGTGGCAGGTTCACGGGGGCGGCTTCTACCACATCCAGAAATACCTCGTCGCACCGGCCGAGATGCCGGAGCACCTGACCTGGTTCAAATGGGAATCCTACGCCACCTGGCTGTCGGGCTTCGCCCTCCTGTGCGTGGTCTACTATGCGGGCGCCGATCTTTTCCTCATCGATCCCAACGTGCTCGACGTGTCCGTGCCGGTCGGCATCGCCATTTCGCTGGCCACCATCGGCGTCGGCTGGGTGTTCTACGATCTTTTGTGCAAGCTCTTCCTCGGCAAGAGCGACACCGGCCTGATGCTGTTCCTCTACTGCGTGCTGGTTTTCATTGCCTGGGGGCTGACGCATCTGTTCACCGGCCGCGCCGCCTTCCTTCATCTGGGCGCCATTACCGCGACCATCATGTCGGCCAACGTCTTCATGGTCATCATCCCCAACCAGAAGATCGTCGTCGCCGACCTCATCGCCGGCCGCAAGCCGGACCCGAAATACGGCAAGATCGCCAAGCAGCGCTCGCTGCACAACAATTACCTGACCCTGCCCGTCCTGTTCCTGATGCTGTCGAACCACTATCCGCTGGCATTCGGCACCGAGTTCAACTGGGTCATCGCCTCGCTGGTGTTCATCATCGGCGTGCTGATCCGCCATTTCTTCAACACCCAGCATGCCCGCAAGGGCAACCCGACATGGACCTGGCTCGCCGCCGGCATCCTGTTCATCGTCATCATCTGGCTTTCGACCGTGCCTAAGGTGCTGACTGGCGAAGCCAAGGTGAGTGCGGCGGGCGAACAGTACGTCGTTTCCACTCACTTTCCCGCCGTGCGCGACACCGTGCTTGGCCGCTGCGCCATGTGCCATGCCACTGAGCCTTCCTATGAGGGCATCTACCATGCGCCCAAGGGCGTGATGCTCGACACCGATGCCGGTATCGCCGCGCACGCCAAGGAAATCTACCTGCAGGCCGGCCGCAGCCATGCCATGCCTCCGGCCAACGTCACCCAGATGACCGACAAGGAACGCGCCATGCTGGTTGCCTGGTTCGAGGAAGCGAAGAAGTGACGGCCGGTAGCATGACCACCACCCTCCTGCGCGGGCGCACGCTGACCTTCATCCGTTGGCCCGACACGATCGACGACCATGCCGCCTATGCTTATGAGGAAGACGGCGGGCTGTTGTTGCGCGACGGCAAGATCGTTGCCGCCGGCCCCTATGCAGAAATTGAGAAACAGGCGGGTGAGGGGGTCAAGGTCACAGACCATCGCCCGCATCTCCTTATGCCGGGCTTTATCGACGCGCATATGCATTTCCCGCAGATGCAGGTCATTGCCAGCTATGGCGCCGAACTGCTGGAGTGGCTGAACACCTACACTTTTCCAGAAGAAACCAAGTTCCAGGACGCGCAGCACGGCCGCCGCATAGCGCGCCTGTTCCTGGACGAGGTGATCCGCCACGGCACCACGACCGTCGCGGCCTATTGCTCGGTCCACAAGGCATCCGCCGAAGCCTTCTTTGCCGAGTCGCACGGGCGCAACATGCTCAATATCGCCGGCAAGGTGATGATGGACCGCAACGCCCCGGACGGCGTCACCGACACGCCGCAATCAAGTTACGACGACACCAAGGCATTGATCGGCGAATGGCACGGCAAGGGCCGCCAGCTTTATGCCATCACGCCGCGCTTCGCCATCACGTCCTCGCCTCAGCAGATGGAGATGGCGGGCGCATTGGCGCGCGAGTTCCCCGATCTGCATATCCAGACCCATCTGTCGGAAAACCACGCCGAGATCGCCTTCACCCAGGAGCTTTTCCCGAGGTCGAAGGATTACACCGACGTTTACGAGCACTATGGCTTGCTGGGGTCGAAGACCTTGCTCGGCCATTGTATCCATCTTTCGGAACGCGAGGCGGATGCGCTGTCGGGTTCCGGTTCGATTGCGGTGTTCTGCCCGACCTCGAACCTGTTCCTCGGCTCGGGGCTGTTTCCTTACCAGCGGCTGCGCTCGCGCGATAACCCGGTTCGCATCGCAACCGCCACCGATGTCGGCGGCGGCACCAACTATTCGATGCTGCGCACCATGGATGAAGGCTACAAGGTCATCGCACTGCAGGGCGAGAAACTGAACCCGTTCCAGTCGTTCTGGCAGATCACGCGCGGCAATGCAGAGGCGCTGTCGATTGCGGACAAGGTAGGCACGCTGGAGCCGGGTACCGACGCCGACATCATCGTGCTCGACGCCGGCGCAACGCCGGTCATGCGGCTGAGAATGGAGACGGTCAAGACGCTGGCCGAAGAGCTTTTCCTGTTACAGACGGTAGGCGATGACCGCGTGGTAGCCGAGGTTTATGTCGCCGGAAACCCGGCCAAGAGCGAACTCGCCGCCTGAATCGATTCACCTGCTCGGCCCAACTCCTGCTTGACCCGACGGCACTGATCGGCGAAAGCGTCTGGCGACTTTCCGGGAGGAGTGCCGATGGCCGTCGCCGACGATATCGAGACCATCAAACGCCAGGAGGCGAGGCTTGTCTTCGACGTGTTCGACGAGCAGGCGGCCTTTGCCATTGGTTCCGCCATCCGGACGCGGGCGCTCAAGGAAAGCCTGCCGATCGTCGTCGATATCCGCACCTTCGATCGCCCCCTGTTTTATGCCGCGATGCCGGGTTCCAACGGCGCCAATCCCGACTGGGCGCGGCGCAAGATCAACGTCGTCAAGCGCTTCCTTAAAAGCACGTACCGCATGGTGCTGGAGCAGGAACGCCCCGATCGAACCTTCAGGGTCGGCGAGGGGCTGGATAGTGCCGACTACGTGCTTGCCGGCGGCGGCTTTCCCATTGAGGTCAAGGGCGCCGGCGTCATCGGCGTCATCGCCGTGTCGGGCCTGCCGGAGCGTGACGATCATGGCATCGTGGTGGATGCCTTGTGCGACCATCTCGGCCACGACCGCAACGAACTGACCTTGCCTGCCCAGAAATCCAACTAGAAGAGCGACCCCCTGCATGGATTCCAAGCGCTTCCTGACATCCATCTTCGACGCCGCCGTTGCCGCCGCCGATCCGGAAAAGACCATTCGCGATCATCTGCCGGCCAGGCCGAAAGGCAGGACCATCGTCATCGGCCTGGGCAAGGGCGCGGCGCAGATGGCCGCCGCCTTCGAGAAGGTTTGGGACGGGCCGGTCGATGGGTTGATCGTTACCCGCTACGGATACGGTGCGCCGACGAAACACCTTGAAGTGGTCGAGGCGGCGCACCCGGTTCCGGATGCGGCGGGGCTCGAAGCCGCTCGGCGGTTGATGGAGAAGGTTTCCGGCCTGAGCGAGGACGATCTGGTGATCGCGCTGGTCTGCGGCGGCGGCTCTGCCTTGCTGCCGGCCCCGGCTGGTGGCCTGACCCTGGCCGACGAGATTGCCGTCAACGAGGCACTGCTGGCCTCCGGCGCGCCGATTGCCGCGATGAACACCATCCGCAAGCACCTTTCCAACATCAAGGGCGGCCGGCTCGCCGCCGCGGCTCATCCGGCCAGGGTGGTGTCGCTGGTGGTGTCGGACATTCCCGGCGACGACCCGTCGCTGGTGGCTTCAGGTCCGACCGTGCCTAGTACGGGAAGCCGCGCCGACGCCCTGAAAGCCATCGAAACCTACGCGATCAAATTGCCGGCGGCTGTCATGGCGCACATCAATTCGCCCGTAGCCGATGCGCCTCGTCCCGGCGATGCGATATTCGCCCGCAACGAAGTCAAGGTCATCGCTTCCGCCGCCGTGTCGCTGGAAGCTGCCGCTGCCGAGGCCAAGCGGCAAGGCATCGAGGCGGTCATCCTGTCGGATTCCATGGAAGGCGAGGCGCGCGAGGTCGGTGCGATCCATGCGGCAATCGCCCGCGAGATCGCCACCCGCAACCGTCCGTTCAAGAAGCCGGTGCTGCTATTGTCCGGCGGCGAAACGACGGTGACGTTGAAGGCAAAAGGCAAGGGCGGCCGCAACAGCGAATTCCTGCTCGCCTTCGCCATCGGCATCGACGGCCATGACGGCATCGAGGCACTTGCCGCCGACACCGACGGCATCGACGGCTCGGAAGACAATGCCGGCGCCTTCGCCAATGGTTCCACAGTGGCCCGCATGCGCGCGGCCGGCGTCGATGCCAAGGCGATGCTGGCCGGCAATAACGCCTGGACGGCTTTCAACGCGGTCGGCGACCTGTTCGTTCCCGGCCCGACCGGCACCAACGTCAACGATTTGCGGGCGATCCTGATAAGATAAAGGCTGGCCTGCGCCCGATTGCCGGGCCGCGATTTGCCTCACACCTCGTGCAAATAGAGGTGGTAGTCGAGTTCGCTGACGGTGCGGGCGACCCTCAGATATTCGGATTGCTTGATCGCCACGAAGGTGCGGTGCAGGTCTTCTCCCAGCGCACCTTTCAGAAAGGACGAAGCCTTTGCCGCCTCGATTGCGGCGCGCCAGTCGACCGGCATCGTGGTGCGCGTTTCAACTGCTTCATAGCCGTTGCCGGTTGTTTCGGGGCCGGGATCGAGGCCTTCGTCCAGCCCTTTGACGATGCCCGCCAAAACGGTCGCGGCCACCAGATAGGGATTGGCGTCGACGCCTGAAGGCCGGTGCTCGATGCGCCGGCTTTTCGCGTCACCGGCCGGCACGCGCAACGCCACCGAGCGGTTGTTGACGCCCCATGTCGGCGCTACCGGCGCATAAGATTGCGACACGAACCGCCGCCACGAATTGGCGTGCGGCGCAAACACCAGCATGGATTCCGCCATGGTCTGGATAAGCCCGCCCAAACCTTGGAGCAAGGGCAGCGACCGGGTTTCGCCGTCCGTTTCCGTAAAGACGTTTCGGCCTTTCCCGTTGAGCAGCGAGACGTGGAAATGCATGCCGGAACCCGCATACTTCTCGATCGGCTTGGCCATGAAGCAGGCGGTGACGCCGTGGCGGCGTGCCTGTGCCCGCACGATGCGCTTCAATAAGATGAGGTCATCGGCTGCCCGCATCACATCCTTGCGGTAGTTCAGTGTCAGTTCGTACTGGCCCGGCGCGTATTCGGAGATGACCGTTTCGGTCGGGACGCCCTGTTGCTTCGCGGCGGCATAGATGTCGGAAAACAGCGGCTCCATGCCGTGCAGATGGTCGACGGAATAGACCTCGGTCTTGCCGCTCTTGCGGCCATCGAGAACCGCGCGGGCGGGCTGTACCTTGCCCTCGGCATCGCGCTCGTTCGACAGCAGGAAGAACTCCAGTTCGAATGCGCCGGCCGGGTGCAGGCCCTTTTTCGCCAATGCCTCGACCTGCCTCGCCAGCGCAAGGCGCGGATCGGAGGTCATGGGCGCGCCGTCGAGGTGGTACATCGCCATCAACACCTGGCCGCGCGGCGGCTTGGTGCCGAAAAGCGGCGTCAGCGTGCCGGGGATCGGCCAGGCGCGCAGGTCGCCGTCGCCGGAGTCCCAGATCAGGCCGGTCTCGTGCACGTCCTCGCCGGTGATGTCGAGGCCGAGGATCGAGATCGGCATATGCCGTCCGCCCTCATAGATGCTCATCAATTCGTGCCGGCGCACGATCTTGCCTCGCCCGATGCCGTTGGCGTCGGTCAGCACGATGTCGAAGGCTTCGATCTGCGGATGCTGGTCGAGAAAAGCCTTGGCTTCGCTGGGCATCGAGCCCGAAGGTGAGGTCATGATGAAACTCTGTTGGACGATATCTGCTTTTCTCACGCCGCCAGTTTCGCGGCAACCTCGCCAAAGGCCGAGACCAGCCGGTTGACCTGTGCGGCTCGGGTGGCGGGCGAGATCAGCATCATGTTGTGGAACGGCGCGATCAGCACGCCGCGATTGACCAGCGCGACGTGAATTGCCGCCTCGAGTTCCGGCGCATGCGCGCCTTCCGCTTCGCCGCCATTCTTGAGCGGGCCGGGCGCGCAGATGAACTCGACGCGGGCGCCGACACGCGCCACATGCCACGGCAGCCTGTTGCGGTCGATGACTGCCGTCAGCCCGGCATCGAGCCGTCGCGCCAGATGCTCCATATGGGCGTAGTTTTTGGCCGTCATCACCTCTTCGAGTGCCGCCCGCATCGCCGCGAACTGCAACGGATTGGCCGACAGCGTCGTGCCCATGCCGGAGTAGCCAGGCTCCTTGGTCCGTTCATAGGCGGCGAAACGTGAGGCCACCTCGTCGCTCATGCCCCAGATGCTGGCCGGGATACCACCGGCAATCGGCTTGCCGAGCACGAACAAATCCGGCTCCAGTCCGTGGACCCTGGTGTAGCCGCCAGGACCGGTCGAAATCGTATGCGTCTCGTCGATGAGAAGCAGCGTACCAGCATCGCGCGTCTGCCGGCGCAGCGCGTCGTGGAAACGGGGATCGGGCAGTACCATGCAGGAATTGGTCAGCACCGGCTCGGTGATGACACAGGCGACGGATTTGTCTTTCAGCGCGGCTTCAAGCGCCGGGATGTCGTTGAACTCGACGATGCGCGTCGCGCGGGTCAGGTCGCGGAATTCGCCGGCAAGGCCGGGGCGATTGATGGCGCGGCCTGCCTTCAGCCGCACCATCGTCTCGTCCACCGAGCCATGATAGCAGCCGTTGAAGACGAGGACGGTTTCGCGCGCCGTAACCGCGCGGGCCACGCGCAGCGCGAAACGGTTGGCGTCGGTGGCAGTCGTGGCGATCTGCCAGAACGGCAGGCCGAACCGCTCCTGCAACAGCGGGCCGATGGCCAGAGCGTCGTCGGAGGGCAGCATGTAAGTGAGACCGCGTCCCGCCTGCCGGCGAATGGCGCGGGTGACCGGCGGTGGCGAGTGGCCGAACATCGAGCCGGTATCGCCAAGGCAGAAATCGTCCAGCCTGTTGCCGTCGATGTCGGTGATGGTGGCACCCCTGGCCTGATCGACGAGGATCGGGAAGGGCGTCGGCCAATCCTTCATCCAATGCATCGGCACGCCGCCGAGAAAGCCTTCGATGCCGTTGCCGATCCTGGCCTCGCTTTTCGGGCGCGCCGTGCGGAACGCCACGGCTTCCGCCTCGCGCATCTGCTCGATGCGGCTGCGGGCGATGCCGCCCAAGGTCGTTGTGTCGCGTGTTGTCATGACGGCCCCTCTTGGCCTTCCCTCATAGCCAATTGGGTATGAGGACGGCAATCCGGCCAGTGGGCGTGTTTCAACTGGGCAAGGGGTAGGACGGCTCAGCCCGCTATGTCGATGACGCCGCAATCGCCGGCGGCGCTGCCGAACACGATGCGACGCTCCTCGCGATCCCACATCATCGAGGTGATGGCGCCCTTGCCGGGACGGCGCAGCAGCACCTCCTTGGTGTCGGTGAAGCGCGCGGCGATGACCATCCCGTCTTCATAACCGATAGCGACCACATCCTGGCTGGGATGGCAGGCAACGCATGTCACCATGGTGTTGCCGCGCGTCCCGAGTTCCAGCGGCGCCTTGCCCATAGGCCCGTCCTTGGCCTGGAACGGCCAAACGATCGCCGCCGGTGCGCCGGAACTTGCCAGCCATTTGCCTTTCGCAGCCCACGACAGGCTTTTCACCTTGGCCGGATAGCCGCTCATGCGCATGTGCTTGCCGTCGGCAAGTTTCCAGCCGTGAAGCGCATTTTCCTGCATGGTGGTGACGAGGAAATTGCCGTCGGGCGAAAACGCGATGCCGGTATGGGCGCCTGCCCATTCCAGTTCGACCGGCTTGCCATCGGCGGCCGGGAAATGCAGCGTTGCGCCATTGTAGCGGGCGACGCCGATGCGCATGCCCTTCGGCGCGAAGGCCACGGCCTCAACCGAGCGCGGGTGGGATAGTTCCTTCACCTTGCCGTCCGCGAAGCGCACATAGGCGGTCTTGCCTGACGCATAGGCGATTGCGCCTTGCGGACCGGCGCTGACGCTGGTGATCCATTTGCGGCCAGCCTCGGCCAGTTGCTCGACCGTGCCGTCATTCTTGACGGCAAACACCTTGCCGTCCTCACCAGCCGTGAGCAGCCGGTCGTTCGCCGCGTCGTGAAATGCCGCGAGCAGGCCGTCATTGGCTTGCTCAGTCTTGTGGCCATGGTCGAGGCGATGCACCACGCCGTCGGCGAGTGCGAAATGCGGCACGTTGTTCAGGAAGACGGCGGCGAGGCAATGGCCGTCGAGATCAAGGGGAGCGACTGTCGGCATGGGTCAGTTGGCAGTCATGGCCTGGCAGGCCTCGAAGCTGTTCTTCAGCCGCTCGGCGTCGAGTTCGCGGCCGATGAAAACCAACCGGCTCTCATGCTTTTCGCCATCTTTCCAGGCGCGCTGGTGATCGCCCTCGAGGATCATGTGCACGCCCTGCACGACGTAGCGGTCCGGATCGTCCTTGAAGGCGATGATGCCCTTGAGGCGCAGGATGTTCGGCCCTTCCAGCTGCGTGATTTTCTCGATCCACGGAAAGAACTTTTTGGAATCCATCTCGCCGCCGCGCAGCGATACCGACTGCACCGTCACGTCGTGAATGGCCGACGGATGCGCATGGTCGTGGTGGTCATGATCATGATGGTCGTGATCGTGATGATGGTGGTGGTCGTGGTCGCAATCCGGGCCGCATTCATGGTCATGATCATGATCGTCATGCGCGTCGAGGAAATGCGGATCGTTTTCCAGCGCGCGGGAAAGATCGAAGGCGCCGCGGTCGAGCACTTCGCCGAGATCGACGCCCGAGCGCTGGGTGCGATGGATCTTCGCTGCCGGGTTGATGGCGCGCACGGTGGCTTCCACGGCGCGCAGTTCATCTTCCGTCACAAGGTCGGTTTTGTTCAGCACGACGACGTCGGCAAAAGCGATCTGGTCTTCGGCTTCCTTCGAGTCCTTAAGGCGCAGCGGCAGATGCTTGGCGTCGACCAGGGCTACGACCGCGTCGAGCTTGGTCTTGGAGCGCACATCCTCGTCCATGAAGAATGTTTGCGCGACGGGAACAGGGTCTGCGAGGCCAGTCGTTTCCACCACGATTGCATCGAAGCGGCCCGGCCTGCGCATCAGGCCTTCCACGACGCGGATCAGGTCGCCGCGCACCGTGCAGCACACGCAGCCATTGTTCATCTCGTAGATTTCCTCGTCGGATTCCACGATCAGGTCGTTGTCGATGCCGATCTCGCCGAACTCGTTGACGATGACGGCATAGCGCTTGCCGTGGTTCTCCGACAGGATCCGGTTGAGCAGGGTCGTCTTGCCGGAGCCGAGATAGCCGGTGAGAACGGTTACGGGAATTTGCGTCTGGGTGTCGCTCATGTCGCGCCTCGAAGGGGAATTGTTGCCTCCATATAGGATGACGGCGAACGTTTTGCACGATCAATCCCAGCCGTTTCGCATTGGGCCAGATTATCGGTCGGTGCGATGAAATTACGATGCAACGTCCCGGTCAAAGGCTATAGAGGATTTCTTTTGTCGGGGACGTCGCGTGGATTCGGTCGATGTATTGATCATTGGGGCGGGTGCTGCCGGCATGATGTGCGCGATAGAGGCGGCCGGGCGCGGCCGTCAGGTGCTCGTCATCGACCATGCGCGGAGCGCCGGCGAAAAGATTCGCATCTCCGGCGGCGGCCGCTGCAATTTTACCAATATCCACGCCGCCCCGAAAAACTTCCTTTCTCAGAATCCGCATTTCTGCATTTCGGCGCTGAAGCGTTACACGCAGCACGATTTCGTCGCGCTGGTCAAAAGCCATGGCATCGCGTTCCACGAAAAGACGCTGGGGCAATTGTTTTGCGACGGCTCGGCCATGCAGGTCATCCAGCTTTTGCTGGACGAGATGAAGCGCCACGGTGCGATGCTGAGGCTGAATACGCGCGTGGAGACAATCGAAAGGGCATCCGACGGTTTTGTCGTCAAGCTTGAGGACGGGCCGGTACACTGCGCATCGTTGGTCGTGGCGAGCGGTGGCAAGTCGATCCCCAAGATGGGCGCGACGGGGCTCGGCTATGAGATCGCCGCGCAATTCGGCGTGCGCGTTGTCGATCCGCGACCGGCGCTGGTGCCGCTGACCTTCGAGCCGAATACACTGGAGCGCCTCAAGCCGCTCTCCGGTATCGCCTTGGATGCCGTGGTTTCGTGCGGCAAGACGCAATTTGCGGAAGCCATGCTGTTTACCCATCGCGGCATCAGCGGTCCGTCCATCCTGCAAATCTCGTCCTACTGGCGCGAGGGCGACGAAATCGGCATTGCCATGTTGCCCGGCGTCGATGTGTTCGAAGCGCTGCGTGCCGCCCGCACCGAGAACGGCAAGCAGGCCGTGCAGACGGTGCTGGCTTCCTTGCTGCCGAAGAAGCTTGCCCAGACCATCGTCGAGCAATTGGCGATATCGAGAAATATGGCTGACCTGCCGGACAGGGAGCTACGGCGCGTCGAAGCTGCCGTCAACGACTGGCGCATCAAGCCTGCCGGTTCGGAAGGCTACCGGACCGCGGAAGTGACGTTGGGTGGCGTCGATACGCGCGACCTCGATTCGAAGACCATGGCGGTCAAGGCCCTGCCGGGCCTCTATTTCATCGGCGAGGTCGTCGATGTCACCGGCTGGCTCGGCGGCTATAATTTCCAATGGGCATGGTCGTCCGGCTGGTGTGCCGGGCAATCCGTCTAGGGCATTCCGCCAGCGGCGTTCGCAAAACAAGTCAGCCGGATAAACACTGTCATGAAACTGCAATGCGGCTCTGTCATAAGCATGCCGCTGCGGTTTCGCTTGCCGGCAAAAGGGTTTCTCCGGCGCGGAAAACAAAACGAATGCAAGCGGCGGCGCATGCTATCCTGCCGCCTGTCCGGATTGAGAGGAAGACATGGCCAAGGCTGACAGAACAGCGACAATGAGCCGGCTGCATTCGGCTGCACGATTGGCGCGCACCGCGCTTGCGTCACGACTTCTGGCGCACGGCTTCTATGCCGGCCAGGACCAGATCATGCTGACGCTGGACCGCGAGGACGGGCAGACGCCGGGTGCTCTTGCCGATCGGCTGGGCGTTCGCCCGCCGACCATCACCAAGACCATCAACCGCTTGCAGGCGCAGGGCTTTCTTGACAAGCGCGCCTCCAATTCCGATGCCCGGCAGGCCCACATCTTCCTGACCGATTCAGGCCGCGAAATGATCATGGCCATCGAGAAGTCGGTGAAGAAGACGGAAAAGCAGGCGTTGAAGGGCCTCGACAAGAAGGACCAGAAAGCGCTGCACAAGCTGCTCGCCCGCATCGAAGCGAACCTGTCGGGTGCCGACGCCACCGTCGAGGAAGAGGCGGAAGCCGAAGAATAGCTTTCGGTTAGGTCAGCCGCTTTTGCGCTTGCAGCCTCGGTCGGGCTGGCCCAAAGCTCACGGATGGTTTTGGAGCAAGTTCAGGTCCTGGTGTGAGCACTTCCCGTCGATTCGATGATAGCGTGACGCCTGTCGCGGCGATCTTGTACATGGTCGTCGCCTACATTCTTTTCACCTTCCTCGATTCGTCCAGCAAATATCTGGTGCTTGCGGGCATTGCGCCCCTGTTCATCGCATGGATGCGCTTTGCCGGGCATGTGGTGCTGGTGGCCGTGCTGTTTCGGGGCTGGCGCGATATCGGGCGCTTCCGCGCGGCAAGCCCGACGGCGCATATTGTGCGCGGCGCTTTCCTGGCCGGCTCGACCGTGTTCAATATTCTCGCGCTGCGCTATCTTCAGTTGGTGGAGACGACCTCGATCTATTTTTTCGGCCCGATGATCATCACGGCGCTGGCTGGGCCTTTGCTGGGTGAATGGGCCGGCTGGCGGCGCTGGTCGGCCATCTTTGCCGGCTTCATCGGTGTGCTGGTGATTACGCGTCCCGGCATCGGCGTGTTCGGGATTGGCCATTTCCTTGCCTTGGGTTCCATGTTGTCGAACAGCTTCTACGTCATCATGACCCGGCGCATGTCGGCCTCCGAAACGCCTGAAAGTCTCGTCTTCTATTCCGCGCTGGCGCCTTTGGTGCTGTTGACGCCGACATTGCCGTTCACGGCGTCGATGCCCGGCGATGCCTGGCAATGGCTCCTGCTGGCGCTGCTGGGCGTCTTCGGCGGGCTCAGCCACTGGTGCCTGATCCAGGCTTACCGGCAGGCCACGGCAACGGCGCTCGCCCCCTATCCCTACCTGCAAATGGTCTGGATGATCGCCTTCGGCTGGTTCATTTTCGATCAGTTCCCCGACAACTGGACCCTGGCTGGCGCGGCCATCATCGTCGCCAGCGGGCTCTATATCGTCCATCGCGAGCATCGGCTGCGCGTACGCAACCGGGCGGCCCCCGGCTCGGAAACCGAAGCGGTGGCAAAAAAGCTTTGATTTGCTGCGGAACGATGGCATAAGCCGCTTTTAAACAGTTTAAAAGCGGTGGGGGACAAGCGGCTCTGGCGCAGAAAATCAAGCTTTCGACGATCGCGGACGCGTTGGGCGTCTCGACCGCAACCGTCTCGCTGGCGCTGCGAGACAGCCCGCTGGTGGCCGCCACCACGCGTGACCGCATCAAGGAACATGCGCGCGAGATCGGCTACATCTACAACCGCCGTGCCGCCAGCCTGCGCACGTCGCGCTCGGGGATTGTCGGCGTCGTCGTGCACGACATCATGAACCCGTTTTATGCCGAGATCCTGCGCTCCATCGAGCACGAGCTCGACCGCTCGCGCCAGACCTTCATCCTGTCCAACCACTACGACCAGTTGGACAAGCAGCGCACTTTCATCGACACGCTTCTGCAACTCGGCGCCGACGGCGTGATCATGTCGCCGGCCATCGACACGCCAGCCTCCGATATCCTCATGGCCGAGGAGAACGGCCTGCCGGCGGTGCTCATCGCCCGCGATGTCGAGGACGCGCATGTGCCGGTGTTCCGCGGTGATGATGCCTACGGGACGGCGCTTGCAACCAACCACCTGATCTCGCTTGGCCACAAGCGCATCGCCATGATCGGCGGCACCGACCAGACCTCCACCGGCCGCGACCGCTACCAGGGCTATGTCCACGCGATGGAGGAGGCAGGCCTTGAGGTCAAACCGTCCTGGCGCATTGCCGGCCCACGCACCAAGCAGGGCGGTTTCGAGGCCGCCAACCAGTTGCTGGCGCTGAAGGACAAGCCGACGGCGGCGTGCTGCTGGAACGACCTCGTTGCCATTGGCCTGATGAACGGCATTGCGCGCGCCGGGCTGGTGCCGGGCGTCGATATTTCCGTGACCGGTTACGACGACCTGGAAGAGGCGGCCATTGCCACGCCGGCGTTGACCACGGTCTGGAACGGCCAGCGCGAAGTCGGCCGCCGTGCCGCCAGCGCCCTGCTCGACAAGCTCAACGGCCAGACCGTTCGTCCATCGCAGGAACTCATCAAGCCTGAATTGCATGTGCGCCAGTCGACCGGGCGCCCCGTGGAACGTTCATGACCGATCCGATACCGTCAACGCCCGTGACCATATTGGTTCCGGGGAAGTTCCACGACCATGCGCTGAACCGTATCGCGGGCGAATTCCGGCTTGTCGCCATCGAACGCGCCGACGCCTCTCTCGTGGATAAAGCCGAGTGCGAGGCGGTGCGCGGCATTGCAGCCTTTGGCGGTGTCGATGCTGCCTTCATCGACGCCTTTCCCAATCTGGAGATCATTGCCAATTTCGGCGTCGGCTACGATTCCGTCGATGCCGCCCATGCCGCGACGCGTGGCGTGATGGTGACCAATACGCCCGATGTCCTGACCGAGGAGGTGGCGGATACCACCGTTGGCCTGCTGATCTCGACCTTGCGCGAACTGCCGAAAGCGGAAGCCTGGCTGCGCGCCGGCAAATGGGCCTCGCAAGGGCCGATACCGGTGAGCCCGCTGACGCTACGCACGCGCAGCATCGGCATTTTCGGCATGGGCCGCATCGGCCTTGCCATCGCCAAGCGGCTGGAAAGTTTCGGGCTGCCGATCGCTTATCACAACCGTCGTCCCGTCGAGGGCGTGGCCTATACCTATTACCGTTCGCTCAAGGCGCTGGCCAAGGCGGTTGACACGCTGATCTGCATTGCACCGGGCGGTGCGGCGACCGAGAAGGCGATCAACGCCGAAATCCTGGCGGCGCTGGGGCCGAACGGGGTTTTCGTCAACTCCGGGCGCGGCAGCACGGTCGATGAGGACGCACTGGCCAAGGCGCTATCGGATGGAACGATCGCCGCCGCCGGGCTTGATGTGTTTGCCAACGAACCGCACGTGCCGCAGGCGCTGCTCGATGCGCCCAACACCGTGCTGTTGCCGCATGTAGCCTCGGGCTCGGCTTTCACCCGTCGGGCGATGGCCGATCTGTGCGTGGACAATCTGGTGTCGTGGTTCTCGACCGGCAAGCCGCTGACCCCGGTTCCGGAAACGGCTAGGATCAAAAAGCAGTAAGAACCTACTCCGCTGCGGCACGAGTTCCGGTACGTGCGGCGGCGTGCAGCCGAGCGGCATC
This sequence comes from Mesorhizobium sp. Root157, assembly GCF_001427385.1. GTDB lineage: Bacteria > Pseudomonadota > Alphaproteobacteria > Rhizobiales > Rhizobiaceae > Mesorhizobium. The sequence goes on from NZ_LMGJ01000012.1 coordinate 175,767, forward strand.
ACCGAAGGCCTTGAACACCTTTTGCGAGACGCTGTCGGAGTTCACCCAATATTCCGGATGCCACTGGACGCCGACGGCAAATGCGAGCGAATCCTTGACCGATACCGCCTCGACCGTGCCGTCCTCGGCCACGGCTTCGATCTGCAGCTTCGGCCCCAGCCGGTCGACGGCCTGCCGGTGAACGGAGTTGACGGAAATATCACCGGCGCCGAAGACGCTCGCCAGGCAGCTTCCGGGCTTGATCGACAGTTTCTGGCGGATGGCGAAGCGTTCGTCCTGATTGTCGCTGGCCGGGGCGCGGTGGTCGAGCACGCCTTCCCGCTCCTGGATTTCGGTTGCCAGCGTACCGCCCAGCGCGACGTTCATCTCCTGGATGCCGCGGCAGATCGCCAGCAGCGGAACGCCCCGTTCGATGGCCTTGCGGATCAGCGGCAAGGTGGTGGCGTCGCGCGCAGGGTCGTAGGGGCCATTGGCTTCGCTGGCGTCGCCGCCATAGAGCGAGGGATGCACGTTCGACTTCGAGCCTGTCAGCATGACGCCGTCGACTGACGACAACAGCTCGTCGAGATCGAGCCGATCGCCGAGGCCCGGCACCAGGACCGGCAGCACGCCGGCACCCGTGATAGCCGCCTCGAGATATTGCTGGGGTGTCGCGTGCCAGGTGTAATTCTCGAATTGCTTGACGTCTGTGGAGACGGCGACGAGCGGCTGAAGCATTTTGCGTGTTGATCCGTTAGCGGCGTGGAACTTAGCTACATTCAAGATAGGCAATATGAAGGCGGTTTGCCACGTCAAGTTTTGCCTTGCCGCTGCGCCGGCCGGGAGGCCGTTCGACTATAGTTGCAAGCGTTTGGGCCGCATAAGAGAAGCTGCAACCATATTGTCTATGCTATCGTCCGGCCCGCTGGACTACGCAAGTCCGGCGTGTATTGTTTCATTGCACCGATTGCCAATAGCGAAATGAATCCACGGTGATCGGACCATAAATTCCGATACGGAAAGGGAGGAAATTGATGGATCGTCGTTCATTTATCAGAAAGGCCGGTACGGCCGGTGCGGGAGCCGCAGCAGCTGCCGCGACTCTTGCCACTCCGGCAATTGCCCAGTCCAACCCCAAGATCACCTGGCGGTTGGCCTCGTCCTTTCCGAAATCACTCGATACGATCTATGGCGGCGCCGATACGCTGTCGAAATATGTGTCGGAAGCGACCGACGGCAATTTCACCATCCAGCCCTTCGCCGGCGGCGAGATCGTGCCGGGCCTGCAGGCAGCCGATGCTGCCGCGGCCGGAACCGTGGAGATGTGCCACACGGTCGGTTACTACTACTGGGGCAAGGACCCGGCATGGGCGCTCGGCTCTGCCGTTCCGTTCGCGCTCAACGCGCGCGGCATGAATGCCTGGCTCTATCACGGTGGCGGCAACGATCTCTACAACGAATTCCTTGACAAGCAGGGCCTTTACGGCCTGCCTGGCGGCAACACCGGCGTGCAGATGGGCGGTTGGTTCCGCAAGGAAATCAACACCGTCGAGGACCTCAAGGGCCTCAAGTTCCGCGTCGGCGGCTTTGCCGGCAAGGTGCTCGAGAAACTGGGCGTAGTGCCGCAGCAACTGGCGGGCGGCGATATCTATCCGGCTCTTGAAAAGGGAACGCTGGACGCTGCCGAATGGGTCGGCCCTTATGACGACGAGAAGCTCGGCTTTCAGAAGGTCGCGCCCTATTACTACTATCCCGGTTGGTGGGAAGGCGGCCCGACGGTCCATTTCATGTTCAACAAGGCGAAATGGGAAGAACTGCCGGCTGGCTACAAGGCGCTACTGAAGGTTGCCGCACAGGCGACCGATGCCAACATGCTGCAGAAATACGACTATGTGAATCCGGGTGCGATCAAGTCGCTGGTTGCCAATGGCGCCCAGTTGCGGCCGTTCAGCCAGGAAATCCTGTCGGCCTGTTTCGACGCGACCAACGAAGTCTACGCCGAAATGGAAGCGAGCAATGCCGGCTTCAAGAAGATCTGGGATTCGATCAAGGCGTTCCGCAAGGATCACTTCCTGTGGGCGCAGATCGGCGAGTACAACTACGACACCTTCATGATGATCCAGCAGCGCAACGGCAAGCTCTGATCCACTGGCGTCGAACTGAAACAAAAACCCCGGAGGCCAGGCCTCCGGGGTTTTTTGTTGGGCTTGGGAAATAGTCCCGAAACTGCTCTCTTCCCGCAGTTCAGTTGAAGCTGGGCGGGGCGGAGAGATTGTTGCCCGGCTGTGGCGCTGCAGGTGCCGTTCCGTTGTCTGGCGCGGGCATACCGAGCGGAGCTCCGAGGCCCGGCATTTGCGGCAGTTCGATCTTGATGGTTGAAGGATCGACCACCTTGCCCTTGTAGTGCATGACCATCTGCGGGAAGAAGATCAGGATGCCGACCATAAGCACCTGGATCAGCACGAAGGGCACCGCGCCCCAATAGATCTGGGCGGTGGTGACCGGCTCGATCTTCTTGCCGATGACCTTGTCGATATAGGGCACCCTGGCCGCCACCGAGCGCAGATAGAACAGGGCAAAGCCGAATGGCGGGTGCATGAAGCTCGTCTGCATGTTGACGCCCAAGAGCACACCGAACCAGATCAGGTCGATGCCGAGTATCTCGGCGGCCGGTGCCAGCAGCGGCACGATGATGAAGGCCAACTCGAAGAAGTCGAGGAAGAAGGCCAGGAAGAAGACGAGGATGTTGACGACGATGAGGAAGCCGGTTGCACCGCCCGGCAGCGACGTCAGCAGATGCTCGACCCAGACATGGCCGTTGACGCCGTAGAAGGTCAGCGAGAAGACGCGTGCGCCGATCAGGATGAACATCACGAAAGACGAAAGCTTGGTGGTGGCGATCAGCGCCGAGCGCGTCACCGCGTAGCTGAGCCGGCCCTTGGCGGCAGCCATCGCCAGTGCGCCGACCGCGCCCATCGCTCCGCCCTCGGTGGGGGTGGCGATGCCGAGGAAGATCGTGCCCAACACCAGGAAGATCAGCGCCAGCGGCGGGATCAGCACGATGATGACCTGCTGGGCCAGCCGCGACATGATGCCGAACTTCATGCCACGGTCGATGACGGCGAAGGCATAGATGACGACGACGCCGACCGTTGCGCCCCAGATATCGGCGTTGACGCCGACTGCAGGCGTGAGCAGGACATGGGCGGTGTAGGCGATGCTGCCGGCCACGATGAGAGCGATGATCAGCGAGGTGACGCCGTGCCCCAGAGTGCGGGCCTCCAGCGGCAGTGCCGGCATCGACGCCGGCTTGAAGATCGACATCGCCAGGATATAGCTGGCGTAAAGCGCGGTCAGGAAAAGACCGGGAATGAGCGCGCCGGCATACATGTCGCCGACCGAGCGGCCGAGCTGGTCGGCCAGAACGATCAGTACCAGCGACGGCGGAATGATCTGCGCCAGTGTCCCGGAAGCGGCGATCACGCCTGATGCCACGCGCCGGTCATAACCATAGCGCATCATGATCGGCAGCGAGATCAAGCCCATGGCGATGACGGAAGCCGCCACGACGCCGGTGGTGGCGGCAAGCAGGGCGCCGACGAAGATGACGGCATAAGCAAGCCCGCCCCGGATCGGGCCGAACAACTGGCCGATCGTGTCGAGCAGGTCCTCGGCCATGCCGGACCGTTCCAGCACGATGCCCATGAAGGTGAAGAAGGGGATGGCCAGCAGCGTCTCGTTGGACATGACGCCCCACAGACGCTCCGGCATCGCATAGAGCAGCGGCCAGGACAGGTTGATGGCGTTGCCCGAGAAGGGGGCCAATTCGACCCCGATGACGAAGAACATCAGGCCGTTGGCTGCCAGCGAAAACGCGACGGGATAGCCGATCAGCAGGAACACGACGAGCGAGCAGAACATGATCGGGGCCATGTTCTCGGCGATGAGATGGATCACTGGCGGATCTCCTTGGCGAGCGCCTCGGCTTCCACTTCGGCCATTTCATGGGACGAGATGAACGGATTGGGGTCGTCCATGTTGCCGCGCAGGATCGCGATCTTCTTGATGATTTCGGAAATCCCCTGGAACAGGAGCATGATGAAACTGATCAGCAAAAGCGATTTGGCCGGCCATAAGATGAGGCCGCCGGCATTGTTCGACATCTCGCCCGAGCGGTAGGAAAGGCCGACATAGGGGAACAGATAGAGCACCATCAGAATGGTAAAGGGCATCAGGAACAAGACGTGGCCGAACAGGTCGATCAGGTGCTGGGTGCGGCGCGAGAACATGCCGTAGACGATGTCGACCCGGATATGCTCGTTGTCGCGCAAGGTGTAGGCGGCGGCGAGCAGGAATGCGGCGCCGAACAGATACCATTGCAATTCCAGCCAGGCATTGGACGACATGCTGAAGGCTTTGCGGATGATGGCGTTTCCGGCGCTGACCAGCACCGCAGCCAGGATCAGCCAGGCAACCCATTTGCCGATGAATTCGTTGACCCGGTCGATGCCGCGCGAGATCGCAAGCAGCACCGTCATGTTGCGGTCCCGCGTGCGCGTCCATAAGCCAGCAATGATCACGAGCAGCGCGACGCCAAGCAAGACTTGCCCGGTCGGCGAACGCCAAACGGCGTCGATCAGGTTCATCGGAATTCCTCCCTTGGACAACAGTCCCGTGTTCCGCCGAGCGTCAGGCGCTCTTTTGGACCAACGATATGCAGGATGCTGGCTTGGCCCGTCAACTTGTGAATTTCGGCGTGCCGGCTGTCCGAAATGAAGAAAGCAGCGGAAAATCAGGGCTTTCGCGCGTCACTCCAACGAAAGTCTGACAGGCTGAAGCACGTCCTGTCGAACGAATTCATGTGACGTGCTTTAGGCTCTCGAGTTTCGCGTGTCGTGTTCCGACCTGCTTCAGGCGGCTTTGACCGTGTCGCGCCCGGCACCCACAAGCACCAGCATGGCGGCCAGCAGCGCCAGCATCCAGGCGTCGCGCCATTCGGTGGGGAAATAGCCGGCCCAGAGCGATTCCCCCAATCCAAAGGCGGCTGCGCCAAGAGCTGCCCGAAACGGCGACAGGTATCCGCCGACCGCCGTGACGAACAGGATCTTCAGACCGTAGATGAGGCCGGCGCCGAAACCGATATTCCCATAGTAGAGGCCGGCCATGACCCCGGCGAGCGCAGCGTACAATCCGCCCGCGACCACGGAACGGCGAAAAACAGTCCTGGTATCGATGCCGCACAACGCGGCCGCGTGCGGATCGTCGCAAACGGCACGCCAGGTCCTGCCGAGACCGGAGCGGGCAAGCACAAGACCGCCGAAGCCCAGCGCGGCTGCCGCGATGAGGCAATTCGCGAGTTGGATGACTGTCATCGTCACCTCGAAGCCGCCCGACCGCGCGAACACCACCGGTATGGCCAGCATCGGCGGCAGCCAGAAGTCGTGCGTGTCGGCGGCGATGCGGCTGAATTCGGTGAGCGCCAGAAGGACGCCGAGCGTGGCGGTAACGATGGCGTTTGGCGAGGCGTTGGCGAGCGGCTGGAACACGCCGGACGCCAGGATGGTGCTGACCAGGGCGGTGTAGGCGATTGCCACCGCAATGCCGAGCGCGACCGTTGCCGGCAGGGTCAACCACAGTACGTTCCAGCCGAACACCGAAACGAGGATCATCGTTTGGCCGCTGAAAGCGAACAGGCCGCCATAGGCAAGGTTGGTGCGATGCAGGACACCGTTGGTCAGCGCGTAGCCGAAGGCCAGCAAGGCGTAGAGCGCACCCGAATGCAGCCCGTTCAACACCTGCTGGAGCAAGTAGAGCATGCGAAAGCTTTCGCGCCAGACGCCTCGGCAATAGTCTTGATGCACAGAATCTAACTTGTCAAATATCTTTTACCAGTTAGATTATGTCTTCATGACGGTTTCCTGGATCAAGCATCGGTTTGCCGGCGGCGTGCTGGCGCTGGATACCGCCAACACGGTGGTGCTGCGCGGCCATACCGACAGGACATTCGACAGGTTCGACGACCCTGACGAGATCGCGCGCTTCGCCGAGGCAGCGAGCGGTTTCAGGGCTGGGGAACTGGGCGGCCGGAGACTGTCGGCACCCAGGCCTCGCGAAATCGCGACGACCGTGCTGTCGATTCGGGAAGCCACCGATCGACTGTTTAGGGACGCGGCACTGAGCGGCGCAATGGCGGCCGACGACCTCGCCGCTTTTCTCGTGGCCTGTGCGGCAGGGCTGCACGGCAAGACGGAAACAACCGGCCAGCCGGGCAGGCCTTTCGGAGATCCCGCAACGCCGATTGCTTTCGAGGCGGCACTTGCCGTTTCGGCGCTGTCGCTGCTCTCAGGCGAAAGCCGTACGAGGCTGCGGATCTGTCCCAACTGCAATTGGCTGTTCCTCGACAAGAGCCGCAACGCTAGCCGCCTGTGGTGCGACATGGCCGTCTGCGGCAACCGCCGCAAGGCAAGCCGCCACTACCATCGCAAGGTCGCAAGCCGCAGCGCCGGCACATCAGGGGAGGTCGGCAATGCATAGCGGGTTCGTGCGCATGATCCTCGTGGCGGCAATGTTCGCTGCCGCCGTCGCCCTTGGGGCTTGCCGCGACACCGGCAAGGACGCCTTGTTCGAGATTTCCGGGCGGCTCGTCGTGTTCAACTATCGCGAGGCGACGCTGACCTATCTGGTGACGCTGAAACCGCTCAAGCCCATCGGCGAAGGGCAAGTAGTCGTGACGACCATGGACAACCCCGCAGGTGGCGCTCCCCTCGTCTTCAGCCAGAAGCTTTTCCCCGGCCAGGCCAAGGTCACCGTCGAAAGTCCGCCGCTGGAATGCGTTGTCAAGGACAAGCCCTACAACGTCGCCATCCGCATAGAGTACACCGATGGCGGCCTGTTGCAGCAGATCGACACGACCATGGTTTCGGCGCAGAACCAGGACATGCTGCCGGACCGCAAGCTGGTCGTCGGACCCGGCTACAAGCCGAATCCCGAGCTTGCCGGTCATCCTGACGGCAAGTTGCCGGGCGGACGCGGCGTGACCTGTCCGGCGGCAAGCTGATCGCCCGACGGCGCCCGCCGTCGTTGGCCTTATGCACCGATTTCGTTTGACCTCTTGGGTTTGGGGCGAAAGACTGCGACATCCGTTCTCGACGTTGGTCTGCTTCGCGGCAGCCTCCGCAGAGGTGAAACCTGATGACGCTGCATGCCGTCGCGCTCGACGACAAATTCGACCTTGCCAAGGAGCGCGTCTTCCTCTCCGGCGCGCAGGCTGTGGTTCGCATGCTGCTCATGCAGCGCGAGCGCGACCGCATGGCCGGCCTGAACACGGCAGGCTTCATTTCGGGGTATCGCGGCTCGCCGCTGGGCGGCCTCGACCAGCAATTGTGGAAGGCGAAGAGCCAGCTTGCCGGCTCCGGCATCGTCTTCCAGCCAGGCCTCAATGAAGAACTCGCCGCCACCGCCTGCTGGGGCGCGCAGCAGACGGAACTGCTTGGCGAAGGCAAGTATGACGGCGTCTTTTCGGTCTGGTACGGCAAAGGGCCGGGCGTCGACCGCACCGGCGACGTGTTCCGTCACGCCAACCTTGCCGGCACTTCGAAAAATGGCGGCGTGCTGGCCCTGATGGGCGACGACCACATGGCCGAATCGTCCACCAACGCCCATGCCACCGAGTTCGCCTTCGTCGACGCCATGATCCCGGTGTTCAATCCCGCCGGCGTGCAGGAACTGATCGACTACGGCCTTTACGGCTTTGCCCTGTCGCGCTTTGCCGGCACCTGGGCGGCGATCAAATGCGTCAAGGACAATATCGAATCGACGGCGTCGGTCGATGCCTCGCTCGGTCATCTCGGCATCGTCATTCCCGAATTCGACATGCCGCCGGGGGGTCTCGGCATCCGCCACGAAATCAACATGCTCGGCCAGGAGGAGCGCCTGTTCGAGCACAAGCGCGCCGCTGCCGCCGCTTTCATCCGCGCCAACAAATTGAACCGCATCGTCTATTCCGGCGGCCGGCAGCCGAAGCTCGGCATCGTCACCGTCGGCAAGAGCTATCTCGACGTGCGCCAGGCGCTGGAAGATATTGGCATCGACGAGGCAGCCGCCAACCGCATTGGTATCAGGCTGTTCAAGGTCGGCTGTCCCTGGCCGCTCGATTTCGAGCACATCGCCGATTTCGCGCGCGGCCTCGACACGGTTGTCGTGGTTGAGGAAAAGCGTTCGCTGATCGAGGTGCAACTGCGCGAAGGCCTCTACGGCAGCGCCATCCAGCCGAGGATCGTCGGCAAGAAGGACGAGCGCGGCGACTGGCTGTTCCCGGCCAAGGGCGCGCTCGACCCCAACGACATCGCCATTGCGCTGGGCGAACGCATCCTCATGACGATCGGGCCGTCGGAAGAGATTGCGGCGCGGGTCGCCAATCTGCGCCAGTTCCAGGCGATGTTGGCCGATACCAAGGATGTCGGTTCGCGCACGCCTTATTTCTGCTCGGGCTGCCCGCACAATTCCTCGACCAAGGTGCCGGAAGGCTCGCTCGCCGCTGCCGGCATCGGCTGCCACTTCATGGCATTGTGGATGGACCGCTCCACGGTCGGCTTCACGCAGATGGGCGGCGAGGGCGCGCAATGGGTCGGCCAGGCGCCGTTCTCCACGCGCGACCATATTTTCCAGAATCTCGGCGACGGCACCTACAATCACTCGGGCGCGCTGGCCGTCCGCTTTGCCCGTTCGAGCGGCGTCAACATCACCTACAAGATCCTCTACAACGATGCCGTCGCCATGACCGGGGGGCAGCCGCATGACGGCGGCCTGACCGTCGATGCCATCGCAAGGCAGGTGCGTGCCGAAGGCGTCGAGCGCATTGCGGTGGTCACCGACGAGCCGGACAAATATGCCGGCCGCACCGAATTCCCTTCAGGCACGACCATCCATCATCGCGAGGAACTGGACCGGGTCCAGCGCGATCTGCGCGAAGTGAAAGGCGTCTCGGTCCTGCTCTACGACCAGACCTGCGCCGCCGAGAAACGCCGCCGCCGCAAGCGCGGCGCGTTCCCCGACCCCGACAAGCGCATCTTCATCAACGAACTGGTCTGCGAAGGTTGCGGCGATTGCGGCGTCGCCTCCAACTGCGTCTCCGTGCAGCCGGTCGAGACCGAGTTCGGACGCAAGCGCCGCATCGATCAATCCTCCTGCAACAAGGATTTCTCCTGCGTCGACGGCTTCTGCCCGTCCTTCGTCACCGTTCATGGCGCGAAGATCAAGAAGGCGGCAGGGCTTGCCGGAGCTGCCGACCCGCTGGAGGGCGTGCCAGAGCCCTCACCTTTCCCGCTGGGTCGAGACGGCTGGGCGGCGGTCATTGACGGTGTCGGCGGCACCGGCGTCGTCACCATCGGCGCCATTCTCGGCATGGCCGCGCATCTGGAGGGCAAGGGTTGCGGCATGATCGACATGGCCGGCCTTGCCCAGAAGGGCGGTGCCGTGTTCACCCATGTCCGCATCGCGCCCGGCCCGGCTGACATCCATGCCATCCGCGTCTCCGCCGGCAAGGCCGATCTGGTCCTCGGCTGCGACCTCGTCGTCTCGGGCGCAAAAAAGGTGCTGGCCTCGGTGCGTGAGGGCCACACGCTTTTCCTCGCCAACACCGCCGAGATCATGCCGGGCGATTTCACCCGTTCGGCGGATTTCTTCCTGCCGGTCGAGCGGCTGAAGAAAGCCATCCGGTCGGCAGCCGGCGACGACAAGACGCACTTGGTCGATGCGACCAGCACCGCCACCGTGCTGTTCGGCAATTCTCTCGGTGCCAACATGTTCATGCTCGGCTTCGCCTTCCAGCATGGCGGCCTGCCGCTGTCTGCGGAAGCGGTCGAGAAGGCGATAGAACTCAACGGCGAGGCTGTCGCCATGAATGTCGCCGCGTTCCGCTGGGGACGCCGGGCGGCTCACGATCCCGCCTTCGTGCGCGATCTGGTTGAAAGCAAGGGCAAGGCGCGGTCTGAACAGTCGGCGGCCCAAACGCTGGATGAGGTCATCGCGCGCCGAGTCGAATTCCTCACTGCCTATCAGAACGCCGCCTATGCTAGCCGTTACGCCGACAGGGTTGCGGCTGTGCGTGCTGCCGAAACGAAAACCGCGCCGGGTTCCACGATGGTGACGGAAGCCGTGGCCCGCAACCTGTTCAAGCTGATGGCGGTCAAGGACGAATACGAAGTCGCGCGCCTTTATACGGACAGCTCCTTCGCCCGCCAACTGGCCAGCCAGTTCGGCAGCTACGACCGGCTGGAATTCCATCTGGCACCGCCGATCCTCGGCCGGCGCGACGCTGAGGGCCGCCCACGCAAATCCAGTTTTGGCCCCTGGATGATGACCGGGTTTCGGCTCCTGGCTGCCCTGAAAGGCTTGCGCGGCACCATGTTCGACGCGTTTGGCTATACGGCCGAGCGGCGGCTTGAGCAGCAATTGTTGGCGGATTACGAGAAGGATATGGACACTGTCGTGAGCCGGCTGGAGCCCGGCCGTCTTGAAGCCGCCGCAGCCCTTGTCTCGGTGCCGGCTCTCATCCGCGGTTATGGCCACGTCAAGCATGCGTCCATCGAAAGGGCTGCAGGTGAGAGGGCTCGCCTTGTCGCCAGGCTCGAGGGACAACTCGTCCAGCCGCAACTTCAGGCTGCAGAATGATCGATACTTCTTGTTTACCTGAAGCGAAGATTGTTGAGTTTTGGTGCGTTTCGTGCCGATCAGAAACCCTTGAAGGCCGTGTCTCTAAAGGTTTTTTAAGGCGGATCGTGGCATGACTGCGTTTCGTGCGGCGGCGTAGGCCATGAACGTAGACAAACCCGACGACATATCTGAGGACGTATATCTGGGCTTCGTTCGCTCGTTGTTTGACAACGCGAGCCTTCTGTTCGTTGCGGCGTTTTCTCAGGCAGTCATCGGCAGTCTGGTCTACTGGAAGACGTCTGCCACCATCTACCTCGTGCTCACGATCCTGATGGTGGTCGTTACTCTGGGCAGATATTACGCCATTCAAAGGGTGCGGCCTGAAACCATCGATACCTACCAGTCCGCACTGGAATGGGAGCGCTACTACCTGATCGCCGGGACCATCCATGGTTCGGTGGTCGGCTTTTTCGCCTTCACCAGCCTCTATATCGCGCCCGATCTGTTTGGCGAGATAGCCGCCATATCCATGGTGCTGGCGAGCGCCATCACCATCGCAGGCAGGAATTTCGGCTCGCGCAAGATGGTGGTCATCCTGACCGTTTCCGTCATTGCGCCGATTGCCGCCGGCCTGATGCTGAAGGGTGATTTCTACAATTTCATCCTCGGCCTGTTCATCGTCCCCTTCATCTTCACCATCAACACGATGGCGCGGATCGTGCGTACGGTGCTCTTCGCCGCCATCAGCCAGGAGAAGAAGGCAACGCGCCTGGCCCAGCGTTTCAACCGCGCGCTGAACACCATGTCGCACGGCCTCATCATGCTCGGCCCCGACGGGAGCGTGGTGGTTGCCAACGCCGAGGCGGCCCACCTGATGTCCCTGAAATCACCGGATCTGTTGCTGGGGCGAACGGTTCATTCCTTGCTCATGCGCGGCGTGGCCGGCGGCATGCTGACGGTGAAGGACTGTCAATATGTAGAAGCGCAACTGACCAGGGCCTTGCGCGAGGGCAGGGACCGCAAGGTCCTTGTCGGCTTTTCGAACGGGCAGCACTATGAATTCTCGGCGCGGGAAGGCAGCCTGGAACTCGGTGTCATCACCTTCGAGGATGTCACCGCCCGCGTGGAGGCCGAAGAGCGTATCCGCTTCATGGCGCGCTATGACAGCCTGACCGGACTCATCAATCGCGCCTATTTCCACGAACTGGCCGAGGAATGCATGTCGTCGGGCAACAAGGAACGCTATTGCGCCCTTGCCGCCATCGACCTCGACGACTTCAAGAGCGTCAACGATACGCTGGGCCATCCCGTTGGCGACGGGTTGATCTACGCGATCGCCGAACGGCTTACTGCCTTTTCCGCACCCGGCATCAAGGTCAGCCGCTTCGGCGGCGACGAATTCATGATCTTCTTCGACCGCATCGAGAGCGAGAGCGATCTTGCGAGCCTGCTCGACGACATCTTCGCCAGCCTGCAAGGCGAGGTCGACGTTGCCGGCCACGTCCTGCGCATCCAGGCCAGTGCAGGCGCGGTGATGGCGCGCGTGGAAAGCAGCGATATCGACGAGATGATCGTCAAGGCGGATCTAGCCCTCTACAAGGCCAAGGAACTGGGCAAGAACGGCTGGCGCATGTTCGAGTCCGCCATGGATGCCGCCTTCCGCAACCGGCAGATGATGAAAGCCGATCTGCGCAGTGCGGTGGAAGCCGCCAGCTTGCGCGTCGTCTACCAGCCGATCGTCGCCATGACCACCATGCGCATTGCCGGCTGCGAGGCGCTCTGCCGCTGGGATCACCCGGAACTCGGCCCGATTTCGCCCAGCGTCTTCATTCCGCTGGCCGAGGAAATGGGCATCATATCCGAGATCAGCACTTTCGTTCTCAATGCGGCTTGTGCGGAATGCGCCAAGTGGCCGGAACACACCAACGTGTCGGTCAATCTGTCGGCGCGCGATTTCCGCAACCGCAATGTCATCCACAAGGTGCGCGATGCGCTGGTCGGTTCCGGCCTTGCCCCGCATCGGCTGGAGGTCGAGGTTACTGAAACCGCGCTGCTCGACGACAAATCCGCCACCCGCGAACTCATTCAGGAACTGAAGGCACTCGGTGTGCGCATCGCGCTCGACGATTTCGGCACCGGCTACTCCAGTCTCAGCTATCTGCACAAACTGCCGCTCGACAAGGTCAAGATCGACCGCTCGTTCCTTGCCGATCTGACGTCTGAATCGAGTTCTTTGGTCCTGCTCAAGGGCATTGTCGATTTGACGCGTACTCTGGGGCTGACGGTCACCATCGAGGGTGTCGAAAACTTCGAGCAGCTGAAAGTCCTGATGCAATCGATCCATCCGGACCTCGTGCAGGGCTTCCTGTTCGGCTCGGCTCTGACCGCGACAGGCATCGAAACCATGTCGACGACGGTCTGGCCTTTCGCCCGCGAGTTGCGATCCGCGAGCCAACGCGCAATCAACTGACGTCAGGCGATCCGGCTGCTATTGCCGGCCAGTCGAACGAGTCCGGCGATTGCCGAGACGGCTTTGACCGGCTTTCGCGCCGAACCCTTCAGCCGAAAACCAGGGCCATTTGCCTGCCTAGCTGATCCCTCTTTTTCGGGGCTGCAGCATTCCACGGATCACCGGACGATTGTTAACCTTAACATAATGTAAATGACTTGAGGCTAATTTTCCCTTTTTACGAAGCTCCACCATCGGCTAGCTTGAAAAGCGCGGTGGACAGAGAGGGGATGACATGTCGGCTACGGCGACCGAGGATGTAGTACGGGTTCAAGATGTGTACTCTGGGCCTACAAAGATATCTTCTTTTTCTAGAAATATATCGGATTTACTCGAACACATTGAATATAGAAGGTGCGAGAGCGGGGAAGATCTTGAGGCGATATATCGCCTTCGGTACAAGGCCTATTACCTCAACGGCTTTCTTCCCGAAACGCGCGAACAGAAAATGTCGGACGACTTCGACGAAACCTCGAACAGCTACAAGTTCGGCGTGTTCATCGACGACAATCTGGTTTGCACGGTCCGTATTCACCATCTGAGCCCGGAAGAGCCCTATGCGCCGGCCATGACCACGTTCGGCGACGTGCTGAAGCCCCGCCTGGATCGCGGCGAAAGCTTCATCAACCCCACGCTTCTTGCCGCCGATCCAGAACTCGTCGCTTCCTACAAGGCCCTGCCTTATGTGACGTTACGGCTGGGTCTGCTGGCCAGCGTGCACTTCGACGCAACTGCCTGCATCGGCGTCATCCGCGAGGAGCATACGGCCTTCTACCGCAGGGTTTTCGGAGCGATTCAGGTGGGAGAGCCGCGCCCCTATCCGCCTTTCACCGTGCCCGTCATGCTCTATGACGCCAATGTCGCTGCCAACCGCAACTGGATCCTGCGGCGCTTTCCGTTCTTCCATTCCGCTGCGGCCGAGCGGCGCATGCTGTTTGCGAAGCCGCGCAAGGGCGAACTCGCGCCCTTGACCATCCTGCCGACGGCCAAATATTTCCACGACGCAGCGTGATGGGCAGCGCGGGACGCGCGAAATCCTGGCCTTGATATTTTCTGCTTACGGCGTGTTGCCCTTGTAGGTAACACGCCAGATGGTGCCGCTGCCGTCTTCGCTGACGATCAGCGAGCCGTCCTTGGCGACCGCGACGCCGACAGGCCGGCCCCATGCCTGAGCGTCGGAGATGACGAATCCGGTCATGAAATCCTCGTATTCGCCCGTCGGCTTGCCGTTCTCGAAGATCAGCCGCACGACCTTGTAGCCGGTGCGGATGCCGCGGTTCCATGAGCCGTGCAGCGTCACGAAGGCGTCGCCCTTGAAGTCTGGCGGAAATTGCGCGCCCTCGTAGAACGAGATGCCGAGCGGCGCCGAATGGGCCTGGAACAAAACGTCCGGCACCGTCACGTGATCGGCAAGATCGCGGCGGGCGCCCGTATGGCGGGGGTCCTCGTGATTGCCGATATAGTACCAGGGCCAGCCGTAGAAAGCGCCGTCCTTCACGCTTGTCGCAAAATCGAAAGGCACGTTGTCGCCGAGCCCGTCGCGCTCGTTGACGGCGCACCACAGCGCGCCGGTCGCCGGTTGGACGCTCATGCCAGAGCAGTTACGCAGACCTGTGGCGAGGATGCGACCGTTGCCGCCGTCCGCGTCGAAGGCAAGCACCGCGGCCCGGTTCTCCTCACTGCCCCAGGCCGCGCCCAGCGGTTGCTGCTCTGCCCATGCCTCGACGCCGCCAGCGGGTTGCCGTCCGGCGCTTTCAGCCACATTCGAGGCGGAGCCGACCGATACGTAAAGCGTAGTGCCGTCAGGGGAAAAGGCGAGGTCTCGGGTCCAGTGGCCACCGCTCGGCAGACGCTGCACCACCACTTCAGGTTCGGCGGAAGCTTCGAGGTCGCCCGCATTGTAAGGGAAGCGCACCACGCTGTCTGAATTGGCGACGTAGATCCATGCGGGCTTCTCGGCAGGATGGAAGGCAATGCCGTAGGGTTGGTTGAGTTCCCTAGCAAAGATCGCCTGCTCGACCGGTTCGGCGCTGCCGTTGCCGAGACGGTAGACCCTGATCCGGTTGGCGCGCGAATCCGCCACGAAGATGTCGCCGTTGGGCGCCACCCGCACGGTGCGCGGATTTCGGATGCCCGATGCGATCAGTTCCGCCGCAAAGCCGGGAGGCAGTTGCGGCTTGGCGTCCGCTGGCATCAAGGCCCGGTCGGCGCCGTTCGAGACCGATTCCGTTGCAAAGGGAACTTGCAGGTCGTCGGGCGTGATATGCCGCCTTACGCCCGGTCTGTCGGCATGCCAATCGCCAAAGGCGGCCTCGCCTTTGAGGGCGCTGCCGGTTTGCTGCTGGGCAAAAGCCGGTGTCGCCAGCAACAACAAGGGGAGGGCTAGTGCGGCCGCAAGCTTCAATCGTTCCTCCATCAGTGATGGCGAAACGTAGGAGAGCGAACGCCGTTCCGCATCACACGTCGATGTGAACGGCATTGATTGAGGATCAGGCCTCGCCGCCGCTGAATTCCTCGTCGAGGCGTCGTTCCAATTCGACCAGGTCGGCCGGCAGCGGCATGCCCATGGCGCGCAGTTCCCTCAGCTTTTCCCGCAACTGTTCCTGCGTTTCGCGCCGATCCTCGGGCTGGTTGACCATCTGCTCCAACAGCAGGCTGATCCTGGCCTTGATCTCTTCCAGTGCCATTTTTGTCTCCTTGGTCGGCATCGCGGTGGTACCGCTCAAGACCGGGGGCAGTGATCAGCGTAGCAGACGCGAAATAAGCTGCGCTGTATAGTCGACCATCGGCACGATACGGGCATAGTTGAGGCGCGTCGGGCCGATCACGCCGAGCGCGCCCACCACACGTGCGTCCTTGTCGCGATAGGGAGCCACCACCAGCGACGATCCGGACAGAGAAAACAGCTTGTTTTCCGAGCCGATGAAGATGCGCACGCCCGGCCCCTGTTCCGCCATGTCGAGCAGTTGGATCAGCCCGTCCTGGGTTTCGAGGTCGTCGAACAGGTGTTTGAGCAGGTCGAGATCGGCTTGCGCGGTGACGTTTTCCAAAAGGTTGGCCCTGCCGCGCACGATCAGGCGCGCCGGCAGTCCGGTTTCCGAGCCGGCCCACAGGGCAAGACCCTTTTCCACCAGATCCTGCGACAGCGAATCGAGCGCCGCCCGTGTCTCGTCTTTGATCCGGGTAATCTCGGTGCGCACTTCAACCAGAGTGCGGCCACGGATATGGGCGTTGAGGAAGTTCGAGGCCTCGTGCAATTGCGAGACGGTGACGCCGGCCGGCAGTTCGATGACCCGGTTTTCGACGTCGCCATTCTGCGACACCAGCACGGTCAGCGCCTTGGTCGGCTCGAGTTGGATGAACTCTATGTGCTTCAGCGCTGTCTCGTTCTTCGCGGCCAGGACCAGTCCGGCGCCGCGCGAAACGCCCGACAACATCTGGCTGGCTTCCGTCAGCATGTGCTCCAGCGAGGCTTCGCTGCCGGAGGCCTTGATCTGGGCCTCGATGCTGCGGCGTTCCTCGTCGGAAAGGTCGCCAAGCTCCATGAAGGCATCGACGAAGAATCGCAGGCCCGCCTGCGTCGGCAGGCGGCCGGCGGAAATATGAGGCGCATAGACGAGGCCAAGGTGCTCCAGATCGCTCATCACGTTGCGGATCGTTGCCGGCGACAGCGACGAAGGCAGGATGCGCGACAGGCTGCGTGAGCCGACCGGCTCGCCGTCCTTGAGATAGGACTCGACAATGCGCCGGAAAATATCGCGTGAACGTACGTCCAGCGATTGGAACGCTGGCGAATGCAGGGTCGGATCGGCAATTGGCTTCGTCATCTCCAGCTTCCTTACCGTAGCCTCCGGGTCCAAGGATATAGACTTGGGTCGGGCGAGTGCAAGCCGGGGCATTTTCCTTTGCGCCCTGCTCTCCATGAGGCTACAAGCCCGCCAGATATCCCTGACAATCACCAGAAAGAGGCCCGAATGCGCCCCTCCAAACGCCAGCCCGACGAAATGCGCGCCATCTCCTTCGAACGCGGCGTCTCGAAGCACGCCGAAGGCTCTTGCCTGGTCAAGTTCGGCGACACGCATGTGTTGTGCACCGCCAGCCTTGAAGAGCGAGTTCCGGGCTGGATGCGCAATTCGGGCAAGGGCTGGGTGACGGCGGAATATGGCATGCTGCCGCGTTCCACCGGCGATCGCATGCGCCGCGAAGCATCCGCCGGCAAGCAGGGCGGCCGTACGCTGGAAATCCAGCGCCTCATTGGCCGCTCGCTGCGCGCCGTCGTCGATCTGCAGGCGTTGGGCGAACAGCAGATCACCGTCGATTGCGATGTGCTGCAGGCCGATGGCGGCACCCGCACCGCCTCCATCACCGGCGGCTGGGTTGCTCTTTACGACTGCCTGCGCTGGATGGAAGCGCGCCAGATGGCAAGCATCCAGCGTGTGCTGAAGGATCACGTCGCCGCCATTTCCTGCGGCATCCATGATGGCCAACCGGTCATCGATCTCGACTATCTGGAGGATTCGTCGGCCGGCACCGACGCCAATTTCGTCATGACCGGCAAGGGCGGCATCGTCGAAATCCAGGGCACGGCGGAAGGCGAGCCGTTTTCGGAAGCGCAGTTCGCCGAACTCATGGGGCTGGCCAAGAAGGGCATTGCGCGCCTCGTCAGCCTGCAGCAGATGGCGGTGGCGTAAGGTCACCGACGGAAAGAAGATGCAGCCTGCGTCCATCCTCGAATCGGCCCTCTACGTCACCGACCTCGACGCGGCGGAAGCCTTCTATGGCGCCGTCCTTGGTCTTGAGCGCATTGCCAGGGTCGAGGGCAGGCACGTCTTCTTCCGCTGCGGGACCGGTGTGGTCCTGCTGTTCAACGCCGAGGCGACGAAAGTGCCGCCGACTGCTGGCGCGCGTCTGCCTGTACCGCCGCACGGTACAACCGGCCAAGGCCATCTGTGCTTTGCCGCCCATGCCGATGAAATCGAGCGCTGGTGCGCGCATCTGAAGGAAAGCCAGGTGGAAATCGAAGCCGACTTCCACTGGCCGTCCGGTGGCCGCTCCATCTACTTTCGCGATCCGTCCGGCAATTCTCTGGAATTCGCCGAACCGAAAATCTGGAACCTGTGATGCATTCTCTCGACGGGAAAAAGATCGTTATTGCCAGCCACAATGCCGGCAAGCTGCGCGAATTCGCCGATCTTATGGGCCCGTTCGGTTTCGAGGCGAAATCGGCCAAGGACTATGGCTTGCCCGAGCCGGACGAAACCGGCACCACCTTCGAGGAGAACGCCTACATCAAGGCCTTTGCCGCCGCCAGCGCCATTGGCCTGCCGGCGCTCTCCGACGATTCCGGTCTGTGCGTCGACGCGCTGGATGGCGCGCCGGGCGTCTATACCGCCAACTGGGCGGAATTGCCGGATGGCAGGCGCGATTTCGGCATGGCCATGCAGCGCACCGAAGTGGCGATGCAGGAAGTCGGCGCGAAAGAAACGGGCCAACGCACCGGGCGCTTCGTTGCCGTCATCTGCCTTGCGTTTCCCGATGGGCAGGCCGAGTATTACCGCGGAGAGGTGGAAGGCCGGCTTGTGTGGCCGCCGCGCGGCGAGCTTGGCTTCGGCTACGATCCCGTGTTCCTTCCCGATGGCTTCGGCAAGACGTTCGGTGAAATGACGGCCGAGGAGAAGCACGGCTGGAAGCCGGGTGATGCGTCGGCGCTTTCGCACCGCGCTCGTGCCTTCCAGAAATTCGCGCGAGCGAGGTTGGACGTCGCCTGATCATGCTGCTTGACCGCAATCCCGGCTTCGGGGTCTACATCCACTGGCCCTTCTGCGCGGCCAAATGCCCTTACTGCGACTTCAACAGCCATGTCCGCCATCAGCCGGTGGATCAGGAGCGCTTTGCCAGGGCTTTCGCCACCGAGCTTGCCACCATGCGCGCTCGTACCGGCCCGCGCGAAGTCACCTCGATCTTCCTCGGCGGCGGCACGCCCTCACTGATGAAACCGGAAACGGTCGGTGCCGTACTGGAAGCGGTGGCGAAGAACTGGACGGTGCCTTCTGGCATCGAGGTGACGCTGGAAGCCAATCCGTCCTCGGTCGAGGCCGAGCGGTTTCGCGGCTATCGCGCCGCCGGCGTCAACCGCGTATCGCTTGGCGTACAGGCGCTGAACGACACCGATCTGCGCTTCCTCGGCCGGCTGCACAATGTGGCTGAAGCCTTGCATGCCATCGGCTTGGCGCGTGAAATCTTCCCGCGGCTGTCTTTCGACCTCATCTATGCCCGGCCCGGCCAGAGACTGGATGCCTGGGCGGCGGAACTGGAGGAAGCGATCGGCTACGCTGCCGACCATCTGTCGCTCTACCAGCTTACCATCGAGGAGGGCACGCCCTTCTTCAAACTGCATGAGGCTCACAAGTTCGAGATTCCCGATGCCGATCATGCAGCCGACCTTTATGCACTCACCCAGGAGATCACGACCGCATGTGGTCTGCCGGCCTACGAAATCTCCAACCACGCCCGGCCCGGAGCCGAGAGCCGCCACAACCTGACCTATTGGCGCTATGGCGAATATGTCGGCGTCGGCCCCGGTGCGCATGGCCGTTTCGTGGAAGGTGGTACACGCATCGTCACCATCGCCGAGAAGATGCCGGAGACCTGGGCCGGTCTTGTCGAGCAGAAGGGCCACGGCATCGTCGATGGCGAGGTCCTGCACCGTTCGGAAGAGGCCGACGAATTCCTTTTGATGGGATTGCGCCTTGTGGAAGGCATCGATCTGGCCCGCTACGAGCGCCTGTCAGGGCGCGGCCTGTCTTCGACCCGCCTGTCGATCCTGCAGGAGGAGGGGCTGGTCGCCTCGATCGGCAATTCGCGCTTGCGCGCCACGCCCTCCGGCATGATCGTACTCGATGCACTGGTGGCCGATCTGGCCCGGTAGATCGGTTTCCGCGCTGCCGACATCCGGGGAGTGTTTGCGATGAACGTATCGGATAGTTGGCAATTCTGGGCGGTGCTATCCGCCGTTTTTGCAGCGCTGACGGCAATCTTCGCCAAGGTCGGCGTCGAAACCGTCAATTCCGATTTCGCCACCTTCATCCGCACCGTTGTGATCCTGGCCGTTCTCGCAGCGATCCTCTTGGCAACCGGTCAGTTTCAGCCGCTCGCTTCGATCTCATCGAAAACTTACGCGTTTCTGGCGCTGTCGGGTCTGGCGACGGGCGCGTCATGGTTATGCTACTTCCGCGCGCTGAAACTGGGGCAGGCCGCTGAGGTCGCGCCGATCGACAAGCTAAGCGTTGTGCTTGTTGCGGTGTTTGGCGTTGTCTTTCTCGGAGAACGCCTGACCGGCACGAACTGGCTTGGCGTCGGCCTTATCGCCGTTGGCGCTGTACTGGTTGCCTATCGGGTGTGATGGGGGGGCGTCGTTTCGGGCGCTCTTCGTTTCGATCCGGGACATGAAGACATCGAAGCGGTTAGGCATCGTTCGATCAGCGCTCCGTCACTTTGCCGGCACGTTTGGCCTGTTGCCGCTTCTTGTACGCGACCCGTAACCATTTGAGCTTGTCGTCGCCATTGGCGGCGGATTGGTTGTTTTCCGCGGCAAAGCGCTTGCGCCCGGCATAGTAGGGCTCGAAAGCGTCTTGGATTTTCAGGCTGTCCATCGTGTCCTCCATAGGGAATCGATGTCTAAATCCATGGTCGCCGGTTTCGTTCCGCACTGTGGCAAAGACATGGCGGTGAGGATGGAAAATTGTGGGTTTTGCAACAAGCGCCAAGCCGTGCCAAACAGAGGCTGGCGAGGGTTTGAAATGGCCGGCGAGACGAAAAGACATAGCTATGTGATCGGTTCGGCCGAAGTCCCGGTCCGGCCATTGCAGCCGGCGCTTTATCTGGTCGCTACGCCGATCGGCAATCTGGGCGACATCACGCTGCGGGCGCTGGAAACGCTGGCCGCTGCCGATATTCTCGCTTGCGAGGATACGCGCGTTTCGCGCGTCTTGCTCGACCGCTACGGCATCCGCCGGCGCACCACCGCCTATCACGAGCACAACGCAGCGGAAGCGGGGCCGAGGCTCATCGAGGCGCTGGACGCCGGTCAAAGCGTGGCGCTGATTTCCGATGCCGGCACGCCGCTGGTTTCCGATCCCGGCTACCGGCTGGTCGGCGAGGCGTTGGAACGCGGCCTGCGCGTCGTGCCGATTCCCGGGCCGTCTGCGGTGCTTGCAGCGCTTACGGCCTCCGGCCTGCCATCCGACGCTTTCATGTTCGCAGGCTTCCTGCCCGTGAAAACCGGCCAGAAACGCACCCGCCTCGAAGAGTTGCGCGCCGTGCCGGCGACCCTGATCTTCTTCGAATCGCCGCGCCGGCTGGCTGATACGCTTGTCTCGATGGCCGAAACGCTGGGCGGCGCCCGCAAGGCTGCCATCGGCCGCGAGCTTACCAAGGCATTCGAGGAAATGCGGCTGGGATCGCTGCAGGAATTGGCGGATCACTATGCCGCCGCCGACACGCCGAAGGGCGAGATCGTCATCTGCGTCGGCCCGCCGGACGCCGAGAACCGGACGCCTGCCGACATCGACAGCCTGCTTCTGTCCCTGGCCGCCGAATTACCGGCTTCCAAGGCTGCAGCCGAGGCGGCGAAGATGACCGGGACCAGCAAGCAGGATTTGTATCGCCGCCTGCTGGAACTGAAAGCGAATGGCTGACGCCACAAAGGCCAGGCGCCGCAAGGCCTATCGGCGCGGCCATCACGGTGAAACGCTGGCCTCGCTGGCGCTGATGCTGAAAGGCTACCGCATCCTTGCCCGCCGCTATCGTACCAAACTGGGCGAGATCGACCTTATCGCCCGGCGCGGCGACCTGATCCTCATCGTCGAGGTCAAGGCGCGGCGTTCGCTGGTCGAGGCCATGGAAGCCATAGCTCTCGAATCCGAGCGCCGCATAGAAGGTGCCGCCGACCTGTGGCTTGCACGCCAGCCGGACTACGGCCGGCTCTCGGTGCGCTTCGACATGGTCGCGATACTGCCGTGGCGCTGGCCCGTCCATGTAGAGAATATTTTCCAAGGCAGGAGTTGAGGCCGCACGTCAGGCGGTTGTATCGGGAGAAATCGATGTTGCGGGCTTGAAACCGGCGCCTGAGCCGTTTATCGGCGGGCCGCCGGTGGTTTTCATCGGCCTCCCGGAGACTGAAGATGACGCTTCCCGACAGAATGAGCATCGACGAGCGCAGCCCGTTCTACAATGCCGAGGCGCTTGAGCGCGGCGTCGGCATCCTCTTCAACGGCAAGGAGCGGCAGGATGTCAGCGAATATTGCGTCAGCGAGGGCTGGATACGCGTCGCCACCCCGAAATCCAAGGATCGCTATGGCCAACCGCTGACCATCAAGCTGAAGGGCGAAGTGAAGCCTTTCGTCAAGGAATACGCAGCGCACCGGGTCAACATCACCGGCTAGACGGTGATGCGGAACCCGCCCTGCGCAACGGCATTATCCGTCGCCTCTGCCCTGACATCGGCCACGACCGCCCCGCGCGGCCCTTGCCAAAACCGCTCCAGCATTGCCGTGACCGCGTCATCCGGTCCGGCTATGAGTGCCGCGACTGAGCCGTCCGGTTCGTTGCGCACCCAGCCGTCGAGGCCAAGCCGCTTGGCTTCGCCCTGCGTCCAGAAGCGGAAGCTCACGCCCTGCACGCGCCCGGTGACGCGCACCAGCATGGCTCGAGTGTTCGCGGTTTCGCGTGTCAACGCCGTGTCACCCGCATCGGCAGGCCGCCTTGCGGCTGTGTCGTCAGCTTCTGCACCGGCCATGGCTTCGTCTCGGCGGTCGCATCGAAGCGGAAGCGCGACAACAAAATGGCAAGCGCGATGATCGCCTCCTGCATGGCGAAGCTTGCGCCGATGCAGACGCGCGGCCCCGCACCGAACGGCAGATACTGGAAGCGGTCGATCTTTTCGCGGTTTCCCGGATGGAAGCGCTCGGGCATGAAGGCGTCTGGCCTATCCCACAGCTTGCGGTGGCGATGGATGACCCACGGCATCACCAGCACCGCTGCTTTCGGCGGGATGTACAGATCCTTGTAGTGCTCCGGTTCGATCGGCTCGCGGTTGATCGAGGGGGCGGGTGGATAGAGCCTGAGCGCCTCGTCGAAGGCGGCGCGGGTCAGCGGCATGGCGTCCAGCCATCTGGTCGGATCTGGTTCGCTGGCCAGCACCGCGTCGATCTCTCGTTCGATCGGCTCGCGCTCCCACGGCGCTTCGGCCAGGCAATAAAGTGTCCATCCGAGCGCACGCGCCGTGGTTTCGTGGCCGGCCCCGATGAAGGTGATGATGTTGTCCTCGATCTCCGCGCGCGTCAGCCCGTCCTGTCCCTCGGCGCGCAACAGCAGCGTCAGAAAGTCCTGCGGCGCGCCGCCCGGATCACGCTTCAGCCGCGCCTCGCGCATCGACACCGTGTCGGTGACGATCTTGCGGAAATAGGCCATGGTCTTGCGTCCGCGAATGCGGGTCAGGCGCGGCATCCAGTCGGGCGCGCGCAGAAGGTCGAGCGGATCGACCCGGCCCATGGTTTCCAGCAGGCGGTCTATATCCTGCGCGAACGTGCCTTTCTCACCGGCGATCTCGCCCGAAAACAGCGTTTCGGCCAGGATATCGTAGGTCAGCATGGTCATGTCGTGGGCGATGTCGGAGACCACGCCGTCTTCGTAGCGCTCCACGAATTCCAGCGTCCGTTTCAGCATCGGCTGCGCAAAGCCGAAGATGTTGCGCGGCGTGAACACCGGCGCCATCGCCTTGCGCGAGCGCTTCCACACCTCTCCCTCGGCGGTCAGCAGGCCGTCGCGCAGAATCGGGCGCAGAATCTTCTGGCGCACCGCCGCCATCTTGTAGTTCTTGGCGTTGTCCACCAGAACGTGCCGGATCAGGCCCGGATCGTTGGCAATCACCAGCGGTCCTCCCACTCCGGTCACCGAAATCCACGGTTCGTTGTAGGAAGGCTCTCCCCACAGTTCGAGCGGATTGCTGTAGACAATGCGGATCATCTCCAGCGTCGAAGGCGGCACGGAGCGCGGCTTCGGCGCCGGCGGCACGAATGGGGCAGGTTTTGCGTCCATGGTCTGCTCCCTTCAAGCGCCGAATGTAGGAGGCGGCGGGCAAGGCGTCCATAGGGCGGGCGGCGTGCGGTTACGCAAAGGTGCCTTCTTGAAGGTGGGGCTGTTGGCCTCTATTTCACGGTCACCATAAGATACTGCCATTGAAAAGGGATTCAGCCTTGAAGCATCGCCTCGCCATCATCATCGGTTCGACACGTCCGGGTCGCGCCGGTCCCGTTTTTGCAGAATGGCTGGAGGCATTTGCGCGTCAGCACGACAAGTTCGAGCCGGTCGTCACCGATATCGCGGCTTTCGACCTGCCGCTGCTGGACGAGCCGCATCATCCGAGGCTCGGCAAATACGAGAAGGAGCACACCAGGGCCTGGTCGAAGGCAATCGACGCTGCCGATGCCTTCGTCTTCGTGACCCCGGAATACAATTACTACGCCGCGCCCGCGATCGTGAACGCGGTCGACTACCTGTCGCGCGAGTGGCAATACAAGCCGGCGTCGTTCTTGAGCTATGGCGGCGTGTCCGGCGGCCTGCGCTCCGTGCAGGCGGTGAAGCCGCTGCTCACCACGGTCAAGATCATGCCGATCCCCGAAGCCGTCGCGGTGCCGGCCTACCAGAAGAGCCTCGATGAAGACGGTGTTTTCCAGCCGTCCGAGCATGCTGTTTCCGGCGCGGGCGCAATGCTGGACGAACTCCATCGCTGGAGTTTGGCTCTGAAGCCGATGCGCGCCGGATAGCCGCTCGTTTCAAAGCCGGCGGGCGCGCGGCCGCCACCTGGCATGGCCTGTGGTCAAATGCCCGGAAAGCTTGGAAAATCGCCCCCAAACGCCTATATCTACAGGTATCAGACAGCGCGATTCGGGGCAGGTTTTTCGCGCATCCCGTACGGCTTCGAGAAAACAGGTTTTCATGAGCGAACAGTCCGAGAACGACAACGGCGCGCAGGCCGAATACGGTGCCGATTCCATCAAGGTTTTGAAGGGGTTGGACGCCGTCCGCAAGCGGCCCGGCATGTATATCGGCGACACTGACGACGGTTCCGGCCTTCACCACATGGTCTACGAGGTGGTCGACAACGCCATCGATGAGGCATTGGCCGGGCACGCCGACCTCGTCACCGTGGCGCTCAATCCCGACGGATCGGTGACCGTCATCGACAATGGGCGCGGCATTCCGACTGCCATTCACACCGGCGAAGGCATTTCGGCCGCCGAAGTGATCATGACGCAGTTGCATGCCGGCGGCAAATTCGACCAGAATTCCTACAAGGTTTCCGGCGGCCTGCACGGTGTCGGCGTTTCCGTGGTCAACGCACTGTCCTTGTGGCTGAGGATGAAGATCCGCCGCCACGGCCAGATCCACGAAATGAGCTTCACTCATGGCAATTCGGACGCGCCGCTTTGCGTCACCGGAACCTATGAGGAGAACAATCTGCCTGGCACCTATGAGGGCCGCAGCGGGACCGAGATTTCATTCTTTCCCTCGACCGACACGTTCACGATGGTCGACTTCGATTTCGAAACGCTGGAACACCGGCTGCGCGAACTGGCCTTCCTCAACTCGGGCGTGCGTATCCTGCTGACCGACAAGCGGCACGCCGATGTGGTGCAGCGGGAACTGCATTATGACGGCGGCCTGGAAGAATTCGTCAAATATCTCGACCGCTCCAAGAAGCCGCTGCTCGACAAGCCAATCGCCATCCGCGCCGAGCGCGACGGCATCACCGTCGAGGTGGCGATGTGGTGGAACGACAGCTACCACGAGAACGTGCTGGCCTTCACCAACAACATTCCGCAGCGCGACGGCGGCACCCATCTGGCCGGATTCCGCGGCGCGCTGACCAGGCAGGTGACCGGCTATGGAGAAAGCTCCGGCCTCACCAAGAAGGAAAAGGTCGGCCTGATCGGCGACGACTGCCGCGAAGGGCTGACGGCGGTGCTTTCGGTGAAGGTTCCCGATCCGAAATTCTCATCTCAGACCAAGGACAAGCTGGTCTCGTCGGAGGTGCGCCCGGTGGTCGAAGGTCTCGTCAACGAGGCGCTCGGCACCTGGCTGGAAGAACATCCGGCCGAGGGCAAGGTGGTGATCGAGAAGGTCATCCAGGCGGCGGCGGCTCGCGAGGCGGCGCGCAAGGCGCGCGACATCACCCGCAAGAGCACGCTAAGCGTCACCTCGTTGCCGGGCAAGCTGGCCGACTGTCAGGAAAAAGACCCCGCCAAGTCGGAACTGTTCATTGTCGAGGGCGACTCGGCTGGCGGTTCGGCCAAGGGCGGGCGCTCGCGCCAGAACCAGGCGATCCTGCCGCTACGCGGCAAGATTCTCAACGTCGAGCGGGCGCGCTTCGACCGCATGCTCGGCTCCGAGATGATCGGCACGCTGATCACCGCGCTCGGCACCTCGATCGGCAAGGACGAGTTCAATGCCGACAAGCTGCGCTATCACAAGATCATCCTGATGACCGACGCCGACGTCGACGGCGCTCACATCCGCACACTCTTGCTCACCTTCTTCTTCCGCCAGATGCCGGAACTGATCGAGCGCGGCCACCTCTTCATCGCCCAGCCGCCGCTCTACAAAGTTTCGCGCGGCAAGAGTTCGCAATATCTGAAGGACGAGGGCGCCCTCGAGGAATACCTCATCGGCATAGGGTTGGAGGAGGCGTCGTTGACGCTGGGCTCTGGCGAAGTCCGCACCGGACAGGACTTGCGGTCGGTCATCGATGACGCGCTGACGGTGCGGCAGCTCATCAACGGCCTGCACACGCGCTACAGCCATGCCGTGGTCGAACAGGCAGCAATTGCCGGCGGCCTTAGTCCGGAAGCCTTTGTCGATCTCGCCCATGCCAACCAGATGGCCGAGCGGATCGCAGGGCGTCTCGACATCATCGCCGAGGACACCGAGCGCGGCTGGACCGGCCGCATGTCGACCTCGAACGAAGGCGTCGGCGGCTATGTGTTCGAGCGCACCGTGCGCAGCGTCAAGGAATATGCGCATCTCGATCTCGCGCTGATCAACTCCGCCGATGCGCGCCAGCTCGACCGTTATGCGCCGCGCCTCGGCGAAGTCTATGACCAGCCGCCGGTGCTGCGCCGCAAGGATGTTCACGAGACGATCTCGGGACCGCTCGCCTTGCTCAACGCTGTCTTCGCCACCGGCCGCAAGGGCCTCACCATGCAGCGCTACAAGGGTCTTGGCGAAATGAATGCCGAGCAGCTTTGGGAAACCACGCTGGACCCCAATGTGCGTTCGCTTCTGCGGGTCAAGGTCAACGATGCCGCCGGCGCCGATTCGCTGTTCTCGCGCCTGATGGGTGACGAGGTCGAGCCGCGCCGCGAATTCATCCAGGACAACGCCCTGAGCGTCGCCAATCTCGACATCTGATTGTCTGGCATGATTGCCTTCTCACCCGGTCCGCATTGCGGATCGGGTGAGCAAGCGCCGCGTGTTTCGCAGCGAGAGGTCTACTGCGGCCGCAGTTCGAAGCTGAAATATTTGTCCGCGATCGTCTTGAAGGTGCCGTTGGCGATGATGCCGTCGAGCGCGGTGTTGATGCCGTCGGCGAGCGCTGCCTCGTCCTTGCGCACCGCAATGCCGATCTCGGTGCCGAGCGCGGCATCGGTGATGTTGCCGCCGATCTGCTCATAGGCGCCAACCCCGCCGTTCGCTTCCATCCACGGCACCATGGCCGGTGCTTCTGCGAACACGGCGTCCAGCCGGCCGTTCTGGAAATCGAGGAACATCTCGTCGCTCGACGGATAGCCGTGAAGCTCGATGGCGTTGCCGAACTGGTCGCGCAGCCAGTGTTCGTGCGTGGTGGCGGCCTGGACGCCGATGGCCCGGTCTTTCAGGCCTTCACTGGAGAAATTGAGGCCGCTCCCCTTGTTGGCGATCATCATGCCGTAGGAGAAATAGTAGGGCTTTGAAAACAGAACCTGTTGCTTGCGCTCGGCGGTAATGGTCATCGACGACATGAGCACGTCGAACTTGCCCGCCTGCAGCGCGGGGATGAGGCCATCCCACTGCACCACGACCCACTCGCATCGGCGCTGGAGCCGCGGGCAGATCGCCTCGCCGACATCGACATCGAAGCCCTCGACCTTGCCGGCCGCATCGACGGAATTGAACGGCGGGTAGGCACCCTCAACCCCCATCTTCAGCGGCGGGTCATCGGCTCGCGTTGCGGTGCTTGCCAGAATGAGACCTAACGCAATGAGGGCGGTTAGCTTCACTGTTTTTCCTTGTTTGGCTTGTTGTTGCGTACCGGCGTGACGAAGCTGGGCCCTGGAAACGTTCGGCGTTCAGCAACGCCGCCCGTCCTGCCAAGTGCCCGCACTTCTGTTAATTTAGAATGTACGCATAATACAACCCGGAAATCGATCCCGACTTCCGGGCTAAGCCCCTGGTCTTAGTCTTTGGCGCGTTCCACATAGGCGCCATCGGCGGTCATGACGACGATGCGCGTACCCACGGCGATGTGGGGCGGGACGGTGGTTTTCACGCCGTTCGAAAGGATCGCCGGCTTGTAGGAAGACGAGGCGGTCTGGCCCTTGGTGGTCGGCTCGGTGTCGACGACTTCGTAGATGGCGCGCTGCGGCAGGACCAGCGCGATGCCGACGCCTTCATACACCGACAGCGTTACCGCCATACCTTCCTGCAGATAGGGAGCCTGGTCGCCCACCACGTCCTCGGTCACGGCGACCTGGTCGTAGGTTTCCGGGTTCATGAAATGGAAGCCTTCGCCGTCATGATAGAGGAACGTATGTTCGCGATCCTCGACATGGGCGCGCTCGACCTGTTCGGTCGTGCGGTAGCGTTCGGAAACCTTCACGCCGTCGGAAATGCGGCGCATGTCGAGTTGGGTGACCGGCGTGCCCTTGCCAGGATGGATATTCTCGGCAAAGAGGATCACATAGAGCTTGCCGTCTCTTTCGACGACATTGCCTTTACGGAGGGAACTGGCAATTACCTTCACAAGCGTTCTTCCTGAAATATTGCGTTGCGGCCAATCGGCTGTCGCAGCCATCGTGCGCGCTTTACCCTATCCGCGCGGCAATCGCCAGCCACCCCTTGAACCCGTGTCCGCACAATCATGATCGAAGCTTCGCCCTGGTGGACACCGCATGTCCACGCCGACCGCCGGCCGCGCCTTTTGCTGCGCAACAGGGTTGCCGCCGCGATCCGCAGCTTTCTGGCCGATCAGGACTTCATCGAGATCGATGCTGCCGCCCTTCAGATATCGCCCGGCAATGAAACCCACCTCAGTGCCTTTGCCACCGCGGAAATCCGCTCCGACGGCACCGCGCAACCGTTCTATCTGCACACCTCGCCGGAATTCGCCTGCAAGAAACTGCTGGCGGCAGGCGAAAAGCGCATCTTCAGCTTCGGTCCGGTCTGGCGCAATCGCGAGCGCAGCGCCCTTCATCATCCCGAATTCACCATGCTGGAATGGTATCGCGTCGGTGAATCCTATCAAAGCCTGATGCAGGATTGCGCCGCGCTACTTTCGCTCGCCGCAGAAAAGGCCGGCGCCGCCCGCTTCTCGTTCAGGAACCGCGAGGCCGATCCCCATGCCGAGCCGGAGCGACTGACGGTTGCCGAAGCGTTCGACCGTCATGCCGGCATCGACCTGCTTTCGACCGTCGCGCCAGACGGATCGACGGATCGCGACACCCTTCATGCCGCTCTGGTCAAGTCTGGCCTGCGCACCGCGCCCGACGACACCTGGTCCGACCTTTACAGCCGCGTCATGGTGGAGTGCGTCGAACCGGCGCTGGGCATCGGCCGCGCCACCGTGCTTTGCGAATATCCAATCGTCGAGGCTGCCCTTGCGCGCCCCGCGCCGCACGACCCGCGCGTGGCCGAGCGCTTCGAGCTTTACTGCTGCGGCGTCGAACTTGCCAACGGCTTCGGCGAACTCACCGATCCTGTCGAACAGCGCAAGCGCTTCGAGGCCGACATGGACGAGAAGGAGCGCATCTATGGCGAGCGCTACCCGATTGACGAGGGTTTCCTGTCGGCTCTCGCCATCATGCCGGAGGCCAGCGGCATTGCATTGGGCTTCGATCGGCTGGTGATGCTGGCTGTGGGTGCAGCCCGCATCGAGGACGTCATCTGGACGCCGGTCGCGGATCCGGCCGTGGCGTCCACGAAGGTCTAGCACCCACCTCACCGCCCCGCTGAGGGGAAACCCGGACTGCAATGATTTGGCCTGCCGCGGAACAGAAGTCCGACCGGCGCATTATGCCGGTGTCACAGGCTTTTTCTTTCAGGAGGTTTTTTATGGGTCGCGGTATTCTACTCTGGCTACTTGGGATTCCGATCCCGATCATCATCCTCATCCTCCTTTTCGTGCGGTAGGTGGATGCCATGCAGTCAACCGTCTCCGCAGTGGAACTCGCTACCCCGACAGAATCGTCGTCGCCCGCCGTCAGTTGGGGGCCGATCATCGCCGGCGCTTTCGCGGCCGCGACGCTGACATTCGTCCTGATGCTGCTCGGCTCCGGTCTTGGCCTTTCCATGGTGTCGCCATGGTCTGGCTCGGGCGCAAGCGTCACCACCTTCGCCGTTTCCACCGCCGTCTGGCTGATCGTCGTGCAATGGCTGTCGTCCGGCTTCGGCGGTTATCTGACCGGACGGCTTCGCACCAGATGGGTGGGTATCCATACCGACGAGACCTATTTTCGAGATACTGCCCATGGTTTCCTGGCGTGGGCGCTCGCCACGCTTTTGATGGTCGGGGTTTTGGGTTCCGCCCTTACCTCCGTCATAGGCGGCGGCGTGCAGGCGGCTTCGACCGTCGTCTCGGGGGCCGCACAGGGCGCATCGACAGTGGCGGCATCAAGCGGCGCCGGCGAACAGGCAGGCGACGCAACGTCCTACTTCATCGATTCGCTGTTCCGGCCGGCCGACGCATCCAGGCTGTCGGCTCCCGGTGCCGAGGGCGACGCGGCGGCAACCGCGCAAGCCTCGCGCATCCTCATTGCCAGCGCGGCTGAAGGCCAGGTCTCCGACGAAGACAAGGCCTATCTGGCCCAGCTTGTAGCGTCACGGACCGGCCTTTCGGCAGCGGACGCCACGGCGCGGGTGGATGCGATGCTTGCCAGGGTGGCGGACGCCAAGGTCAAGGCCCAGCAGGCCGCCGATACGGCCCGCAAGGCAGGCGCCACCTTCTCGCTGATCGGCGCTCTGTCGCTGGTCATCGGCGCGTTCATCGCCAGTGCCGCTGCGGTCCTCGGCGGCCGCCAGCGTGACGACGACGAGGCGCTCTTCCTGAGCAGACGCTAGAGCCGCTCTATGCGTTACGACATCCGACAAAAAAGCCCGGCGGAGATGCCGGGCTTTTTCGTGGTCGTGATCCGGGCTGTTCAGTGATCGAACGCCTTGACGATTTCCTCGGTCATCTTCTTGGCATCGCCGAGCAGCATCATGGTGCCGTCCTTGTAGAACAGCGTGTTGTCGATGCCGGCATAGCCGGAGCCGAGCGAGCGCTTGACGAACAGGCAGGTGCGGGCCTTGTCGACCTCGAGGATCGGCATGCCGTAGATCGGCGAGGATTTGTCGTCGCGCGCCGAAGGGTTGGTCACGTCGTTGGCGCCGATGACATAGGCGACGTCGGCCTGCGCGAACTCGGAGTTGATGTCCTCCAGTTCGAACACCTCGTCGTAAGGCACGTTGGCCTCGGCCAGAAGCACGTTCATGTGGCCGGGCATGCGGCCGGCGACCGGGTGGATGGCGTATTTGACCTCGACGCCGTTGGCCTTGAGCTTGTCGGCCATTTCGCGCAGCGCGTGCTGCGCCTGCGCCACCGCCATGCCGTAGCCGGGCACGATGATGACCTTTTGCGCATTCATCATCAGGTAGGCGGCATCGTCCGCCGAACCCTGCTTGACGGTGCGCTCGATGCCGTCGTCGCTGCTGGCGGCGGCCGTCTCGCCGCCGAAGCCGCCGAGGATGACCGAGATGAAGGAACGGTTCATGCCCTTGCACATGATGTAGGACAGGATCGCACCGGAGGAGCCGACCAGCGCGCCGGTGATGATCAGCGCCAGGTTGCCCAGCGTGAAGCCGAGTGCCGCCGCCGCCCAGCCCGAATAGGAGTTCAGCATCGAGATGACGACCGGCATGTCGGCGCCGCCGATGGGGACGATGAGCAGCACGCCGAGCACCAGCGACGCAGCCACGATCAGCCAGAAGATGGTGTAGCTTTGCGTGGTCACCAGAAGCACGATCAGCACGATGAGCGCTGCGCCGAGCGCGATGTTGATGAGGTGGCGCGCCGGCAGCATGATCGGCTTGCCGGACATGCGCCCGTCGAGCTTGAGGAAGGCGATGACCGAGCCGGTGAAGGTGATGGCGCCGATGGCGACGCCAAGGCTCATCTCGACCAGTGCTTGGCCGTGGATGGCCCCAACCGTGCCGATGCCGAAGCTCTCTGGCGCATAGATGGCAGCCGCTGCCACCATCACGGCGGCGAGGCCGACGAGGCTGTGGAAGGCGGCGACGAGCTGCGGCATCGAGGTCATGGCTATGCGCCGTGCGATGACCGCGCCGACGCCGCCGCCGATGGCAAGCCCGATCAGGATGAGGCCGAGGCCGCCGGCCGAAGGCAGCGCCAGCGCCAGCGTGGTGACGATGGCGATGGCCATGCCGATCATGCCGTAGGTGTTGCCCTTGCGGCTGGTGGTCGGGTGCGACAGGCCGCGCAGCGCCAGGATGAACAGGATGCCGGAGACGAGATAGAGGAAGGAAGCGAGGTTCACGGACACGTCACTTTTCCTTCTTCTTGTACATGGCTAGCATGCGCTGGGTGACCAGGAAGCCGCCGAAGATGTTGACCGAGGCAAGCACCAGGGCCGTGAAGCCGAAGCCGGTGGCAAGGCCGGAGGCCGAGATGCCGACCGCCAGCAGTGCGCCGACCACGATCACCGAGGAGATGGCGTTGGTGACGGCCATCAGCGGCGTGTGCAGCGCCGGCGTCACCGACCACACCACATAGTAGCCGACGAAGATCGCCAGGACGAAGATGGCGAAACGGAACACGAACGGGTCGATCGCCCCGCCCGACAGCGCATGCGCCGCATCGCCTGCTGCATCGGCGGCGCTGGGAGCGCTGGCCAGATCCTGCGCCGCCATGCGCACGGCGGCGATGGCCTGGTCGAGTTGGTCGAGCGCTTTCTGCAAGGTTTCCATCGTCAGGCCCCCTTCGATTTTGCAGCGGCAGGTTTCTTCGGCGCTGCCGGTTTCTTCGCGGCTGCCGCTTTCGGCGCTGCCGGCTTCTTCGCAGCTTCGGCCTTGGCCGGTTTGGCAGCGGGAGCAGGCTGCGCCACAGCCGCCTGTTCCTTGCCGGCGAAGGCCGCATGCACGATGCGGCCGCCGTCGGTCAGCATCGTCGCCTTGACCAGTTCGTCGTCGCGGTTGATGGCGATCTGCTTGCTGTCCTTGTCGATCATCGTTTCGAGGAAGGCATAAAGGTTCTTGGCGTAAAGCAGCGAGGCGGACGCCGCGATGCGTCCGGCCACGTTGAGATGGCCGACGATCTTGACGCCATTGGCGGTGGTGGCGACCTTGCCGGGCACCGCGCCCTCGACATTGCCGCCGCGCTCGACCGCCAGGTCGACGATCACCGAGCCGGGCTTCATCGAAGCGACCATCGCCGCCGAGATCAGCTTGGGGGCCGGGCGGCCGGGGATCAGCGCGGTGGTGATGACGATGTCCTGCTTGGCGATATGCTCGGCCGTCAGCGCCGCTTGCTTCGCCTGGTATTCCTTCGACATTTCCTTGGCGTAGCCGCCGGCCGTCTCGGCTGCCTTGAATTCCTCGTCCTCGACGGCAAGGAATTTTGCGCCCAGCGACTGAACCTGTTCCTTCACGGCGGGGCGAACGTCGGTCGCGGTCACCACCGCGCCCAGCCGGCGCGCCGTGGCGATCGCCTGCAGGCCGGCGACGCCGACGCCCATGATGAAGATCTTTGCCGCCGGAACCGTGCCCGCCGCCGTCATCATCATCGGCAGCGCCCGGTCATACTCGCCAGCCCCGTCGATCACCGCCTGGTAGCCGGCGAGGTTGGCCTGGCTGGAGAGAACGTCCATCACCTGTGCGCGGGTGATGCGCGGCATGAACTCCATGGCGAATGCGGTCACGCCCGCCTTGGCAAGGGCAGCGACCGCTGCCTCGTTGCCGTAAGGGTCCATGGTGGCCAGCACTGCAGCGCCCTTTTTGTAGCCCTTGAGTTCGGCCTCGTTCGGGCGGCGCACCTTTAGCACCACGTCCGCCTTCGCGGCATCCGATGCCTTGCCGGTCTTGGCCCCGGCTTTGGCGAACTCCTCGTCGGGAATGCGCGACAGCGTGCCGGCGCCCGCCTCGACGATCACGTCGAAGCCAAGCCCCGCAAGTCGCTTTACCGTATCGGGAGAGGCCCCGACGCGGGTTTCCCCAGCGTCAACCTCTTTGGGTACGAAAATCGTCTGTCCCACCGCATGATCCTTTCGGCTGGAGCCTTGCGCAGGTCGGCGGCGACCTTTGCGGCCACGCCTCAGGCCAAGGAGAGAAAGATTTTATCGCAGGATGAAGGCGCCTACGGCACAGGCCAGCAGAAATACGATAAAGCCGGAAATCGCGCCGCCGACGAAAAAGCCGAAGGCCATTCCGATCAGGGTCGCTGCGCAGCCCAGGGATCCGTATTTAGCCAGAAGCGTGAAGCCGTGATAGGTCCGCTCGTGCTCCGGATAGTCCATGTGAGCACCAAGTTCTACAGGACCGGTCGGCGTATGGT
Source organism: Mesorhizobium sp. Root157 (assembly GCF_001427385.1). Taxonomy (GTDB): domain Bacteria; phylum Pseudomonadota; class Alphaproteobacteria; order Rhizobiales; family Rhizobiaceae; genus Mesorhizobium. Next base: position 210,767 of record NZ_LMGJ01000012.1, read on the forward strand.
CGGCCATAGGAATACCCCTCCGAAATTGACTCAACGGCACATAGCGAAAACCGCGCTGAAGGGCAATGGCGCTATTGCCGCATCGTTCGCCTGGCTGGCGCAATCGATAGCGCGGCGAAGGAAATTCACAGCAACACGCGTGTGTGGCAAAAGCCTGCTTCGCCGCGAAAGAGAGTACGATGACACTCACAGGATTTCTTGCCTACAGCGCTGCCCTCGGCATCGCCGCCGCCATTCCCGGCCCCGGCGTGACCGCGCTTGTCGCCCGCGCGCTCGGCTCCGGCTTCCGCTCGTCCTTCGCCATGTTCTGGGGCCTGTTGCTCGGCGACCTGTTCTATCTCACCGCTACCGTTCTCGGCCTTGCCTTCGTCGCCCAGCAGTTCGGCATGGTGTTTTTGGCGATCAAGTGGTTCGGCGTGCTTTACCTCGCCTGGCTCGGCTGGCGCTTCTGGAAAGGCGGTATTTCCGCGGAAACGGTGCAGGCCGGCAAGGCCAAGGGTGGTCTGGTGTCGAGCTTTATGGGCGGGCTGACGCTGACGCTCGGCAATCCAAAGACCATGATCTTCTATCTCGCCATCACGCCGACCATCGTCAATCTTCGCGCCATAACCCTTGGCGACTATGCCATTCTCCTGAGCGTCACGGCGCTGATCCTGCTGGTGGTGCTGGTGCCTTACCTTGTGCTGGCGGCCAAGGCGCGCTGGTTCCTGTCCTCGCCGCGCGCCCTCAAGCGTTTGAACCGCACCGCCGCTTCCTTCATGATCGGCGCGGCGGCGGCCATCGCGGCACGACATTGACGGATAGCAGGCGCAAACCGCGAAACAGTTTCAGCCAAAACGAAATGCAGGAATCGGTGGATGGACCAGTCGTCCAAACCCATCCGATATGCGCCGTCAGGGGAACATTATTGCGGGAAGCGCCAAAATAATCCGGAAATGGGACATTTCAGGAAATTCCTTCCCTTGTGCGCAGGCTTTTCAGCACGCTTCCCACTCGGATAGTCTCATTTCGTCGCCTATTTTCGCTATGAACACGTAAAACCAGAAGCCGCCGACTCGATGCGAGAGTGATGCCCATGACCAGATCCGAGGCTTCCGCCCATATTCCCGGCCGTGGCCGTATCTACAATTCGATCACCGAGACGATCGGCGACACGCCGCTGGTGCGGCTGGACCGTTTCGCGAAAGAAAAGGGCATCGTCGCCAATCTTCTGGTCAAGCTGGAGTTCTTCAATCCCATCGCCTCGGTCAAGGACCGCATCGGCGTGGCGATGATCGAGGCGCTGGAGGCAGAGGGCCGCATCAAGCCCGGCAAGACGACGCTGATCGAACCGACTTCGGGCAACACGGGCATCGCGCTCGCCTTTGCCGCCGCCGCCAAGGGATACAAGCTGATCCTCACCATGCCGGAAACCATGTCGGTCGAGCGGCGAAAGATGCTCGCCCTGCTTGGTGCCGAACTCGTGCTCACGGAAGGCGCCAAGGGCATGAAGGGCGCCATCGCCAAGGCCGATGAACTGGCCGCCAAACTGCCCGATGCGGTCATTCCGCAGCAGTTCGAAAATCCGGCCAATCCCGAAATCCATCGCACCACGACTGCCGAGGAAATCTGGAACGACACTGAAGGTGGCGTCGACATCCTGATCGCCGGCATCGGCACCGGCGGCACCATCACCGGCGTCGGCCAGGTGCTGAAGCAGCGCAAGCCGTCGGTCAAGGTGGTGGCGGTCGAGCCTGAAGCCTCCCCGGTTCTGTCGGGCGGTGCGCCAGGGCCGCACAAGATCCAGGGCATTGGTGCTGGCTTCGCCCCAAAAATCCTGGACACGACCGTCTATGACGAGGTGGTGACCGTATCGAACGACGACGCGGTGGCCAATGCGCGCCTTGTCGCGCGGCTTGAAGGGGTGCCGGTCGGCATCTCGTCGGGCGCGGCGCTGCAGGCTGCCATCGTCGTTGGCTCGCGGCCGGAAAACGCCGGCAAGAACATGGTCGTCATCATCCCGTCCTTCGCCGAGCGCTATCTCTCGACCGCCCTGTTCGAAGGCCTCGGCGCCTGATTGGCGGGCGTCTTGCTGGACCGCTGAAAAAAGCGCCTTGGCGCAGGCTTCACGCGTTGAGGCGCGCCGGCTTTCGGCTACAAATCCTCCGGCCCGTGTAGCGCGGGCGGGGAGAATCAGCATGTACAAACTTTATACGCGTCCCGGCAGCGGCGGCTTCGTCGCCGAGGCCGCATTTCTTCTGGCCGGCGAACCGTTCGAGCAGATCAACGTTCCGAAAACCGACAAGCCCGAAGCCGCGTTTCTCGCCATCAGTCCGCTCAATCAGGTGCCTGTGCTGTCCTTGCCGGACGGCCACACGATCACGGAATCGGTCGCCATCTGCATGCTGCTGGCCGAGCGCCATCCGAAGGCGGGTCTCGCGCCGCAAGACAGCGCCCCGGCGCGGGCGGATTTCCTGCGCTGGATGGCCTTCATGACGTCGGCCATCTATCCGGCGGTGCTGCGCTTCTACTATCCGCATCGCTACTCGGCCGATGACGGCGCGAAGGCGGGTGTCAGGAAGGCAGCCATTGCCGAACTCGACCGCGACTTCGCCGTTGTCGACAACGCGCTGGCCGGGCGTGAGTGGCTGGCCGGCGATCGCATGACCATTGCCGACGTCTATCTTCTGATGCTGTTTTCCTGGCACCCCGAAGCGGATCGGGCAAGGCAGGCGTTCGCCAATGTCGAGCGCCTGTGCACCGGATTGCGGGATCATCCGGTGCTGGCAAAACTCAATGCCAGCCACGAGATGTGGTGACACTTGGAGCGCGTCCCGATCTTTCAGATTCGCTGACCGCGCTTTTGGTATTCGTTTGCCCGAAACAGGTTCCCACTTTCGGGCGACATGCAATAACGCTCTTACGTGTGTGATCTGAAAGGCGGCGGGCAACTGCCCGCGCCGGTGCGCTGGCCTTAGTGGCGGCGCGAGGCGGCCGGTTGTCCCTTGCGATAGGTGGTCGCGCGGGTATCCAGAGCCGGCTTTGAAATGCGGGGGCCGTGACGGCTTTCAGGCAGCATGTCAGTGCGTGCCGAAGCCGAGTTGGTGATTGCGGCGAGCGCAAGCCGGGCCTGGGCCGCGCATGTAGTAGCGCTCAGGCCGATAGGTTGGCGCGATGAACTCGCGCACGGTGGCGGCATAGCCGCGTAGATGGTTCAAGATAGTCATTTTAGTCCAGTCCCTGTCCCGAACTTCGGAGTCCCTTCCGAATTACGGACACCATAGCGCCGAGGCGTGAATAGTCGGTGAACGCTATGTTAACTTTCGGTCGAAACCGCCTCGCTTCGTGGCGGGATTGCGGCTGATTCGGGGTCTTTTCATGCCTTTCGTCGGCATGTTTAGCGATGTGCCATTTGCGTCACACGAGCGTGGCCGGAACAAGCGGCTCGTTCGCCCGTTGTTGGCCCACGACAGTCGGGAACCCGGGGGAAGTATGTCATGGCGCCACGCCCCGCTTGGAAAGGCTATCTCAAGCTCTCGCTCGTGACCTGCGCGGTGGAGTTGACCAACGTGGTCACCCATGCCGAGCGCATTTCCTTCCGTGTGCTCAACCGCAAGACCGGCAATACGGTCAACCGTGTCTACGTCGATGCGGAGACCGGAAAGCCGGTTGGAGATGGCGACGAGATCAAGGGCTACGAGGTCGATGACGGCGACTTCGTGCATATCGAGGAAGAAGAGATCGAGGCGGTTCGCGTCGAATCCTCGAACATGATGAGCCTCGACGGTTTCGTCGACAAATCCTCCATCCAGCAGATCTATCTCGACACGCCTTATTATCTCGCGCCGGCCGACAAGGTGTCGCTCGATGCCTTCGCCGTCATCCGCGACGCCATGGCGGCCAGGAAGAAAGCGGGTTTGGCGCGCATCGTTTTGTATCGTCGCGAGCGTCCGGTGGTCATCGAACCCTTGGGCAACGGCATGGTGCTGACCACGCTGCGTTACGACAACACGGTGCGCCAGCCCGACACGGTGTTCGCCGATATCAAGCCGGTGAAGACCGACACGGAAATGATCGAACTTGCCGAACACATCATCGACAAGAAGGCCGCGCGCTTCGATTCGTCGGTCTTCGACGACAAATATGAAGAGGCGCTGCTCGAACTGATCCGCGCCAAGAAGGCCGGCCGCAAGGCGCCCAAGGCAAAGGCTGCGCCCAAACCTTCCAATGTCGTCAATCTGTTCGAGGCGCTGAAGCAGAGCATTGCCGCCGACAATGACGACGCAGCGACATTGGCGAAACCCGCCAAGGCATCGAAGCCCAAGGTAGCGGCGCCGAAGGCCAGGCCGGCTGCCAAAAGCAAATCCGCCTAGGCGCGGTCTGCTCTGACCATGGCCGCTCTCAAGGAATACCAAGCCAAGCGCGATTTTTCGAAGACCGCCGAGCCTGCCGGCAAGGTGGTGCACAACGAGCGGCCGGACGTAGGCGGCATTTTTGTCATCCACAAGCATGCGGCCACCCGTCTCCACTACGATCTGAGGCTGGAGCATGACGGCGTGTTGTGGAGTTGGGCCGTTACGCGCGGTCCGAGCCTCGATCCCAACGAAAAGCGCCTTGCCGTCCACGTCGAGGACCACCCGCTCGACTACGCTCCGTTCGAAGGCACCATCCCGAAGGGCGAATACGGCGGCGGTTCGGTCATCGTCTGGGACGAGGGGCGGTGGGTGCCGGAGTATTCTCCCGCCAAGGGCATGAAGAAGGGCCATATCGAGTTCGAACTCGACGGCCACAAGCTCAAGGGCAAATGGCATCTGGTGCGGCTCAAGCCACGAGCGGGCGAGAAGCGTGACAACTGGCTGCTGATCAAATCCGACGATGCCTTCGCCCGTCCGGGCGAGGACATATTGGAGGAGGAGACGCATTCGGTGAAATCCGGCCTCACCGTCGAGGAGGTCGGCGCCGGCAAGACCGTCAAGGGCAGCAAGCCGAGGGTCTGGCATTCCAACAAACCGGCTGGTGGCAAGGCGCGCAAGGAACGCAAAGAACTGGGTTTCATCGAACCCCAGCTTGCAACGCTGCAACGGCAGGCGCCGGGCGGCACCGATTGGCTGCACGAGGTGAAGTTCGACGGCTATCGCATGCAGGCGCAGATCGTTGGCACCGATATGCGTCTCCTGACCCGCAGCGGGCTCGACTGGACTGGACGGTTCGGCCCCGAAGTCGTTGGCGCGCTGGGGGCGCTGAAATGCAAGGACGCCATCATCGACGGCGAGATCGTGGTGCTGGGCGGCAACGGCGTCTCCTCGTTTGCGCTGCTGCAGGCCGACCTTTCGGCCGGCCGCTCGGACCGCTTTGTCTACTACGCGTTCGACCTGATGCGGCTCAACGGCGAGGATTTGCGCGACGAACCTGTGGTCGAGCGGAAGGCTGCATTGCATAAATTGCTGGCCGGCATGGGCGAGGATTCGCCGGTGCGCTTCAGCGAACACTTCGTCGAACCCGGCCGGGTCATGCTCGAGCATGCCTGCCGCATGGGGCTGGAAGGCGTGATCTCCAAACGCGCCGATGCCCCCTATCGCAGCGGGCGCTCAACCGCCTGGGTCAAGTCGAAATGCATTGAGCGGCAGGAGTTCGTCATCGGCGGCTATTTGCCTTCCGACAAGACGGGAAGGGGTTTGAAATCGCTGCTGGTCGGCTATCATGAGGCTGGCCATCTGAAATATGCGGGCCGGGTCGGCACCGGCTTTTCGTCGGGCGTAGCCGACGATCTCAAGGCGCGGCTGGGTAAGCTGAAGGCCAAAAACAGTCCTTTCCATGCCGCCGTGCCCGATGCACGGCAGGCGATATGGATCGAGCCGGAACTCGTGGCAGAGGTTGAATTCCGAAGCTGGACCGCGGACCGCATCCTGCGCCATGCTTCCTTTCAAGGACTGCGCGAGGACAAGCTAGCGGAGGAAATCGTGCAGGAAGCGCCGAAAGCCGCGAAACGCCCAGCAGGCAGGAAGGCCGCAAAGGCGGTAACCTCCGTCACGCTTTCCCATCCCGACAAACTGCTGTGGCCAGACGAGAAGGTGTCAAAGCAGGCTCTGCTCGACCACTATGCGCTGGTGTGGCCGCGCATGGAGCAATTCGTGGTCGACCGGCCGCTGGCGCTTGTGCGCGCGCCCGATGGGGTCAACGGCCAGCGCTTTTTTCAAAAACACGCCTCGCCCGGCATGAGCGACAAGATCCTGCGCTCGCACGATCCGGAGGACAAGGAAGAGATACTCTACGTTCGCGATTTCGACGGCATCGCAGCCCTTGTGCAGATGGGCGTGGTCGAGGTCCATGTCTGGGGCTGCAAGGTCGAGGAAATCGACACGCCCGACCAGATCGTTTTCGACCTCGATCCCGACGAAGGGGTCGCCATGGACCGGGTTCGCGAAGCCGCGCTCTCGATCCGCCAGCGTCTTGAGGAACTGTCGCTTGCGACCTTCGTCAAGACATCGGGCGGCAAGGGCTACCACATCGTGGTGCCGTTGAAGCCGACGGCCAGATGGGATCAGGTGAAGGGCTTCTCCCACGACTTTGCCCGCGCCATGGAGCAGGCCGAGCCGGAGCGTTTCACCGCCACGCTGTCGAAAAAGGCGCGGACCGGAAAGATTTTCATCGACTACCTGCGCAACGGCCGCGGCTCAACCACGGTCGCCCCCTATTCGTCGCGGGCCAAGACGGGCGCCACCATCTCGATGCCGGTCACATGGGCCGAGATCGAGAAAGGCATTGCGCCCAATGCCTACCCGCTTGGCGGCAAGACGACATTGCAGCGTCTTGACGCCGACGACCCCTGGCAGGATTTCTTCAGCAAGGGCAAGCCGCTGAAGCTGCGCTGAAGCTGCCTCAGGCGTTGCCGATCAGCACGCCTGCCGCAAACACCAGCGCCCCACCCAGCACCACCTGGAAGGCGGCGCGCAGGAACGGCGTTTCCATATAGCGGTTCTGGATGAAGGCGATGGCCCACAATTCGAAGAACACCACGATTGCCGCCACCGTGGTCGCGGTCCAGAAGTTCGTGATCAGATAGGGCAAGGCATGGCCGAGGCCGCCCAGCGCCGTCATGACGCCTGAGGCGATGCCGCGCTTCAGCGGCGAGCCGCGTCCGGACAACTTGCCGTCATCGGATGCGGCTTCCGTAAAGCCCATCGAGATACCGGCGCCGATCGAGGCAGCGAGGCCGACCAGGAAGGTCTGCCAGGTGTCATGCGTGGCAAAGGCCGCAGCAAAGATCGGTGCCAGCGTCGAGACCGAACCGTCCATCAGTCCCGCCAGTCCCGGCTGCACATAGGTCAGGATGAACTGCCGGCGCTCGGTGGCGGCTTCCTCGTTGCGCACCGCACCCGGCACATGTTCCTGCTCCAGTCTTTGCGCCAGCCTCTCATGGCCTTGTTCGGCAGCGGCGAGGTCGCCCAAAAGCTTGCGCGTCGAGGCATCGGAAGTGCGCTTGGCCGCCTCGACATAAAACAGGTGCGCCTGCCGCTCCATGTCCTCGGCCTGGCTGCGCACCTTGTCGATGCCAAGCGGCCTGACCAGCCAGTCCGGCTTGCGCTCGTAGTAGCCTTTCACATGCTCGCGCCGGATCAGCGGGATACGTTCGCCGAAGCGCTTGCGGTGCAACTCGATCAATGCGGCGCGATGCCCGTCCTCTTCCGCCGCCATCGCCTCGAAGACCTTGGTCGACTGCGGGAAGTCCTTTTCCAGCCCGTCGGCATAGGCGCGGTAGATGCGCGCATCGTCTTCTTCCGAAGAGATGGCCAGAGCCAGGATTTCCTGTTCCGACAAGGAAGAGAACGGGCGCCGCCCAAAACCGAACACGCGAGAAAGCATGAGCGTTCCAATCTAGTTTAGAATTGTTCTAAACTAGATTGTGCGCCGCAAGAGGTCAATCGCGTCCGGGAAATCGACCGTCAGAATTATTGAACGGCAAATCGAATCGGGGCTCTTTTTATCGGTGAACGTTTGCCTATATGGATGCCTTCTGTAGAACTCCCCCGGAAGGCACCGACATGCACAAGGAGCACGTAAACGCGTTCGATCCGAAGCCGCTGCTGGACCTGATTGCCTCCATCGAAGCGGACCTGCACCGCCTCAAGGGCATGGTCGAGCAGGAGGTGGAGAAATTCGACCCCGCCAATCCGCACAACAAGACGTCCGATGGCAAGTTGACCACGGAGGGCGTCGAATGCTGCTACCGAATGTTCGATGAGGGCAAGACGCGCTATACGGTCGCGCAGCAGATGAAGATCTCGTTCGCCGCCGCGACCCATCGCTTCAACGCGTGGCGAAAGGCGGGTGGTGCCAAGCGCCAGCGCGAATTGCTGGGATGAAACTGCTGGCGGGGCATCGGATACGGCGCCCCGCCGCAAGCATGGTACGCCGTCAGCGGTAGAGCGGGCAGCTTCTGTCCCAGCGGCCGAAGCTGACGACGACACGCTCGCCGTAGCGCGAGCGGCCGCTGACATCGATCGTGCGCCGGCCGACGTCGACGATGCGTGCGCGCCGGATCCCCATCCTCTCGGCTTTGGCCACGGCACGCTGCGGCGCGCATTCGCGCCGTGCCCAGCCCCGATCGTCGGGACGCCGGTCGTAGTAGCGCCGATCGTCATAACGACGGTCGTCATATCGCCGATCCTCACCGCGGCAACGCTCGCGATATGGGTTGCAGTCGTCTCTCATGAGCATCCTCGGTCCGTCCGGACCGAGTTGCAGTTCAAGCGTTTCGGCTTGCGCGACATTTGCGGCAGCACCTGCCAGGGCAAGCGTCGCCGCAATCAGGGCGGTTTTCAGTATGTTTCGCATTACAAGGCCTCCTGTCGGGACCATAACGACGCCAGAGCGATCCGGTTCAAATCAGCTTTGACGATTGCCCCGAAATAGTTGGTGAGTGTCCCGCCTTCGTCGCCTCAGGACGCGACGATTGCGGCGCCTTGATGGTTGCGATCGTAAAATTTCATTGGTGCAGGTCGCCGTTTTGCGGGAATGGTAAAGAACAAGGCCTTTTAGTTCGTCACCACGGCCTGGGGTTCTGCCATGACCGCCACCTTTTCCGCCGGCTTGCCCGGCATTGCCGATATCCGCCGTGCCGCGCAGCGCCTTGCCGACCTTGCGGTGCGCACGCCGATCGTCGAGTCGCCGGCCCTCAACGAGCGCTTCGGCGGCCGGGTGCTGTTCAAGCCCGAAGTGCTGCAGCGCACCGGTTCGTTCAAGTTCCGCGGTGCCTACAACAAGATCTCCGGTCTCAGCGAGGAGGAGCGCGCGCGCGGCATCGTTGCCTTTTCGTCCGGCAACCACGCGCAAGGCGTCGCTGCTTCGGCGGCCCTGTTCGGGGCAAAGGCTGTCATCGCCATGCCGTCGGATGCGCCGCAGGCCAAGGTCGGCAACGTGCGGCGCATGGGTGCCGAGGTCGTCCCCTTCGATCGCTTCCGCGACAGGCGTGAGGATGTCGTGCAGCCTTATCTTGATCGCGGCATGGTTCTGGTTCCGCCCTTTGACGATCCGGCCATCATTGCCGGGCAGGGTACGGTCGGCCTCGAAATCGTGGAACAGGCGGCGAAACTCGGCGTCAGTCTCGACGCGGTGGTGGTGCCGTGCGGCGGCGGCGGTTTGATCGGCGGCATCTCGCTCGCCGTCAAGGACGCGTCAGCCGCTACGGCGATCTGGGGAGCGGAGCCGGAACATTTCGACGACACCCGCCGCTCGCTGGAAGCGGGCCGGCGGGTCGCCAATGAACCCGGCCACGTTTCCTCCTGCGATGCCTTGCTGACCTCCGAGCCCGGCCTCATCACCTTCGAGATAAACCGCCGCAATCTTGCCGGTGTGGTTGCCGTTTCGGAGCAAGCGGTAGCCCTGGCCATGCGGGACGCCATGGCCCATCTCAAGCTGGTGGTCGAACCGGGCGGATCGGTCGCGCTTGCCGCTCTTTCTTCCGGCCGCATCGACTTGCAAGGCAAGTGCGTGGCGGTCGTGCTGTCGGGCGGCAATGTCGACTTCGATGTCTATTCCAGGATGATCGCTGAAGCCTGATCGCCGTCAATCCAGAGTTCGCCGGAAACGCAGCAGGGCAAAGCCCGCAAACAACAGCACGAAGCCGAACAGCCAGGCCACTTCGGTTGCGATCGCTGGAAATTCCGCGCCTTTCAGCATCACCGCGCGCACGATGCGCAGGAAATGGGTGAGCGGGAAGATTTCGCCCAGCCATTGCGCCCATACCGGCATGCCGCTGAACGGAAACATGAATCCGGACAAAAGGATCGACGGGAGGAAGAAGAAGAAGGTCAGTTGCATGGCCTGCATCTGGGTGCGCGAAACCGTCGAAATGGTGTAGCCGAGCAGAACCAGCCCCAGCACGAAAACGAGGATGGACGACAGCAAGAGCGGCAGGCCGCCGACGAAGGGGACGAAGAACAACAGCTTGGCCGCGATCAGCACCACCACCACCTGCACCGCGCCGACGCAGGCATAGGGCAGCACCTTGCCCATCATGATCTCCAGCGGGCTGGACGGCATGGCGAGCAGGTTTTCCATGGTGCCGCGCTCCGTCTCGCGCGTCAGTGCGATCGAGGTCATCATCACCATGGTCATTTGCAGGATGACGCCAAGCAGGCCGGGCACGATGTTGTACTGCGAAATGCCCTCCGGGTTGTAGCGCCGGTGCACCACCACATCGAGTTGGCCGCGCGCATTCTCGGCCGCGGCCGCTTGCTGGCCTTGTGCCCGCAGCAGCGCTTGGCCGGCAATCGTTCCCAGGGTCGAGATCGCGCCGCTTGCCACCGAAGGGTCGGTGGCGTCCGCCTCGATCAGGATTTGCGGCCTGTCGCCGCGTTCCACCCGTCGTCCGAAGTCTGCGGGAATGGTGACCACGAACGTCACCTCTCCGCTCGCCATCAGCGCATCCGCTTCTTCCTGGGTCTCGGCGATATGGTCGAAACGGTAATAGTTGGTGTTCTCCAGCGCCGACACCACGGCGCGGGTGTACTGGTCGTTGCTCATCGCCAGAAGTGCCGCCGGCAGGCTCTTGGGATCGTTGTTGATGGCGAAGCCGAACAGCACCAGAAGCATCAGCGGCACGCCGAGCATCATGGCGAAGGTTACGCGGTCGCGCCGCATCTGGATGAACTCCTTCACCAGCAGCGCATTCAGCCTCGAAAGGGAGAAATCACCGTTCATGGCAAGGCCTCGCGGTGGACAGCCCCTATGGCGCCGGCCTTGCGGCAGCGTTTCCTCTTCTCCGGGCGGGGGGAGAGGTGGTCCGAAGGGGCGGTGAGGGTGTGTTTCCCCAATCGAGCGACAATCCTCATCACATATTGTCCTTCGCACCGGCCATGAACTGGATGAAGACGTCTTCGAGGCTGGTTTCGCCAGCGGTCACCGTCACGCCGGGGTGATGCCTCTCCATCTCGGTGAGCGATGTTTGCAGCGCAGCCTTGTCGGAGCCCACCACATGCAGCGTCGCGCCGAACGGTGCCACCTGCTCGACGCCGGGCTTGCCGGCCAGCGCCGCGGCCACCCTGTCCAGCCGCTGCCCCTGCACCACAAACGTGGTCAGCCCGGCGTTGCGCACCACCTCGTCCACAGTGCCGGTGGCCAGCATCTTTCCGTAGGAGATGTAGCTGATGCGGTGGCAGCGCTCGGCCTCGTCCATGTAGTGGGTGGAGACCAGCACGGTCAGCCCGCCGCTGGCCAGCAGGTGGATTTCGTCCCAGAATTCGCGCCGCGCCTTGGGATCGACGCCCGCCGTCGGCTCGTCGAGCAACAACAGCTTCGGCTTGTGCATGATGCAGGCGGCCAGCGCCAGCCGCTGCTTCCAGCCACCCGACAGCGTACCCGCGATCTGGTTGCGCCGCGAGGTCAGGCCGAGGTCGGCCAGCGTATCCGAGACATAGGTTTCGACCGGCTGCAACTGGTAGAGACGCGCCACGAATTCGAGGTTCTCTCCGATGGTCAGGTCCTCGTAGAACGAGAACTTCTGCGTCATGTAGCCGACTTCGCGCTTGATCATCAGGCCTTCGGTGAGCAGGTCGTAGCCAAGCACGGTGCCGTCGCCCTCGTCGGGCGTCAGCAGGCCGCACATCATGCGGATGGTCGTGGTCTTGCCCGAGCCGTTGGGGCCGAGGAAGCCGACGATCTCGCCTTCGGCGACCGACATGGTGACGTGATCGACCACCGTCTTGTCGCCGAAGCGCTTGACCAGGCCGCGAACGTCGATGGCGTTCATTGGTCTGGATCCACCAGGGCGACATCGACGATCTGGCCCGGCTGCAGCAGCGTCGCCTCGCCTTCCGGACGCGCCTCGACCAAGTAGACCAGCTTCTGCCGGTTATCGAGCGAATAGATCACCGGCGGCGTGAATTCGGGATCGGGCGATACGTAGCTCACGCGCGCCCTCAGGTCGTCGGCGCAGCCGTCGCAGTGAATGGCAAGTTCCGAGCCGACCTTGACCGACGAAAATGCTTCCTGCGGCACGTAGACCGTAAGCTTCACCGCGCCGTCCGGCAGGATGGAAACCACAGGGGCCGTCGGCCCGGCCGTATCGCCGGCATTACGGATGATGTCGTTGACGCGGCCGGGGGCGGGGGCGGCGAGCGACCGCTTCGACAGCCGCCACTTCGCCTGCTCCAGCGCGGCCTCAGCCTGCTTGACCTGGCCGTTCGCCGCCTTGATCTCCTCGGGGCGCGCCGGCAGGCCGGCCACGGCGAGATTTGCCTCGCTCTGGCCGATCTGCGCCTCGGCCACTTCGACGGCGGTAGTCGCCTCGTCAAGCTGCGCCTGGGTGGCGATGCCGCGCTTGGCAAGGTCCTGCGTCCGCTCCAGCACTCGCCTGGCTTCGTCTGCCTGGGCATTGGCCGAGCGTACGGCGGCTTGCAGCACCGCGATCTCCTCCGGTCGCCTGCCGACCTTGAGGTTGGCAAGCTGGGCTTGCGCCTGCGACAACGCGGCGTCGGCTTGTGCGACGGCGATCTCGGCGTCGGCACTTTCCAAAGTCACCAGCGGGATGCTGGGTTCGACCCGGTCGCCGCGCTTCACGCTCACATCCTTGACCTGTGCCACCTCGATCGGGGCGAGCAGGACATAGTCGCCCTCGACATAGCCGACCGCCAGCGGCGGCGGCGCTGCGCAGGCTGAAAACAACTGCATGGCCAGCGGGACGTAACAGAAAAAGCTCATGTGTTTTCACCTTTTCGCGCCGCCAGGATGGCGCCGAGATTGTCGCGCATCACGCCAAGCACCTTGTCGGCCTCCTTGTCGCCGATACCGTCCCAGCCCATGCGCTTCAGCACTACGTCGCGGCCGATGCGGAAATAGACCACCTGTCCGATCAGCGTGAACACGGTGAGCCTGGTGCGCTCGCTTTCCGCCGGTTCGCCCGTCGCCTGTTCCCAGATCAGGCAAAGCCGCCGGTGCAGCGGCTCGAAGACGCCTTGGTAGATGCGGTCCAGCGCCGTGGTCGGCTGCGAGACCTCGCGCAGCATGAACTGGGCGATGTCGCCGGCCTCCGGCGTCACGACGAAGAACAGCACCATGCGCTCCAGCGTCGCAAACAGTTGCGCCCGCGCTGCCTCGGGATCGGCGTCCATGGCCGGTGCCTGCACGTTGCCGAGCGCCTGCGCGGCAATGGTCTGCACGGTCTCGACGATGTAGTCCGCCGCCGCCGCGTGCAGGCCTTCCTTGCCGCCGAAATGATAGGCGATGGAGCCGATATTGGCATTCGCCGCCGCCGCGATTTCGCGCGTCGAGGTGCCCTCGAAACCCTGCCGGCCAAACAGCTTCAGCGCGGCCCGGATCAGCGCTTCGCGCGTCACTTCCGCCGGTGAGGGGGCCGCTTTGCGCCGGCCCGACCTGACATTGGCTGCTTTCGTCATGACGCATAATTTAATCAATCGATTGATTAAAGTCAATCATGCCCAGTTTAACTACCGCTGCTGCGGTTGATTTGGCTGACCGCACGCGCTTTAGTCCCGGCCATGGCCAAGGAAATAGAACGCAAGTTTCTGGTAAAGGATGCAGCGTGGCGCGCCGCCGCCGAGGCCAGCATCGCCATCGTCCAGTTCTATCTGGCGATTTCCGCCGAGCGCTCGATCCGCGTTCGCATTTCCGACGGCAAGGCCGCCAAGTTGACGCTGAAATTCGGCAGCGACCTTTTGCAGCGTGACGAGTTCGAATATCCGGTGCCGCTGGCCGACGCCCGCGAGATGCTGGCCTTCGCCATCGGCACGGTCATCCGCAAGACACGCCATCACGTCCGCCACAAGAATTATCTCTATGAGGTCGACGTGTTCAACGGTGAACTCGACGGTCTCGTCGTCGCCGAACTCGAGACCGCCGACAAGGTGGCGGACGATCTGTTGCCCGCCTGGCTCGACCGCGAGGTCACGGGCGAACTGCGCTATTCCAATGCCTCGCTGGCCCTGAACGGCTTTCCGGAACGCGTGCAGTGATGAGGCATCCAATGTCTGAGGCGCGAGATTGCGGCCGGAGAACGATTTGAAGCATGACAGCACCTGCCGAAACATTTCTCGACAAGCTTGGCCGCTGGCTTGCCGGCCGGCTGCAGGTCGAATCCTCGGGCTATGAGCCGTACACGCCCTCCGATCCTGACACGCTGCGCCGTACGCTGGAACCGGGCGACATCCTGCTTGTCGAAGGCAACCAGAAGATTTCGGCGGCCATCAAGTACCTCACCCAGTCGACATGGTCGCATGCCGCGCTCTATGTCGGCGACGCCTTGCCGGAACCGGAGGACGGCTCGGAGCGGCCGCGCCTCATCGAGGTCACCATCGGCGATGGCTGCGTGGCCGTACCCTTGTCGAATTATCGCACCTACAACACCCGTATCTGCCGGGCGAGCGGTTTGTCGCCCGAAGATCGCGACCACGTCGTCGCCTTCATGATAGGCAAGCTCGGCCTGAGCTACGACGTGAAGAACATCTTCGACATGCTGCGCTATTTCTTCCCGGCGCCGCCGGTGCCGGTGCGCTGGCGCCGCCGCTTGATCGCCTTCGGTTCGGGCGACCCCACCCGTGCCATCTGCTCGACGCTGATTGCCCAGGCCTATGGCGAGATCCGCTACCCCATCCTGCCGGAGATCACGCTGGCGCCCGGCCGCGCTTCGGCGCAATCGAATTATTCGCGGCAGGAAATCCTGCACATCCGCCACTATTCGCTCTACACGCCGCGCGACTTCGACCTGTCGCCCTATTTCCGCATCGTCAAGCCGACGCTGGAATACGGCTTCGACTACAAGACGGTGGTGTGGGGCGACGCTTCCCCTATCGCGCTTCCGCCGCTGTCTCAAAAAGAGCCGGAACGTCCCTGACTGAAGCGGCAAAATTCGCCAGCGGCGGTGTCACGCCATGGGTCGTCAGCATGCGTCGCACCTGTGGGGATGCGCCGGCTATGTAGAAGCGCACGCCGGCTTTCCTTGCCTTTTGCGCCGCGCCCTCGATGACGTTTGCGGCGGTCGAATCGATGAACGGCACCGCCGAGCAATCGAGGATGAAGGTGCGGCGCTGGTCGGCGATGCGATCGAGCACCGAGCCGACCGTTGCCGCCGCGCCGAAGAAGAAGGCTCCTGAAATCCGGTAGATCACCGTATCGGGATCGGTGGCGGTTGCGGGGTCGTAGGCCTTGCGCTCGCCGTTCGCGTCATCGGCAACATCGTCGGCTACCAGAGGCGTGTGGGCCTCCACCTCGACCTGGTGCGCCATGCGGCCGATGAACAAAAGCGCCCCCAGCGAAAAGCCGACGACGATGCCGGTGGTGAGGTCGCGGAAAATCACCAGGCCGAAGGTGGCGAGCAGCACCGCCGCATCGCCGCGCGAAGAGGCGAGCAAGGCCCGGAACGCCGGCCGCTCGACCATGTTCCAGGCCACGACCGCCAGCACGCCGGCAAGTGTGGCCAGCGGTATGTAACTGGCCAGCGGCGCCGCCAGCAGCATGAACAGGAGCAGGAACACCGCATGCAGCATGCCGGCGACCGGGCCATGCGCCCCGGCGCGCACATTGGTTGCCGTGCGCGCGATGGTGCCGGTCACGCAGATGCCGCCGAACAGCGAAGCCCCGATATTGGCAACCCCTTGCGCCACCAGTTCGCAGTTGGAGCGGTGGCGGCGTCCCGTCATGCCATCGGCCACGACCGCCGAAAGCAGCGATTCGATCGCACCAAGCAGGGTAAAGGCCATGGCATCCGGCAGCACCGCCAGCATTGTCGCCGGATCGAGCGTTGGCAGTGTCGGTTCAGGCAGCATGGAAGGGATGCCGCCGAAGCGCGTGCCGATCGTCTCCACGTCAAGCCCGAACAGCACGGTGACACAAGATGCCAGTGCGACCGCGATCAGCATGCCCGGCCATGTCGGTCGCCAGCGATTGAGCCCGACGATCGCGGCTGCGGTCAGTGCGGCGATCCCCACCGCGCCGGCATTGACTGTCGGCAGCGCCTTCGCCAGCACCATCAGCTTGGGGATCAGGTCGCCCGGTTCCTTTTCGGACAGCGTCAGGCCGAACAGGTCGTGCAACTGGCTGGCGAAGATGATGACGGCGATGCCGGCGGTGAAGCCGACCGTTACAGGGTAGGGGATGAATTTGATGTAGGTGCCGAGCCTGAGATGGCCCATCGCAACCATCATCAGGCCGGACATCATCGTGGCCAGGATAAGTCCGTCGACGCCGTGCCGGTCCACGGTCGCGGCCACCAGAACGATGAAGGCGCCCGCCGGCCCGCCAATCTGGAAGCGGCTGCCGCCGAGCAGCGAAACGAGAAAGCCGCCGACGATTGCGGTGAACAGGCCCCTTTCCGGTCCGACGCCAGAGGCAATGGCAATCGCCATCGAAAGCGGCAGCGCCACGATCGCAACCGTCAGGCCGGCAATCGCATCCGCCTTGAATTGAGGCAGGTGGTAGCCTTCACGCAGCACCGTCACCAGCTTGGGCGTGAACAGGTCGAGAAAGCTTGGTCCTGCGGCCTTTTGGCGGCTGGTCGGGTCCATCGGTCTGCCTTCGTATCCAGCGCGGCATCGTCGGCATTCGAAAGAAACGTCGGCGGCCGCCGTCGCGGCTTGATGCGGACCCGGACCGAAAAGCCTATTGGGACTTGAGGCGCACGCCCCTGCCGCCGCGTTCGCTGGCCTGGTTCTCGCCGATCAGTTCCACCCCGGCCTCTTCGAGCGCCTGGATGACCTTCATCAGCGTATCCACCACGCCGCGAACCACGCCTTCGCTGGCTTCCATCCGCTGGATGGTGGGCAGCGAAACGCCGGCGCGCTCGGCAAGCGTCCTCTGGTCGATCCCGGCCAGTGCCCGCGCCGCGCGCATCTGCGCTGCAGTGATCACTGGTCGGAACTCCCGTCTAGATCTGCAATATGCATATATGATACATTCATAGTGATGTGTCAAACATAAGTATGGATATCTGAAGCGTTACAATCAGTCAGCCGTCTCGGGTTCGCCGCGGCTCTGCAGCAGGCGCGCCGCCAGCCACCACAGCATGGCCCAGGCAAAGCCTGCGCACCAGCCCGCCAGCACGTCCGAGGGCCAATGGACGCCCAAATAGATGCGGGAGACGCCGACAAGCAGCGAAATGAAGACGGCAAGCGACAGCACGTAGATCTTGGCGGTGCGGCCATGCACGGCCCGACTCGCCAACGCGCCCAGCGTCAGATAGGCCAGCGCCGAGATCATGGCGTGGCCGCTGGGAAAAGACAGCGAAGTCTCCTGCATCAGATGCGACACCAGTTCCGGCCTCGGCCGGTCCACGCCTGCCTTGAGCAGGGTCGAGAGCAACTGGCCGCTGGCAATCGCCGCGATCACGAACAGTCCCGTCGCCCATTTCCTGACGAGGAAGAGGTAGATGGCCGTTGCCGCCGTCACCAGCGTCAGCACGCTGGCGCTGCCGAGCGCTGTGATGTCGCGCACGGCATTTTGCAGCCAATGCGGACCGATTGGCATGTCAGGGTGGCCGGCCACGCGGAAGAACAGGAGGATTTCGCTGTCGAGCGAATGCGGAGCGCCGTCGCGCGCCACCTCCATCAGTTCGAGAAATCCCCACATCCCGCCGGCAATGACGACGCCGGCAAGAAGCAGGGGAAATTCTACCCTGTTCAGGAGTGCCGCGACTGCTTTCATGCGCCGGTTTCCATGGTCATCGGCCCTGGAGATAGGGTCCGAGCGTGATCAGCGCCACCGCCACGATTGCCAGCACGATGCCCGTCGCCTGCAGCGAGGTGAGGCGTTCGCTGAAGAAGGCGAGCGCCACCACGTTGACCGCCACAAGCTGGATCACCGCCGACAGCGAAAACGAGATCGACATGCCGAAGTCGCGAACAAGCTTCAGCATGATGAGATTGCCCAGCGAATAAAGGACCAGCGCCAGCACCAGCTTGCCGAAGCTTGGCCCCAGCGCCCAATATTTCGCCACCGTGGCAGCGAGCAGGAATATCGCGGTCGATAGACCGAGCAGGATCGCTCCCGACAGACTCATTGGTTTTCCCCGAATGGCGCGTCAACCAGCCTTGTTCCCGAACCGTGTGGCGTGGTCAAGCGGCCAGGCCGCACGGCTGCGGCTTGCCGGCAACTTTCCATCGGCAAGTCATGAAACTGTTATCCGCCGCCTTTACCGGTTCGCGAGCGCAATGCCCCAGCCAATTTGAAAGCCAGAGGACAAGCCATGACCGAACAGACGGCGCACGAAACGACCTTCCGCACCAGCCTGCTTGAAGAAAATGAGGGGCCGGGCACCAATCTCACCGACAACCGCACCATGGGCGAGATCATCGCCGCCCGCTTTTCACGCCGCGGCTTCCTCAAGGGTTCGCTGGCCGTATCCGCGATTGCCGCGACGGTCAGCCCGCTTGCGCTCGTCACTGCCGAAAAGGCGCGCGCCGCCGGCGCTTCCGCCTTTTCCTTCGATGAGGTCGCAGCCGGTATCGACGAGAAGCACCACGTGGCTGCCGGCTACGATGCCGACGTACTCCTGCGTTGGGGCGATCCGCTGTTTGCCGATGCGCCGGAATTCGACCCGGCCAACCAGTCCGCCGAGGTGCAGGCGAAGCAGTTCGGCTACAACAACGACTATGTCGGCTACATCCCCCTTGAAGGCTCCTCCGAGCACGGCCTGCTCGTCGTCAACCACGAATACACCAACCCGCACCTGATGTTCCCAGGCATCGTCACCGTCGCCGAGAAGGAAGGCAAGAAGGTGCTCGAACAGGCGCCGCTCAGCAAGGAACAAGTCGATATCGAGATCGCTGCCCATGGCGGCACCATCGTCGAAATCAGGAAGGAAAGCGGCAAGTGGCAGGTCGTGCGCGACGGCAAGCTCAACCGCCGCATCACCGCCGACACCGAAATGCAGCTTTCCGGTCCCGCCGCCGGCAACGACCGGGTCAAGACCAATGCCGACCCCTCTGGCCTGAAGGTGCTCGGCACCGTCAACAACTGCGCCGGCGGCGTCACCCCCTGGGGCACCTATGTGATGGCCGAGGAGAACATCCACGGCTACTTCTCCGGCGAATTGCCGGCCGATCACAAGGAAGCGCAGAACTATAAGCGCCTCGGCATCCCGGAGGGCTCCTACGAGTGGGCCGCGCACTACGAGCGCTTCGACCTCGCCAGGGAGCCGAACGAGGCCAACCGCTTCGGCTGGATCGTGGAGGTGGACGTCAACGACCCGACCTCGACGCCGAAGAAGCGCACCGCTCTCGGCCGCTTCAAGCACGAAGGTGCCGAATCGATCGTCGCCAGGGACGGCCGCGTCGTCTTCTACCTCGGCGACGACGAGCGTTTCGACTACGTCTACAAGTTCGTTACCGCCGGCAAGTTCAATTCCGACGACCGCGCCGCCAACATGGACCTGCTCGATGAGGGCACGCTCTACACGGCGAAATTCGCCGAGGACGGTTCGCTCGAATGGCTGCCGCTCACCTTCGGCGAAGGTCCGCTGACTGCGGAAAACGGCTTCGCCTCGCAGGCCGACGTGCTGATCGAAACCCGCCGCGCCGCCGACCTTCTGGAGGCCACCAGGATGGACCGTCCGGAGGACATCCAGCCGAACGGCGTCACCGGCAAGGTCTATGTCATGCTCACCAACAACACCAAGCGCAAGGACGAGGACGTCGACGCCGCCAACCCGCGCGCCAAGAACGCTTTCGGCCACATCATCGAGATCATCGAGGACGAAGGCGATTTCACCGCCACCAAGGGCAAGTGGGAAGTGCTCTTGAAATGCGGCGATCCGTCCGTGGCCGAAGTCGGCGCGTCCTTTTCGACCGCAACCACCGCCAACGGCTGGTTCGGCATGCCGGACAATTGCGCCGTCGATTCGGCCGGGCGCTTGTGGGTTTCGACCGACGGCAACAACGCCAAGGATACCGGCCGCACCGACGGCCTGTGGGCGGTGGACACCGAAGGCGAAGCGCGCGCCACCTCCAGGCTGTTCTTCCGCGTGCCGGTAGGGGGGGAAATGTGCGGACCGCTGTTCACGCCCGATGACGAGACCGCCTTTGTCGCCGTCCAGCATCCGGGCGACGGCGGCGAGGAGTGGGAAGGCTTCGGCCGTCCGTCCTACTACGAGGACCTGTCCACGCGCTGGCCGGACTTCCAGCCTGACATGCCGGTGCGTCCGGCTGTTGTCGTCATCACGAAGCAGGGCGGCGGCAAGATCGCTGTCTGACCGGAACTTTTCGGTATGGGGGCGGGCTTCGGCTCGCCCCCAGCCTGAGGTCAGGAACTACGTCCTCAGCCGGTAGCCGGTCTTGAACATCCACCCCACCACCATGATGCAGGCAAAGAGGAAGGCAAGCGTCATGCCCAGGCTGATGGCCAGCGAAACGTCCGCCGTGCCGAAGAAGCTCCAGCGGAAGCCGCTGATCAGATAGACCACCGGGTTGAACAGCGTGATCGTGCGCCACATTTCCGGCAGCATGTCGATCGAATAGAACGCGCCGCCGAGGAAGGTCAGCGGCATCACGACCAGCAGGGGCACGAGTTGGAGTTGCTCGAAATTCTGCGCCCAGATGCCGATGATGAAGCCGAACAGCGAGAACGTCACCGCCGTCAGGATCAGGAAGCAGACCATCCACACCGGATGCTCGATATGCAGCGGCACGAACAGCGCGGCCGTCGCCAGGATGATCAGCCCGATCGCCACCGATTTGGTTGCCGCCGCCCCCACATAGGCGATGACGATCTCCAGATAGGAAACCGGCGCCGACAAAAGTTCGTAGATCGTGCCGACGAATTTCGGGAAGTAGATGCCGAACGATGCGTTCGAAATGGACTGCGTGAGCAGCGACAGCATGATCAGCCCCGGCACGATGAAGGCACCGTAACTGACGCCGCCGATTTCGGAGATGCGCGAACCGATCGCCGCGCCGAACACGACGAAATAGAGCGAGGTCGAGATCACCGGCGACACGATGCTCTGCAAAAGCGTGCGCAAGGTGCGGGCCATTTCGAACCGGTAGATGGCCCAGATCGCGTGGCGGTTCATGCCTGCCTCACCAGGTTGACGAAGATTTCCTCGAGCGAGCTGTTTTGCGTATCGAGGTCGCGGAACTGGATTTCCGCTATCTCCAGGTCGCGCAACAGCGAAGCGACGCCCGGCCGATCGCTCTGGTTGTCGTAGGTGTAGGTGAGCGCTTCGCCATCCCCGGAAAGCTCCAGCCTGTAGTCGGCCAGCGCGGCCGGAATGGCGCTCAGCTTCTGGCGCAGTTCCAGCTTCAACTGCTTGCGGCCGAGCTTGCGCATCAGTTCGCTCTTGTCTTCCACCAGGATGATCTCGCCGTGATTGATGACGCCGACGCGATCGGCCATCTCCTCGGCTTCCTCGATATAGTGCGTGGTCAAGATGATGGTCACGCCGCTTTCGCTGAGCCGCCGCACCATCGCCCACATGTCTTGCCGCAGTTCCACGTCGACGCCCGCCGTCGGTTCGTCGAGGAACAGGATCTTCGGTTCGTGCGCCAGCGCCTTGCCGATCATTACCCGCCGCTTCATGCCGCCTGACAGCGTCATCACCTTGGCGTCGCGCTTGTCCCACAAAGACAGGTCCTTCAGGATCCTGTCGACGAGGTCTGGATTGGCAGGCTTGCCGAACAGGCCGCGGCTGTAGCTCAGCGTCGCCCGAACCGTCTCGAACGCTTCGACCGTCAGTTCCTGCGGCACCAACCCGATCAGCGCGCGCGCCGCGCGGTAGTCTCTGCCGATGTCGTGGCCGTCCACGGTGATCGTGCCGCCCGATCGGTTGACGATGCCGCACACGATCGAGATCAGCGTCGTCTTGCCCGCGCCATTGGGGCCAAGCAGGGCGAAAATTTCGCCGCGCCTGATGTCCAGATTGATGTCCTTCAGCGCATTGAAGCCGGAGGCATAGGTTTTCGAAACGCCGGAAATCGAAATGATTGGCTGCATGGCTGAAAACTGCGGCTGGAATGAATTTGTCTCTGATGCTTGAATGTCGGTGCGCCGCGCGCAATGTCAACGTGCCTCCTGACATTTCACGCCATTTCCGTTTCAGGGAACCAAAGCGGGGCGGGGCGAGTTGTTTCTTGTTTGCCGGTTCAAATCGCAAGACAGGTTGCAAGATATAGGGGTTCTCATGCTCAAGACAGTTTCTGCCGCCGCCATCGCGACTTTCCTTCTTGCCAGCGGCGCCTATGCCCAGGACACCGACCGGGCGCCGCCTCCGGACGCGAAGAAACTCTCCGAGATCGTCGCCAAGGTCGAGCAGCGCAACGGCTTTCGTTACATCGGCGACATCGAGTGGGACGACGGAGCCTACGAGGTCACTTACTACACCGTGGACAAGGCCAAGGTGGAAATCCGGTTCGACCCGGTTACCGGCGAGCCGAAATAGCGCATGCTGCGACACCTCGCCTCGCGTGGCGCTGCGCCGCTTTGACGGCGTTTGCCTGAGCGCCTAGTTTCTGCCTGGGAGAGCAGCCGGAGCCTTTGCCCATGGACCCGCTCATACTGTCTCGGATTCAGTTTGGAGCGAACATCTCGTTCCATATCCTGTTTCCGACCATCACCATCGCTCTCGGCTGGGTGCTTCTCTTCTTCAAGCTGCGCTACAACGCCACCGGCGACACCGCCTGGATGCGGGCCTACTTCACCTGGGTCAAGGTGTTCGCGCTGTCCTTCGCGCTCGGCGTCGTCACCGGCGTCACCATGAGCTTCCAGTTCGGCACCAACTGGCCGGGCTACATGGAAACGGTCGGCAATATCGCCGGCCCCTTGCTCGCCTACGAGATCCTCACCGCCTTCTTCCTCGAAGCCGCCTTCCTCGGCATCATGCTGTTCGGCTTCCGCCGTGTCTCGAACCGCATCCACACGCTCGCCACCGTTCTCGTCGCCGGCGGCACCACCGTCTCGGCCTTCTGGATCATTGCGCTCAATTCCTGGATGCAGACCCCGACCGGTTACGAGATTCGCGATGGCGTGGCGCATGCCGTCGACTGGTGGGCGGTCATCTTCAATCCGTCCATGCCCTACCGGCTCATCCATATGCTGATCGCCTCGGGCCTCACGGTCGCCTTCCTCATCGCCGGCTTTTCCGCCTTGCGCTACCTTGCGGGCGACCGCTCGGACTCCATGTGGAAGGCGTTGCGCACCGGCACCTTCCTTGCCGCCGTGCTGATCCCGGTGCAGATCTTCGTCGGCGACCTGCACGGACTGAACACGCTGGAGCATCAGCCGGCCAAGATCGCCGCCATGGAAGCCAACTGGCATACCGGGGCGAACGTGCCGCTGGTGCTGTTCGCCATTCCCGACGAGGCGGCGAAGGAGAACCGTTTCGAGATCACGGTGCCCAATGGCGCCAGCCTCATCCTCAAGCACAGCGCCGGCGGCGTCGTGCCGGGTCTCGACCAGTTCGAAGGTAACCATCCGCCGGTCTTTCCCGTCTTCTGGGGTTTTCGCATCATGGTCGGCACCGGCCTGTTGATGCTCGCCGTGTCATGGTCCGCCGCCTTTTTCCTCCGCCGCCGCGCCAGCCTGCCGAAACCTTTGGCGCTGCTCATGGTGCCGATGGCGCTGGCAGGCTGGGTGGCGACGCTTGCCGGCTGGTACACCACCGAGATCGGCCGCCAGCCCTGGCTGGTCACCGGCATTCTCAAGACCGCCGATGCGGTCGGTCCGGTTGCCGGCAGCCATGTCGCGCTGACGCTGGCCATCTATCTCATCCTCTATGCGGCACTGCTCGTCACCTATCTCGGCGTGCTGGTGCATCTGGCGTTGAAGGCGGCGAAGGACGGCGATACCTCGCCCTTGCCCGGCGTGCTCAACGCCGCGCTCTCGCAACCGGCGCAAAGCGAGAGGTGAGGGTGATGCGCGCGCCGGCCTTGACATTTGCACATGCCCGACGCCTTCGCCGCGACATGAGCCTTCCCGAGGTTCTGTTGTGGGATTGCCTGCGGGCAGGACGCCTCGAAGCCTTGCGGTTCAGGCGGCAGCACGCGGCCGGGCCGTATGTGCTCGATTTTTATTGTCCCGAGGCAAAGCTGGCCGTCGAGGTGGATGGCGCACACCATGACCTTGCTGGACAGATGGAGCATGACAAACGCCGGGATCGGTGGCTGTCTGAGCAGGGCATCCGTACTCTGAGAATTCCAGCCACGGACATCCTGAATGAAAAATCGTTGGAAGGCGTGCTGATTATGATCGCGCATGCCGCAAGTTCTTCGACTGCCAAGCCGCCCCCTCCACCGCCTTCGGCGGTCCCCCTCCCCCGTAAACGGGGGAGGATCAACGGTGGCGACGGCCTCGACCTTGGATCCTCCCCTGCGAAGCGGGGGAGGGGGACCGCCGAAGGCGGTGGAGGGGGCGAAGCCTGCTGCCGTGGAGGGGGCGCAGTCGACCTCGGTGGAGGGCGCGCAGATGGCGCCGCCGACAGCAACGACGACCGGGAGCAGACCCCATGACCCTCGACTGGCCAACCCTGCTGCCGCTGATCTTCGCGGGCCTGATGGGCCTTGCGATCCTCATCTATGTTGTGCTCGACGGTTTCGATCTCGGCATCGGCATCCTGTTTTCCGTTGCCGACGACGCCGAAAAAGACACCATGATCGCCGCCATCGGGCCGTTCTGGGATGCCAACGAAACCTGGCTGGTGCTGGCGGTCGGCCTTTTGCTCGTCGCTTTTCCGCTGGCGCACGGCATCATCCTCACCGCCCTTTATCTGCCGACCTTCCTGTTGCTGGTCGGCCTCATCCTGCGCGGCGTTGCCTTCGACTTCCGCGCCAAGGTGCCCGCTGGCCGCAAGCGGCGCTGGAACGGCATCTTCTTTGCCGGATCCGTGCTGGCCTCGCTGGCGCAGGGTTACATGCTCGGCATCTATGTGCTGGGGCTCGATACGGGTCTCGCGGCAATGGCCTTTGGCGCGCTGGTTGCGCTTTGCCTCGCCGCCTCCTATGCCGCAATGGGCGCGGCCTGGCTGATCTACAAGACCGAGGGCGCCTTGCAGCAAAAGGCGGTGCTGTGGCTGCGCTCGACGCTGGTGCTCACCGTGCTCGGCATGGTGGCAATATCGCTGGCCACGCCTTTTGCCAGCCCCCGCATCTTCGACAAATGGTTCGTGTGGCCACAGATGCTCTATCTGTCGCCGCTACCCATCCTCTCAGCGCTGCTGTTCGCGTGGCTGTGGCGCCAGACTTTCCATTTGCCGAAGGAAAATGACCGCCATTCCATCGTGCCGTTCCTCACGCTCGCGGCAATCTTTGCGCTTGGCTTCGCCGGCCTCGCCTGGTCGTTCTATCCCTTCGTGGTGCCGGATAGGCTGACCATCTGGCAGGCGGCCTCGGCGCCTGAAAGCCTGGCCTTCATTCTCGTCGGCACGGTCTTCGTGCTGCCGATCATCATCTTCTACTCGTT
The DNA here is from genome assembly GCF_001427385.1 of Mesorhizobium sp. Root157. GTDB lineage: Bacteria > Pseudomonadota > Alphaproteobacteria > Rhizobiales > Rhizobiaceae > Mesorhizobium. The sequence continues at coordinate 236,642 of NZ_LMGJ01000012.1, forward strand.
TTATGCCTATCGCGTTTTCGGCGGCAAGGCCGGCGATCTGACCTACGACTAGCAGGGGATGAGCCGGTTTTCGGGCAAGACAAAGTTGAATCCGCCGTCGTGAAAATAACCGCAGACATCCCGATCGATCAGGACTTGGCCGATCTGCAGAAGGTTTCCTTCGGCTATTTCCTGCATGAGACGAACCCGCGCACGGGGCTCGTCGCCGACCGCACCCGCGTCGGGTCTCCAGCCAGCATTGCTGCCGTGGGCATGGCGCTCACAGCCTATCCCATCGGTGTCGAACGCGGCTTTTGCACCCGCGAGGAGGCGCGTCGAAAGACGCTGGCCGTTCTGCGCTTCCTGTGGAACAGCCCGCAAGGCCCGGAGCGGGACGCGGCTGGCTACAAGGGCTTCTTCTACCATTTCCTCGACATGGAAAGCGGCCGCCGCGTCTGGAAATGCGAACTCTCCACCATCGACACCGCGCTGCTTATGGCCGGCGTGCTGGCGGCGGGTCACTGGTTCAACCACGACAGCGCGGAGGAAGCGGAAATCCGCGACCTCGCCGACCGTCTCTATCGGCGCGTCGATTGGCGTTGGGCGCTGAACGGCGGCGCCACCCTCTCGCATGGCTGGCGGCCGGAGCGCGGCTTCCTGCGCTATCGCTGGGCCGGCTACGATGAGGCGTTGATCCTCTATTTGCTGGCGCTCGGCTCGCCGACTTTCCCCATCCCGCCGGAAAGTTACGCGGCCTGGCTCTCCACCTATCGCTGGAAAAGCGTCTACGGCCACGAATTCGTCTATGCCGGGCCGCTGTTCATCCACCAGTTCTCGCACATCTGGGTGGATTTCCGCGGTATCCGCGACGCTTTCATGCGCGAACACGGCAGCGACTATTTCGAAAACAGCCGCACCGCCACCTATGTCCAGCGCGCCTATGCCATGCGCAATCCAGGCGGCTTTGCCGGCTACGGCGCCGAATGCTGGGGCATCACGGCCAGCGACGGGCCGGGCCGCATGTGCCGCACCGTCGGCGAGCGGCAACGCCGCTTCTTCTCATATCATGCGCGCGGCGCGCCGTTCGGGCCGGACGATGGGACCGTTTCGCCTTGGGCGGCGGTGGCTTCGCTACCCTTCGCACCCGAGATCGTGCTGCCGGCCATCCGCCATTTCCACGACCTCAACCTGCACATGGACAACCCTTACGGTTTCACCGCCTCCTTCAACCCGACGCTGGCCGAGCCCGGCGGTTCGCCGGCCGGGTGGGTCGCGCCCGACCATGTCGGCATCAACCAGGGTCCGGTCGTGCTGATGCTGGAGAATTACCGCAGCGGCTTCGTCTGGAGGCTGATGCGTCGCTCGCCCTATCTGGTCGAAGGTCTGCGCCGCGCCGGTTTTCGCGGCGGGTGGCTCGAATAATGCGCCGCTCCGGTTGATCAGTTCGTCGCCGCTTTCACCAGCACCGGCTTGTCGCTGTATACCTGCGGGAACAGCTTCTTCAGGTTCTCGACCTTGGGCAGGTCGTTATAGACGATGTAGGGATAGGTCGGGTTCAGTTCGAGGAAGTCCTGGTGGTAGGCCTCGGCCGGATAGAACGCCTTGCCGGTTTCCAGCGTCGTCACGATCGGCTTGCCGAACGCCTTGGTCTCGTCGAGTTGGGCAATGTAGCTCTGCGCGATCTTTTTCTGCTCGGCATTTGCGGCAAACACCGTCGAGCGGTATTGCGGCCCGCGGTCCGGCCCCTGGTAATTCAGCTGGGTCGGATTGTGCGCCACCGAAAAATAGACCTGCAGCAACTGGCCATAGGTCACCTTGGCCGGATCGTAGGTGATCTCCACCGATTCCGCATGGCCGGTGCGCCCCGTGCCCACCGTCTCGTAGACGGCATCGTCGGCGCTGCCGCCGGCATAGCCGGACACCGCGCTCGTCACGCCCTTGACGTGCTGAAACACGCCTTGCACGCCCCAGAAGCAACCGCCCGCGAACACCGCCTTTTCCAGCCCCGGCTTCACTTGCTCGTCAAGCGCCGGCGGCGGTATCGCCACTGCGTCCTCCGCCGAGATGGCCGGCGCCTGCCACAGCGCCACGGCAACACCGGCCAGCGCCAATGCTGCGAGCACGGCTCTTGCGCCGCTGCCCCATCTTGACGCGCGTTTCGTCATGTCGGTCATGGCAACGGTCTCCATCGTCCAGCAGCCCTCGTCGTCAGCATAAAACGGAACGCCGCGCCGCGCGTCTCACAATCCCGTGCGCGCTGCGTTTGCGCCCGTGCCTGCCGCTGCGGCCTGGTCCCGGTTGCTTTGTCGCATTCGTCCGCCGAAATCCGGTTTCCACTTTGCCTGCGAATGCTTTATAGCCCGCGCCCATGACCACATCGCTCGACCACATCCGCAATTTCTCCATCGTCGCTCACATCGACCATGGCAAGTCCACGCTCGCCGACCGCCTGATCCAACTCACCGGCGGCATGGACGCCCGTGAGATGGCCGGCAAGGAGCAGGTTCTCGACAATATGGACATCGAGAAGGAGCGCGGCATCACCATCAAGGCCCAGACCGTGCGCCTGACCTACAAGGCGAAGAACGGCGAGGACTACATCCTCAATCTCATCGACACCCCCGGCCATGTCGACTTCGCCTATGAGGTGTCGCGCTCGCTCGCCGCCTGCGAAGGCTCGCTGCTGGTCGTCGACGCCTCGCAGGGCGTCGAGGCGCAGACGCTGGCCAACGTCTACCAGGCCATCGACAACAACCACGAGATCGTCGTGGTCCTGAACAAGATCGACCTGCCCGCCGCCGAGCCCGAGCGCATCAAGGAACAGGTCGAGGAAGTCATTGGCCTCGACGCCAGCCAGGCCGTGATGATCTCGGCCAAGACCGGCATCGGCATCGAGGACGTGCTCGAAGCCATCGTCCACCAGCTTCCGCCGCCGCGCGAGGGCGACGCCTCAAAGCCGCTGAAAGCCATGCTGGTCGACAGCTGGTACGACGCCTATCTCGGCGTCATCGTCCTGGTGCGCGTCATCGACGGCGTCATGAAGAAGGGCCAGACCATCCGCATGATGGGCACCGGCGCCAAATATCTGGTCGAGCGCACCGGCGTGTTCACGCCCGCCCGCGTCGCCGTCGACGAACTCGGCCCCGGCGAATTCGGCTTCATCACCGGCTCGATCAAGGAAGTGGCCGACACCCGCGTCGGCGACACCATCACCGAGGATCGCCGCCCGACCACGCAGGCGCTGCCCGGCTTCAAGCCGGCCCAGCCGGTGGTGTTCTGCGGCCTGTTTCCCGTCGATGCCGCCGACTTCGAGGATTTGCGCGCCGCCGTCGGCAGGTTGCGCCTCAACGACGCCTCCTTCTCCTATGAAATGGAAACCTCGGCGGCCCTCGGCTTCGGCTTCCGCTGCGGCTTCCTCGGCCTCTTGCACCTCGAAATCATCCAGGAGCGGCTGGAGCGCGAGTTCGACCTCGACCTCATCGCCACCGCGCCCTCCGTCGTCTACCGCATGCACCTCACCAATGGCGAGGTGAAGGAACTGCACAACCCCGCCGACATGCCCGACGTGGTCAAGATCGACCATATCGAGGAGCCGTGGATCCGCGCCACCATCCTCACCCCGGACGATTACCTCGGCTCCATCCTCAAGCTGTGCCAGGACCGCCGCGGCATCCAGTCCGACCTGTCTTATGTCGGCAAGCGCGCCATGCTGGTCTACGACCTGCCGCTCAACGAGGTGGTGTTCGATTTCTATGACCGCCTGAAGTCGATCTCGAAGGGCTACGCCTCCTTCGACTATCACCTGACCGACTACAGGGAAGGCGACCTCGTCAAGATGTCGATCCTCGTCAACGAGGAGCCGGTCGACGCGCTCTCCATGCTGGTCCACCGCACGGCGGCGGAAAAGCGCGGTCGCACCATGGTCGAGAAGCTGAAGGAACTGATCCCGCAGCACATGTTCAAGATCCCGATCCAGGCTGCCATCGGCGGCAAGGTCATCGCGCGCGAAACCCTTTCGGCGCTGCGCAAGGACGTCACCGCCAAATGCTACGGCGGCGACGTCTCACGCAAGCGCAAGCTGCTCGACAAGCAGAAGGAAGGCAAGAAGCGCATGCGCCAGTTCGGCAAGGTCGACATCCCGCAGGAAGCGTTTATCCAAGCGCTCAAGATGGGGGATAATTGACGACGACAAGCAACTGAAGTTGCTTGTCGGAAAATCGATCCGGTGGATCGATTTTAGTCAATTATGGGTGGGAGGTGCCGGAGGCACCGGGTCCCACCCCGGGCGCCGCCTGATGACGGGCACGATCTTTGTCCTCACCTTTTGGCGCGAAGATCTGGTACTTCGAGGCGTTTTCCGCCAACCTTCCGGCATCGTCATCCGCGGGTTTGGCCCGACGATAACGATGCAGCAAAACAGATCACAAGCTGCTCGGTAAGCAAACGAAAGACAAGATCGCGATGGGACGGCGTCCCTTAGAAATATTGCATTCAGGCGCTCTGACTAGATTCAAGCTCATTTGTCGGCGCTTCCAGATTTGCTGCCTTAGCTTTTCTTAAAAGGTGTTGGGCAAAAACCAACAGTTCAAGGGCGATGTCGGGCTCATCAACCCAATTAAACTCATGAGTTACCGGGTTGCGAATTCCCAACATGGCACCAGCGTACAACTGATGATAGCCGCGCTGCTCGTCCAATTGCGATTGACTAGTACGATCACTCCAAAACAAGATGGGAGAGCGTGGGCTGAACGCTTGATCCATCAACTGCGTGCCAGAGTGACGGCTTATGCCAGATTTTTCACGTATAAACCTATCTAGCGCCTTGTAAGCTTCCTGCACTGCCAAAGAATAGTGACCTGAGACAAACAAATCACGAGAAACGCCCTCTATCTCGGGCTCAGTAATTGTTATCGTGAATACATTGCTGGCAGCGGCATCATCGCTAGTAGGTGATGGCAGCGCCAACATCCTTGGAGCCGGCAAGGCGAGAACGCCTCTTGCCAAACCCAACTCAAGAACATTTTCCTGAAGCTTCTTCAGCGATTCAATTAGCCGGAGCGTCATTTAGGTAACGTCTCATGGCGGAGAAAATCGCTTCGATCTGTTCTGTACCCGCATCTGCTCCAATATGTATTTGCAGATTAATGTTGAGGGGAATTGTATCAGTGCCCAATGCCCCAGTCCGTCTTACCTGAGTTGAAGCGCCACTTTTTGCATTTTGCTTCGGTGAGGGAGAGGCTGTGGCTAAGCTCACTTTCTTCCGTGGCGCAGTGGGAAAGCCTCGCCATGAACCAACGGGACGGCAACAAGCGCGTGGCGTTTGCCTGCATGGATATCTTTCTCGGCCTCAACGGCGCGCGGCTGGAGGCCGGGCCGGACGACGTGATCGCCTTCATCTACCGCCATCTCGAAGCCGGCACCTTCCGCAAGCCGGTGCTGGAAGAGTGGCTGCGGGCGCATGTCATCCCAACTCAACTGTAACTCGAAGCGGCAAAGGAAAACTTCGTCATGCCGGCCAACTGAGCGGAGCGAGGGCGAACCGGCATCCATTCCGCCACAATGGGTCAGGGCGCACAACGCAGAATGTGGATCAAACCATCTCCATTGCTCCGCCAATCGCTTGATCCTGCTCACTCTCGCAAAAAAATCCATCCCCACCCTCTCCGCCTGCCCGCATACTCCACCTTATCGCCCTTGCGGGAGACCTGGTGCGCACCGGGTATCAGGGAAGGGCGACGGTGCCGGGCTGGTCGTCCACGGTGGGCGGCTGGGTGATGAGCCCCCAGGTTGAGGGAAGCCACCGGACGGGCGGCCGCAAGGTCGCATTACTTACCTAAACGAGCGTCCGAACGGCCGCCCGTCTTCCCGACCTTTCGCGCTACAAGCAGAGGTCAGTTCTTTGACAATGGCCAGACGGCGAAGCCGGGCGTGGCAACCATACAGCACGAACTCCGATAGCCGTCTGGCCATCCGGGGCCCCCGCCAGCGACGAGCGCAGCGAGCGAGCTTAAGGGCGGGGCAGAAGACTCCCAGGGCCGAAAGGCAGAGTGGCGATGAACAAGCGCGCACCACTCCTCACCCCATAGGGGAAAAGGGTGGGCCAAGCCCATTGTTCCAACGGATCATTGACCCTTTGGCCCTGTCATGCCAAAGCGCCCGCATTGATGCCACCTACTCTTTCGGGTGGGGCTTGCGGAGATTTTTTGAATGACGAACCGGATCGAGATCGCCGGGCTGCGTATTGCGCGCCCCTTGCACGACTTTGTTGTCGGCGAGGCCTTGAAAGGCAGCGGGATCGAGGCGGAGAAATTCTGGTCCGGCTTTTCCGAAATCGTCCACGACCTCGCGCCGAAGAACCGGGCGCTGCTGGTAAAACGCGACGAGCTGCAGGCAAAACTCGACCAGTGGTATCGCGACAACGGCGCGCCCGCCGACATGGAGGCCTACAAGGCCTTCCTGCGCGACATCGGCTATCTCGTGCCGGAAGGCCCGGCCTTCTCGGTCACCACCGAAAACGTCGATGCCGAGATCGCGGAGGTCGCCGGCCCGCAACTCGTCGTTCCGGTCATGAATGCGCGCTATGCGCTCAACGCAGCCAACGCCCGCTGGGGTTCGCTCTACGACGCGCTTTACGGCACCGACGCCATTTCCGACGCCGGCGGCGCCGAAAAGGGCAAGGGCTACAATCCCAGGCGCGGCGCCAAGGTCATCGCCTGGGCGCGCGCCTTCCTCGACGAAGTCGCCCCGTTGGTGTCCGGCTCGTGGAAGGACGTCACCGCCCTTGCCGTCTCCGGCGGCCGGCTGAAGGTCGCGGTCGAAGCCGGCCCGACGGCGCTCAAGGATGCTTCCCATTTCGCCGGCTGGCGCGGCGAGGCGGCCAATCCCGGCGCGGTGCTGCTCGAGAAGAACGGCCTCCATGTCGAGATCGTCATCGACCGCAACAGCGTCATCGGCAGGGCCGACAAGGCCGGCATTGCCGATCTGGTGGTCGAGTCGGCACTCACCACCATCCAGGATTGCGAGGATTCCGTCGCCGCAGTGGATGCGGAAGACAAGGTCGTCGTCTATTCCAACTGGCTGGGCCTGATGCGCGGCGACCTCTCCGAGGAGATTGCCAAGGGCGGCAAGAGCTTCACCCGCCGCCTCGCCGCCGACCGCACCTACACCGCGCCCGACGGCAGCGAACTTGTCCTGCCCGGCCGTTCGCTGATGCTGGTGCGCAATGTCGGCCACCTGATGACCAATCCGGCCATCCTGGATCGCGACGGCAACGAGGTGCCGGAAGGCATCATGGATGCGGCGATCACCGCGCTCATCTCCCTGAACGACATCGGCCCCGACGGCCGCCGCGCCAATTCCCGCGCCGGCTCGATGTATGTCGTCAAGCCGAAGATGCATGGCCCCGAGGAAGTTGCCTTCGCCGTCGAGGTTTTCGACCGCGTCGAGGCGCTCGTCGGCTTGGCGAAAAACACCATCAAGATGGGCATCATGGACGAGGAGCGGCGCACCACCGTCAACCTCAAGGAATGCATCCGCGCCGCTTCAGCGCGCATCGCCTTCATCAACACCGGCTTCCTCGACCGCACCGGCGACGAAATCCATACTTCCATGGAAGCCGGCCCGATGATCCGCAAGGGCGACATGAAGCAGGCGGCGTGGATCGGCGCCTACGAGAACTGGAACGTCGATACCGGCCTCGAATGCGGCCTTGTGCGCCATGCCCAGATCGGCAAGGGCATGTGGGCGATGCCGGATTTGATGGCGGCGATGCTGGAACAGAAGATCGCCCACCCCAAGGCCGGCGCCAATACCGCCTGGGTGCCGTCGCCGACCGCTGCGACCCTGCACGCCACCCACTATTTCCGCGTCGATGTGCCTGCCGTTCAGGAAACCCTGAAGGGCCGGCCAAAGGCCAGGCTGGACGACATCCTGTCGGTGCCGGTGGCAACCCGTCCCAACTGGACGCCGGACGACATCCAGCGCGAGCTGGACAACAACGCGCAAGGTATCCTCGGCTATGTCGTGCGCTGGATCGACCAGGGCGTCGGCTGCTCCAAGGTGCCCGACATCAACGACGTCGCCCTGATGGAAGACCGCGCCACCTTGCGCATTTCCTCGCAGCACATCGCCAACTGGCTGCGCCACAACGTCTGCACGAAGATCCAGGTCATGGATTCGCTGCAGCGCATGGCCGTCATCGTCGATCACCAGAATGTCGGCGACCCGCTTTATAAGCCTATGGCGCCCGATTTCGACATGTCGATCGCCTTCCAGGCGGCCTGCGACCTCATCTTCAAGGGCGCGGTCCAACCGAGCGGCTACACCGAGCCTATCCTGCACGCCCGTCGGCTGGAATTGAAGGCCGGGGAGAGCGGGGCAAATACATAACTGCATGATCGTCCTTGCCATCGACTGTGCCGCAAGCCTCTGTGCCGCCTGTGTTTATGACACAGCTGCCGGCAAGGAACTCGGCCGCAATGTGCTGGATCTCGGCAAGGGGCATGCCGAGCATCTGATGGCGGTGATCGCCGGTGCGCTGGAGCAAGCCGGCAAAGCCTATGCCGATCTGGGTGCCATTGCCGTCTCTGTGGGGCCGGGCTCATTCACTGGCGTGCGTGTGGGCGTTTCGGCGGCGCGAGGTCTTGCGTTGGCGCTGAAAATCCCCGCCGTCGGCGTGACCACGCTGGAGGCGCTGGCTGCTGCGGCTGCCGCTGAGTTTCCACATCGTGCGGTGCTGGCGGTACTCGACGCCGGGCGTGGCGAAATCCATGCCGCGCTGTATGATGAAGCGATGCAACTGCGCTTTGGACCCGCTGTGACGACACTGGAAGGGGCCACCGACATGGCGGCCAAATCGCAGCCGGTCCTAGCCGGCACGGCAGCCGCGTTGGTTGCCGATGCGGCTGGTCGATCTTTCGATGTCGGTCCGGCAGGTGCGACCGCCGATATTCCCGTATACGCTCGTCTTGCCGCCGCCAAGGGAGTTGGTGCCAAACCCGCGCCCGTCTATCTGCGCGGGGCCGACGCCAAGCCGCAGGCCGGCTTCGTCTTGCCGAGGGCCAAGCCTTGATCTGTGGCAAAGAGGCGTTAAGCATCAACCGGCAAGGGCTGGGCTGATGCGCATCCCGTTCCTGACGCCCCGTCGCCGCGACTATGTCCTTGAGCCGCTGTCGACGATCGATAGCCCCGCATTATCGCTGCTCCATCAGGAGGATTTCGTGCGGCCCTGGTCCGATACCGAATTTGCCACCTTGCTGGCGCAGGACACCGTCTTCGGCTACGCCGCGCGCGAGGTCGGGCAGGGCGGTCGCTCGCCTGTCGGCTTCGTGCTGGCCAGGCTTGCCGCCGGGGAGGGCGAAATCCTCACTGTCGCGGTCGCCCGTTCGCATCGCAGGCAAGGTATCGGCTGGCGATTGATGGACGCCGTATTGCGTGAACTGCATGGGGAGCGCGCCGAAGCCCTGTTCCTCGAAGTCGATGAAACCAACGCTGCGGCGATCGCGCTTTATCGGCGACTGGGATTCGGCGAAGTCGGCAAGCGCCCGAACTACTACCGCTCGCCCGAGCATGGCCCGACTGGCGCGCTTGTCATGCGCCGCGACCTTCGCTGATGTGAGGGCGAAAAGAGGATGGCCAAGATCAGGACGTTTCTGGCGCTGGTGTTCGTCGCGGCAAGCACGCTCCTGCTCGTGCCGCTGCAACTCGTGTCGATGAAGACAGGGCTGTGGCGCGAGACCGTCATATTGAGGCTCTGGCACAAGGCGATCCTGAGGGCGCTCGGCCTGCGCGTCCATGCCACCGGAACGCTGTCGAACGAACGTCCGTTGCTGGTGGCGGCCAACCATGTGTCCTGGACCGATATCGCCGTCCTTGGCTCGCTGGCCGACGTGCGTTTCATCGCCAAGGCCGACATGGAAGGCTGGCCGCTGATCGGGTTCCTGTCGAAATTGCAGCGCACCGTCTTCATCGAACGTGAGCGCAGGCGCAAGTCCGGCGATCAGGCCAGCGAAATTGCTGGGCGGCTGGCCAATGGCGACGCCATGGTGCTGTTTGCCGAAGGCACGACCGGCGACGGCAACATGGTCCTGCCGTTCAAAAGCACGCTGTTTGGCGCAGCAGCCATGGCGGTTTCGGGCGGTGCGGCTGAGGAAGTGTTCATCCAGCCGGTGGCGATTGCCTATACGCGCCTGCATGGCTTGCCGCTCGGCCGCCAGCACCGGCCCCACGCCGCGTGGATCGGGGACCAGGATCTGGTGCCGCATGTCAAGGATCTGTTGGCTGAGGGCGCCATGGATGTGGAGGTTCATTTCGGCGAGCCGGTGGCGTTTTCTTCCGCCTCGAACCGCAAGCAGGCCTCACGCCTCATGGAAAAACAGGTCAATGCGATGATGCAGGGGGCGTTGCGTGAACCTCGCCCCAGTCGACCCGGCGCCTCGAGCCGGCCCAAGGCGTAGAATCGGCTGTTTTTTGCTACTGAAAGGCGTTAGAAGCCGCCGCATGGAACTGGAAACGACAAGCCTCGATGAATGCGCTGCGCTTGGCAGCGCGCCTGCGATGCCGAAAAAGGTCTTCGTGAAGACCTATGGCTGTCAGATGAATGTCTACGATTCGCAACGCATGACCGATGCGCTCGTAGCAGACGGCTATGTGGCGACTGAAGCCATCGATAATGCCGATCTGGTGCTCCTGAACACTTGCCATATCCGGGAGAAGGCGGCCGAAAAAGTCTACTCGGAACTTGGCCGTCTCCGCGATCTGAAGTCTGAACGGGCAGAAGCCGGGCGTGATCTTACGATCGGCGTTACGGGTTGTGTGGCGCAGGCCGAAGGCGGCGAGATACTCCGGCGCTCGCCCTCCGTAGACCTGGTCATAGGGCCGCAGACCTATCACCGCCTGCCCGACGTACTTGCCAAGGTCCGCAAGGGCGAGAAGGTCGTCGAGACCGACTATGCCATCGAGGACAAGTTCGAGCATCTGCCGCAGCCGAGGCGCGCCGAAGTCATCAAGCGTGGCGTCACGGCATTTCTGACCGTGCAGGAAGGTTGTGACAAGTTCTGCACCTTCTGCGTCGTGCCCTATACGCGTGGTTCCGAAGTCTCGCGCCCGGTCAAGCAGATCGTCGCCGAAGCCGAGCGCCTCGCCGAGGCGGGGGTGCGCGAAGTCACGCTGCTCGGCCAGAATGTCAATGCCTGGCACGGCGAGGGTCCGGACGGCAGCGAGTGGGGCCTCGGCCGACTGCTTTTTCGCTTGGCGGAAATCCCCGGCCTTGCCCGCCTGCGCTACACCACCAGCCATCCGCGCGACATGGACGATGACCTGATCGCTGCACATCGCGATCTGGCCGTGCTGATGCCTTACCTGCATCTGCCGGTGCAGTCCGGTTCGGATCGCATCTTGAAGGCGATGAACCGCCGCCACAAGGCGGCTGACTATCTGCGGCTGATCGAACGTGTCCGTGGCGCGCGCGCCGACATTGCCATGTCGGGTGACTTCATCGTCGGCTTCCCCGGTGAGACCGAAGGCGATTTCGAGGCGACGATGCAGATCGTGCGCGAGGTCGGCTACGCCTCGGCGTTCTCCTTCAAGTATTCACCGCGCCCCGGCACGCCGGGCGCCGAAATGGACGGCCATGTGCCCGATGAGGTCAAGGACGAGCGCTTGCAGCGGTTGCAGTCGTTGCTGGTCGAACAGCAACAGGGCTTCACGCAAAGCATGGTTGGGCGCACGATGTCGACCCTGATCGAGAAGCCGGGCCGGCAGGCCGGCCAGAAGGTCGGACGGTCGCCGTGGCTGCAACCGGTTATTGTTGATGAAAAGGTCGCGGAAATCGGTGACATTGTAGACGTGCGAATCACGAAGACTGGCTACAATAGCCTGTTCGCCGAACCGGCCTGAGCAAGGCCACGGCAGATGAGGAGAGACGGTTGAGCGCTGCCGATCTGAAGAACGTGCCCTCTAAGCTGGAGTCGGGGGCATCGGACATGGCGCACATCGTTCTGACCTTCGACAACAACAAGCTGGCGAGCGCCCTTTACGGTCAGTTCGATGAGAACCTGGCCAGGCTCGAGCAAAAGCTCGGGGTCGATATCCGTTCGCGTGGCAACCAACTCACCATCAAGGGTTCGTCGTCGGCGGCAGAGCAGGCACGCCGCGCGCTGGACAGCCTCTATGACATCCTGCAGAAGGGCGTTGATATCGGCCAGTCCGACGTCGACGGAGCGGTGCGGATGGCGGTCGCTGCCGACGATCAACTCACGCTGCCGACATTGGAGCGCAAGGGCAAGGTGTCAGCCGCGCAGATTTCGACCCGCAAGAAGACCATCTATGCCCGTTCGCTCAATCAGGACGCCTATATGCGGGCGCTAGAGCGCTCCGAATTGGTGTTCGGCATCGGTCCCGCTGGCACCGGCAAGACCTATCTGGCGGTCGCGCATGCGGCCATGCTGCTCGAACGCGGCATGGTCGAGCGCATCATCCTGTCCCGGCCAGCCGTGGAAGCCGGCGAGCGGCTTGGCTTCCTGCCCGGCGACATGAAGGAAAAGGTCGATCCCTATCTGCGACCGCTCTACGACGCACTCTACGATATGATGCCGGGAGACAAGGTCGAACGGGCGATAGCCGCGGGCGTCATCGAGATCGCGCCGCTGGCCTTCATGCGCGGCCGCACGCTGGCGCATGCCGCTGTCATCCTTGATGAGGCGCAGAATACCACGCAGATGCAGATGAAGATGTTCCTGACGCGCCTGGGCGAGAATTCACGCATGATCGTCACCGGTGACCCGACCCAGATCGACTTGCCGCAAAATACGCGCTCCGGCCTGGTCGAGGCTTTGCGGGTTCTGGATGGGGTGCCGGGGATTGTCACCGTGCGTTTCAACGACACCGACGTGGTGCGCCACCCGCTGGTTGCCGAGATCGTCAGGGCCTACGATCGCGACGGCAAGGTCGCCCGCGGCCTTGGCGTGGAAGGCTGATCGCGGCGTCACCATGCCCATAGGCACACCACCGTCCGCGACCGCTTTGTCGCACCCTCTCGATATCGATCTTCTGGTCGAGGCTGGCCAGTGGCCGGACGAGAAAGTACTGAGGCAATTTGTCGAGCGATCTGCAGGCGCGGCCTTTGCCGAGATCGGTTCGGCTTGGTCGGGTCAAAGCGAGCTTAGCATCGTTTTTTCCGACGATGCTAATATCCGTGAGTTGAATGCCGGCTGGCGGGGCAAGGACAAGCCGACCAACGTGTTGTCTTTCCCGGCATTTCCGACGTCGGGTGGCGGGCCGTTGCCGCCTATGCTGGGCGATATCGTGCTTGCATTCGAGACGGTTTCGCTGGAGGCGGAACTGGAAGAAAAGCCGATCGAGAACCATATCAGTCATCTCGTCATCCATGGCCTCCTGCATCTTTTAGGCTATGATCACGAGACCGACGCCGAGGCCGAGGCCATGGAGGCCGTCGAGCGCGCAGCGCTGGCGAGGCTTGCCATTCCCGATCCCTATGCGTAACTACGAGGCGCAAACCAACCGGACGACGATGACCGACACACCACAGACTGCCGCCCGCCCAGACGCCGGCAGTGCGGGCAAGCCCCCCGAAAATACCGACGAGGACCCTAGTCCCAGTACCATGTCCGGCAGTGTTTCGGTTGACACCGCACCTGCCGGGCCATCCGTTTTCGAACGGCTGATCGGTCTGTTCAGGCACCGCAACGGCACCACGCTTCGCGAAGAGATCGCCGACGCGCTTGCCGAGACGGCGAGCGGAGCCGGCTCATTCTCTCCCGGCGAACGGGCGATGCTCAACAACATCCTGCGCCTGCGCGAAGTGCGCGTCGAGGACGTCATGGTGCCTCGCGCCGACATCGAGGCCGTGGAGATCGCGACCACGCTCGGCGACCTGCTTGCCGTGTTCGAGCAATCCGGCCATTCGCGTATGCCTGTCTACGCCGAGACGCTGGACGATCCACGCGGCATGGTCCACATCCGCGACGTCCTGGCCCACATCACCCGCAGCGCGCGTGGCAAAAAACGCCGCACCACCCGCAAACGGCCGACGGGTGCTGACCTTGATCTGGCTCAGGTCGATCTCACCCGCACCATCGGCGATCTCGGTCTCATGCGGCCGGTGTTGTTTGTGCCGCCATCGATGCTGGCCTCCGACCTGATGGGTCGTATGCAGACGGCGCGCACACAGATGGCGCTGGTCATAGACGAATATGGCGGGACGGACGGTCTCGCTTCGCTGGAAGACATCGTCGAGATGGTTGTCGGCAATATCGAGGACGAGCACGACGACGAGGAGCCGATGGTCACCAAGGCTGGCGATGGCGCTTTCATCGTCGATGGCAAGGCCGAGATCGATGAGGTTGCAGCCATGATCGGCGAGGGGTTCGCTGCCGGCGAGCATGGCGAATCCGTCGACACAATCGGTGGGATGATCTTCAACACGCTTGGCCGCGTGCCGGCGCGTGGCGAGGTGGTACAGGCGATCCCCGGCTTCGAATTCCATGTGCTCGACGCCGATCCGCGACGGGTGAAACGCGTTCGCATTGTGCAGATCCTGAAAGGTGACCGGCGCAAGCGCGTGGCTCGTGCCGAGCAAGCCTGATCTATTGCGGGTGAGTGCCGTTGGAGTGAAGGCTTCAGCCTGATAAATCTTCTCCCGTGATTCGCGCGAATCGGAAGATTTCATGGAGCGCCTAGCGGGCCGCATAATTCTGCTCTGGGGCTGGCGCCGTGCCGTTGTGGCATTTCTTGCCGGTGCACTGGCTGTTCTGGGGCAGGCGCCTTACGATTTCTTCGCCGCCTGCTTTGTTTCCTTTCCGGTCCTGGTCCTGCTGCTCGACGGTGCCACCGGCGATGCCTCCGCGGGGCGTTTCAGGCGCCTGCGCCCCGCGTTTGCCGTCGGCTGGTGGTTCGGCTTCGGCTATTTCCTGGCCGGGCTTTGGTGGATTGGCGCAGCCCTTTTGGTCGAAGCCGAAAGCTTTGCCTGGGCTCTGCCTTTCGCCCTTGTCGGTATCCCGCTGGTGCTTGCCATCTTCTATGGCTTAGCGACGGCCGTCGCCCGGCTTCTCTGGAGCAGCAATATCGGCCGCATAGCGGCTCTCGCATTCGGCTTCGCGCTCGGAGAATGGCTTCGCGGTTTTCTTTTCACCGGCTTTCCGTGGAATGCCGTCGGATATGCGGCAATGCCCGTGCCGTTACTCATGCAAAGCGTGTCCGTGGTTGGTATGGATGGCATGAATGCGCTGGCGGTCTTCGTCTTTGGGCTGCCAGCCCTGCTGGCCAATCGCCAAAACCTTCGCCTTGGCGTCGTGCTGTTTGCCACCCTTATCCTCGCCGATGTCGGCTTTGGTTATTATCGACTTACCAAGTCGGCGCCGGATACGGTCGAACATCTTGATGTGCGCATTGTCCAACCTGCGGTCGATCTAAGCGAGAAGTGGGACAAGGTGGTGCGCGACCGCATCTTCGCCTCGCTTCTGGCGCAGTCGGCAAAGCCGCCTGAACAGGGACACGGCAAGCCGAAGCTGATCATCTGGCCGGAAACCGCAGTGCCGTTCCTGTTCAATGAGCGGCCCGATGCGTTTTCGGCACTCGCCGAAATGCTGGACGACGGCCAGATGTTGCTAGCCGGTATCGTGCGCGAAGAGGCGGCCGTGGCGGGAGCCTCCGACGACCGCTACTATAACTCGGTTGCGGCAATCAACGACCGTGGCGAGATCGTCGATGCGGTCGACAAGGTCCACCTCGTGCCTTTTGGCGAATACATCCCGTTTGCCGATCTGTTCGGCCGCATCGGGTTGAAACAGATCGTTGCAGGTCCAATGAATTTTGCCGCCGGAAACGAGCGTCATGCCATCTCCGTACCCGGAGGTGTGATGGCGCTGCCCTTCATTTGCTATGAGGTCATTTTCTCCGATCTTGTAGCAATTGACGTTACGTCATCTGAGCTTATTGTGAACGTAACCAATGACGCATGGTTTGGAGACACACCGGGCCCTTATCAGCATTTCAGACAGGCTCAGGTACGTGCGGTTGAGAACGGACTGCCTTTGTTAAGAGCGGCTAACACTGGCATCTCTGCCGTCGTGGATCAAAGGGGGAGAATCGTCGACGCTTTGGCGATCGGCGCGAAGGGGGAGATAGACGTTCAATTGCCAGTCTACAGGCTGGAGACGGTGTCGACGCGTCAGCGGCGCGTTAACGGATTGCTGACGGTTCTGTTGTTTGCCGCCGCTTCTCTTGTCGTAAACGTAAGACAAAGGCTACGGGCGAATTGACAGTCCGTATATTAGAAATTCATATAGTATCTGCCTGACAATTTTCAGTACGCGTTGGCAAGTTTCATCGGGGGCGCTCTGGCCAGGCGTCTTCAGGCCCAAAAACAGAAAAATGCCGAAAAAATCGGCGAGGAAAAAATGGTAGAAGAAAACAAAAAGAAACCGAACCCAATCGACATTCATGTTGGTAGCCGCATTCGGCTGCGCCGAAATATGCTTGGAATGAGCCAGGAAAAACTGGGTGAAAACCTGGGGATTACGTTTCAGCAGATTCAGAAATACGAGAAAGGCACGAACCGTGTCGGCGCCAGCCGATTGCAGGCGATCGCATTGATCCTCGAGGTTCCTGTCGCCTTCTTTTTCGAGGACGCCCCCGGCCAGGCGCCTTCCACAGGCCGCGGTTTTTCCGAGGACTCGTCCATGAGTTCGGTGATGGAATTCTGTTCCAGCACGGAAGGTTTGCAACTCAACCGTGCTTTCGTGAAAATCACGGACCAAAAGGTGCGTCGCCGCATTCTCGACCTTGTGAAATCGCTTTCCCCTGACGACTTCGATTAGAGAATGTCATTGCAGGACTTTGCGCCGCCGACGGTGTTATCCCGTTGGCGGGCATATTGCTTGACGAGACGTGGCGCGCACCGCTAACACGTGGCGCGCTTAACGGCGCGCAGCTATCATTTCGAGAGGGGACACCCGTGAGTCGCCAGGACTACTTCTTCACCTCTGAATCGGTATCGGAGGGGCATCCCGACAAAGTCTGTGATCGCATTTCCGACGAGATCGTCGATCTGGTCTATCGAGAAGCCAGGAAGACCGGCATGGATCCCTGGGAGGTGCGCGTCGCCTGCGAGACGCTGGCGACGACCAATCGGGTTGTCATTGCCGGCGAACTCCGTGTTCCGAATTCACTCCTGAAGAAGGATAAGCAGGGTAACGTCCTGACCGATTCCGGCGACTTCCCGGTTATCAATCCGGCGAAATTCAAATCTGTAGCGCGCAAGGCGATCCGCGAAATCGGCTACGAGCAGGCCGGTTTCCATTGGAAGACGGCCAAGATCGATGTTCTCCTGCATGGCCAGTCGGCCGATATCGCACAAGGCGTAGACAACGCATCCGACAAGCAGGGTGAAGAAGGCGCGGGCGATCAGGGCATCATGTTCGGCTATGCCTGTCGTGAAACGCCCGACCTGATGCCGGCGCCGATCTACTACAGCCACAAGATTCTCGAACTGCTCGCCGCCGCGCGACACGAAGGCAAGGGTGAGGTCGGCAAACTCGGCCCCGACGCCAAGAGCCAGGTTACGGTGAGGTACGTCGGCGGCAAGGCCGCCGAAGTCACGCAGATCGTTCTCTCGACCCAGCATCTCGACGAAAGCTGGGATTCACACAAGGTCCGCAAGGTTGTCGAACCATATATACGCGAGGCTTTGGGAGACCTGAAAATCGCCGACGATTGCAACTGGTATATCAACCCGACCGGAAAGTTCGTCATTGGCGGGCCGGACGGGGATGCCGGACTGACCGGACGCAAGATCATTGTTGACACCTATGGTGGGGCTGCTCCGCACGGTGGCGGTGCCTTTTCGGGCAAGGATACCACCAAGGTCGACCGTTCCGCTGCCTATGCGGCGCGTTATCTGGCCAAGAACGTGGTTGCGGCCAAATTGGCGGATCGCTGCACGATCCAACTTTCTTACGCCATCGGCGTTGCGCAGCCGCTGTCGGTCTATGTCGATCTGCATGGTACCGGCAAGGTCGATGAGGCCGTTCTGGAAAAAGCGTTGCGCGAGGTCATGGACTTGTCGCCGACGGGTATTCGCCGACATCTCGATCTTAACAAGCCGATCTACGCCAAGACCACGGCCTATGGTCATTTCGGCCGCAAGCCCGGCCGCGACGGCTCCTTCTCCTGGGAGAAGACCGACCTTGCCAAGGCGCTTAAGGAAGCCATCGCCGCTTGAATGCGGTGGCGCTCGCCGTGACCTCTGACGAAAGACCCACACGCGCCAGCGAGGCTTTTTTCGGTCGCCGTCGCGGCAAGACCATCCGCCCGGCCCAGTCGGTGGCGTTGGAAGGCGGCTTGGCGCGTTACGGGCTCGACTTGTCGAGCCCGGCCCCCGCCGATCTGCGCCTGATTTTCCAGGCGCCTGTGAACGCCGTGCGTCTGGAAATTGGTTTCGGCGGTGGTGAGCATCTTTTCCACGAAGCGACATCCGCGCCTGTTAGCGGCTTCATCGGGGCCGAGCCTTTCGTCAACGGCATGGCCAAGATGATGACGGCGCTGGAAAGAGAGCCGCTCGACAATATCAGGGTGTTTGATGAGGATGCGACACGGCTGCTGGATTGGCTGCCGGCGGCGTCGCTGGATGGCATAGACCTGCTGTATCCCGACCCTTGGCCGAAGAAGAAGCATTGGAAGCGGCGCTTCATCAGCAAGGTCAATCTGGACCGCTTTGCGCGTGTCCTTAAATCCGGTGCCCGATTCCGATTTGCGTCCGACATAGATACCTATGTCAACTGGACGCTTCAGCATTGCCGCGCTCATGACGATTTTGAATGGCAGGCTAGGCAGGCCGCAGATTGGCACCAACCCTATGATAGCTGGCCCGGCACCCGCTACGAAGCCAAGGCGATCCGCGAAGGCAGGCAACCAGCCTATCTCACTTTCGTGCGGAAGTGAGCAGTAACGCTGCCGGAATTTCCCGGCAGCTGTTCATGTCGATCTTAGCGGCCGATTTTGTCGAAGGCGCGTGGATCGATGCCCAGATTGCTGAGGTGGCGTGCTTTCGGCTTGCGGCCGGCCTCAATCGCGCTCGAAACGGCGACCGCGCTGCCGAGGGCGATGAAGAGATCGCTGATCCCTGCCAGTGCGCTACGCTTGACCATGATGATGGTCCTTTCCGGTGCTGTCGCACCACTTATGTTGCAATGCATCACAGATGGGGTGCGCTGCAAAAGATTTGAATGCTCGTTTCGACATATGCGCCTTGCGCTGGGCGCATCGCTGCGCAAATCGCACCCGATATGACGCTGTTCGGTGTTCGGCCTTGAAACATCACGCCTGATCGTTTATATCGCGATCAAATTCTTGGTCGGTATGACGAAGAGTGGGTCCACCCGGTCCCGCTCTTTTTTATTACCTACCGGTTCAAAACCACAGGGTTTGATGACAGTGACGTCAGGCGAGGCGAATGGCGACGACCGCATCATCCGCGAGAGCGGAATCGATGCGCGCATTGCCATGATCATCCAGCCGGTCCTGCGCGGCATCGGCTTTCGGCTCGTGAGGGTCAGGCTGTCGGGTCAGAGCGGACTGACGCTGCAGATCATGGCCGAGCGCGACGACGGCACCATGAACGTCGAAGACTGCGAAGAAGTCAGCCGCGCAATATCGCCGGCGCTCGATGTGGAAGACCCGATCGAACAGGCGTATCATCTGGAAGTGTCGTCGCCTGGTATCGACCGCCCGCTGGTGCGCAAGTCGGATTTCACCACTTGGCTTGGCCATCTGGTGAAGATGGAGACCGTAACTCTCGTCACCGACCGCAAGCGCTTCAAGGGCAAGATCGCCGAAGCTGACGATCAAGGCGTAGTGATCCAGCGTGACCAGGCAGCTTATGGCGAAGCGCCGAGTGTGCGCGTGCCTTATGATGCGATTGCCGAGGCGCGTCTCATCCTGACGGATGACCTGATCCGCGACGCGCTGTCGAAGGACAATCGTGCGCGCAAGGAAGCCAAGAGGCGCCACGCAGGACAGGATGATGCGCCCGAGGGTGCTGAAGAAGACGATAACGAACAGGAAGATTGATTGAACTGCCGCGATGGATTGCGGCAAGGTTCAGGGAGAAAGACATGGTTGTAAGCGCCAACAGGCTTGAATTGCTGCAGATCGCGGACGCGGTCGCGCGCGAAAAGTCGATCGACAAGCAGATTGTCATCGATGCGATGGCCGACGCTATCCAGAAGGCGGCCCGCTCGCGCTACGGCCAGGAAACCAACATCCGCGCCGACATCAATCCGCAGACTGGAGAAATGAAGCTTCAGCGCCTCATGGAAGTGGTGGAGCAGGTCGAGGATTATGCCACCCAGATCGCACTTGTTTCGGCGCGCGAGCGCAATCCGGACGCCCAGCTTGGCGATTTCATTGCCGAGCAGCTTCCACCGATGGACTTCGGTCGCATCGCGGCACAGTCTGCCAAGCAGGTCATTGTCCAGAAGGTGCGAGAAGCCGAGCGCGATCGCCAGTATGACGAATACAAGGATCGCATTGGCGAGATCGTCAACGGCACCGTCAAGCGCGTCGAATATGGCAACGTCATCGTCGATCTGGGCCGCGGTGAGGCAATCATCCGCCGCGACGAGTTGATCCCGCGCGAGAACTACAAGTACGGCGATCGCGTGCGCGCCTATGTCTACGACGTGCGCCGCGAGCAGCGCGGCCCGCAGATATTCCTGTCGCGCACCCATCCGCAGTTCATGGCAAAGCTGTTCACGATGGAAGTGCCGGAAATCTACGACGGCATCATCGAGATCAAGTCGGTGGCGCGCGATCCGGGTTCTCGTGCCAAGATCGCCGTCATTTCGCGCGATAGCTCGATCGATCCGGTCGGCGCCTGCGTCGGTATGCGCGGCTCCCGCGTGCAAGCTGTCGTGGGCGAATTGCAGGGTGAGAAGATCGACATCATCCCGTGGTCTCCGTCGGCTGCATCCTTTATCGTCAACGCGCTGCAGCCGGCCGAGGTCGCCAAGGTCGTGCTCGACGAGGATGCTGAGCGTATCGAAGTCGTGGTGCCCGACGACCAGCTTTCGCTGGCCATCGGCCGCCGCGGCCAGAATGTGCGCCTTGCCTCGCAATTGACCGGTTGGGATATCGACATCCTGACCGAACAGGAAGAGAGCGAGCGCCGCCAGAAGGAGTTTGTCGAACGCTCGAGCCTGTTCATGGATGCGCTCGATGTCGATGAGATGGTCGGCCAGGTACTGGCTTCGGAAGGCTTCACCAGCGTCGAGGAGGTCGCCTATGTCGATGCCGACGAGATTTCCTCCATCGACGGTTTCGACGAGGATACGGCCAGCGAAATCCAGACCCGCGCCCGCGAATATCTGGAAAAGATCGAGGCCGAGCAGGATGACAAGCGCAAGGAACTCGGCGTCGAGGACGAAGTGCGCGAAATTCCCGGCATTACCACCGCTATGATGGTGTCGCTTGGCGAGGATGGCGTGAAGACGATAGAGGATTTCGCCGGCTACGCTGCCGACGACCTCACCGGCTGGAAAGAACGCAAGGACGGCGAGACCAAGGTCTATCCGGGTGTGCTTGCCAGCCATGGCGTATCCCGCGCCGACGCTGAGCAGATGGTTTTGGCCGCTCGCCTCAAGGCCGGCTGGATTTCCGAGGAGGAAGCCCAGGCCGAGGCGGTCGATGCCGAAGCTGCCGGTGCGTGACGTGAGCCGACCCGGAGCACCCCTTGGCCGAGATGAACGATCGCACCTGCATCGTCACGAGAAAGACCGCCGAAACGGATGATCTGATCCGTTTCGTCGTCGGCCCGGACACGGCCGTCGTCCCGGATATCAAGAGAAACCTTCCCGGCCGCGGTTGCTGGGTCACCGCCGACCGCCTACATGTGGACAAGGCTGCGGCGAAAGGACTGTTCGCACGCGCCTTCAAGGCCAAGGTTTCCGTCCCGCCCGAATTGGGCGGCATGGTCGAGAGCTTGCTTGAAAGGTCTGCGTTGGGCATGCTGGGCCTTGCCCGTAAGGCAGGGAGCATCGCTCTCGGTGCCACCAAGGTCGAGGCAGCGGTGCGAAACGGGACGGCCCTGTTCGTCCTGCACGCTGCCGAGGCGTCGCCCGATGGCGTGCGCAAGATCAGCCAGGCCCGCCGCGCCACGGCCCATCTCGGTGGCCCCGCGATCCGTGCCCACAAACTTTTCTCCGAAGCCGAATTGGGTTTGGCATTGGGGGGCACAAATGTGATACATGCTGCCGTTCTCGCGGGAGACGCGGGCAAGGCGGCTCAGAAGCGCATGGTTGCGCTCGACCGTTACCGGGGCGGTACCCCGGACGATCTGGCGATGCTTGCGGCCGTCGCTGGCGAAGATGACGCCGCAGAGGATATGGAATGAGCGATACGAAATCGGGTGACGACAAGACGTTGAGCGTGACGCCGAAAAAGACCTTGACGCTGAAGCGTCCGGGCCTGGAGCAGGGTACGGTGCGCCAGAATTTCTCGCACGGCCGCAGCAAGTCGGTCGTTGTCGAGACCAAGAAGCGCAAGTTCAACATCCCTGGTGAGAAGCCGGAGCCGCAGCCCGTTTCCGTATTTGCGCCGCAGCCTGTCGCCGCGCCCGAACCCGCAACGGCGCCCGCGCCAATCGTGCAGGAAGCGCCCAAGGCGCCTGCACCCGCGCCTGCCGAGCGACTGGTTCTGAATGAATTGTCGCGTGGCGAGATGGAAGCGCGCCGTCGTGCTTTGGAAGGCTCCAAGGCTCGCGAAGCCGAAGACCGCCAGCGTGCGTCCGAAGATGCCAAGCGCCGCGCCGACGACGAGGAACGTCGCCGCCGCGAGCGCGACGATTCCGCCCGCCGTCAGGCCGAAGAAGAGGCCCGCCTGCTGACCGAGGCCGAAGCCCGTCGCCGGGCAGAGGAAGAGGCTCGCCGTCGCGCGCCGCAAACCGCCGATATGGTTGCAGCGGACGACGAAGACGTTAAGCCGAAGCGCCCAGCCGCTGCCGGTGCGCCGGTGCGCCGTCTGGTCACGCCCGAAGTCGCGCGTCCGGCCAAGCCGACCAAGGGAGAGGAAGACCGTCGCCGCGGCAAGCTCACCCTCAACACCGCGCTTGCCGGTGAAGAAGCGCGCGCCCGTTCGCTGTCGTCGATGCGTCGACGCCAGGAGAAATTCAAACGCGCGATGCACAATGAGCCGCGCGAAAAGGTGATGCGCGAAGTGATCCTGCCCGAGACCATTACCATTCAGGAACTGGCGCAGCGCATGTCAGAGCGCGCCGTCGACGTGGTCAAGTACTTCATGAAGCAGGGCCAGATCCTGAAGCCGGGCGACGTCATCGACGCCGATACGGCTGAACTGGTCGCGACCGAATTCGGTCATACCGTACGTCGTGTGGCGGAATCCGATATCGAGGAAGGCCTGTTCAACATCGCCGACAACGAAGAGGATTTGGTCAGCCGCCCGCCGGTGGTGACGATCATGGGTCACGTCGATCATGGCAAGACCTCGCTGCTCGACGCCATTCGCAACGCCCATGTGCAATCGGGCGAGGCGGGAGGCATCACCCAGCATATCGGAGCCTATCAGGTCGAGAAGAACGGCCAGAAGATCACCTTCATCGATACGCCCGGCCACGCGGCCTTCACGGCAATGCGTGCCCGCGGCGCGCAGGCCACCGATATCGCCATCCTAGTGGTAGCAGCGGACGATAGCGTGATGCCGCAGACGGTCGAATCGATCAGCCACGCCAAGGCGGCCAGCGTCCCGATCATCGTTGCGATCAACAAGATCGACAAGCACGAAGCCGATCCGCAGAAAGTGCGCTCGGAATTGCTGCGCCACGAAGTGTTCGTCGAATCGATGGGTGGTGAAGTGCTGGACGTCGAGGTGTCGGCCAAGACCGGCGCCAACCTCGACAAACTACTCGAAGCCGTCCTGCTGCAGGCCGAAATCCTCGACCTCAAGGCAAATCCGGATCGTACGTCCGAAGGTGTCGTCATCGAGGCGCAACTGGATAAGGGTCGTGGACCGGTGGCGACTGTGCTGGTACAGACCGGTACGCTGATGCCAGGCGACATCATTGTTGCAGGCAACGAATGGGGTCGCGTCCGCGCGCTGGTCAACGACCGTGGCGAGCATGTCAAGGAAGCGCCGCCGGCGATGCCGGTAGAGGTGCTCGGCCTCCAGGGCACGCCGCATGCCGGCGACCGCTTCGCCGTGGTCAACAACGAAGCCCGCGCTCGCGAGATCACCGAATATCGCCAGCGCATTGCCCGCGACAAGGCGGTGGCCAAGCATGCCGGCCAGCGTGGATCGCTCGAACAGATGATGTCGCAGTTGCAGACGAGCGGGCTGAAGGAATTCCCGCTGGTCATCAAGGGCGACGTGCAGGGTTCGATCGAAGCCATCGATGCGGCCCTGGACAAGCTGGGCACCGACGAGGTTCGGGCGCGCATCGTCCATTCGGGTGCCGGCGCGATCACCGAAAGCGACGTGACCCTGGCCGAAACCTCGGGCGCTGTCATCCTCGGCTTCAACGTGCGTGCCAACGTCCAGGCCCGCGCTGCAGCCGAAGCCGCCGGCATCGAAATCCGCTACTACAATATCATCTACAGCCTTGTGGATGACATCAAGGATGCGATGTCGGGGCTGTTGTCGCCGGAGCGCCGCGAAACCTTCATCGGCAACGCCGAAATCCTGGAAGTGTTCAATATCACCAAGGTCGGCAAGATTGCCGGCTGCCGCGTCACCGAAGGCAAGGTCGAGCGTGGCGCGGGCGTGCGCCTGATCCGCGACGACGTCGTCATCCACGAAGGGACGCTGAAGACGTTGAAGCGCTTCAAGGACGAAGTCTCGGAGGTTCCGGTCGGTCAGGAATGCGGCATGGCGTTCCAGAACTACGAGAACATCCAGGCCGGCGACGTCATCGAGTGCTTCCGCGTCGAGATGGTGGCGCGCACGCTCTAGTCGTCATCAGGGCGAAATTCGAGCGAATGGCGGCCTCCGGCCGCCGTTCGTCTACATGAGGCGAGGTGCGGTCCAATCCCGTCCCCGCGTTGTCAGGATCAAACAAGATGTCCCATTCCAGCAAATCCGGCCCCTCGCAGCGCATGCTGCGTGTCGGCGAGCAAGTCCGTCATGCGCTTTCCGAGACACTGCAACGCGGTGAAATTCTTGACCCGCTGATAGAGATGGCCGTCATCTCCGTGTCGGAGGTGCGCATGTCGCCCGACCTCAAGATTGCCACCGCATTCGTTTCGCCATTGGGCGCAAAGGACCCCGATGCGGTGGTCGAAGCGCTCAACAAGCACGCGAAATTCGTCCGCGGCCGCGTCTCGCCTTCACTCAGGCAGATGAAGTACATGCCGGAGTTCCGCTTCCGGCTCGACACCAGCTACGACAACTTCCAGAAGATCAACGAGCTTCTCCATTCTCCGGAGGTGGCGCGCGATCTCGCACATGACGACGAGGGTGAGAAATAGTGGGGCGTCGCGGCAAGAAGAAGGGTCGGCCCATTTCCGGCTGGGTGGTTCTGGACAAGCCGGTCGGCATGGGCTCGACCGACGCCGTTTCCAAGGTCAAATGGCTGTTCCAGGCTGAAAAGGCGGGCCACGCCGGCACGCTCGATCCGCTGGCATCCGGCATGCTGCCGATCGCGCTCGGCGAAGCGACCAAGACGGTGCCTTACGTCCAGGACGGCGCCAAGATCTATCGCTTCACCGTCGCCTGGGGCGATGAGCACTCGACCGACGACCTTGAAGGTCCGGTGACCAAAAGCTCGGACAAGCGCCCGAGCGAAACCGAAGTCCGGGCGCTGCTGCCCAAATACACAGGCGTCATCATGCAGACGCCGCCGCAGTTCTCGGCGGTCAAGATCGCCGGCGAACGGGCCTATGATCTTGCCCGTGAGGGCGAGACGGTCGACATTCCGCCGCGCGAAGTCGAGATCGGCCGCCTCGATATCGTCGAGCACAAGAAAGACAGCACCGTGTTCGAAGTCGAATGCGGCAAGGGCACCTATGTGCGTTCGCTGGCGCGCGACATGGGGCGCGATCTCGGCTGCTTCGGCCACATTGCCGATCTGCGCCGCACCGAGGTCGATCCTTTCACCACCGCCGATTTCGTCACCATTGCCGAACTCGAGGCTGCCCGCTTCGGCACCAAGACGGAGACGGATGAAGAAGCCGCGGATGCACCCGCCGATTTCTCGGCCCCCCCTGATTTCTCGGCGATAGACGCGTTGGTGGTCGATACGGTCGCCGCCCTCGACTGCCTGCCGCAAGTCGCCATCAGCGATGACGCAGCGACCAAGATCAGGCTTGGCAATCCGATCGTCATTCGCGGCCGCGACGCGCCGGTCGAGGCGGATGAGGCCTGCGCCACCGCACGCGGCAAGCTGGTCGCCATCGGCGCCATCGAGCAAGGCATGTTCAAGCCGAAGCGGGTTTTTGCCGGATAAATCGGGAAGCGCACCGAGGGTCGGTTTGCCATGACGAAGACGGAAACGACTGTGAAGAGAACGGGGCTCAAGCGCCGCCGCTCGCCGGTCGGGGCGTCTCCGGGTACGTTGATCGCCGATCCGGCCGCCCATCGCTCGGAACTGACGCTGACCCTGATTTCGGCTGAAAAGTGCAAGACCATCGCCAGTGCCAGCATTGACGATGTCATCAAGCATCGCGGCCATTGGTCCACCGTCTGGCTGGATTGCAGCGGCCTGGCCAATATCCAGCTGATCGAGGAAATTGGCCGCATCTTCGGCCTGCACCCATTGGCGCTGGAAGATGTCGTCAACACCGGCCAGCGGCCGAAGGTCGATTTCTTCGAGGACCATGCCTTCGTCGCCGTCAGCATGATCGACGATGTCGTGGCGCATCGCTACGAGCAGATTTCGGTGTTTTTCTGCCAGAATTTCGTCATCACCTTTCAGGAGCGCGAGGGCGACCCATTCGACCCGGTGCGCAAACGCATCGCCGCACCGCTGCCGAACAGGCTGCGCTCGCGCGGTGCCGACTATCTCGCCTATGCGCTGATCGATGCCATCGTCGACAGCTACTTTGCACCGGTCGAGTCGGCCAGCGATGTGGTCGAGCGCATCGAGGACGATATGTTGAAGACGCCGCACAAGCAGCAGATGCAGGAACTTCAGGCGCTGCGCCGCAGTTCCAACGTGCTGAAAGGGGTCTTGTGGCCGCTGCGCGACGCACTGGCCACGCTGATCCGCAACGACGTGCCCTATGTGAAGCCTGAGACCAAGGTGTTCCTCAACGACACGCTCGATCATTGCATGCGCCTGATCGAACTGGTCGAGACGCAGCGCGACGCCATGACCGGCCTGATCGAGATGCATTTGTCGCTGAGCCAGGCGCGCACCGGCGAGGTCATCGGCCTTTTGACCATCGTCTCGGCGGTTTTCATCCCGCTCACTTTCCTGGTCGGTGTCTGGGGCATGAACTTCGACCCGGATAGTTCGCCCTGGAACATGCCGGAACTGCGCGCCTATTACGGCTATCCGGCTGCCCTAGTGTTCATGGCCGCGGTGGCGATCGGCCTGTTCAGCTTCTTCAAATGGAAGAAGTGGCTGTAGAGCCTTCGCGGCATAGTTCATCATCGCCACGCCCGGCTTTGCCGTTTGGGTGTCTTTGCCCCGCCGGTTCTTTGGTTCCGCAATTCCGAACGGAAAACCGGTTTCCATTTTTACTGGAATTGCTACGAACTCGCTCGCTGCGCTCGTCGCTGGCGGGGGTACGTCCTGTGCCCTTTCCCCTTGGCGGCAGAAGGGAAGCGCGCGCCTCTCGACTTCGTCATCCACGGGCAAGCCTGAGCGCAGCGAAAGGCACGACCCGAGGATCCATGCCGTGAGGGACCACTGAGGAGCAGAACGGGGGCCTTGTGCACCGTATCGCGCTGCCGCTTCGTCACGGCATGGATCCCAGGGTCTGCGCGACGGCCTTCGGCCTGCTTCGCCCCAGGATGACGAAGGGATGGTTGCACTTCATCATTGCCACGCTGCCTTTTCGGCCCTGGCCATTGTCAAAGAACTGACCTCGGTTGAGAGGTCGGGAAGACGGGCGGCCGTTCGGACGCTCGTTTGGTAAGTAATGCGACCTTGCGGCCGCCCGTCCGGTGGCTGTCATCCCGTCGACCGGTCCCAAGNGAGGTCGGGAAGACGGGCGGCCGTTCGGACGCTCGTTTAGTAATTTAGTGCGACCTTGCGGCCGCCCGTCCGGTGGCTGTCATCCCGTCGACCGGTCCCAAGACCGTCCGGTGGTTTTCACCTGCCGCGACGATCAGGCGATATACGCCTCTTGCACCTGACACGGGTTGCTCTTTCCGTTGGAAAGCCCGCCGCAAGACGCCGGCCTGTCGGATGCCCTCGGGTCCACTGGCGCCGAACCAATGGGGGGAGGTCACCGCCGCTCTTGGAAAGCCCGCCGCAAGACGCCGGCCTGTCGGATGCCCTCGGGTCCACTGGCGCCGAACCAATGGGGGGAGGTCACCGCCGCTCTAACCGTTGCCCGGTGCGCAGCCGGTTCCCGCAAGAGCGATGGCGGGGATTATGAGAGGGATTGAGAGCGTGTGGACAAGAATGCCGGCGGTTTCTGCACGAAGTGAGCGGGATCAACCGGTTGGCGGAGTGAGGGGTTGGCTTCGATCCACGGCCACTCGCGCGCTCACCTCTCAAGGCTGGCGCCGTTACCCCTCATGCGCCTTCACTTCGTTCAGGCACCGAGCGAAGCGAGGTCGGATGAAGGGTGATTGGACCGCAAATGGCTGCCGCGAGGCAATCCAGGTTTCGAAGCGTCGGCTGGTCGACATGATGCTGTGGACTATGGACAGATATGCGTCTGCTATCCATATTGAACCGGCAATTGCCGCATGCCCTTCGTGCAAGGCCGGCATGCGAATTGATGCTGGCTTTTCCCATGAAATTGAACTATATGCGCCGCAGCATCGCGCCAGACGCGCGGTCACAAGTGGCCTTTGCTGGACGACATCCCGGCTTCAGGCGTCCCGTTTCCTCCAACAGACAAGGAAAAGCACGATGTCGATTACTGCCGAACGCAAGCAAGAATTGATGGCACAATTTGCTACTGTCAAGGGTGACACCGGGTCGCCTGAAGTGCAGGTTGCCATTCTCTCCGAGCGTATCAAGAACCTCACCGAGCATTTCAAGGGCCACAAGAAGGATAACCATTCCCGCCGTGGCCTGCTCGCACTCGTCTCCCAGCGCCGCAGCCTGCTTGACTATCTCAAGCGCAAGGACGACGCGCGCTACCAGACGCTGATCGAGAAGCTCGAACTGCGTCGCTGACGTATCTACCGGCGGGTTCTCGAAAGAGGGCCCGCCGCTTACGTATCCGGGCCCAGCAGATCACAGGCCCAACCGGTTCCGATGCAGGAAAGGGCCACTTCGGAGCCGCCCATGGACGGTCATGGGGCAGGATTGCAGGACGCTTGACATCGGCCTCACGCCGAATTCAACAAGCTTCCCGTTGTCTTGCCCGTGGCTGCCCGAAACAAGCCAGGAAAGTTCAGTCGCGCACGAAATTTCGGCGCGGCCTTTCCGCATATGAAGGACAAGACATGTTCAACCAACACAAAGTCGAAATCGAATGGGGCGGACGTCCGCTCACCCTGGAAACCGGCAAGATCGCCCGTCAGGCCGACGGTGCGGTTCTCGCCACCTATGGCGAAACCATGGTGCTGGCCACCGTCGTCTCGGCCAAGGAACCGAAGCCCGGCTTCGATTTCTTCCCGCTGACCGTCAACTACCAGGAAAAGACCTACGCAGCCGGCAAGATCCCCGGCGGCTATTTCAAGCGCGAAGGCCGCCCCAGCGAAAAGGAAACGCTGGTTTCGCGCCTGATCGATCGCCCGATCCGCCCGCTTTTCGCCGATGGCTACAAGAACGACACCCAGGTCGTGGTTACGGTCGTCCAGCACGACCTTGAGAACGATCCCGACATCCTGTCGATCGTTGCCACTTCGGCCGCGCTGACATTGTCGGGCGTTCCGTTCATGGGGCCGATCGGCGGCGCTCGCGTCGGCTACATCAACGGCGAATACGTTCTGAACCCGCACCTCGACGAGATGCCGGAATCCAAGCTCGACCTCGTTGTCGCCGGCACCAACGAAGCCGTGCTGATGGTCGAATCGGAAGCCAAGGAACTCGACGAAAAGACCATGCTCGACGCGGTCATGTTCGGCCATCGCGCTTTCCAGCCGGTCATCGAGGCGATCATCAAGCTCGCCGAAGCGGCCGCCAAGGACCCGCGCGACTTCACCTCGCCGAACTATTCCGAACTCGAAGCCGAGATGCTCAAGATCGGCGAAGCCGAACTGCGCGAAGCCTACAAGAACGTCGACAAGCAGGCCCGCTATGCCGCCGTCGACGCGGTGAAGGCCAAGGTCAAGGCAGCGTTCACCCCGGCCGAAGGCGAGGAAGCGAAGTACTCCTCCGAGCAGGTCGCCACTGTTTTCAAGGAACTGCAGGCCAAGATCGTTCGCTGGAACATCCTCGACACCGGTTCGCGCATCGATGGCCGTGACCTGAAGACGGTCCGCAAGATCGTTTCCGAGGTCGGCGTCCTGCAGCGTACCCACGGCTCGGCGCTGTTCACGCGCGGCGAGACCCAGGCGCTGGTAGTTGCCACGCTGGGCACCGGCGAAGACGAGCAGTATGTCGATTCGCTGACCGGCATGTACAAGGAGAAGTTCCTCCTCCACTACAACTTCCCTCCCTATTCGGTCGGCGAGACCGGCCGCATGGGTTCGCCGGGCCGTCGCGAGATCGGCCACGGCAAGCTGGCATGGCGCGCCATTCGCCCGATGCTGCCGAGCGCGGAACAGTTCCCCTACACGCTGCGCGTCGTCTCGGAGATCACCGAATCCAACGGTTCGTCCTCGATGGCCACCGTTTGCGGCACCTCGTTGGCGCTGATGGATGCCGGCGTGCCGCTGGCCAAGCCCGTTGCAGGCATCGCCATGGGCCTCATCAAGGAAGGCGAGCGCTACGCTGTGCTCTCCGACATCCTGGGCGACGAGGATCACCTCGGCGACATGGACTTCAAGGTGGCCGGTACTGAAGGCGGCATTACCTCGCTGCAGATGGACATCAAGATCGACGGCATCACCGAAGAGATCATGAAGGTCGCGCTCGGTCAGGCCAAGGACGGCCGCCTCCATATCCTGGGCGAAATGTCCCAGGCGCTTTCCGGCGCGCGTTCGGAACTTGGCGAGTTCGCGCCGCGCATCGAGGTCATGCAGATCCCGACCGACAAGATCCGCGACGTCATCGGTTCGGGCGGCAAGGTCATCCGCGAGATCGTGGAAAAGACCGGCGCCAAGATCAACATCGAGGACGACGGCACGGTCAAGATCGCTTCGTCGAACGCCAAGGAGATCGAGGCGGCCAAGAAGTGGATCCACACCATCGTGGCCGAGCCGGAAGTCGGTGAGATCTACGAAGGCACGGTCGTCAAGACCGCCGATTTCGGCGCCTTCGTCAATTTCTTCGGTCCCAAGGACGGCCTCGTCCACATTTCGCAGCTTGCCAGCGAGCGTGTCGCCAAGACCTCCGACGTGGTCAAGGAAGGCGACAAGGTCTGGGTCAAGCTGATGGGCTTCGACGAGCGCGGTAAGGTTCGCCTGTCCATGAAGGTGGTCGACCAGGCCACCGGCAAGGAAATCGTGCGCGAGAAGAAGGCCGACGGCGAAGAAGACGCTGCCTGATCGGTTTGGCATGAACAAGGAAACGGGCGCGCCGCGAGGCTGCGCCCGTTTTCGTTTGGCCATATGGTGGCGACGCCGGATATGATTTCGATATGGCATCCGAAGCTCTGAAGACCTTGTTCCACCCATTCGAGACGGACGCGCTGGGCGCGCCCGCAAAAGGCGCGCGCGCGCTCTTTTTCGGGGCCGAACCAGGCTTTCGCTTGCCGGACGGGTTCGACGCGGAGCTTCACTGCGTCCAGGGTTTCCGCCCGCATTACCGGGCGTTGCAGGCAGCAAGGCAGATGGTTACGCCGCGCGCGGAAGGCGAGGGCTATGCGGCGGCCTTTGTGCTGGCCGGACGCTATCGCGGCCAGAACGAGTTGTGGATCGCAGAGGCGCTGGAGCGCGTGGTACCAGGCGGGTTGATCCTCGTTGCAGGCTCCAAGGATGACGGCATTGCCTCCTTGCGCAAGCGCATCGACGCAGTTGTTCCCCTGGAGGGGTCACTGCCGAAATATCATGGCGTGGCGTTCTGGTTGCGGCGGCCCCCTGGCGAGGGTGCGGCGGCAGACCTGCGTGCTGCCAATCCGGCAATGCGGGTTGAGGAACGCTTCAATACCGCGCCCGGCATGTTTTCCTTCGAGAAGATCGATGCCGGCTCGAAGCTGCTGGTCGACAATCTCCCTGCCGACATTCGCGGCAGCGTCGCCGATTTCTGCTGCGGCTGGGGCTTGCTTGCCGCCGAGGTGGCGGCCCGTTCCCCCGGTATATCGGCGCTGGACCTTTATGAAGCCGGCTTCGAGGCGCTGGAGGCGGCCAAGACCAATGTCGAGGCCAAATGGGCCCCGCGTTTCTTCTGGCTCGATCT
Organism: Mesorhizobium sp. Root157; assembly: GCF_001427385.1. GTDB lineage: Bacteria > Pseudomonadota > Alphaproteobacteria > Rhizobiales > Rhizobiaceae > Mesorhizobium. The sequence goes on from NZ_LMGJ01000012.1 coordinate 269,211, forward strand.
GATCGGGGAGGCGGTGGAGGGGCGCTATGACTGGATCGTCATGAACCCGCCGTTCCATCAGGGCAGGGCAGCAGAGCCGGATATCGGCATTTCATTGATCAAGGTTGCCGCAAAGGCGCTGAAATCCGGCGGGCGGCTGGCGATGGTGGCGAACCGGCAATTGCCCTACGAGGCGGTGCTTGCCGCCTCGTTCTCGTCAGCGAGCGAACTCGCCCGCGACAATTGCTTCAAGGTGCTTCTCGCCCGCCGATAGAGCGTGATCCGGGCAAGCTGAAACCCGTTTTCGGAAGGCCTGGCTCAAACAGGGAGATGAGGCAGATCAGCCCTTGTCGCCGTCCATCTGCTTCAGTTCGTCCAGCGTCGGCATGGATACGATGTGGTAGCCGGAATCGACGTAGTGGATTTCGCCGGTAACGCCGGACGACAGGTCCGACAAAAGGTAGAGCGCCGAGTTGCCGACCTCGTCGATGGTGATGTTGCGGCGCAGCGGCGAGTTGCGCTGCTGATAGCTGAACATGTGGCGCGCGTCCGAAATACCGGCGCCGGCAAGCGTGCGCACGGGGCCGGCGGAAATGCCGTTCACCCTGATGCCGCGCGGTCCGTAATCGTTGGCGAGATAGCGCACGCTGGCCTCGAGACCTGCCTTGGCGACGCCCATGACGTTGTAGTTCGGCATGACGCGGACGGAACCGGCATAGGTCAGCGTGATCATCGACCCGCCGCCCTGCATCAGCCGCGCCGCGTTGCGGGCAATCTCGGTGAAGGAGTAGCAGGAGATCACCATGGTGCGCACGAAGTTGTCGCGCGTGGTGTCGGCGTAGGCGCCCTTCAGTTCGTTCTTGTCGGAAAAACCGATGGCGTGGACGACGAAGTCGAGCCCGCCCCAGGCCTTTTCCAAGGTATCGAAGGTGGCGGTCACCGAAGCGCTGTCCTCGACGTCGCATGGCACGACGAGCTTGGCGCCGATCTGTTCGGCAAGCGGCTTGACCCTGCGTCCGAAGGCTTCGCCCTGGTAGGTGAAGGCGAGTTCCGCGCCTTGCGCGGCCAATTTCTGCGCGATGCCCCAGGCGATCGAATGGTCGTTGGCCACCCCCATGACAAGCCCGCGCTTGCCTTTCATCAATCCATTCATGGCCGTAACCTTTATGCCGAGTAGCGCTGGAAAACCAACGTGGCGTTGGTGCCGCCGAAGCCGAACGAATTCGACAGCACAGTATCGATCTTGGCATTGTCGATGCGCTTGCGCACGATCGGCATGCCTTCAAATTCGGGATCGAGTTCTTCGATATGGGCGCTTTCACCGATGAAGCCGCCCTGCATCATCAGGATCGAGTAGATCGATTCCTGCACGCCGGCAGCACCCAGCGAGTGGCCCGTCAGGGACTTGGTGGACGTGATGTTCGGCATCTTGTCGCCGAAAACCTCGCGGATGGCCCCCATCTCCTTGGAATCGCCGACGGGGGTCGATGTGCCGTGCGTGTTGATGTAGTCGACCGGCCCGGAAACCGTGGACAGGGCTTGGCGCATGCAGCGAATGGCGCCTTCGCCGGACGGGGCCACCATGTCGTAGCCGTCGGAGGTCGCGCCGTACCCGACCAGTTCACAATAAATCTTCGCGCCGCGCGCCTTGGCGTGCTCCAGTTCCTCAAGCACCAGCACGCCGGCACCGCCGGCGATGACGAAGCCGTCGCGATTGGCGTCGTAGGCGCGCGAGGCGCTGGACGCCTTGTCGTTGTACTTGGACGACATCGCGCCCATGGCGTCGAACAGGTCCGACATGGTCCAGTCGAGATCCTCGTGACCGCCGGCGAACATGATGTCCTGCTTGCCCCACTGGATCATTTCGGCGGCGTTGCCGATGCAATGCGCCGAGGTCGAGCAGGCCGAGGAGATGGAATAGTTGACGCCGTGGATCTTGAACCAGGTGGCGAGCGTGGCCGAGGCCGTGGACGACATCGCCTTCGGCACGGCGAACGGCCCGATGCGCTTGGGCGAATTGTTCTTCAGCGTGATTTCGGCGGCTTCCACGATGGTGCGGGTGGAAGGGCCGCCAGACCCCATGATGATGCCTGTGCGTTCGTTTTCGGAATAGTCCGCCTCCGGCAGTCCGCTGTCGGCGATTGCCTGCTTCATCGCGACGTGGTTCCACATGCCGCCCTGCGACAGGAAGCGCGCGGCGCGGCGGTCGACGAGTTCGCTGGTGTCCAGCTTTGGTGAACCCCAAACCTGGCAGCGGAAGCCATGTTCGGCGAAAGACTCCGAGAAAGTGATGCCGGATCTGGCGTCCCGCAGCGAAGCTTGCACTTCGCCGGCGTCATTGCCGATTGACGATACGATACCGAGGCCGGTGACGACGACGCGTCTCATGGGCGGTTTCCTTCCAGAGTCTGCGCGCCGGTCAGGCGGCGGCTTCCTGCTTCGACAGGCCGACCTTGAGGTCGGTCGCCTTGTAGATAGGTTCGCCATCGGCCTTCAGCCAGCCGTCGGCGATGCCGAGCACCAGCCGGCCGCGCATGACGCGCTTGAAATCGATGCCGTATTCGACCTTCTTGACGGAAGGCGTGACCATGCCCTTGAATTTGACCTCTCCGGTGGAAAGCGCCATGCCCTTGCCCTGCTCGCCGAGCCAGCCTAGGAAAAATCCGGTCAATTGCCACATTGCGTCAAGGCCAAGGCAGCCCGGCATGATCGGATTGCCGATGAAGTGGCATGGGAAGAACCACAGGTCTGGCTTGATGTCGAACTCGGCGCGAATGAAGCCCTTGTCGAACTCGCCGCCGGTCTCGCTGATCTCGGTGATGCGATCGAACATCAGCATCGGCGGCGCAGGCAACTGCGCATTTCCCGGACCGAACAGCTCGCCGCGTGCGCAGGCAAGCAATTCCTCGTAGCCGTAACTGGATTTCCCTGCCGCCATCAACACGTCCCCGTTTGTATCGGGCGGTCGGGCGCCCTTGTCTGGTGTGGTGTAACACAGTCCGTTTCAGGCCGGAAACCGGCACTAAGGTGTGTCTGACCTGAATCTGGACACACCCTTGTCTAGCGATGTGGCTCTAACGCGCTGATTTGGCCGGGTCAATGCGCGCTATTGATCGCGATTGGGCGACAGAATATATCTTGCGTGGTATCTAATTTGCATTGATGTCCATTTTTCGCCCATATGGGCGTGTTTGGGGTCATTTGAAGTGGATTGCCGCGAACAAATGGGTTCGGTGGTTCAAAGTGAAAGGGACGCTGTGGACAAGCGCGTTCGAGAAGCCGGTCTGAGGCCCACGCGCCAGCGTGTGGCGCTGGCCGACCTGCTTTTCGCCAAGGGCGACCGCCATTTGTCGGCCGAGGAACTGCACGAGGAAGCGCTGGCAGCCGGCGTGCCGGTATCGCTGGCCACCGTCTACAATGCGCTGCACCAGTTCACCGAGGCGGGCCTGCTCCGCATTCTGGCGGTCGAGGGGGCAAAGACCTATTTCGACACCAACACGTCCGATCATCACCATTTCTATATCGAGGGCGAAAACCGGATTTTCGACATCGAGGGCGGACCGGTCAGCGTGATGAACCTGCCCGAGCCACCGGAGGGGATGGAAATCGCCAACGTCGACATCGTCGTCAGGCTGCGCCCCAAGAAATAGCCGACGAGACTAATAACCGGCGAGACACGCTGTGCAATGACGACGGCACTGCTCAGACTTGAAGGTGCCGTCCTGTTGGCGGCGGCGCTGACAGGCTATTGGCTGGCGGGCGCAAGCTGGTGGCTGTTTGCCCTGCTGATCCTGGCTCCCGACCTTTCCATGCTTGGCTATCTCAGGGGCCCGAAGGTCGGCGCCTATGTCTACAATTGCCTGCACATCACCTTGTGGCCGCTGGCGCTGCTGATTGGCGGCTATCTGGCCGGTGAAGCACTACCCGTCAGTCTCGGCCTGATCTGGCTCGCCCATATCGGCATCGACCGCGCGCTGGCTACGGCCTTAAATTGCCATCGGACTTTCGCGATACGCATCTTGGCCGAATCGGCAGGGGCTAATGCATGTCGCCCGAAAGTGAGACCCGGTTTCGGGATATCGATATGCATAGAAACGGGTACTGACCCTAAGTGCTCAGTCCTTCACTTTTTCGCCGGGATAAGCGCCCCACACCAGCGACTGGCTGATCCAGCCGGTCTGGCCGCCCAGCGTCATCTGACACCACTGGCCGTCGCAGGACTTGATCGAACCAATCACGCCCGGCTCGACTTTCGCAACGACACTGGCTTCGGCGCGCGGCTCTTCATACACATTGATTTGCGTGTCCTTGCCGCGCTGCCAAGGCGCCACGATGGCCGTGCGCTTGCCCGACAGCAGCGACTGGTTGATCCAGCCTTCCGAGCCTTCAGCATCGCGCACCCGCCGCCAGTTGTCGTATTCTTGGATGATTTCCATCGGCAGGCCGGATTTCGTGTACATCCAGTCCACGGAATAATTGACGCCGGGGCCAACGCGCGAATTGACGCGCGCCGACTTCAGGCTGACGAACCGGGGCAAGGGCAGTCCGCTTGGGCCGAGCCGCACGTTCTGGGCCGGTGCTGCCGCCGACTGCGCCGATACCGTTGGGGCTGCGAGCACGCCGCCGAGCAGTATTGCGCTTAGCGCCAAGCGAATCGACACGAGACCAGACACTTTCGTTCCCTTGCGATGGGAGAGGGTTCGTAACCCTGCCGCCCCTTTTTCTTTGTCTTCGCCGGCACCACTTGATACATGAGGCAATCGGGCCGCGACCGGTTTGCAGTTTCGCCCGTCTTGGTTAAAGAGGTCTCAACGTATCCGGGATCGAGGGAACTATGGCCGGCAAGAAGAAGCCTCTGGTCGTCATCACGCGCAAGCTGCCCGACCCGGTTGAAACGCGCATGCGAGAACTGTTCGACGCGCGCCTCAACGTCGAGGACAGGCCGATGACGCAGCCCGAGCTTGTGGCTGCGGTCAAGGAAGCCGATGTGCTGGTGCCGACGGTCACCGACACCATCGACGCCGCCGTGATCGCGCAGGCCGGCGAAAACCTCAAACTCATCGCCAATTTCGGCAACGGCATCGACAAGATCGACATTGCCGCCGCCGCCGCCAGGGGAATAACCGTCACCAACACGTCTGGCGTGTTGACGGAAGATACCGCCGACATGACCATGGCGCTGATCCTCGCTTTGCCGAGACGCTTGACCGAAGGCGCCAACATCCTGCCGGACGGCAAGAAATGGGCCGGCTGGTCGCCGACATGGATGCTTGGCCGGCGCATCTGGGGCAAGCGGCTGGGCATTGTCGGCATGGGCCGCATCGGCACCGCGGTTGCGCGGCGCGCCAAGGCTTTCGGCCTGTCCATCCATTATCACAACCGCCACCGCGTCATGCCGGCGATCGAGGACGAGCTGGAGGCGACCTATTGGGAAAGCCTCGACCAGATGCTGGCCCGCATGGACATCATTTCGGTCAATTGCCCTTCGACACCGGCAACCTTTCATCTTCTATCGGCGCGGCGGCTGGCCCTGATGCAGCCGAGCGCCTATCTGGTCAACACCGCACGCGGCGACCTGATCGACGAAGAATCGCTGGTGAAACTGATCGACACCGGCAAGCTGGCCGGTGCCGGCCTCGACGTCTACGAGAACGAGCCGGCCCTCAGTCCGAAGCTCTTGAAGCTGTCGGCCAAGGGCAAGGTGGTGCTGTTGCCGCATATGGGCTCTGCCACTCTGGAAGGCCGAATCGATATGGGCGAGAAGGTGATCATCAACATCCGCACATTCTGCGACGGTCACCGCCCGCCGGACCGGGTGTTGCCGCTGAAGGCTTGATGGTTTCGCGCTTTACGCAGTGATGCCGACGGCACCTTCGGCGGTGATCCGGACCTTGCGGCCGTCGAATTCGTGGAAACGGTTGCGGTCCAGCCGGACGGCGACCGGGCCTTGCCAGGCCATTTCGCGGCCCACGATGAGGCCAAGCAGCAGGATGGCGTCCGGTTCGTGCAGGACAAGGGCGGCCGGCGCGTGGCCGTTGTGGACCAGTTCCAGAAGCACCGCGGATGCCGACGACGAGCCGATGGTTCCGGGCAGGAACAGAACGCGCCCGGCGATGCACTGGCCGTGTTGCGGGTGCCGCACATCGGCGATGCGCCCGGTTTTCGCATCGACGCCGCCCCAGAAACTGATCGGCTGGCTGAGAACCAGCGCGTCGCCTTCGCCGCCACGACCTGCAACGAGAATCTCGGCGTGTTCGCTCATGCCGCCATGTCCGTGTACACGGGCTTGCCGGTGACCGCGCTTTCCACGCAATCGGTGAGCGAGCCATAGACCACCGAGTAGCCGGTATTGCCGGGTGCGTAGTGGGCGAATTTGCCCGAATTGGTCATCAGGACGCCGCCCGCAAGCTCGGCAAGGATCGGCGTCACCACAACGCAGGTGTCGGCAACGATGACGACGCCGCAGGATTCCAGCGCCTTTCTGAGGCCGGTCCTGTCCAGTTCCGTCACCACATGACGCCCGGTGCAGGCGTGGATGGGGACGCTGAGCCGTCGCCCGTCGATCAGCATTGCCAGCCGCTCGAACTCGTCCAGCGACAGATGCGGACTGCCGATCGCCACGGCGTCGATGGCGGTGGCGTGCTGGGCCGTGGAAAGGCTGGCCCGTGCCGCCGCGATCATTTCGGGTGTTACCCGGATGGTCTGTTCGGGTTCGATGTTGTCGAGAGCGGTTTGCGGGTCGGCCGCTTCCGGGGTGATGCCGGCGATGTGGAACAGGCCGACCGCGCCCGACGAGGCTGCGGCCGCACCGAAGGCTTTCAAGGCGTCCTCGCCGGGGTGGCGCTCGATGCCTGTCACCACGCCAACCGCATTGCCGACCTCGCGGCCATAGAGGCTGCCGAGCACCGGCCAGGCAATTTCCGAGGCGAGGAAGGCTGCGGGCAGGGCGCGGACGTCGAATAAAAGCCGCGCGCGGCGGTTTTCCGGACGGTGCAGACCGTAATCGGGGGCTCGCCCGGCAATGGCGCAGGCAATGTCGAGGAAATCGCCGTAGCGGTTGGTGCGCGCGCCGAGCACCGAGTTGCAGAAGACGACGGCGTTCGACTCACCCCAGGCGACGTCGGAGCCGAATTCAGGCCTGTGGCCGGCCTGATAGGGCGCGCAGGTCCAGCTCTGCTCGCAGCCGAGCTTGCGGTAGGCTTCCGTCATGCGCCGCGCCATGCCGCGCTGCGGCTCTTCCAGCCTGACGCGCGAGCAGCCCAGAAGATCGAGCGCGCCGACATTGAGCGTCGAGCGCACGGCGACATGCGCCCCGCCCTCGACCAGTTTCTCGGCAAACAGCGTGCCGGAATCACCGTGATAGAGCGCCCCGTCTATGTGAGCCGAGGCGATCGGCAGCAGGCGTGGCGCGCCGAGCAGGCGGGCGGCGTCGGCCACGATGCGCATGGCCATGGCCGCACCTTCGCCGTCTGCGCCTGAAGCGACGGCACGCTCCTCGGCGGTGAGGGCGAGGCCCATCTCAGCGCCTCTTGTAGCGGATCGTGTCGAAACGTGCCGCCAGCGCATCGTAGAGCAGCAGGCGGCCGATCAAGGGTTCGCCGATGCCGGTGATGAGCTTGATCGCCTCCATGGCTTGCAGCGTGCCGATGACGCCGGTCAACGCTCCGACCACGCCGGCAGCGGCACAGGATGGCACGAGGCCGGGCGGCGGCGGCTCGGGAAACAGGTCGCGATAGGAGGGGTTTTGCGCGCCGTTCTGACCGATCTCGAATGGCTTGAGTACGGTGACGGAACCGTCGAAGCGCCCGACTGCGGCATGGACGAGAGGCCTTTGCTCCTGCGCGCACGCATCGGCGACCGCATAGCGGGTCTCGAAATTGTCGGAGCCGTCGATGACGAGGTCGTACTGGGCGACGAGGGCCGGGGCGTTTTCCGCCGTCAGCCGAAAGCCGTGCAGTTCGACGGCGACATGCGGATTGATGCGGACAATGGCCGCCTTGGCGCTCTCGCCTTTCGGTGCGCCTATCGACGCGGTCTCATGGATTACCTGGCGTTGCAGGTTGGAGAGCGACACGGTGTCGTCGTCGATGATGCCCAGCGTGCCGACGCCGGCGGCGGCGAGATATTCGAGCGCCGGCGCGCCAAGGCCGCCTGCGCCGATGACCAGCACGCGCGCCTGTTTCAGCTTGCGCTGGCCTGCGCCGCCGATCTCCGGCAGCACGATGTGGCGCGCGTAGCGCTTCAATTCATCTTCGGTAAGCGGCGGCAGCAATGTCATGGCCGGACAATAGCCGCGCGCCGAAGCGTTGTCAGGCGCTATCGGTGGGGCCAGCGGTGCCATGGTCGATGGTGAGGAACTGGGCCTGGCCCGTCAGGCTGGAGAACAGGGCGGCGTCCGTGCCGGTCATGAATGCCTGGCAGTTGAGGTCTTTCAGGATCGAAAAAAGCGCCGCGCGCCGTCCGGCGTCGAGATGGGCGGCGATCTCGTCGAGCAGCAGGATCGGCGTCATCCCCGATATTTCGGCGGTCAGGCGCGCATGGGAAAGCACGATGCCGACAAGCAGCGCCTTCTGTTCGCCGGTCGAGCACAGGTCGGCAGGCATCGCCTTGGGACGGTGGCGGACCAGGAGGTCGGAGCGATGCGGGCCGGCAAGCGTGCGCCCCGCCGCGCGGTCACGCTCGCGGCCCGTCGCCAAGGCTTGCCGGAACGTCTCTTCCACGTCCACGGCCGGCAGCGCGCCGATCTGGCTTTCGAGTTCGCCGGACAGGGCGATATCGGCTTGCGGGAACGGTCCCTCGCCTGGCAGGCGTTCGATCATCGCCGTCAACAGGCGCACCAGTTCTGCCCGGGCTGCCGCGATTGCCACGCCTGTTTCGGCCATTTGCGTCTCGATGGCGTCGAACCATGCGCCGTCGCGGGAATTGTCGGCAAGCAGCCGGTTGCGGCCGCGCATCGCCTTTTCATAGTCGAGCGCGCGCTGTCCGTGACTGGCATCGATGGCCAGCACCATCCGGTCGAGGAAGCGGCGCCGGTCGCCTGCCGGCCCGGTGAAAAGCGAATCCATGGAAGGGGTGAGCCACACCACGCGCAGCCATTCGAGCAGATCGTCGGCCGAACGCGCCGGCGCACCGTTGATGCGCACGCGCCTGCCGGCTTCGCCGCTCTCGACGCCGGCAAAGCCCGTGCCGATGTCAGCCTGTCCGTTCGGGCCGTCGAGTTTTGCGTGCAGGGCAAAGCCGCCGTCGCCGCCTTCGCGCGCAACCTCCGCATAGGGTGCGCGGCGCAAGCCCCGTCCGGGTGTCAGCAACGAGACGGCTTCGAGAAGATTGGTCTTGCCGGCGCCATTGTCGCCGGTCAGTACGACCACCCCAGCGGTCAGCCCGAGCGAAAGCGCGGCATAGTTGCGGAAATTCGTCAGCGTGAGTTGGCGAATATGGACCTGTTCATGGCCGGATGGATCCGAAGTCATGACAGCACGGCGGCAGGCCAGAGGGGGGTGAGCGCCGCCATGGGAAGGAAGTGCGGCCCTACACCCGCATCGGCATCAAGACGTAGAGCGTGTCCTGGTCGTTGGTGTCGCGGATCAGCGTCGGCGAGCCGGCGTCGGCCAGCATGAATTCGGCGTTGCCGCCGGTGAGTTGGGCGGCGACGTCGAGCAGATAGCGCGCGTTGAAGCCGATCTCGATGGGGTCCGACGAATAATCCGCAGCCAATTCCTCGGTGGCGCTGCCGGAATCCGGGTTGTTGACCGCCAGCGTCAATTGCCCTTCGACGATCGAGAGCTTGACCGCTCGCCCGCGCTCCGAGGAGATGGTCGACACGCGGTCGACGGCCGCTGCGAAGCTCTGGCGGTCGATGGTGAGTTTCTTGTCGTTGCCGGTCGGGATCACGCGCTGATAATCCGGGAAGGTGCCGTCGATCAGCTTGGAGGTGAGCACGACGCTGCCGACGGTGAAACGGATCTTGGTGTCGGACAACTCGGTGGTGACGGCGACATCGGGGTTGTCGACGAGCTTTTGCAATTCGCTGACCGTCTTGCGCGGAATGATGATTCCCGGCATGCCTTCCGAACCTGCCGGGGCGTCGATTTCGGCCCGTGCCAGCCGGTGACCGTCGGTCGCCACCGAGCGCAGCTTGAGCTTGCCGCCGGCCTCGTGCACATGCAGGTAGATGCCGTTGAGATAGTAGCGCGTCTCCTCGGTCGAAATGGCGAACTGGGTCTTGTCGACAAGACCTTTCAGCGCCGTCGAATCGAGCCGGAAAATGTGTGGGAACGAGCCGGCGGAGAGTTCGGGAAAATCCGTCTGCGGCAGGCATTGCAGGCGAAAGCTCGACCGCCCCGACGTGACGGTCATGGCATTGCCGTCCTCATCGGTCTTCAGCATCACCTCGGCGCCCTCGGCGAGCTTGCGCACGATGTCGTAAAGCAGATGCGCCGGCACCGTCGTCGCGCCCGCGCGTTCCACCTTCGCCGGCGTCGCCTCGGTGATCTCAAGGTCGAGATCGGTCGCCTTCATCTCGAGGCTGGCGCCATCGGCGTTCAACAGCACGTTGGAAAGGATTGGAATTGTATTGCGCCGCTCCACCACCCGGTGAACGTGGTTGAGCGACTTTAGAAGGTTCGACCGTTCCAGAATTACACGCATGTTGAAACAGGCTCGCTTGAAGGAAAGGGCAGGCCCCCGAATCGGTCACCTGCCACCGTCTGAACTGGCTTAGAATTTAGCCAAACTGACAGGAAAAAGGTCCTGAAAGCAAGCCCGCACGCCCGGTTTGGGCCGGAGATGCGGGCTTTCCGTGGGAAAACGGCACAGCCGCGGCGATGACCGCCTAAGCCTGATCGTTGATCAGCCTTCTCAGCAGTTCGAGTTCCTGTGCCAGCGTGTTGTCCGCGCCGGACAGATCCTCGATCTTGCGCACCGCATGCAGGACCGTGGTGTGGTCGCGGCCGCCGAAACGCCGGCCGATCTCGGGCAGAGAACGCGGTGTCATCACCTTGGACAGATACATCGCCACCTGACGCGGCTTGACGATGGTGCGGGTGCGTCGATTGGAGAGAAGCTCCGTCTTGGAGACATTGTAGTGGCGCGCGACGATGCGCTGGATGTCCTCGATGCGCACGCGCTTCGGTTCGCCGGTGCGGTAGATATGACCGAGGATTTCATCGATGCGATCGATGGTGATCTGCGGCTCGAAGGACTGCCTGAACAGGAGTTGGTTGAAGGCGCCTTCCAGTTCGCGGCCGCTGCCCGTCACCGTACGCGCCACATGCTCCAGTATCTCTTCCGAAATCCCCAGCGAAGGGTCTTCGGCCTTGGCCGAGGCGAGCCTCAGCTTGAGCATGGCAAGCCGCATGGTCAGGTCCGGCGCCGACATTTCCAGCGCTACCCCGCCGTTGAGGCGCGAACGCACGCGCGGCTCCAGCGATTCCAGTTCCGAGGGCGGCCGGTCGGCGGCAACAACCACCTGCTTGGCGCTGTCGAGCAGCATGTTGATCAGATGACAGAACTCATGCTGGATCGACTTGCCCTGCAGGAACTGCATGTCGTCGATGATCAGGAGGTCGATGTCGCGCAGTTGCTCCTTCAACGTCAGCGCGTTGTTGTCGCGAATGGCCGTTGCGAAGCGCCACATGAAATATTCCGCCGTCAGGTAGACGACGCGCGACTTCGGATTCTGACGCAGCGATTCCGCGGCAATGGCTTGCAGCAGATGGGTTTTGCCAAGGCCGACCGTGGCGTGCAGGAACAGCGGATTGAAGCGCACCGCGCTGGACTGCGATTCCGCCACGGCGCGCGCGGCAGCAAAGGCCACCCGGTTCGAAGGCCCATCGACGAAGGAACCGAAAGTGTAGCGCGGATCGAGCGGCGAGCCGAGCACGCTTTGCCGAAATTCCGGCTCGGCCGTGCCGTTGCGGGTCGCCGCAGGGCGCTCGATCTTGCCGGCGGCCATCGTGCTGGTGGAAAGCGCGGTCTGTGCCTGGCGTGTCAGCGCCTTGCGCTGGGGAATGCCGTCGCTCTCGCCATTGCGTGTCTGGCGGGTGGCGCTGCGCACGATGATCTCGACCTTGATGATGTCGGGGTCTTCTTCCTTCCACAGTTCCACGATCTGGTCGAGGTAGTGGCCGTTGATCCAGGAGCGGAGAAACGCAGTCGGAACCGACATGCGCACAACGCCTTTGGAAGCCTCTGCCACCTTCATGCGCCCGAACCAGCTTGAATACACTTCGGTCCCGAGCCGTGCCTTCAACTGGGCCTTGATACGTTCAAATCTCTGATCGGTTCCTACGGGAACCGTCAGGCTGTTGTCTTTCACCAAGTCTCTGGAAAGAGGGAGGTCGCCACCAATCTCCCTGTCGATGCCGCTTTGCATTCGTCACCCCTGTCTATGCATTACCGTCACGATCGCAGTCGCCTGCGTCGTGCGCCTCGTTTTCATTCGCCGTAGCCGCCGCCGGCCAAAGGCGTTTGCCTGCTGCGGGACCCTCGCGGCCCCCTTCGTCATGGGATGAAGCGACGCCGGACAACGCAAAGCCATCCGGCAAAACCGCCGGTGCGGACTCAACACTGCGTGCGCAAAACCCCGTCCCCTACCCGTTTCGAAAAGGCAAACCCAACCACCCCGCGGAAAAGCCCCCGCGGCGTCAATGCTGCCATTTATGATTAGGTCGAGGGCGTTCGGCCCATCCCTTTCGATGGGCAGACACTACAAAAATCGTTGTGGAAAGGGCAAGGCCGCGTCTAACCGATTTTTAACGAATCTGGTTACTGAAACACCCCCAAAGGGGGCGTGGCCAGCAGGGTTTCTGGTGAAAGCTATTGTGATTCAACCCCTTTCGGGAGGGCGGCCTGAAAGGCTAGCTGGCGAGACATTTTTTTTAATATTTTGCTTGACAGGCGATTGCCTGCCTTCTGCCCCACACAATATGAACAAGTTGTGGACGACCTACGGTAAGTCATTGAAAACAAAAAGATAATGATGAGAGCGAGTATATCAGCAAGCGCTCTTAAATGCGCAACTCTTTGAATATGCCGGCAAAATTTTTAAGCCGCCGGATGTGCCGTTACGGCATCCACTTCGACGAACGCCGGCAATTATGTCGATAAACGTAAAAAACCCGGCGCGAGCGCACCGGGCTTAAAAAAAATTCAAATTTTTAAACTTTAAAGGGTCAGGCCGAGAGGCTCTTTACCCGGTTGGCCAGACGCGAAACCTTGCGCGATGCCGTGTTCTTGTGCAGCACGCCCTTGGTGGCGGCGCGCATCAGTTCCGGCTGGGCATTCTTGAAGGCGGCTTCTGCAGCTACCTTGTCGCCGGCAGCCAATGCCTCTTCGACCTGGCGGACATAGGTCCGGACGCGCGAGCGCCGGTTCTTGTTGATCGCGGCGCGGCGGGCGATCTTGCGCGTTGCCTTTTTGGCCGAGGAGGTGTTGGCCATGAATGCCTCTCTTCTGATCTCAACGGTGGGCGCACGCGGCATGCCGCAAGGCGCAAAAAACAAACGGGCAGCCATAGGGCCGCCTCAGTTGGTGCGGCTTATAGTTCAGCTTTTGAGGCCCGTCAATGTTGGCCGGGGCTCTTTTTGGAGATATCGGCGCGCATTGTGCATTTAGCGGTTCCTGAAGCTCGGCTTACGCTTTTCCGCGAACGCCGCCATGCCTTCCTTCTGGTCATCGAGAGCGAACATGGAGTGGAACACGCGCCTTTCGAACCGCAGCCCCTCGGCAAGCGTCACCTCGTAGGAGCGGTTGACGGCCTCCTTGGTCATGATGACGGCGGGCAATGAGAAATCGGCGATCTTGGTTGCCGCCTTCAAGGCTTCGTCGATCAGGTCGCTTGACGGCACCACGCGCGAAACGAGGCCCGATCGCTCTGCCTCGGCGGCGTCCATCATGCGGCCGGTCAGGCACATGTCCATCGCCTTCGACTTGCCGACGAAACGCGTCAGGCGTTGCGAGCCCCCCATGCCCGGCATGACGCCCAGCGTGATTTCCGGCTGTCCGAACCTGGCGCTGTCTGCGGCGATGATGAAGTCGCACATCATGGCCAGTTCGCAGCCGCCGCCCAGCGCATAGCCCGCAACCGCCGCAATCATCGGCTTGCGCGTGCGCGCGAACTCTTCCCAGCCGCTGAAGAAATCCTGGAGATAGGCTTCGACATAGCTCTTGGCCTGCATCTCCTTGATGTCGGCGCCGGCGGCAAAGGCTTTTTCCGAACCGGTGATGACGATGGCGCCGACCGAGGCGTCGGCGTCGAAGGCCTTCGTGGCGGCAAGCAGTTCCGACAGGACTTGCGAGTTGAGAGCGTTCAGCGCCTTGGGTCTGTTGAGCGTGATCAGCCCGACCTTGCCGCGAGTTTCCGCGATGATGGTTTCGTAGGCCATGGCCATGTCTCCCGAAGTGGTGCTGTATTCGGCTGTAGCTTACTCTTGGCACGCACGGCAATAGAAGGTCGAGCGGCCGCTTTGCACGATCCGTTCCACATGGCCGGCGCAACCGGGCGTCGGGCAGGCGACGCCTTCCCGGTCGTAGACGGCAAAGGAGTGCTGGAAATAGCCCAGCGATCCGTCGGTGTGCATGTAGTCGCGCAGCGAGGAGCCGCCTGCGGCAATCGCATCGGCGATGACGGACCGGATCGCCTCGGCAAGGCGCTCGCTTTGCGCCCTGGCCTTCTTCGTCCTGGCGGCGATGGTTCCTGCCGCGCGCAACGGAGACAGCCCCGCGCGCCAGAGCGCCTCGGAGACGTAGATGTTGCCAAGTCCCGCAATCAGCCGCTGGTCGAGCAAGGCTGCCTTGAGAGGGGCTTTGCGGTCCTTCAACAAGGCTGCCAATAGCCCGCCGTCCAGTGCGTTGCCGGTCGGTTCGACGCCGAGCCCCGCAAGCATGGGATGCTCGTCGGGAGCCGTTTCGCTAAACAGCATGAAGCCGAATCGCCGCGGGTCGTTGAAGACGATGCGATGCGGCCCTTGCAAGGACATGATGTCGAAAACGACATGATCGTGCGCGGCGTTCTTGGAACGCTCATGGTGGAATATGCCGGGCGCGGCGCTGCCCCCGCCCGCCTCGATGCGGAACGAGCCGGTCATGCCCAGATGGCAGATCAGGGTCGGGCCGTCATCGACGTGCATGGTGAGGTATTTGGCGCGGCGGCCGAGTGCGGTGATCGTTCTGCCCTTGAGCCGCTCGGCGAATTTTTCGGGCAGGGGAAAGCGCAGATCGGGCCGCCGGGCCTCGACTTCGACGATGCGCGCCCCTTCCATGACGGGCTGCAGGCCGCGCCGTACGGTTTCGACTTCGGGCAACTCAGGCATGGAGGTTCCCCAGGCCGCCGATCGCCGTGTAGAACGAGGTGCCGTGCCGGCCGGGCGCCAGTCCAAGATGCTCGGCAACCGTTTCGCCGATGTCGGCGAAGGTCGACCGCAGCCCGATCGTGCCCCCCGTCATTCCCGGCGCCATCCCGATGACCGGAATGCGCTCGCGCGTATGGTCGGTGCCGCGCCAGGTCGGATCGTTGCCGTGATCCGCCGTCAACAGGAAAAGGTCGCCGGGCTTGAGCCGGGCCAGCGCTTCGGGAATACGGCGGTCGAACGCCTCAAGCGCGGCCGCGTAGCCGGCGACATCGCGCCGGTGACCGAATTCGGTGTCGAAGTCGACGAAATTGGCAAAGACGAGATTGCCGTCCTGGGCGTCGTCTAGTGCGCCCAGCGCCTTGTCGAACATCGCCATGTTGCCGACGCCCTTGCGAATCTCGGATATGCCGCGATGGGCAAAGATGTCGCCGATCTTGCCGATGGCAATGACACGGCTGCCGCGCCCGGTCAGCCGGTCGAGCAAGGTGGGTTCGGGAGGCGGCACGGCATAGTCGCGGCGGTTGGGCGTGCGTTTGAACGTGGCCGCCGTCTCGCCGACAAAGGGGCGGGCGATGACGCGCCCGATCTTGAGCGGATCGCACAATTTGCGTACGACCGCGCAGAAATCATAAAGTCGTTCCAGGCCGAAAAGCGTTTCGTGGGCGGCGATCTGGAGCACCGAGTCCACCGACGTGTAGCAGATCGGCTTGCCCGTCCTGATGTGCTCCTCGCCGAAATCCTCGATGACCGTGATGCCGGAGGCATGGCAGTTGGCCAATATGCCCGGCACCTCGCCTTCGCGGATCATGGCTTCGGTCAGGGTTTGCGGAAAAGCCGGCACCGTGTCCGGAAAATAACCCCAGTCGAATCGAACGGGCAGGCCCGCGATCTCCCAGTGGCCGGACGGCGTATCCTTGCCGCTCGACACTTCCTGTGCGGCGCCATGGAAGGACGAAGCCGACAGCCTGGCGGCCGCTCCGGCATCGAAGGAAAATCCCGAAGCAATCCGCGCGGCTTCGCCAAGGCCGAGCGCCGTCATGTTCGGCAGGACAAGCGGCCCGGCACGCAAGCCTTCACGGTCGGCCTTGCCGGCTGCGCAGGCTTCGGCGATGTGGCCGAAGGTGTTGGAGCCGGCATCGCCATAGACGTCGGCATCCGCTGCGCCGCCGATACCGAACGAGTCGAGAACGAAAACGAATGCGCGCGCCATTGCAGCCTTGCAGATTCGATGCGTCGGTCAGCGAAGGCGGGACAATTCCCGGTCTATTCCGGCGCGGATGGGGAAGCCGCGCGGCAGGCCGAATGGCTGCCGCTGCTCCATGGTCATCCAGACATAAATGCCTGCCAGCCGGTTGGCAATTCGCAAGATGAGGGCGAGGGCAACAGAACGTGCGGTCCCAGGACCAATCGACATTCAGGTTTCGAGCGTCGCGCTCCACGGATTCATGCGACGGGCTTCAATTTATGCATGTCGTGGTTCCGGAACCGGTTCCCACTTTCGGGCAACATGCATTAGCAGTTGAAGCATCCGATCTCCTGCATGACACGCGGCCTGAGATAGTATGTCTCTTTCATGGTAATATTGTTGAATATCCCGGCCAGCCCCGTCGCCTTGTTGCCATCCACGGCCCAGGCGATGACGGGCGTGTAGCCGAGCTGGCTCTCAACCTTGATCAGGAAAGTTCCCGCTGTCTTGAGTGTGGACGGCACGCCGACGATGTCGTTCTTCGCGAAAGGGACCGTGTAGTTCGTGCCTGACCCCCTGTAGGACCAGGTCACCTTGGGATCGGCCGCAGCATCGTTGGTGATCTTGATCGCGGTAATGGTGATCGTCGGATCCGAGCGGTTGTAGGGTCGCATCGTCGAGGCGCCGATCTGCATGATGTCCTTCAGCACCGATGTGGAAACATTGTCCTGCTGCGCAATGAGGTCGGCAACCATGCTGCCCAGACGGCTAACCTTCTTGCTGGTTTCGATCGCCTGCGCCGCTTCCATGGTGATGAAATACATGATGAGCAAGATAGGTGCGATGAAGGCGAACTCGACTGCCGCGACCGCCCGGCGGTCCTTCCCGAACCGGACCAGCCGCGACAGGAAGCCGGCCATTGGTCGATGTGCCCCCGCACGAAACATTTTCTTCGTTCCCTCTACGCAGCGCCCGAAAAGGCGGCTTGTCGTCAGTATGGTTCGTTCTGCCAGGTCATCGAGGCAAAGTGCAGCGTGGTTCCGTCATCCATGTTGGAGAGATATTTGCTCATGAAATCGGTCATCACCGGCCATTTGTAGAAGACCCGCAACATATTCTTGGACGATGCGGGGCCGAGCTTTACGTCGAATTCGTCGTCGCTGCCGTTGTTGGTCAGGACGACCTTGTCGCCGCTGATCCTGAAACTGAACTTTGCTGCCTGTTCGAACGTATCGAAACTGCGCAGGTCGACACTCAGGCCGGGGCAATCCTGTGAAACGATGATATCGAGCCGATCGCAGACAAGCTGCTCGAGGTCGACCTGATTGATTGTCTTGATCTGCCCCGTGCGCATTTGCCGGGCGATATCGTCGGTTGCGTTGGCCAGCACTTCCTGCCCGGCGAATGCGATGCAGCTTTCCAGGATGGCGAAGACCAGCATCGAGAAGGGAATGGCAAGCATCGTGAACTCGATGGCCACGCTGCCGTTGCGGTCGCGTCGGAACCTTCCCAGAAGGCCGCTTCGCCCTGTCCTGCCGCAGCTGTGCGCGATGCTGGAAACGCTGCCCATGTCTTGATCTGCCCCGACCCTTTTACGGTATCGGCCAGACAGTATCGAAGAGCCGTTGAAGTCCGGTTTGAATGACCGCTAAATTGCTTCGGGCGCTGTTAACGTTCGGCTAACCTTGCCGGACATCGGCCGGATGCGAGTTGGAGCGTCGCGATCCTTCAGATCCGCTGGCGCGCTCCAAGTTTTTGTTTTTATGCATGTCGTCATCCCGAAACCGGTTCCCACCTTCGGGCGACATGCATTAGGCAGCTTACTGGCTGCTCATCTCGGCTTCGGACAGCCGCTCGGCGTCGCTCTTGTAGGAGCTTTCGCAATAGGGTGAGCATGACATCGTCTGCACCTCGGCACGGCGATAGATCCGGACGGTGGACGCAGCCTGGCGGACGACCGTGACCTGCTCGTCGATGATCGGGTTGCCCTCCTTGTCGAGGATCACCAGATTTGTGACGCCGAAGCCCTTGCCCGTCAGCACCACCGTCGAGGCGTCCTGCACCGAGGCATCGGCAATGGCGGGATTTCCGACCACGATAGTGTCAGCGGCGCGCGCAAGTTTGACGATCTTGGCCTGGTTCATGATGACTTCGATACCGGAGGCCGCTGACGCCGGCGCAGAATATGCAGCCCCGACAAACAGTGCTGCCGCAAGAAAAACCGATTTCGACATGGCCATATCTGGTCTCCCGCCCCGCAGAGTGTTCAACGGAACATGAACGAGATTGGTGAACCAACGGTTAAAACCTGCTGGCGTGCGGGCCACGTCGAGTGTTCTCGTGCCGCATCGCCGAGGGTAATTTTCCCCTTTGCGCTCACCGATCCTTAACGCAGCACGCCTATAGAACTTCCATATTGCGATCGAACTGTCAGGTGAGGCCCATGCTTGAGGCGCTGATCTTTGTAGTCTTTCCCTTCTGCATGGTATTCGCTGCCGTGTCGGACATGTTGTCCATGACGATCGCCAATCGGGTGTCGCTTCTCCTCGTTGCCAGCTTCGTGGTGATTGCCCCGCTCACCGGCATGGGTTGGACGGATTTGGGCTGGCATCTGGTCGCGGGCGCGCTGATGCTGAGCCTGACCTTCACTCTGTTCGCTGTAGGGGGGATGGGCGGCGGCGACGCCAAGCTTATGGCCGCGACGGCAGTATGGATGGGCTTCGATACCGCTCTCGTCCAGTATCTGGTCGTCGCATCCGTGATCGGCGGTCTGCTGACGCTGGCAATCCTGATGTTTCGTAGTTCGATGCTTGCGCCCATTACCAGGACCAACATCTTCCTGCGCCATTTTGCAGATGAGAAGACCGGTATACCGTATGGAATTGCACTGGGAATCGGTGGTCTCATGACCTATCCGCAGACGCCGCTGATGGTCTGGGCGCTCGAACGTCTCTCTACCTGACACTTTCCATATCTGTACTGACTTGATGTCTGTTTACTGCCGTTGGAACGCGCAAAGCGGGGACGCTGTTCGTTGCCATTTGTATAAACGTTAAATTAATCACATTCGTAAGCATTGCATTAACCATAATTTGACGATTGCGGCTGCAAAGTCCCGCCTGGCTGAATGGTTTGCCAAGGGCGAGGTTCAAACATATGCCTGCATCCCGATTGATAATCCTGGGCGTGGCCGCGGTCGCCGCCGGCGGCGCGGGACTTGTCGCCAAGAACATGGTGGCGCCTCCGCCGGCACAGGTCGTCGTATCACCCGGCCCGCAAGCTCCCGCCGTTCCCGTGCAGGAGGTAGCGGTTCTTTCGGGCGATGTCCCGATGGGAAGTCCGCTGGGCAACAACATCAAGTGGGCGCCGTGGCCCGCCGATTCGATCAACACCAGTTTCGTGACGCGCGCCGCTGAACCCGAGGCGCTCGACAAGCTGAAGGGCTCGGTCGCGCGCATGTCGATGTACAGTGGCGAACCGCTGAGGCGGGTCAAGCTGATCGACGAGGGTCAGAGTTTCATGTCCTCGATGCTGCCGGCGGGCTCGCGGGCCGTGGCAACGTCCATCGCCGCCGACACTTCCGCCGGCGGCTTTATCCTGCCGAACGATTTCGTCGATGTGATCATGACCCGTCGAGCCGATGAGGCCGGCGGCGGCAGCGGTTTCAGCACCGAGACGATCCTGAAGAACATACGCGTGCTCGCCATCGACCAGACCATCCAGGAAGACGAGGAAGGCAAGAAGACCAGGGTAGGCCAGACGGCGACCCTGGAGCTTACGCCTGAACAGGCAGAGATCATCACCGTGGCACAGCAGATGGCCGATCGGCTGACACTGTCGCTTCGCTCGATCAGGGACACGCAGGAGACGAACCTGGACCAGGCCGACTATCTCGTGAACGGCGCGGGACGCCGCGGCACGGTGCGGCTGATCAAATCCGGCGAGATTTCCGAAGTGGGGGCAAGGAAATGAGGTCACATCGCAAACTGCCGCTCACGCTGGCGGCAACGCTGGCCCTGGTCTTCACCGGGGCGAATACGCTTCTGCCGACCGATGCGAATGCGGCCAGCAGCGCTCGTGTCGGGGCGACCGCCGCCAATCAGCGCATCAAGCTGGGCCTCAACAAGTCCGTCGTGATCGACCTGCCGAGCGACGCCTACGACATCCTGGTTGCCAACCCCGCCGTCGCCGATGCCGTCACACGCACGTCGCGGCGTATCTACCTGTTCGGGAAGTCGGTGGGGGAAACCAATATCTTCGTGTTCGGGCCGAACGGCGAGCAGATCGTGAGCCTCGATCTCGCGGTCGAGCGCGACGTTGCCGGCCTTGAGGATTATCTCGAGCGCTTCATCCCCGGCTCCGACATCAACGTCGAACTGCTCAATGACAACGTCGTCCTGACCGGCACCGTCGAGACGCCGCTGGATGCCAAGCGCGCCAGCCAGTTGGCGCAGGCGTTCGTGAAGGGCGGCGAAGCAACCACGGGTCAGTATTCGCAGACCGCCTCGGGCGGCTCGGGCGACGGTGGCGTCGACATCAACAATCCGGACTCCGAGCGCCAGCAGAGCGCCATCATCAACATGATCGAGATCATGGGCGAGGACCAGGTCACCTTGAAGGTGACGGTCGCCGAAGTCAGCCGCTCCGTCATGAAGCAACTCGGCGTCAACATGATCGGCAATGGCGGCAGCAACGGTATCAGCTGGCAAGCGATCGGCAGCAACAATTACGGGCTAGGCAAGCCTTTGTCCCAGTTTTCGGGTCTTTCCCTTGGCTCGTCGGGGCTGGACATGTACCTGAATGCAATGGAACAAAGCGGCGTCATGAAGACGCTGGCCGAGCCGACCCTGACTGCCATCTCGGGCGAGAAGGCAACCTTCCGGGTGGGTGGCGAATACAACCTCATCACCGGCCGTTCCAGCGCCAAGTCCGACGACAATCAGGACGGGGCAACGACTTACAGCAGCCAGAAGATCGAGTACGGCATCGGATTGGAGTTCCAGCCGGTCGTCCTGTCCGCCGGGCGCATCAGTCTCAAGGTCAGGACCTCCGTTTCCGAGCCGACGACGGAAGGCGCCACGACGCTTGAAGGCTTGAGAGGCTTGCCGGGCACCACCATGCTCTCGATCCGCAAGCGATTGGCCGATACCACCGTCGAACTGCCTTCCGGCGGCTCCATGATGATCGCCGGGCTTGTCCGCGACGATATCCGTCAGGCGGTCAGCGGCTTGCCCGGCCTGACCAAGATACCGGTGCTGGGCACGCTGTTCCGCAGCAGGGATTTCGTCCGCAACGAGTCCGAACTGGTCGTCATCATCACGCCGTACCTGGTTCGACCGGTTGCGCGAAACGACCTGGCCAGGCCTGACGACAATTTCAATGCCGCAAGCGATGGGGCAGGCATGTTCCTTGGCCGCGTCAACCGTGTTTACGGCACCATGCAGACCGACAAGCCCGCCGGGCGCTATCACGGCGTGGTTGGCTTCATCTACAAGTGAGCGGGGAAACGGGCATGTCCGAGGCAGCATTCGACACAAGGACCGCCGCTGTGGCGAGCCGGTCCACCCCTTTGCGCAGGTTCAAGCCGGCGCTGCCGGTCCTGGCCGTGGCGATCGCAGTCCTGCTGGCAGGCTGCGCCAACCGTGACAGTGTCGTCGTCGGCTCCATCCCCGACGACTACCGGACCAACCATCCGATCATGATCTCGGAGAAGGACCAGAAGCTGGATCTCCCGGTCGCGGCTTCCGCCAAGGGCATGACCCAGACGCAACGCCAGGCGCTGCTCGGCTTCTTCGATGCCTACGACACAGGCGCGGCACCCGTTCTGACCATCGCCGTGCCGTCCGGCTCGGCCAACGAGCTTGCCGCCAGGGCGGCGGCGCGCGACTTCGCTCGGCTGGCAGGTGCAAGCGGCATCCGTTCGAACCGCATTGCCATGGCAAGCTATCAGGCTTCGGGGGCCGAGGTCGCGGCCCCTGTCAGGCTGATCTACACCTCGATCCGAGCCCACACCGACAAATGCGGACGCTGGCCGGACGACCTTCTGGAGACGACCGAGAACAAGCACTACGCCAATTTCGGCTGCTCTTACCAAAACAACCTTGCTGCCCAGATTGCCAATCCGACCGATCTGCTCGGACCGCGCAAGCGCACGACGATCGATGCGGAAAACCGCAGCGAAGTGATCGACATCTACCGCAGGCGCGGCATCTCGGACGAGTTCCTCGGCAATTCGGAAGTCAATTACTAGGCGGCGCGAAGTCAAGGAAAGAGCACGACCATGAGCAATCTGGCCTATGAGCCCACAGACGATGCCGGCGAACTCGCGCAGCGCGAAATCTCGGCCCTGCAGGCGCTGCGTCCGATACCGCGCATCTCCATCCAGGCGTTCTGCGACACCGATGGCGTTGCCAACCCGATCGAGCGCGCCGCCGAAGATCGCCGCATGGCCAAGGCGCACGTCAAGGTCCACATGGGCGGCATCGCCACGGCCATCGAATTCTACCAGTCGGCGCCGACGCCCAACCTGATCATGCTGGAATCGCGCAGCGAACCGAAACAGCTGCTTGAACAGCTCGCACAGTTGTCGGAGCATTGCGATCCGACCACGAAGGTCGTCGTCATCGGCCACTATAACGATGTCGGCCTTTATCGCGAACTGATCCGCAACGGCATTTCGGAGTACGTCATCGCGCCCGTGTCGATGGCCGACATCGTCAGTGTCGTCTCCACGATCTTCGTCGACCCGGACGCCGAGCCGATCGGCCGCTCGATCGCCTTCGTCGGCGCCAAGGGCGGCGTGGGATCTTCCACCCTTGCCCACAACGTCGCCTGGGCGATGTCCACTCTGTTCAAGTCCGAGGTGGTGGTCGCCGATCTCGATCTTGCCTTCGGCACGGCCAACATCAACTTCGACCAGGATCCCGCCCAGGGAATCGCCGAAGCGGTATTCTCACCGGAGCGGATCGACGAGGTCTATCTGGACCGCCTGCTAGCGCAGTGCGCCGAACATCTGTCGCTTTTGGCCGCGCCCTCGACGCTGGAACGCGTCTACGATTTCGATGCCGACGCATTTTCGCAGATCATCGATACGGCGCAGCGCACCGCGCCTGTCCTCATACTCGACGTTCCGCACATCTGGAGCGGCTGGAGCAAGACCACGCTCATGAAGGCAGACGAGGTCGTCATCACGGCGACGCCGGAACTGGCCAATCTGCGCAATACCAAGAACCTCATGGACATGCTGAAGCGGCTGCGTCCCAACGATCCGCCGCCGAAGCTGGTCCTCAATCAGGCCGGCGTGCCGAAACGGCCAGAAATCACGGCCCAGGATTTCGCCGAGCCGCTGGGCATCACCCCGATGGCGATCATTCCCTTCGAGCCGCAGTTGTTCGGCAATGCCTCCAACAACGGCCGCATGCTGGGCGAGATGGACACCAAGAGCCCGATTGTCGCCACGGTCAACGAAATCGCCCATGTGCTGACGGGGCGCAGCGAGATCAAGGTCAAGAAGAAGGCCGGCCTGGGCAACTTTCTGGGCAAGTTGAAGCGCGGCAAATGACAGCCGCTGGGCGGGACGGGTAGTCGATCATGTTTGGTAGAAGAGGCAATGACGATGTCGGCAGGCCTGCTGGTGCACGGCCGGCTCCGGCATCCTCGCAGCAAAAGACGGTTGACGCGGCGCTCGTACTCTCCGCCAAGCCGGCTGAGCCGAGCGCGCCGGTAACGCCGCGGCGTGCCGTCGAGGCGCCGCCGCTCGCATCGGAGCCCCGGCAGGTCCAGCGTGAGCGCAACGAAAACTACTACGACACGAAGAGCCAGGTCTTTGCCGCGCTCATCGACACGATCGACCTGTCGCAACTCGCCAAGCTCGATCCCGAAAGCGCGCGCGAAGAAATTCGCGACATCGTCAACGACATCATCGCGATCAAGAATTTTGCGATGTCGATCGCCGAGCAGGAAGAACTGCTCGAAGACATCTGCAACGACGTGCTGGGCTATGGTCCGCTGGAGCCGTTGCTGGCCCGCGACGACATCGCCGATATCATGGTCAACGGCTCCCGGAACGTCTACATCGAAGTCAACGGCAAGGTGGAGCAGACCAGCATCCGCTTTCGCGACAACCAGCAGCTTCTCAATATCTGCCAGCGCATCGTCAGCCAGGTTGGACGCCGCGTCGATGAATCCTCGCCGATCTGCGATGCACGCCTTCCCGACGGCTCGCGCGTCAACGTCATCGCCCCGCCATTGGCCATCGACGGCACAGCGCTCACCATCCGCAAATTCAAGAAGGACAAGCTGACGCTCGACCAGTTGGTCAAGTTCGGAGCCATCTCGCCCCAGGGCGCGGAGGTTTTGAAGATCATCGGCCGCGTGCGCTGCAATGTCGTCATCTCGGGCGGTACCGGCTCCGGCAAGACGACGTTGCTCAATTGCCTGACCAACTATGTCGACCGCGACGAGCGCGTCATTACCTGCGAGGATTCGGCCGAACTGCAATTGCAGCAGCCGCATGTCGTACGCCTTGAAACGCGTCCCCCCAATCTCGAGGGCGAGGGCGAGGTGACGATGCGCGATCTGGTCAAGAACTGCCTGCGCATGCGGCCCGAACGCATCATCGTCGGCGAAGTGCGCGGACCGGAAGTGTTCGATCTCTTGCAAGCGATGAACACCGGCCATGACGGCTCGATGGGAACGATCCACTCCAACAGCCCGCGCGAGTGCCTGAACCGCATGGAATCGATGATCGCCATGGGCGGCTTTTCGCTGCCGCAGAAAACGGTGCGCGAGATCCTTGTCGGTTCCATCGACGTGATCGTCCAGGCCGCCCGTCTGCGCGACGGTTCGCGCCGCATCACTCATATCACCGAGGTGATCGGCCTCGAAGGCGACGTTATCATCACCCAGGACCTGGTCGTCTATAACATCAAGGGTGAAGACGCGAGCGGAAGGCTGATCGGCGAGCATGTATCGACCGGCATCGGCAGGCCTCATTTCTGGGATCGCGCCCGCTATTACGGCGAGGAGCAGCGTCTCGCCAACGCACTTGAGGCGATGGAGAAGCGCGCTGACTGAGCGATCGCGATTCGTGGGGTCCTGCATTCATGTTCGGAATTGACAGCACCGTATTGGCTTTCGTCTTGCTTGCCGGCTTGAGCGCCGGTGCGATCGCATATGCGTTCCTGTTCAGCAGGATCAGCGATGAGAAGAACGTCGGCAAGCGCCTGCAGTCGATCAAGGCGGCGGAGTCCGACCGCGCTGTCGTGAAGGCTTCACGCGACCGTGTCGCCGAGGCTGCAAGGCGGCGCAAGTCGGTGCAGGATTCGTTGAAGGAACTGGACGAGAAACAGAAGGACCGGGACGTCAATGTCCGCAAGCCTCCGCTCAAGATCCAGATCCGTCAAGCCGGGATGCATGTGACCATCGAGCGCTTCTACCTTTATTCGGTGGTGTGCGGGGTTGTGATGACCCTGGTGGCCTTTGTGGCGGGATTGCCGCTGATCGTCCTGCCGGGCGTGCTTGTCGTCGGCGCCCTTGGCCTGCCGCGCTGGTTCGTGTCGCTGCGCCGTGCCCGCCGCGTCAAGGCCTTCCTCAAGGAGTTTCCGAACGCGCTGGACGTCATCGTGCGCGCCGTGAAGTCGGGACTGCCGCTGAACGACGGTATCCGCCTGATTGCCAATGAATCGCCGGAGCCGGTCAAGACCGAGTTCCGCCGCATCGTCGACGCCCAGCAGATGGGCCTGTCGATCCCCGAGGCGACGTTGCGCATGCCTGAAACGATGCCGTGCACGGAAGCAAGTTTCTTCGGCATCGTCATCCAGATCCAGGCGCAGGCCGGCGGCAACCTGTCGGAAGCGCTGGGCAATCTTTCACGCGTGCTTCGTGACCGGAAGAAGATGAAGGCCAAGGTTCAGGCGCTGTCGATGGAAGCGAAGGCCTCGGCCGCCATCATCGGTGCGCTGCCCTTCATCGTCGGGCTTCTCGTTTATCTGAGCAGTCCCACCTACATCATGCCGCTGTTCACCACCAGCGTTGGCCATCTGATCCTCGGCGTATCGGCCTTCTGGATGTCGATCGGCATTTTCGTGATGCGCAAGATGATGAATTTCGATGTCTAGAGCCTTGATACTGGCCGAAGTCAATTGATGAGCAGGCAACCATGACCGAGCAAGTCGTCAAGACCCTTACCGACCCGGCCTTCCTGATCGCGATGCTTGTCGGGATCGCCGTCTTTGCGACCGTCTTCACCGTGCTTCCAGCCTTCGGCGGCAATCAACTCAAGTCGCGCATGAAGTCGGTTGCGCTCGAGCGCGACGAATTGCGCGCCAAGCAGCGTGCATGGCTGGCGGCCAACGCCGACCGGCGTGGCAAGGGCGGCTTGCGCGAAGAGCAGTCCGTCGGCATGCGCAGCATCGTCGAAAAACTGGACCTGAGGCGCTTGCTGGCCGACGAAGGGACTATGCGCCAGCTCAGGGTGGCTGGTTTTCGTGGCCAGAACCCGCTGACCAGATTCTTGTTCTTCCGGCTCGTCCTGCCTTTCGTCGGTCTGGCTCTGGCCGTGCTGATCGTGTTTGGCCTCGGTTACCTGGCCGACAAGCCGATGATGGTCAAAGTCCTGGTGTGCGTGGTCGCCGCCTATGCGGGCTTTTACGCTCCGATTCTCTACGTCTCCAATCGCGCCAGCAAACGCAGGCAGTCGATCCAGATGGCTTGGCCGGACGCGCTCGACCTGATGCTCATTTGCGTCGAATCCGGCATGTCCGTGGAGGCTGCCATGCGCAAGGTCGCCGAGGAGATCGGCGCGCAGTCGGTCGAGCTTGCCGAGGAATTCGTATTGACCAATGCGGAACTCTCCTTCCTGCAGGAGCGGCGCCAGGCATATGAGAATCTCGCAACGCGCACCGGCCTTGAATCGGTCAGGTCAGTGGCACAGGCGCTCGTCCAGGCCGAGCGCTACGGCACGCCGGTTGCCCATGCCCTGCGCGTGCTGGCCAGCGAGAGCCGCGATATGCGGCTGAACGAGGCTGAGAAGAAAGCTGCGGCGCTTCCCCCCAAGCTCACGGTGCCGATGATCCTGTTCTTCCTGCCGGTGCTGTTTGCCATCATCCTTGGCCCGGCCGGCATCCAGATCAGCCAGCGCGGCATTTTCGGCGACAAGGCGAACAACTCCTCGGACATCAACACGCAATAGCGCGCGCAGAAGCAGACAAGAAAAAGCCTTACCGGCGGAAAGTCCGGTAAGGCTTTTTAATGTTTGAAGCTGCTGCGGGGCTGCCGCCACGGATTGTCAGTTTGTGGCAGGCTTGGCCTTGTCCTGCGCCTTCAACTGGTTCCAGGCGTTCTGCTGCGACAGCATGGAACGCAGATAGGTGACGTTGGCCTGAGCCTGCTGCGGCGAGAGTTCCTGCGAGGCAATCTGCTCGGCCTCGTCGAAGCGGCCCTGCAATCCGACCACCAACGCCAGGTTCTGGCGCACGCGGCTGTCGGAATTCGGCTGCTGGGTTGCCGAACGCAGATAGGTTTCCGCCGTCCTGAGGTCGCCGCTCAGCACATAGGACATGCCGAGATTGGACAGGATCGACGGTTCGTTCGGCTTCAGGTCGAGCGCCTTGCGGTAGGTCTGGCGGGCTTCATCCTTCTGCCCGATCTGGTCGAGAATAGCGCCTTCAGCCGACATCAGCCGCCAGTCGGGATATTCCGGTGTCTGCGCCCGGCGCACCGCATCCAGCGCCGGTTCAAGCTGGCCGCTAGCGGCGAGCGCCTTGCCGTAGGCGGCAAGGACATCCCGGTCTTTCGGATAGGCGATGGCCAATTTGCGCATGACCGCAAGCGACTGGTCGGCATTGCCGTCCATCTGCAAGACGGTCGCGAACTTGATTGCTGTGGATTTGTCGCTCGGATTGGCCGCGTAGGACTTTCCAAGCAGGGCCGACGCGTTGCTCAATTCGTCCGTCGACATGGCCTCGATCGGCTTGCCGCTGGATCGGGCAATCGAACCCGTGGTCATCTTGCTGGTCGATGCGCACCCGGCAGCGCCGGCCATCAGCGCGATTGCAAATGTCGTCGCAAGCAAGCGGCTGGATGTCACGGTGTGGGTGCGCGTGCGCGGCATCGGAGCTAGACCTTCCGTTCGTGGCTGCGGCAATCGAATGGCCGACTTCCCTAGTCGAGAAATATTCTGTTAACCCTAATGGTTGGTTAACAAGGCCGACTCGCGCTCGGGTCAAAGGGGGAGAAATGGCTGTCGAGCTGGCGCCAAACAAATTTGCCAAGGCTTTGCCGGTTCATCTGGTGGCCAGGGATGGTCTGGAGACGGCGGGGCTTTCGCTCTCGACTGTCGTGTGGGCCAAGGCCAACGGATTTTCAGGCGAGGCGGGCAGGGTGCTCGTGCTGCCGGGAGAGGGCGGCGGCGTGGGTGGCGCGCTGTTCGGCATCGGCAAAGGCGAAGGCGCCCTGGCGGTGGGGGCATTGGCGAAAATGTTGCCGGACGGCGACTGGCAATTCGCCACGGCGCCCGCCAATGCGGATCTTGCCGCGCTGGCCGTCGTGCTGGGTGGCTACGCCTTTACGCGCTATGGCAAGAAACCCGGCCGGGCCTTGCGCTTTGGGCTGCCGGCAGGCGCGGATGCGGCCCGTATCCGCCGCATCGCCGATGGCGTTTTCCTGGCGCGCGATCTCGTCAATACGCCGACTAACGACATGGGCCCCGATGCGCTGGAGAAGGCCGTGCGGGATCTGGGGGCGGCGCATGACGCGGACGTCAAGGTAACGGCTGGCGAATATCTGCTGCGCAAGAATTTTCCGATGATCCATGCGGTCGGCCGGGCGTCTTCGCAGGCGCCGCGTCTGATCGACCTGCGCTGGGGGCCGAAATCCGCACCCAAGGTGACACTGGTCGGCAAGGGCGTCTGCTTCGACACCGGCGGCCTCGATATCAAGCCTGCCGCCGGCATGCTTTTGATGAAGAAGGATATGGGCGGCGGGGCCAATGTGCTGGGGCTGGCCTCGATGATCATGGCGGCCCGCCTCAAGGTTCGGCTGCGGGTGCTGATCCCGGCGGTGGAAAACGCCATCTCCGCCAACGCCTTTCGCCCCGGCGACGTTCTGACCAGCCGCAAGGGCATCACCGTCGAGATCGGCAATACGGATGCCGAAGGACGGCTGGTTCTTGCCGATGCATTGGCGCTGGCCGATGAGGACGAACCGCAGATGCTGGTCGACATGGCGACGCTGACGGGGGCTGCGCGGGTGGCGCTCGGCCCCGACCTGCCGCCGTTCTACACCGACGACGAGAAACTTGCGGCAGAGCTTGCGGCGGCGTCCGTGGCGGTGGAGGACCCGTTGTGGCGCATGCCGTTGTGGCGGCCCTATGAGCCCAAGCTTGCTTCCAAGATCGCCGACATGAACAACGTCACCACCGACGGGTTTGCCGGCTCGATCACTGCAGCACTGTTTCTCAAGCGCTTTGTCGAAAAGACGCCCGCATGGGTGCACTTCGACATCTTCGCCTGGAATCCGGTCGACCGTCCGCACGGCCCTGCCGGCGGCGAGGCCCAAGGCATACGGGCGCTGGAGCAGGTGATAGTCAACCGCTTCGGATAGATTCAGATGAAGGCGGCCTGCGAAAGGCGGCTCGCCCGACCTGAATTTGATCTCAAGCGGGAATGAAACGGAACCGAAACAATTTGCCGCGATAATGGGCGCATGGCGATTTCCATGCGTCCGATCCAGGCATTGCGGCTGTGGCAGCAGGTGGCGCTGCACGCGGTGCAGGGCGACGCGCACGATCTCACCATGCGCCAGATGGCGATCCTGTTCACAATCTATCTGGACGCGCCGCCGCATACGGTGCGCGGGCTGGCCGCCAAGCTCAACGTCACCAAGCCGGTGATCACCCGCGCTCTGGATACGATGGGTGCGATGAAGCTGGTGTCGCGCCATCGCGACGAGCGCGACAAGCGCAACGTCCTGATCCGCCGCACGGTGGAAGGTGCGCTCTATGTAGAGCGCTTCGGCGATGATATCATCGCCAAGGCTCTCGACCTCCCATTGTGAAAGCACCAGCCTTGACCGTTCGCGATACCCGCCTTCATGCCTTTCGCCCCGACCTGGCCGACGCCCGCCTGCAAGGCGAAGTCGTTGCCGAGCGCTTCGTCGCCGGCACGCCTGCACGCCTCGCGGTGCCTGTCGCCGATGTGCTGAAGACGCCGGCGGTGGGGGCCGGCATCGATACGCAGTTCCTCTATGGCGACGATGTCCTTGTCTTCGAAGCGGCCGCCGGCTTTGCCTGGGTGCAGGCCGAACGCGACGGCTATGTCGGTTATGTCAGGGAAAGCGATCTTGCTGGACGCGACGGCCAGCCAACGCACATCGTGTCGGTGCCGCGCACCTTTCTTTATCCCGGACCGGACCTGCGTTTTCCAAGGGCCGGGCAATTATCGATGGGCTCGACGGTGACCGTGACTGGTGCAGCCGAAACGCGTGGCACCCAATATGTCGTGCTGGCCAGCGGGCAGGCACTGATCGCCAAGCACTTGATGCCGGTGGTGGACCGCGCCGCCGACTATGTCGCAGTGGCCGAGACGTTTCTGGGTACGCCCTATCTTTGGGGCGGTGCATCCGGCTTCGGCATCGATTGCTCAGGCCTTGTCCAGCTTGCCATGCGCATGACCGGTCGCGACGTGCTGCGCGATTCCGACATGCAGGCGGAGGGGCTTGGCGCGCCGCTCGATCCGGGGGCGGATTTTTCCGGCCTGCGCCGTGGCGACCTGGTGTTTTGGAAAGGCCACGTCGCCATTATGACCGATGCGGAAAATATGATCCACGCCAACGGCCACACCATGCTGGTGTCGCGCGAAGGCTTGCGCGAAGCCATCGACCGCATCGGCTATCTTTATGGTGTGCCGACGGGATTCCGGCGGCCCTGAATTGCCGTGCTATTTGCCGCCGCGGCGCAGATGCTCGTCCAGCCGGGGCATGATTTCCACGAAATTGCAGGGCATGTGCCGATAGTCGAGCTGGGCCTTCAGGATGCTGTCCCAGGCATCCTTGCAGGCGCCCGGCGAGCCGGGCAGCACGAACACGAATGTGGCGTTGACGACGCCGCCGGTGGCGCGTGACTGGATCGTGGATGTGCCGATCTTGTCGAAGGAGATGCGGTGGAAGACTTCGGAGAAGCCATCCATGCGCTTTTCAAAGATGGCTTCGAGCGCTTCCGGTGTGACGTCGCGTCCGGTGAAGCCGGTGCCGCCGGTGGTGATGACGACATCGATGCCGCCGTCCTTCGACCACGCAAGCACCTTGTCGCGGATCTTGTCCTTGTCGTCGGTGACGATGTCGCGCGCCGCCAGCACATGGCCGGCTTCCACGATGCGGTCGGCCAGCGTCTGGCCTGACTTGTCGTCGGCGGGCGTGCGGGAATCCGACACGGTCAGCACCGCGATGCGCACCGGGATAAAGGTACGGACCTCGCTAGGCGTCGCCATCGTCGTTGGCCTCCCATGCCATGCTGCGCGTTGCGGCAACGAACCAGGTCGGGTGCTTGGCCCTGATGGAAACGGCGGCGCGCTTGGCGACGTTGCCGGTTTCGAACAGGCCAAAGCAGGTCGCGCCGGAACCCGACATGCGCGAAAATCCGGAACCGGCCTTGTTCAGCGCGGCCAGCGCTTGACCGATCACCGGCTGGATGCTGCGGGCTGCGGGTTCGAGGTGGTTGTGCGTCGTTTCCAACCAATTCCGAAGCGAATGGAAATCCACTTTCGAAGGAAGCGGCGGCAGGTTTTCGTTGTCGCGCCGTTCAAGTTTTTCGAAGACGTCCGGGGTCGAAACGGCAACGCCCGGATTGACGAGGACCAGCGCCAGGGCCGGAAAATCCGCGACAGGCTCGACGAGGTCGCCGATGCCCTTGGCAAGCAGCGGGCGGGCGGACAGGCACATGGGAACGTCGGCGCCGAGGGAACGGGCGATTTCGGCCAGTTCATGCTCTCCAAGGCCGCAGTTCCACATCTGGTTCAGTGCCTTGAGGACGGCAGCCGCGTCACTCGATCCGCCACCGACGCCTGAGGCGACGGGCAGGTTTTTCTCAAGCCGGATGGAGACGGGTGGGAAGCCAGAGGGGTGTGATGAGGAGCGCAAGCCGTCACCTGATCGGCCAAGGCAGGCCCGCCGCAACGCGTCGCGAGCGCGAATGACGAGGTTGGTGTCATCAGCGGCGAGGTCGCCGCCGAAAGGACCGGTGATCGAAAATTCGTGCGCGGCCGCCGGTTCCAGATGGATACGGTCGCCGAAGCGGGTGAACACCGCCAGGCTTTCGATGTCGTGATAGCCGTCGGAGCGGCGGCCCGTCACATGCAAGGCCAGATTAATCTTGGCCGGCGCCAGCGCGACACTGGCCGCCGACACTGCCGGCACGATCGCAGGCTGGGGCACGCTCAATCCTTCGACAGCCGGTATTCGCCTGTTTCGGGATCCTTGACCAGCGTGCCGGTAGCGCCGTTGGCAGCCTGTTTCTCGGCGCGGCGGATTTTCGCCGTCACGCGCTCGGCCTCCTTGATGAAGGTCCGGTAGCCGACATAGGCGACAAGGCCGACGGCCGTGAAGAAAATGATCTGCGGCATCTCAAAACTCCTCCGGCACAGCGTCGGCACGCGAGGCCGATTGGGTCGGGTAGCTTGTCATCCTAATGGTTTCCCGCGGCTTTTCAAAGACCGAAGCGCGACCACAGCGCGCGTTCTTGTGCCGCATCGATGAGGCCTTCGGCGGCGGACGCGGCAATTTGGGATGCCGAGATTTTCGAGCCGAACGGCGTGAAGCGCGAAAGCAGGCCGCGCTGGGCGCTGATCAGCTTGACCTGGGTCTTGGGTCCGTAGCGCGCCTTCAGCACCGAGCGCATGTCGCCCAGCGCATCGACAAGGCCGAGTTCCAGCCCCTTCTTGCCGGTCCAGAACAGGCCGGTGAACATATCGGGGTCGTCCTTGAGCTTGGCGCCGCGCCGGCTCTTGACCAGATCGATGAAGGTGTCGTGGACTTCGAGTTGCAGCGCCTTCAGCCGCTCGATGTCTTCCTTCTTTTCCGGTTTGAAGGGGTCGAGCACCGATTTGTTGTTGCCGGCGGTGTGGACACGGCGCTCGACGCCGATCTTCTTCATCAGTTCGGGGAAACCGAACGAGGCCGATACGACGCCGATCGAGCCGACGATGGAGGAGGGGTCGGCGATGATCTCGTCGCCGGCAGCCGCGATCATGTAGCCTCCGGAAGCCGCGACGTCCTCGACGAACATCAGCACTTTCTTGTTCTTCTCCACGGCAAGGTCGCGAATGCGCTTGAAGATGAGGCGCGATTGCACCGGCGAGCCGCCCGGCGAGTTGACGGAGAACGCAACTGCCGGCGCGTCGAAGGCGAAGGCCTTCTCGATCAGGCCGGCGCTGGAGGCGAGCGAAAGCGAAGGCCGTAACTGGCCGCCGCCGGCCATGATGGCGCCGTGCAGGCGCACGACCGGAATGGTGACGACGCTCGAACGCCAGGATTTCGGCAGCATGCGGTTGATGAGGCGCTTCAAGGCAGATGTCTCCATGATCGTGCGAGGCATGTAGGCATTCGCACGGGAACGGCAATGCTGCCGCGCCCGTCAATCGCCGAAAAGCGACGCCATACCGTTGTTGATCATGTCGGTATGTTGGGAAAAGCCCTCGCCCGGCATGTCGTGCAGGACAAGGGCGGGGCAGATCGAAAGCTTGCCGCGCGCGCCGCGAGTGCTGCGTACCACGATGCGGATGGCGGCAGCGTCGGCGCGCGGGTGCACGGCCTTCAGTTCGGTGTTGCCGAAGCGGCCGGTCAGCGCGTCGAGGATCGGGCGCAAGGATTCGGGGCGTGCGATGATGGCAATGCCGCCGCGCGGGCGGGTGACGGCGGCGGCACTGCGCACCCAGCGCTCGAACAGGCCGTCTTCCATCACATGCGCTTGCCGTTTGAGGTCATCCGGGGTTGCCCGGTCCCATGCCGCATTGAAGGGCGGGTTCATGACGACGAAGTCGAAGGAATTGTCGGCAAGGCCGGCGGCGTTGCGGGCGGCACCGCTCAGCGTCACATCGGCGCGAAGCACCGAGGCGCGGTGACCGAGATGGGCGTTGGCGGGATGGGCCAGCGTCGCGTCCGCAAACGCAGCCATTTCCGCCGAGCGCTCGACCAGGACGGCGCTGGCGCTGGAGCAGCGTGTAAGTGCGGCAAGGCCGGCAGCACCGGCCCCGGCGCCGAAATCGGCCAACCGGCCGGCGAAATCGGAGGGGACGGCAGCACCCAGCATCATGGCGTCCATGCCGGCGCGATGGCCGCTCCTGGCCGGCTGGACAAGCCAGAAGCGTCCGCGATGGAAGGCATCGACGGTATGGGCCGGCGTCACGTCCAAAGCGGCCTGCGTGCTCATGGTTCGCGGATTTCGTTGGCGATGCCGGCATCAGTAAGGATCTTGCGCGCGGCGTCGGCCTGTTCGGCATCGACGAGGATGCGGCGCGGCAGGATACCGAGCGACCCGTCCAGCACGCTCATGTTCTGATCGGCGACCAGAAAGGCGATGTCGGCATCGCGCATCAGCGACTCCACGAAGGAGATGATGACGGCGTCGTTGGTGCGGACAAGTTCGATCATGATGTGACGTTCGCAGTTTGCCGCGCCGATGTAAACGCAGGCAGGCCGCAGCGCCAGTGCCGCGCCTTCGTCATTGCTGCCGGAAGTAGGCCTTGAGCCTTTCGATGTTTGTGCTGGACCAGCCCTTGACATCGGTGACCTCGACCCAGGCGTCGATATAGTGCTGCGGCGCATAGACGTGGCCGTGGCCCATGGGCGCGGTGGTGGCGGTTGCGATATCGACCAGAAGTTGCAGGAAGCTGACGACCGGGTACCAGCGCAATTCCGGCGACACGTCCGGCCCGCGCGGCTGGCTCATCCACTCGGGCGCCCGGTAGAACGACAGCGGGTCGAAGAAGGTGACGGAATCGCTGGCATACTGAAGATAGACGACCCGCATCGGCCCCCAGTGCGCATTGGGAAGGGCAAGCGCGTCCTGCTGGCTGGTGAAGCGGACATAGGAGCCGTCCCGGAAGCGGGGCAGCCAGAACGGCGAGCCTTCGTTGCGGCGATCGGTGATCGAGCGCCAGACGCGGCTGGCAAAGGGCGGGCCGCTCCAAAGCGCCCCCTGATAGGGGTCGCCAAGCACTTCGAACAACTCGCTCGACCGCTCCGAGTTCATGGCGCCGAGGCTGAGGCCGTGGAGATAAAGCTGTGGCCGGTGGTTCTTGGGCAAGCTTGTCCAGTAGCCGTAGATCTCGGTGAACAAGGCGCGCGAAGCTTCGCCGCCATAGCCGGGCTCGACCAGCAAGGAGAGCCAGCTTGCCAGATAGGAATACTGGATGGCGGCGCTGGCGACGTCGCCGCCATGCAGATATTCGAGCGTATCCATGGCGGCCGGATCGACCCAGCCGGTGCCTGTCGGCGTAACGATGACGAGGACCGAACGGTCGAAAGCGCCGACGCGCTTCAGTTCTTCCAGGACAAGCCTGGCGCGGGCTTGAGGCGTTTCGGCCGAATTGAGGCCGGCATAAACGCGGATCGGTTCACGTGCCTCGCGCCCGAGGAATGCGCCGATTTCCTGCGCTGACGGCCCGGAGGCAACGAATTCGCGCCCGGCGCGGCCAAGCTCGTTCCATTTCAGCAGCGAGGCCGAACTGCCGGTCTTGTCCGGGTCGGTCGGCCGCTTGGTGTCGGGCTCGATCAATTCGTCGAACGCCCGGTAGGAACCATCGGCGACGTAGAGCGCGTATCGGAACACCAAGCCGTTGGCGAGGCTGGCGAAGACGGCAAGTGCTGCGGCGGCGCCGATGACGTTGGCGACCCGGCGCGGTATGTAGCCGCCAAGCCGCCCGGCAATCAGGCCAAGCGTGAAGAAAAACAGGCGGCCGATCACCAGAAGCAGCGCAAAGGTGCAAAGGGCGATGAGCGCGATCCGCAGCGGGTCGACACTGTCGACCGGCTCCATCTGCATCAGGTCGCGGATCGAATTCTGCCAGCCTGAGGCACGCCACAGGAACAGCACGGCGATGACCGAGCACAGGGCCGCGGCGACCCGTTTGATCCACGATCCGACGCCGCCCTTCGGGGTAGGCAGTTCCAGATAGGTCCACAGCCAGGATGCGAAGACGCCGATGCCGTAACCTGCGCCGAACGCGAAGCCTGAAAGCACGCCTTGCACCAGATAGGCGCGGGGAATGAGGGAAGGCGTGAACGAGGCCGCGAAGAACAAGGTGCCGACGAGCAGGCCGACCGTCGAAAACGACCGCCATAGCCGTGAAGCGAGGTTTTTTATCATACTGTGGCTCTCGCGATCTCTGCTGCCATGGCAGATTAATGATAGGGCGGCCAAACGCAAACCCGGCATACCGCGCCAATTCGCCACTTGCCGTCCTTGTGCCATCTCCCTAGAGTCAAAAGAGGTGGGTGGACGCCGTCGAAGGCTATTTGGACGGGAGTGCTTTTTGGGTATCGTTGTCAATCTCGAGGGCGGCACACGCGAAGCCGCATCAATCAAGGATCTGATCGATCTGACCGCTTCGGACATGGGGCGCGTCAATGAGTTGATATTGTCCAAGGCCGGCTCGGACGTGCAGATGATCCCCGAGGTCGCCAATCACCTGATTTCATCGGGCGGCAAGCGCCTGCGGCCGATGCTGACGCTGGCTGCGGCGCAGATGTTCGGCTACTCCGGCGACGGCCACGTCAAGCTCGCGACAAGCGTCGAGTTCATGCACACGGCAACGCTGCTGCATGACGACGTGGTGGATGAAAGCGGCATGCGGCGCGGCAACAAGACCGCGCGCATGATCTGGGGCAATCAGGCGAGCGTGCTGGTCGGAGACTTCCTGCTCGGCCAGGCTTTCCGCATGATGGTCGATGTCGGCTCGCTGGACGCGCTCGATATCCTGTCGTCAGCCGCATCGATCATCGCCGAGGGCGAAGTGATGCAGCTTGCGGCCGCCAAGAACCTCGAAACCACCGAGGACGAGCATTTCGCTGTTATCAAGGCCAAGACCGCAGCACTGTTTTCCGCTGCCGCCGAGGTCGGGCCGGTGATCGCCAGTGCCTCGCGCAACGATCGTGCGGCGTTGCGCTCCTACGGCATGAACCTCGGCCTCGCCTTCCAGTTGATCGACGATGCCCTGGATTATGGCGGGTCGAGCCAGGATCTGGGCAAGAATGTCGGCGACGATTTCCGTGAAGGCAAGGTGACGCTGCCCGTCATCCTCGCCTATCGGCGCGGCACAGCTGATGATCGGACCTTCTGGAAGACGGCGATCGAGGACAATGCTGCCGACGACGCCGGGCTGGAAAAGGCAATCGGCCTGATGGCTCGCCATGGCGCAATCGCCGACACCATCGGCCGCGCGCGGCATTTCGGCGAAATCGCCCGCGATGCGCTGGCGCCGCTGGGCGCCACGCCGCAGAAATCGGCGCTGATCGATGTGATCGACTTCTGCATCAGTCGGGTCAACTAGGCGCGCTGATTCAGGTGATGGTGGCCTGCAAATGGCGGCTTTCTGTGCTTCCGGTGCTCATGTACCAAAACGTACACTGCGCTCCGGTTCTCAAAATCCACCATTCTCGGCTCACCCTGACCTGAATCTCGACACACCCTGGCTAGGTAGCTCCTGAAATCGCTGCTAGTGGGCGCAGCAGTTTTCTGTAGCGCCGCTGCTGTGTGCCGCCTGTACCGGCGGGCAGGCATCCGACCCGTAGGAACAATAGACGCAGCACTCGCCCGCTTTGGGCCTAAGCAGGGTGCCGCAGCCATTGCATTCATGGAAGAACTGGCAAGCGTCGGTGGGCATGGTCTCGGTTTCCCGGTGACCGCAGGCCGGACAGGTGATCGTGTTTTGCAGGTTTTCCATGATGCTTGTTATTTCCATTCCCTGTGCGAGTGAGTCTGATCCGCCAGCGTCTCGATGACGCGGCATTCGCCGATTCGGCCGCAGGCGCAGCCTTCGATCATCTTGTGCAATTCCCTGCGCAAGGCGTTCAGGCTGGCGATGCGCTGGTCCACTTCCTTGAGCCGCGCCTTGGCGATCTGGTCGGCCTGGGCGCAGGGCTGGTCCGGCTCGTCCTGGAGCAACAGCAGCGTGCGGATAGCGTCCACCTCGAAGCCGAGTTCGCGCGCATGGCGGATGAAGGCGAGCCTGGCGACAGCGGGCTTTCCATAGCGGCGCTGCTGCCCCTCGGTGCGGAATGTCTCGGGCATCAGGCCGATCTGCTCGTAGTAGCGGATGGTCGGGACCTTCACATCCGCGCGCCGCGCCAGTTCGCCGATTGAAAATGCCATGAAAATCCTCTTGATCCTCTAGTGACTAGAGAGATTACGGTGATTTTGAAAAGGAGTCACCAAGATGAGCGAACATTGTTGCGGGCACGAGGACGCCACCCGATCGGCAATCCATTCCCATCCTCATGGGCATTCTCATTCGGCCAAGGACATGGCCGCCGCGAAGTCGGGCGACGCCTGCTGCTCCGGCGGCGTGCCGGTGTTCGACGGCATGGATGTTCGCTACAAGCGCATCTTGTGGGCCGTGATCGCCATCAACGGCACCATGTTCCTGACCGAGATGACGGCGGGACAGCTTGTCGGCTCGCAGGCGCTGAAGGCCGACGCGCTGGATTTCCTCGCCGACACCGTGACCTATGGCTTGAGCCTTGCGGTGATTGGGGCAAGCCTGCGCACACGGGCGACGGCGGCACTGTTCAAGGGCCTGTCGCTCAGCCTGATGGCGGTCTGGGTATTCGGTTCCACCGTCTATCAGACACTGGTGCTGGGTGTGCCGAGTGCGGAGGTGATGGGCATCATCGCCCTGCTGGCGCTCGCCGCCAACGTTGCATCGGTGGTGCTCCTGCTGCCGTACAAGGACGGCGACGCCAATGTGCGCTCGGTGTGGCTGTGCTCACGCAACGATGCCATCGGCAATGTGGTGGTGATGGCGGCCGCACTCGGTGTGTGGGGAACGTCGTCGGCATGGCCCGACCTTGCGGTCGCGGCACTGATGGCCGGCATTTTCCTGACTTCGTCGGTGCAGATCCTCCGCCAGGCATGGGCCGAGTATCGAACGGACGCCCGGCACCCGGCCCTGCCGGCGGAATAGGAACGCAGCAGGCGGGGCAAGCCTGATTGCCCCGCCTGCTGCCAGGCTGCGTTACGCCGCGCGCTTCCCTTCCATGGGTCTTACGTTCTGGTTCATCCGGAACATGTTCATCGGGTCGTAGCGGCGCTTGATGTCGACCAGTCGCCTGTAGTTCGCGCCATAGGCCGCCTCGACACGATCCACCTCGTCTTCCGGCATGAAGTTGATGTAGGCGGTGCCGGCTGCAAACGGTTTGGCCGCTTCGTAGATGCCGCGAGCCCAGCCGATGCAGGTCTGGTCCATGCTGGCCTCGCGCCAGCGCGCATGGACATTCATGACGAAATGCGAGCTTCGCTGCGGAAATGCCGTGGCATGGGCCGGCACGCGACCGGCCGCACCGCCGACATGACCGACGAAGATTTCGCATTCGGGGCCTGGAAGCTTGCGGATGGCGGAGGCGAGCACACCCACCGCAGGATCCGGCAGATCCATGAAATCGTGGCTCTTCCAGTAGTTGCGGGCGCCGGGCGTCAGCAGCGGGTCGAAGGCCTGCTGCCAGCCGGTGAACGGGTGCGGCGCGACGACATCGACGATCGGCTTGCCGATGCCGCGCAACCGGGCCGTCGCCTTCTCGCCTTCCTCCAGGTCGCCGCCATAGCACATGGCCAGCACCACCACTTCCTTGCCGTGCCATTCGGCGGGCAGGAACGGCAGCGGCGGTGCCTGCCGCATCACCACCCAGCAGGTCAGTTCGTCCGGAGCTTCTTCGAGAGCGGCCCGATATTCGCGCATGACGTTCTCGACATCGGCGAAGGGATGAACGACGAGGCCGGACAGCACTTCCGGGCCGAATTTGTGAAGCTGGAAATCGAATGCCGTGACGATGCCGAAATTGCCGCCGCCACCGCGCAACGCCCAGAACAGGTCCGGATTTTCCGCCACGCTGGCGCGTACCAATTCGCCGTTGGCTGTAACCACGTCGGCTGAATGCAGGTTGTCCAGCGTCAGTCCGAATTTCCGCGTCGTCCAGCCGAAGCCGCCGCCGAGGGTAAGCCCGGCGATGCCGGTGGTGGAGTTGATGCCGGTGGGCACCACCAGCCGGAAGGCCTGCGTCTCCTTGTCGACATCGGCCAGCGTCGCGCCGGGTTCGACCGTAGCCCGACGGCCGGCCACGTCGACACGCACCGATTTCATCGGCGACAGGTCGATCATCAGCCCGCCGTCGCAGACCGCTGTCCCAGCGATGTTGTGGCCACCGCCGCGCACCGAGACGAGCAGCCGGTTGTCGTGTGCGAAGCGAACGGCGCTGACGACGTCGGCAGCGCCGGCGCATCGCACGATCAGGCCCGGCCGCCGGTCGATCATGGCATTCCAGATCGAGCGCGCTTCGTCGTAGGATGCATCTTCCTTGCGCAAAGCCGTGCCGCGCAACTGCGCTGACAAGGCTTCAAGCGCCGCGGCCTTGATGGTTGTCTTCCCGAACTCGAGTGTGGTGAGGGTCAAATCATTCATGGGTTCCTCCCGATTTGACTGCGAAGCGCCCCCTCCCTTACCCGCAGATAGTGCGCTTATATTAGAGATTGCACAAGTAAATGGCCGCTCGCGCCAGCCCCGGTTCGCACGTTTCGCCACGGTCTTTGAGAGGCATTTGTCGCCTGACCGGATTGTGACACGGTGGCGGATTGAAGCA
Source organism: Mesorhizobium sp. Root157 (assembly GCF_001427385.1). Lineage (GTDB taxonomy): Bacteria > Pseudomonadota > Alphaproteobacteria > Rhizobiales > Rhizobiaceae > Mesorhizobium. The sequence continues at coordinate 310,569 of NZ_LMGJ01000012.1, forward strand.
TGATCCCAAAAAATGCCATGCTTTACCGCGACATGAAGTGTTGCGGCGGGTCCAGGCAGGTTGCCGGGCCGCTTTCGCCTGAAAGGAATACGATGCGGCAAAGACGCGTTCTCTGGCTTGCGGGCCTGGCAGTGATGACCGGCCTGGTGTTTCCAGGCCAAGCCGCCATTGCCAAGGAAGCGGCAAAGCCTATTGAAATCACTTCATTTTCGGGCGCGTTCCTGGCAGCGCGCGTTGCCGAGGGCGACAATGACCTCGACAATGCGATCACCTACTACAAGCAGGCGCTGGCGTTCGCGCCGGACGACACCTCGCTGCAGCAAAGCCTGATGCTGTCGCTGATCGCACAGGGCCGTTTCGACGAATCGCTGCCCTATGCCGACAAGCTCAAGGAAGTGCCCGATGTGGAGCGCTTCTCCCGGCTGGCGCTGGCGATCGATACGTTTCGCAAGAAGGACTACGGCAAGGCCGAATACTGGCTGAAGCTGTCGTTGCAGGCCGATCTCGACCGGCTGATCGCCGGCATCATGACCGGCTGGGCGCGGGCAGGGGCTGGCGATGGCGTTGACGCAATGGCCTATATCGACAAACTGCAGGGGCCCGAATGGTTCGGCCTGTTCAAGTCGTATCACCGTGCCCTGATCGCCGACGCCGCGGGCCTGAAGAAACAGGCCGACGAAGCCTATGATGCAACGGTGAAGAACACGGCTGCTGCCGGTGCCGCACCCGAAACCTGGCTGCGCTGCGCGGAGGCCTATGCCCGTTTCCTGGCCATCAACGGCGAGAAAGACAAGGCGCTTGGCGTGCTCGACCAGGCCGAGACATTCGTGACCGGCAAGGTCGAGATCACGGCGCTGCGCGAAAAGATCACCAAGGGCGAAAAGGTCGAACCGATGGTAGCCGGCCCGGCCGATGGCGCTTCCGAGATACTCCTCGATCTTGCGACGGCGTTGAACCGGGGCGGCGGCGAGCCGTTCGTGCGGCTTTATCTGGAATATGCGCTTGCGTTGAAGCCGAACAGCGACGCGGCGCTGGTGCAACTGGCGGCCGTTGCCGAGCAGCAGAAGGATGGGGAGCGCGCCATCGGCTTCTACAAGCGCATTCCCGAGACCTCGCCGCTCAAGGCGGTGGCTGAACTGCAGCTTGGCCTCAACCTTGCCGATCTGGACCGCAACGACGAGGCGATCGCGCATCTGAAGAAGCTGGTCGAGGCGCACCCCGACGAAATGCGCGGTTATCTGGCGCTGGGCGGGGTCTATTCCTCGAAAGAGGATTTCCGCGCCGCCGCCGGCCTCTACGACAAGGCAGTGGAGCGTCTGACCGACCCGCAGCCGGCCAACTGGAATATCTTCTATCAGCGCGGCATCGCCTATGAGCGGCTGAAGGATTGGCCGAAGGCGGAGCCGAATTTCCGCAAGGCGCTCGAACTCAACCCCGAGCAGCCGCAGGTCATGAATTATCTCGGCTATTCCTGGGTCGACAAGAACATGAACCTGACCGAAGCGCTGGAAATGATCCAGAAGGCCGTCGATCTGCGGCCGAGCGACGGCTACATCGTCGATTCGCTGGGCTGGGCCTATTACAAGCTGGGCCGCTTCGAGGATGCCGTGCGCGAACTGGAGCGCGCCGTGTCGCTGAAGCCGGAAGATGCGGTGCTCAACGATCATTTGGGCGACGCCTACTGGCGGGTCGGCCGCAGGCTGGAAGCGACCTTCCAGTGGAGCTATGCGCGTGACCTGAAGCCGGAACCGGACGTGCTTGCCTCGGTGCAGGAAAAGCTCGCCAAGGGCCTGTCGCCGATCGAAGCCAACACCGCGCAGGACACGCCGCCGACCAAGCCGAAGCCGGTTCCTGCGCCCAAGGGGTGACAACCCGGTCTGCCCATTGGAGGATCGGAAGGTCCGACAACTGAAGGGCGCTTGAGGCGATCGCGCTATCCGTGGCTCGTCCGTCGCGACCATTGTCGCATCGGGGGAAGGGCCGTTTGCCTTGACGCCCATGGACAGGGGCACTAGGGAAAGCCGCATCCTGCCATTGCCGCCGAGGCCATTTCCGTGAGCGCCGACCTTCCCGCCCATATGCATCCCAGCCGCTCGTTCCAGGGGCTGATCCTGACCTTGCACAACTACTGGGCAAACTACGGTTGCGTCGTGCTGCAGCCTTACGACATGGAAGTGGGTGCCGGTACCTTTCATCCGGCAACGACGCTGCGGGCGCTGGGGCCGAAGGCATGGAACGCGGCCTATGTGCAGCCTTCGCGCCGGCCCAAGGACGGGCGCTATGGTGAAAACCCCAACAGGCTGCAGCACTACTACCAGTATCAGGTGATCCTGAAGCCCAATCCGGACAATCTGCAGGAGCTTTACCTTGGCTCGCTGAAGGCGATCGGCGTCGATCCGCTGCTGCACGACATCCGCTTCGTCGAGGACGATTGGGAAAGCCCGACGCTGGGCGCCTGGGGGCTTGGCTGGGAATGCTGGTGCGACGGCATGGAGGTGTCGCAGTTCACTTACTTTCAGCAGGTCTGCGGCATCGAATGCGCGCCGGTGGCGGGCGAACTGACCTACGGGCTGGAGCGGCTGGCCATGTATGTGCAGGGCGTCGACAACGTCTACGACCTCAATTTCAACGGCCGCGAAGGCGCTGACAAGGTGACGTACGGCGAGGTCTTCCTGCAGGGCGAGCAGGAATATTCGCGGCACAATTTCGAGTTCGCCAATACTGCGATGCTGCTGAAGCATTTCGATGACGCCGAGGGCGAATGCCTGGCGCTGCTGGCCGCCGGCGCGCCACTGCCGGGCAGCAATGTGCCGCACAAACTGGTGCTGCCGGCTTACGACCAGTGCATCAAGGCCAGCCACGTCTTCAACCTGCTCGATGCGCGCGGCGTCATCTCGGTGACCGAGCGGCAAAGCTACATCCTGCGCGTCCGCAACCTTGCCAAGGCATGCGGCGAAGCCTTCCTTTTGACCGACGCCGGCGGTTTTTCCCTTGTCGGGGAGGCCGCGTGATGCCCGATCTGCTTCTTGAACTTCGCTCAGAGGAAATTCCGGCCCAGCCGCACCCCCGCAGCGCCGCAGGCGCGAGGGCGTGCAAACCAAGAAAAAGCATGCGGGTGGAAAAACTCTGATGCCCGACCTTCTGCTTGAACTTCGTTCCGAAGAAATTCCGGCCCGCATGCAGCGCAAGGCGGCGGGCGATCTGAAGAAACTGGTGACCGACGGGTTGGTCGACGCCGGCCTGACCTATGAGGCGGCCCGTGAATACTGGACGCCGCGCCGGCTGGCGCTGGACATTCGTGGGCTGACCGCACGTTCGAAGGATATTCGCGAAGAGCGCAAGGGGCCGTCGACCAAGGCGCCTGAACAGGCAGTCCAGGGTTTTCTTCGCTCGGCCGGGCTAAGCTCGATTGACGAGGCGCACGTCCATTCCGATGCCAAGAAGGGCGATTTCTACGTCGCCCTCATCTCCAAACCAGGCAGGGCGGCGGAAGAGATCATCGCGGACCTGATGCCGGGCATCGTCAAGTCCTTCCCGTGGCCGAAATCGATGCGCTGGGGCGCGGCCTCCGGGCCGAAGGGGATGAGTTATGGCGGCGTCGAAGGGCGCGGCGGCGCTGCGCTGCGCTGGGTGCGGCCGCTGCAATCGATCCTGTGCACCTTCGGGCCGGAAACCGAGGAGCCGGTGGTGGTCGACTTCGAGGTCGACGGCATCCGGTCGGGCAACGTGACCTATGGCCACCGCTTTCATGCGCCGGACGCAATCACGGCCAGGCGCTTCGATGACTACGCGGCAAAGCTGGAGGCGGCTAAGGTTGTGCTCGATGCCGACCGCCGCAAGGAAATCATCCTTGCCGACGCGAAGAACCTGGCGTTCGCCAACGGGCTCGATCTGGTCGAGGACGAGGGCTTGCTCGAGGAAGTGGCGGGGCTGGTCGAATGGCCGGTGGTGCTGCTTGGCGAATTCGAGAAGGAATTCCTCGCTATTCCGCCCGAGGTGATCCGCTTGACCATCCGTGCCAACCAGAAATGCTTCGTTACGCGCCCGCAAGGCGAGAGCGGGGACCTCGCCAACCGCTTCCTGCTCGTCGCCAATATCGAGGCGAAGGACGGCGGCAAGGAGATCGCCTACGGCAACGGCAAGGTGGTGCGGGCGCGCCTCTCCGACGCGGTGCATTTCTGGAAGACCGACCAGGCCAATGTGCCGGACCTCGACCAGTTGCAGGCATCGGCCGAAAAGTTCGGGCTGGATCTCACTAAGCCGCTCGACCAGCGCATGGCGCGGCTCGATCATCTCGGCGTCACCTTCCATGCCAAGCTCGGCACGCAAGGCGAGCGCGTCGAGCGCATCCGCGAACTGGCGTGCGAGATCGCGCCGCTGGTCGGCGCCGATCCCGATCTGGCCGCCCGCGCGGCTGTGCTGGCCAAGGCCGATCTGACCACCGAGATCGTCGGCGAGTTCCCCGAACTGCAAGGAGCGATGGGCCGTAAGTATGCGCTTCTGCAAGGCGAGGATGCCTCGGTCGCGGCGGCAATCGAGGACCACTACAAGCCGCAAGGCCCATCCGACCGCGTGCCGACCGATCCGGTTTCGGTCGCCGTGGCGCTTGCCGACAAGTTGGATACGCTGGTCGGCTTTTGGGCGATTGACGAGAAGCCTACCGGCTCGAAGGACCCATTTGCACTGCGCAGGGCGGCGCTGGGCGTGATCCGGATTCTGGTTGAGAATGGGGTAAGGTTGGAATTGAATCCTCTCGCGGTCGAAGTTGGCGAAGTCCTGGCCGAGGAACTGGCTGAAAGGGAATTCGCTGATGAAGCTGAAAGTGCCTCGCTGCTCGACGCTTCGCTGGGTGGAGACTCGCGCTATGATGAAGTGCTCGAGCGTCGGGAGGTTGTCAGGCACACAAAAATCGGCGAGTGGAAATCTCAACAAAAGGACCTCCTCTCCTTCTTCCATGACCGCCTGAAGGTCTATCTGCGCGATCAAGGCGCAAGGCACGACCTGATCGATGCGGTGATCACGCCGAAGTCCGACGACCTTCTCACCATCGTCCGCCGCGTCGAGGCGCTGGGCAAATTCCTTGAGACCGATGACGGCAAGAACCTGCTCGCCGGCACCAAGCGTGCGGCCAACATCCTCGCCGCCGAGGAGAAGAAAGGCACCGCCGTTGCGGCTTCCGTCGAGCCTTCGCTGTTCAAGGAAGACGCGGAGAAAAACCTGTTCGACGCGGTGAATCAGGCCGAGAAGAAAGCTGGCGAAGCGATTCAAAACGAAGACTTTTCCGGCGCGATGCTGGCGCTTAGCGTTTTGCGTGAACCAGTTGATTCATTTTTTGAACAGGTGCTGGTCAACGATGACGATCTGGCGGTGCGGGCCAATCGCCTTGCATTGCTGACGCGCATCCGCGCGGCGACAGATCAGGTGGCCGATTTCTCGAAGATTGCCGGCTGAGCCACCGAGCCAGTCTTGAGCGCGCGTCGCGATCTTTCAGATTGGCTGGCGCGCTCCAAGTGTTGGTTTTTATGCATGTCGTTATCCCGAAACCGGTTCCCACTTTCGGGCGACATGCATTGGCACTGAACCCGGCCTTGGCCGGGTTTTGCTATTGGGCTTCCGGCACCGGCGTACGTTCGACGATGATCGGTTCCGACTTGTCTTGCGAAGCTGGGTTGGAAGGGCTGCGCGGTTGTGCGGAAGCCTGCTGCGTGCCCGGCGTACTGGCCGGCGTGAACGCATCGCCGACGATGCCGCCCCGGATGACCATGGGGGCGAAGTTGGCCTTGGACAGCGGCTTTTTCGGAATGGACGCCACCTTCTCGTAGGTGACAGGCGGCAGTGGCTCGCCGAGCGCAATGACCGAAGGGCTGATGACTTGCATCTCGGCGGTTGCCGCGACGGGCGCGTCCATCCAGCTTCCCGGCGTCATCTGGCGCAACGCCTGCTGGGGCGGATCGGCAGGGGCCGCCGTTTCCTCAACTGCCGTTGCAACGGCCTGGACGGGGTCGGGCGCGCCCATGACGACAATGGACGGCGTCGAGGCGGGCGCGGGGTCGCCGAAGGTGACGAACGACGAGGCAGCGGCGCTGCCCGTCATGGCCGCCATCGCCAGCACTCCAAACGTGATGATGCGTATGGACAAGAGCTTGTTCCCCCAGCTTCCGCCGGAACCTTAGCGCGCGAGCGTTGATATCCGCTTGTGCCTGCCGTTCGCATTTTAATGAATTGCCTTGACCAACGGGCGCTTGCCGCGTCCTGCCCGCCGCTGTAGGCAAGCGCTGGAAAGGTCGTACACAATTGGCTGAGATAGTTCCCGCCGACAAGGCCTTGGATCGCGCATTGGCGCTGCTTGGCGCAGGCGAGGTCGTCGCCATTCCGACCGAGACCGTCTACGGCCTGGCCGGCGATGCCACTAGTGGCGGGGCCGTCGCACGCATCTACGAGGCGAAAGGCCGGCCCCGCTTCAACCCGCTGATTGCCCATGTCTGCGATCTCGCCATGGCCGAACGCATCGGTGTGTTCGATCCGTTGTCGCGCAGGCTGGCCGAATTGTTCTGGCCCGGACCGCTGACGCTGGTGGTGCCGCTAAAGGCCGATGCCGGCATCCATCCGCTGGCGACCGCGGGGCTGGATACGATCGCGCTGCGCATGCCGCGCGGCTTCGGCGGCAAGCTGATCGCAGCACTCGGCAGGCCGCTGGCGGCCCCGAGCGCCAATACGTCTGGCCATATCAGTTCCACCTCGGCAGGCGCGGTGGCGGCCGATCTCGGCAGCCGCATCAAGCTGGTGGTCGATGGGGGTGCGACGCCGGTCGGTGTGGAATCGACCATCGTCAAGGTTCATGACGGCAAGCTGAAATTGCTGCGGCCGGGCGGCGTAGCCGCCGAAGAGATCGAGGCTGCTATTGGCTTGAAGCTGGAGCGCGGCGCCAAGGGCATCCAGGCGCCGGGCATGATGGCCTCGCACTATGCGCCGAACGCGGCGATGCGACTGCGTGCGGTGAGTGTCGACCAAGGTGAGGCGTTGCTCGCCTTCGGGGCGACGCGCGCCAAGGGTGCCGAAAATGCGGCGGCGGTGCGCAACCTGTCGCCGTCCGGCGACTTGCGGGAAGCGGCGACCAATCTGTTTTCCTTCATGCTGGAACTGGACCGCGCCGGTGCAAGCGTGATTGCCGTCGAGCCGATTCCGATGGAGGGGTTGGGCGAAGCGATCAACGACCGGTTGGCGCGCGCTGCCGCCCCGCGTGACATGGAAGCGGCTGGGGAATAGTTTGCATCCATGAACGATACGGCACGTCCTCTCGATCCCGCCCTGATCCAGCGCTTTGCGACAATCGTCGGCGACAGATATGCACTGCGTGCACCTGAGGATATCGCACCTTATCTGACCGAACGGCGGGGCTTGTGGCATGGTCGCAGCTCGCTCGTGCTGAGGCCGGGCAGCGTCGACGAGGTAAGCCGCATCATGCGGCTCGCCACGGAAACGCGCACGCCTGTCGTGCCGCAAAGCGGCAACACGGGGCTGGTCGGCGGGCAAGTGCCGGATGCCAGCGGGCAACAGGTGGTGCTGTCTCTGTCCCGGCTGAACCGCATTCGCGAGATCGACACGCAGTCGAACACGGTGACGGCCGAGGCGGGCGTCATCCTGCAGAGCCTGCAGGAAGCGGCGGATGCCGCCGACCGGTTGTTCCCGCTTTCGTTGGGCGCGCAAGGCTCCTGCCAGATCGGCGGCAACCTGTCTTCCAATGCCGGCGGCACCAACGTGCTTGCCTACGGCAATACGCGCGAATTGTGCCTGGGAGTCGAGGTTGTGTTGCCGACCGGCGAGGTGTTCGACGATCTGCGCAAGCTGAAGAAGGACAACACCGGCTACGATCTGAAGAACCTGTTCGTCGGGGCCGAGGGTACGCTGGGCGTGATCACGGCGGCGGTGTTGAAGCTGTTTCCGAAGCCGAAGGGCCGCGAGGTTGCCTTTGTCGGCCTGCCCTCGGCTGAGGCCGCACTTGCTCTGTTCGGCATGACGAGCGGGCGCGCCGGCAGCGCGCTGACCGCGTTCGAACTGATCGGCAAGCGCCCTTATGACTTTACGCTTTTGCATGGAGTAGGCGTGGTGCGGCCGCTGGAAGGCGATTGGCCGTGGTATGTGCTGATGGAGATTTCCTCCGGACGCTCGGCAGAGGATGCACGCGCCCTGATCGAGGATATATTGTCGGCGGCGATCGAAACGGAACTCGCCGGCGATGCGGTGATTGCGTCGAGCCTGGCGCAAAGTGCTGCGTTCTGGAGTTTCCGCGAGGTGCTGCCGGAATCGCAGAAGCCGGAAGGCGCCTCGATCAAGCACGATATTTCCGTCCCGGTGTCTTCGATCCCCGCCTTTATCGAGCGGGCGGAGAAAGCCGTCGCTTCGGTGAACCCCGATGCGCGTATCGTCTGCTTCGGCCATATGGGCGATGGCAATTTGCATTATAATATTTCGCGCCCGGCCGATGGCGACGACCAGGCCTTCCTCGACCTTTACCACGCGATGAACAAGGCGGTGCATGACGTGGTGCGGGCGCTTGATGGCTCGATCTCGGCCGAGCACGGCATCGGGCAGTTGAAGCGCGATGAATTGATCGCGACCGCCCCGCCGATGGCCGTCGACCTGATGCGGCGGGTGAAGGCTGCTTTCGATCCGGCCGGCATCATGAATCCCGGTAAGGTTATCTGATCCTTTCCAATCCGATCAGTTGGTCGGATTCCGATAACCATCTGGCAGATCAGCAAAATTTAACCGACTTTTTTAAGCCCGGCGGTAAGGTCGGCGCGCTACCGTCATCTCCATAACGAGGCCGGACAACCGGCCCGGAGAGACCGGAAAACCGGCTCTCAGGAGAAACAGGAAGGCACCGATGAAATCTGGACTGAAGCCAGTCTGGGCGGGACGCAACATGCGCCTCGACCCGTTCCGATTGCCGCAGGTGGTCAGCTATGCGACCCGCGACGACCATGGCGATGTGACCTCGACCATCGACCACCGCGGCGCTGTCATCCGCCGCACGCTCGAGATGAGCGGCCTTCCGGCGATCATCGCCTTGCCCGCCAATGCCTTCCGCGGCGTGGCGGCACGCGCCATGGAAGACGAGAGCGGCAATGTTACCGTGACGCTGGAATTGCTGCACAACGATCCGATGCTTTCAGTGCCGCTGCTGGTGGCGGACGATCTGGACGACGTGGCCGCGGACTGGCGCGCCTGGGCCGAGGCCTATCGGCTGCCGATGCTGCTGATCGAAGCCGATGGCGAGGCGCGCACGCTGGAGGAATCGCTGGGGGCGGCGATCAAGACATTGCCGCCGCAGGAGCGCCGCAAGGGCCGCGCCTCCAACCAGAGGCGGCCGCGCTTCCTTGCCCGCCGCCGCGCCGGTGACCTCGGCCTCAGGCTGGTGATTGACGGCGAGGAAATGATCTCGGCAGATTGTTGATTCAGGTCAGTGCGCCCTGACCTGAATCTCGGGCACCTTTCCAAGAGAGCGGGAGATGGCTACAGCAGCGGCTTGAGCGCCGCCCACGCCGCGCCACCGACGATGCCGAGGAAGATCAACCAGCCGACCTCGTTGTTCGACTTGAACAGACGCAGGCATTGGTCGGGATTGTCGATGTCGAGGGTGGCGATCTGGCGCGCCATATGCGCGCCGGCGGCGATCAGCCCGGCCATCACCGGAACCGGCGCCTGCGCATTGGCAAAGGCGACGGCGAAACACATCAGCGCACCCGCATAGAGGCCGATCAGCCACGACTGGGTGTTGTCGCCGAACAGGCGAGCGGTGGAGCGTACGCCGACGATGGCGTCGTCCTCCTTGTCCTGGTGCGCGTAGATGGTGTCGTAGCCGATGACCCACAGGATCGAGCCGATGTAGAGCAGCACGGCCGGGCCGTCGACGTCGCCGAATTCCGCCGCCCAGCCCATCAGCGCGCCCCAGGAAAAGGCGAGGCCCAGGACCAGTTGCGGCCAGTCCGTGAACCGTTTCATGAATGGGTAGATCGCGACGATCACCAGCGACGAGATGCCGAGCCCTACCGCGAAACTGTTGAACTGCAACAGCACCGCAAGCCCGACCATAGCCTGAAGTACCAGGAAGACCCATGCCTGGCGGCGCGTCACCTGTCCCGATGGCAGCGGGCGCGATCGCGTGCGCTCGACCTCGCTGTCGATGTCTTCGTCGACGAGGTCGTTGTAGGTGCAGCCGGCGCCGCGCATGGCGATTGCGCCAAGCGTGAACAGGGCCAGCGTCGACAGTTGCGGCAGCAGCGACAGCACCGGATCGCCGGGGCGCGCATAGGCCGATGCCGCGAGCGCTGCCGACCACCAGCACGGCCACATCAGGAGTTGCCAGCCGATCGGCCGGTCCCAGCGCGCAAGCTGCGCGTAAGGCCACAAGCGGCGCGGCAAGGCGCGGTAGACCCAGTGCCCGCTGGGCGCATCGGCGACGCGCCCCTGGGCGACTTTCGACTGAACAGGTTCCATGGCGCTGGAGTGGCAGCGCTGGGCGGTGCAGTCAAGTCAGCGAATTGCCCTTGATAAATTCCCGCAAAGCTTGACCGTGCGGCCCCGGAGCCATACCGAAAGTTTTCGCCACCGGTTTGGACAGCGAGGTGCACCAGGCATGAAAGTTCTTCTTCTCGGCTCGGGCGGCCGCGAGCATGCGCTGGCCTGGAGGCTTGCCGCGTCGCCGCTGCTGACCAAACTTTATGCGGCACCCGGAAATCCGGGCATCGCCAAGGAAGCGGAACTCGTTGCGCTGGACATCGCCGATCATTCGGCGGTCGGCCGGTTCTGTCTCGACAATAAGATCGACCTCGTCGTCGTCGGACCGGAAGCGCCTCTGGTAGCCGGCATCGCCGACGATTTGCGCGTGCAAGGCATCCGCGTCTTCGGCCCGTCCAGGGCGGCGGCGCAGCTTGAAGGGTCAAAAGGCTTCACCAAGAATCTGTGCGCCCGCTACGACATTCCGACCGGAGCCTATGGCCGCTTCGACAATCTTGCGGCGGCGAAAGCCTATGTCGAGGAAAAGGGTGCGCCGATCGTCGTCAAGGCGGACGGGCTGGCCGCCGGCAAGGGTGTTACCGTCGCCATGACGTTGGCCGAGGCGATTTCGGCGCTGGAAGCCTGTTTCGACGGTTCGTTCGGCAGCGCCGGCGCCGAGGTGGTGGTCGAGGAGTTCCTGGCCGGCGAGGAGGCAAGCTTCTTTTGCCTTTGCGATGGTAGCACGGCCTTGCCCTTCGGCACGGCGCAGGATCACAAGCGCGTCGGGGAAGGCGACACCGGGCCCAACACCGGCGGCATGGGCGCCTATTCGCCAGCGCCGGTGATGACACCCGAGGTGGTGGATCGTACCATGCGCGAGATCGTCGAGCCGACCATGCGCGGCATGGCCGAACAGGGCATGCCGTTCTCCGGCGTGCTGTTCGTCGGCCTGATGATCGATGGCAAGGGGGCACCGAAACTGATCGAGTTCAATGCGCGTTTCGGCGATCCGGAATGCCAGGTGCTGATGATGCGCCTGAAAGAGGATTTGCTGGTGCTGCTCAACGCCGCCGTTGACGGGCAATTGGCGCACATGTCGGCGCGATGGCGCGACGATACGGCGCTCACCGTGGTGATGGCAGCGAACGGCTACCCGGCCTCGCCCGAAAAAGGTTCAGTCATCCGCAACCTGGATGCAGCTGCAGGCAAGGGCGTCGAGATATTCCATGCCGGCACGGCGCTGCGCGGCGGCGATCTGGTCGCCAATGGCGGGCGTGTGTTGAATGTGACCGCGACCGGCGCGACGGCCAGCGAAGCGCAGAAGAAGGCCTATGCCGCGGTAGACCTGATTGACTGGCCGCAAGGCTTCTGCCGCCGCGATATAGGCTGGCGCGCGGTCGACAGGGAGTTCGTGAAATGAGCGTCACCATCTACCATAATCCCGCGTGCGGCACCTCGCGCAATACCCTGGCCATGATCCGGGCCTCGGGCGAGGAGCCGGAAGTCATCGAATATCTGGAGACGCCGCCGTCGCGGCAAAGGCTGCTGGAGTTGCTCGACCTGCTGCGCATGAGGCCGCGCGACCTGCTGCGCATGAGGCCGCGCGACCTGCTGCGCAAGAAGGGCACGCCCAATGCCGAGCTTGGCCTGGACGATCCGAAATGGAGCGACGATGAGATCGTGGATCTCATGATCGCCAACCCGATCCTGATCGAGCGCCCGATCGTCATAACGGACAAGGGCGCGGTGCTGGCGCGACCCTCGGAAAAGGTTCTGTATATCCTAGCCAATCCTGACATTGGCGAGTTCACCAAGGAAGATGGCGAGGTTGTTAAGGCGCGGCCGACCGCTCAGGGCCAGTAGGGCTGCGCGTCTTCCTTGATCGATCCCGTTGCGATCGGATCGACGGCAGGCTCTGCCTCGGCAACGAGCGATATTTGTGCCTCTTGCTTGGCGTATGCGTATTCGGCCATGCCGTGCCGATATGGGTTGTCGTCGACAGGTTCGCTGGCGACGACGGACTGCATCCAGCCGGCGCGGAACTTCGTCCAACCGGTGCCGAATGCCACCATCAACTCCTCGAAGGTCGGAGGGGTGGCGACCGCCGCATAGGTGATTTCAACCTTGCCTTTGAGGCCGTCCTCACGTGCGATCGGAACCGGAACGCTGGCCAGATAGTCGACCGGTACGTCGATCAGGTTGCCGAATGGCCACTGTGCGCGCAACTCCGCCGCGGTCATCGGTGCGACGTTGACATCGATGTCCATCGGCGTGCCGGGTGGCCGGTAGGGACAACTGCGCTTGTCGCAATTGGCCTGCGCGGAGAACTGCCACAGCGCGTAGCCTTGCCAGTTGCCCTTCGGGAAATGCATGTCGATCTCGGGTTTGTAGCGCGCATACCAGAGCGGCAGCCGGGACAGGAGGCGATAGCGGAAACGATTGTCGGCGATATGCTTTGCGGTGGAGCCGTTGGTGTAGAGGACAGGAAAGCGGCCGATGCGGCGATGAACCTGACGCACGAATTCCTCGGCGTCGTCCAGCGACATCCACTGCGCGGGATCGTTGTCCTCGATGTCGAGGGCAAGCAGGTCGTCGGGAGCCGGCTCGGCGAAATCGATGAAGTTGTTGGCCTGATCGACCGGATTGCCGGGGCGGGCAAGATGATAGGCGCCCCATTCGAGCCCGAGCGCCTTGGCCACCGTCCTGCGGGTATGGAACAGTTCGCGCGCCACGGCGTGGCGCTTCCACAGCGCCTTGCAAAGCTTGACCGCTTCTTCGTTGCCTGAGCAGGCGTAAGGCGGCGGCAGGCCATCCGATGCCTTGTTGATGAAACCGACGATGCGCTTGTCGGAGGCAAGCGCATTCCAGTCGATGGAATTGTATTCGTAAGCATCTATGACCAGCGCGCGGTCGGCCTTCTTCCAGGGCTGTGAGAAGTCCGAGGCATGGGCGGCCGGAAGTGTGGCTGCGGCCAGGGTCGCTGCTGCCAGTGCTGCCCGCCAGAAAGTGTGCGCTGGCAATCCCAAGCCTGATTCCCTCATGTCTGGCGTAAATACTGGATAGTTATGGTTAATGAATGCTTGCAGGGCTAACGATGCGTCCCGGTGCTCACGCCCTTATGCCTGCTTTTGGCCGGAAGTGAGGAAGAAGGGCTCAGGCACCGGCATCTGGCGGACCCATTCGATACAATGGTCTGATCTGGCGAGCATGGCGATGTGTTTCGCAATCCTGTATGAATCGCGCAATAGGCGGCATGCAAAAATCAGCGTGACAAAATTTGACGTTTACGTAAAGTGCAGTCCAATACGACTGGCAGTTGCATTTTGGCCGGCCGAAGCCCGAAAATGATGGCAGTCACAGGAGCAAGCTCGAATGTATCGCGCACCCGTCGAGGAAATAGCCTTTACGCTGAAGCATGTGGCCGGCCTCAAGGAAGCTCTGGCGACGGGCGCATTCGGTGACCTTGGCGAGGACCTGGTCGACGCCGTGCTGCAGGAAGCGGGGCGGTTTGCATCGGAGGAAATCGCGCCGCTCTACAAGGCGGGCGATGAGGCGGGCGCGGTGTTGAAGGATGCTGCCGTCACCACGCCGCCGGGCTGGAAGGAGCTATACAAGAACTGGGCCGGAGGCGGCTGGAACGCTGTGTCGGCGCCCGAGGAGCATGGCGGGCAGGGGCTGCCGATGATGCTGTCGGTGGCGGTGCTTGAAATGTGGAATTCGGCATCTGTCGCCTTTTGCCTTGGCCCGATGCTGACGATGGGTGCGGTCGAGGCGCTGGACAAGCATGCGACGGACTATCTCAAGCAGACATATCTCGCCAAGCTGGTCTCGGGCGAATGGATGGGGACCATGAACCTGACCGAACCGCAGGCCGGTTCGGACCTCGCCGCCTTGCGCACCCGCGCCGAACCTGTCGGCGACGGCACCTATCGTATTTTCGGCCAGAAGATCTTCATCACCTATGGCGAGCACGATTTCACCGACAATATCGTGCATATGGTTCTGGCGCGGCTGCCGGATGCGCCGGCCGGCACGCGCGGTATTTCCCTGTTCCTGGTGCCGAAATTCCTGGTCAACCAGGACGGCTCGCTAGGCGCGCGCAACGACCTGTTCTGCTCCGGGCTGGAAGAAAAGCTCGGCATCCATGGCTCGCCGACCTGCACCATGATTTATGGAGACGGTTTTGCCGGCGACAGGCCGGGCGCCGTCGGCTGGCTGATCGGCGAGGAGAACAAGGGGCTGGCGTGTATGTTCACGATGATGAACAACGCACGGCTCAATGTCGGCATGCAGGGCGTCGGCATCGCCGAGATGGCATTCCAGAAGGCGCTTGCCTATGCCAACGAGCGCCGTCAGGGCAGGGCCGCCAGCTACAATGGCAACGGCATGGCGCCGATCGTCCATCATCCGGATGTGCAGCGCAATCTCTTGACCATGAAGGCGCTGACGCAGATTTCGCGCGCCATCAGCTATAGTTGCGCCCACGCCATCGACATGGCGCGGGTGTCGAACGGGGCCGAGGCGGACAAGTGGCGCGGCAGGGCCGATCTGCTGACGCCGCTGGCCAAGGCGTTTTCAACCGATGCCGGTGTCGACGTCGCGTCGCTCGGCGTGCAGGTGCATGGCGGCATGGGCTTTATCGAGGAGACGGGAGCGGCCGCCCTTTACCGCGATGCGCGTATCGCGCCGATCTATGAAGGCACCAATGGCATCCAGGCTATCGATCTGGTGATGCGCAAGCTGCCGCTGCGGGACGGCGAGGAGGTGCACAGCTATATCGACGACCTTGTCGCCATCGCCAGCGCCGTGCGCACATCCGGGCAGGCAGGCTTCGGCCAGGCCGCCGACCTGCTCGACCAGGCGCTGGACGATCTGTCGGAGACGACGCGGTTCCTGCAATACCAGTTGGAGAAGGGGCAAACCGAGGCGGCGCTGGCAGGAGCGACGCCGTATCTCAGGCTATTTTCGCTCGCCGCCGGCGGCGCCTATCTGGCGCGCGCAGCACTTGCCGACCCGTCCGAGGCCCGTCTCACGCTGTGCCGTTTCTTTGCGGAGAACATGCTGGCCGAGGTGGCGGCGCTCAAGGACCGGGTCATCGAAGGCGCCTCCAGCCTGGTTGCGGCCGGCAAGACGCTGATTTCAGCCTGACCTTTCAATGAGGGAATTTCGGATTTTGACTGACCACATCCTCATCGAACGGCACGGCGCCGTGCAGATCATCCGCATGAACCGGTCGGAAAAGAAGAATGCGCTGACGCGCGCCATGTATGCGACCATGTCGGCGGCGCTGACCGAGGGCGATGCCGATCCGTCGATCCGTGTCCATGTCTTCCTGGGCGTGCCGGGCGCTTTCTCGGCCGGCAACGACCTCACCGACTTCCTCGCTGTCGCCACTGGCGCCGGGGGCGGCAATGAGGTCTGGGATTTCCTGATGGCGTTGGCCAATTCGCAAAAGCCGATTGTGTCGGGCGTCGACGGTATCGCCGTTGGCATCGGCACTACGCTCAACCTGCACTGCGACCTGACCTTCGCCACGCCGCGCACGGTGTTCCGCACGCCCTTCGTCGATCTGGGCCTCGTGCCGGAGGCTGGCTCAAGCCTGCTTGCCCCGCAGATACTCGGTCTGCAAGGGGCGTTTGCGCTGCTCGGGTTGGGCGAGGGGATTTCAGCCGAACGTGCCGTGCGGGCCGGGCTGATCTACGACGTGGTCGAGGAGGACGGCCTTGAGGGGGCTGTGCTGGCCGCGGCGGAAGATATTGCCGCCAAGCCGCCTGAGGCGCTCAAGATCGCGCGCGACCTGATGCGCGGTCCTCGCGACGGGCTCGTTGCCCGTATCCGGGAAGAAGCCGAGCATTTCCGCGAGCGGCTGCAATCGGACGAGGCGCGGGCGGCGCTGGTCGCCTTCATGAACCGCAAGAAGGCGCGATAAGGGCGCGGATCAGGGATACAGCCGCTTGGTGTCCCAATTGCCGCTGTCGTTGTGTGAAAACACGACGCGGTCATGCAGGCGGAACGGCCTGTCGTGCCAGAACTCGATCGTTTGCGGCAGGATGCGGAAGCCCGACCAGTGTTTCGGGCGCGGAATTTCGCCGATGGCGTAGCGGGCGGTGTATTCGGCGACGGCTTTCTCCAGCGCGAATCGGCTTTCCAGCGGCCGCGACTGTTTCGAGGCCCAGGCGCCGATGCGGCTGCCGCGCGGACGGGACGCGTAATAGGCATCGGCTTCCTCGTCGGTGACGATCTCGACCGCACCGCGCACCCGCACCTGCCGGCGCAGCGATTTCCAGTGGAAGCATAGCGCCGCCTTCATGCTGCCCAGGATTTCGCGGCCCTTGGCGCTTTCGAAATTGGTGTAGAAGACAAAGCCGCGCTCGTCGAAACCCTTCAACAGCACCATGCGCACATCGGGAAGGCCGTCGGTATCCACGGTTGCCACCGCGACGGCGCTGGGGTCGTTGGGCTCGGATTTGGTGGCGTCCTCGAGCCATTGCGAAAACAGCCGGTATGGCTCGACGGCTTCGGTAAAGTCATTTTCTGTTAACTTGCTATCGTTCATAGTTTATTCAAACTCTATTACCGTGTCGGGAGATACCGATTGTCGCGTATCGCGCAAGCTTTTGACAGTCGGCAAGACCGCATTTTCGCTTCAGCCAGCATGAAGATCGCGGCCATGGCTGGCGTGCTGGCGCTGGCCGGCTGCGGCGTTGGCGGCTTCAGTCTGGAAAAGGCCGCGATCGACCGTTCGATCGTTACCAGCAATGTACCGACGGACTCGGTAGCGGCGGATTACGGCCTGGTCGCCGACCAGGTGACGATCCGCAATGCGGTGTCGTCCGCCGACCTTGAGGAAATGGCTGGACGGCAACTGTCGTGGGCCAATGCCGACACCGGATCGCGCGGATCGATTACGGGGCTTGCCGAAAGCCGGACCAAAGGCGAGCTTTGCCGTGATTTCGCCGCCACGAGGGAAAGCTTCGACGGCATCGCGCTCTACGAGGGCCGCATCTGCATGGTCGGCGCGGGCGCCTGGCGCATCGACGCTTTCAGGGCTGCCTGACTTCTCCCGTTTTGTCGCGGCACTGGAATTTCTTCCTATTGAAGCGCATATAAGGGCCGACCCTACCTATTCCTCTTGCAGGCAGGATTGATGCGCGATCCCTATGAGGTGCTGGGCGTTGCAAAAAACGCTTCGGCCAAGGAAATCAAATCGGCGTACCGCAAGCTCGCCAAAAAGGATCATCCGGATCAGAATCCGAATGATCCCAAGGCGAAGGATCGCTTTGCCGCCGCCAGCCAGGCTTACGAGATTCTGGGCGACGAGAAGGCGCGCGCCGCATTCGACCGCGGCGAGATCGGCGCCGACGGCAAGCCGCGCTTCCACGGCTTCGAAGGGACGGCAGGCGGCGATCCGTTCGCCGGCTTCCGCCGCCAGCAGGGGCCGGGCGGCGCTCATTTCGAGTTCCGCGGCGGCGGTGCGGGGCAGGAAGGGTTCAGCAGCGACATATTCAGCCAAATTTTCGGCGATGCCATGGGACAGCAGGCACGTGGCCAGGGACCGTGGTCCGGGGCGGATCGCCGGCGCGCCGCGCCCCAGGGTGCCGATCTGAACGTGGTGCTGGACATCACCATCGAGGAGGCGGCAACCGCTCCCAAGGTCACGGCGCAGTTTCCCGATGGGCGCAAGGTTGCGGTCAAGCTGCCGGCCTATGTCGAGGACGGCCAGACCATCCGCTTGAAAGGGCAGGGCGAGCAGGGACCGGGCCGGGCGGGCGATGCGCTGATCAAGATCCGGTTTCGCCGCCACCCGCGCTATCGGGTCGAAGGGCGCGACTTGCACGCCGACCTGCCGGTAGCGCTGAAGGATGCGGTGCTTGGCGCAAAGGTGCCGGTCGAAACGCCCGCCGGCAGGCTGGCGCTCAATGTGCCGGAATGGTCGAGTTCGGACAAGGTTCTGCGCATAAAGGGCAGGGGCCTGCCGGAAAAGACGGGCGGCCATGGCGACCTTTACGTGCATGTGCGCCTGATGCTGCCGGAAGGCGGCGACAGTGACCTGGAAGCCCTGATGCGCGGCAAATAGAGCAGGTTTGCCCGCCACGCCCGCCGGAACTCCCGTTGTGGGCACGCGTTTGAGCGCTTGAAGGTAGGGTGAGCCTGTGCGATAGGGCACCCTCCAAGCAAAAACCTGCGGAGAACGCTGATATGGCGGGTGGACAGGGCCTTATGGCCGGCAAGCGCGGCCTCATTTTGGGCGTCGCCAACAATCGCTCGATCGCCTTCGGCATTGCCAAGGCCTGTGTCGACCATGGTGCCAAAATTGCGCTGACCTATCAGGGCGAGGCGTTCAAGAAGCGCGTCGAGCCGTTGGCGGCGGAACTTGGCGCCCATGTCAGCGGCCATTGCGACGTCACCGATCCGGCGAGCCTCGATGCCGTGTTTGCCGATGTCGCCGGCCATTTCGGCAAGATCGACTTCCTCGTCCACGCCATCGCCTTCTCCGACAAGGAAGAACTTGACGGCCGCTATGTCGAGACCAGCCGCGCCAACTTCGCACGCACCATGGAAATCTCGGTGTTTTCCTTCACCGACATCGCCAAGCGCGCCGAAGCGATCATGAATGACGGCGGTTCGCTGCTGACCTTGACCTACTATGGGGCGGAAAAGGTCATGCCGCACTACAACGTCATGGGTGTCGCCAAGGCGGCACTTGAGGCGAGCGTGCGCTATCTGGCCGTCGATCTCGGCGGCAGGGGCATCCGCGTCAACGCCATATCGGCCGGACCGATCAAGACACTGGCTGCCTCCGGCATCGGCGACTTCCGCTACATCCTGAAGTGGAACGAATACAATTCTCCGCTGAAGCGCACCGTGACCCCGGAGGAAGTGGGCGATTCGGGGCTCTACCTGCTGTCGGACCTGTCGCGCGGCGTCACCGGCGAGGTTCACCACGTCGATTCGGGCTATCACGTCGTCGGCATGAAGGCGGTCGACGCCCCCGATATTTCTACCGTCAAGGACTGAATCCCGGCACACCTTGAGCACCTGAAAGACCCCCGGACGCCATGTCTCCGCTCGTCTACATCGTGCGCCACGGCCAGACGGACTGGAACGTGGAGGAACGCCTGCAAGGGCAGGCCGATATCGACCTCAATGCCCAGGGGCGTGGCGAGGCGACCGGCAATGGCCTGAAATTGGCAGAACTGATTGCCGATCCGCAGTCTTTCGATTTCGTTGCCAGCCCGATGATCCGCACCCGTCACACCATGGAACTGGTGCGGCTGGCGATGGGTCTTCCCAACAACGGCTACCGCACCGACCCGCGCCTGATGGAGATGAATTTCGGCGATTGGCAAGGCTACACGATTGCCGAACTGGAAGCGCGCCATCCCGGCTCGACCAAGGGGCGAGTTCTCGACAAATGGGATTTCAGGCCGCCGGGCGACGCAGCCGAGAGCTACCAGATGCTGCTGGACAGGGTGCGGCCGTTTTTCGCAGAGTTAGACCGCCCCACTGTCTGCGTGACACATGGCGGCGTCATCCGGGCGCTGTTTCGCCTCGTCGAAAAGGTTTCGAAGGCCAAGGCCGGTTCCGTGGACACTCCGCAGGACCGTATCTTGCGCTGGCGGGATGGCCGTCTCGAGTGGCTTTGACGGCCGAATTGCCTACTCTGGCAATTGCATGTCGGTGATGACGTTTTCACCCTTTGTCACGTCGAAGGCGATGACGATGTCCATTCCGGGCTGCAGCGAATCGACATCCATCTCGGCGTTCAGCTTGTAGGCCTTGCCGTCGTCAAGCGTCAGCGTCATCGCTTCCTTGTCCACCTTCTTGATCACGCCTTCCGTCTGTGCGGCAAAGACGGCGGTCGAAATGAACAGCATGGCGGCAATCGCGCCAAGGAGCGTACGCCCGATCCGGGTAAGCATGGTCGTCCTCTTGGTTTCTTGCGCCCTTGGCCGCACCGGCGGCTGGGCGATTGTGGGGCTCGGCGAAGAGAGCAGAAACCAGCCCAATGTGTCAAAGCTTGGACAGCACTGATCACAGTTTGACCACTGCAAAAAACGCCAATAGAACGCGCAATTGAACCGGCCAGTCGCCGGGCAGGGCTATTTTGATGTCTCACAACACCTTCGGCCACCTGTTTCGCGTGACCACCTGGGGCGAGAGCCACGGCGTGGGGCTAGGCTGCGTGGTCGATGGCTGCCCGCCCGGCATCCGCTTCACGCTTGCCGACATCCAGGCCGAGCTCGACCGGCGCCGGCCCGGCCAATCGCGCTTCGTCACGCAGCGGCGCGAGCCCGACGAAGTCAAGGTGCTGTCCGGCTATGTGTTCGATGACGATGGCACAACCATGATCACCACCGGCACGCCGGTTTCGATGATGATCGAAAATGTCGATCAGCGGTCGAAGGACTATGGCGACATTGCGCGCCAGTACCGCCCCGGCCATGCCGACTACGCCTATGATGTAAAGTATGGCCTGCGCGACCATCGCGGCGGCGGCCGCTCCTCGGCGCGCGAGACGGCGGCGCGGGTGGCGGCGGGTGCTCTGGCGCGCAAGGTCGTGCCCGGCCTCGTGGTTCGAGGCGCGCTCATCTCAATGGGCGAGAAGAAGATCGACCGGGCGAACTGGAACTGGAATTTCGTCGGTGACGCCGAAAATCCGTTCTTCACGCCGGATCCAGCCTCGGTGCCGGTGTTCACGGCCTATCTCGACGGCATTCGCAAGGCGGGTTCTTCGGTTGGCGCGGTGATCGAGATCGTCGCCGACGGCGTTCCTGCCGGTCTCGGCGCACCGATCTATGCCAAGCTCGACCAGGACATCGCGTCCAACCTGATGTCGATCAACGCCGTGAAGGGCGTCGAGATCGGCAACGGTTTCGAAGCCGCAACCATTACCGGCGAACAGAATGCCGACGAAATGCGTATGGGCAATGACGGCAAGCCGGTCTTCCTGTCCAACCATGCCGGCGGGATTTTGGGTGGCATTTCGACCGGCCAGCCGGTGATTGCCCGTTTCGCGGTCAAGCCGACATCGTCTATCCTGACTCCACGCAAATCCATCGACAAGGATGGCCACGATGTCGACGTGATGACCAAAGGCCGCCATGATCCATGTGTCGGCATTCGGGCCGTGCCGATCGGCGAGGCCATGGTTGCCTGCGCCATTGCGGATCACTATCTGCGCCATCGCGGACAGACGGGACGAATTTAGCCAATAGCAAACAAGGAGTAGCGAAGAGGAAGAACGGCATCAGCGCAGCAGGACATCAAACCTGCTCTCTATTGTCTAATCCCTATTCGCTCACAACGCAGCGAGCACAAATGCCATACGACCAGAAGAAAATCGTCGAAGCCCTGCGCGCCTTCGAGCGCGGCGAGATCGTCGTGGTCATGGACGATGACGGGCGCGAGAACGAAGGCGACCTGATCGTCGCCGCCGTTCATTGCACGCCGGAAAAGATGGCTTTCATCGTGCGCCACACTTCCGGTATCGTTTGCGCCCCGATGCTGCGCGAGGATGCCAGGCGGCTGAACCTTGCGCCGATGGTGGCAGACAACGATTCGGCCCACACCACCGCCTTCACCGTCAGCGTCGACTTCAAGCATGGCACGACGACCGGCATTTCCGCCGATGACCGCACGCTCACCGTGCGCAACCTCGCCAACGGCAATGTCGGCCCGTCCGATTTCGTGCGCCCCGGCCACATCTTTCCGCTGATTGCGCGCGAAGGCGGCGTACTGATGCGCTCGGGCCATACCGAAGCGGCGGTGGACCTTTGCAAGTTGGCCGGCTTGCCGTCGGTCGGCGTGATTTCAGAGTTGGTCAATGACGACGGCACGGTCATGCGTGGTCCGCAGGTGTCGGCGTTTGCAGAACAGAACGGCCTCAAACAGGTGTCGGTTGCCGACCTCATTGCCTATCGCCAGCGCCAGGAAACGCTGGTCGAGCGCGTTGCCTGCACCGATATCGAAACATCCGGCGGCAAGGCCAAGCTCTACGCCTACACGCTGCCGTGGGATCCGATGCAGCATCTGGCGATCGTCTTCGGCGATATTCGCGACGGCGTGGACGTGCCGGTTCGCCTGCATCCCGAAGATGTCGTGGCCGACGTTTTCGGCACTGCCCACAGGCTGGACGCCATCATGAGCGCCATGGGCGAGCAGCAGCGCGGCGTGATCGTCTATCTGCGTGAAGGCTCGGTCGGCGTGGCGCATCAGGAACGCAAGCGGCCCGCCAGCGACCATGAGGATCATGAAGAGGCGCGGCGACGCGAGAGCGAGTGGCGCGAGATCGGTCTCGGCGCGCAGATCCTCAAGGACCTGGGCATTTCCTCGATCAACCTGATTTCATCGCGCGAGCGCCACTATGTGGGGCTAGAAGGCTTCGGTATTCATATCGCCAGCACCGAGATCGCTTAGGGACGTACCGCAGTGCATGTTGCCCGAAAGTGGGAACGGGTTTCGGGATAAAAACAAATATCTGGAATGCGTCCAGTGATCTGAAAGATCGCGACGCGCACGAGCGGAGCACGGCTTGGGCGCGCTGCGCCCAATCGGTTGACCTTCCGTCGTATTGTCTTCATCTTCCCGGCTCGCTGGTGAAGGGGGAATCAGGCGATGTGGGATTTCAGCGTCAGTGCCTCGCTGTCCATCATGATGCGGACATGGCCCTTCATCGTCCTGCGCATGATTGTCTATTTCGGCATCACGCTGGCCTATATCCTGGCCACCGGATCGGGCGCCGGTGTCGGGTATGGCGTCGGCCACATCTCCTCCGATCCCGATGGGCCGGCATCCTTCGCAGTATGGGGTGGCGTCGTAGGCTTCGGCCTGGTGTCGATTGCCGTCTACTGGGTCCGCGAATACATCCTCTACATCGTCAAGGCAGGCCATATCACGGTCATGGTCCATCTGGTCGATGGACGTGAGGTGCCGGATGGCCAGAACCAGATCGCCTATGCAAGGCAGATCGTGACGCAGCGCTTTGCCGAGGCGAACATCCTGTTCGTGGTGGGTCAGCTTGTGAAGGGCGCGACCCGCGCCATCACCGGCCTGATCGGAGGTATTGCCGCGTTCCTGCCCATACCGGGCCTCGACGGGCTGGTGCGTTTTGCCAACACAGTGGTGCGGATTTCGCTGACCTATGTCGATGAGATCATCCTTGGCTACAATATCCGCATGAATTCTTCCTCTCCATTCGAGAGCGCCCGGCAGGGCGTCGTGCTTTATGCGCAGAACGGCAAGGTGATGCTCAAGAATGCGGTATGGCTGGCGGTGATGATGTGGGTGGTGTCGTTCCTGATCTTCCTCGTCATGATCGCGCCGGCGGGAGCGATCCTCTATCTTATGCCCGGCCAACTCGGCGGCTGGGCCTTCGTGTTCGCAATCGTGTTTGCCTGGGCGTTCAAGGCGGCGTTCATCGAGCCTTTCGCCATAGCGTGCCTGATGCAGGTCTATTTCCGCGCCATCGAGGGCCAGGTGCCCAATCCCGAATGGGACCGCAAATTGGCGGAAGCATCGGGGAAGTTCCGCGAATTGAAGGACAAGGCGATCGGGTCATTTGGTGGCGGGCGGGCGGCGCCGGGTACCTGAATCTGTTGATCGTCGTGCCTTGAGGCCGTGAAAACATGGCCAAGCGGCGCCGGCGCGCCTATATCGGGGCATGGTCACGCGCCTCTACACCCATCCGATCTACCTTGAGCACATAACCCCGCCAGGCCATCCCGAGCGGCCCGACCGGCTGCGCGCCATTGAGCGGGCGCTGGGTGACGAGGCATTTTCTGCACTTGATCGCGTGCAAGCGCCGGAGGGCGACGAAGCAACCATCCTCTATGCGCATCCGGCCGACTTCGTCGCGCGCGTGCGCGCATCTGTTCCGGATACAGGTATCGCCCGCATCGACGCCGATACCACCGCCAGCCCGAAAAGCTGGCAGGCGGCGCTGACCGCCATAGGTGCTGCCAATGCCGCCGTCGACGATGTGTTCGAGGACCGGGCCGCCAATGCCTTCGTCGCTGCCCGCCCGCCGGGCCACCATGCCGAGAAGACGACGGCGATGGGCTTTTGCCTGTTCAACAATGCGGCCATCGCCGCCCGCCATGCCCAGAACAAGCATGGCGCCGAGCGTGTCGCCATCGTCGATTGGGACGTGCATCACGGCAACGGCACGCAAGACATCTTCTGGGACGATCCGAGCGTGCTTTACTGTTCGACGCATCAGATGCCGCTTTATCCCGGCACCGGCGCGAAGAACGAGACGGGCGCAGGCAACATCGTCAACGCGCCGCTTTCTCCGCAGACCGGCTCCGACACCTTCCAAGAAGCGTTCGAGACGCGGATTTTGCCGGCGCTGGACGAATTCCGGCCTGACCTGATCATCATTTCGGCGGGTTTCGACGCGCACCACCGCGATCCGCTGGCCGAGATCAATCTGGTCGAGGATGACTTCGACTGGGCAACCGGCCAGTTGATGGATCGCGCGGGGCGCTATAGCAGCAATCGGCTCGTCAGCCTGCTGGAAGGCGGCTACGATCTGCAAGGACTGGCATTTTCGGTCGCGGCCCATGTCGCGCGCTTGATGAAGGGATAGGACATGGCTGGCGAGGCGAATGAAGACGTCAGGGCGATGAGCTTCGAGCAGGCGCTCGACGCCTTGGAGAAGATCGTCGTGGACCTGGAGCGTGGCGACGTGGCGCTCGACCAGTCGATCCGCATCTATGAGCGCGGCGAGGCGCTGAAGGCACATTGCGACCGGCTTCTGAAGGCGGCCGAGGACAAGGTGGAGAAGATCCGCCTGTCGCGCGACGGCAAGCCGGTTGGCACGGAGCCGCTCGACGGCGAATAGGCCGCCGTTTCAGGCGGCGACGATTGAACAGTACGTCGCGGCTTTGCGGCTTTCTCGTCCAGCCTGCGGCGTATAGACTTTCCGCCATGTGCTGAAGCAAGGAGCCGCGCTAATGAGCTTCTTTCCCGGGAACGATCCCAGTATCGGCGATGCCTTCGCCTGCGACGCCATCGAATTGATGGTGATCCCCAACGCCCGCGACATTGACGGCTTCCAGGTACGGCGCGCCTTGCCGACCGCGCGGCGAAGATTGGTCGGTCCGTTCATCTTCTTCGACCGCATGGGGCCGGCGATCCTGAGGGCAGGGCAGGCGCTCGATGTGCGTCCGCACCCGCATATCGGGCTCTCCACGGTCACCTATCTGTTCGACGGCAAGATCAGGCACCGCGATTCTCTCGGCACCGAGATGGTCATCGAACCGGGCGACGTGAATTTGATGACGGCCGGGCGCGGCATTGTCCATTCCGAACGCACGCCGGAGGAATTGCGCGGCGCGCCGATGTCGGTGTCCGGCCTGCAGACATGGCTGGCCTTGCCTGACAGCAAGGAAGAAGTCGCGCCGTTGTTCGAGAACACGGCCAGCACCACCTTGCCGCAATTCGATGCGGAAGGGGTGAAAGGGCGCGTCGTCATCGGCTCTTTTTCAGGCATGCAGTCGCCCGTGCGGGCAACTTCGGAAACGCTCTATGCCGACATCAGGCTTTCGTCCGGAGCCAGGGTCAAAATTCCGGCAGATAGCGAGGAGCGGGCAATCTATACGCTGGAAGGCGAGGTTTCGATTTCAGGCGACCGCTTCCCGGCCGAGCGCCTGCTGGTATTCAAGCCCGGTGACGAAATCGTGGTGTCGTCGGAACTTGGCGCGCATTTCATGCTGTTCGGCGGCGCTTCGCTGGGCTCCAAGCGCTACATCTGGTGGAATTTCGTGTCTTCGTCCAAGGAACGCATCGAACAGGCCAAGGAAGAATGGAAGACCGGCCGCTTCGATATCGTGCCCGGCGACGAGGAGGAATTCATTCCGCTGCCCGAGGGCTGACGGGAGGCGTTCTCGCATTTACATTCGCGACTGCACGGCCTATCGGCTTGTCACCGATAGGAATCTGGATGGGCCGCTGACGTGAACCCCAAACCCGACACCCCGCTTCTGGACAAGGTTCGTATTCCAGCGGATCTGCGCGGCCTTGCCGAATCGGCCTTGCCGCAATTGGCGGCGGAACTGCGCATCGAGATGATCGACGCCGTGTCGCAGACCGGCGGCCATCTGGGCGCGGGACTGGGCGTCGTCGAACTGACCGTCGCCCTGCACTACGTCTTCAACACCCCGCAGGATCGCGTGATCTGGGACGTCGGCCACCAGGCCTATCCGCACAAGATCCTGACCGGCCGCCGCGACCGCATCCGTACATTGCGGCAGGAGGGCGGACTGTCGGGCTTCACCAAGCGCGAAGAGAGCGAATACGACCCCTTCGGCGCAGCCCACTCATCGACCTCGATCTCGGCCGGCCTCGGCATGGCGGTGGCGCGCGATCTGTCCGGCGGCAGGAACAACGTCATTGCCGTCATCGGTGACGGCGCGCTGTCGGCCGGCATGGCCTACGAGGCCCTGAACAATGCCGGCGCGCTGGGTTCGCGCCTCATCGTTATTTTGAACGACAACGACATGTCGATCGCGCCGCCGGTCGGGGCGATGAGCGCCTATCTGGCGCGTCTTTCGTCCGGCAGGACCTATCAGGGCTTCCGCGAACTCGGCAAGAAACTGACGGCTTATCTCGGCGAGCGGGCCGACCGGGCAATCACCCGCGCGGTGGAGCATGCGCGCGGCTATGTCACCGGTGGCACGCTGTTCGAGGAAATGGGCTTTTTCCACATCGGCCCCATCGACGGGCACAATCTGGAACATCTGGTTCCGGTGCTAAAGAACGTCCGCGACCACGGCACGGGACCTGTGCTGATCCATGTCGTGACGCAGAAGGGCAAGGGCTACGCGCCGGCCGAGGCCGCGGCCGACAAGTATCACGGCGTCAACCGCTTCGACGTCATTACCGGCGCGCAGGCCAAGGCTCCGGCCAACGCGCCGAGCTACACCAAGGTGTTTGCCGAAAGCCTGATCCAGGAGGCGCGCGCGGACGACCGCGTCGTTGCTGTCACAGCGGCCATGCCGGGCGGGACCGGTCTCGACCTGTTTGGCGAGGCGTTCCCGAGCCGCACCTTCGATGTCGGTATTGCCGAGCAGCATGGGGTGACGTTTGCCGCCGGCCTCGCCACGGAAGGCTATAAGCCGTTTGCCGCGATCTATTCCACCTTCCTGCAGCGCGCCTACGACCAGGTGGTGCATGACGTGGCGATCCAGAAATTGCCGGTTCGCTTCCCTATCGACCGCGCCGGCTATGTCGGGGCGGACGGCGCCACCCATTGCGGCGCGTTCGACACCACCTTCCTTGCCTCCTTGCCGGGCTTCGTCGTCATGGCGGCTGCGGACGAGGCCGAGTTGCGCCACATGGTGCGCACCGCCGCAAGCTATGACGGGGGTCCGATTTCCTTCCGCTATCCGCGCGGCAATGGCGTCGGCGTCGACCTGCCCGAGCGCGGTTCGGTGCTGGAGATCGGCAAGGGCCGGATCGTCAAGGAAGGCACCAGCGTCGCGCTGCTTTCCTTCGGAACACGGCTTGCCGACTGCCTGCTGGCCGCCGAGGAACTTGGCGCGGCTGGACTTTCGACCACTGTTGCCGATGCGCGCTTTGCCAAGCCGCTGGACGAGGACATGGTGCGGCGGCTCGCCCGTTCGCACGATGTGCTGGTGACGGTCGAGGAGGGTGCCATTGGCGGCTTCGCCAGCCATGTGCTGCACTTCCTGGCGCATGAGGGCCTGCTCGAAACCGGGCTGAAGGTGCGCCCGCTGGTGCTGCCGGATGCCTTCACCGATCATGGCAAGCCGGAAAAGATGTACGCCGACGCCGGGCTGGATGTGGCCGGTATAGTGCATGCCGTCTTTGCCGCGCTCGGCCGATCCGTCGATGCGCAACGCGCTTGATTGGGACGTCGGAACTTGAAGCGGCCCGTCTAGCCTGAGCCGTTTCCATGACCCGGCCTGCTCGTGGTGCTTGCCTTCGCTGCCGCCTTTCGTCAATGAAGACCGATGAAGCCTTTCCAGCCAGCCAGCGCGCGCCAGCGGCTTGACGAACTCCTCGTCAGCCGCGGGCTGTTCGCCAGCCGCTCGCGTGCCCGCGATGCCATCGAGCGCGGCACGGTGAGCGTGGAGGGTGCAATCATGCGCAAGGCAGGGCAGGGCGTGTCCTGCGATGTGGCAATCGCCGTCGACGATCCCGCACAGGCCTATGTCTCGCGGGCGGCGCTGAAACTGATCGCCGGGCTGGAGCATTTCCGCTTTGATGCCTTGGGTTGCGAAGCGCTCGACATCGGCGCTTCGACCGGGGGCTTCACTCAAGTGCTTCTGGAACGTGGTGCGGCGCATGTCAGCGCCATAGATGTCGGCCACGGCCAGATACACGAAAAGATTGCCGCCGATCCGCGCGTGACGTCCATCGAAGGGTTGAACGCCCGCGACCTCACCGTCGCCGATCTCGGCGGACGCATGCCCGATTTCATCGTGTCGGACGTCAGCTTCATTTCGCTGAAACTGGCGCTGCCGCCGGCGCTGGCTTTGGCCGAAACCGGCGCGAGGGCCGTCCTGCTCGTCAAGCCGCAGTTCGAGGCCGGCAAGGACGCAATCGGCAAGGGCGGCTTGCTGAAGAACCCGGACGATGGCGACCGCGTTGCCGAAGAGTTGCGGGCCTGGCTCGATGCCATGCCGGGCTGGCGGGCGATCGGATTTTGCCCGTCGCCCATCGAAGGCGGCGACGGCAACCGCGAGTTCCTGCTTGCCGGAGAAAAGACGCGATGAACGCGCGCTTTACCATCGAAAAACTTGGCTCGCAGGGCGACGGTATTGCCGAAACCGAACAGGGCGACGTTTTCATCCCGTTCGCGCTGCCGGGCGAAACGGTGAACGCCGCGCGTCAACGCGACCGCGCCACACTGATGGCTGTGATCGAGCCTTCGCCGCTGCGCGTGGCGCCTGCCTGCCGGCATTTCACCGAATGCGGCGGCTGCGCCGTGCAGCATCTGGAGGCGCAAGCCTATCTGCAATGGAAGCGTGGCAAGGTTGAGTATGCGCTGAAGATGAAGGGCATCACCGCCGAAATCGCCCCGATCGTGCCCTGCGAACCGCATAGCCGCCGCCGCGTCGTCTTCACCGCCCGAAAGGCGGCCGGTGAAATGTTGTTCGGCTTCGTCCGGGCGCTATCCAGCGAAGTCATTTCCATAACCGAATGCTCGATTACCCTGCCGGAAATCGTCGCCGCGCTTGACCCTTTGAAGGCGCTTGCCGGGCTGATCTGCGCGACAACCAAATCCTTCCATATGACGGTGACGGCGACCACTGCCGGCCTCGATATCGCGGCCCAGGATTCAGGCACGCTGGGCGAACACCAGCGCCGCATCGCCGCCAACTTCGTCATCGCCCAGAAGTTCGCGCGCCTGACCATCGATGGCGAAATCATTGTCGAGCCAAGGAAGCCTGTGGTGACGTTCGGCACGGTCGCGGTCGCCGTTCCGTCTGGCGCATTTCTGCAGGCGACGCAGGCGGCCGAGCAGGCGATGGCCGCGATGGTCGGCCAGCATCTGGCGCGCGCCAGGAAGGTGGCGGATCTGTTTGCCGGTTGCGGCAGCTTTGCGCTGCGGCTTGCGGCGAAATCGGAAGTCCACGCGGTGGAAGGGGATGCGGCTGCCCTTGCAGCGCTCGACCATGGCTTTCGCTTCGCCACCGGCCTCAAACGCGTCACCACCGAGCGCCGCGACCTGTTTCGGCGGCCGCTGACCTTCAAGGAATTGAATACCTTCGACGGCGTCGTCTTCGATCCGCCGCGTGCCGGTGCGGAAGACCAGTCGAAGCAACTTGCGAGGTCCGACGTGCCGTTCGTTGCCGCCGTGTCGTGCAATCCGGTAACCCTGGCGCGCGACCTCGCCATCCTCATCGACGGCGGCTACCGCCTGAAAAGCATCACTCCCGTCGATCAATTTCTATGGTCTGCGCATGTCGAGGCAGTGGCGCTGCTGGAGAAGCCGAAGAAGCGCCGGTAAGAGCCTGCGCTTGAATTGCACGTCTTTTGCGCCTATTTTGATGGTATCAAGTCAATTCATGCATGGAGGAGGCATCATGACCTCCGCAGTCCTTGAAATTCCGGCCTCGCGCTTCGGTGAGGGCAAGTCGCCATTTTTGTCGGCACGGCGGGTGGCCGAACTGCTTGGCGTCAACCTCACCGAACTGGCCGGCCTGATCGGCGTCGCCCGCAACACGCTTGCCGCCAAGGCGGGCGCGCGCAAGGTCGACGCGGCGCTGAGCCCGGTCGTGCGCATCCTGGCGATGGCGGGCGAGATGGCCGGCGACGAGCAGCGCGCCGCGATCTGGTTCAAGCACCAGCCCATCCCCGGCTGGGCGGGCAAGACCGCCTACGACCTCGTGCATGAAGGCAAGGCCGACAAGGTTCTCGCCTATCTGGAGGCCGTGCGCTCCGGCGTCTATGCCTGACACCGGGCAGAAACTGACCCTGTGGCGCGCCTTCGTGCCGCAATGGGCGCATATGCCGTTGTCGGGCGACGGTGCTGCCCGCTTCGGCGGCCGCTGGAATCCGGTCGGCGCCCCGGCGATCTATGCGGCGCGCGAACTCTCCACCGCTTGGGCCGAGTACAATCAAGGCTTTGTCCAGCATCCGGCCTTGATCGCGCAACTTGAATTGTCCGGCGCGCGGCTGGCCGACCTGACCGACCGAAACATACTTGCCGAACTCGGTGTGAGCGACGCCATCCACAAATGCGAGTGGCGCGATGCGATGGATCGCAAGCAAGTTCCGCAAACGCACAGATTGCGCAAGAGCCTGCTGAAGGACGGATGGCACGGCGTTGTCTATCCGTCCTTCATGTCGCCCGGCGGCACTTGCGTTGCGCTGTGGGACTGGAATGGCAAGGGCGGACCGCGCCTCGATGTCATCGATCCCGACCACCGCCTGCCCAAATCGCCCGCTTCATGGCTGTGACGTAAATTCAGACCTGGGTGCCGCCGACCGTCATCTGGTTCATGCGCAGATGCGGCTGGCCGACGCCGACCGGCACGCCTTGCCCGGCCTTGCCGCACATGCCGATGCCTGTGTCGAGCTTCATGTCGTTGCCGATCATGGAAACCCGGTGCATGGCATCCGGACCGTTGCCGATCAGCATGGCGCCCTTGATCGGCTGGGTGACCTTGCCGTTTTCGATCATGTAGGCCTCGGTGCAGCCGAACACGAACTTGCCTGAGGTGATGTCGACTTGGCCGCCGCCGAAGGACACGGCGTAGATGCCTTTCTTCACCGAAGAAATAATTTCGTCCGGCTCCATGTCGCCGGCAGTCATGTAGGTGTTGGTCATGCGCGGCATCGGCTGGTGGGCATAGCCTTCACGCCGCCCGTTGCCGGTGGCGGCCATGCCCATCAGGCGGGCATTCTGCCGGTCCTGCATGTAGCCGACCAGCTTGCCGTCCTCGATCAGCACGTTGTGGGCAGAAGGCGTGCCCTCATCGTCAACCGTGAGTGAGCCGCGCCGTTCGGCTATGGTGCCGTCGTCCACCACGGTGACGCCCTTGGCGGCGACCTGCTGACCCATCAGTCCGGCGAAGGCCGAAGTCTTCTTGCGGTTGAAGTCGCCTTCCAGCCCGTGGCCGACCGCTTCGTGCAGCATGACGCCCGGCCAGCCGCTGGACAAAACGATGTCGAAAGTGCCGGCGGGCGCAGGCACGGCCTCGAGATTGACCAGCGCTTGCCTGAGCGCCTCCTTGGCGGCGTGCTTCCAGCTATCCTCGATCAGGAATTCGCCGAAACCCTTGCGGCCGCCCATGCCAAAGGAGCCGCTTTCCTGCCGCTCGCCGTCACCGACGATGACGGCAACGTTGATCCTGACCAGAGGGCGGATGTCGCGCACCAACTGACCGTCGCCACGCAGGATCTCGACATGCTGCCACGACGACGCCAGCGAAGCAGTGACCTGCCGCACGCGCGGGTCTTCGGCGCGCAGCCATGCATCGATTTCCTGAAGGAGTTTGGCCTTGGCCTCGAAGGGCGGCGAGGGGATCGGGTTCTCGTCACTGTAGAGATGGCGGTTGGTGCGCTGAGGCGCTGCCGCAAGCTGGCCGGAATAACCGCCCTTGACCGCCGAGACCGCGTCCGAGGCTCGCAGCAGCGCCGCTTGCGACAACTCGCTCGAATGGGCGTAGCCGGTTGCCTCGCCGGCAACGGCGCGCAACCCGAAGCCCTGGTCGGTGTTGAAATTCGCCGTCTTCAGCCGGCCGTTGTCGAACATCAGCGCTTCGCTCTCGCTGTATTCGAGATAGAGTTCGCCGTCGTCGGCGCCTTGCAGCGTATCGGCGACCACTTTGCGGATACGGTCGTCGGAAATGTCGAACTGGCTGATGAGGCTGGTCATGGCGCGGCTACCTTCAGGGCAGGGTTTCGCAACCGATGTAGGCGCGCGAAGGCCGCTCGGCAATGCACATCGTTGAAGCGAGGCTTAAGGCAGCGCGGCGAAGCCGTCGGCGAAACCCTGGAGGTCGACCGGAATGCCTATGCCCTCTTCCGGCGTCTGGAAGATGATGAAGGTGGCCGCCGTTCCGGTCTTCAGCGTATCCAGCAACGACTTTTCCAGGATGACTTCCGCATAGCAGCCATCCTGGAAGCAGCGCACGAAGTAGGCGCGGCCGATATCCTTGCCGTCGACGTTGAGGCCGAGGCCGTTGGGAAGCAGGACACCCAGCGGTGCCAGCACGCGCAGAATCTCGGCTTTGTTGTCGGCCGTGCGCAAAACGACCACCGACAGGCCCATTTCGGGGCGATCCTCGGCGACGACGTTCTGCATCATCACGCATTGTTCGGCGCTGGCGCCTGCCGGGGTGTCGCAGATGATCGACCACGCACCATGAGTGGAGCGCACGCTGCCGCTTGGCTGCGCGGCGAGACTTGAGCCGGCGCACAACAAGGCGGCGAGAAAAATGACCTTCGCCAAGGTTCTCGAAACCCAAGAATTCATGACGGCTCCACTGCGAATCATGCCACTTTAAGCTGCGCCGAAGCCAAGCGAAAGGACGAGGATGGGTTCAATCGCCTTCGACTGCGGCAATAATGGGGTTTTCAAGCAATTTTTACATGAGTTGGCCACCGGTAGCGAGCCTCGATCCGCTTTTTACTCCAGGGTCCGCTTCGAATCCGCCTGCGTTTGGGCTGCCAGATGGCCTCCACCCCGGCCGCGCGCGCAAAAATGCCGCATGATGACTGGCCCTCCTTTCTTGCGGCGGGATAAAGAGTATGGTTTGAACCACCAACGGAATGTCCGGGATTCCCGTCCCGGCGTGCATTGTATATTCTTGCGGCCGAGCCGCGAGGCAGGGGAGATGATGAGGGCGATGAGAAATTTCGTTGCAGGTGGCTTGAGTGCTGCGGCCGCATTGCTTGCCGGGGCGTCGGCCCAGGCGGCTCAGCCGGCGGAATGGGAAATGAACTTTCAGCCGGCCGCCACCGACATAATGCACCAGATCACCTGGTTCGAGCATTATACGCTGTGGTTCATCGTGCCGATCACCCTGCTGGTCCTTTTCCTGCTCGCCTATTGCATCATCAAGTTTCGCGCCAGCGTGAACCCGGTCGCCTCGCGCACCAGTCATAACACGCTGATCGAGGTGATCTGGACGGTCGGCCCGGTGCTGGTCTTGCTGTTCATGGCGGTGCCCTCGTTCCAGCTCCTCACCGCGCAGTATTCGCCGCCGGAAGAGGCCAAGCTGACGGTCAAGGCGACGGCCAACCAGTGGAACTGGGACTACGAATACCAGACCGAGGACTTGCTTTCCTTCAACTCCGCCGTGCTGACCGATGCCGACCGCGCCGGTCTCGGCAAGGAAGACACCGGCGTCTATCCTCGCTTGCTGGCGGTCGACAATGAGATGGTGGTTCCCGTCAATACCATGGTCCGCGTGCTGGTTACGGCTTCCGACGTGATCCATGCCTTCGCGATGCCTGCCTTCGGTCTCAAGACCGACGCAGTGCCCGGCCGTACCAACGAGACCTGGTTCAAGGTCGAGAAGGAAGGCATCTATTACGGCCAGTGCTCTGAACTGTGCGGCAAGGACCACGCCTATATGCCGATCGCCATCCGCGTCGTTTCGCAGGCGCAGTACGATACGTGGTTCGCTGCGGCCAAGGCCGATCTGCCCGGCGCCAACAAGGCGCTGATGGCCGAGATCGGCAGCTCGAACAAGGTAGCGGTCGCCGGCAAGTGATGCCGCGACCCGTTTAGATCAGGCAACGGAGCCGAACATGGTATATGCTGCAGCTCACGACGATCACCACCATCCCCGCGGCTGGGTGCGGTGGGTCTACTCGACCAACCACAAGGACATCGGGACGCTTTATCTGATCTTCGCGGTGATCGCGGGGCTGATCGGCGGCTTCATGTCGGTGATGATGCGTATGGAACTGGCCGAGCCGGGCATCCAGATATTCACCGGCTTTGCCCAGATGGTCTACGGTTTCGAAGGCGACGCTGCCGTCGATGGCGGCAAGGCGATGTATAACGCCTTCACCACCATGCACGGCCTGATCATGATCTTCTTCATGGTCATGCCTGCCCTGATCGGGGGCTTCGCCAACTGGATGGTGCCGATCATGATCGGCGCGCCGGACATGGCTTTCCCGCGCATGAACAACATCTCGTTCTGGCTGTTGCCGCCGGCACTGATTCTACTGCTCATCTCCTTCTTCGTGCCGAGCGCGCCCGGTTCCTACGGCATCGGCGGCGGCTGGACCATGTATCCGCCGTTCTCCACTTCGGGCCAGCCGGGCCCGGCCATGGACCTGGCAATCCTGTCGGTCCACATCGCCGGCGCGTCCTCGATCCTTGGTGCGATCAACTTCATCACCACCATTTTCAACATGCGTGCTCCCGGCATGACGCTGCACAAGATGCCGCTGTTCGCCTGGTCCGTGCTGATCACCGCTTTCCTGCTTTTGCTGTCGCTTCCGGTGCTCGCCGGCGGCATCACCATGCTTCTCACCGACCGCAATTTCGGCACGAGCTTCTTCTCGCCCGATGGCGGTGGTGACCCGGTCCTGTTCCAGCATCTGTTCTGGTTCTTCGGGCATCCGGAAGTGTATATCCTGATCCTGCCGGGCTTCGGCATCATCAGCCATATCATCTCGACCTTCTCCAAGAAGCCGGTGTTCGGCTATCTCGGCATGGCTTACGCCATGGTGGCAATCGGTGCCGTCGGCTTCGTCGTGTGGGCGCACCACATGTTCACCAGCGGCATCTCGCTCGACACCCAGCGCTACTTCGCCTTCGCCACCATGGTCATCGCGGTGCCGACCGGCGTGAAGATATTCTCCTGGGTCGCCACGATGTGGGGCGGTTCCATCACCATCCGTACGCCGATGCTGTGGGCGATCGCCTTCGTGTTCCTGTTCACGGTCGGCGGCGTCACCGGCGTGCAGCTTGCCAATGCCGGCTTCGACCGCTCCGTGCACGACACTTATTACGTCGTCGCGCACTTCCACTACGTGATGTCGCTGGGTTCGGTGTTCGCCATCTTTGCCGGATGGTACTACTGGTTCCCGAAGATGACCGGCTACATGTATTCGCCGCTCATCGCCCGCGCTCACTTCTGGGTCACCTTCATCGGCGTCAACCTGGTCTTCTTCCCGCAACACTTCCTCGGCCTGTCCGGCATGCCACGCCGCTATATCGACTATCCGGATGCGTTCGCGGGCTGGAACATGGTTTCCTCCTACGGCTCCTACATCTCGGCTTTCGGCGTGCTGATCTTCCTCGTTGGCGTATTCGAGGCGTTTTCGAAGAAGCGGATCGCCGGCGCCAATCCTTGGGGCGAGGGTGCAACGACATTGGAGTGGCAACTGCCTTCGCCGCCGCCCTACCACCAGTGGGAGCAACTGCCGCGCATCAAGTGAGCGGCGGACTGTAGAAATCGAAGCCGCCGGCCATGGTCGGCGGCTTTGGCCAAACGGAATGATAGGACTTTTGAGTACGCATGGCCCTGGTCGACCATAGAAGCATCGAGGACGCCGACTTCCGCATGTCGGAAGCAACAGCCGGCGATTTCTTTGCGCTGCTGAAGCCGCGGGTGATGTCGCTGGTGGTGTTCACCGCGTTCGTCGGCCTGGTGGCGGCACCCGTGACGATCAACCCGTTCATCGCCGTGATTGCCATTTTGGCGATCGCCATCGGTGCGGGCGCCTCCGGTGCCCTCAACATGTGGTACGACGCCGACATCGATGCGGTCATGAGCCGAACCGCCAGCCGGCCGGTGCCGTCCGGCAAGGTTACCCCGGGCGAAGCGCTGAGCTTCGGTCTGGTGCTGTCGGTGCTCTCGGTTATGACCCTTGGCGTGCTGGTCAACTGGCTCTCCGCGTCGCTGCTTGCCTTCACCATCTTCTTTTACGCGGTCGTTTACACGATATGGCTGAAGCGCTGGACACCGCAGAACATCGTCATCGGTGGGGCAGCCGGAGCCTTCCCGCCCATTATCGGCTGGGCGGCCGCAACAGGCTCCGTCAGCCTCGAAAGCGTGATCCTGTTCCTGATCATCTTCCTGTGGACGCCGCCGCACTTCTGGGCGCTGGCTTTGTTCAAGTCTGACGATTATGCGCGTGCCGGCGTTCCGATGATGCCGAATGTCGCCGGCGAGGCTTCGACGCGCAGGCAGATCTTCGCCTATGCGCTGCTGTTGGCGCCAATTGGGGCGTTGCCCTGGGCGCTTGGCTATACGACCGCCGTCTATGGCATCGTTGCCGCGCTTTTGGGGGTAGGCTTCGTCTGGTATTCGTGGAAGGTGTTGCGCATGAGCGATACCGACCGCGCGATGAAGCCGGCCAAGGCGCTGTTCGGTTATTCGCTGCTTTACCTGTTCGCGATCTTCGCCGTTTATCTGGGCGACCGTCTCGTCGAACACGCACTGGGCCTTGGCGGAGTGTGATGGCGATGGACGATCTTGAACTCGTGACGCTTACCGAACGCCAGAGGAAAGCCCGGCGCAACCGTTCCATCGCGATCGGACTGGCGCTGGCAGCGCTGGTCGTCATCTTCTACGTGGCGACCATTGCCAAGTTCGGCCCCGCCATCCTCAATCGGCCGATGTGAGCGAGGCGATGAACGCAGCACCAGACATGGATAGGGCAAGGCAGAAGAGCAATCGCGCCGTTGCGGCCGTTTGCTTGGCCTTCTTCGTCGGGATGGTCGGCATGGCGTATGCCGCGGTGCCGCTCTATACGCTGTTTTGCCAGGTGACCGGTTACGGCGGCACCACGCAGCGCGTGACGCAGTATGCCGACCGGGTGCTCGATCGCGACATCACCATTCGCTTCGACGCCAACACCGCCGGAATTCCGTGGAAGTTCGAGCCGGTGGTGCGCTCGGTGACGATCAAGATCGGCGAGACGACGCAGGCGCACTACACGGCCACCAACGTGGCGAGCCAGCCGGTTACAGGGCGGGCGACCTTCAACGTCACGCCCGATCTCGCCGGCGCCTATTTCAACAAGGTGGAATGCTTCTGCTTCACCGACACCACGTTGAAGCCGGGCGAAACTATGGATATGCCGGTCGTGTTCTATGTCGATCCCGACATCGTCGATGTGCCGGAACTGAAGGATATCAAGACGATCACGCTGTCCTATACGATGTTCCCGATAGAGGGAGACAAGCCGGTAGCCGCAGCGCCGGTCGAGGAAAGCGGCAAGACAATTCCGAACACCGAAGGGAATCTCGGGGGCTGACATGGCAGACGCGCACGCAAAACCGCAACACGACTACCACATCATCGATCCCAGTCCGTGGCCGTTTATCGGCTCGGTCGGCGCGCTGGTCATGGCCATCGGCGGCGTTGGCTGGATGCAATACCTCAAGGGCAACGAGTTCCACCTCTTCGGTGTGAATTTGGCGACTCCATGGATTTTCGCCATCGGCGTGCTCATCGTTCTCTACACAATGTTCGCCTGGTGGTCGGACACCATCAAGGAAGCACACGAGGGCCACCACACCCGCGTCGTGTCGCTGCACCTGCGCTACGGCATGATCATGTTCATCGCCTCGGAGGTGATGTTCTTTGTTGCCTGGTTCTGGGCCTTCTTCGATGCCAGCCTGTTCCCGAATGAAGCGCACCAGTATGCACGCGCCGAGTTCACCGGCGGCGTGTGGCCGCCAAAGGGCATCGAGGTGCTCGACCCCTTCCATCTGCCGCTCTACAACACCATCATCCTGCTGCTCTCCGGCACGACGGTGACGTGGGCGCATCACGCGCTGATCCATGGTGACCGCAAGGGCCTGATCAACGGACTGGCGCTGACGGTCGGCCTTGGCATCCTTTTCAGCTTCGTGCAGGCTTACGAGTACATTCATGCTCCGTTCGCTTTCAAGGACTCGATCTACGGCGCGACCTTCTTCATGGCGACCGGCTTCCATGGTTTCCACGTTCTGATCGGCACCATCTTCTTGACGGTCTGCCTGATCCGCGCCATCCGCGGCGACTTTACGCCCAAGCAGCATTTCGGCTTCGAGGCTGCTGCCTGGTACTGGCATTTCGTCGACGTGGTGTGGTTGTTCCTTTTTGCCTCGATCTACGTCTGGGCCTCTTCCGGAGCGGTCATCGCTCACTGACCGGAAACAGGAATGCGACATCAAGGCGGCTGCGGCAACGTGGCCGCCTTATCTTTTGGAGCGGCTTGCTGGTAGTGTGACGCCGATGAATGAGGACAAGGCCATCTGGCCACCCATCGCTCCGGTTCAGGCCGGCCTTGCCGGCAGATGCCCACGCTGCGGGGAAGGGCGTCTGTTTTGCGGCTTCCTTACCGTCGGTAAGGGGTGCGGCAATTGCGGCCTGGATTATTCGTATGCGGACGCTGGCGACGGCCCGGCCGTTTTCGTCATTCTCATCATCGGTTTCATAGTGGTCGGGCTAGCCCTGTGGACGGAAGTTTCCTTCAACCCGCCGCTATGGCTGCATTTCGTGCTTTGGGTTCCGCTGGTGCTGATCCTGTGCCTGACCGCGCTGAGGCTGATCAAGGGCGTGCTTTTGACCCTGCAATACCGCAACAAGGCTGCCGAGGGCAGGTTGGACGAGGGCCAATGACAAGCTCTTCCGGGTCGGTTGGCGCGCCATCGCGGCGCCGCACCTTGATTGCAGCCGTACTTGGCTTGGCTGGTATCGCCGTTCTTCTGG
This sequence comes from Mesorhizobium sp. Root157, assembly GCF_001427385.1. Classification (GTDB taxonomy): domain Bacteria; phylum Pseudomonadota; class Alphaproteobacteria; order Rhizobiales; family Rhizobiaceae; genus Mesorhizobium. The sequence continues at coordinate 350,216 of NZ_LMGJ01000012.1, forward strand.
CGCTGGGTACCTGGCAGGTGCAGCGACTGCACTGGAAAGAAGCCATTCTCCAGACCATCGACCAGCGCATGCATGCAGCACCTTTGCCGCTGGCAGAGGTCGAGACGAAGTTCGCCGCCGATGGCGACGTCGACTATATGCCGGTCACGGCGACGGGAACGTTCGTGCACGAAGCGGAGCGACACTTCTTCGCCACTTGGCAAGGCCAGTCGGGCTTCGATGTGTTTACGCCGCTCAAATTGGATGATGGCAGCTTCGTCTTCGTCAATCGCGGCTTTGTTCCTTATGAAATGAAGGACCCGGCCAAGCGTCCCGAGGGGCAGGTCGCGGGCATCGTGACTGTGACAGGCCTCGGCCGCAATCCGCTCACTGGAAAGCCGTCGGGAATGGTGCCGGACAATGATCCGGCCAAGAACATCTTCTACTGGAAGGACCGCGACGCCATGGCTGCGAGCGCCGGCCTGGCTTCCGGCTACCGCTTGGTGCCGTTCTTTATCGATGCCGACGCGACGCCCAACTCTGGCGGCTTGCCGGTAGGTGGCGTTACCCTTGTCGACCTGCCCAACAACCATCTGCAATACGTCATCACCTGGTATGGCTTGGCGGCGGCCCTTGCCGGGGTTCTGCTCATCTCGTTGCGACGCCCGAAAAGGCCGGGACGACCCTAGCCGACCTTGACAGGACGGGGATGCCCGTCCCATGTCGGGCCTCACACGAGATGCGGAATTCATGCAGCAGACGAGACTGGCCAACACCGAAGTGACCGAGACCAAGCCACCGCTGACGATCAGGCTTTGCCAGCCGCGCGGCTTCTGCGCCGGTGTCGACAGAGCCATCCAGATCGTCGTGCTTGCCTTGAAGAAATATGGTGCGCCGGTGTATGTGCGCCATGAGATCGTGCACAACCGCTATGTTGTCGAGGGGCTTCAAAACCTTGGCGCGGTCTTCATCGAAGAACTTTCCGAGATACCTGACGATCACCGCCACTGCCCCGTGGTGTTCTCCGCCCACGGTGTGCCGAAGTCTGTTCCCGCTGATGCCGTGGCGCGCAATCTCTTCTATCTCGACGCCACCTGTCCGCTGGTTTCGAAGGTCCACAAGCAGGCCATGCGCCACCAGCGCCTTGGCCGCCACGTGCTGTTGATCGGTCATGCTGGGCATCCGGAGGTGATCGGCACCATGGGGCAGTTGCCGGAAGGCGCGGTGACGCTGATCGAAACCGAGGGCGATGCGCGAAGCTTCACGCCGGCCGATCCGCTGGCGCTGGGCTTTGTGACCCAGACCACGCTGTCGGTCGAGGACACGGCGCACATCATAGAAGCGTTGCAGGAACGCTTTCCCGCCATGCAGGCGGCGGCGGCGGAATCGATCTGCTACGCCACAACCAACCGCCAGGAAGCCGTGAAGGAAACGGCACCGGGCGCTGATCTCTATTTGGTCGTGGGAGCACCCAATTCATCGAATTCGCGCCGGCTGGTCGAAGTGGCGGAGCGCGCCGGCGCGCGCATGTCACTGCTGGTCCAGCGCGCGACCGACATTCCATGGCAGGAGGTCGGGGACATTACGACGCTGGGTCTTTCGGCTGGCGCATCGGCGCCGGAAATCATCGTCGACGAGATCATCGACGCCTTCCGGGCGCGTTTCGATGTCTCGGTGGAACTGGCGGTTACGGCGACGGAGACGGAGGATTTCCCGGTGATGCGCGTTCTGCGCGATGTCGAATTGACCAAAGCCGACATGGCATTCGTCAACGGGACGCGCTAGCCGATGGCGGTCTACACCGATATTTCCGAAATCGAGTTGGCGGCATTTCTCGCCAATTACGACATCGGCGAATTGCTTTCCTACAAGGGCATCGCAGAGGGGGTCGAGAACTCGAACTTCCTGCTCCATGCATCGAGTGCGCCCTATATCCTGACGCTCTATGAAAAGCGGGTCGACCGCAATGACCTGCCGTTCTTCCTCGGCCTGATGCGGCATCTGTCCGACAAGGGCATCCGCTGCCCGCTGCCGGTCAAGCGCAATGACGGCGAGACTATCGGCGAACTGGCCGGGCGGCCGGCGGCTATCGTCACCTTCCTTGAAGGGATGTGGATGCGGCGGCCGACCGTCGAGCACTGCAGTGAAGTCGGTGCGGCACTGGCCGCGATGCATCTGGCCGGCCAGGACTTCGCGCTCCGGCGCAAGAACGGCCTCACCGTCGATGACTGGCGGCCCTTGTGGGAACGGGCGCGCGATCGCGCCGATGAAGTCGAGTCAGGGCTGGAGGCGGAAGTCGAGGCCGATCTCGCCGAGTTGGAAGCCAACTGGCCGTCCAGCCTGCCGACCGGCGTGATCCATGCCGATCTTTTCCCCGACAACGTCTTTTTTCTCGGCAAGAAACTGTCCGGCCTGATCGATTTCTATTTCGCCTGCACCGACCTTCTGGCTTATGACGTTGCCGTTTGTCTCAATGCATGGTGTTTCGAAAAGGACAATTCCTTCAATCTCACCAAGGGCATGGCGCTGCTTGGCGGCTACACCGCAGTCCGGCCTCTGTCGAAAGAGGAAGTGGAAGCGCTGCCCATGCTGGCGCGAGGCTCGGCGATGCGTTTCATGCTGACCAGGCTTTATGATTGGCTCAACACGCCCGCGGGAAGCTTGGTGGTGAAGAAGGATCCGCTGGAATATCTGCGCCGCATGCGCTTTCACCGCCGCATCGCCTCGGCGGCCGAATATGGATTGAGGGTGTAGCGTGAAGAACGTCGAGATATTCACCGACGGAGCTTGCTCCGGCAATCCGGGGCCTGGCGGCTGGGGTGCAATCCTGCGCTTCAACGGGGCGACGCGCGAATTGTCCGGCGGCGAAGCGCTGACCACCAACAACCGCATGGAATTGATGGCGGCGATTTCGGCACTGGATGCGCTGAAGGAACCTTGCGTCGTCGATCTGCATACGGATTCGAGCTACGTCAAGGACGGCATTTCCAGCTGGATCGAGGGCTGGAAGCGTCGCGGCTGGAAGACCGCCGACAACAAGCCGGTGAAGAATGTCGAGCTTTGGCAGGCGCTTGACGAGGCGCGCAAGCGCCACAAGGTCGCCTGGCACTGGGTGAAGGGACATGCCGGCCACCCCGAGAATGAGCGTGCCGACGAACTTGCCCGCACCGGCATGGCCCCATTCAAGAAAGGGCCGGTGAAGAAACCGGCGGAGACCGTGAAGGCGCTGAAGCCGAGCAGCAACGGTGCCGAGCCGGCTTCAAGGAAGCCTCGGCGTTCACCGCAAAGCTATTGATCGGCCCCCGCCCGCTACCGGTGGGTCTCGCCTTCACAACTGTTCGAGGACCTTTGCCGCGCCGGCCTCCACGGCCTGCCCTGCCACGCTCTCGATGTTCAAGGTCGTGACGGTGCCGTCATCGACGATCATCGAGAAGCGTTTTGAACGCAGTCCCATGCCGCCGCCGGAAAAATCCGCATCGAGACCGACCGATTTGACGAACTGGCCATTGCCGTCGGCAAGATAGACGATCTTGCCCTCTCCGCCGGTGAACCGTGCCCAAGCGCCCATGACGTGATGATCGTTCACAGCCACGACGGCGATCGTGTCCACGCCGCGCGCGAGTAGCGCATCGTGGTTCTCAAGATAGCCGGGAAGATGGTTGTTGCTGCATGTCGGTGTGAAGGCGCCGGGAACGCCGAACAGCACGACTTTCTTGCCGGCAAATATCTCCGCCGTCGTCAGGCTTTTGGCGCCCTCCTCGGTCATCGTCTTGAAAGTCGCTTCGGGCAGTTTCTCGCCAACGGAAATCGTCGTCATTACAGTCCTCATTCTTTCGAAAATTCAGGGAGAGGCGGCTCGGCGCATGTGACCTAGCCCAGCACAAGCCGGGCTGCAATCTTCGGGCTTTCACGGATAGGGCAACACCCCGGAGACGGCTTCACCGGCATTCGTCAGGGTGTAGAACAGCCCGTCGCCGCTTGGCGCCTCGGACGGGCGGTCGAGGATCGGCACCGTGAAGATGGTCTTGCCGGCCTCGGTGCTTTTGACCGGAGTGCCGAACATATAGCCCTGTTCACCGGCAACGAAGAAATCCGACGAGGCGGCATTACCGGGAACGGTAGCAGCCACGATCATTGTTTCCTCGTCGCCGGGCAGGGGGGTAATACCGAACTCGGGCCGGGCAGCGCCGGGCAATCCAGCCAGAGCCGCCATGATCACCGCAGCGTCGGCCCGGTCGTCGGAGCCGATGTCGGGATCGATGCTGAATCTGGCCTGCAGGGGGATACAGATCGTTTCGCAGATGCCGATCAGGACATCGGCTTCGATCCTGACGGGTTCGTCAGGGGAGCCGATGGTGAAGGCAATCGGCAAGGCGACAGGGTGGTCGTAGCCTGCCCATTTGCTGTAGCCGTCGTCGTGGCGTTGCGGGGCGGGGTAGGCCAGCACGGCTGTGGTGACATTGCTGCTGCGGGCCACGTCGATATGAGGCGGCACGCCGCTGTCGCCGGGGTCGCGCCAATAGGTTTTCCAGCCGGGCCTGAGTGCGATCTCCAGCACGCCTTGCAGCTTGCCTTGGGCGTCCGGCTTTCCGGTGGTGACGATGCGCACCTTGCCGCCTTCGCTGTCATGCCATTCGGATGATGACGCTTCTGCAGAGGCTGCAGCGGCCCCAAGGGCCAGGGCGGCGGACGCCATTATGATCACGCTTCGCATGAGAGCTGAAGTGAGTGTTACCCGACGGGAAGGCAACCGGTCTTGACGCGTCGCCGGCATCATATTTGCGTTACCATATGTGCGCTTCCAGGCTTCAAATAGTTTCGCCCTGACTTTGGCGCATCTTTCATAGAACAAGGAAACGCGCTACCCTTTGGATATGGATTTGTTGCGCGACAAGAGCAAGGCTGCCGAGGGCGGCTTCCTTGACGACCAGTTCCTCATCGCCATGCCCGGCATGAAGGACAACAGGTTTGCGCGCTCGGTTATCTATGTCTGTGCCCACAGCGACGAGGGCGCGATGGGGCTGATCATCAACCAGACCCAGCAGATGCTGTTTCCCGACCTGTTGGTGCAGCTTGGCATCATGGACGAGCAGGAGGCGATCCGATTGCCGGCGCCGGCACGCGATTTCGTGGTCCGCAATGGCGGGCCGGTGGACCGCAGCCGCGGCTTCGTGCTGCATTCTGGCGACTACCGTGTCGAGTCCTCCCTCAACGTGTCGGATGAGGTTTGCCTGACCGCCACGGTGGACATCCTGCGCGCCATTTCCACCGGTCGCGGGCCGCGCCGGGCGCTGATGGCGCTTGGCTATTCGGGCTGGGGCGCCGGTCAGTTGGAGAGCGAAATTGCCCAGAACGGCTGGCTGACCTGCCCGGCGACGCCGGAACTGCTGTTCGATCCCGACATCGACAGCAAATACGATCGTATCCTGGCTGCCATCGGCATCGACATCGCGCATCTGAGCTCCGCCGCCGGCCACGCCTGAACGGCACTCCTGCGACGCGTGCGGCAGTAGAACGTTCCCGTTACGCCTGAGCGAGCGGATACTGCTCTTTCAGCATCTTCAGCACCTGGTCGCCGGCCACCGGCGCCCCGAACATGAAGCTCTGAACGTATTCGCAGCCGATCTGGCGCAATTCCAGTGCATCGCTTTGATCGGAAACGCCTTCCGCCACGACCGACAAGCCAAGTTCGTGCGCCATGTTGACCATCGACTTGATGAGCATGGCGCGCTTTGGCGTGGTGTCGTCGACGAAGCTCTTGTCGATCTTGATGGTGTCGAAGGGAAAGCGCGTCAGGTAGGACAAAGATGAATAGCCGGTGCCGAAATCGTCCAGCGACAGGCCGATGCCGAGGCGTTTCAGCTTGTTCAGCACATGCACCGCCTGTTCGGGATTGTCCATCACCAGGGATTCGGTGAGTTCCAGCCTGAAGCAGCGCGCCTTGAGGTTGGCCCGGGCGATGACCGAGCGCACGTCGCTGACCAGATCGCGGCGGATGAGTTGCCGGCTGGACAGGTTGACGGAGACCGAGAGCGGCGCGTCGCTGATCTGTTTTTGCCACGAGGCCAGGTCCTCGGCGGCGCGCTGCATCGCGAACAGGCCAAGCTGGACGATGAGGCCGCAATTTTCAGCGACGGGGATGAAGTCGGCCGGCGGGATCATGCCACGACGCGGATGGTCCCAGCGCAGCAATGCCTCGAAGCCGGCTATGCTGTTGTCTTCCAGCCGCACGATCGGCTGATAGGCGAGCGTGAATTCGCGCCGCTCGATCGCGCGCCTGAGATCGGACTCGAACTGCAGCTTGTCGGTACCGACGGTACGGAAGGCGGGGCGGAAGGGTTCGATCCTGTCGCCGCCGAAGCGCTTGGCCTGGTGAAGGGCGAGCTCGGCGTCCTTGACCATGTCTTCTGCCGAAGTCTGGTCCGAGGTCCAGGTGATGAGGCCCATCGAGGCGGTCAGCACGATCTCGCGCTTGGCGAAGGTGATCGGTGCGCTGATGGCGTGCTTGATGGCTTCGGCCACCGCTGCGATGCGGGCCGGGTCTTGCTCGGACAACAGCATCAGCGCAAACTGGTCGCCAGCGAAGCGGGAAAGCGAATCCTTCGGCTTGAGCAAGCGGTGCAGGCGTCGTGCGATGGTGAGCAGGATGGTGTCGCCGGCCGAGATGCCGAGCCCGTCATTGACCTGCTTGAAACGGTCGATGTCGATGACGAATACTGTCGGGCGAACCTTTTCCTCGGTTCGCGCGATCGAGATCACCGCGTCGAGCCGGTTCATGAACAATTCGCGGTTGGGCAGGCCGGTCAGATTGTCATGCACCGCATCGTGCAGGAGCCGCTCCTCGGCCTTCTTCTGTTCGGTCACGTCGACCATCGTGCCGACGCAACGGATGACCTCGCCGTCCGAACCGATCACCGGGCGGGCGCGTAGCGCGAACCAGTGATAATGGCCGTCGGCGCCGCGCAGGCGGAAGTTCTGGGCGACACGGCCGCGCCGATGTTCAAGCACGATATCCAGCGTGGTGCGGAAGGTGTCGCGGTCGTCGGCATGCAGAACCGGCAGCCAGTTGCGGGCCGGGCCGCCGAGACTGTTGGGGGCGAGACCCAGTTGCAGGCTGACGTCGGGGCGTGTCACGACGCGGTCGCGCAGCACATCCCAGTCCCACACGATATCGCCCGAGCCGATCACGGCCAGCGCCTGGCGTTCGATATCGGAGAAAAGCCCCTGATGCAGCGCGCCGCCGGAAAACGCATGCTGCATGACGGTGAAGCCGATAAGCAGGATGATGAGGATCAGGCCGCCGCCAAGCGCCGGCTGGACGATATCGTTGTCCAGCAAGCCGTTCACCGCCATCCACGATCCGGCAAGCCACAACAGGACCATGACCCAGCTTGGAACAAGCATGATCGCCCGGTCGTAGCCGCGAATGCCGAGCATGATGATGAGGCCGACGCCGATCACCGCCGTTGCCGCGAACGACAGGCGCGCGATGCCGGCGGCCACAGCCGGATCGATGATGGCGATGCCGGCGATCAGCCCCAGGCCAAGCACCCACACCAATGCGCCATAACTGAAATGGCCGTGCCATCGGTTGAGGTTGAGATAGGCGAACAGGAACACCACGAAGGTTGCGGCAAGCCCGACCTCGGTGCCCGCTCGCCACAATTGCTCGTTGCCGGGCGACATCTCGATGATCTTGCTGAGGAAGCCGAAATCGACGCAAATATAGGCGAGGACCGCCCATGACAGGGCTGCCGTCGCTGGGAACATCGAGGTGCCCTTGACTACGAACAAGATGGTCAAGAACAGCGCCAGCAGGCCGGCGATGCCGATGACGATGCCGCGATAGAGCGTGTAGGAGTTGACGGAATCCTTGTAGGCTTCCGGCTCCCAAAGATAGACCTGCGGCAGCTTCGGCGACGCGAGATCGGCCACAAAGGTGACGACTGCGCCGGGGTTCAACGTGATTCTGAACACGTCGGCGTCCGGGCTTGCCTGGCGGTCGAGCGCGAAGCCTTCGCTGGGCGTGATGGCGGCGATGCGCGTCGAGCCGAGGTCGGGCCAGAACAGCCCGGAATTGACCAGGCGGAAATGCGGCGCAACGATCAGCCTGTCGATCTGCTGGTCGGTCGTGTTGGCCAGCGCAAACACCGCCCAGTCGCCGGTGGAGCGATTGTCGTTGGCTTCCACCTCGATGCGCCGCACGATGCCGTCAGGGCCGGGAGCCGTCGAAACCTGGAAGTTCTCGCCCTGATTGCGATAGATTTCGACCGCTCCGGAAAGATCCAGCGCCACGTCGTCGCGAGCGATCTTGATCGGCTCGATCGCATAGGTGGAACTTACCGAGCAAACGGTGACCAGAGCCGCGAGAAAGAATGCGAGCAGCGACCTGATTCGCGGAAATATCGTCAAAAATCAGCCCTTTGTTCGCGTGCCCGGCAGATCGTCCACGATCCGGGCGTAAAGATAGTGGTCTTGCCAGGAGCCATTGATCCTGAGGTAGGATCGTAACAGTCCTTCGCGCTGGAATCCGGCTTTTTCAAGCACGCGGATCGAGCGGGCGTTGTCGGGGATACAGGCAGCTTCGATCCGGTGCAACTTTAGCGTATCGAAAGCGAAACGCACCAGTACATTCAGCGCATCCGTCATCAGGCCGCGCCCGGCGTAACGCTCGCCCATCCAGTAGCCGATATGGGCGCTTTGGCAAACACCGTGGCGAATGTTGCCCAGCGTTATGCCCCCAACCAGCTTGCCGCTGGCCTTTTCCACAATGAAGAGCGCGATGGCGCTGCCTTGCGCGTAATCCTCGCGGTAGCGGCCGATCCTGTGACGCCACGCGGTGCGATCCAGTTCGTCCGGCATCCAGCGCGGTTCCCAGCGTTCGAGAAAGGCGCGGCTTGAGCCGCGCAAGGCGGCCCATTCCCGATAATCGTTGGCCAGCGGAAAACGCAGGGTTATTTTTTCGCCCTTCAGGGCCGGCAGGTCGCGGCGAAAGAAAGGAAGCGCGAACACAATGGTTTACACCAGCGGGGTTACACGAGGGGGCGCCCTTGCGGACGCTCAACTGGCGATTTGGCTTCGTGCTTCAGCATCGGAATATCCCAGAACCCGTTCTCGCGTCGCGGTCCGACGCTTCATACGGCGAAGCGGCGTGCCGCCATTGCGTTGGGCATGACGTCGAGTATGGATTCATAAGGCGCCAGCGTTCCCACCGGACCGACGGCGGTGAGCGTCGGCTTGGTGGTGAAGAGCCGTGCCGACAGATCGGTGAGCCTGCCGATGGTCAGAGCTGAAAGGCGCTCCATCAACTCTTCCTTGGGAATGGGTCGACCGAACAGAAGAAGCTGGCGCGCGATTTGCGAAGCGCGGCTGGCCGGGCTTTCCGCCGACATGATGAGGCCGGCCCTGTACTGCGCCCGCGCACGGTCCAGTTCTTCCTGAAAAATCGCCTCGCCGGCCTTCTGCAATTCGTTAGCGATTACCGGCACCAGTTCGCCGATGTTGCTTTGGCCGGTCGCGGCGTGGACGCCGAAGATACCGGTGTCGGAAAAGCCCCAGTGGAAGGCATAAACGGAATAGCAAAGGCCGCGTTTCTCGCGCACCTCCTGGAACAGGCGAGACGACATGCCGCCGCCGAGGATCATCGACAGCACCTGCGAGGCATAGAAATCGCGCACATGGTAGGCGCGCCCTTCGAAGCCCAGCACGATCTGCGCGTCCATGAGGTCGCGGTCTTCACGGAAGTCGCCGCCGACATATTGGGCATACTGCGGTGTGACGCTTTCGGCGTGCGGGCGAAAGCCGCCGAGCTTGTCTTCCACCTGCCGCACGAAATCGTCGTGCTTGATGTCGCCGGCGGCGACCAGGACCATGCGGTCGGCGCCGTACTGGCGCTCCATGAAGTCGTGCAATTGCTTCGAGGTAAAGGATTGCACCGTTTCCGGCGTGCCGAGGATGGAGCGGCCAAGGGTCTGGTGACGGTAGGCCGTTTCGGTGAAACGGTCGAAGACGATGTCGTCGGGCGTATCGTGTGCTGCGCCGATCTCTTGCAGGATGACGTGCTGTTCGCGCGCCAGTTCATTCGGATCGAAAGTCGAATCCTGCAGGATGTCGGCAAGTATGTCCACTGCCAGCGGCACATCGTCGGTGAGCACTCTGGCGTAGAAGGACGTGGTTTCCACGCTGGTCGCTGCATTGATCTCGCCGCCGACGTCCTCGATATCGGAAGCGATCTGGAAAGCGGTTCGCTTGCCGGTACCCTTGAACGCCATGTGCTCAAGCAGATGAGCCATTCCGTGCTCGTCGTCACGCTCGTTACGGGCTCCGGATTTGACCCAGGCTCCTAAAGCGACGGATTCGATGCTTGGAAGGGTTTCGGTGGCGACTGTCAGGCCGTTCGACAGACGGCTTACCTCAACACCCATATAACAAAAACTCCCTAGAGGGCCGCACGAGCGTGCTGGCCTATGTAATCTTCCAACATTTTCTTGTCGGATGGAAGCACTGTGTATTTCTCTTCCAAGGCCGTCAATCCGGCAAGCCAGGACGGCAATTCCGGCGAGACGCCGCAGGCGGCTTCGACGGCGGCTGGAAATTTCGCCGGATGAGCCGTTCCGAGAACGATCCTCGGAGCGTTGCTGTCCTTGTTCTTTGCAGCGACATGCACAGCCGTCGCCGTATGCGGATCGAGGAGGTAGTTGCTTGCGCCAAGCGTCGAACGGATGGTTTCGGCTGCCTTTGCCATCGAGGCGCGCCCGGCGTCGAATTCGGCGCGAATGGCGGCCAGTTCTCCAGCCTCGATGGTGAACGCGCCGGACTGCTTGAGGCCCGCCATGTAGCGCCTCACCGTTCCGGCGTTGCGGCCGGACGCCTCGAACAGGAGCCGTTCGAAATTGGACGACACCTGGATGTCCATTGATGGCGAGGTTGTCGCAACGACGCCTTGCATGCGGTATTCGCCGGTGGCCAGCGTGCGCGCCAGGATATCGTTGTCGTTGGTGGCGATTTCGAGCCGCTCGATCGGCAGGCCCATCTTCTTGGCGGCGTAGCCGGCGAAGATGTCGCCGAAATTGCCGGTGGGAACGGTGAACGAAACGGGCCGGTCCGGCGCGCCGAGCGACAGAGCCGAAGAGAAGTAATAGACGATCTGGGCCATGATCCGCGCCCAGTTGATCGAGTTGACGCCCGACAGGGAAACGCGGTCGCGAAAGCCGTGATCGTTGAACAGGTCTTTCAACAATCCCTGGCAATCGTCGAAATTGCCCTCGATGGCGAGCGCATGGACGTTGCCGGCTGTCGAGGTCGTCATCTGCTTCTGTTGCACAGGGGAGACGCGGCCGTTGGGAAACAGGATGAAGATGTCGGTGCGGTCACGTCCGGCGAATGCGTCGATGGCCGCTCCTCCGGTATCGCCCGATGTGGCTCCCACTATGGTCGCGCGCTGGCCGCGCTCGGCAAGCACATGGTCCATGAGGCGCGCAAGCAGTTGCATCGCCACGTCCTTGAAGGCAAGCGTGGGACCGTGGAACAACTCCAGCACGAAGGTGTTGGGCGCGATCTGCACCAGCGGGCAGACGGCCTGATGCCGGAATGTGGCATAGGCCTCGCGCACCAGGCGTTCGAACACCGGTTGCGCGATCTCGCCGCCGAGGAAGGGCGTCAACACGCGGATTGCAAGGTCGGGATAGGCAAGGCCGCGCATGGCCCGGATCTCGGCGGCTGAAAACTGCGGCCAGACGGCTGGAACGTAGAGCCCGCCGTCGCGGGCCAGACCGGCCAGGATCGTATCGGAGAAGCCGAGTTGAGGTGCCTCGCCACGAGTGCTCACATACTGCATTTGATCGGTCTTCCGTTGTTTGCGGAGTGTGGATTTGTTGCTTTCGTCAGTCGCATTTTCGCCGCCGGGTTGCTATAGGACACCAGCGTTGCGAGAGGGAAGTGCAGTTCATGGCAGTTCGTACATCGGGTCGTCGCTTTTTTACCGGATTGGCGTCGTTTGGCTTTATGTTTGTCGTCGCAGGCTGCCAGTCGGGCGGCAACGGACTGCTTGGCGTGGGCGACAAGCAGGCTCCCACGCAGGCTGACGCCCAGGCGCAGGGCAAGGTGCTGGCCAGCGAATTGAGGGCCTATTGCCCGAACGTGACACTGCGCGAAGGCACTGCCTACTTCAACACCTATGCCAGCGGCGGCCAGGACGATCAGTCCAAGCTGATCTATCAGGCCGCGATCGCCAACGTGACCCGCGACTGCAGCTACGGTACCGGCACGCTGACCCTGAATGTCGCCGTTGCCGGCAAGGTCGTGCCCGGTCCGCTCGCGTCGGCCGGCGCCATCACCATGCCTATCCGCATCGCGGTTACCCTGGGCGACCAGGTGCTTTACTCGCAACTCCACCAATACAAGGTGCAGATCGCCGATACTTCGACGGCCACCCAGTTCGTCTTCAATGATCCCAACGTCACCGTTCCTGCGCCGTCAGCGCGGAACTATCAGGTGTTCGTCGGCTATGACGAAGGCCCGCCGAAGGCCGCCCCGAAGCCGGCCAGGGTCGCGAAGAAGGTGGTGAAAAAGAAACCGGTTGCGGCTGTGGCCCCGGCGGCACCACCTGCTCAGTCCTCCATCTCGGACATTCCGCGCTAGCTGAACACCTGGACCATATCGCGGTCAGGGCGTCGTCGTTTACGCGCCGCAGCCTGACCGCTGTGTTGAAACGGCAAATGCTACGCGTTTTCGGACCACTCGGAGAGGGCGGCAAGCACGCTTTTCAGTTCGGCCCAGCGTCGGATGACTGTTTCCGCCCCGGCCTCGGTCAAGGCGTCGGCATGGCCCGGATAGCTGTGCGAGGCGCCGGTGAAGCCGATGACGCGCATGCCGGCGGCGGTGGCGCCGTTGATGCCGTGTACCGAATCTTCGATGACGAACGTGCGCGCGGGGTCGGCGCCGAGCGTTTTGGCAGCATGGAGAAATACGTCCGGAGCAGGTTTGGTCTTGCCGCTCGGCGTATCGAGCGCTGAAAAGATCCTACCGGCAAAGAGCGGCAAAAGCCGCGTCTTTTCCAGCATGAATTCAATGCGGTCGGCGCGCGAGTTGGAACAGATGCAACGTGGCGTGGCCACTTGCGCCACCGCTTCGTGAACGCCGTCGATGGCACGCACGTCCTGTTTCAGCCGCCGGTCGATCAATTCCTCGGCCTTGTCGATCAGCGAGGCTTGCAGCGGAATGCCCGCCCTTTGCTCGACGCTGAGAAGAATGTCCTTGAAGGTCAGACCGGCATAGGTTTCCGCCAGTTCTTCGGCCGATATCTCGAACCCCGCCTCTGTCAGCAACTGGGCCTCGACCCGCGCGGCAAGGATTTCGGAATCGACGAGCACGCCGTCACAATCAAAAATAACGAGGTCGAGCTTGTTCATGTCGGTCCGGCGAAACTCGGGGAAGGGGAAACCCGGTATTGCCCAGGCGGGGCGGGGATACACCAAAGAACCGCCCTTCGCAAATCAGCCCGTCCGCTTCACTGAATATTTACGCTGATCGGTAACCATAACAGCGGGTAAACAGTAACGTGTCTTGGGTGTCAAAATGTCAGCAGTCCGTCGACTCGACGAACTTTCGCATGCTCCTCACCGATCCGAGTGGCTGGATACGATTCTCAAGGGCGACTGCGTTGCGGCGCTGGACCGGCTGCCGGAAAAATCGATCGACGTCATCTTCGCCGACCCGCCCTACAATCTCCAACTCGACGGCGACCTGCACCGGCCCGACCAGTCCAAGGTCGATGCAGTCGACGACGATTGGGATCAGTTCGACAGTTTCGAGGCGTACGATGCCTTCACCCGCGCCTGGCTGCTTGCGGCGCGCCGGGTGCTGAAGCCGAATGGCACCATCTGGGTCATCGGCTCCTACCACAACATCTTCCGTGTCGGCGCCAAGATGCAGGATCTCGGCTTCTGGATCCTCAACGATGTCGTTTGGCGCAAGACCAACCCGATGCCGAATTTCCGCGGCCGCCGTTTCCAGAACGCGCACGAGACCATGATCTGGGCCACGCGCGACCAGAAGAGCAAGGGCTACACCTTCAACTACGAAGCCATGAAGGCGGCCAACGACGACGTGCAGATGCGCTCGGACTGGCTGTTTCCGATCTGCACCGGCAACGAACGCCTGAAGGACGAGCACGGCGACAAGGTACATCCCACCCAGAAGCCGGAGGCGCTTTTGGCGCGCATCATGATGGCCTCGACCAAGCCGGGCGATGTCGTGCTCGACCCGTTCTTCGGCTCAGGCACAACGGGCGCGGTCGCCAAGCGGCTCGGGCGACACTACGTCGGCATCGAACGCGAGCAGGCCTATATCGATGCCGCGAACGAGCGCATCGCTTCGGTGACGCCGCTTGAAGGGGCCAATCTCACCGTGCTTTCGGGCAAGCGCGCCGAGCCGCGCGTCGCGTTCGTCAGCCTGCTCGATACCGGCCTGATGACGCCTGGCGCGACCCTCTACGACGCCAAGCGGCGCTTCGCGGCCAAGGTGCGCGCCGACGGCACGCTCGCGATCGGCGACAACGCCGGGTCGATCCACAAGGTTGGAGCCAGGGTGCAGGGGCTGGACGCCTGCAATGGCTGGACCTTCTGGCATTATGAGCGCGCAGGCGGCCTTACCCCCATTGACGAACTGCGCCGCATCGCCAGGCTGGGCATGGAGCGGGCAGGAGCCTGAAACCGCGCAGCGGTAGCCGATTCAGCGGGTGAAGTCGCTGAACCGGCGTTTCGGACGTCGCCGCGACCGGTTCAATTCAAAGTGCAATTTCCATCCGACCGAGATCGGCTTCGAGAGCCGCCGCATCGGTGAACAGCACCGCCTGCCAGCCGGCGGCTTTGGCCCCATCGACGTTCTTCTGGCTGTCGTCGATGAACAGCGCATGGGCCGGCTCGATACCGAAGCTCGCGGCATGGTGATCGTAGATGCCGCGTTCCGGCTTGATCATGCCGATTTCGCCCGACACCGTGACGCCGCGTGGGCGCTCGAGGAACGGGAAACGTCCGCGCGCTTCGGCAAAAGTATCGGCGGCCCAATTGGTCAGCAGCGTCACGTCGTGCCCGGCATCGAGCAGGCGGCCGAGCAGCGCCACGCTGTCGTCATAGGCGTACGGAACCATCTCGTGCCAGTGGCGGCGGAAGTTGCGAATGTTTTCAGCATGGCCGGGGTGCTCGGCAATCAGCAGCGCCTCGGCGTCTTCCCATTTGCGGCCGCGGTCCTGTTCTATGTTCCAGGCGCTGGTGCAGATGTTGTCGAAGAACCATTTGCGTTCGGCAGGATCGGGAATGAGCCGGCTGAAGGGAAGGTCCGGATCGTAGTGGACGAGCACCTTGCCGATGTCGAAGACGATGTGGCGGATTTCCATTCTGTCAATGCCTTTGTTTTCGCGTTGCACCCGGAATGGCTAACTCGATGGCCTTTTTCATGACGGTCGGTAGGGCCTCGCCCGAAATTTCGGCTGTCCGCGACCAGAAGCAGCCGGCAGGCGTGCTGCCATCGGTCTCGGCCCGATAGACGTCGAGTTCCAACGTGAAATGGGTAAAGACGTGCGATATGCTGCCTGCGCGTCGCCACTTGGCGGCAAATGGCGCAGCCTCTACAGAAACGTCGCCGTCGATGCGCGCCGTCCATCCGGTCGTCGGCACTTCGCTCATGCCGCCAAGCAGGCCCTTCTCCGGCCGCTTTCGCAAAAGGATCGCGCCGTCCTTTCTGACCGCAACGAAGGCCGCACCCCGCCGCGAGGGCTTCTCCGGCTTGGCCAAGCGAACCGGATAAAGCTGCGGGTCGCCGGCCAGGATCGCGCTGCAATCCTCGCGTAGCGGGCACAGCATGCATTTCGGCTTACGCGGCGTGCAGATCGTAGCGCCAAGGTCCATCATCGCCTGGGCAAAGTCGCCGGAACGCTCAGGCGGAACCATGCCTTCGACATGCGTCCGGATTTCGCCCTTGGCCTGAGGCAACGGAGTGGAGATGGAAAAGAGCCGGGTGACGACACGCTCGACATTGCCGTCGACGACGGCCGCCGGCCGATCGAAGGCAATGGCGGCGATGGCCGCTGCCGTATAGGGGCCGATGCCGGGCAGGGCACGCAGCCCTTCCTCATTGTCGGGGAATTCGCCTCCGTGGCCGGCAATGAAGTTGGCGCAGGCCTTGAGGTTGCGGGCACGCGAATAATAGCCGAGTCCTGCCCAAGCCTTCATCACATCGTCAGTATCCGCCGCCGCTAGTGCGTCAATCGTCGGCCATTTGGCGGTGAAAGCGGTGAAATAGGATTTCACGGCCTCGACGGTTGTCTGCTGCAGCATGATTTCCGAAAGCCATACACGGTAGGGGTCGGGCCGCACGCCGCGGGACAGATCGCCTGGCGCCACACGCCACGGCAGTTCGCGGTGATGCGCGTCGTACCAGGCAAGCAGGCGGGCTGGAACGTCATCATTCGCCAAGGCGGGCTTGCGGCTTGTGTTGTGCGGTGCCATTGATCGGACGTTGGCTTCTGTGCTGAACGTTTTTGAAGATCGTCGCTGGAGAACGGACATGGCAGGGAAAAGGCCCTGGGGCAATCCCGTTCCGGTCAGCGACCTGGCAACGGAAATCCTCGACCCGATGCTGCGCAAGCGCGCCGGAATTTCCATTGGTCTGGTCCAATCCTGGGAAGAGATCGTGGGGGTGAAGCTGGCCGCCAGTTCGCGTCCGGAAAAGATCCAGTGGCCGCGCCGCATGCATGAGGACGATCCGTTCGAGCCGGCAACGCTGGTTGTCGCGTGCGAGGGCATGGCCGCACTTCATCTGCAGCATCAGACCGGAGAAATCATCGGCAAGGTCAACGCGTTTCTCGGCTTCATGGCCATTGGCCGCGTCAAGATAGTTCAAAAACCGCTGACTTCCGCCAGGCACCGCGAGATTCCAGTGTTGCGGCCACTGTCGGAGCCTGAGAAAACCCGGTTGGCGAGCACCGTCAAGCACATTGAAAATGACGAGCTTCGTGCTTCCCTGGAACGGCTTGGAGCGACCGTCCTTGGCAAAAAGAAATGAATTCTCGCAATTTCGTGATCGAAGGAGCGAGCTTTCGCGATTGGATTGGGGATGGCAATGCCTTAATTCGCGCCAACTCTCGCTTTTCCGTGCCTTTGCGTTGCAAAATCCAACCAAAATCAGGTGATTCGCATGATCCGTGTCTTGTCCCGCAGAACCGTTCTGACCTCGCTGGCCGCAGTGCCCGCCGCCGTGCTGCTTTCGGCCTGCAGCGATTCCGGTGAGGATGCCAAGGCGGCGGCTCCGACGGACGCGGCCAAGCCTGCCGAGGCGCCGGCGTCGACCGCCGCAGCGCCTGCTTCTGCAGGCGATGTGAACATGGCCGAACTCTTGAAGCCCGGTGCGTTGCCCGACAAGGCGCTCGGCAAGGAAGACGCCAAGGTCACCATCGTCGAATACGCTTCGATGACCTGTCCGCACTGCGCGCATTTTGCCGAAACGACCTACCCGGAGTTGAAGACGAAATATATCGATACCGGCAAGGTCCGCTTCATTTTCCGGGAGTTCCCGTTCGATCCGCGCGCCGAGGCCGGCTTCATGCTGGCGCGCTGCGCCGGCGACAACTATTTCCCCATGATCGAGGTGCTGTTCAAGCAGCAGCAGACCTGGGCAGCGGCCGAGAACGTCAAGGACGCGATGTTCCAGCTTTCCAAGCTCGCCGGTTTTACACAGGAGAGCTTCAACGCCTGCTTGACGGACCAAGCCCTTCTTGACCAAGTGAGAGCTGTCCAGAAGCGGGGCGCAGACGAATTCAAGGTCGACTCGACACCGACCTTCTTTATCAACGGGAAAACCTACAAAGGCGCGCTGTCGATTGAGGAAATGTCGGCCATCATCGACCCTCTTGTCTAAGGTTTCGGCTGCGCCGGGGCGGTTCGGCTTCGGCGTTCTTTCCGGCATGAGGCGCGCATGAAGTTTTCGCGCCTGCGTCTTCTCGGCTTCAAATCCTTCGTCGAACCCGGCGAGTTCGTCATCGAACGCGGCCTGACGGGCATCGTCGGGCCGAACGGCTGCGGCAAGTCGAACCTTGTCGAGGCGCTGCGCTGGGTGATGGGCGAAAGCTCTTACAAGAACATGCGTGCGTCCGGCATGGACGACGTGATCTTTTCGGGCTCGAACATGCGCCCGGCCCGCAATACCGCCGAAGTCACGCTTTTCCTCGACAATGCCGATCGCAAGGCGCCCGCCGCCTTCAACGACGCGGATGAATTGCAGGTGTCGCGCCGCATCGAGCGCGAAGCTGGTTCCGTCTATCGCATCAACGGCAAGGAGGCGCGCGCAAAGGACGTGCAGCTTCTGTTTGCCGATCAGTCGACTGGCGCGCGCTCGCCATCCATGGTGGGGCAGGGCCGCATCGGTGAACTCATCCAGGCCAAGCCCCAGGCCCGCCGCGCCTTGCTGGAAGAGGCGGCCGGCATATCCGGCCTGCACACCCGCCGCCACGAGGCGGAACTCAGGCTAAAGGCTACCGAACTCAATCTCGAGCGCCTGGACGATGTGGTCGGCGAACTGGAAGGCCAGATCGAGAGCCTGAAGCGCCAGGCGCGCCAGGCGTCCCGCTTCAAAAGCCTCTCTGCCGATATCCGCAAGGCGGAAGCTACCTTGCTGCACCTTCGCTGGACCTTGGCCAAGGCGCAGGAAGGCGAGGCGCGTTCGGCGCTGGCGGTCGCGACCTCTCTGGTTGGCGAACGGGCCGCCACGCAGATGAACGCCGCCAAGGACCAAGCCATCGGCGCGCACCGGTTGCCCGAGTTGCGCGATGCGTCGGCGGCGGCCGCCGCTGCCTTCCAAAGGCTTTCAATAGCAAAATCGCAGATCGAGGAAGAGGCTGGGCGTATCCGCTCGCGTCAATCCGAACTCGACCGCCGGCTGGAGCAACTCGACGCCGATATCGTGCGCGAGGAGCGCATGGTGGGCGACAATGCCGATGTTCTGGAACGTCTGGCTGTGGAAGAAGCCGGCCTGAACTCCGAAAACGCCAATGCGGCCGAGCGCGAGGCGGTAACGCGGTCGGCGTTCGAGCAGGCTGCGGCCACACTTGCCGCCAGCGAAGCCGGGCTTGCCGCATTGACGGCGGAACGCGCAGAGGCTGCCGCGTCGCGCAATCAGGTCGAACGAACCTTGCGAGAGACCGGCGAACGCCGCGACCGGTTCGCCCGTCAGCTTGCCGAGATGGACCGAGAACTGTCCGAGATCGGCTCCCGCATCGTCGGACTTGCCGATCCTGCCGAGAAAAGCCTGCTGGTCGAGCAGGCGTCCGGCCTTCTGGACGAGACTGAGGCTGCGGTTGAAGCCGCCGAACAGGCGGTGGCGGAAGCGCGCGAGGCTGAAGGTGAGGCGCGTGGCCCGTTGCAGGATGCCAAGGCGCAACTGGCCGGCATCGAAACCGAGGCGCGCACCTTGGCGAAGATCCTCAATGCGGCGAGCGGCGACCTTTTTCCGGCGGTGCTTGAGCAGATCAACGTCGAGCGTGGTTTCGAAACGGCGCTGGGCGCCGCTCTCGGCGAAGACCTCGACGTGCCGTTGGAGCGCAGCGCCCCTGTCCATTGGGGCGAGAACGAGCCGCAAGCCGGCGATCCCCTCCTCCCTGAGGGTGCGCGCAGCCTCGCAAGCGTTGTGCGCGCACCGCCGCAATTGGCGCGCAGATTGGCGCAGGTCGGTATTGTCGAGGCAATTGACGGTCCCCGCCTGCAGCCCTTGCTTGCGCCCGGACAGCGCCTTGTCAGTCGGGAAGGCGCCTTGTGGCGCTGGGATGGCCTGACCGCCAGCGCCGACGCCCCCACTGCGGCGGCACTGCGCCTTGCCCAGAAGAACCGGCTTGCCGAACTGGATGCCGAGGCGATCGACGCCACTCGCGTCGTGCGCGCCACGGAAGAAATATTGGCCAAGGCGGAAGCGGCAGTCCGCCAAAGCACCGAGGCCGAACGTTCGGCAAGGCAGGCATTGCGCGAAGCCCAGCAGGGTCTGGACAGCGCCAAGGCAGCCTTGGCTCAGGCCGAGAAGGCCGCGGGCGAACTGTCCAGCCGGCGCGAAGCGCTTGCGGATGCGCGCGCCCGCGTCATGGAGGAACACGAGGAAACCGCCGCCCTGTTTGCCGAGGCCGAAGCCTTGCTGCGGGAGGCACCCGACCTTGGCGATCTCCAGTCCAGGCTGGAACAGGCGGCATCGCATGTGTCGGGCGACAGGATCGCGCTGGCCGATGCCCGCGCCGTGCACGAGGGGCTTGGCCGCGAAGCCGAGGCACGCATGCGCCGGCTGCAGGCCATCGAAGGCGAACGCCGAAACTGGCTCGTGCGGGCCGAGAATGCCTCTGCCCAGATCGCTGCGCTCGGCGAGCGCAAAGCCGAGGCCATGGAGGAGCGCGAGAAACTGGCCGATGCGCCAGACGAACTCGATGCCCGGCGCCGCGCCTTGCTGACGCAGCTTTCCGAAGCCGAGGCGCTGCGTATGACGGCAAGCGACCGCTTGCAGGAGGCCGAAAACAAGCAGGCTGGACTCGACAAGGCAGCGACCGCTGCGATCCAGGGACTGGCCGAAGTACGTGAGGCACGCGCACGCGCCGAGGAGCGCCTGACGGCTGCCGACGAGCGTCGGCAAGAAGTCGAGGCGCGTATCCAGGAAGCGCTGAACACCCCGCCTCATCTGGTTGTCAGGCATACCGGGCTGGAAGCCGATAGCCCGATGCCGGACATGGGCGATATCGAACGGACGCTTGAGCGGCTCAAGGTTGAGCGCGAGCGGCTTGGAGCGGTCAACCTTCGCGCCGAGGAGGAGCAGAAGGAATTGTCGGAACGCCTGGAAGCCATCGTCTCCGAACGCGACGACGTGATCGAGGCGATCCGCAAGCTGAGACAGGCCATCCAGAGCTTGAACCGCGAAGGCCGCGAGCGTCTTCTTGCCGCCTTCGAGGTGGTCAACGGTCACTTCCAGCGCCTGTTCTCGCATCTTTTCGGTGGCGGAACGGCTGAATTGCAACTGATCGAATCGGACGATCCGCTCGAGGCTGGCCTCGAAATTCTTGCCCGCCCGCCTGGCAAGAAGCCGCAGACGATGACGCTTCTGTCAGGCGGTGAGCAGGCGTTGACGGCGATGTCGCTGATCTTCGCGGTGTTCCTGACCAATCCGGCGCCCATCTGCGTGCTCGACGAAGTCGATGCGCCGCTCGACGATCACAATGTCGAGCGCTTCTGCAACCTCATGGACGAGATGTCGGCGTCCACCGACACGCGTTTCGTGGTCATCACCCACAACCCCATCACCATGGCGCGCATGGACCGGCTGTTCGGCGTGACCATGGCCGAGCAAGGCGTCAGCCAACTCGTTTCGGTCGACCTTCAAGCCGCCGAGGCCATGCGCGAGGCAAGCTGATTGGTTGGCGTCCTCGCCACTCTGTCGCCGCAAACGTGATGAATAGGCCTCCGGAGGAGAGGATTGGCCCCCGGCATATCGGTGAGGGAGATTTTGACCGCGCCTGTCGGCCGTGGCCTTCGATAGAATGTTCAACCTGAACGAAAAGTTTTAGGTTCATTTCCCGCAAAGAGGGAATCGGTCCTAAAGTGCGTTGTTACGCGCGCGTTGCAGCGACAGAGGTGCAACGAAGGAGTGCAGGGATCAGATGGTGCTACGTGACGTCGTCAACGGGACCCGGCTTTGGCGGCTCGGCGGCTCCCTGCTCGATGTCTTCTCGGCCTCCACGGCATTCTGGCTGGCCTATTTTACCGCCTATGGAAACCAACTGTTGTACGCCGTGCCGGAACTGGGGCAGAAGACCCTGGGGTTCTCGGCGATCTTTCTTTTCTTTTTCTGGCTGTTTTCAATGCACCGGGGCTCGTGGCGCTACGTCTCGATCCCGGATCTCGTTACGGTCATCAAGGTAGCCGCGGCGTCGGTCGCCGCCTACACCATGGCCGCATTCGTCACGTCGCGCGGGCTGCATTTCCCCCGTTCCGTGCCTATTCTTTCGTTTATCTATCTGGTTATCGGCCTGTCCTCCACTCGGCTTGCATATCGCCTGGCGATGGAGCGGGCCCTGTTTTCGTGGCGTGATCTGGATGTCTCTCCTCCCAGGAAAGTCCGCGATGTCCTGCTCTACGGACTGACCGACAACGCTGACAGTTTCATTCGAGCGAACCGGCGGCGCGCCGGAAGCGAATTCAACATCGTCGGTGTTCTGGACGACAAGATCCTCAACCGAGCGCGCATGGTTCAGGGCGTGAAGGTGCTCGGCGGTTTGTCGGATCTCAAAACCGTCGTCGCCCGCCTTGCAAGAAAACGGATCGCCATTACGGAACTGATCGACACTGAAGTGGGGCCGGACCGTCAGCACCTTGCCGAACTGGTGGAAGCAAGCGCGCACCTCGGCATCAAAGCTTCGCGCCTTCCCGACTTCAGGGAAACGTCTCTGCTGACAAGCCAATCCATTCTGCAGCCCAAACCCATTGATTTGGGCGACCTGCTGGGGCGGCCAGAGATAACCGCCGATCTTGAAGGCGTGGCGTGGCTGGTCAGCGGCAAGGTCGTTCTCGTTACCGGTGCCGGCGGTTCCATCGGGTCGGAACTTTGTCGCCAGATCGCGGAGTATCGGCCTGATCAGTTGATCCTGACCGATAATTCCGAGTTCCATCTCTACAAGCTGGACATGGAGATTCGAGAGAACAATCCGAAGCTCAACGTGGCAACCGCGCTTATGAATGTGCGCGACCAAGGCAGGGTTACCAGTGTCTTTGCGCGCTTCAGACCCAATCTGGTCTTTCATGCCGCGGCGCTGAAACACGTGCCCATCGTCGAGAACGATTCGATCGAAGGCATCAAGACCAATCTGATGGGCACGCGTAACCTGGCGGACGCCGCGGTTCGCTCTCGCGTCAAGAATTTTGTCATGATTTCGACCGACAAGGCGGTGAACCCGACCAATGTCATGGGGGCTACCAAACGCGCGGCCGAAGCCTATTGCCAGGCCCTGGACCTCGCTTCGCCGGCCACAATGTTCACGACCGTGCGGTTTGGCAATGTCCTGGGATCCAACGGGTCGGTCGTGCCGCGGTTTGAAAGACAGATCAAGGCTGGCGGGCCGGTGACGGTCACCGATCCGGATGTCAGGCGGTTCTTCATGACTATCCCCGAAGCGGTTTGCCTGGTGCTCAACGCCTCCGCGGCACATGCAGACAGCAAGCGTGGGGACATCATGGTGCTGGATATGGGAAAGCCGGTGAAGATCCTCGATCTGGCGCAACGAATGATCCAGTTGGCTGGTTTCAAGCCGCATGTCGATATCGGCATCGTCTTTACCGGGTTGAGGCCCGGCGAGAAGCTCTATGAAGAGCTTTTCGATTCCGACGAGGTGAACCGGAGGGACCCGGATGCGCCCTATTTCTTTGCTTCGCCAAGGGTCGTCGACAAGGACGTGCTCTACAGGACGATCACAGCGCTGGAGAGCGCTATTGCCAACGAGGATCAGGCGCACGCAATAGAATTGCTCGGTCAAATAGTGCCGGAATATGTGCCTGCCAGCCACGGGATGTTGCGTGGAAACGGCCACCCCGGCGCGGAAGCCGAAGCTACAACAAAAAAATTCACGACACAGCCAAAGCCTGCCGCATAGAAACAGGTATTTAGAGCGCGGCCAGCGAATCTGAAAAATCGCGACGCGCTCTAAGATGGCGAGACGCAGCGCGCGGTCAGCCCAACAAGGGCGCCGCAAGGCATCGCTCCTCTTCAGTGGTCCTTTTTCACCTTGTCGCCTTGCCCGCGACCGCTGGCTGTTGCCATGATGATCCGAAAATCAAGCAGCAACGATTGAAGTGCCGCGTAGCGTGCGTCCCAGCGAGCCAAGGTCTCCGGTTCGCGCATGTCGATGCCGTTGACCTGGGCAAGTCCGCTGATTCCCGGCTTGAGTCGCAGCACGCCGCGCCGCCGCCTGGCCTCGATCAATTGCGTCTGGATTGGCAGGCAAGGCCTCGGGCCGATCAGGCTGATCTCGTTGCGCAGGATGTTCCAGATTTGCGGCAACTCGTCCAGTTTCGTCTTGCGCAGAAGACGGCCAAGTCTGGTCACAGAATTGGCCGAAACTTGGTCGGTCGCAGCCTGCACTGTGCCGACATGCATCGTACGGAACTTGTAGCAGGTGAACACAGCGCCGTTTCGCCCGACCCGTTGCTGGGCAAAAATTCCGGGGCCGGGCGACAGGATGCGCACCAATCCCCAAAGGAGAATGAGGCCCCACCAGAACAGGATGATCACCGCCAGAGCGAAACACACGTCGATGATCCGCCGGACGCCCCGATAAACGAGATTGCCGCTTTGGCCGTCCGACAGGATGATCTCGTCACCTTCGTCTTCGGCGGCACGATGTAACAGGAAGTCCGCCAGACGCGATACGTGCAGGACCGGTTTGAACGCCGCGAGTACCTGGAAAAGCATATGCGCCAGTCGCTTTGGCAGCTTGTTGAGAATGGCCAGCTTGCCGCTCCATTCGTTTCCGTAGACCGCCGGCAGAAACACGGAGATTGCTGCAATGCCCTTTACGCCGGCCAACTGCTTCCTGGCTTCCTGCTTGCTCCGCGCATAAGAGCTGCGGTTGTCGGGGTCCAGTGCATGGATCGATGAGATGTTTATGAAACGGGAGATGCCTGCCCGCTTGGCGGCGGAGGCAACCTCCAGAAGCTGCCTCACATTGACATCGTGGAATACGCTGGGAGGCACGTTTGCGTCATTGTTGACCACTGCCAGATGGACAAGCAGATCGAAGCCCGAAGCGTGTTGTTCGAGTTCGTCATATCCACAGGCCCGAGTGCCGGGAAAGCGCTGCGCTATCCGCTTGGGTTCCCGACCGACAAGAAGGAGTTCCACGCCGGCTTCATCAAGAATGGGGACCACGCTCCTGCCGACGAAACCCGTTGCACCCGTGACGGCAATCTTCATCCGACAGTCCCTCAAGCACGTCTTGCTGAATACACGCCGCCGTTCATCCTGCTAAGCCCGAAGCACAATCCGTACTAAAGCACCGAACCGAAAAGTTGACCCCATTTTTCGAATTCCGGCGCTGAATGTTGCCGTACGGGTGGCGAGAGCGCCTGCTGCAAATCTACAAAACCAGCAAGCCGCATATGGCCGTCGTCGGCCAGGTGCCGGGGCTGGAACACTATCGCAACATCGATCGCCACGAGGTGCTCACGCAGCCGCAGATATTGTCGATCCGTGTCGACGAAAGCCTTTACTTTGCCAATGCGCGCTACCTTGAGGACAGGTTCGACGTGTCGGCGCTTGAGAGCCTGGAAGAAATCAGCCGCCAGCTTGCCGATGCCGGCATTGGTTTCCATCTGTAGGAGATCAAGGGGCCGGTCATGGACCGGCTGAAGCGCACACGCTTCCTCGGCACCATCAACGGTCACGTGTTCCTGACCCAGCATGAGGCGGTCAGCACGCTGTCGAGCAGTGTAGCGTGACGGTGCGCCATGAGGTTGCCGCTTCCTTCTGCCGGGAAGAAAGCCGGTGGCTACCGGGAGCGCTGGCGCAAGTCGACGGCGCGCCCGTCGATGATCGTTTCCATCGAAAAGATGCCGGTCACTGTCGCCAGCTCGAAGTCGGTGATGAGTTTCTGGTAGAAGGCGTCGTAGCCCGCGATGCCCTTTGCGACGACCTTGATGAGATAGTCCCAGTCGCCGCCAATCCGGTAGAAATCGGTAACCCCCGGCAGTTTCTCGATATGGGCCCGGAATTTCTCCGCCCATTCCCGCGAATGATGGCGGGTGCGGATCATGACGAAAACCGTCAGGTCGTAACCCAGCGCCGACAAATCGATATGCGTGTGGGTTCCGCGGATGAGCCCGCTTGCCTTGAGGTTCTGCAGCCGTCGCCAGCATGCGTTCTGCGACAGCCCGACCTTGTCTGAAAGGTCGCGTTGCGAAATTTCGCCATCCTGTTGGAGGGCCGTCAGGATGCTTCTATCAATATCGTCGATTTTGATCATAGATTCGAATTTCTGACCCAATTTAAGGCCAGTTTTACATGACAACGGTGAGGTTTCAATTGTGCTTTTCGACTAAAAATCTCGCTAGCTGTCCTTGGAGGGTCTGATCGTGGTCGCACTTGCAAACAACCCGGTTTCGTCCGGTCTTCTGGAAGAGTTCAGGCAGTCGTTGGACGTCGCCGATCCGATCTCTGCCCTGCATGACGGGTTGATCGGCAATGACGCCATGGTGGATGGCCCGTTCGGCCAGCGCCATCTGATCTATGCCGACTATGTCGCGTCCGGGCGGGCGCTGCGGCAGGTCGAGAACTTCATTCTCGAACGCGTCCTGCCCTACTATGCAAACAGCCATACCGAGGCCTCCTACTGCGGAGGCTTCATGACCCGGCTGCGGCGTCAGGCCCGGGAGACGATAGCGGCATGTTGTGGTGCTGGTCCGGAGCATGCGGTCGTCTTCACCGGTTCCGGCGCGACCGCCGGCCTCAACCGGATCGTCAATCTGCTGGGCGTCTCCGGTACGATCGCAGCCGGGCGGCGGGTCCGCGTCCTCATCGGCCCTTACGAGCACCATTCCAATATCCTGCCGTGGCGCGAAAGCGGTGCCGAAGTCGTCGAAATCGCCGAAAGCGAAACTGGCGGCCCCGATCTTCGCATGCTCGAGGCAGCGCTGCGGCAACCGGCCGATCTCACCGTCTGTTCGTTTTCCGCGGCATCGAACGTGACTGGCATCGTCACGGATGTCGCCGCTGTGACGCGCATGGCCAAGGCGGCGGGCGCGCGCATGGTGTGGGACTATGCCGGTGCCGGCCCCTACCTGCCGATCGCGATGACGCCGGCCATGGACGCGGCAATCGACGCCATTGTCGTCTCTCCACACAAATTCATCGGCGGGCCGGGTTCTTCGGGCGTGCTGATCCTGCGCCGCGATGCGGTGGCAGTCTCCAAGCCGTCATGGCCCGGCGGCGGCACGGTCCGCTTCGTTTCGCCCGACGGCCACGACTATAGCGACAGCCTGGAGGCGCGCGAGGAAGCCGGAACGCCGAATGTCGTGGGCGATATTCGTGCTGCCCTTGCCTTTCTCGTCAAGGACGCCATCGGCGCGGAGGCGATGCAGGCGCGCAATGACGACCTGGTGCGCAAGGCTTTCGACGCCTGGAAGGGTCTGGGCCGCATGGAACTGCTCGGACCTTCGGGGCCGGCGCGACTTCCGATATTTTCGTTTCGGGTGCGCGACGGCCAAGGCGGTTTCGTTCACCAGCAACTCGTTACCCGCATGCTGAGCGACCGTTTCGGCATTCAGGCGCGCGGCGGTTGCGCGTGTGCCGGACCATATGTCCATCGCCTGCTTTCCATCGATGCGGAGGAGTCGCAGCGTCTGCGCGCGGCAATTCTCGAGGGGCAAGAGATGCTGAAGCCCGGCTTCACACGGCTCAATTTCAGCGTCCTTCTTCCGGATGCGAAAGTGCGCTTCATTCTGGAGTCGGTCGCCGAACTGGTCGCCGACGCCTCGCAATACGCACCGCGCTACGGGTTCGATGTCGCCCGTGCGATCTTCTTTCCGCTGGCGGCTGCGTAACACCAAAATTTGAAGTGCGTCGCCTGAATCTGTTCAAGAGCGCCGCGCTTCAGGCAACCACAAGGCAGGTCCCGGCCCACCGCCGGGGCCTGTCGTCTCTCGTTGATATTTGTAGCCGCCGACCGTTTGCGGCGATGGGGGCAATTTCATGAAAATCGGTGCAGCACGTGAAATCCTGACTGGGGAAAACCGGGTTGCCATGGGACTCGGCAAGGGAATTGGTGAAACTTGGCCACGAATGCGTCGTGCAGGCAGGTGCCGGTGCCGCCGCCGGGTTCCCCGATTCCGCCTGCGCGGGTATTGGTGGTCGGTGCGGGCGTCGCCGGCCTCGCTGCAATCGGCACGTCCGTCAGCCTCGGCGCGATCACCTACGCCTTCGATGTGCGGCTCGAGGTGACCAAGCAGATCGAATCGATGGGTGGCCGCTTCTTCGTCATCGGGAAAACGCAAACAGCCCGCCGCCGAGGAAAATGACGATCGTCACGGTCAGCCAGGCAAGGATGCCGACGCCGACTGCCGTGACGAAGTCGACGCGGGCGATAGCCCAATAGCAGGCCAGCAGGAAGGCGATATAGGCCGGGATGGTCTTCATGCCGGCAAGGCAGGTTTCGCGGAATGCCGCCATTTCGCCCTTGGCGCCGATCACGAGCAGGGCGATCAGGCCGAAGGTTGGAAACAGCGGCAATATTCCAGGCAGCACATTGCCGCGCTTGGAGAGCGCCACGATCAGTGCCGTGACAAGGCCGCCGACGATCCCTTTCCAGACGACGTCCATGGCCGCGCTCCCTTCACGTATTTTCGGGCGAACGTGTCAGGAATTTGAAATCGCAGCCATGTTCGGCCTGCAGCACTTCCTGCCGGTAGAGCCGGGCATAGCCGCGTTCCGGCAACGGCGCGGGCGGCGGCAGGGCGGCGCGGCGGCGTTCCAATTCGGCATCGTCGACGAGCAGGTCGATGCGCCGGTTGCTGATCGACAGCCGGATGCGGTCGTGGTTGCGCACGAGGCCGAGCGGCCCGCCGGATGCCGAATCCGGGCTGACATGCAGGACGATGGTGCCGTAGGCGGTGCCACTCATGCGCGCGTCGGAAATGCGCAACATGTCCTTGACGCCCTGACGAGCCAGCTTGGTCGGTATCGGCAGATAACCCGCCTCGGGCATGCGCGACGAACTGGTCGGCCCGGCATTCTGAAGCACCAGGATGTCGTCGGGCAAAACATCGAGATCCGGATCGTCTATGCGATTTGCCATGTCCTCGATCGAGGTGAAAACGATGGCGCGGCCTTCGCTCTCGAACAGGGCCGGATCGGCAGCGGCGCGCTTGAAGATGGCCCCATTGGGCGCAAGCGATCCGAATAGCGCGACGAGGCCGCCGACCGGCTGCAACGGCGTTTCCAGCGCATGGACGACGTTGCGGTCGACATAGGGGGCAACGTCGTCGTCCAGCCGTTCGCCCAATGTCGTGCCGGTGACGGTCATGCAGTCGAGATGCAGCAGCGGCTTCAGTTCGCGCAGCACCGCGCCGATACCGCCGGCGGCGAACAGGTCTTCCATGTAATAGGCGCCCGTCGGCTTCAGGTCGACCAGCACCGGCGTGGTATCCGACAATTCGTTGAGGCGGTTGAGGTCGATCTTGATTCCCGCCCGCCCGGCGATAGCCGTCAGGTGCAGGATGGCGTTGGTGGAGCCGGAGATGGCCAGCAGCACGCGAAGTGCGTTCTCGACCGATTTTTCGGTGATGATGTCGGTGGGCGTGATGCGCGACTTGGCCAGTTGCATCGCGGCGACGCCCGAAGCCTCGGCAGCGCGGATGCGGTCGGCATGGACGGCGGGGATCGCGGCCGTGCCGGGCAGCATCATGCCGAGCGCCTCGGCAAGCGATGCCATGGTGCTGGCCGTTCCCATCACCGCGCAGGTGCCGGCGGTCGTCGCCAGCCGCCCCTCGATCTCGTTGATCGTCTCGGTATCGAATTCGCCCGCCCGGTGCCGCGCCCAGAAGCGGCGGCAATCGGTGCAGGCGCCGAGCTTTTCGCCGCGCCAGCGTCCGGTCATCATCGGTCCGGTGACGAGTTGGACGGCGGGGATGTTGGCGGAAACGGCACCCATCAGCTGTGCCGGGACGGTCTTGTCGCAGCCGCCGATCAACACCACCGCATCCATCGGCTGGCCCCGGACCATTTCCTCGGTGTCCATGGCCATCAGGTTGCGGAAGAACAGGCTGGTCGGGTTGAGAAAGACTTCGCCGAGCGAAATGGTCGGGAACTCGAGTGGCAGGCCGCCGGCGGAAAGGACGCCGCGCTTCACGGCCGCGACAAGTTCAGGGACCAGACGGTGGCAATTGTTGAATTCGCTGTAGGTGGTCGCGATGCCCACAACCGGGCGCGCCAGCATTTCGTTCGAGTGCCCCATGGAACGTGCGAACGACATGCGCAGGTAACGGGAAAAATCCTTGTCCCCGTAGTTGGTCAGGCCGCGGGAAAGACCTGTCTCCGACGGTTCAGTCGTCATTGTTCGCCTCGAAATTAATGAAAATGCTGTTGGAGAGATTGCCGCCGATCAGTCGATCAAGGTTCCGAAGGTGCGCAGATATGCGTTCTTCGATGCGGGCAGATGGTTACGGCACAGATCTATCAGCGCCGCACGATCCTGGCGGGTGATCGCGTCGATCATCAGATGATGCTCGTCGCGGGCCCTGCGGCGCTGCGCCGGGCTCAGCAGGACATGGAAGCGGATGCCGTGCGCCCGCTGGGCGTAGGTTTCGATCGCTTCGGCGAGGAAGGTGTTTCCGCACAGATCGAACAGCTTGCTGTGAAAGCGCTGGTTCGAGCGAAACACCTGGACAAGATCGTCCTGTTCGATGGCCTTGTCATGGTCGCACTGGATTACCTTCAGCTCTTCCAGGTCTTCCGGCTTGACCGGAAACTCGATCTGCGCGGCAGCGGAGGTTTCAAGCATTTCGCGCAAGGAATAGAGCTGGTCGACGTCGCGGGTCGAAAAGGCCCGCACCAGCGCGCCGCGATTGGGAATCCGCTCGACGATGCCCATGCGGCTCAGTTCCGCAAAGACCAGGCGCAGGATATGGCGCGTCACGCCGAAGCGCTCGCAAAGATCTTCCTCGATCAGTCGTTCGCGTGGATGCAGCTTGCCGAGGACGATATCTTCCTCCAGCGCGGCCACGACGCGATCGAGGGCAGGGCCTTGGCGCAACTGGTCTTCCTGTGCGCTCTTTGGCGTCACCGGCGCCCTTGCTATTGCTGATGTCTTCAAAATTCCAACCCCGACATGCTTACCCAGCGAAATTGTATCGCTTGACTCGATCCGTACAATCACATTCGCATGCTCGGATTGGATTGTCGAATAAATTATCGACAATCTCGTTGACATAATGATTGACAGCCCATAACCCTATGGTGCGCAAGTTATGGGGCGCGTCACGCCAATCGTTTGGATGGGCGCGCCTGACGGTTCATCCGCCGGCAAAACCGTGCAGTGAGGTATGGGAACATGTGTTCAGAGTGCTTTGTAACTGCGGCAATGAAATCGCGCATCGCCGCCCACGGTGCGGCTTTCCGCAAGGCGACTGCCAGCCCGTTCGGTTCCGATGACGAGATCGGCATGCTGAACCTGGTCGACGCCGCCTCGCGTCAGGCGATCATGGATCGCGCCGATCCCACCAAGATCTATGATCTTTCGGTCGATAATTTCGTTGGCATGCCCGGCTGGTTCGGTGCCGAGGATCAGCCCTATCAGATCTGGATGACCCACACGCCTGAGGGCGAAAAGATCGATGACATCATGCGTGTCGGCAAGGAAGCGAACGACCTCGTCTCCTATTCGGGCGACTCGATCTCGATGTACACGCATACCGGCACCCATATCGATGCGCTGAACCACTTCGGTTACGACGGCAAGATTTTCAACGGCTTCTCCGCCAAGGAGCATCTGGGCAGCCGCGCCTGGCGCAAATCCGGCGCCGACAAGCATCCGCCCATCGTTGCGCGCGGCATCATGCTGGACGTGGCGGCGCTGCTCGGCGTCGACGTGCTGCCGCCGAGTTACGGCATCGGCGAGGCCGACCTGCGCGGCTGCCTGAAGCATCAGCGCGTCGAACTGCGCCCTGGCGACGTGGTGCTGATCCGCACCGGCCGCATGCGGCTGTGGCCCGACCGCGCCACATATCTGCCTGACCCTCCCGGGCTCAATCGCGAGGGCGCGGAGTTTCTGGCCAAGGCGGGTGCCATCATCATCGGAGCGGACAATCATTGCCTCGAACAGGCGCCGTCGGCCGATCCGGAAAACTGGCAGGTGGTGCATACCTATCTGCTGGCGGAGGCCGGCGTACCGATCCTTGAGATCGCCAACCTGGAGGATCTCGCCGAGGACAAGGTTCACGAATTCGCCTTCTTTGGTGCTTGTATCCGGTTTCGCGGTGCGACGGGTTCGCCGATGCGGCCCATCGCCATGCCACTGCGCTGATCGGGTGCCATTGCGTACGGGACTGTACGGATGTCGGCGCCGGCCGATGCCGCTTGGCGGGACGCGGCGTTTTCAATGCGGGAATTTCGAGGTGGCGGCGTGAGCACGCGGGTTCATTTGGTGACGGGGGCAGGCGGTCTGGTGGGGCGGGCGGTTGCAGCCCAACTGCGCGGCCGCGGCGACCGCGTCATCGGCGTCGACCGGGTGGCGTCCGGCGAGGGCGAGGAGCGCATCGTCGACTGCGACCTGCGCGATACGCATCGCCTGCACCAGCTGGCGTCCGACCCCGATCTGGATAGCATCATCCATTGCGGGGCTCATTCCGGTCCCATGGTGGCGCGCGACAACCCCTATGATCTCGTCGCCGTCAATGTGGTCGGCACGGCCAATGTGCTGGAAGTCGCCCGCATTCGTCGGCTGCGCCGCTTCGTCAACTGCTCCTCCGTCAGCGTCTACGGATCGACGGTTGCCGGGCCCGTCACGGAAGACATGTCGCTTCATCCGTCCACGGTCTATGGCGCGACCAAGCTTGCCGCCGAGCATCTGGTGACCGCCTATGCGAGAGAGCATCGGCTGGACACCGTGTCGCTTCGCCTTTCATGGGTTTATGGGCCGAACAGGACTACAATCTGCCTGCTGCGCCGCATGGTGGTCGATGCGATCGAAAGACGCCCCACCGCCGTCGACTGGGGTGCCGGGTTCCATCGCCAGTATATCCATGCCGACGATGCGGCTGCGGCGTTGATCGCGGCGGTCGACGCGGCAAGCGTCGACCAGCGCGCTTACAACATCACCGGCGACACCTATCAGACGCTTGCCGAAACGGCGGATCTGGTACGGCGCGTCTTGCCTCAAGCCGATATCCGGCTCGGCGAGGGCAATGACCCCGGCGACGATGTCCAGCATCGCTTCGACATCACCGCAGCCAAGCGCGACCTCGGCTACGTGCCGGCCGTCTCGCTGGAACAGGGAATCCGGCGCTTTGCCGAAACCATTGAAGCGCAGAGGCAATAGGTGAGCGACTTGGGTACCGATATTTTCTCTCTTGCCGGCCGCACGGCTGTCGTCACCGGCGGAAGCCGTGGCATCGGCGCAGCCATCGTCGAGCTTTTCCTTCGCTACGGCGCCAAGGTCGTCTTCTGCCATGCCGATGACGCTGCAGAGGCGCAGGCCCTGACGGCTCGCCTTGCCGGCGAGGGCTTTTCCGTATCCGGCCAGGAATGCGACGTCGCTGACCAGGCCGCGGTCGAGGCGTTTGCGCGGTTCGCAAAGGCCGAACTGGGTCACGTGGACATCCTGGTCAACAGCGCTGGCGTGAGCGGCGACAAGGCATTCGAGGACATCGCGGTCGCGGATTTCGACCGCATGACCGACATCAACCTGCGAGGAACGTTCCTGATGACACAGGCGTTTTTCTCCGAAATGGTCGAGCGAAAATACGGCCGCGTGATCAATCTTGCCTCGCAACTCGCTTACAAGGGCGCGCCGGCGATGGCGCATTATTGCGCCTCCAAGGGCGGCGTGGTCGGCTTTACGCGGGCGCTTTCCTACGATGGCGCTCCCCATGGCGTGACGGTCAATGCCATCGCGCCCGGTCCGATCGAAACGGCGCAACTCGCCGGAATGACGGACGATTGGCGGCGCATGAAACATGCCGAACTGCCGATCGGCCGTTTCGGAACCGTCGACGAGATCGCGCCGGTGGCACTGCTGCTTGCCTCCGCGGCAGGTTCCTATTTCGTCGGCCAGACGCTGTCGCCCAATGGCGGCGACGTGATGCTCTGACGCCATGCTGCAGCGCAACCCCGCATTTGAAGACCGAACGCCCCGACGTATCCTGCGCGGCGTGGACCGGCTCGCCGATCTGGTCGAGTTGACGCTTGGACCGGTCGGCCGTTCCGTGCTGATCGATCGCGGTGCTGCCTTGCCGCTTGTCGGCGACAGCGGCTATGCGGTTGCAACGCATTTCGATATGGCCGACCCGGTGGCGCAAAGCGGTGTCCAGGCGCTCCGCCATCTTGCCTGGGAAATGTCGCGCGATTTCGGCGATGGCGCGGCCACCGCGATCGTGCTTGCCCGTGCCGTCCTGGCCGGGTTGGTCAACATGATGGATGCAGGTTACGACCCGCAGCATCTCGGCGACGCGGTCGTTCGCCGTGCGAAGGCAATTGCTGCGCAGATCGAAGCGAGCGCCGTTCCGGCAAACGACATCGGCACGTTGAGGGCGGTCGCGACGACGGCAGCCGGGGGCGATGCCGGGTTGGGTGGCGCGATAGGCGAAGCCTTCCATTCCGTCGGCAGGGCGGGCACCGTCATCGTGGAAGCTGGGCACGGCGTTGGCGACGAGATCGAGACGCGGCCGGGACTGCATTTCGGCTCCGGCTGGCTTTCGCCGGCCTTCGTCACCGACGACGCACTCGGCAAGGCGATCTACGATGACGCCTATATCCTCGTCGCCAGTGGCCGTATCGATCGCTTCGACGAGATCCTGCCCATGCTGGAAGTGTTTTCCCAGCGCAAGAAGCCGTTGATCGTCGTCGCCGGCGAAGTGGCGGGTGAAGCGCTGGCAACGCTGGTGCTCAACCGGCGCAAGGCCGGTGCGCTGGTTTGCGCGGTGGCGGCGCCTGGCGCTGGCGACTGGAAAGCCATGAACCTGGGCGATATCGCGACTGCCACCGGCGCTACCTTGATTGGTGACGAGAGCGGCCATCGCTTGGCCGACATCAAGCCTGCAATGGTCGGGCGCGCCCGCCGCATCGAGATCGGCCGAAACCATACGGCGATTGCCGGCGGCGCCGCCGATCCGCAGGCGCTTGAAGCGCGCATGGCCCACATCCGGGGTGAAATCGCCAGCGCGCGGCATCTTGCCTACGACCGCGAGCAGCATGAACTGCGGCTTGCCCGTCTTTCCGGCGCAATTGCCCTTATCCGGATCGGCGCTGCGACAAAGCCCGCACTTGACCAAAGGCTGGAAGTTGCCAAACGTGCGGTCGCCGCGACAAGAAGCGCTCGCGCCGCCGGCGTCGTGCCGGGCGGCGGCACAAGCCTCTTTCGCGCTGCCGTTCAGGCAGCCGAAGCGGCGAGCGGCAGCGAGACCGAACTGATGGCCGCCAATGTTCTGGCGGGCGCGTTGGGCGCGCCGCTGCGCGCCATCGTCTCGAATCGCGGTCGCGACGCCGCGCACATGGCAGGCCTTGTAGCCGCCTCTTCCGATAGCTCCAGCGGCTACGACGCCGCCGGCGATCGGATCACGAACCTGCATGCGGCCGGCATCATCGACGCATGCGAGGTCATGGTCGAGGCTCTGACGCGAGCTGTCGCCACGGCCGCCACGCTTGGCTCGGTCGCGGCAGCGACTGCGTCTGCCTCGAAACGAAACGACCGGGGCGCAGCATGATGCCAAAGCCGTCCCGTCATACCACCACCCTCGCGACCGGCCCGACCGCCGGCCGTCAGGCGCGTCGGCGCGCCGATGCGCAAAAGGAAACCAGGATGCCAGAAGCAACACCGCAAACATTGCCGCCCGATGCCGGTTCCACGGCTTTGCCGCCCATGCTCGAAGTTATCGAGGCGACGCATCGCTATGGCGATGTCGTGGCGCTCGACGGCGTCACCGTGGTTGCCCGGCAGGGCGAATTCCTGACCATCCTCGGTGAAAGCGGCTCCGGCAAGACGACGCTGCTGCGCATCATCTCCGGGCTGGAGCGTCCGACCGCGGCCAAGGGCGTGCGTATCGGCGGCGCCGACGTGTCGGAGCTTGGCGCCAGCGATCGCGATTGCACGACGGTGTTCCAGCATTATGCCCTGTTTCCCCACATGTCCGTGCGGGAGAACGTGGAATACGGCCTGAAAGTGCGTGGCGTCGCGGCTTTCGAACGCCGCAAACGGGCCATGGAAGCGCTTGAACTGGTTCGCCTCGCCCATACGTCGGAGCGGCGCATCCACCAGTTGAGCGGCGGTGAACGTCAGCGGGTCGCGCTGGCACGCGCCTTCGTGACCCGGCCTTCCATCCTGCTGCTCGACGAACCGCTGGGCGCGCTCGACGAGAAGTTGCGCCTCGACATGCAGGAAGAACTGATCGCCATTCAGCGCAATCTCGGCATCACCTTCGTCTACATCACCCACAGCCAGGAAGAAGCCCTGACCATGAGTGATCGCGTGCTTCTTATGAAGTCGGGCAAGATCGCCCAGGAAGGGCAGCCGACCGAGCTTTTCGACCGTCCGAACAGCGCTTTCGCGGCCAGGTTCATGGGCGTGGAGAATATTCTCGAAGGCATCATCGAAAAAGTCGCGCTGCCTTACGTGACGCTCAGCACCGGCGGCCATTCCATCACCGGCCAATGGTGCGGCAAATCCACGCCTCGCGTGGGGGCAAAGGCGGTAACCGGCGTCCGCGCCGAGCGCGTGCGCCTTTCGAACGTCAATGAGGCCCCTGCGTCGGCCAACGGGTTTTCCTGCCGCCGCACGGCCTCGGTCTACAAGGGCAAATACCTCGACCTGACGCTGGATACGGAGGTCGGCCCGATCCGGTCCCGGCTCTGGGATGTCGACGCCGCGCCAGCCGAACCCACCTTCATCCACTGGTCGCACGACACGTGCACCGTCATGGATCCCTGAACGGATCCATCCACGATTCCGCGACCGTCAAGAAACGGCGATGGAACAACCGGAAGCAAAGGGAGTGAACATATGTCTACAGTAGAGAGCAACGACTTCGGCATGAGCCGGCGTTCGTTTCTGAAATCCGCCGGCGTCAGCGTCGCCTTTGCCGGCTCCAGCCTTGGCTTTGCCAGCCTCGGATTTGCGCAGGAAACCGTGCTGCACGCCTATGGCGTCACCACCGCGCAGATGGATGACCCCAGCCTGATCAGCAAGGCTACCGGCATCAAGCTGGAATTCACGCCGACGGATGCCGACATTGGCGTCTTCATGCGCGATGCGCTCGCCAACAATATCGGCGAAACGCACGACATCATGATCTTCGACGGCGGCACGCAGGATATCCTGGGCCCGCAGGGATTCTATGCCGAGATCGACGAGACGAACCCGGCGCTCGACCTTTGGGACCGGACGCCGGATTTCTGGAAAAAGTCCGACATCAGCGTCTATGACGGCAAGACCTACGGCGTGCCGATCCTCGGCAACTGCGACGCCTTCGCCTATTTCGCCGACGCCATCGGCGCCAACCCGAACGGCCAGGATGAAATCCCTTATTCGGTCCTCTACGAAGACGACCGCACCCGCGGCCGCGTCGCGCTGGATCGCGTTTTCTCCCAGTCGCTCGCCTGCATGGCCAATTTCCTCAAGGTCAATGGACGCCTGCAGATCGAAGACCCGGCGAACCTGACGCCCGAGCAGGCCAAGGCCGTCGTCGACTATGCGGTCGAGCGCAAGAAGGCCGGCACCTTCCGCACGCTGCACAACAGCTTCGAGGAGCAGGTGCAGCTCATTCAAAACCGCGAAGTCGACGTTCTCGAATGCTGGGAGCCGGCGGTGAAGGAAGCGGAAAAGACCATGAAGGACAAGGCTCCGGTCTATGCCTACGCGGTCGAGGGTGGCAAGAAGTGGGGTCACGGCGCCTACGTTCCGAAGCAGGCGCTGGAGCGCGGCAATGGCGAGGCCATCTACAAGGTCCTCAACTACTTCCTCGGCGGCGAGTTCCGGGCCTATCAGGCGCGCGACCGCTCCTATGCCGGACCCAACATGGATCTGGGCGTGGAATATGCCGAGAAGTCCGGCTGGAGCCCCGAGCAGGTCGAAGAACTGCGCGCAACCGACAAGAAGATCTCCCGCAAGATGTCGAACCCGAACGCGTTCTGGGCCAAGCCGACGGCACCGCACGCCGACGTCATGGAACAGGAGTGGCAGCGCTTCCTGAGCGCCTGACCACCGTCGTCAAAAGTACAAATCGAACCCGCCGGGCTGATCCTCGGCGGGGAAAGGTTGAGGCATGACCGCACTCGCTCTCTCATCATCGCCCCGTCGCCGCTGGCGGCTGCCGGGCACCGCCACAGGTTGGTTCACGGGCTGGTTCCTCGTGATGTGGATCGGCGTGGTCGTGCTGCCTCTGCTGATCATCTCGGCGTTCAGCTTCTTCAGCATGCGCCAGTATCAGATCGTCTACGATCCGACGTTCGCCACTTGGACCAGCCTTGTCGAGACGGGACGCTGGGTGGTCGTGCTACGCACCATCCGCTTCGCGGTGTCGGTGACGTTCCTCGAAATCCTGGTGGCGTTCCCCTTCGCGCTCTGGTTGGCAAAGGGCTGCCGCTCCGCTGCGGTCCGCGCCGGCGTCATCACGCTTTTGACCATCCCGTTTTTCATTGATGCTTCGTCGCGCATCATCGTCTGGCGTTCGATCCTGGGCACCAACGGCGTCGTCAACAATCTCCTCGTCGGCAGCGGCCTCATCGACAAGCCGCTGACATGGCTTCTCTATTCGGATTTCTCCGTCAGCTTCGGCATGTTCGGCAGCTATTTCCCGACCGCCGTGTTTCCGATCTTCCTGACGCTTAGCCTGATCGACGACGATCTCATCAAGGCCAGTGCCGATCTGGGCGCCAGCCGCCTGCAGACCTTGCGCCACGTCATCCTGCCTTTGGCCATGCCTGGCATCGTCGGTGGCATCGTGTTCACCTTCGTGCCGTTGATGGCGGCCTGGATCGAGCCGCAACTGCTCGGCGGCGGCCAGGTGAACCTGCTCGGCCAGTCCATCCAGAGCGCGCTGACCAACCTTAATTATCCCGTTGCGGCGGCGCTCTCGACCATCGTCATCGCGGTGCTCGTCCTGATGCTGGCGGCGCTGGTCGTCAGCCTGCGCGGACGCTTCAAGATGTCGTCCCTGTTCCAGAGCCTTGATCGTTAGGAGGCCCGCAATGACCCCCGCCGTGACCAGTGTCGCAGAAACAAACGCAATACCACCGCGCGGTCGCAAGATGCAGCGTCCATTGCTCGATCGGATCGCCGAAGCGTCGGGCTGGAACGTGGTTGCCATCGCGCTCGGCACGATCGCGCTCGCCCTCATCTATGGCCCGCTGATCTGGCTTGGCGTGATGTCGTTCAGCGCCGAGCCCTTGTCCGGAAAGCCCTATCCGCTGACGTTTGCCCACTACGGCTTGTTGTTTTCGAACGACAAGTGGCACGCTCCCTTCGTCAAGAGCGTCGTTCTGGGCCTTGTCGTGGCCCTGGCCTGCATGATCGTCGGCACCTTCCTGGCCCGCGCGCTTGTGCGGCTGAAAAGGCCGGGCGGCGTTTTGTTTGTCGCCCTTTTGCCGCTGTTCGTTCCGGGCCTGACGATCGGGGCTGCCCTGTTCATCTTCCTGCGCACGACGCTCGACCTTCGCCTGGGCATGTGGTCGCTGTTCATCGGGCACATGGTCTGGGCTTTCCCGTTCGCGTTGCTGCTGATCCTGATCGTCACCATCCGCTTCGACGTGAAGCTGATCCAGGCGGCCGAGGATCTCGGCGCCAAGCCGCTGCGCTGCTTCCTCGATATCGAATTGCCGCTGCTCATGCCCGGCATATCGGGAGCCGGCATCTTCAGCTTCCTTTTGTCGTTCAACGAGTTGCTGCGCTCCACCTTCCTGCGAGGCAGCGAGACGACCATGCCGGTCTACAATTGGGCCATGGCGTCGGCGCAGCAGTCGCAGGTGCCGATCGTGTTTTCGCTCTCGACCCTCATCCTGGCCGTCACCTTACCCCTGATGGGTGGCCTGTTCTTCATGCTGTTCGCGCGCAAGTGATCACTCAAAGTGACCACTCTTGGCGCCAAGCGCGATTTCCCTGAAACACAATTCCGGAGGCCCAATTGACCGACACCGTAACCGTTGCCGTTGCCCAAGTCCCTGCCAAGCTTGGCGATGTCCGTGCCAATCTGGACGCCATGGACGGCTATCTGCGCGAAGCTGCCGCCAAGCGGGCAAAGCTGCTCGTTCTGCCTGAATGCTACCTGTCGGGCTATATGTTCGACGACCGCGCCGCCGCTGCCGCCGCAGCCATCTCCGCCGACAGCGCCGAGATCGGCGAGATCGTCGCCATGTGCGCCAAGCACGGCCTCGAGTTGATCGTCGGCTTCCTCGAGGTGAACGGCGACAAGCTTTACAATTCGGCGGCTGTCGTGGGTGCGTCCGGCGTGATCGGCATCCACCGCAAGCGCCACCTGCCGTTCCTCGGCGCCGACCGCTTCGTCGACGAGCCGTCTGGCACCGAATTGTCGCTGTTTGAAACGTGCGTGGGCAAGGTCGGCGTGGCCATCTGCTACGAGATCCGCTTCCCCGAAATCATGCGCTCGCTTGCCCTGGCAGGCGCGGACTTCGTTGCCTTGCCGACCAACTGGCCGGTCCAGTCGGCGATCCTGGCGGAGCAGTTCACGCGCGTGCGCGCCGCCGAGAACTTCATCTACCTGCTCGTCGCCAACCGTGCCGACGCTGAAGGCGACGCCACCTTCCTCGGCCAGAGCCAGATCGTCGATCCGCTCGGGGCCGTGGTCGGCAATTCCGGCCGTTCGGAAGGCCTTCTCGTTGCCAGCGTCGATGTCGCGCGCGCCCGCAACAAGACGATCACCATCAAGGCGGGAGAATTCGAGGTCTCCCCCTTCAAGGACCGTCGCCCAGCCACCTACCGGATTTCGTAAGCGCGTTCACAGGAGGCTTTCATGCCGATCACCAGCGTCAAGGCGCAGGCCGTCTATATTCCGCTGAAGAAGCCGACGCGCATTTCGACGCGCATCCTCGACAAGCGCGACTTCGTCATCGTCACCGTGACCTGCGACGAGAGCGATGTCGTGGGCCAGGGCTATAGCTATCTGGGAACCGCCGGCGGCCGCGTTGCGGCGGCGGCCGTCGAGGACCTTTTGGCGCCGGTGCTCGTCGGAGCCGACACCGACGACATCCTCGGCCTATGGGACAGGATGTTTCAGGAGACGCTGCTGACTGGGCGGCGCGGCGTGGTCGTTCGCGCCATGTCCGCCGTCGACATGGCGCTGTGGGACCTCGCCGCCAAGCGTCGGGGAATGCCGATCGCGGTGATGCTCGGCGGCAGCGCGCGACCCGTCCCGGCATACGCATCGGGCGGCTATTATCGCCCGGACGACGGTTCGTGGACCGACGCCGTCAGCGCGGAAATCCGCTTTAACGTCGCCAACGGTTTCACCGATCACAAGATCAAGGTCGGCGGCTTGTCGATTGCCGAGGACGCTGACCGCGTCCGTGCCGCCATCGATGCGATGGACGGCAAGGGCCGGCTGGGACTCGACGCCAACAATGCCTACCGCGATTTCAGCCACGCGCTGGAGGCCGCCCGCGCATTCGAGCGGGCAGCGGGCGACCATGGCCTGTGGTGGTTCGAGGAGCCCTTGTCACCGGAAGACTATGAAGGCCATGCCAGGTTGAGCCGCGTTCTCGAGACCCGCGTGGCTACTGGCGAAATCCACCAGACGCGCCATGAGTTCCGGCGTCTGCTGGAGGAACGTTCGACGGACCTGTTGCAGCCCGACATCTGCGTTCTGGGCGGTGTCAGCGAATGGCTGCGCGTCGTCAAGACGGCTGAAAGCTTCGGCCTCAGCATAGCCCCGCACTGGCACGCCAATGCCCATGCGCCGCTGGCGGCGGCAGCACCCAACTGCATTGCCGTGGAGCACTTCATTCTTGAGAAGGACATCTACAATTTCGAGGCGATCATGACGCCCGAAAGCCGGCTGAAGACAGGCCGCAATTCGGTCGTTGTCAGCGACATGCCGGGGTTTGGCGTGGAACTGGATGACGAGAAAGTGCGCTTTTATAGCGGACGCCAATAAAACTTCGATCAATTCAGACCAGGGAGGAGTGATGGATTTCAGAACTGTGTATCGTAGATATGATATTACATTACAATTCGAAAGGCCGATTGAATGAACACTGAAGAACTACACCGTTGGGATCTCGCTCACGTCGTTCATCCCTGGAGCTATGCCGGGCCGTCGCTGATGATCGCCAAGGCCAAGGGAACGCGCTATTGGGATGCCGATGGCAAGGAATATCTTGACGCGCTGGGCGGTATCCAGAACTGCTCCGCCGGCCATAGCCGTCCAGAGTTGATCGAGGCTGCCAAGGCGCAGATGGACCAGCTCGAATATGTGCCGATGCACTGGAATTTCACCAACGAACCGGCGATCCGGCTGGCCAGGACGATCGCGGAACTGGCGCCGGGCGATCTGAACCAGACCTATTTCGTCAGCAGCGGCTCCGAAGCGACGGAAAGCGCCGTCAAGCTGGTAAGGCGCTATCACTATCTGCGCGGCGACACCAAGCGCGCCACCATTCTGTGCCTCAAGCAGGGCTACCACGGCGCGACGATCCTCGCGACCGCCGCCACCGGCTTCGACAATCTTCAGCAGGGTTTTGGGCCGCTTCCCGGCGGCATCAAGTTCCTCACGCCGCCGCATGCCTACCGCACCGAACTGTTCGGCAACGAAGACCCGGTCGAGTTCTGCATAAGGCAGTTGGAGCAGGTGATTGCCGAGGAGGGCGCCGATACGATCGCTGCCTTGATGGCCGAGCCGGTCCTGACTGTCGGTGGCGTGATCGTGCCGCCCGCCGAATACTGGCCTGCCGTGTCCGAGATCTGCCGCAAGCATGGCATCCTGGTCGTGGCGGATGAGGTCGTTACCGGCTTCGGCCGCACCGGCGCCTGGTTCGCCAGCCCCGGTCTTGGCCTCGTTCCGGACGCCATCGTCTTCGGCAAGGGCGTTAGCAGCGGCCATTTCCCGCTCAGCGGCGTCGTCATGTCGGACACGGTTGCCGAGGTGATCAAGGAGGCTCCCGACGGCTTGATGCACGGCTTCACCTATTGCGGCCATCCGGTCGGCTGTGCGGTCGCCAGCCGCAACATCGAGGTGCTGCGCGACAACAAGCTGCTCGAAAACTCCAGGGAGGTCGGCGGTTATCTGCTGGCAAGCCTGAAGGAAAAGCTGAAGGATTCCCCGATCGTCGGAGACGTGCGCGGTCACGGCATGTTGCTGGCTGTCGAACTGGTGTCCGACAAGACGACGCGCGCGCCGCTGCAGTTCAAGCGGCAACTGCTTGCCGACCGCATCCGCAACGAGCACGCGGTCGTCGTTCGCAGCATCGGCGCCAACATCATCATCGCGCCGCCATTGGTCCTCGACCGCTCTGAAGCCGACACCATCGCCCATGCGCTGGAACAGGTGATCGGCACGACCAACCCGGACGGAACGACCAAGTGACGCGCACCGGTTGAACCCGGTGCCGACACTTCGCTGCCGACGTTGAGGGGTGTTTGACCCCGCTGCATCGGCATGAGCAGAGTAATGAAACGCGGCCTGTTGCAGGGCCGCGTTTTCCATTCCGCGCTTTTGCGCCGCGCCGGCAATGCTGGCCGGGGGGAAGCCCACGCGCCAAAGGCCCGTCAAAAGGGCTATAGCCGCATCATTTTGTGTCGCTACCCGGCCAACCGTTTTCCAGTTATGCTTTGGAGTGTTCGATCCCGGCACCTGGGGCGGTTCAATGCGCTTGCTGCTGTTCCCGATCGTTTTCGTGTGCGGGCTGGCGGCCGTCGAGCGTAGTCACGCGCAACACCTCGTGTCATTCCTCATCGACGCGGGCAGCATGTTTCCAAAAGCTCCGTCAGTGGACTGCGAAGAGGCTTACGAACAAGCATATGACGCCTCGCAGCGCCTTGCCTTCAGCGCCGACAGGTTGCGCAGATGCGCGGAGAACGAGAGTGCTGACGGTTGCGTCGTCGAGTTGAGGCGCGTCCAGTCTGACCACTCGGCGTTTGCCAAGGCGATGGCCGGCGTCAATTCGAAATGCGGTTGACGATTGCCTTGAGCAAGCCCGGCGGCGATCCCGGTGCCCCGTTCATGTCTTTTGCCGTGGCACGCGTGAGTGATATTTCGCGAAATTCGCCATGAGATCGTTCAGGTTTTCGCCCTGGATCGCAATGTGGCTGCGCAGCGTGCGGGCGGCACGCTCGGCATCGCCCCTTTGAATAGCGTCCTGGACTTCGCGATGCTCCTGCATGGACTGCCCCAGCCTGCCGCGCACGCGTAGCTGGAGCCGCCGGAACGGTTTGAGACGCTTGTGCAGCTTGGACGCTTCCTGGGCGAGGAAGGAATTACCGCTGGCGTGATAGAGCACGTGATGGAAGCGCTCGTTTTCCCGATAGTATTCGTCGGTATCGCCTTTTTCCTCGGCCTTCTGGCAAGCGATCGCCGCCGCCTCCAGCCGGTCGAGTTCTTCATCGGTTATACGCCGCGCCGCGAGGCGCCCGCACATCGCCTCCAGTTCGGCCATGACGTCGAACATTTCGATCAGCTTGATGAAGCTCGGATAACGCACGAAGACGCCGCGGCGCGGGATCGTCTCCACAAGCCCGGAAGCGGCCAGCGCGTGCAGGGCCTCGCGCACCGGCGTGCGCGATACCGAAAAGCGCGTGGACAGCGTCATTTCGTCGAGCCGTTCGCCGTCGCCAAACTCGCCGGCCATGATGGCCTGTTCGAGTTCTTCGCGAATCCTGTCTGCATTTCTGAGTGCCATGGCCAACCTTAATGTGGGATTCTGCATTCAGCAATATCATTCTTGTATACAGAAATGTTGACATAGAGTGCACGACAAGTACAGTACGCGCGGCTTGGAGGAGCCGGACAAAACGCAGCGAAACGTCTGCAGGGAGGAAAACAAATGAAAACCTATCTCGCAATTCTGGCGACAGCCGTCGGTCTTTCGATCGCCTGCACAGGCAAT
The DNA here is from genome assembly GCF_001427385.1 of Mesorhizobium sp. Root157. Lineage (GTDB taxonomy): Bacteria > Pseudomonadota > Alphaproteobacteria > Rhizobiales > Rhizobiaceae > Mesorhizobium. The sequence continues at coordinate 395,015 of NZ_LMGJ01000012.1, forward strand.
GCCGGCGCGGTTACGTTGAAGGCGTCGCATCAGTTCCCAGGCGGCAAGGGCGATCCGCGCGACGAAATGGTGCAGATGATCGCCAGGGAAGCGAAGGCCGCCAATGTAGACCTTACCATCCAGGTCTACCCCGGCGCCTCGCTCTTCAAGGCGAAGGACCAGTGGAATGCCCTTATCAAGGGGCAGCTCGACATCACCTCTGTTCCGCTCGACTATGCGAGCGGGCGCGTACGCGAATTCGGCGCAACGCTTATGCCCGGCCTCGTGCGCAACCACGACCGTGCCCAGCGCTTGAACGATTCGCAGTTCATGAAGGACATCAAGGCCAAGATCGACGAAGCCGGCGCTATCGTCTTGGCGGATGCCTGGCTGGCTGGCGCGGTCGCCTCCAAGGAGGGCTGCATCCACAAGCCCGATGACATCAAGGGCCTGAAGATTCGCTCAGCCGGCCCGACCTTCGCTGCCATGTGGCAGGCGGCGGGCGCCTCGATCGTCTCGATCGCCAGCAACGAGGTTTACAACGCGCTGCAGACAGGCGTCGCCGATGCGACCGATACGAGTTCGGCGAGCTTCGTTTCCTACCGCCTCTACGAGCAGGTCAAGTGCATCACCGCACCTGGCGACAATGCGCTTTGGTTCATGTACGAGCCCGTGCTCATGTCCAAGAAGAGCTTCGACGGCCTCTCCAAGGAGCAGCAGGACGTCATAATGGCCGCATCCGAGAAGGCCGAGAAGTTCTTCGATTCAGAAGCGCGCAAACTCGACGAGAAGATGGAGAAGGCCTTCAAGGACAATGGTGTCGAGGTCATCACCATGACGCCCGACGAGTACGATGCCTGGATCGCCGTCGCCAAGGAGAGTTCTTACAAGCAGTTCGCCGAGGAAGTCCCGGATGGCCAGAAGCTGATTGATGAAGCTCTCTCCGTGAAATGACCGCAAGCAGACCGGATCGACACCGCGGGTGCCGGTTCGGCCTCTTTCGTCTCTCGGAGCACCGTGCGGCCAACCGGACGCATGAAGCGGCGCTCCGTCGGCAATCGCATTTCGGGCCGAGGCTCGACAGACCTCAAGCAAGTGAGGGATGATGGACGGATTCATCCGAACGGTCAGGCAAATGTCGACGTTGTGCGGGTTCGTCGCCGCTGGGCTCATCTCGGCCGGCGTGGTCGTCGTGTGCCAGATGGTCTTCGCACGCTTCGTACTCGGGTCGAACACGATCTGGCAGACCGATTTCACCACCTACAGCATCGTCGCGGCGACGTTCCTCGGCAGCCCCTACGTGCTTTTGACGCGTGGCCACGTCAACGTCGACATCCTGCCCCACTATCTCGGTCAGGCCGCGCGGTTTCGCCTGGCGATGCTGTCGGCGGTGATGTCGCTGTGCTTCTCGTTCGTCATGACCTGGCTGGCCTGGCACTACTGGTACGAATCGTGGTCGGGCAGTTGGGTGTCGGACACCATGTGGCGTGTCCGCCTGTGGATTCCTTTCGCGGCGATGCCGCTCGGCTTTGCCGTGCTCACGCTCCAGTACATCGTCGACGTCTACTGTCTCGCCGTCGGACGCGACCTGCCATTCGGCATAGAAGTCGAACATAAGGGAGAATCGGCATGAACCCGGCGATCGAAGGTGGCATCGTCCTGGTCGTAACGCTGCTCGTGCTGTTGTCAGGCGCTCCCGTGGCCTTTGGCCTCGGTGCCATAGCGCTGGTCTTCATCGCCATCTTCGAAGGGTTCGACGCGCTCAACGTCGCGGCCGAAACCTTCTACGGCGGCCTCAACGACTTCACGCTCGTCTCCATTCCGATGTTCGTGATGATGGGGGCAGCCATCGGTTCCTCGCCGGCCGGCCGCGATCTTTATGAGGCGCTCGACCGCTGGCTCTACCGATTGCCGGGCGGTCTGGTCATCTCCAACCTGGGCGCCTGCGCGCTTTTTGCGGCGCTGACCGGCTCTTCACCGGCAACCTGCGCCGCCATCGGCCGCATGGGCATTCCCGAAATGCGCCGTCGCGGCTATCCCGACGACGTGGCGACAGGCTCGATCTGCGCCGGCGGAACGCTCGGCATCCTGATTCCACCGTCCATAACCTTCATCCTCTACGGCATAGCGACCGAGACCTCGATCGGCCGGCTGTTTCTCGCCGGCGTCCTGCCCGGGCTCATGCTGACCAGCCTGTTCATTCTCTGGACCATCTTCCTGCTCTGGAAGCGCGGCTTCCACGCCTATGCCGCCGACTTCCGCTACAGCTGGAAGCAGAAATTCGAAGCCATTCCCAAGGTGGCGCCGTTCCTGGCGATCGTCATCGGCGTGATGTACGTCCTCTATGGCGGCGTCGCGACGCCGTCGGAGGCAGCCGGGGTCGGTGCTGCGCTCTGCGTGCTTCTGGCCGTGGTGATCTACAAGATGTGGCGGCCGACGAGCTGGTGGCAGATCCTGCGCGACACGACGCGGGAATCGGTCATGATCCTGATGATCATCGCCGCGGCGGTACTCTTCGGATACATGCTGACCTCGCTCTACCTGACCCAGACGCTGGCCCAGGCGATCGCCGACATGGACGTCAACCGCTGGGTGCTGATGTTCCTCATCAACATCTTCCTGCTCGTCTGCGGCTTCTTCATTCCGCCGGCCGCGGTGATCCTGATGACGGCGCCGATCCTGCTACCGATCATCACGGCGGCGGGCTTCGATCCGATCTGGTTCGGCGTCATCATCACCATCAACATGGAGATCGGCCTCATCCACCCGCCCGTGGGCCTCAACATCTATATCGTGAACTCCATCGCGCCCGACGTGCCGTTGACCAAGATCATCTGGGGAACGCTGCCCTTCGTCGTGTGCATGATGCTGCAGATCCTCATTCTGTGTTTCTTCCCCGAGATCGCCACATGGCTGCCTACCTATCTGATGGGGCCCGGCACGTGAGCAGGACCAGCTTCCTCCAGGATCTTCTCGCGACCATCTTCGAGCGGGCCGCGCCGCGCACGCCCAGCAACGATCGCCGCTCCATGAAGGAACTGTGCGCCGCGCTCATCTCGGAACAGGGCGAGGCATCCGGCTCGTCCATCGCCACGGCCATCCTCGATCGTTACGAGAAATCCTCGCCAAAGGAGAGGTCGGAGTTCTTCCGGCTGCTGGTCGAAGACCACGACATCGATGCCGATGCCATCATTGCGGCCGCCACGGCCTACAAGGCAACCCGCGACGCAGACATACTCGCCCGCCTTGTCGAGGAATCGGAACCGCCGAGACAGGAACTGCTGCGACGGCTGAACCGATTGCCGGGCGCCACGGGAAGGCTGGTCAAGATGCGCGAGGACCTGCTTGCCGCGCTGAAGGCCGATCCCTCCTTTCGTCGGGCCGATATCGATTTCCGGCATCTTTTCGCGTCGTGGTTCAACCGCGGCTTTTTGGTGCTGAGGCGGATCGACTGGGCAACCCCAGCCAACATCCTCGAAAAGATCATCGCCTACGAAGCCGTTCACGCGATCAACGACTGGGACGATCTGCGCCGCCGGCTGCAGCCGGCGGACCGTCACTGTTTCGCTTTCTTCCATCCGGCGATGCCGGACGAACCGCTGATCTTCGTCGAAGTGGCCCTGACCGATACCATTCCCGGCTCGATCGAAACGCTGCTCTCGGATGAGAGGCAGCCGATCGGCGAGACGGAGGCCACCACGGCCGTCTTCTATTCGATCTCGAACTGCCAGCGCGGGCTGGCCGGCATTTCATTCGGCAATTTCCTCATCAAGCAGGTCGCGACCGACCTGATGCTGTCGCTGCCGAATCTGAAGACGTTCGTGACGCTCTCTCCAGTCCCCGGCCTGACCAGGTGGATGCGCGACGAGGCGCAGTCGGCTGGCGATGATGACCGCCGCAAGCTGCTTTCGCGGCTGACCGAGGCGCAGTCGTTCGACGACCTTCAGGCCCACGGCCAGGTCCTGTCCACGCTGGCTGCCGAATATCTGGTCAGGGCGAAGCGCAAGGACGGTCTGCCGCTCGACCCCGTCGCACGGTTCCATTTCGGCAACGGTGCAAGCCTGGAGGCCATCCACCCGTTCGCCGACCTGTCGCAAAAGGCACTCGCCCAGTCCTGCGGCGTCATGGTCAATTACCGCTACGACCTCAAGACGGTAGAAGCCAACCACGAACTGTTCGCGCACAAGGGTGAGGTGGTCGCGACGCGGGCGATAAGATCAATGCTTGGCCCCGAACGGCCCGAGCGGAATTCACGGAGAACGGAAAATGCCCAACGTGCTCTATGATGCGCTGTTGGCGCCCCATCAGGGCAACCCCAAACCTTTCCTTTATCTGAAAGACGGCGCGGTCGTCTCTTACGACGCGTTTCTCAAGCTCTCCGCCCGCATCGCTCACGTGCTGCGGGACCACGGCGTCAAGCCCGGCGACCGCGTCGCGGTGCAGGTGAAGAAAAGCCCGCAGGCCCTGGCCCTCTACGCGGCATGCATCCAGGCCGGCGCCATATTCCTTCCACTCAACACGGCCTATACGCCGACCGAGGTGGAATATTTCGTCGGCAATGCCGAACCCGGCCTTGTCGTCTGCGACGAAGCGGCACGCGAGGCGTTGACGCCGATAGCAAAAAAGGCAGGTGCGCTGCTTTTGACGCTCGACGGCGACGGCAAGGGAACGCTGGCGGACGAAGCGGCGGCGCGCGACGAACGCTTCGAAACCGTCCCGCGCGGCGAAGACGATCTGGCGGCGTTTCTCTACACGTCAGGCACCACGGGGCGTTCGAAAGGCGCGATGCTGACGCACCGCAATCTGCTTTCCAACGCCCGCTCGCTGGTAGAAGCGTGGCGCTTCGACGAAAACGACGTGCTGCTGCATGCCCTGCCGATCTTCCACACGCATGGCCTTTTCGTCGCCTGCAACGTCATCCTGCTGGCCCAAGGCTCGATGATCTTCCTGCCGTCCTTCCAGATCGACGAGATGATCGAATGGCTGCCGAAGGCGACCTCGATGATGGGCGTGCCGACCTTTTATACGCGCCTGCTCGACGACCCGCGCTTCACCAGACAACTCACCTCCCACATGCGCCTGTTCACCTCGGGCAGCGCGCCGTTGCTTGCCGAAACGCATGTCGCCTTCGAGAAGCGGACGGGGCACCGCATCCTCGAACGCTACGGCATGACAGAAACCAACATGACGACATCGAACCCCTATGACGGCGAGCGGCGCGCCGGCACGGTCGGCTTTGCGCTGCCGGATGTCGAGATCCGCGTCGTCGATCCCGAAACGCGTGAAATCGTTCCGGGCGGCGAGATCGGCGTGCTCGAAGTGCGCGGTCCGAACGTCTTCAAGGGCTATTGGCGGATGCCGGAGAAGACCAGGGAGGAATTTCGTGAGGACGGCTTCTTCATCACCGGCGACGTGGTGACGATCGACAAGGACGGCTACGTCCAGATCGTCGGCCGTGCCAAGGATCTGATCATTTCGGGCGGCTACAACATCTATCCGAAGGAAGTCGAACTCCTGCTCGACGAGCAGGAAGGCGTGCTGGAATCGGCAGTAATCGGCGTGCCGCATCCGGATTTCGGCGAAGGTGTCGTTGCCGTTGTCGTCCCGAAGAAAGGCTCCACCCTCGACGAGCAGACGATCCTCGACGGCATCCGGGGCAAGATCGCGCGGTTCAAGCAGCCGAAGCGCATCTTCGCGGTCGACGAACTGCCGCGCAACGCCATGGGCAAGGTCCAGAAAAAAGCCTTGCGCGACCTCTTCGTCGGCACCTTCCAAGGGTAGGGAAGATCCCTCCGGGCTGGACTTGCACGCCTTATCAAAAAATCGCATTGCCAAACGGGCGACACCCGGACATGACACCGGGGCTTTCAATCGGGCGGCGGGCCTGAAAGCTTGCATTCGCTAGACGAATTATTGTTCAATCGGTCATGTTGCAGTCGCAGTGTCCTGCAGCAGGAATCCGGGACCCGATTGTGTTCCTTGCTGTAGCTTCAAGATGTTGGATCACCAATGGCTGAAGACAAGAACGCCGAATATGTGGAAGCGCTGGCGCGTGGGCTTGCGGTCATCGAGGCTTTCGATGATCAGAACCCGGAAATGACGCTGACGGAACTGGCGCGCAAGGTCGACATGGCGCCGGCCACCGTGCGGCGCAATCTGCACACGCTTGAGGCGCTGGGCTTCGTGCGGCGCAACAACAAGCATTTCCTGCTGGCACCCCGGATCCTGACGCTGGGCTCGGCCTATCTCAAGGCGATGCGGGTCGATGAAACCATCATGCCCGAATTGTTCCGCATCACCGAATTGTTCGGCGACGCGGCCAATGTCGGCGTGCTCGACGGGCCGAACGTGCTCTATATCGCGCATCTGTCGGAAGCCCGTGCAGCGCGGCGCATGGCAAGCGTCGGTGTGACCTATCCGGCCTATGCGACGTCGATGGGACGGGTGCTGCTGGCCTATCTGCCGGAGGAAGAGATCGAAGCCTATTTCGACGGCGTCGAGTTGCGTCCGCTCACGGATGTGACGGTCACCGATCCCAAGGCGCTGCGAGCGATGCTCTCCGATGTGCGCGCCAAGGGCTATTCGATCACGGTGGACCAGCTCGACTATGGCATCACCGCGCTGGCGGTGCCGGTCAAGGACGGCACAGGGCGCGTCGTCGCCGCCATCAATACGTCGGGCTATTCCCCGAGATTGAAGCCGGAAGACCTGCTGAGGGACCGGCTGGCTGAAATGCAGGTGGCCGCGTCGCGCGTTTCCAGTCTCCTGATGCGCTATCCGGCTTTGCTGCACTCTCTCCTTCCTCACTGATTTTCTTATCGCCTTTCATCGCGGTGAACCTTCGCGGACCTCCGGTTCCCTGCGGGCCTGAACCGCCACGCTTGCGGTTTCGCAAAAGTCTCTTGGCGGGGCTTGACAGGTCGTCGTTGTTATAGTCATATTCCGAAATTAAATTCGCCTAACGAAATAAACGTGTCGAGAAGATCGAGCGGAAAGCGCGGCCGGCACGGGCAGGGAGGATGATTGGCCATGAGGACGTTGCGCATCGCCGTGCTGGTGGGCAGTGCCAGGCCTGGTTCGCTGAACCGGAGCCTCGCGGCTGCGATGATGCGCCTCGCGAGTGAGGACCTTTCCTTCGCCGTGCCCCTGATCGACGATCTGCCGCTGTTCGACCAGGATGTGCTCGCAGCCGGCTTGCCGCCGCAGGTAAGAAGGCTATGGACGGAAATCGACGCCGTGGACGGCGTGCTCATCGTCACCCCGGAGCACAACCGTTCGATTACCGCGTTGCTCAAGAACGCCTTGGATTGGCTGTCGCGGCCGGCCGGCGCCAATGCCTGGACAGGCAAGCCGGTGGCGATTGCCGGCGCATCTGCCGGGCGGCTGGGCACAGTCGCGGCGCAGCAGCATCTGCGCGCGATCCTGGGCTACCTCGACATGCCGACCATGGGTCAGCCGGAGGTTTATCTCACCCTCACGCCCGGCCTGATCACGCCGGACGGTGAAATCACCGACGCCACCACTAAGGCTTTCCTGCTCGGCTACATGCAGAAATTCCATCGATGGATCCGCCATCACGCCAAGGCTGCCGAACCGGCACAAGCCTGACACCCATGATTCCAGAACTACGCCCTGAAAGAACAGGCCAATGAAAATCGGTAAGCAGGACGCTCCCTTCCAGTCCATTTGTACCTCGAACCCCGAGACCATCATCGTGCGGGGGCACGATCTGGTCGAGGATTTGATCGGCTCCATTTCGTTCACGGAGCATATGTGGTTGCTCGTCACCGGCTCCATGCCGAGCGATGTGCAGCGGCGCGTGCTCGATGCGACGCTGGTGGCGATCGCCGAACACGGCATGGTGCCGAGCGTGCAAGCCGCCCGCATGACGCTGGCGGCGGCACCCGAAGCCCTGCAAGGGGCCGTGGCCGCTGGCCTGCTCGGCTGCGGTTCGGTCATACTGGGCGCGTCGGAATCGGCGGGTGTGCTGCTCCAGGAAATCGTCGATGAGCAGGAAGCCTCGCAGACTGGAATCGATGCGGCGGCAGTCACCGTCGTTCGCCGCTACCGTGCCGAAAGGCGCGCCATTCCCGGCTTCGGCCATCCGCTGCACAAGGGCAGGGATCCGCGTGCGGAAAAGCTGGTCGCTATCGGCGAAAAGCTGGGCACGGCTGGCCGCTATGCGCAGGCGGTGGAGGCGGTCGAGCGCTGTGTGGCCGAGATCGTCGGCAAGCCTTTGATGATGAATGTGTCGGGGGCCATTCCCTGCGTGCTGCTTGATGCCGGCTTCCCGCTCAAGGCGTTGAAGGGGGTTCCTCTTCTGGCCCGCACCGCAAGCCTCGTCGCGCACTTGATGGAGGAGCAGACGCGCTCGATCGGCTTCATCCTGTCGCGCGGCGCGGCCGAGGTCATCGCCTATGACGGATTGGCACCAGTGGGCTTCGTTCCGGACGAAAACTGACAAGAGACAAGGCAAATCATGACACGGGTATTGGACGGAATCCGCATTGTCGAACAAGGCACCTTCATCACCGGGCCGTGTGCCGCGATGATGCTGGCCGACCTCGGGGCGGATGTCATCAAGATCGAAGCCAAGGGCAAGGGCGATCCCTATCGCAGCTTCAAGACCGGTTTCTACAGCGCCCACTTCCAGGCCTACAACCGCAACAAGCGCGCCATCGGGCTCGACCTGAAGAATCTGGCGGACCGCGACGTCTTCTATGCGCTGATCGCCCAGTCGGATGTCTATATCCAGAATTTCCGTCCGGGCGTGGCGGCGCGGTTCGGCGCGGATTTCGAAACGCTGATCAAGATCAATCCAAGGCTGGTCTATTGCTCGATCAGCGGCTTCGGGCCGGACGGACCCTATGCGCAACGGCCGGTCTATGATTCCGTCGCGCAGGCGGTCAGCGGTTTCCTGAGCGTAGCCATCGATCCGCAGCAGCCGCGTTTTATCGGGCCGGCCCTTGCCGATGCCATCACCGGTCTTTATGCCTCGCTCGGCATTTCGGCTGCTCTCCTGCAGCAGGCGAGAACGGGCAAGGGCAAGCGGATCGACATATCCATGCTGGAAGCCATGATGCACTTTGCCGTCGAGCCGTTCATGGGCTATTTCGCGCTCGGCGAGGAACCGAGCGGCACCGATCGACCGCGCCTTGCCCAAGCCTACATCATGCGCTGCAAGGACAAGAAGCTGTTCGCCTTCCATTTGTCGTCCATCGACAAGTTCTGGGATGCCTTGGTGGAAGCGGTCGGGGCGCAGCACCTGAACGACGATCCTCGCTTTTCCACGCGGCTTTCCCGCATCGACAATTACGACGCCCTGAACGCGGCGCTCAATGCGATCTTCGCCACCCGCAACCGGAGCGAATGGAACGAGCGCTTCTCCGCTTTCGACGTGCCCTTCGCGCCGATCAATTCGATTGCCGACGTGATCGACGATCCGCAGGCCAGGCACATGGGCGTGATCGTGCCCGTGGCGGGCCGGATCGAGGGCGCGCAGCATTCGGTACGGCCGGCTCATTCATTCGACGGCGAGCGCGCCAGCGAGGTGACTGCCGCTCCCTTGATCGACCAGCATGGCGCGGCGATACGGGCAGCATTGGCGCGTGCGCCAGCAGCCTGGCCGCTACGGGAAGCAGACACGGTGCCCGCGGCCCAACCGGCATAGAAGCCTGGGCCGCCAGCCCTCGGGAGGAGGATTTATGGCAAGACTGACAGCGGTGCTCGCAACCACGCACCATCCGTTCTATCTCAAGGCTACGACGGCGCCCGTCGAGCAGCAGATTCCGCAGGCGGCCGAGTGGAAGCGCAAGGTCGAGGCCTATCGCGAAACGCTGACCAAGGCGGAGCCGGAGATATTGGTGATGGTCGGGGCCGACCATTTCCACCAGTTCTTCCTCGACAACTACCCGCAGTTCCTGATCGGCAAAGCACCGCGCTACGACGCCACCTTCTACAATGAGGAGCGCGAGTTCGGCATTCCGAAATATGTGCTGGAAGGCCATGAGGAACTGTCGCGCTTCATGCACAAGGGGCTGCTGGATCGTGGTTTCGACTTCGCCTTCTCCAACGAGCTGAAGCTCGACCATTCCATCATCTGCCCGATCATCACGACGCGCCCCCAGGCCGACCTGCCGGTGGTGCCGATCTATACCAACATCTTCGCGCCGCCGCTGCCCTCGCCGAAACGCTTCTGGGATCTTGGCCGCGCGATCCGCGAAATCATCGACGAATTTCCCTCCGACAAGCGCATCGCCGCCATCGGCAGCGGCCACCTGTCGCTGGAACTGGGCGGACCACGCCAGTTCAGGGAGACCGGTCCGGACCCGGAATTCGACCGTCAGGCGATCGAATGGCTGTCCACCGGCAACATCGACGCCATCCTCGCCAATGTCACCCATGAGAGCATGGCCAAAAGCGGCAATGCCACGCATGGCTTCATGGATCTGATCCTGATGATGGGCATCGCCGGGCCCATTCCCGCCGCCTATAGCGACTGCCTCAGCCTTTTTCACACGATGGAAGCCTATCTCACCTGGTATCCGGAAGAAGGAGCGGCGCGATGAGCAGGTATTACGTCAACAAGTTCCTCTTTACGGTCGACCGCGACCCCGACCTGCTGCGCCGCTACAAGGAAAACCCGAAGTCGCTGCTCGCCACATGGGAGCAGTCGATCGGGCCGCAGTTGAACAGCGTCGAGTTCTCGACGGTCAACAGCTTTACCGATGCCGAGCGCGAAGCTCTCGTCAATCACGACGTGGCCGCCCTGTTCGAGATGGGCGCGCATTTCTTCCTGTCGCTGACGATCTTCATCGCCATCTACGACGAGGAATGGACGGCAAGGTCCGGGCCGCTTTCGTTCCAGAAGGATTTCGCCAAGCGCCTCGCACATTGGGAGGGGCGCGACTATCCGCCGGTCGGTGAGTAGTTTTCGCATCATGGGCTCCGCCTCGGATAGGGGTGCTGGCGCAAAAACCGGACAGGAACCGAATGCCCGATAAAACCGAAAAACCACAAAATGGACGTTTAGCGAAAATATATTCGTTGACCGAAAAAATGAGAATGCTACGATGAGTACAATGGGAGGAGATTGTAATCTGTGGCGAAGCGCCTTGCGCGCCATCGCCCCGGCGCGCCTCCTCTTTTGCCAGCGAGAAAGGTAAGAGATCGATGGATGGCGCCAGACTTCAGATTTCCGGCCTCTATTGCGGTTACGCCACGCCCGATCGTGGCATCGTGCCGACGCTCGACGGCATCGACCTGTCGCTGAACCGCAACGAATTCGTTTCGATCATCGGCCCGAGCGGCTGCGGGAAATCGACCCTGTTCAACGTCATTGCCGGTCTCTTGTCGCCGGGCTCCGGCGAGGTTGCGCTCGACGGCAAGGAGATCGTCGGCAAGCCCGGCCATGTCGCCTACATGATGCAGCGCGACCTGCTTTTGCCGTGGCGAACCGTGCTCGAGAATGTCGTGCTGGGACCGGAACTGGCCGGACGGCCGATGGTCGAGGCCCGCAACCGCGCGCTCGCCTTGCTGCGCCGGTTCGGACTGGAAGGCTACGAGAACGCCTATCCCTCCGCGCTGTCGGGCGGCATGCGGCAACGCGCGGCGCTGCTGCGCACGGTCCTGTGCGACCGTTCCGTCGTGCTCCTCGACGAACCTTTCGGGGCGCTCGATGCGCTGACAAGGGCGACGATGCACGAATGGCTGCTCGGCATCCAGCGCGAATTCCAGCAGACGATGATCCTCATCACCCACGATCCGGACGAAGCCGTCTATCTGTCGGATCGCGTCTACGTCGCCACGCCGCGGCCGATGCGCTTTGCCGGCATCGTGCCGATCGATCTGGCCTATGACCGCACCAGCGACGTGACGATGACGCCCGAATTCGCCCACCACAAGCGACAGGTCCTAGGTCTCCTTCGGGGCGACAAGGGCGCGTCCGACGCACTGCACTGACCACAGGCCGCAAGCAGACCCACGAGAAGGCAATGCAATGAGTGTTCAAGGAAAACGCCTGCCATCCGGCATCTCGCGCATCGGCGACGCGGCCCTGCCGCTCGCCATCATGTTTGCCCTGCTTGTCGTTTGGGAGGCGGCGGTCCACCTGCTGGCCATCAAGTCATACGTCCTGCCTGCGCCGACCGCGATCATCAAGGAACTGGTCGCCAGCGGACCGACGATCATCCTGCCGCAGCTGAAGGCGACCCTGATCGAGACGCTTGCCGGCTATGGGCTGGCCGTGGCGGTCGCAGCCGTGCTCAGCATCCTGATCCTCTATTCCTCGGCGTTCCGCCGTGGCGTGCTGCCGCTCATCATCGCCTCGCAGACGGTGCCGGTCATCACCATGGCGCCGGTGCTGGTCATCTGGTTCGGCTACAACAGCTTGCCGCGCATCATCATCACCGCGCTGGTGGCCTTCTTCCCGCTGACCATCAGCACGGTCACCGGGTTGCGCAGCCTCGAACCGCAGTTCATCGACTTCTTCCGCTCGCTGAATGCGACGCCCTCGCAGATATTCTTCAAGCTCCGGCTGCCTGTGGCGCTGCCGAACATATTCGCCGGCCTCAAGGTCGCCACCACGCTCGCCGTGATCGGCGCGACCATCAGCGAATGGGTCGGCGCCAGCCAGGGCATCGGCTATCTGATCGCGCAGGATACGGCGCAACTGAACACCACCAGGGTGTTCGCCTCACTGACCGTGCTCGGCATTTCCGGCATGGCCCTGTTCGGGCTGGTCGGTCTCGTCGAGCGGTTGAGCATGCCCTGGATTCACGCACGACCCAGTCTTGCCTGGTTGCGCGGCTTGCGCTCGGGCAGCAGGCCCGATGGGGCGGCTCTCCGCTCCTACTGACAATTCTCCGCCCGGAGCCTTCTTCGTGCCGGGCGGAGGAACCACAGAAAAACATAACAACGACGCTTAAGCGTCCAATTTCAGGGGAAAGACATCATGACCGTCCTGCATCGAATGAAGCCTCTCGTCTGCGCTGCCGTGGTCGCAATGACCTCTACATTGGCGCTTTCCAGCTCCGCGCTATCCGCCGATCTGACCAAGTTCAGATATGCGCTGATCGCGAACCCGGGCATCTGGGACGCCGCCGTCATCAATGCGATGGACCGTAATTTCTTCGCCGACGAAGGATTGGAAATCGAGCTGATTTCGCCCAATTCGCCGGCGGACGGCCTGAAACTCGTCGCATCGGGCGGGGCTGAGCTTGCCACCGCCCACTCGACCGACGTCATCACCGCGCGCAGCAAGGACCTGCCGGTGGTTTCCATCGGCGCGAACCACCAGACGGGCACGACGGGTGTGCTGGTCCCGGTCGAGACCGGCGTGAAAAGCCTGAAGGACCTGGAGGGTAAGAATGTCGGGGTGACCGGCATTCCGTTCAACAAGGTCATGCTCGAGCATAGCCTCAAGACCGCCGGCGCCGACCTTTCCAAGGTCAATATCGTGACCGTCGGCTTCACCCAGATGCCGCTGCTGCTCTCCAAGCGCATCGACGCGCTGGGTGATGCGATCAGCTGGGACGAGCCGCCCATCTACAACGTCCAGATAAAAAAGCCGGCCGACGACACGTCGACCTACACTTATTTCACCTTCACCGACTACGGCGTGCCGCGCTTCTACACGTTCGGCCTGGTGGGCGAGGAAGAGGCGCTGAAGAAGAACCCCGACCTCTACCGCGCCTTCCTGCGCGCCTGGCGCAAGGGTGTGGAATGGATGATCGCCAATCCTGCCGAAGCGGCCGACGGCGTCATCAAGAAAGTGCCCTCCATAAGCAAGGAGGAAGGCGTGGTTTCCCTCAAGGAAATCGCCAGAATCTCAGTAAGTGCAGAAACGCAATCCAACGGTATCGGCTGGCAGGATACCGGCGTCTGGGAGAAGCAGGAGAAGTTCATGTTAGAGAACGGTTTGATTTCGACCGACATCGATGTCAGCAAAGCCGTCACGAACGATTACCTGAAGTAGGCTCCCAGGCCACGGCGCCAGCCGTTTGGCACGGTCGGGCAGCTTCGGCTCCCGACCGTGCATTTCCACCCGCGGCGACCAAGCGCGGGCATTCATTCATAAGGATCGATCGATGTCGAATATCATCCAGCAGGCAAAGGGCAGCTACCTCATCCGCGGCGGCGCCGTTATCACGGTTGACCGCGCCATCGGAACCTTGCCCCGCGCCGACGTGCTGGTCCGCGATGGCCGCATCGAGACGATCGCCGACGGGATCGAGGCCGAGGGCCTCGAGGTCATCGACGCCACCGACATGATCGTCATGCCGGGCCTGATCGATTCGCACTACCATATGTGGAGCACCATCGGCCGCAACTTCGTGTCCGACGGCGGCTACGAGTACTTTCAGGCCAAGGGCGCGACGGCGGCGCTCTACGATGCCGAGGATTTTCACAACAGCGTGCGGCTCGGCCTCGCCGAACTCGCCAATTCGGGCGTGACGACGGTCCACAACTGGTCGCACAACAACCGCTCGCCCGCCCATGTCGACGCGGAACTGCGGGCTCATCGCAATTCCGGCCTCAGGGCACGCTACGCCATGGGGCATATCGACAAGCTGCCGGTGGACCAAGTCAACCGCTACGAGGACCTGCCGCGCGTGCAGGACGAGTGGTTCGCCGACCCTTCGCGCCTGCAGGGATTGGTCCATCTCGGCGTCAACCTGCGCGGAGCCATCCAGAGCAACGTCGAGGTCTTCTACGAAGAGATGGAGATGATGCTGAAGCTCGGGCTGCCGGTGGCGATCCATGCCAGCCAGGCCGAACCCAACAGCGACGACGCGGCCGACTACGAGCGGCGTGGCTTCCTCGGGCCGAACTTTCTGTTCTGCCATTACGTCACCGCCAGGCAGAGCGACCGCGAGGCGATGGCGCGCACCGGCACGCCGCTGAGCTTCTCCACCCTCTCGGAATTGCGCCTCGGCGACACCGGCGATGCCCGCCGCGCACTGATGAAGATGCGCGAAGCCGGGATCACCATCTCGCTCTCATCCGACGCCACCTCGCTGGTGCCGCCCAACATGCTGGAGAACATGCGCGTAACCTGGAACATGGGCGTGCCGTGGCAGGGCACCGACACCGCGCATATCCCGCCCGTCGGCCTGCATGAAATCATCGAGACGGCGACCATCAACGGCGCGAAAGCGTTGGGTCTCGGCGACGTGACGGGTTCACTGACCCCCGGCAAGCAGGCCGACATCATCCTGATCCGCACCAACGATTTGAACACCGCCCCGCTCGGCAATATCGAGACGACGGTCGTCATGGCGGCGATGCCGGCCAATGTCGATACGGTGATGGTCGATGGCCGTATCCTGAAACGCGGCGGTCTGCTGGTCGATCAGGACGTCGCCGCGATCATCGACGGCGCCAAGCGCTCTGCCCTGCGCATCCGCACCGCCGCCGGCGGGATTCTCGGGCCTCAATGCCCCGGCTGCGCCGGGAACGCCGTATTTCGCGCTACCGCTTGCTGATCTGCGCCGGCATGCTCGGCGTCAATGATAACCGGAGAGATCGATGACTAGTCTCGAACAGATCGTCATGTGGTCCCTTGCCATGATCTTTGCGGGTTCGGCCGGACTCAATCTGGCCGGTCCGGAATTCGTGCGAGAAGAGTTCGAGAAATGGAGTTATCCGTCATGGCTGCGTTTCGCCGTCGCCTGCATGGAATTTGCCGCCGCCGTCTTGCTGGCGGCGGCGGGTACGCGCGCCTACGGCGCCATCCTGTCACTCGCGATCCTCGCAGCCGTGATCTTCTCCCTGGCGAAGACACGGGAATGGCTGCGCATGCAGTTCCCGTTGCTCATGGGAGCACTGTGTGTGGGCCTGCTCGCATGAGCGGTTCTGCTAAAGCATCGGACCGGAAAGTGGAATCCGGTTTTCGGAAAATCCGAGATCAAACAAAGAGATAGGTCTCCACTATGCATCCGTCTGGCTGAAATCCAGGCCGATATCGAGGATGGGTGCGCTGTGGGTCAGCCAGCCGATCGAGATGAGATCGACGCCTGTCGCGGCAATTGCGGGTGCCGTCACCGGGGTGATCCTTCCGGATGCCTCTGTGACTGCTCGCCCCGCAGCCATCGCCACGGCCTTGCCGAGTTCCTCCAACGACATGTTGTCGAGCAGGACCGCGTCGATGCCGAGGTCCAAGGCTTCTTCGAGCTGGGCCAGCGTGTCGACCTCGACTTCGATCTTGACCAGGTGGCCCACACCATCACGCGCCCGTTCGATGGCCGGACGCACACCTCCGGCAATTGCGATGTGATTGTCCTTGATCAGCACCGCGTCATCGAGGCCGAACCGGTGGTTCGAGCCGCCGCCGGCCCGCACGGCGTATTTTTCGAGCGCTCGAAGGCCGGGCGTCGTCTTGCGGGTGCAGACGATTTTCGCTTTGTGCGCCTTTACCGCCTCGACCACCGAAGCGGTGGCCGTGGCCACGCCGCTCAGATGGCAGAGAAAATTGAGCGCGGTTCGCTCTGCCGTCAGCAAGCCCCGGGCCGGTCCGCTTGCCGTCGCGATGATCTGCCCCGCCTGGACTATGCTGCCGTCAGGTTGTTCTATGTTCATCTGAATGGCTGGGTCGATCAGGCGGAAGGCAAGTGCCGCCAGATCAAGGCCGGCAATGACCCCGGCCTGACGGCTGGCAAGCACCATGGTCGCCTGATGATTGACTGGGACGATGGCGTTGGCCGTGAGGTCACCGGCGCGGCCGAGGTCTTCCAGAAGTGCCGACCGAACCTGAGGCTCGAATAGGATGGCGGGAAGTGACGCAACGGTCATTGTTCAGGCGCTCCGGGCAAGCGGGGTTTCGAAAGCCAGTTCGTCCGCCGTATCGAGCGCTTGATCCAAACGCAGGCGTGAGCGCAGCGCAACAACTGCTTTCTGTGGGAAATCAGTCCTGAAGTGAGCGCCGCGACTTTCCTCGCGCAGCAAGGCCGCGATTGCGATCGTCAAGCCTATTGCTGCAGGATCGGACACCGGATCATTGCCCGTGGCGAGCGGGCGCAAAACGGTTGCGGCTGCCTTCAGCGCTTCGCCGTTGCGCAGCACACCCAAGGCGCGCGACACAATGGGGCCTATCGAGGTGGGATCAGGTCGTGGTGGCATGCTCACGGCGACAGGCTGGCGGCGGCGCCGGACTGCTGTGCCGGCTACGCTGTCCGCCACCCATCTGGCAAAAACCGCCGCTTCGGTCAGCGAATTGCTGGCGAGCCGATTGGCGCCGTGCAATCCGGTACAGGCCGCCTCACCGCAAACCCATAGTCCTGCAACGGTACTTCGTCCGGCCTGATCCACCGCAACGCCGCCCATGTGGTAGTGGGCGGCGGGACGGATCGGAATGGGATCGTTCGCCGGGTCGATGCCGGCAATCTTGCAGAAGGAATGGATCACCGGAAAGCGCGAAGCGAATTCAAGGCCCGGTTTCTGGCGTGCGTCGAGATAGACGCTGTGGCCCCCGGCAAGATGTTCCCAGACCCTGCGCGCAACAATATCGCGCGGTGCAAGGTCAGCCCCCGCTACATGCTTCAGAAAATGTCGACCCGCCTCGTCGATCAGCACCGCGCCCTCGCCACGGACTGCCTCGCTGACGAGATGCATCGGCCGGGATGGCCCGTCGAAAGCCGTTGGGTGAAACTGGATGAATTCCATATCTGCCAGTTCGGCCCCGGCACGGGCGGCCAGCGCCAGCCCTTGGCCAAAGCAGCCAAGGGGATTTGTCGTATCGACGAACAGGCCGCCAATGCCGCCAGTGGCGATGACGACACGCTGCGTGGCAAACAGGATCGGACCTTTGGGGCCTTCGGCAAGCACGCCTGCGATAGCGCCATCGTCCACGACAAGCTGCCTCGCCTCGGTGTTTTCGACAACCGTGATGGTGGGTGTGCTGCGAACGGCGGCGACAAGTGCCCGCATGGTTTCCCGGCCCGCCGCGTCACCACCGGCATGGATGATGCGGCGTCGCGAATGGGCAGCCTCCAGGCCAAGCAGTGGCACGCCGTCTTGATCGCGATCGAAGCGAACACCGAAACGGGCCAGTGCTTCGATCGCGGCCGGGGCCGCATGCGCGACACTGCTTGCGACATGGACGTCACAGAGGCCGTCGCCGGCAGCGAGCGTATCGGCGAGATGGAGCCTGGGATTGTCGTCGGCGCCAAGACTTGCGGCAAGGCCGCCCTGTGCCAATGCGCTTGACGCTTCCGCGCCCAACGGCGATTTTGAAAGGAGAAGCACCGGCTCCGGCGCCAAATGAAGCGCGGTCATCAGACCGGCTATGCCACCGCCGATGATGACTGGTCGGCCATCGCCAACGTGGAGGTCGGCATTCATACTGCGAGCATTCGCTCGACGGAAAGCCGCGCCCGGGCGGCGATTTCGGGATCGATGGTCACGACGTGCCGGTTCAGTTCGAGAGCTGCACGAATATTGGCAAGCGTGATCCGCTTCATGTGCGGACACAAATTGCAGGGACGGATGAACTCGACCTCGGGATGTTCCACGGCGACATTGTCACTCATGGAGCACTCCGTCATCAGCATAACCCGCGCCGACTTTTGTCTCCCGACATAGTCGGACATGGCGGCCGTGGAGCCTGAGAAATCGGCCTCCGCGACAACCGCTGGCGGACATTCGGGATGAGCGAGCACCGTTATGCCCGGATGGTCTTCGCGCAACTGGCGGATGTCGGCGGGCGAGAAGCGCTCATGCACTTCGCAATGGCCCTTCCAGGCGATGATCTTCACGGTGGTCTGGGTGGCGATGTTCTGGGCCAGGTATTCGTCCGGCAGCATGATCACCTGCGGTACGCCGAGCCCTTCAACAACGGCCTTCGCATTGCCCGATGTGCAGCAGATGTCGGACTCGGCCTTCACGGCGGCGGACGTATTGACGTATGTGACGATCGGGATTCCGGGGTAGCGTTGCCGCAGGAGGCGGACGTCTGCGGGGGTGATGGAGTCGGCGAGCGAGCAGCCGGCCTCCGTGTCGGGAATGAGAACCGTCTTTCCCGGATTGAGCAGCTTCGCCGTCTCCGCCATGAAATGCACGCCGGCGAGAACGATGACATCGGCTTCGACCGTCATGGCCTTGCGGGCGAGTGCCAGACTGTCGCCGACGATATCGGCGACGCAGTGGAAGATCTCCGGCGTCTGATAATTGTGCGCCAGGATGACGGCGTTTCGCTGCTGCTTAAGGTCGAGGATCGCTTCTATGTCGTCGGTGAATGCCGGCCATTCGATCGGCGGAATGACCTGTCGTACTCGGCCGTAGAGCGCGGTCATGCTTGCTGAGGCATTGAGGGTCATTTGCCGTATTATGCTCCGAGTGAGTACAACTCGTGCATATACTTATATTGAGCATAAGGCTTGTCAAGCGCGCGAAAGCGGCAATTTTGTTCCAATGACAGTTTCTTCCGCCAGCACCGCCTGACGGAAGCGGACGAGCTTGGCCGGCCGGCCTCCTGTATCGGACATCGTCTCGCCGGTCTCCTCGATCAGGTCCTGCTGCTCGATGAGACGCCGAAAATTCTGCTTGTGCACGAGCCTGCCGGCCAGCGCTTCCACGGTCCGTTGCAGTTGCAGCAATGTGAATGTCGGCGGCATCAATTCGAATACGACTGGGCGGTATTTGATCTTGGTCCGAAGTCTGGCGATCCCCGTTGCGAGAATGCGACGGTGATCGGCGATCATCGGCCGGCCGGGAACCGACAGCGCGGTGCCGGCATCCCAACCACGCACGGCTTCAGCCACCAATGCGGCTTCATGGAGAAGTTCGTATCGCTGCAGGGCAAGTTCCTCGTTCCAGTCGCGATCGTCCAGACCGAAGGCGATGGCCGAACGCTGCCAGCGGTCATGGCGCGTATCGGCATCGTCAGCCTCGTCAGCCCAGGTCCGCAGACGGGGCATGAGGGTATCGGATACGACGGGCGGCACGCCGGCGCGGTGATCTTCCCATGGAAAATAGTCATACCAGCTTTGCCAGCTATGGGTTTGCGAATGTTCCGGCTGTTCTTCTCGCGTCAGGCCGAGATAGCTGATGGAGATTACCCGCTGCATACGCTCGTCGCCGACCCGGTCGCGGTCGGCGAAAGTGTAGAGTTGCTCGATATAGCCGAGCGAATGATGGGTCTGTTGCTCGACCCATGTTCTCAGCCCTGACTGCAAGGAACGATGGCCGAGCTCAAAAGGGCCGGACGGCAATGCCGTCGCCTGCGCGATTGTCAGCACGCGTGGCTCACCATTGGTCACAGCGATCACGACCGCGATCAGGTCTGCGCTGACGGTCTGGCTCCGGTTGGTTTTTGCGGGCTGCATTTCTCGGCGGTCTTGTCTCGCGTTCGGGATAGATTGAATTTTGAGTATAGAGTTGAATCGAAGGGGGCAAGTTGAGCGAACTGCAACCTGCTGGCCGCCAACGGTTCAAAGCGAGCCCCTTCGCGTCTGCACCAATCCGTCCAAATGCTGTTCGCGCAACCGCTTTTTGCAAGCCGGATACACAAGCGCCTTGGCTCGACGCAGTACCCATATGAGGGCGCGCGCCGATGCCCATGGGGGGCGCCCGCCCGATTGTAACACTTGGTATTTTCCCGAACTTAATAAGTACTTGAAAATATAGGGAAATAGGTTGGCTGGGGCGCCAGGATTCGAACCTGGGAATGTCGGTACCAAAAACCGATGCCTTACCGCTTGGCGACGCCCCAAAAGTCGACGCTGCGAGTCGAATTGAGCGGCCTTATAGTCAGAGACGACAAAAAGCACAATCCGGTGCAGCCATGTCCGTCGCCGGTTTTTGCAGCACGGCAAAGCCGCCTATTCGCCCCACACCGCAAGCTCATTGCCGGCCGGATCCGTAAAGTGGAAACGGCGTCCGCCTGGAAACGAAAAGATCGGCTTGACGATCCGGCCGCCTGCGTTTTCCACGGCGGCCAGCGTTTCCTCCAGGTTCTCGCTGTAGAGGACCGGCAGCGGCTTTGCCGGCCCTTCCGCCGCATCCGTGTGGAAGCCGCCGTCCAGCCCCTCGCTGAAGGCCGAATAGCTGGGTCCGTAGTCGGTGAACGACCACGAGAACGCCGCGCTGTAGAAGGCCTTGACGCTGTCCAGCGTGCCGCCGGTGGCCGCCATTTCAAGATAGTCGAGTTTCCCCGTCTGTCGCATTTCGTGTTCCTTTGTTCTCATTATGTTCTATATCGAGCGCTGGAGATTGGCAAGTGCACGCCACGCCCCGCCGTGAGAGGAGCGTGCCCCGTACTCTCCGGAACGGAGCTATCCCATTGTTTGTGCGTCGAAATCCGCAGGAAACTCGAGATGGGCATTTTCCTTCCGGCTCTAATCGATTGTAGGCCTTTGTGCGTCATTGCAACGCTTGCGTTTCCTGTGCCGGCATCATATCGCTCCCGCAGCCAGCCCCGTCCGGGGCCTTGTCAATCTCCGTTAGCTGGGGACCAGTCATGACGAAGTGGGTGTACACCTTTGGTGACGGAGCGGCCGAAGGCCGGGCCGGCGACAAGCCGCTGCTCGGCGGCAAGGGCGCCAATCTGGCCGAGATGTGCAGCCTTGGCCTGCCGGTGCCGCCCGGCTTCACCATCACCTCGCAGATGTGCAACTGGTATTACGCCAACGGGCGTTCCTATCCCCAAACGCTGGAAGCCGAGATCGACAGTGCGCTCGATCACATCGGCCGCATCACCGGCCGCCGTTTCGGCGATCCCGAAAAGCTGCTGTTGGTCTCGGTCCGTTCCGGCGCGCGCGCCTCCATGCCGGGCATGATGGACACGGTGCTCAATCTCGGCCTCAATGACGAGACCGTCGAGGCATTGGCCGCCGACGCCGGTGACGCGCGGTTCGCCTATGACAGCTATCGCCGCTTCATCCAGATGTATTCCAACGTGGTGCTGGATCTCGACCACGAGGTCTTCGAGGAAATCCTCGAGGACCGCAAGGCAAGCCTCGGCCATGAGCTTGATACGGAACTGACGGCAGCCGAATGGCAGGACGTCATCGCGCTCTACAAGGCCAAGGTCGAAGAGGAACTGGAAAGGCCGTTCCCGCAAGACCCGCGCGAGCAATTGTGGGGCGCCATCGGCGCGGTCTTTTCCAGCTGGATGAACGCGCGCGCCATCACCTACCGCCGCTTGCACGATATCCCGGAGAGCTGGGGCACGGCGGTCAATGTGCAGGCGATGGTGTTCGGCAACATGGGCGACACGTCGGCCACCGGCGTTGCCTTCACCCGCAACCCGTCGACCGGCGAAAAGGCTCTTTACGGCGAATTCCTGGTCAACGCCCAGGGCGAAGATGTCGTGGCCGGCATCCGCACGCCGCAGAACATCACCGAGAAGGCGCGTATCGCCGCCGGCTCCGACAAGCCCTCGCTTGAAAAGCTGATGCCGGAAGCTTTCGAGGCGTTCGTCGAGATTTCCGAGCGGCTGGAAAACCACTATCGCGACATGCAGGATCTCGAATTCACCATCGAGCGCGGCAAGCTGTGGATGCTGCAGACGCGGTCCGGCAAGCGCACTGCCAAGGCGGCGCTCAAGGTCGCCGTCGACATGGCCAACGAGGGGCTGATTACCGAGGCAGAGGCGGTCGGGCGCATCGATCCGGCATCGCTCGACCAATTGCTTCATCCGACCATCGATCCCAAGGCCGCGCGCGACGTGATCGGCATCGGCCTGCCGGCATCGCCGGGCGCTGCGACGGGCGAGATCGTCTTCACCTCCGACGAAGCGGAGGAAATGAAGTCGGTGGGGCGCAAGGTCATCCTCGTGCGTGTCGAGACCAGCCCCGAGGACATCCACGGCATGCACGCAGCGCAAGGCATCCTGACGACGCGTGGCGGCATGACCAGCCACGCCGCCGTCGTTGCGCGCGGCATGGGCAAGCCCTGCGTGTCCGGTGTCGGCTCGCTGCGCGTCGATCACAAGAACGGCACGCTGATCGCGATGGGCCAGACTTTCCGCAAGGGCGACATCGTCACCATCGACGGCGGCTCCGGCCAGGTCTTGAAGGGCGCCGTGCCGATGCTGCAGCCGGAATTGTCGGGCGACTTCGCCGCCATCATGGAGTGGGCCGACGGCGCGCGCCGCATGAAGGTGCGCACCAACGCCGAAACGCCGGCCGATGCGCGCATGGCGCGTTCCTTCGGCGCGGAAGGTATCGGTCTTTGCCGCACCGAACACATGTTCTTCGACGGCGACCGCATCCTATCGATGCGCGAAATGATCCTTGCCGATACCGAAAAGGGCCGGCGCGCCGCACTTGCCAAGCTCCTGCCCATGCAGCGCTCGGACTTCCTCGAACTGTTCGAGATCATGGCCGGCCTGCCGGTCACCATCCGCCTGCTCGATCCGCCGCTGCACGAGTTCCTTCCCAAGACGGAAGAAGAGATCGCCGAGGTTGCCGAAGCCATGCAGGTGCCGGCGGACAAGCTGCGCCAGCGCACGGAAGCCTTGCACGAATTCAACCCGATGCTCGGCCATCGCGGCTGCCGCTTGGCCGTGTCCTATCCCGAAATCGCCGAAATGCAGGCGCGCGCCATTTTCGAAGCGGCAGTGGAAGCCGGCCGCAAGGCGGGTCGCCTTGTCGTTCCGGAAATCATGGTGCCGCTGGTCAGCCTCAAGAAGGAACTCGATTACGTCAAGGCGCGCATCGATGCGGTTGCCCAAAGCGTGATGGAAGAGACCGGCGTCAAGATCGAGTATCTTGTCGGTACCATGATCGAGTTGCCGAGGGCTGCGATCCGCGCCCATGTCATTGCCGAGTCGGCGGAATTCTTCTCCTTCGGCACCAACGACCTGACGCAGACCACCTTTGGCATTTCGCGGGACGATGCCGCCACGTTCCTGGAAATTTACCGGCAGAAGGGCATCATCGACCAGGACCCGTTCGTGTCGATCGACATCGATGGCGTCGGCGAGATGGTGCAGCTTGCGGCTGATAAGGGCAGGGCGGCGCGCCCCGGCATCAAGCTCGGCATCTGCGGCGAGCATGGTGGCGATCCGGCCTCGATCCATTTCTGCGAGACCGTCGGGCTGGACTACGTGTCATGCTCGCCGTTCCGCGTGCCGATCGCCAAACTGGCGGCGGCGCAGGCGGCAGTCAAGGCGGCGGCAAGCAAGGCATAAGAGCTTCGGCCAATCTCTCACCGTCGTCATCCCGGAATTCGCTTTCGGGCGGAGCGAGAAGGCAATGTCCGGGATCTATTCCGTGACCTTGCGGCGGTGTGCCAGCGGTACAGAATGGGGATGGATCCACCCACCTGCCACCCATCTCTCCTATCAACCCGTTGATCCTGCTCATCTCTCGCAGAAACCTCTCACCACCTTATCCACCCCCTCTCCACCTCTCCCATAATCCTTCGCATCGCTTCTGCGGGAAACTCGGTGCGCACCGGGTATCGAGGGGAAGCGTCGGTGCCGGATTGGTCGCATGACGGTGTGCGGCTGGGTGATGAGCCCCCAAG
>NZ_LMGJ01000012.1:419622-659463 GCF_001427385.1 Mesorhizobium sp. Root157
GCCGAAAAGGCAGCGTGGCAACGAGAAACACATCCATCCTTCGTCATCCTAGGGCGGAGCAGGCCGAAGGCCGTCGCGCAGACCCTGGGATCCATGCCGCGACCAAGCGGCAGCGCGCTCAGCGCCACGAACCCACGCAATCGACCAGGTGCTTGTTTCGCAGCGCGGCTCGATCGAAGTTCCTGAACGGCGTGTGGGCTACGAGCAGGGCGACCACGTCGCTTTGCGTCAGCGCGTCGTCCAACGGCTGCAGCCTGATATTGGCGTGGCCTGCCAGGGCAATGGGAAGTTCGGCGACGTGAGGCTCCACCACGGTGACATCGTAGCCCTTGTGCCCGAGCATCTCCACGATCTCGACGGCCGGGCTTTCGCGCAGGTCGTCGACATCTGCCTTGTAGGCCTCATCGTCTATCTGATACCCTACGAGGAGCCTGGAAATCTCTACTCTCAATGGTCTAGCGAGGCGTTGTACTACCTAGCCGATAAGACGAAATGCGTACCGGCATTCCTACGTCGGGAGGTGCAGGAGCCGGTGTCGTCCTACGCACACCATGGATGCGCGTTCGCAATATCAGCTAAGTGGGCAGTCCATGAACGGCAACGCCCGACACATGCGTGCCGGGCGTTGCGACCGATCATCCATGTTGCACCGTTAAGCCGATGCGGAAAATCTCTACTTCTTGCGCGGCAATAGCGACCAGACTGCCGGAACGAGGCTGGCTGCCAGCGCGACCTTGATCAGGTCGGAGAGAATGAACGGCATGACGCCGAACTGCCAGGCCTTTTCAGCGCCGATCATCGTTGCCAGCCAGGCAAAGCCCATCGACATCATCACCGCTTCGGCGACCAGCAAGGCGCCGAACAGTTTGAAAGGGCTGCGGTCGAAGCCACGGTCAGCGGCCCAGCCGGCGATTGCCGCCATAACCACGAAGCCGGCCAGATAGCCGCCGGTGGAGCCGAGCATATAGGCGATGCCGATGCCCTTTTCCGGAGTGCTCTGGAAGACGGGAAAGCCCATCGCGCCTTCCAGCATGTAGAGAAGCAGCGTGGCGACCGCGAGGCGCATGCCGAAAGCTGCGGCGATCAGGAAGATAGCCAGGGTTTGCAGCGACATGTCGACGGGGCCGAGCACGACTTTCGTCTTGGCCGACAGGGTCAGCAGAAGCGTTCCGGCAATGGCGAGGAACAACTGAGTGGCTAGCCGTGCGGCGCCCTTTTCGGGCAAAGCCAGTGAAACAAGCGGACGCATTGTTGTTGCAATTGCCATGATCTTCCTCAATCCGTTTGGCCAAGGCGCAAATGCGCTTCGGGTTTCCCCTATATTGGCTTCCGTGATATGCGGCAAACGATTTTGCCCGCTATTGGTTGAGTAAATGGGCTATGAGCCTCAAATTCGACACCAGTTTTCAACCGGCATACGGCGAAGCGGTGACCGTCGCGTCAGGCGTGCAGCGCATCACAGCGCCGAACCCTTCGCCTTTCACCTTCCATGGCACCAACAGCTACCTGATCGGCAGCGATTCGCTGGCGGTGATCGACCCAGGCCCGGACGATGCTTCTCATCTGCAGACACTGCTTGGAGCCATTGCTGGGCGACCGGTAAGCCATATCTTTGTCAGCCATACGCATCGGGACCATTCCCCGCTTGCATCGAGGTTGAAGGCCGAGACCGGAGCCATCGTTGTAGCCGAGGGGCCGCACCGCCCGGCGCGCCCGCTCAGGATCGGCGAAACCAATCCGCTCGATGCCAGTGCCGACACCGAATTCATGCCGGATATCGCCTTGGCGCATGGCGCCGTGGTCGATGGTGACGGCTGGTCGATCAGGGGTGTTTTTACACCCGGGCATACGGCCAATCATCTGGCGTTTGCACTGGAAGGCCGCCGTGTCCTGTTTTCCGCCGATCACGTCATGGCTTGGTCGACCAGCATTGTCGCCCCGCCGGATGGGGCGATGGCTGACTACATGGCATCTCTCGATGTGCTGCTCGAACGCGACGACCGGCTGTTTTTGCCCGGTCACGGTGGGCCGGTCGGTGCGCCGCATGCCTTCATGCGTGGCTTGAAGGCGCACCGCAAGATGCGCGAGCGCGCTATACTGGAGCGCATCAGAAAAGGCGATCGCACCATCAAGGCCATGGTTGCGGCGATATACCGGGATACCGATCCGCGTCTGCACGGAGCAGCAGGATTGTCGGTGCTGGCCCATCTTGAGGATTTGGTGACGCGCGGCACGGTTTCGACCGATGGAAATCCTTCGATCGACGGCATCTATCTGCCGGCTTGAACCTACTCTGCAGTCGATGAGGTGCCGATCTGGCCAACCACCTCCTGGTCCAGTTCTGCCAGGAATTTGACGATACGGGCGGCATTGTCGCCAAGGTCTTGGCGGCCGTAGCGGGAGGCTGAGCGCATGTCGACATAGCTCGTCTCGCCTTCACTGGTGACACGGATTGCCACATCGACAGGCAGTTCTAGAACGAAGCTTTTGGCAATCGCTTTGACGACCGCGTCGCTGTCATTGACGTCCGATGACGGCAGTGGTCCCTGAGCTTGCCATCCCTGCCGGGCGAATACCGTTTCGACCGCATCGACTGTTTCCTTGAACGGCAGATCGTAGCGCCGGCCAGTTACCAGCGGGTAGGCCTGCACTTGCAGGCGCCGTTCCCCCGGTGTCGGTGCGTGTGTTCCGTTTGCACTATCTTTCGCAACAGCAAGCGCTGGCGGATCTTCGAGATCGGTCGAAATGTCCTTGAGCGGCGGGTAGGTCGTCGTCCAATAGGCCGCGACTGCAAAAGGAACGAGTACGATCATGGCGAGCAATGCGCCGACGGTCAGGTCGCGGCCGCCCCGGGCGCCAAAATTCCAGAGTCTCGAAAAGGCAAGGCCCGCCAACAGAAGGGCAAGTGCCGCGAGCAGCGCCACAAGGGCCAGCACCCAAAGGAACGCAAGCGTTTCCACCAGTCCGAAATGATGGCCGACCCACACAGTCAGCAAAAGCACCGGGGAGAAAGCTCCGGTCCGGCGTGACCAACTGGCCGCCTTTGATGATTGCCTGTCAGGATATTCGCTCATTGACTGCCAAAGACCGTTTCGCATTTCCCGGCCGGATGCTTAACGCATGATCCGGCAAAGTTGAATGACCCGGCAGCGCGAAGATGGCGGATATGTTGGTCGTTCGTCAGACGGTAGGCAATCGATAACCCCTGAATTGCTCGCGAAGGGCGGTCTTCTGGATTTTTCCAGTCGCGGTGTGTGGAATTTCGGTCACGAAAGCAATGTCGTCAGGCATCCACCATTTTGCGACCTTGCCGTCCATGAAGCCGAGTATTTCACTCTTGCTTGGCTCTTTGCCTGCTTTTGGAACCACGACAAGCAACGGCCGCTCGTCCCATTTCGGGTGGCTGACGCCGATTACCGCAGCTTCGGCGACATCGGGATGGCCCACCGCCAGGTTCTCCAGGTCTATGGTCGATATCCACTCGCCACCCGACTTGATGACGTCCTTGGCCCGGTCGGTGATCTGCATGTAGCCATTAGGGTCGATGAACGCGACGTCGCCTGTGTCGAACCAGCCTTCTTCACCGAACTGTTCGGTGCCCGCGTCACCATAGTAAGCGCGCGCCACGGCTGGGCCGCGCACCTTCAGCCGCCCGAAGGTTTTGCCGTCCCAGGGATGCGCGTTGTCGTCGTCGTCCGTCACTTTCATCTCGACGCCGAATGGCGCGAATCCTTGCGTTTTCTGAACGGCCAGGCGCTCCTCGCCCCTCAGGTCGTCGGTTTCGGGCTTCATGGTGCAAAGTGTGCCGAGCGGCGACATCTCCGTCATGCCCCACGCATGCACGACCTCGACATCATAGTTGTCCTGGAATTTCTGGGTGATCATGCTCGGGCAGGCGGAACCGCCGATCACCACCTTGTTGAGGAACGGAAGCTTTTTGCCGGCTTCCTCAAGATATTGCAGCAGCATCAGCCAGACCGTCGGAACGGCGGCGCTGAACGTCACCTTCTCGGTATCGAGCAGTTCGTAGATCGAGGCGCCATCCATCCTGGCGCCAGGCATGACCAGTTTGGCGCCTATCATCGGCGCGCTTTGTCCGAGCCCCCAGGCGTTGGCGTGGAACATGGGAACGACTGGCAAAATGACATCGCGTGAAGAAATGCCCATGGCATCCGGCATTGCCGCGATCATCGCATGAAGCACGTTCGAGCGATGGCTGTAGAGGACCCCTTTCGGATCGCCGGTTGTGCCTGACGTATAGCACATGCCGGCAGCCGTCTGCTCATCGAACTGCCTCCAGCGGAAGTCACCATCGGCTTCGGCCAGCCAGTCCTCGTAACAGACCGTGTTGGCAAGCCCTGTCGCGGGCATGTGCTCCCGGTCTGTGAGAATGATGATCCTGGTCAATGATTTGACCTGGCCTGCGATCTTTTCGAGCAGCGGCACAAAGGTCAGGTCGACAAAGATCGCCCTGTCCTGAGCGTGGTTCATGATCCACGCCAGTTGCTCGGGAAACAGGCGAGGGTTCAGCGTATGATAGATGGCGCCGATACCCATGATGCCGTACCAGGCCTCAAGATGCCGAGCGCTGTTCCAGGCAAGTGTCGCGATCCTGTCGCCCAATAGAAATCCGTCTCGTTCAAGGCGTTGCGCCACTTTTAACGCGCGTGTGCGGGCATCTGTGTAGGTCGTCCGGACGATTGGACCTTCGATCGAGCGTGTGACGATTTCGCGCTTGCCGTGTTGGGTAGCGGCGGCATCCAGAATCTTATGGCAGAGCAGCGGCCATTCCTGCATCAATCCAAGCATCATGTTCCTCCCTGGATATATTGTGGAACGAACCGCAAAATTGTCGAGTCGCCAAGCCAGGATGCCGTCGTCTAAGCCGAATTGACGAGATCGGGCGCCATAATGCGGCCATTGTCGACGTAAATCTTTTGTGAGGCGGGGCTGGCCAGCGAAATGCACGAGGTTTGCATGGATGCGCAGCTTGACGATAAGGCGCTGGAGACCAGCTTGGCGGAAAGCCTTGGCGATCTCGTGCCCGAAGCACGAACCGTTTCCGAAGACGAGTTCGTAGAGATTGTCGGCCAGGCCCTGGAAGCGGTCGGCGGCGAGATGCTGTTCAAGATGTGCCTCGAGACGGACGGCCGACGCGAATACGTGGCTGCGGCAGCAGTCGGCAGCGATGACAAGCGTCAGTTCCTGCTCCTTACCTTGCCTGTCGATGGCGGTGCGCTGAAGGTCGAGACGGCGTCGAAAAGCACCAACCCTGTCGCTGGCCTTGCCCCCGCCTATGCAGGGCTCATGGATGTCTTCCAGGCTGCCGCCTGACAAGTTTTGCGATACGAACTTGCGGCAGTTTCATGCCGAAGGTGGGTTCGAGTCCATCCTGTGGGCGAGACCGGGATTCGCCGGTATGGAGGCGGCGATCAAAAGGGCGCAGAAGATGAAGAAGGCGTCCATGATGTCGTGCTTGAACATGATCTGGGTCATGCCGCAGCCTACGTAGGCTGTGAACAAGATCAGCGCGAGGAACAGCCGGGTACGATAGCTTGGATCGCGCGGCGCCCGCCAGGCGATGAAGACCGGAACGCACAACACTGCCGCCAACGCTGCCAGCGTGATGATCCCGCCATCGAGAGCGAAAGAAAGAAAGCCGTTGTGAGCGTGGGTAAAGCCGCGGATGGGAAGCCCATCCTTTGACAGTTCCGGAATCAGCGACGTCATCCTGTTCTGGATGCCATGGCCCCAGACTGGTGAATCGAAAAAGGCGTCCCAGCCCGCGCGCCAGAGCCTGAGCCGCTCGCCAATACCTCTGGTGGTTTGCACCCCCGTCAAGAGGCGATGGAGTTCACGTAGAGTTTCGTTCCAGCGCCCGTCAAGCAGACGTTGGACGTTGTAAAGGGCGATTGCCGCGACCGCGACCACCAGGCCGCTCAGGGGACGCATCACGACGAAACGCCAACGGGCCGGGGCAAATATCACCAACAGGGCCAGGATGGGGAAAATCATCAGGCCGACACCTCGCGTAAGCGAGATGCTGAGAGCAACGATACCCCCGACAACCGCCGAGATCGCCAACACCTCGCGTGTCTTGGACGGTGAAGCAATGTTCAGGCCTCCGATGCCCATAAGGCACAGCGACATCATGGAGAATACCGCGGCATTTCCCGCTCCGCCCTCGGCCCTGATGCCGGAAATGCTCGACTGGACGAAAGCCAGCAGCGCTGCCGCCGTTACGCCAATTGCGGCACCGATAATATAAGGCTGAAGAAGATCGATACCCCGACTGGCCCGCAGTCTTGGAATGACGACCCAAGGCGAAAGGAATGCCAGCAGCCAGACGATTGAATGCGGGATTTCGGATCGGTTCGGCCCAATGAGCGCGGTAAGCACGATCAATGCGGCAAAAGCGGTGAAGGTCCAGGCCAAAGCGCGATCGGAACGGGTCATCTGGAACTCGAACCGCTTCAATGCGAGGGACATCAGCCCCCACACGAAGAATGAATACAGCATGAAGGAAATCACACTTCCGCCCACTGCCGGGAGGGCTCCCATTAAAAAAGCGGCAATGACGTTGTTGCGGTCAATGCCGTTCCGCGGCAGCGTCATGCCAAGTATCTTCGGCCCAAATATCTTCGGCCCGCAATCAGGTACTGTATCCATGTTCGGACCTTGCGTTGATTCGACAACTTCCCCGACCCTCGTGTCACAGTGTGGTCTGTTTAAAGTATGTCGCCCGAAAAATCGGTTTCTGGATCACGACAGGCGCAACCAAGGCCTCCAAGTACGTTGCATAAGAGTGCTGGGCCTTAGGCAGCAAACCGGTTAGAGGCGAGTAGGGGCTGTGCCGCTTTGACGTTCTTCAAGGTTTTTGCCCGAATTGCCGCATATGTAGAAAAATCGTTTCCGTGGGTCGGTGGAATGAGCGGGGCTGACGTTGGCTGTCAGACGAGAGGCGGCTAGAAGACAGTTGCGGAACGCCGTTCACTCGCGGGCTGGCTGATCCCATTGGTCGGCAGGAGTGGACCTGGATCTGCGGAAAGGGACTAGTCTTACCATGACCATGGCACTTACCCACCTGCAGCGGCTGGAGGCAGAGGCCATTCATATTTTCCGCGAGGTCGCGGCGAGTTTTTCCAAGCCGGTGATGCTCTATTCAGTCGGCAAGGACTCTTCGGTCCTCATGCACCTGGCCATCAAGGCATTCTACCCCGCCAAACCGCCGTTTCCTTTCCTGCATGTCGACACGACGTGGAAGTTCCGGGAAATGATCGCGTTTCGCGACGCGATGGCGAAGGAACTCGGTTTTGATCTCATCGTGCACATCAACGAAGACGGTGTACGCGAAGGTATCAATCCGTTCGACCACGGCTCCAATACCCATACCCACGTCATGAAGACGGTTGCGTTGAGGCAGGCGCTCGACGAATATGGCTTCGACGCGGCTTTCGGCGGAGCGCGTCGTGACGAGGAGAAGTCGCGCGCCAAAGAGCGCATTTTTTCCTTCCGCAACGCCCAACATGCATGGGACCCGAAAAACCAGCGGCCGGAGATGTGGAACATCTTCAATACCCGTATTTCCGCTGGCGAATCGATCCGTGTCTTCCCGCTGTCGAACTGGACCGAACTCGATATCTGGCAGTACATTTTGCAAGAGGGCATTCCGATAGTGCCGCTTTACCTCGCCAGGAAGCGGCCTGTGGTGGAACGCGACGGTATGTTGATCCTCAAGGACGATGACCGCATGAAATTGCGCCCCGGTGAACAAGTCCAGGAGAAGATGGTGCGGTTTCGCACATTGGGCTGTTACCCGTTGACCGGTGCGATCGAGTCCGATGCCGACACGCTGGAAGCAATCGTCGGCGAAATGCTGACGGCCCGCACGTCCGAGCGGCAGGGACGTCTCATCGACCGCGACGAATCCGGATCGATGGAAAAGAAGAAGCGCGAGGGGTATTTCTGAACCATGCGCCATGTCACGGCCGATAATCTGGCAGCATCCGACGATATTCGCGGCTACCTGGCATCGCAGGAAAAGAAGTCGCTGTTGCGTTTCCTGACCTGCGGGTCCGTGGACGACGGCAAGTCGACACTGATCGGCAGATTGCTCTCCGACACCAGGCAGATCTTCGAAGATCAACTCGCAGCACTTGAGCGCGATTCGCGCAAACACGGCACAACCGGCGACGATGTCGATTTCGCACTGCTCGTAGATGGCCTCGAGGCTGAACGCGAGCAGGGCATCACCATCGATGTTGCCTACCGCTTCTTTGCCACGCCGAAGCGCAAGTTCATCGTCGCCGACACGCCGGGCCATGAGCAGTACACACGCAACATGGCAACAGGTGCCTCGACCGCCGACCTCGCTATCGTTCTGGTCGATGCGCGCCAGGGCGTATTGCGCCAGACCAGGCGTCACTCGGTTATCGCCTCGCTGCTCGGCATCAGACACATCGTGCTGGCCGTTAACAAGATCGATCTGGTCGATTTCGACAAGGCGGTTTTCGAACGGATCGTCTCGGACTATGAGCAATTCTCGAAAACGCTCGGCTTCCACTCTGTCGCGGCCATCCCGATGTCCGCCCGCTACGGCGACAATGTCAGCAAGCGCTCGGAAAACATGAGTTGGTATGATGGGCCGACGCTGATCGAGCATTTGGAAACCGTCGGGGTCGACGATCTAACCACCGAACTTCCGTTCCGCTTTCCGGTCCAGTATGTGAACCGGCCCAATCTGGATTTTCGTGGTTTTGCCGGCACCATAGCCTCGGGAGCGGTTGCCAAGGGCGACGAGGTTGTGGTCGCCAAGTCCGGCACGTCGGCGAAGGTCAAGCGCATTGTCGCGCATGGCGGCGACCTGGAGCGGGCGGTTGCCGGGCAGGCTGTGACGCTGGTGCTTGACGAGGAAGTGGAGGTCTCCCGTGGCAACATGCTGGTGGCGCCCTCTGCGCGCCCGCAGGTAGCCGATCAGTTCGCCGCCAACATCGTCTGGTTCGACGAGCAGGCGCTGCTGCCTGGACGCTCCTATATCTTGCGTACGGAGACGGACCAAGCTAGCGCGACCGTCACAGACCTTAAATATCGCATCAATGTCAACAACTTCGCCGAGGAGGCCGCCAAATCCCTCGGATTGAACGAAGTGGGTGTCGTTAACGTTTCGACACGCTCGCCGATTGCCTTCGACCCCTTTGCCGAGAACCGCTCGACCGGCGCCTTCATCCTGATCGACCGCATCACCAACGCCACGGTCGGTGCCGGCATGATCCTGCATCCGCTGCGTCGCGCCGACAATATCCACTGGCAGTCCCTTGACGTCGACAAGCGTGCCCGCGCGGTGATGAAAGGCCAGCGCCCGGCGGTATTCTGGTTCACCGGCCTTTCCGGCTCAGGCAAGTCGACCATTGCCAATATGCTCGACAAGAAATTCCATGCCACCGGCCGCCACACCTATATTCTCGACGGCGACAATGTCCGTCACGGCTTGAATCGCGATCTCGGTTTCACCGATGCCGATCGGGTTGAAAACATCCGCCGTGTGGCCGAGGTTGCCAAACTGATGGCCGACGCCGGGCTGATCGTCATCGTTTCCTTCATCTCGCCGTTCAGGGCCGAGCGGCGGCTGGCGCGGGAATTGATGTTGGGAGAGTTTGTTGAGGTGTTTGTGGACACGCCCTTCGAGGAATGCGCCAGGCGCGATCCCAAGGGCCTGTATGCGCGTGCACTGAAAGGTGAAATCAAGAACTTCACCGGCGTAGACTCGCCTTACGAATCGCCCGAGAACCCGGAGCTACATCTTGAAACCCTCGGACGAACGCCTGAGGAAATGGTAGAGGTAGTGGAACGGTGGTTGATTGAGCGTGACATTGCCCAGGACCAGTACGATAGCGGCGGCGGAATCTGACGACAGCGAAATCCTCGCACTCTTCGAGCGCCTGGCGCTGGACGCGGGCCGCGAAGTCATGCGCGTTTACCATGCCGGATGCGAGGTCGACAGCAAGGCCGACAGTACGCCGGTAACCGACGCCGATCGCGCCAGCGAAAAGATCATCCTCGCGGGACTGCGCGCAGCCTTTCCCGATATTCCCTGTGTGGCGGAAGAAGAGGCCGCCGCGGGCATTTTGCCCGCACATCTCGGTCAGGCCTTTTTCCTCGTCGACCCGCTCGACGGGACCAAGGAATTCGTCAAACGCCGCACCGATTTCACCGTCAACATCGCGCTGATCCGTAACCGCGTCCCTGAAATCGGCGTGGTGTTCGCACCGTGCACGGGACGGTTCTTCTGCGGCAGGCCAGGCCAGGCCGAGGCCCTTTGGGTTGGCGAGGATTTCGCTGTCGTGGCGCGTCAGCCCATTGCCGCGCGCGCGCCTGCCGTGCCCTTGGCCGTTGTGGCAAGCCGGTCGCACAACACGCCTGAGACTGAGGCCTATATCCGAAGGCTGGGCGCGGCCGAGATCGTCTCGGTCGGATCGTCGCTGAAATTCTGCCTGGTGGCCGCCGCCGAGGCGGATGTTTATCCGCGTTTTGGCCGTACCATGGAATGGGACACAGCCGCCGGCGACGCGGTGCTGCGGGCGGCAGGCGGTACGACGCGCAAGCTGGATGGCTCACCATTGACCTATGGCAAGCGCAATCAGGAACACGACGAGGATTTCGCCAATCCCTATTTCATCGCGAGTGGAAAGGAATAGGTTTCCGACCGTCGGTGGCTATTCCGCTGCGGCCTGTTCGGAGTTGGAGCCGACATAATTGCGGATCGTCTCGATGATCCGGTCCTGGTCGGATTCGCTGAGATAGGGGTGCATCGGCAGGCACAGGATGCGCTCCGGCAATGTCTCGGAGACTGCCAACCCGGTCGGTGTTCTCGGATAGTCGCGATACGCGACCTGCGCATGCAGTGGCTTCACATAGTAGATGACCGACGGAATGGCTTTTTCCTGCAGGTGAGCCTTTAGCTCATCGCGCTTTGGCGTCTCGATGGCATATTGAGCCCACGCCGAGCGGCTTCCGGCAAGATTGCCCGATGCCTTGATAACGTCGCCAAGCCCCTCTGCGTAGCGTGCGGCCACTTTCTGGCGCGCGACCATTTCTTCTTCGAGGATGGCGAGCTTCTCGATCAGGATCGCCGCCTGCAGCGTGTCGAGGCGCGAATTGATGCCGACATGGACGTTATCGTACTGGGTCTCTCCCTTGCCATGGAAGGCGAAGGAACGCAGTTTCTCGGCAAGCGCGCCGTCATTGGTGAACATCGCACCGCCGTCACCGTAGCAGCCGAGCGGCTTTGCCGGATAGAAGCTGGTGCCTGCGACGTGGCCGAACGAACCGCACATGCGGCCTTCGCTGGAGCCGCCGATGGACTGGGCGGCGTCCTCGATGACCAGCAGGTCCTCGCGCTTGGCAATGGCCATGATCGCATCGTAGTCGGCGCAAAGCCCGAACAGATCGACGGGAATGATTGCCTTGGGCTTCAGTCTGCCCTCCGCCTTGATCATGGCGATCGCAGCCTCGAGGCTGGCAAGGTCGATATTGTAAGTGCTGGCGTCGACGTCGACGAATACGGGTTCGGCCTTGGCCAGCGCGACCACTTCGGCGGTCGCTGCAAAGGTGAAGCTCGGCACGAATACGGCATCTCCCGGGCCAATTCCGGCGGCATACAGCGGCAACAGCAGCGCATCGGTGCCGTTGGCGCAGGCAACGACATGCTTGGTGCCGACATAGGCGGCGAGCTTGTTCTCGAACTCGGCGACTTCCGGCCCGAGGATATAGCGCCCGTCATTGACGACGCGGTCGATTGCGGCCTTCAGCCTGTCACGGATGCGTTCGCGCTGGGCGCCTAGATCGATGAACTGCATGTCTGTTCCAACAAAATGAGCAAGAGTTTGGCGTGCTGGTATCAGAGTTGACGGAATCGTAAAAGCGGCAGACCCACTTCTTCGCTTGATCAGCCGCATTCGATGTTACTGGCATGCGGAGGAATTTGCCCAACGAATGCTGCAAATACAAGGATACCGCGCGCCTCGGGGCAAGCCGTCAGTAAAGTTCTGTAGCTCCGAAACATAAAGTGATCAAAGGCTTGAGGCTGCCGGTCAGGCGAGTTCATGCCTCCAGGGCGGATTGGCGCCCGCACGTGATACGGTGACGGCAGCCGCCTTCGCGCCGAGGCTCAGTGCCTTGTGGATTGCCTCGCCCGACAGGTTGGTGACCGCAGCCTTGGTCAACAGGCCCTGCTCATGCAGCGAGGCGAGCACGCCGCCATTGAAGGTGTCTCCCGCTCCGACCGTATCGACCACCTTCACCTTGCCGGGAACCACCGCGACCGATCCGTCTTTCGTGTAACCCACCGCGCCTTCGCCGCCATGCGTCACGACGACAAGTCTGGGGCCACGGGACAGCCATGTGCGGATCACCTCTTCGCGGGAGCCCGACTCGCCGAACCAGTCGAGGTCCTCGTCGGAAACTTTCACGATGTCGGCCATCGCCATCATGGCGCGAATGCGCTGAAGGTGTTTTTCCCGGTCCGGGATGAAGCCAGGCCGGATGTTGGGGTCGAGCATGGTCACGTGACTTTGGTGTTCACGACGCATGAATTCCTCGTAAGCACCGCCGGCCGGTTCCGAAATCAGGCTGATAGCTCCAAACAGCATTGCCTCTACCTCGCCGCCAAGCTTGGGCAGGTCTGCCACCCTCAGCATGCGTCCGGCTGTACCCTCGTCGTAGAACACATAGGTCGCATGGCCGTCATCGAGATGGACAAAGGCCAGTGTCGTCGGGCGAGGGGAGGTGTGAGCATAGCTGCAATCGACCTTGCTTTCGCCAAGTGCTTTCTTCAACTGGATGCCGAACAGGTCCGACGACAGGCCGGAAAAGAACCCGACTGGCGCGCCGAGCCGGCCAAGCGCGATCGCCGTGTTGAACACTGCACCGCCGGCATAGGGTGCAAAGGCGGCTTCGCCAGCCGTCGTCTTGCGCGGCAGCATGTCGATCAGGGCTTCGCCGCAGCACAGGATCATTCCTTGCCGGTCCCTTGCGGATAAATGACGCCCTTGCGAATGATGATGTTGGCGTAAAGGCGCGGCTCGCTTGTTGCCACCATCGCATGGGCGCTGCGGGCACGGGCATAGAAGTCGGCGCCCTGCATGGCCACCAGCTTGCGGCCCGGCGCCCGTTTGGCGCAGACGACCTCCATTTCGCGATGAACCTGATCGATCAACTGTGGATCGCCTTTCACCGATGAGCGGAATAAGGCTTCCGGCACGAAATCGTCGACGGGCAGGACGGTGAGGATCGCATCCAGAACCGGGATCAGGTCGAGGCCGTCGGCGCGGACCAGGCGGTTGGCATCCTGTTCGGCTGGGTAGTTTCCATCCACGATGGCGATTTCGTCGCCGTGGCCCATGGCGCGCAGCACCGCCAGCAGTTCTGGTCCAAGCAGGGCCGGTATTCCGATCAGCATTGTCACGTCCCCCCGGCGATCATGGTCGGCCGGATCAGAAACCGCTCC
Source organism: Mesorhizobium sp. Root157 (assembly GCF_001427385.1). Taxonomy (GTDB): domain Bacteria; phylum Pseudomonadota; class Alphaproteobacteria; order Rhizobiales; family Rhizobiaceae; genus Mesorhizobium. The sequence continues at coordinate 433,127 of NZ_LMGJ01000012.1, forward strand.
GACAGTGGCAGGCTGGCAGCGCCGAGCGCCCGGGCATGCACGCCGACTGTTCCCTCATGAATCTTCGGGACTGTCAGGCCCTCAGCATCAATGTCGCCGATCGCCTTGCGAACGGCATCCACCAGTTTCAGCCGGACGGAAGTTGGCATCCAGCCGTCGATGACGGCCGCCTCGAAGTCGATGACCGAGACGGTCGAGACGATAGCATGAGCCAGAGCGTCGGCCGCGCGAACAATCCACTCGTCAAGCGTCGGGCCGAGTTCGCCCCAGTCTTCCGGCGACGTCCACAGGTGCGGCGCCTCGATGCCGCGCTTATTGAGTTCTTTTTCGAGCACCGCGACTGAGGCGATATCGATAAGCTGGGCCTGTTTCCCGCCGGGCCCGGATACCAGCATGGACCCCAGCGCGCCGGCATTGCCGGTAGGGCCGCTGTAGAGGCGGCCATCCAGCACGATGCCGCCGCCAGCAAAAGCTCCGATGTAGAAATAGACGAAGTCGCGAAGTCCGCTAGACTGGCCGAAAACGAGTTCGGCGCCGCAAGCAGAGGTGGCGTCGTTCTGCAGGTAGACGGGAAAGTCGCACAGAGCTTGTACGTCGCCCCGCACGTCGCGATGGCGCCATTCGTCCATGATCTCACGCGGCGCACCGGCCGTGTCGACCCAGTTCCACAATTCGAACGGCATGGCGATACCGAGGCCGGCGATGCGCTTTTCCTGCCCGGCATTCAGGCAGCCCCGCAGCTTTTCCATACCCGAGGCCACGAATTCCACCGTTTCGCGCGGCGTCGGGTAGCGATAGGAAAGTTGCTCGGCCGCCCGCACCTTGCCCAAGAAATCGATCAGCACGAGTTCTGCGCTGCGGCGTCCGATCTTGAGGCCGATGAAATAGGCGCCGTCCGGATTGAGCGCCATGGGAATGGATGGCTGGCCGATCTTGCCGCGTTGAGGGGCTTGCCTCAGAAGCAGGCCATCATCCTCGAGTTCGCGCATGATGACCGACACGGTCTGCGCCGACAGCCCGGTCATGCGGGCAATATCGGACTTCGCAAGGCTGCCATGCTGACGCACAAGCGACAGCACAAGCCGCTCGTTGTGGTCGCGCATGCCGCTCTGATTTGTGCCGCGATGAAAACGGCTTTCGGCCGGTTCAGGCGGACCGTGCTTTGTAGTGCCGGTTTCCACCGAGCTCCTCCGCCAATCCCTCGCGTCCTTTTGCCAGAATGTGTGATGGACGCAACAGAGTCAATAATAAATAAGAGTGATTTAATTATTGACTCTTGTAAAGTGGTGGTGTTTGTTTTGGGCGAGAGCGCGGCTGGGTTGCAGCGCAGGCGCTCGCGTCACGGCACCGGTATGGACCGGAACCGCATTGTTTTTGGGAGGTTTCTTATGAGAATGTCTGGCTTCAAGACTGCGTTGTTTTGCGCGTCCGCGTTCGGGCTCGTTGCCTTGGCGGCACCTGCCTCGGCAGCCGACGTGAGTGCTTGCCTGATCACCAAGACCGACACCAACCCCTTTTTCGTGAAGATGAAGGAAGGCGCAACGGCCAAGGCGCAGGAACTGGGGGTCGATTTGAAGGCTTATGCCGGCAAGATCGACGGCGATAGCGAAAGCCAGGTCGCCGCGATCGAAAGCTGCATCGCCGATGGCGCCAAGGGCATTCTTCTGACCGCTTCCGATACGGCGGGCATTGTTCCGGCAGTGAAGAAGGCGCGCGACGCCGGCATTCTGGTCATCGCGCTTGATACGCCGCTGGAGCCCGCCGACGCTGCCGATGCGACCTTTGCGACGGATAACCTTCTGGCCGGCGAATTGATCGGAAAATGGGCCGCTGCCACTTTGGGCGACGCCGCCAAGGATGCAAAGATCGCGTTCCTCGACCTGACACCTTCACAGCCGACCGTCGACGTGTTGCGCGACCAGGGCTTCATGAAGGGCTTCGGCATCGACACCAAGGACATCAACAAGATCGGCGACGAGGACGACCCGCGCATCGTCGGCCACGACGTGACCAACGGCAACGAGGAAGGCGGCCGCAAGGCGATGGAGAACCTTCTCCAGAAGGATCCATCCATCAATGTCGTCCACACGATCAACGAGCCAGCCGCTGCCGGCGCTTATGAAGCACTCAAGGCCGTCGGCATGGAAAAGAATGTGCTGATCGTCTCCGTCGATGGCGGTTGCCCGGGCGTGAAGAACGTCGAGGCCGGCATTATCGGTGCGACCTCGCAGCAATATCCGCTGCTGATGGCATCGCTTGGCATCGAGGCAATCAAGAAGTTCGCTGACACGGGCGAGAAGCCGAAGAACACCGAGGGCAAGTCGTTCTTCGATACCGGCGTGGCGCTGGTTACGGCGAAGCCGGCTGCGGGAGTCGATTCTATCGACGTCAAGAAGGGCACGGAGCTTTGCTGGGGTTGATATGACCCTTGCTTAGGCACAGTATCGACAAGAGAGAGCGGCCGCCGCCGCTCTCTCGCATCCCGGTAGGGGCAACTCCAGGGAGGAGGCCGGATGACTGACGCTTCAGCGCGTGGCGCGCGGCCGCAGGAATTCGAGAAGGTACTGACGGGCAGCGACACTTCGATCGCGAGGTTCGAAACGCACGAGCGCTCCGGTATCGAAAGGGTGCAGCATTTCCTGCACTCCAGCCCGGCAGCGGTTCCCCTTATCGTCCTGATAGTATCGTTGCTGGTGTTCGCAACGGTTATCGGCGGCAAGTTCTTTTCAGCCTTTTCGTTGACGCTGATCCTGCAACAGGTGGCCATTGTCGGCATTATCGGCGCTGCCCAGACCCTCGTCATCCTGACAGCAGGCATCGACCTTTCGGTGGGCGCGATCATGGTGCTGTCATCGGTGGTGATGGGCCAGTTCACTTTCCGTTACGGGTTGCCGGCACCGTTAGCCATTTTGTGCGGCTTTGCCGTCGGCGCAGCGTGCGGTTATCTCAACGGCTGGCTCGTGGCGCGTATGAAGCTCCCGCCATTCATCGTCACCCTCGGCACCTGGCAGATCGTGCTGGCGGCCAATTTCCTCTATTCGGCCAACGAAACCATTCGCGCCCAGGACATCGAAACGCAGGCGCCGATACTTCAATTCTTTGGTGAGAGCGTCCGGGTCGGCAACGCCGTCTTCACCTATGGCGTCATCGTCATGGTTCTGCTCGTTCTGTTGCTCTGGTATGTGCTCAATCACACCGCATGGGGCCGTCACGTCTACGCGGTTGGCGACGATCCGGAGGCCGCCGAACTGTCGGGCGTCAATGTCGGCAGGATGTTGATCTCCGTCTACGTCATCGCCGGGCTGATTTGCGCGCTGGCGGGATGGGCCTTGATCGGCCGCATCGGATCGGTGTCGCCGACCTCCGGTCAATTCGCCAATATCGAATCGATCACGGCGGTGGTGATCGGCGGCGTCTCGTTGTTCGGCGGGCGCGGCTCGATCCTCGGCATGCTGTTCGGCGCATTGATCGTGGGCGTCTTTTCGCTGGCGCTCAGGCTGATCGGTACAGATCCGCAATGGACCTATCTGTTGATCGGTGTTCTCATCATCGTCGCGGTCGCGGTTGACCAGTGGATCAGGAAGGTGGCTGGCTGATGACGAAGGAACCCATCCTCACCGCTCGCGGACTGGTCAAGCGCTATGGCCGCGTAACCGCTTTGGACAACGCCGATTTCGATCTCTACCCCGGCGAAATCCTCGCCGTGATCGGTGACAACGGTGCTGGCAAGTCCTCGCTCATCAAGGCGATCTCGGGTGCTGTCACGCCAGATGAAGGCGAAATCAGGCTGGACGGCCAGCCTGTTTCCTTCAAGTCGCCGATGGAAGCGCGCAATGCCGGCATCGAAACGGTCTATCAGAACCTGGCGCTGTCGCCGGCGCTTTCGATAGCCGACAACATGTTCCTTGGCCGCGAGATTCGTAGGCCCGGTTTCATGGGCAACTGGTTGCGCATGCTGGATCGGCCCGCGATGGAGAAGCGGGCGCGTGAAAAGCTGACGGAACTTGGCCTGATGACCATCCAGAACATCAGCCAGGCGGTCGAAACGCTGTCCGGCGGCCAGCGTCAGGGCGTTGCAGTGGCTCGCGCCGCAGCTTTCGGCTCCAAGATGGTCATCATGGACGAACCGACGGCAGCGCTCGGCGTCAAGGAATCCCGGCGGGTGCTGGAACTCATCCTCGACGTCAAGAAGCGCGGCTTGCCGATCGTGCTGATCTCCCACAACATGCCGCACGTCTTCGAGGTTGCGGACCGCATCCATATCCACCGGCTCGGACGGCGCCTGACCGTCATCGATCCGAAGCAGTACACCATGTCCGACGCCGTGGCCTTCATGACCGGTGCAAAGTCGCCGCCGGAAGCTGCCTTGGCTGCTTGATCCGGCAAAAAGCGGTGGGGGATTTGCATTCCTAGGTAAGTTAAATCGATTGAATAATTGCGTTTGCCGGTTAATATCGGCGATGGAGAAGGCACCATCAGCGCAACCGGCACGGGTGGGTCGAATTCCAAGCGTCGAGAGGTGACATGACGCAAATCATGACAGCCGAAGTTCCCACACCGCTCCCGATAGACTCCGACCCAAAGACGCTTGCCGCTGAAGTGCTCAATGCGCTTAAGTATCGGCTTGGCAAGGACATGACCGTTGCCACCCAGCACGACTGGCTGACCGCCTCGATCACGGTGGTACGCGACCGCATAATTGACCACTGGATCGGCGGCACCAAGGAGGCTTACGACCGGAAGGAAAAGCGGGTTTATTACCTGTCGCTGGAATTCCTGATCGGACGCCTGATGCGGGATTCCTTCTCCAATCTCGGGTTGATGGACAACATGCGCGCGGCGCTGTCGTCGTTGGGCGTCGATCTCGATGTCATCGCCGCGCTGGAGCCTGATGCAGCGCTTGGCAATGGCGGGCTTGGCCGCCTCGCAGCCTGCTTCATGGAATCGATGGCTAGTGTCGGCATCCCGGCACACGGCTACGGCATCCGCTATGCAAATGGCATGTTCAGGCAGGAAATTCAGGACGGCTGGCAGGTCGAACTGCCCGAAACCTGGCTCGATCATGGCAATCCGTGGGAATTCGAACGGCGCGAGCGTTCGTTCGAGGTCGGCTTCGGCGGTTCGGTCGAATCCATCACGTGCAGTGACGGCCGGCTGGAGCGGCATGTGTGGAAGCCGACCGAACATGTCCTGGCAGTCGCCTACGACACGCCGGTGGTGGGTTGGCGGGTAAACCGCGTCAACACTTTGAGGCTGTGGGCCGGCATGCCGGTCGATCCGATCCTGCTCGACCGCTTCAACGCGGGCGATCACATTGGTGCTTTGGCCGAAAGCAACAAAGCCGATGCCTTGTCGCGGGTGCTCTACCCGGCGGATTCGCACAAAGAAGGCCAGGAACTGCGGCTAAGGCAGGAGTATTTCTTTTCCACCGCGTCGTTGCAGGACATTTTGCAGCGGCATCTCAGCCAATATGGCGATCTGAAATCGCTCCCCGACAAGGCGGCGATCCATCTCAACGATACCCATCCGGCAATCGCCGTGCCCGAACTGATGCGGCTGTTGATGGATGTGCACGGCATCGACTTCGACCAGGCATGGGATATCACCAAGCGCACCTTCGCCTACACAAACCATACGCTTTTGCCGGAAGCGCTGGAAAGCTGGCCGGTGCCGCTGTTTGAACGCCTTTTGCCGCGCCATATGCAGATCATCTATGCCATCAACGCCCAGGTGCTGTTGGAAGCCCGCGCCAGCAACCGCTTTTCGGGTGAGCAGGTCGCCGCGATCTCGCTGATCCAGGAAAACGGCGAGCGGCGCGTACGCATGGGCAATCTGGCCTATGTCGGCTCACATTCGATCAACGGCGTATCGGCTCTTCATACCGACCTGATGAAGGAGACGGTCTTTGCTGACCTGCACCGGCTTTATCCCGACCGCATCAATAACAAGACCAACGGCATCACGCCGCGACGCTGGCTGATCCAGTGCAATCCGGACCTGACCGCATTGGTGCGTGAGGCGATCGGCGACCGCTTCCTCGACGACATCGAGGCGATCAAGGATCTGGACGCGTTTGCGGAAGATGCGGCATTTCGCGAGAAATTTGCCGCTGTTAAGCGCCTGAACAAGGCACGGCTCGCCAATCTGGCCACCGAACGGCTCGGCATCAGGGTCGATCCGTCGGCGCTCTTCGATATCCAGATCAAGCGCATCCACGAATACAAGCGCCAACTCCTCAACGTACTGGAAGCCGTTGCCCTGTACGATCAGATCAGGTCGCATCCGGAGCGGGACTGGATGCCGCGCGTCAAGTTCTTCGGTGGCAAGGCGGCGCCCAGCTATCACAATGCCAAGCTCATCATAAAGCTGATCAACGACGTCGCCAGGGTCATCAATCACGATCCGTCGGTGCGCGGTTTGCTCAAGATGGTGTTCGTGCCGAACTACAATGTCAGCACAGCCGAAATCATGATGCCGGCTGCTGACCTGTCTGAGCAGATTTCGACCGCCGGCATGGAGGCATCGGGCACCGGCAACATGAAGTTCGCGTTGAACGGTGCGCTGACCATAGGCACGCTGGACGGTGCCAATGTCGAGATCAGGGAGCATGTCGGCGACAACAATATCTTCATTTTCGGCCTGAAAGCCAACGAGGTCGCGGAGCGTCGCGCCAACGGCTATGCGCCACGTCCTGTCATCGATGCTTCGCCGGAATTGAGGCAGGCTGTGGCCGCCATCGCCTCAGGCGTCTTCTCGCCTGACGACCCGCAACGCTATCGCGCCCTGATGGACGATCTCTACAATACCGACTGGTTCATGGTTGCCGCCGATTTTGACGCCTACGCCGCCATGCAGCGCGAGGTGGATTGTGTCTGGCGCAATGGCCCGCAATGGTATGCGAGAGCGATCCGCAACGTCGCGCGCGTCGGCTGGTTTTCCTCCGACCGCACGATACGCCAATACGCCAAAGACATCTGGAACGTGCCAGCTTGATGTGATTGCATTGACCGGTGACCAAGGTCATCAGGAGGAACAGTTTGACCAAGACGCCGCGCGCGACGACAGCGCCAAGCGAGCCGGAGGGGGCGGCCGCGGCGAGTGATGTCGCGGCGATTGTCGCCGGCACGCATGGCAATCCGTTCGCGGTGCTTGGCATCCAGCAAATCGGCAAATCGCTTTATACACGCTGTTTCGTGCCCAATGCGGACTTCGTCACGGCCCATACGTTGGCGGGCAAGAATGCCGGAGAGCTTGTGCACCGCGACGGCGCTGGTTTCTTCGAAGGCAAGCTCAGTATCCGCAAGCGCCAGCCGCTACGCTATCATGCCCGCAATGCGGTCGGTGACTGGTGGCTGACTGACCCCTACTCTTTCGGGCCGGTGCTCGGCCCGATGGACGACTATTATATCGCCGAAGGATCGCATCTTCGCCTTTTCGACAAGCTTGGCGCGCATGCCATCGACCATGAGGGCACAAGCGGCATGCATTTTGCGGTCTGGGCTCCGAATGCACGCCGCGTTTCAGTCGTTGGCGACTTCAACAACTGGGATGGTCGCCAGCATGTCATGCGGGATCGCCATGATACCGGCATATGGGAAATCTTCGTACCCGACATCGGCGCGGGCAGGCCGTACAAATATGAAATCATCGGTTCGCAGGGGGCGCCGCTGCCGCTGAAAGCCGATCCGTTCGCCTTCAAGTCGGAACTGCGTCCGGCGACGGCCTCCGTGACGGCCTCGCCGTTTTCTCATCGATGGGGGGATGAAGCGCATCGTTCCTTCTGGAGGAAGGCCGACCACCGGCGCGAGGCCATCTCGATCTACGAGGTTCACGCCGGTTCATGGCAGCGCCACGATGACGGCACGTTCCTGTCCTGGGATGAATTGGCTGACCGGCTCATCCCTTATGCGGTGGACATAGGCTTCACCCATATCGAGTTCATGCCGATCTCCGAACACCCCTACGATCCTTCATGGGGCTATCAGACAACTGGCCTTTATGCTCCGACGGCGCGTTTCGGCGATCCGGACGGCTTTGCGCGCTTCGTCGACGGCGCCCATCGGGCCGGCGTCGGCGTCATCCTCGATTGGGTGCCGGCACATTTTCCGGTGGACGAGCATGGGCTGGCCAAGTTCGACGGAACCGCCCTCTACGAGCATGCCGATCCGCGCAAGGGCTTCCATCCCGACTGGAACACGCTGATCTACAATTTCGGCCGCCGCGAAGTCGTGTCCTTCCTCGTCAACAACGCCCTTTACTGGGCGGAGAAATATCATGTCGACGGCCTGCGCGTGGATGCCGTGGCCTCGATGCTTTACCTCGATTATTCGCGCAAGGCCGGGGAGTGGCTTCCGAACGAGAAGGGCGGGCGCGAAAACCTGGAGGCCGTTGCCTTCCTGCAGAAGATGAACAAGGAACTCTACGGCCATCATCCCGGCGTCATGACCATCGCCGAGGAATCGACTTCATGGCCTAAGGTTTCGCAGCCCGTTCATGAAGGCGGGCTCGGCTTCGGCTTCAAGTGGAACATGGGCTTCATGCACGACACGCTGGAGTATTTGTCCAAGGAGCCCGTCCACCGCAAATACCATCACAACGAACTTACCTTCGGGCTGATGTATGCCTTCAGCGAGAATTTCGTGCTGCCGCTTTCCCATGATGAAGTTGTGCACGGCAAAGGTACGCTCCTTGCCAAGATGGCCGGCGACGACTGGCAGAAATTTGCGACGCTTCGGGCATATTACGCCTTCATGTGGGGCTATCCCGGCAAGAAGCTGTTGTTCATGGGGCAGGAATTCGCGCAGCGGCGCGAGTGGAGCGAGGAACGACCGCTGGACTGGGACCTGCTCGATCATGCGCCTCATAGAGGCGTGCGGCAGGTGGTGCGCGACCTCAACTATCTTTATCGGTCACGCCCGGCGCTCCATGCGCGCGATTGCGAGCCGGAAGGCTTTTCCTGGCTGATCGTCGACGACAGCGAAAACTCCGTCTTCGCATGGCTGCGCAAGGCGCCGGGCGGGAACCCGATTGCCGTCATCTCGAATTTCACGCCCGTGCCTCGCGAGAACTATCGCGTGCCGCTGCCTAGTGCAGGAATCTGGCGCGAAATCGTCAACACCGATGCCGCCGATTATGGTGGCACTGGCATAGGCAATGGCGGTGTCATACGGGCGACGGGCCAGCGCGATGGCGCTTCGGCAACCATGGTCCTTCCGCCGCTGGCAACGATCATGCTTGAGTTCATTTCGGATTGAGGGTCTTGGGAGGCTGTAAATGGTGGAGACGAAACGGACCCAGCCGCTGGCGCGTGACGCCATGGCCTATGTGCTGGCGGGAGGGCGTGGCAGCCGCCTGAAGGAACTGACCGACCGGCGCGCCAAGCCGGCGGTCTATTTCGGCGGCAAGACCCGCATCATCGACTTTGCGCTTTCCAATGCGCTGAATTCTGGCATTCGCCGGCTCGGCGTGGCCACCCAATACAAGGCGCACTCGCTGATCCGCCACCTGCAGCGTGGCTGGAACTTCCTGAGACCGGAGAGAAACGAAAGCTTCGATATCCTGCCGGCCAGCCAGCGCGTTTCCGAAACGCAATGGTATGAAGGCACCGCCGACGCCGTCTACCAGAACATCGACATCATCGAGAGCTACGGCCCCGAATTCATGGTGATCCTGGCCGGCGATCACATCTACAAGATGGATTACGAACTCATGCTGCGCCAGCATGTCGATGCCGGCGCGGATGTCACCGTAGGTTGCCTTGAGGTTCCACGCATGGAAGCCACTGGTTTTGGCGTCATGCATGTCGACAAGAAGGACAACATCATCTCCTTCATCGAAAAGCCGGCTGATCCACCCGGCATTCCCGACAAGCCCGACCATGCGCTGGCCTCGATGGGCATCTATGTCTTCCGCACGAAATTCCTTATGGATCTGCTGCGCAAGGACGCGGCCGATCCGAATTCGAGTCGCGATTTCGGCAAGGACATCATTCCCCAGATCGTCAAGGACGGGAAGGCTGTGGCGCACCGTTTCGCCAAATCCTGCGTGCGCTCCAGTATGGAAGCCCAGCCCTATTGGCGCGACGTCGGAACCATCGATGCTTACTGGGAAGCCAATATCGATCTGACCGATATCACACCGGAACTCGATCTCTACGACAGCGACTGGCCGATCTGGACTTATGCGGAATTGAAGCCGCCGGCAAAATTCGTGCACGACGAAGATGGCCGGCGCGGCATGGCGGTTTCCTCGCTGGTGTCGGGCGACTGCATCGTTTCGGGCGCATCTTTGAAGCGCAGCCTGATCTTTACCGGCGCGCGCATCAATTCCTATTCCACGCTTGATCATGTCGTCATGCTGCCGGACTGCGTGGTTGGCCGTAACGCGCGGCTAAAGAATGTCGTGATCGACCATGGCGTCGAGATTCCTGAAGGCCTTGTCGTCGGCGAGGACCCGGTTCGCGATGCCAAACGCTTCCGCGTCTCCGAAAGGGGTATATGCCTGATCACGCAGCCGATGATCGACAAGCTGGGGCTGTAAGCGCATGCAGGTTCTCTCGGTCACGCCGGAGATTTTCCCACTGATCAAGACCGGCGGGCTTGCTGACGTGGCTGGGGCATTGCCCATTGCACTGGCAGGCAAGGGCGTCACGATGCGCTCGCTCGTGCCCGGCTATCCTGCGGTGATGGCTTTATTCAAAAAGGGAAAGCCTGTCCTGCAATATGCCGAGCTTCATGGTGGCAAGGCAAATGTCCACGCCGCCAGGATCGGTGGACTTGATCTGTTTGTCGTCGATGCGCCGCATCTGTTCGACCGCCCGGGCGGCCCCTATGGCGATGCGACTGGTGCCGACTGGCACGACAATTGGCGCCGCTTCGCCGCGCTTGGTCGTATCGGCGGCGACATCGCCGCCGGTGCCGTTCGAGGTTACCAGCCTGATATCGTGCATGCCCATGACTGGCAGGCTGCGATGACGCTGGCTTACATGCGCTACGGCAAAGCCGCGGGTGTTCCGTCTATGATCACGGTACACAACCTTGCCTTCCAGGGGAGATTCGGTACGGGCATTTTCGGCGAACTTGGCTTGCCTGCCGAAGCGATGACGCTCGACGGGGTCGAGTATTATGGTGGCGTCGGCTTCCTCAAAGCTGGCTTGCAGGCGGCGTGGGCGATTACCACGGTGAGCCCGACCTATGCCCAGGAAATTCGCACGCCTGAATTCGGCATGGGGCTGGACGGATTGATCAATATGCGCGCGGCCGACCTCTACGGTATTGCCAACGGTATCGATGTCGATATCTGGAACCCGGCCACCGACAGGGAATTGGTCGCGGCTTATGCGACCAAGACATTGAAAGCGCGTAAGGCGAACAAGGCAGCGGTTGAGGAGCGCTTTTCCCTCGACAGCGATACCAGCCCCATTGTTTGCGTGGTCAGCCGTCTCACCTGGCAAAAGGGCATCGATACCTTGGCGGCGGTCGTCGATGGCATCGTCGCTGCCGGCGTCAGGCTGGCGATCCTCGGCTCTGGCGATGCCGGGCTGGAGGGCGCGCTGCTTGCTGCCGCCGCCCGCCATCGCGGGCGTGTCGGCGTTGTTGTCGGTTATGACGAGGGGCTGTCACATCTGATGCAGGGCGGTTGCGACGCCATCATCATTCCGTCCCGGTTCGAGCCTTGCGGGCTGACCCAGCTTTACGGCTTGCGCTACGGATGCGTACCGCTCGTTGCCCGAACCGGCGGGTTGGCCGACACGATCATCGACGCCAATGATGCAGCCCTTTCGGCTGGCGTTGCGACCGGTTTCCAGTTTGCGCCGAACGACGTGGAAGCCCTGTTGCATGCCATCCGCCGGGTGGTCGACGCTTACGGAAATTCATCGATATGGACCACGATCCAGAGGCAAGGCATGAAGGCAGATGTCTCGTGGGATCGAAGTGCTGCCAAATACGTTGATCTCTATCGCATGCTTGTCTCCGCAAAGGCCGATCGACCATGATACGCACCGTCGCCACCAAACCTTATGACGATCAAAAGCCTGGAACGTCCGGCTTGCGCAAGAAGGTGCCGGTGTTCCAGCAGGAACATTACGCGGAGAATTTCATTCAATCGATCTTCGATGCCCTGGAGGGGTTCAAGGGCAAGACCCTGGTGCTCGGCGGAGATGGCCGCTTCTACAATCGCGAGGTTATCCAGAAGGTGATCGGCATCGCCGCTGCCAACGGCTTCGGCAAGGTGATGGTGGGTCAGGGCGGCATACTGTCGACACCGGCAGCATCGAATCTCATCCGCAAGTACAAGGCCTTCGGCGGCATCATCCTGTCGGCCAGCCATAATCCGGGCGGCCCGCATGAGGATTTCGGCATCAAGTACAACGCCGAGAATGGCGGACCCGCGCCGGAGAGGATCACCGATGCGATCTTCGCAAAGTCGAAGACGATCAGGGAATACAAGATCGTCGATATAGGTGAAATCGACATCGATAAGCTGGGAACAGTACAGGCTGGCGGAATGACCGTGGAGGTCATCGATCCAGTTAAAGACTACGCCGGATTGATGGAAAGTCTGTTCGATTTCAATGCTTTGAGGAAGCTTTTTGAATCAGGCTTTCACATGCGTTTCGATTCCATGCATGCCGTTACGGGCCCATATGGCAAGGAGATTCTGGAAAACCGCCTCGGCGCCGCCAAAGGCACTTGCCGCAACTTCAAGCCGCTGCCGGATTTCGGCGGTCACCACCCCGATCCGAACCTTGTTCACGCCAAGCACCTCTATGACGAGATGATGGGCGCGGATGCGCCGGACTTCGGCGCGGCCTCGGACGGCGACGGCGACCGCAACCTGATCATCGGCAAGGGCATATTCGTAACGCCGTCGGATTCGGTCGCCATGCTTGCGGCCAACGCCACCGTTGCCCCCGGCTACAGGAAGGGCCTTGCCGGTATCGCCCGCTCCATGCCGACCAGCGGGGCCGCCGATCGCGTGGCGGAAAAGCTCGGTATCGGCATCTATGAAACGCCGACCGGCTGGAAGTTCTTCGGCAATCTGCTCGACGCCGGCATGGCCACCATCTGCGGCGAGGAAAGCGCCGGCACCGGCTCCAACCACGTGCGCGAGAAGGACGGGCTTTGGGCCGTGCTTTTGTGGCTCTCCATCATCGCCGTGCGGGGCGAGAGCGTGAAGGAGATCGTGACCAAGCATTGGGCTACCTATGGCCGCAACTACTATTCCCGCCACGACTACGAGGAGGTCGAGACCGAGCGCGCCAACGCGCTGATAACCGCATTGCGCGGCAAGCTTGCCTCTTTGCCGGGAACCAAGGTACGCGGCCTCACCGTCGCCAAGGCGGACGACTTCGCCTATCACGATCCGGTCGACGGCTCGGTCAGCGAGCATCAGGGCATTCGCGTGCTGTTCGAAGGTGGCTCGCGCGTCGTCTTCCGGTTGTCGGGCACAGGTACAAGCGGCGCGACGTTGCGCGTCTACATTGAACGCTACGAGCCGGATGCGTCAAAGCATGACATTGAGACGCAGCAGGCGCTTGCCGACCTGATCGCTGCCGCCGATGACATCGCCGGAATTCGGTCGCATACCGGCCGCGCCAAGCCGAGTGTCATCACCTGAATACCGCAACCGTTTCCAGCATATGTCCGCGTTTCGGCAGCCTTGTCCAAAAGGGCGGCATCCGCTTTGCCACCTGGTCCGGTGCGGCCGAGCGGCTTTGGGTGTCGATCTTCGACCAGAATGGAAATCACGAAATCGACAGGTTGGAACTCGCGCCGGAAGGCGATGGGGTCTTTGCGCTGTTCGCGGCAGGCTTGAAGGAAGGCACGCGCTATGGCCTGCGCGCGGACGGTCCCTATGCTCCCGAAAAGGGGCTCTGGTTCGACTCGGATAAATTGCTGGCCGATCCTTATGCGGTCGAGATCGACCGCCCTTATGCCTACGATCCTCGCCTGAGCGCCAATCGACGTGGAGGCGACACGGCGGCACTGATGCCGAAGGCCGTCGTGCGCGAACGCCTGCCTGAAACAGTGCCCGCGCCGCCGCTCTTTCGCCCCGGTGGCCTGACATATGAACTGTCCGTGCGCGCCTTCACCATGCGGCATCCTGATGTTCCGGCGCAGGATCGCGGTACTATCCGCGCGCTCGCCCATCCGGCGGTGATCGATCACCTTGTCCGGCTCGGCGTGTCTGCCGTCGAGTTGATGCCCGTCACGGCCTGGATCGACGAACGACATCTGCCTTCGCTCGGCCTTGCCAATGCCTGGGGCTACAATCCCGTCACCTTCATGGCGCTTGATCCGCGCCTTGCCCCTGGAGGGCCTGCCGATCTGCGCGACGCGGTGGCAGCGCTGCATCAGGCAGGGATCGGCGTCATCCTCGATCTGGTTTTCAACCACACCGCTGAGAGTGACGTGCTGGGGCCGACGCTGTCGCTGCGAGGCCTTGACAGCCATGCCTACTACCGGCACGCGGCTTGCGGCCAACTTGTCAACGACACCGGCACCGGCAACACGCTTCGTTGCGGGCATCCTGTCGTGCAGGAACTCATCCTGGATAGCCTGCGCCATTTCGTGCGGGCAACTGGCGTAGACGGCTTCCGCTTCGATCTCGCGCCGGTGCTGGGGCGAACTGGCAGCGGCGGCTTCGACGCCGACGCGCCGTTGCTGCAGGCGATCCGGTCCGATCCGCTGCTTTGCGACCGTATCCTGATCGCCGAGCCGTGGGATATCGGCCCCGGCGGCTACCAACTCGGCAACTTCAGGTCGCCTTTCCTTGAATGGAACGACAGGTTTCGCGACGATGTACGCCGTTTCTGGCGTGGCGACACTGGTATGGTGGGGGCATTGGCGACACGGCTTGCCGGCTCGTCGGACGTGTTTGCGAAAGAGAGCGCCGGATCGAGCCGAACGGTCAATTTCATCGCGGCGCATGACGGCATGACGTTGGCCGACCTCGTTGCCTATGAGCACAAGCACAACGAGGCCAATGGCGAGCAGAACCGCGACGGTCATGACGATAATTTGTCATGGAACAACGGCGTGGAAGGGGTCACGGTCGATCCAGAAATAGTGGCCCGCCGTGCCAACGATATTCGCGCCTTGCTGGCCATGCTGTTTGCCGCGCGCGGTACGATCATGCTGACCGCCGGTGATGAATTCGGCCGCAGTCAACAGGGCAACAACAACGCCTACGCCCAGGACAATGACTTGACCTGGCTGGATTGGGCAAGCCGCGACCAAGAGATGGAACGCTATGTCATGGCGCTCTCGACATTGCGCCGGTCGGTGCCAGCGCTGAATGAAACGGGCTTTCTGACTGGACAAGCGACGGCTGGCGAAACGGTTCCCGATGTCGAATGGCTCACCGAAACCGGAACCGCACTGCGGCAATCCGATTGGGAGGATGCGGACCGGCGGCGTTTGGTGATGATGCTGGAGCAGGGCACGGCCGAAGGCGGGAGGCTGGCCGTCATCGTCAATGGCGACATTGGAGCCTGCACATTTACGCTGCCGGAACGTCAGGGCTACAGTTGGACGGCGGCACTGGAAGCAGCATTCCAAGCGGTTCCGGGGCGAAGCGTGGCCTTCATGATCGAATTGAAAGAAGGTGCCGATGGCGATCACTGAAGCGGCCTTGTGGTGGCGCGGCTGCGCCATCTATCAGATATATCCGCGCTCGTTTCAGGATACGACCGGTGACGGCAGCGGCGATCTGCGCGGCGTTGCGCAACGCCTTGGCCACATAGCTTCGCTGGGCGTCGATGCGATCTGGCTCTCGCCGTTCTTCAAGTCGCCGATGGCGGACATGGGCTACGACGTGTCGGACTACTGTGCCGTCGATCCGATCTTCGGCACTATTGAGGATTTCGACGTCGTTGTTGCCGAGGCTCACCGGCTTGGCCTCAAGGTGATCATCGATCAGGTGCTGGCGCATTCGTCCGACAGGCACCCATGGTTCGTGGAGAGCCGGCTGAGCCGCGACAATGCGAAAGCAGACTGGTATTTGTGGGCCGACGCAAGGCCTGATGGCACGGCACCCAACAACTGGCTTTCAGTGTTCGGCGGGCCGGCATGGGAATGGGATTCAACCCGCCGCCAATACTACCAGCACAATTTCCTTGCCTCACAACCGGCGCTTAACTTCCACAACCCGCAGGTTCAGGACGCGCTTCTGGAAACCGTGCGTTTCTGGCTTGATCGCGGCGTCGATGGGTTTCGGCTCGATACGGTGAACTACTATTTCCAGGATCGTCGGCTGCGCAGCAATCCGCCTCTTGCAACAAGCCTGACAGGAACTGGCGCCGAGACGACCCCGTACCTCTACCAGCAGCATCTGTTCGACAAGACGCAGCCGGAGAACCTCGAGTTCCTGCAGCGCTTTCGCTCACTGCTCAATCGATACGACGACCGTGCCAGCGTCGGCGAAGTTGGTGATGAGGATCGTTCGCTGGAAACGCTCGCCGCATACACATCGGGCGGCGACAAGCTCAACATGTGCTATACATTTGATTTGCTCGGCCCCAAATTCTCGGCCGCGCATATCCGTAGCTGCGTCGAAGCTTTCGAGACAGCGGCTCCGGACGGCTGGCCCTGCTGGGCCTTCTCGAACCACGATGTCATGCGCCACGTCAGCCGCTGGACACTGCCGGGCGGCGATCCAGCGCTGCTCGCCAATTTTTCGATCGAACTGCTCTGTTGCCTGCGCGGGTCGATCTGTCTCTATCAAGGCGAGGAACTTGGTCTGGAGGAGGCAGAGATCGCCTTCGAGGACCTGCGTGATCCCTACGGCATCCGCTTCTGGCCCGGATTCAAGGGTCGTGACGGCGCGAGAACCCCGATGGTGTGGCAGCATGACACCGACCACGCCGCCTTTACGACAGGCAAGCCATGGCTGCCGATCCCTGCAGGCCATCGTGCCCTGGCCGTCGATGCGCAGATCGTCGACAAAGGCTCGGTCCTTCACCATTATCGCGCAACCCTGGCGTTGCGCAAACGTCATCCTGCGCTGATATCGGGGAGTATCCATTTCATAGATGGCGGAGACGATGTGCTCGCTTTTGTCCGCGAAGGCAGCGGCGAACGGCTGCTGTGTGTCTTCAATTTTGGCGCTTCACCGGCAAGATGGTCGCTGCCAGATGATCTGGGATCAGTCAGGGCAGTCGACTTCGCCGACTATGGTTCTGTAGTGCAGGGCGATGCGCTGTCGCTTGCGGGACAGCATGGTTTCATTGGCCGGTTAGAGCATCGGACCGAAAAGTGGAATCCGGTTTTCGGAGAATCCGATACTCAAACAAAGGGATAGGACGCCACTGTGCAGGCCTCAGGACGCACGGCGATCTTGAGTGATGCTGGCCGAGCCTACTGCACCAGAACGGAGCGGCCGCAGGTCGCGCCGGTCACGCGAATATCCGCCTGGCCGAGGCTGACCCCGAGCATGCCAAGGACAGTGTTGAGCAGCGTATCTACCGGCTCAGCTACGGTGCCCAGTGTTGCCACGACAGCTGGTTTCACAGCACCTAGTAAGCCAGTTACGTCGAGGCCGAGGCCGCCGGCGTTGACTGACAGGGAAAGATTGGCGGCTAGCGAGGTCGTGAGCGATTTCGTGAAGTCATGTGTCGAAACGGTCTTGGGCTTCCTTCCGTCGATATCGCTCCGGTCGAAGGTCAGTGTCTGAGGCGCCATGTTTTCGATGGCGGTGAAGGCCTGCCCCTTGACCTTCAGGAGGTCGAGCGAAAGCAGGAACAGCTTGATGCTGGCTTCCGCAATGGTAACTTCGTGGAACGACTGTGGTCTGGTGAAGTCTGCAAAACCGTTGCCGTCGCTTTCGGCCAGCCTGAGCGAGGCGACGCCAGGATTCGCGGCGACGGCAACCTTCACGCTGTCTGGTCTGCCCGTTGGGCAACTGATGTCAGACAGCCTGGCCTCGGCATGCGCCACTTCCACATGGAGCGGCAGCTTGACCGACAATAGCTTGATGCCGCTGCCGAGAGCGGAGGTGCCTGGACTGACGGTGGCGGTGAGCTTGATGCGCGTCTGGGCAGTGCGCACAACCGCTCCTGCTTCCCCCACCGCCAGCCAGGGTGAGAATTGCTCCGGCTCGCCGATGGCAAGGTCGAGAGTTGCGGACGCCAGTCCCGGCACGGTGACGCCGAGATCGACTTCAACCTGGTGATTTCCGTTGGCGAGGGCGGCGCCGGCGGTCAGCATGCCGAGCGCGTTTGCCGCCACCGTCAGGCCTGCCGGCTTCTGGCCGAGCGCGAGATTGCCCACCGGACCGAGATCGACGAGGTGGCTAAGCGGAACCTTGACAGTGTTGGTCGCGCTTGCGGCGATGGTTTGCAGGGCTAGCTTGCTGGTGTGATCCAGACCCGGAACGCTGGCCATGGCCGCCGCGATCTGCCCGATGGCGGCCTCGGAAGCGAGCACGTCCGAATAGGTACCTCCGGTCAGGTGCAATTGGACAGCAAGCGCGTCGAAGAATGACAGCACGTCGATGTCGGCCGCGATGAGGGCGTTGTAGTCCATTATGTCGAGCTTGATATCGCCGCCGACCAATCCGCCCAGCAGGGCATTGACGATGCCGCCGTCGAGTTTCAGCAGCCTGGACCCGACTGAAAAAGCGGCTTCGGCTTTGGCGCTCGCAATCGCCGTGGTGCCGATCACCGGTGGCGCCATGATCGCGCCGCCGAAATAGAGATGACCCACCTTGCGCATGGACACCTGAACCGCGTTGTACGGCTGCTTGCCGACCTCAAACCGGCCCGGGGCCGCAACAGAAGCGTCGGCGACATATCTGCCCCTGGCAACTTCGGCCACCGCTCGCCCGGCAGAAGGCTGCACTGTGCTTCCCGCGCTGTGCAGGGTGACAGAGGACATGCCATTGTCCGCGAAGGTGGCAAGGACTGCGGCGTCGGCCTTGCCGATATTGGCTGCGGCGGTGATGGCGGCCAGATCGACCAGCGACTGCGCCTCGCGTCGCTCCGTGTAAAGAGCGCCCTCATCGACGGCAAAGGCGGTCAACGTGATGGCGACCGGCGCGCAAAGTGCGGTCATGACGGCAAAATTGGCCCGCCTGCCGGAAAGGAATCGCTGGCACAAATCCCGCACGGCTGAGGCCATGTCGTGGCGCATCACAATCCTCCAAGCCGGATGGTGGACGCCCGCTCGATTGTGGTACCGGGCATGGCAAGCCCGTTGAACAGGCCCCAGATCGGCAGGTTGCTGGCGTCGTAGCTGATTGACACCACGAACTGGCTGCCGTCGTTCGTGCTGTCTCTTGCCTCGACAACCAGTTTGTTCGCGTCGACGAAGGGATAGCCTCCAGCGTTTCGGTCGACAAAATCGATGACCAGCGCTTCGCGTTCCGGTGCCGACAGTCCTGCTATGGCGGTTCGGGCGGCGTCGGCCGCGAGCTGTTGAATGGAATGGCTTGCTCCGAAGTAGATTCCATATGCAACCATTCCGAGCAGCAACAGGATAAGAATAGGCGAAAGGATGGCAAATTCCACAGCTGCTGTCGCCGAGCTGTTTTGATGAAAATGGGCAGATAAGTGGTTGTCTGGTAAAAAGTTTTGCATTCTGGAACGCTAGGCTCGAATTCCGGTAGAAATCGCAAAGCGATATTGCAACCTGGTATTGTGATCAGGTTGCAATTTGAGGCTGCTGCAGTGGCTGGGCGTGTGCGAAACCCTGCATCACGTTGCGTCATGCACGACTTTGTTGAAATCGGATTTCGGGGTGACTAGTCTCCCCTCCACGAGCCGTGGGATTGGGAGTCCGCGGCGTGCTCATGGAAGCCGGATAAGCCGGCTCTGGAGATCTGATGTTCGAGCGGCGCCGTCGGTATGTGCGCCAAAAGGGAGAGTTGCATGCTCAAGAGAATGCTCAAGGCGACGGTGTTCGCCACAACACTGGCTTTGGCCGCGGGAACGTTCTACACGCCCGCTTTTGCCGAAGTCGTCTACAATCGCGGAAATTCCGCCGATCCGGAGTCGCTCGATCCACACAAGACCTCGACCGTCTACGAAGCCCACATCCTGCGCGATCTCTTCGAAGGCCTTGTCATGCAGGACAAGGACGCCAACCTCATCCCCGGTGCAGCCGAAAGCTGGACCGTTTCCGACGACGGCACCGTCTATACGTTCAAGCTGCGCAAGGGCGCGGTCTGGTCGGACGGCAGCGCGGTCACGGCAGATGATTTCGTCTATGCCTTCCGCCGTCTGGAAGACCCTGCGACCGGCGCTGAATACGCCTCCATGCTTTATGTCGTGAAGAACGGCGAAGCCGTCAACACCGGCAAGGTAAAGCCGGAAGAACTCGCCGTGAAGGCGGTGGACCCCGAGACCTTCGAGGTGACGCTCAACGCGCCGACGCCTTATTTCCTCGAAATGCTGACGCATCAGTCGACCTATCCGGTCAACAAGGCTGCCATCGACAAGCTCGGCGCGGACTGGATAAAGCCCGGCAACCTGGTCTCGAACGGCGCCTACACGCTGGCCGAGTTCACCCCCAACGATCACATCAAACTGGTCAAGAACCCCAAGTTCCACGACGCGGACAGCGTCAAGATCGACACGGTCAATTATATCCCGACCGAAGACCGTTCCACGGCGATCAAGCGCTTCGAAGCCGGCGAACTCGACACCAATGACGACATTCCGACCGAGCAGATGGCCGATCTGAAGGCCAAATTCGGCGATCAGCTCCGCATCGGGCCGTATCTCGGCACTTACTACTACTCGATCAAGACCGACAAGGCGCCTTGGGACAACGTAGAATTGCGCAATGCCATTTCCATGGCGATTGACCGCGATTTCCTGGCTGAGAAAGTCTGGCAGAACTCCATGTTGCCCGGCTATTCGATGGTCCCTCCCGGCATTGAAGGCTATACGTCCGCACTGGCCAAATTTGCCGACATGTCGCAGATCGACCGCGAGGACGAGGCGAAGAAAATTCTGGAGAAGCTTGGCTATACGCCGGAAAAGCCTCTCAAGATGGAAATCCGCTACAACACCTCCGAAAACCACAAAAACACCGCTGTCGCCATCCAGGAGCAGTTGAAGCCGCTTGGCGTCGAGGTGACTTTGCTCAACACCGACACCAAGACGCACTACTCCTTCCTGGAGCAGAAGGGCGATTATGATGTCGCTCGCGCTGGCTGGATCGCAGATTATAAGGATCCGGAAACTTTCCTTGGCATCTCTCGCAAGGCCAGCGGTAACAACTACTCGAACTACGACAGCCCTAAATTCGAGGAGTTGATGAACAAGGCGGCAGCGGATGGCGGTCAGCCGGAAGCGCGCCTGAAGGACCTTGCGGAAGCCGAGCGTGTACTGATTGACGATGTCGGTCAGATTCCACTGCTCTATTACTCCTACAAGAATCTCGTTTCGCCGAAGATCCACGGCTTCGAGGAGAACGT
Organism: Mesorhizobium sp. Root157; assembly: GCF_001427385.1. GTDB lineage: Bacteria > Pseudomonadota > Alphaproteobacteria > Rhizobiales > Rhizobiaceae > Mesorhizobium. The sequence continues at coordinate 454,550 of NZ_LMGJ01000012.1, forward strand.
CATGGACGTTCATCCGACCCGCTTCGTCAGCAAGGACTGACCGCACAGGAGCCGCCGTTCCCAAGGGGCGGCGGCTTGTCCTTGCGAGTAAGGAGGGCCGGCTGTGCTGCTCTATGTATTGAGGCGGTTGTTGACCGCCATACCCACGATGTTCGTCATAGTGACGCTGGCATTCTTCCTGATACGCGTGGCCCCGGGCGGGCCGTTCAACCAGGAAAGAGGGCTCAGTCCCGAGATCAAGGCCAATCTGGAAGCTCAATTCGGACTGAACGATCCGCTGTGGCTGCAGTACGGCAACTACCTCAACAACCTTTTGCATGGCAATTTTGGACCGAGCTACAATCTTCCCGACTTTACGGTCGGCGAATTGTTCGCCAAAGGTCTGCCAATCTCGATCCAACTCGGCGCATCGGCGCTTATCCTCGCTCTTTTGCTAGGAACACTGCTGGGAACCGTCGCAGCCCTCAACCAGAACAAGGCGGCCGACTATTCCGTGATCGCGCTGGCCACGGCCGGCAGCACCATTCCCACCTTCGTCATTGCCCCGATAATCCAACTGGTATTCGGGTTGAGCTGGAAGTTGTTGCCCGTCGGGGGGTGGGGGGACGGTGCACTGCTCAACAAGATCGGCCCTGTGCTTACCCTGGCGCTGCCGCAGATCGCCATCGTCGCACGCCTGATGCGCGGATCGATGATCGAATCTCTGCGCTCTCACCACATTAGAACGGCGCGCGCGCTCGGCCTTTCAGACTGGTCTGTGGTGGTGCGGCATGCGCTGCGCGGAGCGGTTTTGCCTATCATCTCCTTCACCGGTCCTGCCGCAGCAGCGCTTTTGACAGGCTCGATCATTGTCGAGACAATTTTTTCTATTCCCGGTGTCGGCCGCTATTTCGTCGATGCGGCGCTCAATCGCGACTATACGCTGGTCATGGGCACCGTCGTGGTGATCGCCCTGTTCACCATCATATTCAACCTGATCGTCGACATCATGTATGCCGTGGTCGACCCGAGGGTGCGCTATGACTGACGCCGTCGTAGCCGCACCTGTCGTAGGGCGGTCACTATGGGGCGATGCGTGGGCGCGCCTCCAGGCCAACCGGGCCGCCATGTTCAGCCTCTACTATCTGATCTTCATGGGCATCATCTGCATTGTTGGCCCGTATTTTGTCCCGCATCAGTACACCACCATTTACCCCGACTATGTCCGTACCGCTCCCAGCCTTTCATCCTACCCCAAGTCTGACATGATCGAGACGACTCTCGCTGAGACGGTCAAGCGTATGCGCGTCGATGTGAAGGAGTGGCATCAGGAGGGCGAACGCGTATTCGTCACTGTCACCTCGTCGAAGGCGGTGGACGAGCGCAACGTGCGCTATATTGACCGGTCTGACACGTTCGACGACGCCAAGGTCGAAAGCAAATCAGCCGACGGCCTTGAAATGACGATGAGCGCTTCGATCAAGCAGCAATACTTCATCTTTGGAACCGACAATACGGGCCGCGACATGCTCTCGCGCACCTTGATGGCCGGCCGCATTTCGCTGGCCATAGGCCTCTTGGCCGGCTTCGTGGCGGTGACCATCGGCGTCGTCTATGGGGCGGCGGCCGGGTTCATCGGCGGCAAGGTGGACGAGGTGATGATGCGCGTCGTCGACGTGCTTTATTCGCTGCCGTTCATCTTCTTCGTCATCATGCTGGTGGTGTTCTTCGGGCGAAACTTCGTACTGATGTTCCTGGCGGTCGGTGCTGTGCTGTGGCTGGATATGGCGCGCATCGTGCGCGGCCAGGCACTGTCGATCCGGCGGCAGGAATATGTACAGGCGGCCGAGGCCATGGGGGTCCGCACTCGAGGCATCCTGATGCGCCATGTCATTCCGAACCTGCTCGGTCCTGTCGTCATCTACATGACGCTTCTGGTGCCGCACGTCATTATTCTGGAAAGCTTCCTGTCGTTCCTTGGATTGGGCGTGCAAGAGCCGATGACGAGTTGGGGCGTGCTGATCTCGGTCGGCGCCAAGAACATCGGCACGGCCAACTGGCTGCTGCTGTTTCCGGCATTCTTCCTGGTGTCGACGCTGTTTGCCTTGAATTTCGTCGGCGATGGACTGCGCGATGCCCTCGACCCCAAGGACCGTTGAACATGGCGGCTGCTGAGAAAATTCTCGAGGTCAAGGATCTGCGGGTCCGATTCCGCACTTTGGACGGTGATGTCGAGGCGGTGAAAGGCATCAATATTCATGTCGACGCCGGTGAGACGGTGGCAGTCGTCGGCGAATCGGGATCGGGCAAGAGCCAAACCATGATGGCGGCAATGAGCCTGCTCGCCTCGAATGGCGAGGCCTCGGGCGTGGTGGACTATCGCGGCCGCAACCTTCTCACATTGGGAAAGTCGGAACTCAACAAGGTTCGTGGCCGCAAGATCAGCATGATCTTTCAGGAGCCAATGACGTCGCTCGACCCGTTGTATTCGATCGGAAGCCAGTTGATCGAACCGATCCGCCACCATCGCGGGCTGAGTGTGACGGAAGCGGGCAAGGAGGCGTTGCGGCTGCTGCAACTGGTCCAGATTCCGGAACCGGAGCGGCGCATGAAGTCATATCCGCACGAAATGTCGGGTGGGCAGCGCCAGCGCGTCATGATCGCCATGGCGCTAGCCAACGACCCCGATATCCTCATTGCCGACGAACCGACGACGGCGCTTGACGTGACCATCCAGGCCCAAATTTTAACGCTGCTCGCCGAATTGCAGCGCAAGCTCGGCATGGCGATCGTCTTCATCACACACGATCTCGGCATTGTTCGGCGCTTCGCCGACCGGGTCTATGTCATGCGCAGCGGCGAAGTGGTAGAGGAAGGCGAGGCAGAGGCGCTGTTCGCCAATCCAAAGCACCGCTACACCCAGATGCTGTTGGCAGCAGAACCCACTGGTTCGAAGTTGCCGCCCGCGCCAGACGCGCCGGTTCTTCTCGAGGGCCGCAATGTTGAGGTGACGTTCAGGATCGGCGGTGGGTTGCTTGGTGGCCAGCCTTTGATGCTGCGCGCCGTTGACCATATTTCCATCCGCCTGAAAGAGAACCAGACCATCGGCATCGTCGGCGAATCCGGGTCAGGCAAGTCCACTCTAGGGCGGGCGTTGCTCAGGCTTTTACCCAGCGACGGCATCATTCGCTTCGGCGATCGTGATATTTCCGGCGCCGACCGCCAGGCGATGCGGCCACTACGCCGGGAACTGCAACTCGTGTTCCAGGACCCGTTCGGCTCGTTGTCGCCTCGCATGACGATAGGGCAGGTGGTGACAGAAGGTTTGCTGGTCCACGAACCGGACATCACCGGCAGGGAACGCGACCGCCGGGCGGTCGCAGCATTGCAGGAAGTGGGCCTCGATCCGGATACGCGAAACCGCTATCCGCACGAATTTTCGGGTGGCCAGAGGCAACGCATCGCCATTGCGCGCGCCATGATCCTGAAACCCAAGGTGGTCGTGCTGGATGAACCGACCTCGGCGCTGGATCGATCCGTGCAAAAGCAGATTGTCGATCTGCTGCGCAAGCTGCAGGCGGACAACGATCTGTCCTATTTGTTCATCAGCCACGATCTTGCGGTCGTGCGGGCCATGGCCGACTACATCATCGTTATGAAGCAGGGTCGCATCGTCGAGGAGGGACCGACGCAAGCCATCTTCGACAACCCGCAGGACCCCTATACGCAGACTTTGATGGCTGCTGCGATCGATTCGACACGGTTCCGGCTCAGCGCCTAGCCGATTAGGGGATGTGCCAATTTTCCTCAGGATTGATCTGGTCGGAGTGGCAGGATTTGAACCTGCGACCCCATCGTCCCGAACGATGTGCGCTACCAGGCTGCGCTACACTCCGCGACCAGACGCCGGGCTTATAACCCCCTGAATTTCTTCCTGCAAGCGGCATGACGGCACAATCTGCCGCTTGCTGTGGAATGTCGGCAAAGCTGGAATTGAGCCATCGGGATAACCGCCCCTTAAAGGCTTCCGTGCTAGGAGAATTGCCGCATGTGCGGTTCAAGGGGCCGCATTTTTACGCGGCTTGGAGCCTGTTCAATTGACTTTTACCATAACCGGAGAATCGCGGTCCAACACTTTCGCGTTTGAAACAACGGCGCTCATCAAGGCGTCGGGATTTCGCGAATACGATGCGCGCTGGTGGTTCGGGTATCCCGGATCGGGCAAGGCGCCCGAACTCAACCTGATCGGCGTGCAGGCCCTCGGGATGGGGCTGGCGACGCTGATGCGCCGTCTTGGAGTCGAGCCGGAAATCGTTACCGGGCATGATTTCCGCTCCTACTCGCTTGGCATCAAGCTGGCCCTCGTCTCCGGCCTTATGGCGGCCGGCGCCAAGGTCAAGGATGTGGGCCTTGCGGTCTCCCCGATGGCGTATTTTGCCCAGTTTGCATTGAATGTGCCATCAGTTGCCATGGTCACCGCCTCACATAATGAGAATGGCTGGACCGGGGTGAAAATGGGCGTGGAACGGCCGCTAACTTTCGGCCCCGATGAGATGGCGGCGCTCAAGAAGATCGTGCTCAGCGGAGACTTCGATCTGGTCGGCAGCGGTTCATACGAATTTGTCGAAGGCTTTCGCGAGATCTATCTGGCCGATCTTGTCGCGGGCAGGAACATCGGCCGCAAGCTCAAGGTCGTGGTGGCTTGTGGCAACGGGACCGCGGGCGCCTTCGCCCCGGAAGCGCTTGGCCGCATCGGTTGCGAAGTGGTTCCACTCGACGTCGAACTGGATCATAGCTTCCCGCGCTACAATCCCAATCCTGAAGACATGCAGATGCTGCACGCCATCCGTGACAAGGTGCTGCAAACGGGCGCCGATGTAGGGCTGGGTTTCGACGGCGACGGCGATCGCTGCGGAGTGGTCGACAACGAAGGCAACGAGATCTTTGCCGACAAGATCGGCGTCATGCTTGCCCGCGATATTTCCCGCGACAATCCAGGTTCGACCTTCGTTGTGGATGTAAAGTCGACAGGTCTGTTCAACACCGATCCCGTACTCAAGGCGAACGGTGCGGTGGCCGATTACTGGAAGACCGGTCATTCTTATATCAAGCGGCGCGTGGCCGAGCTTGGGGCAATCGCCGGCTTCGAGAAATCGGGCCACTTCTTTTTCAATCCGCCAATCGGGCGCGGGTACGATGACGGTCTGGTGACGGCGATTGCAGTTTGCCGAATGCTCGACCGTAATCCTGCCAAGAGCATGGCCGATCTCTATCGTGAATTGCCGCTGACCTACGGCACGCCGACGATGTCGGCGCATTGCGATGACGATGTGAAATATGATGTTGTCGAGCGCGTCACCGCTGGAATGGTGCAAATCAAGGCAGCAGGGAGAGCTTTTGCAAGCCAGCAGATCGTTGACCTGATCACAGTTAACGGTGTGCGCATAGTTGCCAAGGATGGCACCTGGGGGCTGGTGCGGGCATCCTCGAACAAGCCGGAGCTTGTTGTGGTGGTAGAAAGCCCGGTTTCGTCCGATCGCCGCCGCGAGATGTTCGAGGCGCTGGACGAAGTTTTGCGCCGCAATCCGGAGGTTGGCCCCTATAACCAGACATTCTGACGGTGAGAGGCGGCGAAATGGAAATGCAATGAGCGAACGCATCGTCAGTTTCATCATGAGTGGCGGCGTCGGCGCGCGCCTGTGGCCGCTGTCGCGCGAAGACAATCCCAAACAGTTCCATGACCTTTCTGGCGACGGTTCGATGCTGGCGAAGACAGTCCAGCGTCTCAAGGGGTGCGAGGAAGGCGAGACTCCAGTGTTTCTTATCGCCTCTGAGCGGCACGCGTCGAGGATTCATGCCGACCTGCGCGCTGACCCAGTATCTGGATGCGACGGCCGACAGCGATCAGTAGGGACTGGCGACGTCGCCGGTCTCGACATAGACCGACTTGATCTGCGAGTAGAGCTGAAGCGCGGCAAGCGAGTTCTCGCGACCGATACCGGACTGCTTGAAGCCGCCGAACGGCATTTCGACCGGAGTCAGGTTGTATGTGTTGATCCAGCAGGTGCCGGCCTTAAGCTCGTGGATGACGCGATGAGCGCGCGGCAAGTCCTTGGTGAAGACGCCGGCGGCAAGGCCGAATTCGGTGCCGTTGGCCCGTGAGACCACCTCGTCCTCATGTTCGAAGCAAAGCACGCTCATCACAGGTCCGAAGATTTCCTCGCGCGCTATGCGCATGTCGTCCCTGACGCCGGTGAACACCGTCGGCTCAATGAAGCAACCGCCGTCGAAACCCTGCAGCGAAGGGACGTTGCCGCCGCAGGCAAGCTTTGCACCTTCGTTTCGGCCTATTCCGATATAATCCACGACCTTGTCGCGTTGCGTCTTGTTGACGAGCGGACCCATCTGGGTTTCAGGATCGAGGGGGTCGCCGATGCGGATTTTCTTGGTGCGCTCCACAAGGCGCTCGACAAAGCGGTCGTGAACGCCTTTCTGAACGAACACGCGGGTGCCGTTCGAGCAGACTTGTCCGGTCGAATAGAAGTTGCCGAGCATGGCGCCGCCGATGGCGTTTTCGAGGTCCGCATCGTCAAAGACGATCAAAGGCGATTTGCCGCCGAGTTCCATGGTGGCATGCTTCATACCGGAGCCTGCCAGCGACAGCACCTTCTTGCCGGTTGGCACTGAACCCGTCACCGAAACCTTGGTGACGGCTTCATGTCCGACCAGGGCGGCACCGACATCGCCGTAGCCTTGCACGACATTGAACAACCCGTCCGGCAGGCCGGCCTCGGAGTATATCTCGGCCAGCGCCAGCGCCGAAAGCGGCGTGTTTTCCGACGGCTTGAACACCATGGCATTGCCCATCGCGAGCGCCGGGGCCGACTTCCAGCCGGCGATCTGGATAGGGTAGTTCCATGCGCCGATGCCGACGCACACGCCAAGTGGTTCGCGGCGCGTATAGGCGAACGGGCCGCCAAGGTCGATGAATTCGCCGTTGAAGGCGGCAATGGCGCCAGCGAAGAATTCCAGGCAATCCGCCGCTGAGGGGGCGTCGGCGACAAGCGTTTCCTGGATGGCCTTGCCGGTATCGAGCGTTTCGAGGCGTGCCAGTACGTTGTTGCGCTCGCGCAGGATATCGGCGGCCCGGCGCAGGATGCGACCGCGCTCAACAGGCTTCATGCGCGCCCACACGCCTTGCGCTTCACGGGCTGCCTCGACGGCCAGTTCGACGATATTGGGCGTTGCCGAATGCAGCGTTGCAATCGTCTCGCCTGTCGCCGGATAGATGACCGGCAATTCGGCACCGCGCTCGTCGTCGACATAGCGCCCGTTGATGTAGTGCGAGGCCGTGGGTTGGGCGCGCATTGTATCTCCAATTCGTCCGTGGAAGCCGGGCGCGTGCAGCGCGCCGGCTATCATGACCTATCTGTCCGACACCTGCCAGCGTGGATTGATCCACGGCTCCTGGTTCGAAGCGGGAAGCGGCTGGCGTCCAAGGATATGGTCGGAGGCTTTTTCGCCGGTCATGATCGACGGCGCGTTGAGATTGCCGTTGGTGACACGCGGGAAGATCGAGGAATCCGCCACGCGCAGGCCCTTGACGCCGATGACGCGACATTCGGGATCGACAACGGCGGTTGGATCGTCCGCCCGCCCCATGCGGCAAGAACCGCAAGGGTGATAGGCGCTCTCGACATGCCGGCGGATGAAATCGTCCAACTGATCGTCCGACCGGATATTCGCACCGGGCGAGAGTTCCTGGCCGCGAAAGGGGTCGAAAGCAGCTTGTGCAAATATTTCTCGGGTCAGCCGGATGCAGTGTCGGAAATCTGCCCAGTCGTCCGCATGTGACATGTAGTTGAAGCGGATGACCGGCTTGTCGTTGGGGTCGGGTGAGCGCAGCATGATCGAGCCCCGCGACTTCGAACGCATCGGTCCGACATGGGCCTGGAAGCCGTGCGACTTGGCGACCGCCTTACCGTCATAGCGCACGGCGGCGGGGATGAAGTGATACTGGATGTCGGGGTAGTCGACACCGGGTGCCGAGCGCAGGAAGGCGGCCGCCTCGAAATGATTGGTGGCGCCAAGCCCGGTCTTGAACAGTAGCCAGCGCGCTCCAATGAGCGCCTTTGAAAATGGGTTCAGGACCGAGTGCAGCGTGATCGGCTGGGTAGATTCCTGCTGGATGTAGAGTTCGAGGTGATCCTGCAGGTTCTGGCCGACCCCCGCCCGGTCCGCGACAACGGCAATACCGTGTTCCTGCAAGTGGGACGCTGGGCCTATGCCCGACTGCATCAGGATCTTGGGCGAATTGATCGAGGAGGCGGCGAGGATCACTTCACGCCTTGCTTTAACGATCTGAATTTGTCCGCGAGTTTCGATTTCCACGCCGGTGGCGCGTTGATTCTCTATCGTCACGCGCCGTGCGAAGCCCTTGACCAGACTCACATTTTGCCGCTTGAGCGCCGGCCGCAGATAAGCATTGGCTGCCGACCAGCGCCTGCCCTCACGGATCGTCTGTTCCATCGGCCCGAAGCCTTCCTGCTTGGAGCCGTTATAGTCACTGGTGAGTTCGAAACCGGCTTGCCGGCCGCTCTCGATGAAGGCGTTATAGAGCGGATTGGTGCGGGAGCCGCGTTGGACGTGTAGCGGCCCGTCTCTGCCGCGCCAGCCGTCCTCGCCGCCATCGCTGTCTTCCATGCGCTTGAAGTAGGGCAGGACATCGGCATAAGTCCAACCGGTGGCACCCTGTTCTGCCCAATGGTCGAAGTCGCGGGCGTGGCCGCGTACATAGACCATGCCGTTGATAGAGGATGAGCCGCCAATGACCTTGCCGCGCGGCGTCGCGAGCACGCGGCCGCCGAGGTGAGGCTCTGGTTCGCTGGAAAAGCCCCAGTCATAAAGAGGGAGATTCATCGGGATGGATAGGGCCGATGGCATCTGAATCAGCGGCCCGGCATCCGTACCGCCATATTCGATGACGATCACCGAATGCTTGCCGTCTTCCGACAGACGGTAAGCCATGGCCGAGCCGGCCGAACCGGAACCGATGATGACGAAATCCGCTTCAAGCATGGTTACTCGCCTCTCGGAAAGCGTTTCTGCTCTTCGAGCACATTAAGGTCCATGTGGTTGCGCATGTAGCGCTCCGACGCTTTTTGCAGCGGCTGGAATTCCCACGGGTAATAGGCGCCGTTGCGCAGCGCTGGATAGACCACCCAGCGGCGGGCCTGGCTGGCGCGCACGGCGGCATCGAACGCCGCCAAGTCCCAGCACGCGCGAACCTTCTCCATGAATGCGGCGACAAGAGCGGCATGGGCCGGGTCGGCCGCCAGGTTGGTCAGTTCGAGGGGATCGGATTCAAGATCAAACAGTTGCGGCGGGTCGATCTCGCAATGCACGAATTTGTAGCGGCCTTCGCGAATGCCGACCAGCGGCGCATGGGAACCCTCGGCGGCATACTCCATCAGCACCGGCTGGTGCGGCTTGCCTTCGGTCAGGGGCAGCAGCGACTGGCCGTCCGTCCATGGCGCGATGTCGGAGATATCGATGCCGGCGAGATCGCATAGCGTCGGGCAGACATCGAGGTTTGAGACGGGTGTGTCGACGCGGGCGGGGGAAACGCCCTTGCCGGCGATCATCAGCGGCACGCGCGCCGAGCCTTCAAGGAAGCTCATCTTGAACCACAGGCCACGTTCACCCAGCATGTCGCCGTGGTCTGAGCAGAACAGAATCACTGTATCGTCGAGCATGCGCGTACGCTCGAGCGTTGAGACGAGTTCGCCGACCTTGTCGTCGATATAGGAAATGTTGGCGAAATAGCCCCGGCGCGAACGGCGGACCTGCTCAGGCGTGATGTCGAAGCTGTCGTAGTCGCTGGCCTTGTAGAGCCGCTTCGAATGCGCGTCCTGTTCGGCGTAGGCAATGAAGCCGACCTCGGGTTCGAGAGCCGGGCAGTTTTCGTAGAGGTCCCAATATTGCCGCCGCGCCACATAAGGGTCGTGCGGGTGGGTGAAGGAGACGGTCAGGCACCACGGGCGGCGGCCTGTATCGTCGGACTGGCGCGAAAGGTCGTAGAGTTTCTGGACGGCGTGGAAGGCGACTTCGTCGTCATATTCCATCTGGTTGGAAATTTCGGCAACGCCGGCACCGGTCACCGAGCCGAGATTGTGATACCACCAGTCGATCCGTTCGCCAGGCTTGCGATAGTCCGGTGTCCAGCCGAAGTCGGCCGGGTAGATGTCGGTGGTCAGCCGCTCCTCGAAGCCATGCAATTGGTCTGGCCCGACGAAGTGCATCTTGCCGGACAGGCAGGTCTGATAGCCTGCGGCGCGCAGATGATGGGCGTAAGTCGGGATTGAAGAGGCAAATTCGGCGGCGTTGTCGTAGACGCCGGTGCGTGAAGGCAATTGCCCGCTCATGAACGAGGCGCGGCCCGGCGCACAGAGCGGGGAGGCGGTATAGTTGTTCCTGAATCGGACCGAACGGGCTGCGAGCGCTTTGAGATGCGGTGCATGCAGGAAGGCTGCCGGCCCGTCCGGAAACAGCGTGCCTGCAAGCTGGTCGACCATGACGATCAGGATGTGCGGTCGTTTGCTCATCGGGCGCCCGCCTGCTGTGCCAGCTTGGCATCGACGTAGTCTTCGACCAGGCCACTGGCGCTGGCCGGGTTCGGAAGACCGTCGCGCAGGGCGCGGCGGATGTAGAGGCCATCGACCAGCGCCGCGATGGCTTCGGCCATGCGCTCGGCTTCCTCGCGAGGCATGAGTGGCACCAGCCCACTCATCAGGTTGGAGTGCAAGCGACGGGCATAGACGCCAAGCAGTCGACGCAACGGCAGGGAGTTCTGCGCCTCGACGTAGAAGGCCAGCCACGCATGGATGGTTTCCTCGCGGAATTGCCCGGCGTTGAAGTTGATGGCGATGATTGCGGAAATGCGCTCGCGGGCGGTGGTGGCCTTTCGCAGCGAAGCGACGCTGTCGCGGCCCAAATCGGCAAGCAATTGTCGCATTGTGGCCTGCAACAACTCTTCCTTTGGCCCGAAATAGTGGTGTGCAAGCGCTGACGATACGCCTGCGCGGCCGGCGATTTCCGACACGGTGACATTCAGCGTGCCGCGCTCGCCGATCGCCGAGATGGTCGCGTCGATCAGCGCCCGGCGGCGCAGCGGTTCCATTCCGATCTTTGGCATTTGCTTCACTCCCATAGTCAGGTTATTTTTAATTGACTGGTCAATCAATAAAAATCTGATGAACCAGCTCCGAAAGGATGCAGACTCCGCTTTACGGGATGGCGCGGGACGTTCATTTTGGCGCCCATGGAGTGCCGTCGGCCGATCACGCGGCCTGGACGGAAAGGAGCTTACCCATGACTGCATGCATCGTCGGCTGGGCGCATTCGCGTTTCGGCAAGCTGGAAGGCGAAACGCTGGAAAGCCTCATCACCAAGGTTGCCGCTGAGGCATTGGATCACGCAGGCATCGGTCCCGATGACGTGGACGAAATCGTGCTTGGTCATTTTAACGCTGGCTTCTCTGCGCAGGATTTCACCGCGAGCCTGGTTCTGCAGACGGATGCTCTGCTTCGCTTCAAACCGGCAACGCGCGTCGAGAACGCCTGCGCCACCGGGTCGGCAGCGGTACGGCAAGGCATCCGCGCCATCGATGCCAATGCGGCACGCATCGTGCTGGTGGTGGGCGCCGAGCAAATGACGACGACGCCCGGCCCCGAGATCGGTAAAAACCTGCTTCGCGCGTCCTATTTGCCTGAGGATGGTGACACCCCTGCAGGTTTCGCCGGGGTGTTCGGAAAGATCGCGCACGCTTATTTCCAGCGTCATGGCGACCAGTCTGACGCGCTGGCGACGATTGCCGCCAAGAACCACAAGAACGGCGTCGACAATCCCTACGCCCAGTTGCGCAAGGATTTCGGCTATGAGTTCTGTCGGCATGAAAGCGAGAAGAACCCATTCGTGGCTGGACCATTGAAGCGCACCGATTGCTCGCTGGTGTCCGATGGCGCGGCGGCATTGGTGTTGACCGATTCCACGACGGCATTGAAGATGCGCCGGGCCGTGGCTTTCCGGGCCAACGAGCATGTGCAGGATTTCCTGCCGATGTCGAAGCGCGACATCCTTTTGTTCGAGGGTTGCGAGGAAGCTTGGGGCCGGGCATTGAACAAGGCTGGCGTGACGCTTGAGGATCTGTCTTTCGTCGAAACGCACGACTGCTTCACCATCGCCGAATTGATCGAATACGAGGCGATGGGGCTGGCCAAGCGCGGCGAAGGCGCAAGGGTAGCGCTGAGCGGCGAGACAGCCAAGGGGGGACGCTTGCCGGTCAACCCGTCCGGAGGACTCAAATCCAAGGGGCATCCAATCGGGGCCACCGGAGTATCGATGCATGTGCTGACTGCCATGCAATTGACCGGTGAAGCGGGCGGCATACAGGTGCCCAATGCCAAGCTGGGCGGTATCTTCAATATGGGTGGCGCTGCGGTCGCCAACTACGTGTCGATCCTCGACCGTATTCGATAAGGCACGACGAGGGTCCTGACATCATGACAAATCCAGTTCTGGTTGACGTGCTGCGTGGCGCGGTGGTGGAAAGCGCGCATCGCGGCGCGGTTGCCGTATTCGATGCGGACGGCAAGGCGGTTTGGGAAATCGGCGATACGCACAGGCCGGTTTTCCCTCGCTCGGCGGTCAAGGCAATCCAGGCATTGCCACTAGTAGAGAGCGGTGCGGCTGATGCCTATAGCTTCGGTGACAAGGAACTGGCGCTGGCCTGTGCGTCACATTCCGGCGAGCCTGCTCATACCGAACTGGCGCGTACCATGTTGGCCAAGGCAGGACTGGACGAAAGCGCCTTGGAGTGTGGCACCCACTGGCCTTCGGATCAGGATGCCACGGTTGCTCTGGCGAGAACCGGCGGTGTGCCGAACGCCTTGCACAACAATTGTTCGGGCAAGCATGCGGGCTTCGTTTGCACTTGCTGCCACTCCGGCATCGATCACCACGGCTATGTCAAGGCCCAGCATGGCATGCAGGAGATGATCCGCGAGGCCATGGAGACGGTGACCGGCGCTGCCCACGATGTCGATCACCGTGGCACCGACGGTTGCTCCATTCCGACCTATGCGGTGCCATTGCGCAATTTCGCCATCGGATTTGCGAAGATGGTGTCCGGAAAGGGGCTGGGCCCTATTCGCGCCAAGGCGGCGCAGAGGCTGCTTTCGGCCTGCATGGCCGAACCGTTTCTCGTTTCCGGAACCGACCGCGCGGACCTGAAGCTGATGCAGGCATCTCCTGGCCGCATCTTCGTCAAGGTGGGAGCGGAAGGCGTCTACTGCGCGGCACTGCCCGAACTTGGCTTCGGCATAGCGCTGAAATGCGACGGCGGAACCGGCCGTGCCGCCGAAGTGATGATTGCTGCCGTTCTGGCAAGACTTCTGCAGTCGGATCGGGAACTGTCGGTCGAACTCCTTCGGCAGGCCAATCCGCCGATCAAGAGTAGGGTGGGCGCGGAAGTGGGCGCATTGCGACCCGCCGAGGCACTGCGATAGGCCGATTTGTGGCCGTTGGAGCGGCTGGCTTGCCCTGTCGATGTTGTCTTTGGCGAGGTAGCTTGTGAAGCCGGCCCGCCGCGCCTAAGTTTGCCATATGAGCAGGGCCTTCACGCGCGAAGAAGACAGTGAGAATGCCATTGCGGGCATCGGTGAGCGGCCGGTAAGCCCGCACCGCAATCTCGTCACGCCAAACGGCCTCGCCTTGATCGAAGTCGAACTGCTTCGCTTGCGCGAGGAACTGGGCAAGGCGGAAACTGAGGCCGACCGCGAACGCACGGCGCTGGTTTCGCGCGACCTGCGCTATTGGACAGCCCGGCGTGAGAGTGCCGAAGTGTCGACACCCGAGGCGGATAGCGATGTCGTGCGTTTCGGCATGTCCGTCTCTCTGGAGGGCGAGGACGGCGGCGCGGTCAACTGGAAAATCGTTGGCGAGGATGAAGCCGATCCTTCAAGCGGCTCTATTTCGCACGTTTCGCCGATGGCGCGCGCCTTGTTCGGCAAGAAGGTCGGGGACGTTGTGACCGTCAATGGCAAGGAATGGGAAATCGTCGGGCTGGGATAGACAGACGCTCTCTATTCATTGACTCGTTCTGTATGGTCTCGGAAAAAGGCCGCCGCGCCCGACTCATCGATTTCGCCTGCGGCGACGCCCATTGTGAATTCGTAGAGCATTCCGTTGTCCGCAGTAAGCGCGTAGCCGTTGACGATCAGGAAGGCGCCAGACGCCACGATGGCGGTGCGCTTGTTGCCGTCCACGAAAGTAAGATTGCGGGCTATGCCGAATACATAAGCGGCTGCAAGTTCGTAGATCGAAGACTTGCCGTGGGTCACCTTGTTTTCTGCTCGCGCAAGGGCCGACTCGAGAGCATTTTCGTCCCTCAATCCCTGCGCTCCGCCGTGCTTGCGCAACTGTTCCGCGTGGATGGCCTCGACAGCGCGACGGCTCAGAAATTCCCAGTTCATTTTGCGAGTTTCTGAAGCGCAACCTTGTACTTATCCATGACTTCGCGGGCTGCCTTCATCTGGCGTTCAAAACTGTCATCCACAGGCTCAAGGGTGAAGCCCTTAGCCGTTTCGATGATGGAGAGTTGATCTCCAGCCTTGATGTTGAGGCGATCAAGAACCTCTTTCGGCAAGATAACGCCTTCCGAATTGCCGATCTTGCGAATGGTCGTGTTCATGAAAAACTCGTTACAACGTTAATTATAACGTGGAGTGTTTATGTTGCAACAGAGATTATAACGTTAAGCCAGCAACAGCAACTGGTCCATCAGGCGGCCCGCCGCTTCGGGAATGACTGTTCCTGGCGGGAAGATATCGGTAGCGCCGGCCGCACGTATGGCCTCGAAATCCTGGGGTGGAATGACACCGCCGGCCACGATCATGATGTCGTCGCGACCGGATTTTTTGAGTGCAGCTTTCAGTTCGGGAATCAAAGTCAGATGCCCGGCGGCGAGGGAGGAGGCGCCGATGATGTGGACGTCGTTGTCGACGGCGAGCTTGGCGATTTCCTCCGGCGTCTGGAACATGGATCCGATCGTCACGTCGAAGCCGAGGTCGGCGAAAGCGGTGCCGATCACCTTCTGGCCGCGGTCGTGGCCGTCCTGTCCCATCTTGGCGACGAGAATGCGTGGCTTGCAGCCGAACTCTTTCTCAAACCTGGCAATCTTTTCCTGCAGTTCGACGACGATGGGCAGTCCGCCCAGTTCTTTCCGATAGACACCGGAAATCATCTGCACCGACGCGACATGACGGCCGAATGCTTTTTCAAGCGCCAGCGAGATTTCGCCGACGGTGGCCTTGGCGCGTGCGGCGCGGATGGCGAATTCGAGCAGGTTCTCGTTGCCGTAAGCGGCTTTTGCAAGTGCTTCCAATGCACTCTCGACGGCGCCGACATCGCGCGTGCCTTTCAATTGCTGCAGCTTGGATAGCTGGCGTGCGCGCACTTCGGCATTGTCGATCTTGAGCACATCGACTTCGATGTCTTTTTGCGGTCGAAACGCATTGACGCCGACCAGCGTTTGCTCGCCGGAATCGATGCGCGCCTGGGTGCGCGCCGCAGCTTCCTCAATACGCAGCTTCGGAATGCCTTTTTCGACCGCTTCCGCCATGCCGCCGAGTTTCTCGACTTCTTCGATATGCTTCATGGCCAGCGCCGCCAGATCGTGCGTCAGGCGCTCGACATAGGCCGATCCGCCCCATGGATCGATGATGGCGGTGGTGCCGGATTCCTTTTGCAGGATGATCTGGGTGTTGCGGGCAATGCGCGCCGAATGGTCGGTCGGCAACGCAAGCGCCTCGTCGAAGGAGTTGGTGTGCAGCGATTGCGTGTGGCCCTGCGTCGCGGCCATCGCCTCGATCATGGTGCGGATGACGTTGTTGTAGGGGTCCTGCGCCGTCAGCGACCAGCCCGACGTCTGACAATGGGTGCGCAAGGACAGCGAACGCGCGTCCTTCGGCGCGAAGTTCTTCTGCATCAGTTGCGACCAGATCAGGCGGGCCGCCCGCATCTTGGCCACTTCCATGAAGAAGTTCATGCCGATCGCCCAGAAGAACGACAGGCGCGGCGCGAACTTGTCGATGTCGAGGCCTGCGGCGACGCCGGCACGCGCATATTCGATGCCGTCGGCGATGGTGTAGGCAAGTTCGAGGTCCGCCGACGCCCCGGCCTCCTGCATGTGATAGCCGGAGATCGAGATCGAATTGAACTTCGGCATGTGCCGCGAGGTGTAGGAGAAGATGTCCGACACGATCCGCATCGAGGGCTTGGGCGGATAGATATAGGTGTTGCGGACCATGAACTCCTTGAGGATGTCGTTCTGGATGGTGCCGGCGAGATCCTTCTGAGCGACGCCTTGTTCCTCGGCGGCCACGATGTACAGCGCAAGGATGGGCAGGACGGCACCGTTCATGGTCATCGAGACGGTCATCTCGTCGAGCGGGATGCCGTCGAATAACTGGCGCATGTCGAGGATGGAATCGATAGCCACGCCGGCCATGCCGACATCGCCGGCAACGCGCGGGTGGTCGCTGTCATAGCCGCGGTGGGTGGCAAGATCGAAGGCGATCGACAGGCCCTTTTGACCGGCGGCAAGGTTGCGCCGGTAGAAGGCGTTCGATTCCTCGGCGGTTGAGAAACCGGCATATTGGCGGATCGTCCACGGCTTCTGGACGTACATTGTGGGATAGGGGCCACGAAGATATGGGGCAAGGCCGGGAAAGGTTTCGAGATGGTCGAGACCGGTCAGGTCGCTTTCTTCGTAGAGGCGTTTGAGAGTGATGCCTTCGGGCGTGGTCCAGCCGCCGTCGACCTTGACTGTCTGGCGGTGTGCTGGCGCCCACGCAATCTTGCTGAAATCGGGGATCATGCTGTTATGCCTCGATCTCTTGATCGATACGGGTAGGAGCAAGCGCGTCGCAAAAGACGACGCCGTCCGAGGGCGTGGGCCGTTGCGTGGCGGCGAGTGTTTCGACGAGCCGCTCCAATTTTGCGGGATAGAGCGTGGTGCCGACGATTTTGCGATTGCCGGCCCTGTATGCCTTGGCGCGTTCGGTCGCGGATGCCTTCACCCTGGCCTGGATATGACCCGCCTTGAGGCTGGCCAGTACGCCACCTTCCGATTCGATACGCTGAAATTCCACCCAGGCCGCATCGCACAGGCTTTCGGTAAGGGCCTCGACGCCACCCGATCCCCTTGCCGGATCGAGGACGTGGTCGATGTGGCTTTCGCGCATCATGACCAACTGGGTGTTGCGGGCGACGCGGCGGGCAAAGCCGCCCGGTAAACCATGGGCAATGGTATGCGGCAGGATCGAGATCGAATCAGCACCTCCCACCGCTGCCGCAAAGCAGGCAATGGTGTTGCGCAGGATGTTCGTCTCCGTATCCAGGCGGCTGATCATGCGCATTGACGTTTCGGCATGGACGACTGCCGGTGAGGCCGGAATGGAGCAGGCCTCCTGGATGCGCGCCCACAGTCGCCTCAAGGCCCTGATCTTGGCCATGGACACGAATTGGTTCTGGTCGACGCTGAGAGCGAAGCCGATATGCGGCGCGGCATAGACAAGCGCCTGCCGGGCCTCCTCGAACAGCTTCAGATGCGAGACGGCGGATGCCAGCATGACACCCAGTTCCTGCGCTTCGGTGGCACCGGCATTGTGCAGCACCCGACCGTCCGCTTCGAGCAAGACACCCGGCACGTCCATGGCAAAGAAATGCGCCAGCGATTGCGGCATTGAGGCTTGCAGCGCCTCAAGCGACATGCGCAAGCGTCCGGTTCCGGCAAAGGTGGCGGCAGGGTCGATGCCGAAGGAAAGACTGAGCTTGGCAGGATCGACCTTGGCCTGCGAAATCAGGGTGACGAGCCAATCGGCCATCGCCCGGCTGGCCGGATGAACGTCGATCCGCACATGGACGTCATTGAGTGAGACGCCGTCCAGCACGCGCTCGAGGGTCCGCGGCTCGCTTGGCAGGCCATAGCCGAATGCGTTGGGAGCACCTTCGAACACCAAGGCCAGGCCGGTCGCACCCTGCGCGATATCGTCCGCGATCTGTGTCCTTGCCCGTTCGATGTCGGGGTCGTCCACGCGCTGGCAGATGGTCCAGGGCCGGGCAGGCCTGGCGCGAACACTTGCCTCGGTGTTGGCGTGGCGTTCGTAAAGCGGGTCTATGCGCAAGCCGTCGTCGGTGTGCGAAACCAGCGTTTCCTCGAACGAAGCTCCGGCGAGCGCCTTTTCAGCGAGCGTCAGCCACCGCTTCTTCTGCACGTCGTGGCTTTCTGATTTTTCGGTCAAGGCTCCGGCGCCCTCCGCTGAATTTGATTGCCGGCCGCATCAGCCTGGAATGCTTCACTCTACGGTTCCTGTGTCTGTACCGCAATGCAACAGATGTCTGAGGCGGACGAACTTGCGCCTTTGATTTTCGCCAGTGCCTCACTATACCTGCACAAATGGCTTGGTACGCGAAGTTGGACACATCGGGTTTGCGGAGATTTACATAATGGCCGACAACGAAAGCATTTTCCTGGGCGCCAGCCGCAAGCCGGACGATAGCTACCAGAGGCCCGAGTCGTTGCTTTTGCAATATGGCAACCGGCACGGGCTGGTAACCGGCGCAACGGGTACCGGCAAGACGGTGAGCCTTCAGATCATGGCGGAAGGCTTCTCCAATGCCGGGGTGCCGGTATTTTGTGCCGACGTGAAGGGGGACCTTTCCGGCATTGCCATGATCGGCGAGGCCAAGGATTTTCTTCTCAAGCGAGCCGAGCAGATCAAGCTCGACCCTTACGAATTCCAGGAATTCCCGGTCATTTTCTGGGATCTGTTCGGCGAACAGGGGCACCCCATTCGCGCGACCGTTTCGGAAATGGGGCCGCTGCTGCTTTCACGCCTGATGAACCTGACGGAAGCGCAGGAAGGCGTGATGAACATCGCCTTCCGCATCGCCGACGAAGAAGGCCTGCTTCTGCTGGACATGAAGGACTTGCAGGCGCTGCTTGCCAACATTGCCGAACGTGCCGATGAGATCGGCGCCCGTTACGGCAACGTCACCAAGCCGTCGGTCGGTGCGATCCAGAGATCGCTGCTTGTTCTGGAACAGCAGGGCGGCAAGAACTTTTTCGGCGAGCCGGCCCTGCGCATCGCCGACCTGATGCGTACGACCCGCGACGGGCGAGGCGCCATCAACGTGCTTGCGGCCGACAAGCTGATGATGAATCCGCGGCTTTATGCGACCTTCCTGCTTTGGCTGATGTCGGAACTGTTCGAGGTGCTGCCCGAGGTAGGCGACCCGGACAAACCCAAGCTGGTGTTCTTCTTCGATGAAGCGCATTTGCTGTTCGACGATGCGCCGAAAGCGCTGGTCGATCGCGTCGAGCAGGTCGTGCGCCTGATCCGCTCCAAGGGCGTCGGCGTCTATTTCGTCACGCAAAACCCATTGGATGTGCCCGAAACCGTGCTGGCGCAGCTCGGCAACCGCGTCCAGCACGCCTTGCGCGCCTATACCCCGCGTGAGCAGAAGGCGGTCAGGACCGCTGCCGATACCTTCCGGCCGAACCCGGACTTCGACTGCGCAACGGTGATCACGCAACTCGGAACAGGCGAGGCGCTCGTCTCGACGCTGGAAGCCAAGGGCGTTCCCTCGATGGTTCAGCGGACGCTGATCCGCCCGCCGTCCTCGCGCCTCGGACCGATCACCCCGGAAGAGCGGCGCAAGCTGGTCGCCGCAAGTCCGGTCGCCGGCCAGTACGACGAGGCGGTGGATCGGGAATCCGCCTTCGAAATGCTGCAAAAGAAGGCGGTCGAAGCACAAGCGGCGCAGCAGCAATCCGAGCAGGAGGGCGGCTCGCGCTGGACCCTTCCGGATTTTGGCAACGGCGGCGCTTCGCCGGAACGCAGCACGGGACGCCGGGCACCGGCGCCGCGTGCTTCCAACCGGCAGACCGTGGCGGAGGCGGCCATCAAGTCCGTGGTCAGGTCGGTGGGATCTTCAGTCGGCCGCGCGATCGTTCGCGGTATCCTGGGGAGCCTGTCAAGAGGCCGATAAGTTTCGAGGCTCCTGGCGCGCCTCGAAACCAAAGCAACCAAAAGTCTAGAACCACCGGTCGCGGACGCGGCCGAGCAACACCGAGCCCTCGGGGACGCCGGCATCGATGGGGGTTCTCGATTGGTACGAATTGGCCACGATCGGCGTCCCAAGCCCTGCGGTGACCAGGATGGGGGTGCTGTTTGGGACCCGGTCGTAAAGATCGATGATGTCCTGGTTCAGCAGCCGCACGCAGCCTGACGAGACGGATTTTCCGATCGAACTCCATTCTGGCGAGCCGTGGAGACGGTAGAGCGTGTCTTCGCCGTTCTGGAAGATATAGAGCGCGCGTGCGCCGAGCGGGTTGGTAAGCCCCGGAGGCATGCCGCCGTTGCGCACGCTGTATTTTTCCAATTCAGGCTGACGCCCGATCATCTCATCCGGGGGCGTCCATTTCGGCCACTTGCGCTTCCATTGCACCACGGCCCGTCCGGACCATTCGAAACCGGCGCGGCCAAGCCCGACGCCGTAGCGGATCGCCTGGCCGCCTTCGCGCACCAGATAAAGGAAGTGAGCGGACGTATCGACCACGATGGTGCCGGGCCTCTGGCCGGTCGGATCGGCAACGATCTGGCGAAGGAATTGCCGGTCCATCTTGCGAATCGGAACGCCGGGAATTTCATAGCCCTCGTCGATGATGGGGCCGTACATCATTTCATAACTGCCGAGTTCGGGTTCGACCGGCTGCTCCACCGGAGGCGGAGGCGCCTGGGTGGTTGTCGTGCATGCGGAAACCGCCGTTGCCGCCGCACCCATCGCTGCGATGTTGAGGAAACCGCGCCTGCTCAGCAGGGTAGGAGGTGAAACTGTTGCCATGACGTTGCTCTGAATCCGTTATGCAAGAAACTCAAGGATGCACCTCTTGCGCAATCGCAATTGCGTCAAAGGTGCGGTTCCCTCCCGACAGGCGGCGATAGGTAGCCTTGAATCTGGCCTCAGGGTGGACAAACAAAGGCAATGATGTGGCGCCCACGCCACTGTTGCTATTTTGCAACACGAGATTAGCCGCTGGTCGGCAAGCCTTCCAGCGACGGCAAGATGAGTGCGGGGGAGAAATCCCGATATTCGTCCGGCTGGTTGCTGCGGTTGATCCAGACCGTGCGGAAGCCGGCCTTTGTTGCACCCGCGACATCCCACCGGTTCGAAGATTGGAAGGATACGGCTGCGGGATAGAGACGCCAGGCCGTTGTGACGATGTCGTAGACATTCGGGTCGGTTTTGAAGCGCTTGACTTCGTCAACGGAGAACACGTCGTCAAGGATCTGGTCGAGTGCTGCGGATTTCACCGCGGCCTTCAGCATTTCGGGCGAGCCGTTCGAAAGGATAGCCACCCTGGCGCCCGATGCCTTCAGCGCGCGCAGCACGCCGGGCACTTCAGGATAGCAGTCGAGATGCCAATAGGAATCGAGCAGCTTTTGCCTGAGTGCCGGGTCGGCGCTCGGAACCTTGAGGAAAGCAAAATCGAGCGCTTGCTCCGTGAGTTGCCAGAAATCAGCATAGGCGCCCATCAGCGACCTGACCCACGAATATTCGAGTTGCTTGGCGCGCCATATCTCGGAAAGCAATTGTCCGTCCGTGCCGATGTCGCTGGCATGGCGGCGAACGGCGGCATGGACATCGAAAAGGGTACCGTAGGCGTCGAATACGTAAGCGGCGTGATGCATGATGGTTGTTGTGAAGCCTGATGTCGTCTTGTGCAAGCGGACTTTGCCGTCGATGCCGCCACTGGCATCAATGAATCTGCGCCATGACGATTGACGAACGGCTTTGAAGCCTTTTCCAATAGGGCTGACCTCAGCCGAATGATGGAAACACGGATCGAGACAATGACACTGGCGACCGCTGCGCAATCGACGACGTGGACCTTTGTGGACGGCGACTGGTACGAAGGCAACGTTGCGCTTGTCGGCCCGCGCAGCCACGCCATGTGGCTGGGCTCGAGCGTGTTCGACGGCGCGCGCTGGTTCGAGGGTGTCGCTCCCGATCTCGATCTGCACGCCCGCAGGGTGAATACCTCGGCGATAGCGCTGGGTTTGAAGCCAACCAAGAGTCCCGACGAAATTGTTGGGCTGACCTGGGACGGCCTCAAGAGATTCGACGGCAAGACCGCTGTGTACATCCGGCCGATGTACTGGGCCGAGCATGGCGGCTATATGGGCGTGCCGGCCGATCCGGCCTCGACGCGCTTTTGCCTGTGCCTTTATGAAGCGCCGATGATGCCGCCGAGCGGGTTTTCGGTGACTGTTTCACCGTTCCGGCGGCCAACGATCGAGACGATGCCGACCAACGCCAAGGCTGGCTGCCTTTATCCGAACAACGGCCGCGCCATTCTGGAGGCCAAGATGCGCGGTTTCGACAACGCGCTGGTCCTCGACATGCTGGGCAACGTGGCCGAAACCGGGTCGTCAAACATATTCCTGGTCAAGCAAGGCCATGTCTTCACGCCGGCAGCCAACGGCACGTTCCTGTCCGGCATCACGCGTGCCCGCACCACGGCGTTGCTGGTCGACCATGGCTTCCAGGTAACGGAAAAGACGCTTTCGGTGCGTGACTTCCTTGAGGCGGACGAGATTTTTTCGACCGGGAACCACTCCAAGGTGGTGCCGATCACGCGCATCGAGGACCGCCATCTCCAGCCCGGTCCTGTAGCAAAAAAGTCCCGTGAGCTTTATTGGGACTGGGCGCATTCGACTTCCGCCGCGTGAGGTCATAAAAGAGCGCTGTTGCTTCGCTCTGGAGTTGCCCCGGAGTGATCCAGACCTATCTTAGTTCGGTAGAAAAACCGAATTTTCATTGAGGAGTAGACCTATGGCTTTTGAACTTCCCGCATTGCCCTACGACTACGAGGCATTGCAGCCTTACATGTCGAAGGAAACGCTCGAGTATCACCACGACAAGCACCACAAGGCCTATGTCGACAACGGCAACAAACTGGCTGCCGAAGCGGGCATGGGCGACCTGTCGGTCGAAGACGTGGTCAAGCAGTCCTTCGGCAAGAATGCCGGTCTGTTCAACAACGCCGCCCAGCACTACAACCACATCCACTTCTGGAAGTGGATGAAGAAGGGCGGCGGCGGCAACAAGTTGCCGGGCGCCTTGCAGAAGGCGGTCGATTCCGATCTCGGCGGCTATGACAAGTTCAAGGCTGATTTCATTGCGGCCGGCACCACGCAGTTCGGCTCGGGCTGGGCGTGGCTTTCGGTCAAGGACGGCAAGTTGGCGATCTCGAAGACCCCGAACGGCGAGAACCCGCTGGTTCACGGCGCGTCGCCGATCCTGGGCGTCGATGTTTGGGAGCATTCCTATTACATCGACTACCGCAACGCTCGTCCGAAGTACCTTGAGGCCTTCGTCGACAGCCTGATCAACTGGGACCATGTCCTGGAACTCTACGAGAAGGCGAAGGCCTGATCGATCCGACAAAAAGCCCCGGCACGTCCGGGGCTTTTTTGTTGCCGGAACCATTTCACGTAACCGTGAGGCGAAATTTCGGAATTTTTACGCCAGCTTAGGCGTTGCAAACCAGTCATCGTCAGTCCCAAACCCGGAGCCCCCAGGAATGAGAAAGCTTCTGATCGCCATCTCCCTGCTCGCTTTCGCCGGTTCGGCGGCACTCGCCGACCCGGTACTCGATCGCCAACTCTTGATGAAGGAACGCGGAAAGGTCGTCGGAGAACTGGTCAAGGTGGCCAAGGGCGAACAAGCCTTTGACGCCGCTCAGGTCGCGACTGCGCTGAATGCATTGCAGGTGAACGCCGAGAAATTCGACGCCGAGGCGCTTTTCCCAGCCGGAAGCGATACCGGCGATACAACCGCCAGCCCCAAGATCTGGGAGGACATGGCCGGCTTCAAGGCTGATGCAGACAAGTTCGAGGCTGATGTAAAAGCCGCCGCGGCAGCACCCCCCGCCGATGTCGATGCGCTCAAGGCGCAGATCGGCGTGCTAGGGTCGAACTGCAGCACCTGCCACCAGACATACAGGATCAAGAAGGGCTGATCGCGACCGATGTCGCGGCTGAAGAAAATAGCTGGCGCCGTCATGGTGCTTGCCGGCGCGGGAGTTGTTGCCGGTTGGGTGCTGTCGGCGCCGGCCAAGGTCGATCCGCAACTGGTTGTGGATTCCGGCGACCCAGCAAAGGGCGAGCGCATCTTTTATGCCGGCGGCTGTACTTCCTGCCATGCCAAGCCTGGTTCGAAGGACGCGGCGAGGCTCGAATTATCGGGTGGACTGGCGCTCAAGACCCCATTCGGTACCTTCTTTGCGCCGAACATTTCCCAAGACAAGGAAAATGGCATCGGAGCATGGTCGCCGGCCGACTTTGCCAGTGCCATGCTGATGGGCGTGTCCCCGTCCGGCGAACATCTCTACCCGGCCTTTCCGTACGCGTCCTATGCCCGCATGAAGCCGGCAGACATCGCCGATCTCTTCGCTTTCATGAAGACCTTGCCTGCGGTCAGCGGCAAGGCGGGGGAACATGCGCTCGAATTTCCCTTCAATATTCGCCGCGGCATCGGGCTTTGGAAACGCCTTTACCTGAGCGGTGATCCGGTGATCGCGTTGGCACAATCCGCGCCGGAGGCTGTTCTGGCTGGCCGCTATCTGGTCGAGGGACCAGGCCATTGCGGTGAATGCCATACGCCACGCAACTTCGCCGGCGGCAGCGACAAGGCCCAGTGGCTGGCCGGCGCTCCTGCAGCGGAAGGCAAGGGGATCGTCCCCAATATCACCTCTGGCGAGGGAGGCGTGGGGGATTGGTCCGAGGCCGACATTGCCAACTATCTGGAGACCGGCTTCACGCCGGATTTCGATTCGGTTGGCGGCGCCATGGTGGAGGTCCAGAAAAACATGGCGGAACTTGCACCGGAAGACCGGGCGGCGATCGCCGCTTATCTGAAGGCGATCCCGCCTCATCCGAACGGCTATCCGGCGCGCCAGCCGGCGGCAAACTGATTGCGGTCTCCGCGCCGGTTATCCGCCGGCGCGGTTCGCAACCGGTCAGGTGGCGATGGTTGCGCTGCTCTTGCCCGTCACCTTCAGCGCAAACGCATAGCTGAACGCGATCTCCTCAAGCCTGGAAAAGCGGCCCGATGCGCCGGCGTGCCCGGATTCCATGTTTATCTTGAACAGCACCGGATTGTCGCCGCTCTTGCGTTCCCGTAACCTGGCAACCCATTTGGCAGGTTCCCAATAGGTTACACGCGGATCGGTGAGGCCAGCGACGGCCAGGATCGGCGGATAGTCGAGGGCGCCGACATTGTCGTAGGGCGAATAGGCGGCGATGGTTCGATAATCATCCACCGATGCGATCGGATTGCCCCATTCGGGCCATTCGGGCGGGGTCAGGGGCAATGTCGCGTCCAGCATGGTAGTCAGCACGTCCACGAAGGGAACCTCGGCAATGATGCCGCCAAAGGCGTCCGGCGCCATGTTGGCGATGGCACCCATCAGCATGCCGCCGGCCGAGCCCCCCTGGGCAACGATGCGGTCGTGCGATGTGTAGCCTTCGGCAACGAGATGGCGGGCGACGGCAATGAAATCCGTGAATGTGTTTGCCTTTTGCGCCCGCTTGCCCTGGTCGTACCACGCATAACCCTTGTCCTTGCCGCCTCGGACATGGGCGATGGCATAGACAAAGCCGCGATCGACCAACGACAGGCAATTGGTATTGAAGGCGGCTGGAATGGTGATGCCGTAGGAACCGTAGCCGTAGAGCAGGCAAGGCGCAGATCCATCCAGCGCCGTATCACGGTGATAAAGCAGGGAGACCGGCACGGTTTCGCCGTCGGTGGCCTGCGCCAATAGCCGCCGCGTGATGTAGTGCGACGCGTCATGCCCGGAGGGCACTTCCTGCGTCTTCAGCAACTCGCGCTGACGCGTCCTCATGTTGTAGTCGAAAACTTGCGCTGGAGTGGTCATGGAGGAATATGAAAAGCGCATGATCTCGGTGTCGTACTCATAAGAGCCGGACAGGCCGAGGGAGAACGCTTCCTCGTCGAAAGAAATCGTGTGTTCCTCGCCGGTCGTCCGGTCGCGAACGACGATGCGCGGCAGGCCATCCAGCCGCTCCAGCCGAACGAGATAGTTCTTGAAGCCGAGGATCGACAGGATTAGCCGACCTGGCTGGTGCGGGACGAGTTCCTTCCAGTTGGCGCGGACAGGATTTTCGGCCAGCGCGGTCATGATCTTGAAGTCCTTGGCGCCGCCTTCGTTGGTCAGGATGAAGAAAACAGCGCCGCCTTCTTCCAGATCGTATTGAAGGCCTGCCTCACGTGGCGAGACCAGCTTCGGCTCGGCAAGCGGATCGGCGGCGCTGAACATCCGATACTCCGATGTTTCGTGGTCGTTGATGCCGATCAAGATCCATTCGTTGGAGCGCGTGCCGGCAACATCCATGAAAAAGCCGGGGTCGTTTTCCTCATAGATCAGGCGGTCGTTTCCCGGATCGTCCCCAAGCCTGTGGAACAGGACCTTGGACGGGCGGTGATTGGCATCGAGGCGCGTATAGAAGAAACCGTCATTGGTTGAGTTCCAGACGCCGGAGCCGCCGGTGTCGCCAATCTGGTCGGGCAGGTCGGTGCCGCTGGCCAAGTCGCGCACGCGCAGCGAGAAAAACTCCGAGCCGCGGTCGTCGAAAGCCCATAACAGGCGCTTGTGGTCCGACGAATGGTCGATCCCGCCCAGCCGGAAATAGGCTTGTCCTTCAGCCTCGGCATCGCCGTCCAGCAGGATCTGTTCTTCACCACCTTCGCGGGGCTGGCGGAAGTAGCGGGGCTGCTCGCCGCCGAGCTTGAACGACGACCCATAGGCATAGGGCCCGTCCTTCATGGGCACGGATGAGTCGTCTTCCTTGATGCGCCCCTTCATCTCGCCGAACAGGGTTTTTTGCAGATCGGCCGTATCGGCCATCAGCTTTGCCTGGTAGGCGTTCTCCGCTTCCAGATGGGTGCGGATGCCGGCATCGAGCAATGTCGGATCACGGAACACCTCCTGCCAGTTTTCCGCCCGCAACCATGTGAACTCGTCGGTGCGCGAGAAGCCGTGCCGACTATCGGAAACTGGGCGCTGCTCGGGGCGGGGCGGGGTGGCCGGGTCGAAAAGTGTCGTCATTGTCATTGTATCTGCCGTGCTGATGCTTCGGCCTCGAATGACCACGTTCGCCCATGGGGTTCAAGAGCCCGGTTTGGCTTGGATGACTGCATAGTCCGGCAAGCAAGACCTGTGCCGAAATCGTCAAAGATGAGAAACCGACTGCGTTTGAAGCGATCAATTCAGTTTGTAACGTAAATATTTCGTAACGACATGTACCTGTACGAGCATTTGGCACATCGCGTAAGTTGTGGTTGTGTATTATTAATTGAAGTTAGGGTGCAATAACTTCTGAATAAGGACCTATATAGCCCATCGGGCGAATTGACTTGAAAGAGGTGTCGGGTCATTAAGATTTGGTATGGCGAATCGTAGCAGATTCGTGACGTCTGATTTCGCATAAGTGCCTGCTATCCAAGCAAAGGGCATAGCCATCAAAGTCTCTCGTTGGGATCTAAAGACCATGGACATTGCAGAAGTCCCTAACAGAAACAGCGATATGCTGATTGAGCTTACTGCCGATGTGGTGGCAGCCTATGTCAGCAACAATCCGGTTCCTGTCGGCGAACTGCCGAACCTGATTGCCGATATACATGCTGCGCTGGGTCGCGTTGGCGGGGCGGCTGAGCCGCAGCCTGTGGATAAGCAAAAACCTGCCGTGAATCCAAAAAGATCGGTTCAGGACGAATACATCATCTGTCTGGAGGACGGAAAGAAATTCAAGTCCTTGAAGCGCCATCTGATGACCCATTACGGCCTGACGCCCGATCAGTATCGTGAAAAGTGGGGCCTGGATGCGACCTACCCGATGGTCGCACCGAACTATGCTGCGGCCAGGTCGCAATTGGCGAAGAAAATGGGCCTCGGGCGCAAGCGCAAGAGTCGCTAGGGCGATCCGCGATTTTGAACCGGAGTGGCTCCGATCCATGTGACGGGCCACTGTAGTTCTCTATTTTGAATGCAATCCGGAATGGAAAGCTGTTTCCATTTGTCCTGAGTAGTCGAGCGGCGCCCGTTTGCGCCGCTTTGTTTTTTGGCAGACTGGCTTGGCCAATGCCATATCGGCGGATGCCGGGTTCGGTGCGGATGTGTCGCGAATCAGGTCGAGCGCCTGCTTCAGCGCGATGTGGCGGTTCAAATCATAGCTCCAGTGCCGCCGCAAACCCTTGAGACGTTCGCGGTTGATCAGGCGTTCGATCCGTTCGGCCAGCCTGGCTTTTTCCTCTTGGCCGGCGCCAAGCGCCGCCGAGAGGTCGATGCCGCAAAGCAGGCGAAGCGCAACCCTTTGCCCGACGTCCGCCGCCTCGGCCAGTTTTTGCCCTGCGAAGCTATTTGCGTCCTGTTTCAGCGTGCGCATCGTTCGGTCTCCCATGGAATTTGAACCCAAACTATCGGGGAGACACCGCTGGCCGTGGAGAAGATTTCCGGATTATTCACGATGAGAGATTTGAAAATTCATTTTTATCAATGGGTTATGGTATTCGACTCTCGTCGTTAGTTCTTTGTTTGTTCACACATGACGGAAGAGTCCGTATAAGGAACATATTCCTATTTTTGGAGGAAAGTTCCGTGCATGCCAATATGACCGCTTCCTTTGAAGGCCTCACAAACTTGAAAGTCGAGGCCAGCCCGGTGGGCAGCGCTTTCCAGCCTGTTCCGAAACGGCGCGACGAAGTTGCCATGGATGTCTGCGAATGCCTGATCGATATCGCCTCGGCGCTTTTTTCCTTGCCAAGCAAGGAGTTGCGCAGGTCGGGCCGAACGGCGATGTCGGTTTCGCGCGTGCGCCAGATCGCCATGTATGTTGCGCATGTCGTGCTCAGGTTGACGATGGGGGATGTCGGGCGCGGGTTCGGACGTGATCGCACGACGGTCATGCACGCTTGCCGGATCATCGAGGATCTGCGCGACGATCCGGAGTTCGATCGTGTCGTTTCCATGTTCGAGTTGGTAGCGTCCGCGGCGTTCCGCACCAGATTGGGCCTCTGACATGGATGAACTGGCGAAACTCTCGGGTCGGGTGCTGCGCTTCCTGTCGAAAGGACCAGCATCCATATGCGCTGCATCCAGAGATGGTCAGGTGCTGCTCGAAGCGGCGGATCGAGGGACGGTTTCGTTGAACGGCGATGTTCTGGACAGACTTGTGACACAAGGCCTGCTGCTCAGATCGTCGCACGAAGTCTCCCTGTCGCCGCAAGGGATCGCGCTGGCACGGGAATTGGGCTCCACGATGCGCGCCATGGCAACGGCCGACAGGGATATCGGCCCTGTGACGATAGAGACGGAGAGCGGGTTCCAGACAGTTTTGGCCAACCTGTCCGAGTCGCCGCTTGCCCAATTGGTGCGGATGAAGACGAAAGCCGGGAAGGCTTTCCTGTCCGCGAGGGAATTCGAGGCGGGAGAACGGCTTCGTGCCGACTATACGCGCGGCAGGCTCATGCCGAGGCTGGGTGCAAATTGGGTCGCCAGCGTCGCTTCAGGAAAGCGCACCGCCGGCGGTGGAACTGTCGACCTTACGGATGCCGCGCTCGGCGCCCGGCTGAGGGTGGAAGGCGCAATATCTGCTGTTGGGCCCGAACTGTCGGGGGTGCTGATCGATGTCTGTTGCTTCCTGAAAGGCCTCGAACAGGTGGAAATGGAACGCGGTTGGCCGGTGCGATCGGCAAAGGTCGTGTTGAAGACGGCTTTGGGCACGCTGGCTCGCCATTATTTCCCGGAGCGCAAGGCGGGCAGTGGGGCAAATCGAATGATGCTGCACTGGGGCACCGAGGATTATCGTCCCAGCGTGTCCGGATAAGGGGTCCTGCCCGGTTCCAGGCGG
This sequence comes from Mesorhizobium sp. Root157, assembly GCF_001427385.1. GTDB lineage: Bacteria > Pseudomonadota > Alphaproteobacteria > Rhizobiales > Rhizobiaceae > Mesorhizobium. Next base: position 484,588 of record NZ_LMGJ01000012.1, read on the forward strand.
AACCTACATCCGTTTCGCCTGGAATTGCTTCCGGTCAGGCTGTCTGACGTGCCGCTTCTGCGTCGCGAAGGATGCGCTTGACCATCGCGCGCAGACCATTGGCGCGTTGCGATGACAGGTGCTCGTCCAGCCCCAGGGTCTTGAGCGTTGCCTCTGCGTCGGTCTTGAGGATATCGCCCGCTGTCTTGCCGGAGAACAGAGCGAGCATGATGGCGACCAGCCCGCGCACGATATGGGCATCGGAATCGCCCTGGAATGTGATGATTGGGTCCGGGCCAGCCCCATAACTAGTTGTGAGCCATACCTGGCTGACGCAGCCTTGCACCTTGTTGGCCGCTGTCCTGTCGCTGTCGGGAAATTCCGGCAGGGCCTCGCCCAGTTCGATCACGTAGCGATAGCGCTCCTCCCATTCATCGAGGAAGGCGAAGTCGTCGAGGATGGTTTGGATCGTGGTGCCCATGCTGGAGCATATAGTCTTGCCGAGCGGCGGCGTCACGGAAAAAGAGTGGCAGAGTCGGACCGGCGAGGCAGCGGCCAAGCATGTTCTAGTTGTGGGCGTCTTCGATCCGATCAGGGGGCTGGATGCTGCCGGTCGTGGCGGTATCGGCCTGATCGGCCGGCGTTTCTTCGAGCAGGATCGCGGCGATTCTGGCAGTCTGCTTGGCGCGCTCCGAGATGGTATGCACGGCTGATGCGCCGGTTTCGCAAACATCCGGCCTACGCTCGCAGAGGCCGGCGATGTCGCCGACTGCTTCCCGCGCCGCGACAAGAGCCTGGATTGGATTGACGCTTTCGCGGCCTTGCTCGTCCGGGCCGACATCGAACGGCAAGGCCAAGAGCACGAGCGAAAACCAAAACGCAAGTCTGATCAGGAAACCCATATAGACTGTCTCTCGGGGTCGGATCGCGCCGGTTGCGCAGTTGTCCCCCTTGTTTGGCGTATCATAGACATACGGTGGACCAAGGGCGGCTTGCGCTCAAGAGAACAATTTAGTTCAAATTTTAGCTAAAAGCCGCGGCAGGGATACGCAATTGCTTTCGACCAAATCCAATTACATGCGTAAAGACCCTGCTAACCATTCATCTCGCTGTTTCTACTGATGTTTTTGAGGTTTGTGCTGAAAAGCCGGCGGAAATTCCCCACCGAGAGAATCGGCAGGCCCGCCTAACCCTCCGTTTACCATGGTCGCAGTTGGCTGCTTCCAGCGCGCGCGCAGGGTGAAATTGCCCAGCGAAATACGCCCTGCACCGGCTGTTTTTATCCTTTCCTTAAAGGCTGAATGCGACTTTCGGACTTAACCATAATCGACCTGTCAAGCAGGTCAGCACAGGGCGTTGAGTTGAGTTCTTTCGCGACCAGATACGTTGGACTGGCTGACGCAATGGCCACTGGCTGCGAGCGCCTTGTGCACGGTTCCATAGTCGGATGCCAAGCGCGCAGGAGCCAGCGCCGTTTTGTCGGTACAATGCTGTGCGTGCCTTTTTTCGCCGCCGGTGCTGCCGTGACCCTGATCACCTCCAGTCTGGGTGCGTCGGTCACCTTGGCGGTCATATTCGCCGTCTTTGGCCTGTGTTGGTTGACCGCGCTGTTGGTGGCCGCATCGGGGCGGATGAAAGTGGCCGGTGACCTGGCGTTGGCGGCTTCGGCACTGGGACTGGCCGTGCTGATTGCTGCTGCCGGCGGACTGGCGTCTCCGGTCGCGATGCTTGTCGTAGCCCTTCCAGTGGAAGCCTATTGGATAAGCATGTCGCGCCGGTCGGTGATTACCGGTGTATTTTCGGCTCTAGGTGCCATCCTGCTGCAGTTGCTGAGCAGTCATCTGGCCTTGCCGATGGCGGAACCCGCTGCTTGGCACTGGCTGATTCCCCTGGCGTGGAGTGCGACATTATTGCCGCGTCTCACGGGGTTCGGGCGTGAATCTCAAGCGGAACAGGACGTTGCAGCCAAAACCGATCTGGAAGCCGTCGTCGCCGGCGTCGTATTGCGTCTGACCAGGCAAGGCGATGTCATCGACGCCAGCGAGCAGGCGCGCACGTTTCTGAACCTGGCGCCGGATCTTTTGATCGGCAACGGTCTTTTCGACCGGGTGCATCTGGCCGACAGAATTGCCTATCTGAATGCTCTTGCCGACATGCGCGACGGCGCCCCCTTGCTGAAGGTGGACCTGCGCATTCGCCTGCCGCAGGAAAATGCCGGCACGATAGCGGACAATTATCACCCGTTCACGCTGGAACTGATGGCGACGGGCGAAGGTTGCGACAGCTTCATGGCGATGCTGCGCGACAATGGCGAGGTCGACGATCTAAGGCAGGCGCTTGCGCATGCGACCGAAGCCGCATCCAGCGCCGATATGACCAAGAGCCGTTTCCTGGCTGCCGTCAGTCATGAATTGCGCACGCCGCTCAACGCCATCATCGGCTTCTCGGACATGCTCCTGCATGAGATGTTCGGACCTTTCAAGGACCCGCGCCAGAAGGAATATGTAGGGCTGGTTCGCGATTCAGGGCGGCATCTGCTGGATGTCGTGACCTCGATCCTCGACGTTTCGCGTATAGAGGCCGGCGCATATTGGACCCAGTTGGAGCCATTCCGCTTCGCCGACGCGGTCGAGATGACCCGTTCGATGATGCAGCTGCAGGCGGATTCGAAGGGCGTCAGGCTTGACACCCGCATTGCTGCCGACGCCGGTGAGATCAACGCGGACCGCCGCGCGGTGCAACAGATCCTGATCAATCTGGCTTCCAATGCGATCAAGTTCACGCCGGAGGGCGGGGATGTGATGATCGGTGCGCGGCGGGTCGGCTCGCGCCTGCATTTCTGGGTACGTGATACGGGCATCGGGATAGCCGAGGATGATCTGGCCAGTCTCGGCCAGCCCTTCGTGCAGGTGCAGAACGACTATACCCGCCGCTTCGAAGGGGCCGGGCTTGGGCTTTCGCTGGTCAAGGGTCTGGTGACGCTGCATGAAGGCACCATGTCGATCGAAAGCGTGCCGGGTGAGGGGACGATCGTTTCCATAAGTGTTCCGGTCGATGGGCCGAAGGGGAAGGTGGACAAACTCGTGACGCTGCCAACGTCAACGCCGTCCGCAGACAGGCAAGGAGGGTCGGGTGGCTCGCTCCGCAAAACGGCGTAAGGCTTCCGTCCGCCGAAGCAGTGTCTTCCAGAAGGGTACCGTCGCTCTGGGTGAGGCCGTGTCGCGCAACCCAGTCATGGTGGGGGGCTCGACGGCTTTTCTGGTCACGCTTTTCTATGTCTCGGCCAATGCCTTGTGGTACCAGCCATTCCCGCATTCCAGCGCGTTCTTCTCGACCCGGAGCATCGAGAATTTCCCGATAGCCGAGCCGCTCGAACCGGAGACCACGATCAATATCGTGCGGCCGGAAACCCCCAAGGGAGATCCGGTTGTCGAGCAGGTCCAGAATATCCTGAAGCATCTGGGTTTCTACACCGGGGGTGCTGACGGGCTCGCAGGCCCGGCCACGCGGGATGCTGTTGCAGCATACCAGCGCAAGGTAGGTTTGCCGGTTACCGGCACCATCGACAATGCGTTGCTTGACCAGTTGGGGACCGCGCCGGTTACCGCTTCGGTACCTATACCCAAGCCCCGCTCCGACACCACCAGTTCGATCCCGGCTGCCGCTTTGCCGGCCAGCACCTCGCTGGACGCGCATATCGTCAAGGTCCAGGCTGGTCTGAAAGCCTTCGGCAACGAAGATATCCAACTCGACGGCGTGGCGGGTGCCCGCACCAAGGCAGCTATCCGGGAGTTCCAGGCGATTTTCAGATTGCCGGTGACTGGCGAAGCAGATGAAGCCGTCTACGCCAAGATGCGTGAGATCGGGTTGACCGATTGAGGATGGCTGTGGCTCCTCGCCAATCAGGGAGGAAGCTGATATCAGCCCCAGCGCAGCCTGAGATTCACAAACGGTCCCCGAAATGCGCGTAACCACCGATTTATGGGTCGCGGCCTTGGTGCGTCGCGTTTTTTCCTCCGGAGGCTTTGCCGCGGTGGTCAAGCGTGGGGCGACCGAGGCGGGCGCTGCCTTTGTGCTGACGCGCGGAAGGCTGGGAGAAGTCTGCCTGTTCGCGCCGGCGTCACAGACCAGTTACGATTCAGCGAAGCCGGACGAACGCTTTTTCAACCCCGTTGGTGAAGGCGACGATGCCGAGGCGCTGGAGAAGCGTATCGAGCGCGAACAGCGTTTCGATCCTGACATCTGGGTGGTCGAGATCGAAACAGGCTCTATCCCTCTCGAGGACCTGATCTCAATCCGCCGCTGAAGCCGTCAATTCACATGCGATGTGGGCCCGGCATCTGGCCGTGCCGAGTCGGCAACTTCTGTCTCGGTTTCAATCGGCCTGCCCGCCCACATGGCAAGTTTCCTCGCGGCTTCCTCGCGGTCGAGATTTTGGTAGCGGTCGAGGAACACGCGGACAGGCTGCGGTAGTGCGCGCAGACCTGGCCAAACGGTGCTTGCGATCAGGAAAGCCTCGGCCTCGGCCATATCCAGCATGCGAAGCCCGACGAGCAACGACGAGTAGTCTGATGGACCTGTCATTGCTCTCGCCGTGGCGAAGTCGATACTCAGGGCGTCGGCCAGAGCGGTTTGGAAAAGTGCGGGGTTCCCGCTAAGCGCCGTGTCTCGCAGCCTTGCATATGTATCCGTATTGGTGGGAATGATCGGCGCGCGCGCGCGCATGATTTCCCGAAGCCGTTCGCGCGCCGCCTCCTCGGCCAGGCCTGGTGTCGGGGCCGCTGCCGGTTGATCTGCCACTACGCGCAGATCCACGGAAGGGGTAGGGCGAATACGGGCTGAGCCGCCGGTCTTCGTTTGCCGCTCCAACGCCCGGATAAGACTTCCGATCGCTGGATGAAGGTTCTTGCGGCGAGCGATGGCGCGTGCGTGCGGAAGGCCATGACGCCCGATCAGCGAGATGAGATCGACATCGCTGAGCGCGCGCGAGCGTGACAGCAATGGAGCCGCTACGCTGATCGCTGCCTCGCTCAGCCGCTTTACGAGCCCGGCCGGCGCAAGCTCACATTCCGACAGCGCCGCCGCCGCAAAGCGCAGGCCCTCGGCTGAGACGTCGTCAAAAAGCGGCAAGGTCAGGTCGTCGAGTTGAACAAGCTCCCGGCGTGAAGGCCGGGTGAGCGAACAGAATGCGGAAATGGCGGCGCGAAACAACCGCTCGGCTTTGCCCGTTTCGGTCCGTGCCGCGATTTGCCGGAAATCGGTGAATGACACGAAGGATACGCCTTACACGATACGCCACTAAAGCGCCCGGCGCTGCCGCTTGTGTGGCGGCTGCGCCATGGGCAGGAACAATGCTCAAATTAGCATCTATCCGTTAGCGTTCCGTTAACCCTCTGATGGCCTTATCGGGATGGAGGCGTTGCGTTGTGCTCCGGGGAAACCGAGAGGAATGCGCGAACATGGGCATAGTCCTGTCTTTCACGCCGCGGTCGGCGGCAATCAAGAGAACTTCGAACCAAACGGCTGCCGCGGTGGTCATTTTCCCAGGCGTTCGCTATGAACGAGGGGAAGCGACAGCACCTGACCACACGTCCGCAACGATGGCGGCGCCGGCGCCTCGGGCCAAGCCGGATCAGCGCCATTAAAGCGATTCCAGGAAAAGTGGGCCCCGGTTTTCCAACCGGAATTGCGTAAAAGAAGAACGGTCTACCGCTCTTGACGGAACTGGAACCGTCCGAGCCTGGAGCACGTCGCGGTCTTTCAGATCCGCTGGCGCGCTCTAAGTATTTGTTTTTATGCATGTCGTTATCCCGAAACCGGTCCCATTTTCGGGCGACATGCATTAGAATTCCCGCAGCGTGCAGGAACTCTGGTCGAGGAAGCGCGAGATAGAAGGCTTCCAGCTCTCGTCGGGAACGAAGGCGCGAACGACGATGATGCCTTCATCTATCGGGGTCTCGATGAAGATCGAACTCTCCATATCCTCCGGCAGTTCCTTGCGGACTTCAAGCATTTGGGCCGGAGTGAGTGCCACGGCATCGAGCAGGCCATTGGTGGCGCTGTGGTCGTTGAAACTGTAGATGTTGTGGCCGCTGCGGTCGTAGATAGACACGGACCAGAACGGCACGGTGTCCGTTGCTTTGATCTGGACCATGCCGTCGGTCAGGTCGAAGCGGCAGGCGACGGCAAAAAACAGCGGATCGACCGATTTGACGACCGGCGGACCGCCGGCTTCCGCGTCGAGCCGTGTCATCTTGTAGAGGTCCGACGCTTGCGCGAGCCGCGACCAGGCATCCCGTTCTGAAAAGTCCGGCACCATGAGCAGTACGGTAATGTGGACGATGCCGGCGCCGACCAGCCCCACAAGCACGACGTAAATGAGCTTACGCATGGCAGCCGGTCCTTGTGACCTGCGGCAAGTTGATGTCGGACAGGCCGGTGCTGCTGGCGATCGGCGTGTCATAGAAGGTGAGCACGAAATACAGGGCGCCCGTCCCCTGGGTATAAAGCCAGTTTCCCGGCGATGGACGATTGCCGACCGAGATCAGGGCAGTGTTATCGGCATTGTGCAGGATCTGATAGGATTGCAATGCGGCTGGGCGTGGCTTGCCGGTATCGATGACATCGAGCGACTGATCGGCGGCGTAGAGCGTCCAGAAGCGGGCGATCGGAAAGCTGCCGTCGATCGTATAGGTGCATTCCCGCTTGAGCGGCTCGCCGCTTGAATCGTGTTCGGCAACGAAGGCAAGCCCTTCTGCCCGGCCAAGTGCCAGTACGCCTTCCCGCGAAATCCGTGCCTTGGAATAGGGGTCTGCGTCGGACGTGCCGATATCCGGAAATGCGGTCCAAGCGCCGATCGTGATAGCGCCCACGCCTTTCTGAGCCTGAAGCGTGTACCAGACGCTCGCGCCACCGCCGCCGATGGCGATGACAAGCGCAACGAGCGTCAGGAGGGCATTCTTGAGCATCAATCCGTCACTGGTTGTGGGTGAATCTCGCAAACCGGAGTAGCGCGGGGTTGATCACTAAGGCAAGGCGGCACGGCCAAGCTGAGGAGATCTTGCGCCGATTTCCTACAGCGCGGACAAGGTTTCTGGTTCGCTGGCCGGTTGCAGCGGCGGTGCCGAGCGGAACTGCATGTTCATGTCGCGCAAAACATGCGTGGTGCGGCTGGAAAGAACGGGAGGACGTTCGGGGGCGGTCCTGTCTGCCGCGTCCCGGGCCGCTTCCTTTTCCGCTTCTTTCGCCTTTGCCGACGTTTCGGCATCGACAAATGGATGGTCGATGCCGGGGATGGGCTTCAGATCGATATTCTGATGTGCGTAGACCATCAGGCGCTGCCAGATCATTGCCGGCAGCGAGCCGCCGGTCATGTTCCTGGTCGGGGTGTAATCGTCATTGCCGAGCCACACGGCAGCCGTGTAGTTGCCGGTGAAGCCGACGTACCATGCATCGCGGTAGGACTGGCTGGTGCCGGTTTTGCCGCCGGAGACGATGCCGGGCAGCGCGGCGCGCCGCGCAGTGCCGATGACCGGCACCTGGACCAGCATGGAGTTCATGTATTTGACCGCCTGCTCCGACAGCACCCGGTGCGGCGGCGAAGCGTCCTTGGCGAAATCGTAGACGACCTCGCCGGTGTGGGTGACGAGTTGGGTGATGCCGTGCCGGCTTCCGACCATGCCGTCCTGGGCAAAGACACTGTAGCCCGTGGCCTGGTCCATCACGGTCATGCCCGAAGTGCCCAGCACCATGGTCTTGTGCGATTCCAGTTGCGACTCGACGCCCATCGCCTCCGCCATTTCCTTGATCGGCTTGATGCCGAGCTTGTCCTTGGCAAGGCGTACGGGGACGGTGTTGATGGATTTCACCAGTGCGGTGGTGACGGTCATGCTGCCGGCCGATGCGCCGTTGTAGTTGCCGGGGTGCCAGTTCCCCCAACTGACCGGTGCGCCCGAGACGATCGAATCCGGCGTCAGGCCGTGCTCCATCGCGGTCGCATAGACATAGACCTTGAAGGAAGAACCCGGCTGCCTGAGCGCCTTGGTGGCGCGGTTGAACTGGCTCGCGCCATAGTCACGGCCGCCGACCAGCGCCCGGACCGCGCCATTGGTCTCGATGACCACGATGGCGCCCTGGGAAGCGTGATAGTCCTTGCCGAATTGGCGCAGGTGAAATTCCAGCGATTCCTCGGCGGCTTGCTGGATATTGGGATCGTAGGTGGTGTGGGCGACCAATGAGTGCTGGCCGGACTTCATGGCCAGCCGCTTCACTTCCTCGAAAGCCCAGTCGAGATAGTAATCGGGGCTCTTGCGGTCGCCGCGGTCGACGACATCGGCGGGATGTCGGCGCGCCTGCAACACCTGGCCTTCGGTCATGAAGCCGCTGTCGACCAGATTGCTCAGGACCACGTTGGCGCGGGCGCGCGCCTCCGGCAGGTTGATGTGCGGGGCGTATTTGGTCGGCGCCTTGAAGAGCCCGGCAAGCATCGCGGCTTCGGCAAGGGTCAGATCCTTGACGCTCTTGCCGAAATAGAAGTCGGCAGCGGCTTCGATGCCGAACGTGCCGCCGCCCATGTAGGAGCGGTCGAGATAAAGCTGCAGGATTTCCTTTTTCGACAGATTGGCCTCAAGCCAAAGCGACAGGAAGGCTTCCTTGATCTTGCGCTCGAGGGTGCGCTCGTTGGTCAGGAAAAGGTTCTTTGCCAGTTGCTGGGTGATGCTGGAGCCGCCCTGCACGACCGAGTTGGCGCGGACGTTTTCGGTCATGGCCCGCATCAGGCCAAGGACATCAATGCCGTAATGCTCAAAGAAGCGCCGGTCCTCGGTGGCCAGAACCGCTTTGATGACATGATCGGGCATCTGGTCGACAGGTACGGAATCGCGCTGGATGATGCCGCGCTGGCCGATCTCGTTGCCGTAGCGGTCGAGGAACATGACGGCGAAATCGTCCTGGGCGCGCCAGTCGCCGCCCGTTTCCTGGAAGGCGGGCAGAGCAAGGGCAAGCATGACCACGGCGCCGCCGGCGCCCATGGTGAAACCTTCGCTCAACAGTTCGATGACGCCGCGGCGCCAGCCTTTGACGCGGAATCGCCGGAAGAAGATGGTGGCCGATTCCCAAAATTCACCCGCCTTGAAGCGGATTTCGTACAGCGATGAATCGAGCCAGGCGTCAGCGGCCAGCAGGAATGCGGCAATCGCGCCCCGTCTCTTTTTCGGCTCCAAGGGACTGACCATTTGCGAAGCTGCCCGGCTGCGGATCGGCGCGACCTGCCGACCCCGCGTCTTTTCACTTATTCATAGCATGGCGGCAAGGGGGCTGGCTTCGCGAAAATGATGACAGGGTAAAATTCCTAGGAATTAATTCTTGACACCGTTACGGTGGTCTGGTAGTGTTTCGCTATCGTCGGAAAAGTGTGATCCTCCGGCTTCCCCTTCAACGCATTGTTGGCTCGCTTCGCCTCCACCTCTCTTCCTGATGGTCGAGAATGGTGTCGGTACGCGCGGGCGTTTTCGTTCATTCGGAGGTTTCAAGCATGGTTCAGCCGGTCAGCGTCGAACGCTGGGCAGCCATTCGCGCGCTGCGCGAAGGCGAGCCGCCAACTTTCCCCCTTCTGGCGGTTGCGACGGATCTCCATCCCGCCACGATTCGCGAAAAGGCTTCACTCGAGAACTGGAAAAAGCAGGGCTTTCAAAGCCGTATCGTACGCGAGAACTGGGGCGCACACGCCCCGGTGGCGGTAACCACGGCCACCCGGCCGGTGAACGATCTGCCGCAGGACGGGCAGGGCCATGCCGTGCAGTTGGGCGATTTCGTCACGCGCCGGCTGGCAGAGATGGTCACGGAAGTGGAAACCAATGGCGGGCAACTTAACAAGGCGCAGATCGACGCCCTGTGGTCGATGGTCCGCACGGCCGAACGATCCGAGACCTTGGCGAAGGAGCGGACGACCGAGAATGGGACCACGGACGATGCAGAACTCGCAGCAAGACTTGAGAAGCTCGATGACCGGATCGTCGAGCTGGCTGAGGCCCATGCAGAACGGTTGGTCAGCGGACAACATCGGGACGGAATGGACTGAGCGGCTGCTGGCCGAGTGGGTCGGCCATGCGCGGCCGGCGCAATATCGCTGCCATCGCACGGCAGGCACGTGGCTGGTCGTCGGCGGGCGTGGCGCGGGAAAGACGCGGCTTGGTGCCGAATGGGTGAATGGCCTGGCCCGGGGTTTGCGCCCCTTTGCCGACTGGAAATACCGCTCCATCGCATTGATCGGTGAAACCTTTGCCGATGTGCGCGAGGTGATGATCGACGGCCCTTCGGGGATCAGAACGATTGCACGCGGCAGTCGCCCGCGCTTCGAGGCGACCCGGCGCCGGCTGGTCTGGGACAATGGCGCGGTCGCTCAGTTTTTCTCTTCCGAGGATCCGGAAAGCCTGCGCGGACCGCAATTCGAGGCGGCCTGGCTGGATGAATTCGCCAAATGGAAGAACCTTCAGGCTTGCTGGGACATGCTGCAATTCGGCTTGCGGCTGGGAACGCAGCCACGCCAATTGATCACGACCACGCCAAGGCCCTTGCCGCTGCTCAAACGCTTGCTGCTTGATCCGGCAGTGGCGGTGACGCGGCTGAGGACCGAGGACAATGCGGCAAACCTCGCTTCCGGCTTCCTGGAGGCGGTGCGGGGCCGTTATGGCGGTACGCGGCTTGGAAGACAGGAACTCGACGGCGAACTGATCGAGGATCGCGACGACGCCTTGTGGTCGCGTCAGATGATCGAACGAGCGGCCATTGGCGGCACCGCCGAATTGCGCCGGATCGTCGTCGCGGTGGATCCTCCGGCAAGTTCGCGCAAGACCTCAGATGCCTGCGGGATCGTCGCAGCCGGGCTGGATGAGAACGGCTGCGCGGTGGTGCTTGCCGACGCGACAGTCAGCGCAGCAAAACCGCAGGAATGGGCGGCAAGGGCGGTGACCCTGTTCCATAAGCTGCAGGCCGATTGCCTTGTGGTCGAGGTCAATCAGGGCGGCGAGATGGCAACATCGGTGATCCGCACCGTGGATGCAGAAATTCCGGTCAAGGCCGTGCGGGCGCATCGGGGCAAGTGGCTGCGGGCGGAGCCGATTGCGGCGCTCTACCAGCAGGGCAAGGTTCGCCATGTGGAACGCTTTGCCGAGCTTGAGGACGAGATGTGCGATTTCGGACCGAACGGGCTGTCCAATGGCCGCTCACCCGACCGGATGGACGCATTGGTTTGGGCGATCAGCGAATTGATGTCGGGGAGAGCGACGACACCGCGCATCCGCGACTTTCTTTGAGAGCCAGGCTGAGAAACCGCCATGGCGGTCTGCAAATGGCGATGTCCGCGCTTTCGGTACTCACGTACCTGAACGTGCGCTCCGCTCCGGCTCTCGACATAGTCATTTTCGCCGCGCCCTGCCGAATTTTGAATCTGGTTCAAACATAGGATTTGCAATGGCTTGGAAATGGCCCTGGCCTCGCGCTGCCGCGGGGAACGTCGGCGCTCGCGTGGAAATCAAGAATGGCAGCCCGAGCGGCTTCATCGCTTTTCATCAGCAGGGCGAAGCTCACTGGACGCGGCGCGACTATGCGACGCTGGCCCGCGAAGGCTTCATGCGCAATCCGATCGTCCATCGGGCGGTGAGGCTGGTTTCGGAGGCGGCTTCCACCGTTCCCTGGTTGCTCTACGAAGGGGCGGCGGAACTGGTCGAGCATCCGTTGCTGGCACTGCTGGAGCGTCCCAACCAGCGGCAGGCCGGCGCGACCTTTCTGGAAGCGCTGTATGGGCATCTGCTCCTGGCGGGCAACGCCTATGTCGAACTGATCGATGTGGGCGAGGGGGTGCGCGAATTGCATCTTTTGCGCCCCGATCGGGTTTCGGTGGTGACCGACGCCGGCGGCTGGCCGGTGGCGCTCGATCATCGCGAAGGCACGGCGCGCCGCCGCGTGGCCCTAGGGCTGGGCGAACCGGGCGGGGCGATACACCTGACGCTGTTTCATCCGCTGGAGGACCACTACGGATTTCCGCCACTGGAGGCGGCGTTGATGGCGCTCGATACGCACAACGCGGCCGGGCGCTGGAACAAGGCGCTGCTCGACAATTCGGCGCGGCCGTCGGGAGCGCTGGTCTATGCGCCGAAAGAGGGCGGCAACCTGACCGATGAGCAATTCGACCGGCTGAAGGCCGAACTGGAACAGGGTTATTCGGGCGCGACGCGCGCCGGCAGGCCATTGCTGCTGGAAGGCGGACTCGACTGGAAGGCGATGGGCCTGACGCCCAAGGATATGGACTTCGTCGAGGCCAAGCACTCGGCAAGCCGCGATATCGCTCTGGCCTTCGGCGTGCCGCCGATGCTGCTCGGAATTCCTGGCGACAATACCTATGCCAACTATCAGGAAGCGAACCGCGCCTTCTACCGCCTGACGGTGCTGCCACTGGTGGTGCGTACCGCGAAGGATTTGTCGGCCTGGCTCGGGCCGGCCTTCGGCGCAGGGCTGCGGTTGTGGTTCGATGCCGACCGGATCGATGGCCTGAGCGGCGATCGTGACGCGCTGTGGGCGCGCGTCGAGGCTGCTTCCTTCCTTACGGAAGACGAGAAGCGCGAGGCGGTGGGTTACCAGCCGACGGGCAGGGTAGGGAATGGCGAATAGGACATTTCGGGCTGAGTTCTTTTCGACGTTCCGCGTCCTCTGCTTTCGTCCTGCCACTCGCTACTCCCCTCACTCTCGCTGGAGCGGACGAACATGACCGATGACACCTGGCTTTGGGTGGCCAAGGGTGCCGGCGCTATTGCAGGTTCCGCAATATCGTTGGCCTACATCTTGCCGCATGGGCGCCGCGAGGCGGCGACGCGATTTGCAGTCGGCGTTGTCTGCGGCCTCGTGTTCGGCGGAACCGCCGGGCTGAAGGTGGCGACGGAACTCGGCATCGCCAATGCGATCGGTTCGGCCGAACTGATGATGATGGGCTCGGCCGCCGCCAGCCTGTGCGCTTGGTGGGCGCTCGGCTTCATCATGCGAGCTTTCGAGCATAGCTGGCCGCTGCGCAAATCCCACGAACCTGAACAGGAGAACACCGATGAGCGCTGACCCGTTGGCGAGAACGCGCGAGCGCAAGTTCGTCGATCTCGTGCTGGACGAGGTCGAACAGGATGGCAGCTTTGCTGGCTATGCCAGCCTGTTCGGCCGGGTCGATCTGGGCAAGGACGTGGTCGAACGCGGGGCCTTCGCCAATTCTCTGCGCATGCGCAAGGCATCCGGCATCCGCATGCTGTTCCAGCACGACCCGAGCGAGCCGATCGGCGTGTGGACCGAGATCAAGGAAGACCAGCGCGGCCTGTTCGTGCGCGGGCGGCTTGCAAGGGACGTGTCGCGGGCTCGCGAAGTGCTGAGCCTGATGCGCGCCGGCGCGCTGGACGGACTTTCTATCGGCTTCAAGGCCGTCAGGACAAGGCGCGAGCCGGTGAGCGGCGTGCGGCAGATCCTGGAGGCGGATCTTTGGGAAATCTCGGTCGTGACGTTCCCGATGTTGCCGGGCGCCAGGATCGAAACGGTCAAGGGAGGGCGAACGAGGTCGCTGCCGAGCGTGAAGGAGTTCGAAATATGGCTGCGGCGCGATGCGGGGCTTTCGAGGAGCGAGGCGCGCGCCGTCATCACCAGAGGCTTTGCCAGTCTCACGCCCAAGCGGGATGCCGCATCAGGAGCGCCACAGGATCTCGCGGAACGCATCCGCGCGGCCACACGCATCATCAACAGAAGAGGAAAGTCCATATGAATGCATTTGAAAAGCCGCGGCCGATCGAAACGAAGTCGGCAGGGGGCGACTATCTCGACCTGAAGGACGCCTTTGGCGACTTCATGAACACGTTCGAGGCCTTCAAGGAGAGCAACGACGAGAAACTGGCGGAACTGGAAGGGCGCATGGGCGCGGACACGCTGACCACCGAGAAGGTGGACCGCATTTCGCGTTCGCTTGACGAGCAGAAGCGCGCCATCGACAATCTTTCGCTGAAGAAGATGCGGCCGGTTCTGGGCCGCGACGGTCAGCCGGCGCCTTCCGAACATAAGAGCGCCTTTGAAGCCTATATGCGCCAGGGCGACGACCGCCTGCTGCGCTCGCTCGACGCCAAGGCTATGTCCTACGGCTCCGGCCAGGACGGCGGCTATCTGGTGCCGCCCGAGACGGAAACGGAAATCGGCAAGCGGCTCTCCACGCTGTCGCCTATCCGCGCGATCGCTTCGGTCAGGCAGGTTTCGGCGGCGGTGCTGAAGAAGCCGTTTTCGGTGAGCGGACCGGCGGTCGGCTGGGTGGCGGAGACGGCGGCACGGCCGCAGACCAATGCCAATACGCTGGCCGAACTGCAATTCCCGACCATGGAACTTTACGCCATGCCGGCGGCGACGGCCTCGTTGCTGGAGGATGCCGTGGTTGATCTCGATCAGTGGATTTCGAGCGAAGTCGAGACGGCATTTGCCGAGCAGGAGGGTGCGGCCTTCGTGTCCGGCGACGGGAGCAGCAAGCCGAAGGGCTTCCTCAACTACGCCAAGGTTGCCGAAAGCACCTGGGAATGGGGCAAGCTCGGCTACACGCTGACCGGCGTTGCGGGTGCGCTGCCGACGCAGGATGCCTCCGACGTGCTGATCGACACAATCTATGCGCTGAAGGCGGGCTATCGGCAAAACGCCAACTGGGTGATGAACCGCAAGACCCAGGCAGCAATCCGCAAGCTGAAGGATGCCGACGGCAACTATCTGTGGCAGCCGCCGGCAGCAGCTGGCCAAAAGGCGATGCTGATGGGCTTCCCGCTGGTGGAGGCCGAGGACATGCCCGACATCGCCAACGACGCGACGCCGCTGGCATTCGGTGATTTCGGTCGCGGCTACCTGGTCGTCGACCGGACGGGTGTGCGGGTGCTGCGCGATCCCTATTCCGCCAAGCCCTACGTGCTGTTCTACACCACCAAGCGCGTGGGCGGCGGCGTCCAGGATTTCGACGCGATCAAGCTGCTCAAATTCGGCACCGCCTGAGCGGGGTAACCCATTTTTAGAAGTGCCGAAGCGGCTCCGGTTCCTCCCACCGGAGCCGCAACTGTTTTCCTCCCTTCACAAGGCAATCGAATGACGCTGATACGAACCGTCGCGCCGACGGTCGAACCCGTGACTCTGGCCGAGGTGAAGGCGCATCTGCGCCTCGACCATGCATCGGAGGACGACCTTCTCAACGGCCTGATCCGTGCCGCTCGCGAGGAAGTCGAGCGAGCGACTGGCCTGGCGCTGATCGACCAGAACTGGCGGCTGGTGCTGGACGCCTGGCCGGCCAACGGCTCTGTAGCCGTCGCGATCCACCCTGTGCGGTCGATCATTTCGGTGACGGCATACGGCACCGAGGGCGAGGCTTCGCTGGTCGACCCGGCGACCTATCAAGCCGACACGATATCGCGGCCGGCGCGGGTTCATTTCAACGGGCCGCCCAAGGCGCTGCGCGCCATGAACGGCATCGAGATCGACTTTTCGGCCGGCTTTGGCGAGGCTGGAACGGACGTTCCGGATCTGCTGCGTCGCGCCATCATGCTTCTGGCCGCGCATTGGTACGAATTCCGAACCAGTTTCGGGCCGAACGACCAGCCGGTCGGTTATCCGACAGACTATGAGCGGCTGATCGCCGGCTACCTTATGCGGAGGCTATGATGCAGGCCTTGTTCCTCAATCCCGGCGCGTTGCGGACGGAGTTCGCGCTGGAAGCGGCAGGACACGTGCCTGACGACCTCGGCGGTTTTTCCGAAAACTGGTCGGAGTTGGCAACGGTCTTCGCAAGGATCGAACCGCTGTCGGCAACAAGCGTATTCGGTGCGGATCAGACGCGCGAGACGGTGACGCACCAGATCACTCTTCGATACCGGGATGGCGTCGCAAGCGGCATGCGCTTCAGGCGGCAAGAGCGGCTGTTCGATATTTTGACGGTTCATGACCCCGACGAGAGCGGGCGCTATCTCGTCTGCAAGACCAGGGAGATCGGCGCATGAATGTGACCATGGCGATGACGCTTGACGGGCTGGTTCGCGCCCTGCGCTGGAAAGCACACGATCTCGCAGAGGGCGTGGAAGAAGGCTACGTCGGCGGCGGAAGTCCCGTTGCCAGGGATTTGCCGTCTCATCCGGAAGCCACGAGCAGGCAGGCGGGAGGTGCGGGCGATGAACTCGGCGGAAGCTGACCTGCAGAAGGCGCTGTTTTCGGAGCTGAACGGCGATCCGGCCCTCTTTGCCCTGCTGGGCGGGCAGAAGGTGTTCGACCGAACTCCGGACAAGGTGGCCTTTCCCTACGTGACCTTCGGCCGGACCAGCATATTCGACTGGAGCACGGGAACCGAGAGTGGGACCGAACAGCTTTGCACGCTCCATATCTGGTCGAAGGCCAAGGGCAAGAAAGAGGCTTTCGACATCATGGCGACGATGCGCGCCAAGCTCGATCAAGCGCCGCTTGAACTCAACCAGCACCATCTCGTCAATTTCAGGTTCGAGTTCGCGGAAGTACGCTTCGATGACGAGCAGGCCGTTTACCACGGCCTGCTGCGCTTCCGGGCCGTGATCGAAGATATCTGACCGGCGCGCCCAGATCATTTCAATCACCATAGGGAGACCGACATGGTCGCACAGAAGGGCAAGGACCTTCTTCTCAAGATCGATTCCGATGGCCAGGGAGCGTTTGTCACCGTGGCCGGCTTGCGCAGCAAGCGCATCGCCTTCAACAGCGAGACGGTCGATGTTACCGACGCGGATTCAGCCGGGCGGTGGCGCGAATTACTGGCAGGAAGCGGCGTGCAGCGTGCCGCAGTCAGCGGCTCGGGCATCTTCAAGGATGCGCAATCGGATGCCTTGATACGCGCACGCTTCTTCGCCGGCGAGATTGGCAACTGGCAATTGGCGGTGCCGGATTTCGGCGTCGTCTCGGGTCCGTTCCAGATCACGTCGCTGGAATATACCGGCGCACACGATGGCGAAGTGACGTTCGAAATGGCGTTGGAATCTGCTGGGCCGATCGCCTTTACGGTGGCGCCATGAATGCCAACCGACGGCGCGGCGAAATCTCGGCAGAGCTTGACGGCAAGCAGATCAGGCTATGCCTGACGCTTGGCGCATTGGCTGAACTCGAGGCAGTCTATGCCGCCGACGATCTCGGTGCGCTTGTGGAACGGTTCGCGAGCGGCCGGCTTTCGGCACTGGACATGATACGCATTATCGGCGCCGGCCTGCGCGGAGCAGGCGAAGAGGTGACCGATGATGCAGTCGGCGCGATGCAATCGGCGGATGGCGCTGCCGGCTTCGCAGCCATCGTCGCTGACCTTTTGACGGCGACGTTCGGTGCGGCACCTGCAAGGGATACGCCTGCAAACCCCTAGCTGCCGCAGCAGGCGGGACGGCGTTTCCCTGGGACGACGTCATGGCGATCGGCTTCGGCCTGCTGCGGCTTTCACCAAAGGCATTCTGGATGATGACGCCGATCGAGTTCGAGCGTGCCGCTCGTCCCTTTTCACGACGCATGGCTGCACCGGCGCGAGCCGATCTTGCGGGCTTGATGAGGGCCTTCCCGGATGATGTGAACAAGGAGATCGGTTTTGGCTGAAGACGTGACCGTGGCCGTACGGGCGGATACCGCGCCCTTCCAGGCCGCACTGGCGAACCTCGAGAAGCTGTCGGGCAGTTTCGGCAACCAACTGTCGGGTGCACTGAAAGGAGCGGTCGTCAATGGCAAGGAGCTTGACGACGTACTGCGCAGGCTAGGCCTCAACCTGGCCGGAATGGAGCTGTCGCAAGGGTTGAAGCCGCTGACGAACCTGGCCGGTTCATTGTTTGCCAATTTGTTTGGCGGGCTTGCCGGTGCATTGCCTTTCGCCAAGGGCGGAGTGACGGGCGGCATCGTTCCGTTTGCCGCCGGAGGCGTGGTTTCGACGCCGACCTATTTTCCGATGGGCGGCCAGCTTGGTGTGATGGGAGAAGCGGGCAGCGAAGCCATTTTGCCGCTGCGGCGCGGCTCTGACGGCAGCCTCGGTGTTGCTGCTTCGACTGGCAGCACGCCGGTCAACGTCGTGTTCAATGTCGCGGCGCAGGACGCGGCCTCCTTCCGCAAATCAGAGGCGCAGATCACCGGCATGCTGGCACGGGCGGTGTCGCGCGGAACGCGAACATTTTGAGGTGAACGGTGTCGGATCTGGCAAGTTTCCATGACGTTCTTTTTCCGCTCGCGGTATCGTTCGGTGCAACGGGCGGGCCGGAGCGGCGCAACGAGATCATTTCGCTGTCGTCGGGACGGGAAAAGCGTAATGCGCGTTTTGCGCATTCGCGCCGCCACTACGATGCCGGCACGGGATTGCGCTCGCTCGACGATCTGCAGGAGGTGATCGCCTTCTTCGAGGCGCGGCGCGGTTCGCTTCATGCGTTTCGTTTCCGCGACCCGTTCGACATGAAGTCCTGCTCGCCCGGTCAGTCGCCTTCCGCGACGGACCAGCCGCTTGGAACGGGTGACGGCAAAGCCGTTCGTTTTGCCCTGGTGAAGGCATATGGCGATGGCAGCGATGCCTATCGGCGCTCGATCATCAGGCCGGTTGCCGGCACGCTTCGTGTGGCAGTGGAAGGGATCGAACTGTTTTCTCCCGATTTTTCGTTCGATGAAGCAAGCGGCGAGGTCGTTTTTGCCGAGAATGCGAAACCGGGCATCGGTCAGTCGGTTAAGGCGGGCTATGAATTCGACGTTCCGGTGCGCTTCGATACGGAACGGATCGCCATCAGCCTCAAGGCCTTCAAGGCCGGTCAGATCCCGTCGATTGCTCTTGTCGAGGTGCAATTGTGAGCGGCTACCCACAAGCGCTGATCGACCATTTTGGACGCGACGTCACGACTGTCTGCCATTGCTGGCGGCTGACCAGGAAGGATGGCACGACGGCGGGGTTCACGGACCATGACCGGGTACTGGTTGTGGACGGCAGTTCGTTCGAGCCGGAGACCGGCCTCAGTGCCAGCGAGGCGCGGCAGTCGCTCGGTCTTTCCGTCGATACGGTCGATGTGGAGGGCGCGCTGTCGTCGGGGCGGATCACCGATGAGGACATCGCCGCCGGCCTCTATGACGAGGCCAAGGTGGAGACCTATCTGGTCAATTGGCGGAATCCGCAGGATTTTGCCGTTATCAGGGTCGCGACCATCGGCAAGATCACGCGCCGCGACGGAAGTTTCGTCGCGGAACTCGAGAGCTCCATGCACAGGCTGGATCAGCCGAATGGGCGTTACGTGACCAGGAAATGTGATGCCGAACTTGGCGATACGCGCTGTGGGGTCTCGCTCGACCAGCCGGCTTTCAATGGCGCCGGCATCGTGGAAGGGATGGATGGGCCCGATACTGTTCGCGTGTCCGGCCTCGCCGGTTTCCAGGTGGCGTGGTTCTCATTTGGGGTGCTGACCTGGACGAGCGGAGCGAACATCGGGCGAACGGAGCGCATTGTCGATCACCGGCAGGATGGTGGGTCGACGCTGCTCATCCTTCAGCCAGCCGTCGGGCCGGCCACTCAACCCGGTGACACGTTCACGGTTGTGGCCGGCTGCGACCACAGCTTCGCGACGTGCAAGGCCAAGTTTGCCAATGCGTTGAATTTTCGTGGCTTTCCGCATCTTCCGGGAAACGACGCTGCTTACTCCTATGTCTCGGATGGCGGCAATTTCGACGGCGGGCCGGTGGTGCCATGAGTCCGATGGCGAACCAGACCGTCGCCGAGGCTCTGTCATGGGTGGGAACACCTTACAGACATCAGGCGGCAAGCAAGGGTGTCGGCTGCGATTGCCTGGGCCTGATCCGCGGTGTGTGGCGTTCCCTTTATGGCCGTGACCTCGAAACGCCTGCCGC
Source organism: Mesorhizobium sp. Root157 (assembly GCF_001427385.1). Lineage (GTDB taxonomy): Bacteria > Pseudomonadota > Alphaproteobacteria > Rhizobiales > Rhizobiaceae > Mesorhizobium. The sequence goes on from NZ_LMGJ01000012.1 coordinate 504,469, forward strand.
TTACGCGCCCGACTGGGCCGAATCCAGCGGGGAAGAGCGGCTGCTTTTGGGCGCGCGACGCAATTTCCGAACCAGGGACGCGAATGAATTTGCCGCCGGCGATCTTTTGATCTTTCGCTGGAGACAGCATCTGCCGGCCAAACATGCCGGCATAGCGGTGAGTCCGGACCACTTCGTCCACGCCTATCAGGGCGGCGGATTGGTGGTGAAATCGGCGCTGGTGCCGCAATGGCGCCAGCGCATCGCGGGCGTCTTCGCCTTTCCTGAAAACTAGTTTTCATTCACGCCGGAGCATTTCATGGCGACAATCTTGCTGCAGGCGGCAGGCGCCTATCTTGGCGGCTTTCTGGGCTCGGTCGGCGGTGCCGTCGGTTCCGCTGTCGGTGCGTTGGCCGGCTATGCGCTCGATCGCGCGCTGATCAACGGCACGCAACGCATCGAGGGGCCGCGACTGGCCAATGCGCGGCCGTTCAGCGCGGAGGAGGGGGCTGCGATCCCGCGCCTCTACGGGACCGCTCGGCTGGGCGGCACGCTGATCTGGGCAACGCGTTTCGAGGAAAGCCGCTCGACGAGCCGGCAAGGCAAGCTGGGGCCGAAGGTCACCGAATTCTCCTATTACGCCAATGCGGCCTTTCTGCTGTGCGAGGGTGAGATTGCCGGTATCCGGCGTGTATGGGCCGATGGAAGAGAGATCGACCGCGAGACGGTAGAACTCAGGATCTATCGCGGCGGCGAGGATCAACCGCCCGATCCGCTGCTCGAGGCCAAGCAAGGTCTAGGCAACACGCCGGCTTATCGCGGCGTCGCCTATGTCGTGGTCGACAGGCTGGATATTGGCGGTTTCGGCAACCGCATCCCGCAATTGCAGTTCGAGGTGATCCGCCCGGTGGGCAAGCTGCACACGGCGGTGAAGGCAGTCGCTCTTTTGCCGGGGGCAACGGAATACGGCCTGTCGCCGAAGCTGGTGACGCGGCAGAAGCGGCCGGGCGAACAGCAGGCGGTCAACCGCAACATGCTGTTTGCCGGGACGGACATCGCGGCCTCTCTCGACGAACTGCAGATGACTTGCCCCAACCTCAAGCATGTCGCGCTGGTCGTGACCTGGTTCGGCGACGATCTGCGAGCGGGCCACTGCCGAATTCGCCCGGCGGTGACCTCCAGCGAAGGTGGCGGGTTGTCCGCTGACTGGTGTGTGTCGGGAATTGCGCGGCAGGACGCCATGGTGGTTTCGCAACATGACGGCGGCGCGGCCTATGGCGGGACACCATCGGATCGCAGCGTGCTTGACGCCATTGCCGAGATCAAGACGCGCGGGCTTGGCGTGACGCTCTATCCCTTCGTGATGATGGATATTGCCGAGGGTAACGAATTACCCGACCCTTATGGCGGTGCAAACCAGTCGAGCTATCCGTGGCGCGGGCGCATCAGTTGCGATCCGGCGCCGTTGCAGCCGGAGACGGCCGACAAGACAACGGCGGCGCGCGCCCAGGTGGCAGCGTTTTCCGGGGCCGCGCTTGCCTCCCAATTTGCCGATGCTGCCGACACGGTTTCGTTTTCGGGAGCATCCACCGACTGGGGCTATCGACGCTTCGTCCTCCATTATGCGCATCTGGCGTCGAAGGCGGGTGGCGTCGATGCCTTCCTGCTTGGCAGCGAGTTGCGCGGGTTGACAACGGTGCGCGACGATGGCGGGGCATTTGCCTTTGTCGAGCAACTGGCCGATCTGGCGACCGATGTACGATCAATCCTGGGCCCGGCAACCGGCATCACTTACGGAGCCGATTGGAGCGAGTATTTCGGCCATCATCCGGCCGACGGATCGGGCGATGTCTATTTCCACCTTGACCCGCTGTGGGCGCATCCGGCCATCGATGCGGTTGGCATCGACAATTACATGCCGCTTTCAGATTGGCGCGACGCTGACTATGCCGGCGACAATCCAGACGGGTTTGCCGGTCCTTGTGATCCGAAGGGATTGGGGACGGCGATAGGCGCAGGCGAGGGCTTCGACTGGTACTACGAGAGTGATGAGGCAAGAGCGGCGAGGCAGCGGTCCCCCATTACCGATGGCGCCTACGAAAAGCCGTGGGTGTTTCGCTACAAGGACATTGTTAGTTGGTGGTCGAATCCGCATTTCGACCGGAATGGCGGCGTCGAAATTTCAACCCCGACCGCATGGGTGGCGCGCAGCAAGCCGATCTGGTTCACGGAACTGGGCTGTCCAGCGGCGGACAAGGGGCCGAACCAGCCCAACATGTTTCCCGACCCGAAATCGACGGAAAGCGGGGTGCCGCATTTTTCCAATGGCGGGCGATCCGATATTGCCCAACGCCGCTTTATCGAGGCGCATATGGAGCACTGGAGCCCTGCGGCCACGGGTTTCGATGAAGAAGGCAATCCACTTTCCGAGGTCTATGGCAGACGTATGCTCGACCTCGATCGGGCCTATCTTTGGGCCTGGGATGCGCGCCCGTTTCCGGCTTTTCCCCAACGGATCGACGTCTGGTCGGATGGGGCGAACTGGACGAGTGGGCATTGGCTGAACGGACGCCTGGCCAGCCCGGATATCGCTTCGCTGGTGAATGCCATTCTGGCCGATCATGGCCAGCAGGCGGCTTCGGTAGACGACGTCGAGGGAACGGTCCATGGCTATGTGGTAGCCGATCCGTCTTCGGCGCGGGCTGCGCTTGAGCCGCTGGTCGATCTTTTCGACCTGGCTGTGATCGAGAAGCCGGGCGGATTTATTTTCAGAACGGCCGGAGCCAGACAATCGCCGACTATCGAGATCAGCGAACTGGCAGGCGAGGAAGGTGGCGCGCTGATTGAAACGGTGCGCAATCCAGATCACGAATTCCCCGCCGAAGCCCTGCTGACTTTCACCAACCCGATGACGGAGTATCAGACGGCGACTGCCAGAACGACGCGCCTCGGCGCTGCCGGAAGCCGTCAACGAACGATCGTTTTTCCTGGTGTGATTGAAACAGGACAGGCGAACGCTTTAGTCGAGGATTGGTTGAGGCGCGTCTGGTATCAGCGCGAGACCGTCCGGTTCGCTGTTGCTCAGCCGAACGCGGAAATAGCCCCGGGCGCGATTGTCAGACTGCCGGCATTGGGAAGCCATTCGGATTTCCTGATAACCAGCGTCGAGGACGGGCTTGTCCGAAGGATTTCGGCGCGGCAAATCTCCTTTTCGGCGCCGAGTCCGTGGCGTGATGCGAAAATCCGGCCAGCCGCGATTGCAACCCTATCGGCAGGGCAACCGCACGCGGTATTCCTCGACCTGCCCAAAGGTATCGGAGAAGGATCGCCCGCCGAGCAGTTCCGCGTTGCCGTCTGGCAAAAGCCCTGGCGCAGCCAGATCCTGTTCGCTTCGCCGGAACTGACCGGTTTCGTGCCAAGGGGAGCGATCCTGAAACCCGCGACGCTTGGTCGTTTGCTGGAGCCGTTGGCAAGCGGCGTCGAAGGGCGGCTTTCCTGTTCGCAAGCGATACTGGTTGAGCTTTTCTATGCCAACGTTTCGAGCGTCAGCACGCTGCAACTGCTCAATGGAGCAAATGCAGCAGCGGTCAAATCGGTGTCCGGGGCCTGGGAGGTCCTTCAGTTTCAGGACGCCGAGGAGCTAGCGCCTCAACAGTGGCGATTGTCTGGGCTGCTCAGGGGGCAGTTGGGAACAAACGATGCGATGGCTGCAGGGGCAGCGGTCGGAGCCGATTTCGCGATCCTCGATGATGGCGTTGTGTCGGCCGGACTGTCCGCAGCAGAGGTGGGTCTGGAACTCAATTGGCGGGTCTGTCCGTCGGGTTCGGAAGTATCGGATCTCCAATTCGCGACGAGCAGCCAAATCGGCGGCGTGCGTGCGCAACTGCCGCTGTCACAGGTTCATTTGACGGCAAAATGGTCGGCAGGCGATCTGTTGCTGTCATGGGTGCGCCGCGGGCGCGTCGACGCCGACAGTTGGGAAGCGTTGGAAATCCCGCTGGGCGAGGAACGTGAGGAGTATCGGTTGGAGATCGCAGGGCCCGGCGGCCCCGTGGTTCGCACCGAAATGGTCGGGCAGCAACAATGGCTCTATCCAGCGGCCGCATTCGCTTTGGATTTCGCGGTGGCTCCTCCCGCGCTCGATATCACCGTTCGGCAGTCTAGCAACGTGGTGGGATGGGGAATCCCGGCTTCCGCACGCGTTGTGCTCACTTGAAAGCAAACTTTGTCATCACGGAAAGGAAAGCATAATGACCACGATAAAACCCTGGTATCTGTCGCGCACGATCTGGGCTTCGATCGTAACCATCCTGACTGGCACCGCCGGCCTGACGGGAGTCCCGCTTGACGGCCTCGACGGTTCGGCGCTGACCGATACGCTTCTGCAGGCCGTCAGTGCGATATCCGGCCTGATCGCCGTCTTCGGCAGGTTGTCTGCAAAGGAACGAATAGGCTAGGATTGCTGTTGGCATGGTTGGGGTGGGCAGCCATGCCGTTTCAGGCGCGCTCGCCAGGCCGGTGGGGGAAATGGTCAGCATGTATGGTGTTCATTCCGCGTTCAGCCGCGACTGGTTAGGACGTTGAACATGAAAAAGCTTCGTCACCTCCCGAGATGGGCCCTGCCAGTGATCTGCGCATCTGCGCTGGGGATTTCCCAGGCAAACGCGCTTCCGGTGGCCGCGCCACGGGCGCAAAGCCCTGTGATCCATGTTGCTGCCGATTGCTATTCGATCGGCCAGCAGGTTGCAGCCCAGGCGGGAGGAACATTGGCCAAGGCTTCGGAAGCAAACCGGGGCGGCCAGTCGGTCTGTGTCATTGTGGTCCTCGTCCCGGGCAAGGATGGCGAGCGCCCGCGCCGCACGGAGATCGTCGTGCCCCAGGGCTGACTGGCGGTGCGTTTCAATAGCTGCGGAATCGCCTTATATCTGGCCTTCGATCGAAAGGGACTGGCTGCATGCGTGTACTCGTCGTCGAGGATGACAAGGACCTGAACAGGCAAATCTCCGACGCCTTGATCGATGCCGGCTATGTCGTGGATCGGGCTTTCGACGGAGAGGAAGGCCATTTTCTTGGCGACACCGAACCTTACGACGCGGTCGTACTCGACATCGGCCTGCCGCAGATGGACGGCATCAGCGTCGTGGAACGTTGGCGGCGCGACGGCAAAAAGACGCCGGTGCTCATGCTGACGGCGCGCGACCGCTGGAGCGACAAGGTTGCGGGCATAGATGCAGGTGCCGACGACTATGTGGCGAAACCTTTCCACATCGAGGAAGTGCTGGCCCGTCTGCGAGCACTGATCCGGCGTGCTGCCGGCCATGCTTCGTCGGAACTGACCTGCGGCCCGTTGCGGCTCGACACAAAAGCATCGAAGGCCGACATCAACGGCGTGCCGCTGAAGCTCACCTCGCTTGAATTTCGATTGCTGGCCTATCTCATGCACCATATGGGCGAGGTGGTGTCGCGCACCGAACTGGTCGAACATCTCTACGATCAGGATTTCGACCGGGATTCCAACACGATCGAGGTGTTTGTCGGGCGGCTGCGCAAGAAAATGGGTATGGACCTGATCGAGACCGTGCGTGGCATGGGTTACCGCATCCGTGAGCCGGAGGCCTAAGTCGCCAACCCCTCCCACAACACGCGCGACCGGCAAACTCGCATCAATGCGTGTGTGGCCGCGCTCGCTGACATTTCGGGTCATGGCATTCTCGACCGTCTGGGCGGTTCTTGCCCTGGTTGTAATCTTTACTTTGATCACGACGCTTTACCGCCAGGCGAGCGAGCGTGGCTTCGATAGCCTGCTTTCAGCGCATTTGTTCAACCTGATCGGCTCGGTCGGCGTGTCCGAACAGGGAATGCTGACAGGCGCTCCGGATCTCGGCGACCTGAGGTTTTCCGAACCTCAGTCGGGCTGGTACTGGTCAGTAGAGCCGGCCTCGAGCGGACTGACAGGCGATCTTCGGTCGTCTTCGATGACCAGGTCCATACCCTCGCCAAGCGTTGCAGAGGTGCCATTCAATTCCGGGTTCCAGCGAAACTATCTGACTGAAGGGCTGGAGGGGGAACAACTTCAGGTTTTCGAAAGCGAGTTCGTGCTTGATGCGAAGAATCGCATTGCCCGTTTCCGCGTCATGGGAAATGAGACCGAACTGGAACAGGAGATCGGCGCGTTTCAACGCCGGTTGCTGACATATCTGTCGCTGTTCGGGTTCGGCATGATCGCCATCAATGCGATTGCCATCCTTTACGCCTTGCAGCCGCTGCGGCGCGTCCGCGACGCGCTCGCTATGGTGCGCCAGGGCACGGCTCAAAGGCTAGGCGGCCGTTTCCCGGCCGAAATCGAGCCTCTGGCCAACGAAACCAACGCGCTGATCGAGAACAACAAGCGCATTGTCGAGCGATCCCGCACCCAGGTCGGCAACCTTGCCCATTCGCTCAAAACCCCTCTTGCCGTGCTGATTAACGAAGGTCGCGCCCTTGGCGGAGAAAAGGGGCGGCTGATAGCCGAACAAGCCACGTCGATGCAAAAGCAGGTCGAATACTACCTGCAGCGCGCCCGAATGGCGGCCCAGCGCGATAGCGTCGTCTATCGCACGCCGGTCAAGCCGCTGGTGTTGCGGATGGCTCGTGTCATGGAGAAGCTCAATCCGGACACCGAACTGAGGCTGACGCTGCCCCAGGACGAGGTCGTCTTTGCCGGCGAGCGCGAAGATCTTGAGGAGGTGCTTGGCAATCTGCTTGAGAATGCCATGAAATGGGCAAGGAGCACGGTTGCCGTTTCGGTCGAACTTGTCACCGAAGATGAAGGAAATGCCGGTCTTTTCGAGATCAACATTGAAGATGACGGCCCCGGCATCCCCGAGGGCGAAGCGCGCGAAGCGCTCAAACGGGGAAAACGTCTTGACGAAAGCAAACCGGGTACCGGCCTTGGGCTGGCCATTGTAGCCGACCTTATCAATGAATATGGCGGCCAACTGGCGTTGGAGCGGGCCGTCTTGGGCGGGTTGAAGGCAAGCTTCCGTTTGAGGAACATCGAGTAATTTTCCAGGAAGGCTGGCGAGGCAAGTTGCTCACTCGGCTTTCGAAATCGTCATTTTTCGCCATGCCAGGCTTTTTTGGAAGGTTCCCACAGTTCAACGTGCTACGAATCGGCCAAACTTCCGTCAAAGATCGGCACTATCGCGATGCGCGGTCCGATGAGGCGGCAATGGGGACTTGCTTGGCATGAACAGTCGCGTGGTGTTTGTCGTTGGATTGTTTGCGCTTGCAGGCTGCAACACGACCGGACTTGGCGGTACCTCAATGGGCGCTTCGGGGTCAGGCCCAGCCGCGAATACCGGGCGGGTGGGCGCGACGGTGATCTCGGCCATGGGCGGAGGGCTGGTCAGCGGTTCGATCGGATCGGGCCTCAGCGAGCGTGAGAAGCGCAGCGGTCTGGAAGCGGAGTACAAGGCGCTGGAGTATACGGCGGGCGGTAAGCCGGTGACCTGGAAAGGCGACCAAGCCAATCATTACGGCGAGGTTGTCGCAGCACAACCCTATCGCGTGGGTTCGCAGGATTGTCGCCAATACACGCATACCGTCTTCGTCGGCGGACCGGCCATGTCGGCACGCGGAACGGCCTGCCGCAATGCGGATGGCAGTTGGACACCGCTCACGTAAGCCTGTTTTCAGGACCGCAAGCGCCGGTAGCTCATCTTATGTTGCGCAAAGGCAAAGATTTGTCTGCCGACCGGGCTTATCCGGTGGCGAACCTGCCACGAATGTGGCGATCAAGTTGACTTCACGAAGATTCGTCAAAGGGTCGCAGCGCGTTCATGTTGGCAGTCCGACGCACTACGGCTATTTAGAGCGCCATGTTGTTCTGGGTCATTGCCGCTGTTTTGACGCTGGTTGCGAGCTTGGCGGTGCTGCTGCCCCTCGCAGCGAAGCCGAAATCCAAAATTGCAGGATCGGGGCACGATCTGGAAGTCTATCGCGATCAGCTTTCGGAACTGGATCGCGATCTGGCGCGGGGGCTGATTCAGCCTGCCGAGGCAGAACAGGCTCGCGCCGAAGTGGCTCGCCGTATCATTCGGCTGGGTGGCGAAGAAAAGCTGGATAGTCCAACCTCGCGGCCAGCGTCTACCAAACTACGACTGATTTCCGCCGCAGCCGTTCTGGCAGTGCCGCTGATCAGCTGGGGCACTTATGCTCGCCTCGGATCGCCGGATCTTCCCTCTCAGCCGCTGAGCGAAAGGCTGGCCAAGAATCCGGGCGAAAGCTCCGTCGACGAACTTGTGGCGCGGGCAGAAGCCCACCTTTCCGCAAATCCAACCGACGGGCAGGGCTGGGATGTGCTGGCTCCTGTCTATTTGCGCATGCAGCGCTTCGGCGATGCGGCAAACGCGTATCGGAACGCTATCCGGCTGCTGGAGCCGAGTTCCGATCGCCAGTCCGGCTTGGGCGAGGCGTTGGTGAATGCGGATGGCGGGAAGATTTCGGCGGACGCGAAACTGGCTTTCGAGGCATCGCTGAAACTTGATCCGTCCAACCCCAAGGCCTCTTTCTTTGTCGCGATGGGGCTGGCTCAGGATGGCCGCAAAGACGAAGCGGTGGCGACCTGGCAGAAGATGCGCGCGGGCTTGCCTCAAGGTTCGCCCTGGCTCGATGCAGTCGATCAGGCACTCGCCCGTGCAGAAGCGCCACAGGCGCCTGCAGCGAATGGACCCAGCAAGGAAGAGATGGAGGCCGCAGCCTCGATGTCTTCCGAAGACAGGGCGTCGATGATAGCCGGGATGGTGGCGCGCCTTGACGAGAAGTTGAAGCTAAATCCCAAGGATGCGGAAGGCTGGATGCAACTCATCCGTTCTTATCTTGTAGTCGGCGATGCCGAAAAGGCCAGGGATGCGCTCAACAGGGCGGTTTCGGTATTCGGTCCCGATAGTGAGCAGGCAAAAAAGTTCGTCGCCTTTGCTTCTTCGAATGGGCTTGAGGTTGCGGAGTAGGCGATGACACGCAAGCAGAAGAGACTGTCTGTGATTGTTGGCGGCCTCGCATTTCTGGGTGCGGCGACTGGACTTACCTTCTATGCGCTTGGCCAGAAGGCGTCCTATTTCTACATGCCGGGTGACCTGACGACGGCCAGCCTCCAGCCCGGGCAGCGGATCCGCCTTGGCGGTCTTGTCGAAAAAGGAACGATCCAGCGTGGCCAAGGCACCACCGTCGCCTTTTCAGTGACCGACACCGAAAAATCCGTCAAGGTTACCTATACAGGCCTCCTGCCTGATCTTTTCCGCGAGGAGCAGGGGGTGATCACGGAAGGTTCGTTCGGGGCGGACGGCACTTTTGTCGCCGACAGCGTGCTCGCCAAGCACGACGAGACCTATATGCCCAAGGAAGTGGCCGACAGCATGAAGGCCAAGGGTATCTGGCAGGAGAGCACGAATGAATAGCGGGTGGTCTCGCCATGGTTGAAATCGGCCATTTCGCGCTCGTCCTGGCACTGGCACTGTCGCTTGTGCAGACAACGATCCCGCTGATCGGGGCCCGTATCCACAACGAGAGGATGATGGCGGTCGCAGCTCCTGTCGCCTTGACCGGACTTGCACTTACGGCGTTGTCCTTTGTGGCGCTGATGGTCGCCTATGCGCGCTCGGATTTCTCGGTGCAGACGGTTTGGGAGAATTCGCATTCCCTGCAGCCGTTCCTGTTCAAGATCACCGGTGTGTGGGGCAATCACGAAGGCTCGATGCTGCTCTGGGTGCTGATCCTGACTTTTTTCGGTGGGCTCGTGGCGCTATTCGGCAATAATCTGCCACCGACGCTCAAGGCCAATGTTCTTGCCGTTCAAGGTGCCATCGGTGCAGCGTTCTTTCTGTTCATCCTGGCAACCTCGAATCCGTTCACGCGGATTTCGCCCGCCCCCATCGAAGGGCGCGACCTGAACCCGGTGTTGCAGGATATCGGCCTGGCGGTTCATCCGCCGCTGCTCTATCTGGGTTATGTCGGGTTTTCGATCTGCTTTGCCTTCTCCGTTGCGGCTTTGATCGAAGGACGTATCGATGCCGCATGGGCGCGCTGGGTGCGGCCATGGACGCTGGTTGCATGGGTCTTCCTGACCGGTGGCATCGCCATGGGGTCGTACTGGGCCTATTATGAGCTAGGCTGGGGCGGCTTCTGGTTCTGGGACCCGGTTGAGAACGCCTCGTTCATGCCTTGGCTGGCCGGTACGGCACTGCTGCACTCTGCAATCGTGATGGAAAAGCGGTCGGCGTTGAAGATTTGGACGCTGCTTTTGGCGATCCTGACGTTCTCGCTGTCGCTGCTCGGAACCTTTCTGGTACGCTCCGGGGTGCTTACTTCCGTTCATGCCTTTGCCACCGACCCGGCTCGCGGCGTCTTCATTCTGGGCATTCTGTTGCTATTCATCGGCGGCTCGCTGGCTCTGTTTGCGTTGCGGGCTTCCTCGCTGACACAAGGCGGGCTGTTCCAACCGATTTCGCGGGAAGGCGCGCTGGTTCTCAACAACCTGTTCCTGACCACGGCCACCGCAACCGTGTTCATCGGCACGCTCTACCCATTGTTCATCGAAGCTGTATCGGGCGACAAGATTTCGGTCGGCGCCCCGTTCTTCGACCTGACATTCATTCCGCTGATGATGCCGCTGCTGCTGATCGTTCCTTTCGGGCCACTGTTGGCTTGGAAACGCGGCGATGCCTGGGCGGTGGCGCAGCGCCTGATGTTCGCATTTGCGGTGGCTCTGCTGGCGGCGCTGGTTGCGGGTTTCCTGATCGACGGTTCCTCCGCTTTGGCAGCGTTCGGTACAGGACTGGCCTTCTGGCTGATTTGCGGCGCATTGACCGACCTCGCGATCAAGGCCGGGTTCGGAAATGTCAGCCCGGCTGTAATGGTGAGGCGTTTTGCCGGCCTGCCGCGCTCGGTCTTTGGCACCGCGCTCGCCCATCTGGGGTTGGGGCTCACCGTGCTTGGATTGGTCGGAACGCTTTGCTTCGGCGTGGAACACATCTTGACGATGAAGCCGGGCCAAACGGTCGATATGTCCGGCAAGCTGGTGCGCTTCGACGGCCTTGCCGGCTACAAGGGGCCGAACTTCGATGAGGAGCGCGCTCACTTTTCCCTGCTGAATTCAGACAAGGGCGTTGTCGGAGAAATTTACTCGGCCAAGCGGCTTTATCCGGTCCGGCAGACAACGACCACCGAAGCCGGCATCAAGACAATGGGCTTTAGTCAGCTCTATATTTCTATCGGTGACGATGCGGCCGACGGAGCGGTCGTGGTGCGTCTGTGGTGGAAGCCACTGGTGATACTGATCTGGGGCGGTGGGCTGGTGATGATGGCCGGGGGTATCATGTCGCTCATGGATCGCCGGTTGCGTGTCGGTGCCCCCTCGCGCCGGCGCAAGCCGGTTGGCGCTGCGCCGGCAACGGATGTGGCCTGATGCGCAGGCTCTCACTCGCAAGCCTGTGTCTTGGGCTGGCACTGCTGGTTTCGTCTCACGTTCAGGCGGTAACGCCTGACGAGATGCTGGCCGACCCGGCGCTTGAGGCACGTGCGAGGTCCCTCTCGGAGGGGCTCCGCTGCTTGGTTTGCCAAAACCAGTCGATCGACGCATCGGATGCGGACTTGGCCCGCGACCTGCGCATCCTGGTTCGCGAGCGCATCACGGCGGGCGACACCGACGACGAGGTGACGGATTACATCGTTTCGCGATATGGCGAGTTCGTGCTGCTGAAGCCGCGCTTCGACTTGAGCAACGCACTGCTGTGGGGCGCGCCGTTTCTGCTGCTCATTGGCGGCGCTGTCTTCGTTTTCAGGGCATCGAGGAAGAAGCAACCCGCCGAAGCGGCTGAACTCAGCAAGGAGGAGCAAGCCGCCCTCGATCAAATGCTGGGCAGGGATCAATAGTCTCTGATCCTAATTCGTCACTAAGACCTAGCCTTCGATCAACTTGTCGTTTGTACATTACCAAAGTTTCATGCACCGGAAATGGCGCCGTAATGTAGCGCGCTCTATCTCTCTTGCCGAGGATGCGTTGCGCATCTCGTGCAAAGAGGATCGAAATCCATGTCTAGCGCCCCCAAAATCCTTTCCGGCAGCCGCAAGGGTCTGACCGCCGCTGTCGCATCACTGGCAATCGCCGGCGCAGTCGGCTTCGGTGCCGTGACCGCCGGAACCGCTCCTGTTCTGGCAGACGCCGTTCGTGTTCAGGCACCCCAAGTTCCAAGTTTTGCCGATGTGGTCGCCAATGTCTCCCCCGCTGTCGTCAGCGTGCGGGTGAAATCCAAGATCCAGCCGGCGGCAGACGATGGTTCCGGTTTTTCGTTTGGACCCGACGGGCTGGACAATCTGCCGCCCGATCACCCGATGCGCCGCTTCTTCAAGGAATTCCGCGGATTTGGTGACCAGAATGGACGACAGAACCGACTTGATCGCCGTAGTAACAACAGCAAGCCTCGGCCGGTTGCGCAAGGTTCCGGCTTCTTTATCTCCGAAGACGGCTATCTAGTGACGAACAACCACGTGGTGGATGAGGGCACGGCCTTCACGGTCGTCACCAATGACGGCAAAGAACTCGACGCCAAACTGATCGGCACCGATGCGCGCACGGACCTCGCGGTTCTCAAGGTCGATAGCAGCGATAAGTTCACCTATGTCGACTTTGCCGACGACGCTTCGGTTCGGGTCGGCGACTGGGTGGTTGCAGTGGGCAACCCCTTCGGCCTCGGCGGAACGGTCACGGCCGGCATCATTTCGGCGCGCGGGCGCGATATCGGCGCCGGTCCTTATGACGATTTCATCCAGATCGATGCGGCGGTCAACCGCGGCAACTCCGGTGGTCCGGCCTTTGACCTCAGCGGTCGGGTGGTAGGCATCAACACGGCGATCTTCTCGCCTTCGGGCGGGAATGTCGGCATTGCCTTTGCAATCCCTGCCTCAACCGCCAAGCAGGTCGTGCAGGATTTGATGAAGGACGGCTCTGTAGCCCGTGGGTGGCTCGGTGTGGAAATCCAGCCGGTAAGCAAGGACATCGCGGAGTCGCTCGGCCTGCAATCCGATAAGGGTGCGCTTGTTTCCAATGCGCAGAACGATGGCCCCGCCAAGAAATCCGGTATCGTTGCCGGCGATGTCATTACCCAGGTCGATGGCAAGAATGTCGACTCAACCAGAGAACTGGCCAGGTTGGTGGCCGGCTACGCACCGGGTTCATCGGTTAACGTAACGCTATGGCGCGACGGCAAGTCCGAAACCGTGAAAGTGAACCTCGGCGAACTGCCCAAGACTGACCAACAGGCGTCGGCTGATGATCAGACTGCACCTGCTGCGCCGACCGATTCATTGGCGGACCTTGGCCTGACGGTCACCGGTTCGGAGGACGGTAAAGGACTTGTTGTCACGGATGTCGATCCAGACAGCGATGCGGCGGACCGTGGCATCCAGGCCGGTGACGTCATTACGGCTGTGAATTCCGAGAACGTCGGCAGCGTGAAAGATATCACCGATGCGATGGCGCAGGCTGCACAGGCCGGCAGGAAATCAGTTCTAGTCCAGATCAGCCGCAACGACAGCAACCGCTTCGTCGCACTCCCCCTCGCCAAGGGCTGATTGGCTGGTTCCTGAGCATGGGCACTTCATCCCATGATCTCCACAACAAGCGGCAGCGGGCTTCATCGTTCGCTGCCGCGCCGCTATGAGGGCCCGCGCACATGTCGTCCTCTCGACTTGCAGAAATCGCGTATAGTGAGCCCATGAAGATTCTTGTCATTGAAGATGATCGTGAGGCGGCCGATTACCTTCAGAAGGCCTTTTCCGAAGCTGGGCATACGGCGCATGTGGCCGGCGATGGCGAGACCGGTTTCGCGCTAGCCGATGCCGGCGATTACGACGTCATGGTCGTGGATCGCATGATGCCAAGGCGGGATGGCCTTTCTGTCATCGCTGCACTTCGTTCTCGTGGCAACACGACGCCTATCCTGATCCTCTCGGCCCTGGGCGAGGTGGACGATAGGGTTACGGGCCTGCGCGCCGGCGGCGACGACTATCTCACCAAGCCTTACGCTTTTACCGAACTGCTTGCGCGCGTCGAAGTGCTGAACCGGCGCGCCGGAGCAAGGGAAAGCGAGACCGTCTATCGGGTCGGCGATCTCGAGCTTGACCGGCTGTCGCATTCGGTAAAGCGCGCAAACCAGGAAATCACGCTGCAGCCGCGCGAATTCCGGCTGCTTGAATATCTGATGCGCCACGCCGGCCAGGTGGTTACGCGCACGATGCTGCTCGAAAACGTCTGGGACTACCATTTCGACCCACAAACCAATGTCATCGACGTTCATGTGTCGCGCTTGCGCGGCAAGATCGAAAAGGGCTTCGACAAGCCGATCCTGCATACCATCCGGGGTGCCGGCTACATGCTGAAGAACGGCTGACGCTGCATGGCGCTATCGATGCCGGCCATAATGAAAACCACCGCCGCGCGGCTGTCGGCGCTCTATCTGCTGCTTTTCACACTGTGCGCGATTTTGCTGGTCTTCTACATGACCTCTTTATCGGTGCGCATGCTGATCACGCAGACACAGGAGACCATCAACGATGAAGTGCTCGGCCTTGCGCAGGCTTATCAGCGGGGCGGCTTGCCGACCCTTGTTCGCGTCGTGGAACAGCGTTCGCGCCAGCCGAGCGCCAATCTCTATTTGATCGCCGACGCCAACGGACAGATCCTGACCGGAAACGTCCAGAGTCTCGAGCCTGGCGTCCTTGGCAATGACGGATGGACGGCGCGTCCCTTCTACTACCGTCGCTACGGAGAGGGTGAGCTTGACCGGCAACGCGGTGAGACTGGCCAAGACAGCGCCCAGAGCACGGCACCGCGAGGCCACGATGCCGTTGCCGTTGTCCTGAGGCTGCCCAACCAGATGATCATGCTCGTCGGCCGGGACCTTGGCGAACCGCAGCGTTTTCGCGACGTGGTACGCAGGGCGCTGGTGCTGGCGCTAGGCATGATGGCGCTAGGCGGTATCCTGATCTGGTTCTTTGTCGGGCGAGCGGCTTTGAAGCGCATCGACGGCGTCTCGGCGGCAAGCAACCGCATCATGGGCGGTGATCTGACTGGCAGATTGCCGGTAACGGGCGCGGGCGATGAATTCGACCGGCTTTCGCAAAACCTCAACGCCATGCTGGCCAGGATCGCGACCCTCAACGAGGGTCTCAAGCAGGTATCGGACAATATTGCGCATGATCTGAAAACACCGCTCACGAGACTGCGCAACCGGGCGGAAGCCACGCTTGCCGGCAAGCATAAGGTTGCGGACTACCGGGAGGCGCTCGAAGCGACGATTGCCGAATCCGACCAGTTGATCAAAACGTTCAATGCCATCCTTATGATCTCTCGTCTTGAGGCGGGGTATTCGTCCGAAAATCTGGCGAAAGTCGATCTTGCGGCAGCGGTCCATGACGTCGTCGAGCTTTACGAACCGGTGGCGGAAGAGGGAGGAGTTACCCTTGAGGCCGCACCGATGCAGAGCATCGAGATTGACGGCAATCGTGAACTGATCGGCCAGGCTCTTTCCAACATCGTCGACAACGCAATCAAGTATTCGATCGACGCTCGTGACAAGCCGGCAGTTCGGGTGACGCTGGAGCGGGCTGATGGTCAAATCAGGCTGGCAGTGACCGACAACGGCCAAGGCATCCCAGGTGAAGAGGATCGGGCCCGCGTCACCGAGCGCTTCGTTAGGCTTGAGAAAAGCCGCTCGCAGCCTGGGTCGGGGCTAGGGTTGAGTCTCGCCAAGGCGATCATGAAATTTCATCGCGGGAGACTTGATCTTTTGCCTGCTGATCCCGGACTATCGGTGATGATGAGTTTTCCCGAACAAGACAGGTCCTGATCTCCGATGGCGCCAGGCAAGGCAGCATATCGCGCCCGGACAAGTTGGCTCTTGCATCCGTCAGCACAACTCAAACCGCTCGATGAGGAGCGTGCCGGGCGCGAGATCGCCGAACTGACGGCCATTGCCAATGACGAAGGGTTTCCTCGGCTTGCGGGATTGCTGAAGGCTGACGGCATTGCCCGCAGGTTTCTTTCGGCCGTCTTTGATCTTTCACCATTCCTGCGCGATCTGGCACGCCGGTGCCCGCGGATGCTCGATGCCCTCTTTGACCAGCCCGTCGAGGAGCGGCTACGTGCAATTGCCATTGAGATCGAAACCGCATGGCGTGCTGCTGGCTCCAGCGAAGCAGGCCTGATGGCCGACCTGCGCCAACTGAAGATGGAGGCGCATTTCCTCATCGCCTTGTCGGATCTTGCAGAGGAGACGGACACGAATTTGACGGTGCACCGTCTTAGCGACCTTGCTGACAGTTGTGCCTGTTCTGCCGTCAACTTCCTGCTTGCCGATGCGGATCGGCAAGGCAAGCTCAAACTGGTCGACCCTGCTAGGCCGTCACTAGAATCGGGTTGGATATTGCTCGGTATGGGCAAGCTTGGCGCGCATGAACTGAATTTCTCCTCCGATATAGATTTGGTGGTTTTTTTCGATCCCGAAGCGCCAGCCGTGGTCGATCAGATGGAGGCCACCGATACTTTCTCCCGTTTGACCCGTCGGCTGGTGCGTATTCTCCAGGATCGAACGGAAAACGGCTATGTATTCCGCACCGACTTGAGGCTGCGGCCCGATCCCGGATCGACCCCCTTGGCCATCCCTGTGGAAGCGGCACTGAACTATTACGAAGGCCGTGGCCAGAATTGGGAACGCGCGGCGATGATCAAGGCGCGGCCCGTCGCCGGCGATGTCGAAGCGGGGGCCGCCTTCCTCAAGGAGCTTCAGCCCTATATCTGGCGCAAGTACATGGACTACGCGGCCATTGCCGACGTGCATTCCATCAAGCGGCAGATCCATGCCCACAAGGGCCACGGCGAAATTGCCGTAAAGGGCCATAACGTGAAGCTCGGGCGCGGTGGTATTCGCGAGATCGAGTTCTTCGTGCAGACCCAGCAATTGATCGCCGGGGGCCGCTTCCCCGAACTGCGCGGACGCGAGACTGTGCCGATGCTGGCAAAGCTTGCGGATCGCGGCTGGATCACGGCAGATGCACGCGGCGCTCTCACGCAGCAATACTGGTTTCTGCGCCGCGTCGAACACGCCATCCAGATGGTTGCCGACGAGCAGACACACACTCTGCCCGAAGATGACGAGGGTCTCGAGCGTATCGCGCATATGCTTGGCTATGTCGACGCCGAGACGTTCTCGACCGCGTTTCGCAGCGCTTTGCAGCAGGTCGAGCGCCACTACGCGGCGCTGTTCGAGACGGCACCCGAGCTCTCGGCCGGCATCGGCAATCTGGTCTTTACCGGCGACGTCGATGACCCCGATACTTTGCAGACCTTGCATCGTCTCGGTTTCCAACGGCCGAGCGACATTTGCCGCGTCATCAGGGCGTGGCATTTCGGTCGTTATCGGGTTACCCGCTCTGCTGAAGCGCGCGAACGGCTGACGGAACTGACGCCGGCGCTGCTCGAAGCTTTCGGCAAGACGCGCCGCGCCGACGAGGCCTTGATGCGCTTCGACGAGTTCCTGGCGGGCCTTCCGGCCGGCATCCAGCTTTTCTCACTGCTCCAATCCAATCCGGCATTGCTGAAACTGCTTGCTACCATCATGGGGGCGGCACCTCGGCTGGCAGCGGTGATCACGCGCCGACCGCATGTCTTCGACGGATTGCTCGACCCGGCTCTGCTAAGTGAACTGCCCGACAGAAAATATCTCGCGGCGCGACTTGCCGCGTTTATCGAAGGCGACAGACCTTACGAGGATGTGCTCGACCGTTTGCGGATATTCGCTTCCGAGCAGAAATTCCTGATCGGCGTGCGTCTGCTTGCCGGCTCGATCGACGCAAGGCGGGCCGGCCGAGCTTTTTCAGACCTGGCGGATCTGACCATCGGCGCCGCACTCGATGCGGTGACAGCTGAATTCGCGATGCGCCATGGCAGGGTTCCGGGTGGTCGGGTAGCTTTGCTTGGCATGGGCAAGTTGGGCAGTCAGGAACTGACCGCCGGGTCCGACGTCGATCTGATATTGCTCTACGATCATGAACAGGATGCCGAAGAGTCGGATGGTGAGAAATCGCTCGCGCCGGCCCACTACTACAGTCGCATGACCCAGCGGCTGATCGCGGCCGTATCGGCGCCGACGGCCGAGGGCGTGCTATACGAACTCGACCTTCGCCTTCGCCCTTCTGGCAACAAGGGGCCTGTGGCGACGCATATCGAGGCGTTTCGCAAATACCAACGTCAGGATGCCTGGACATGGGAGCAGATGGCACTCAGTCGTGCCCGTCCGATTTCCGGCGACCCCGGTCTGTGCGACGAGGTTGGCAGCGAAGTTGCCGCCATTGTCGCCTTGCCGCGCGATGCCGCGAAGGTACGGCGTGAAGCCTTCGACATGCGCAAGCTGATCGAGGGGGAAAAGCCGCCACGCGATATCTGGGACATCAAGCTTGTCCCGGGAGGTCTGATCGATCTTGAGTTCATTGCACAGGTTGCCGTGATAACCGGTCAGTTCGATGGACCTCCGGGGATGACCGGTACCGCGGAAATTCTCACGCACCTCTCGCCGCAATATGCCGATGCTCAGATGCGGCAGGAATTGAGCGATGCCTATTCGTTCTATCTGGCGATCACCCAGATGACACGGTTGTGCCTGACTGGCGCATTTGACAGGAACGACGTGCCGCCAGGGCTTTCCGACCTCCTGCTTGCCGCGACAGACCTGCCGGACTTTTCGGTGATGGAGGCACACCTGAAGGATGTGTCGACGAGCGTCAGGAAGAATTTCGACCAGTTGTTTCGGTCAAAACGGAAATGATCACGCCGCTACCTTCATCGAGCGGACGTGCTTCTTTAACGGGATGCGGACTGAGACGATGGTTCCTGCGCCTTCGGTCGAACGGATCTTGAGCGCGCCGCCGTGAAGTTCGGCCAGCGACCGGGAAATCGCCAATCCAAGCCCCGATCCTGTGTGGTTCTTGGAGAACTGGTTCTGAACCTGTTCGAACGGGCGTCCCAATTTGCTTAGCGCCTGCTTGGGAATGCCGCATCCATTGTCTTCTATGGTCAGGGTCAGAGCGCCGGACGTATTGCGGGCCCTGAGCGAGATATGGCCGCCTTGCCCGGTGAATTTCACGGCATTCGACAAGAGATTGATGACGATCTGCTTGATGGCGCGGCGATCGGCGACAAGCGACAAGGCTTCGCCGATATTGGTTTCGACGGTGATGGCTTTCGCCGCGGCCTGAAGGGAAACAACACGAACCGTCTCGCGGATCAACGGGCAAAGGTCGATTTCCTCCCGCTCCATGGAGAACTGGCCGGCCTCGATCTTCGACATGTCAAGGATGTCGTTGATGACACCGAGAAGATATTTGCCGCTGGAATTGATGTCGCCGGCATATTCATCGTAGCGTTTCGAGCCGAGCGGACCGAACAGCGACTGCTGCATGAGCTCGGAAAAGCCGATGATCGCGTTCAGCGGCGTGCGCAATTCGTGCGACATGTTGGCGAGGAATTCGGACTTGGCCTGATTGGCCGCCTCGGCCCGCTCCTTCTCCTTCATGTATTTGCGGTTGAGTTCGGCAAGCTCCCGCGCCTTTTCCACTTCCGCCCTGCGGGCGAGGCTGAGATCGTGAATGGTCGACATGAGCCTGCGTTCGCTGTCGACCAGTTTGTCCTGATGTTGCCTGATCTGGGTAATGTCGGAGCCGACGGAAACGGTGCCTCCGTCACGGGTCTTCAGTTCGTTGACCTGCAGCCACCTTCCGTCAGCCAGTTGCCGCTCATAGGAGGCGCCTCCACGCATGCCATTGACATTGGCAAGCCGCCGCTCCGATGCGAAGGCCAGCATGCGCTCTTCCAATACCGCGCGTTGCGCCCCAGGCATCACATCGCGGTCGGTCAGGCCGTTGTCCTGTTGATACTTGGAATTGCACATCACCAGACGGTTGGCTGAATCCCACAGGACGAAGGATTCATTGATGTTCTCGATGGCCGTGCGCAGACGCAGGTCGGCGGCCTCGGAGCGCAGCGCAAGGTGCCGCTGTTCGGTCACGTCGACGGCGATGCCGATGAGTTGGATTTCGGGGGCATCAGGGTCCATGACCTGTGCGCGGGCCCGCATCCACACCCACTGTCCATTGGCGTGGCGCATGCGGAAAACTTGATCGATGTGATCGATTTCGCGAGCGACCACACGGTTGGCGATCTCGAACAGATTGCCGTCGTCAGGATGGATGATGGCGTCCACTTCTCCGAACGACAGCATGGTCTCGCATGGCTCATAGCCCAGCATGTCGTACATTGAGGGCGACCAGTACATCTTGCCGCGAACCATATCCCAGTCCCACAGGCCGCAACGGCCACGCACCAGCGCCATGTCTATCCGCTGGTGGCCTTCGAGATAGAGGCGGTCCGCAGCCTCGGCCCGCGCCGCCTGACTGAAATAGGCGTAGAGGATCACGATGAGCACGCCCGCCGTAAGCGCGAAAAGCGTAACGTTGAGCGAGACGGTCTTGCGCCATTCAGCGAACACCGTTTCTTGCGGCACCAGAGCTGCCGCTGCGGCCGCCCCCCCATCCTGAATGGTCACCGAGGCATACCAGTCCTGGCCGTCGATCCTGACGTCGATAACGCCAGCCCGCTCGCCGAACAGGAACAATGGTTGGCCTCCTGAAACGATACTGTCCAGGGTGCGGCCATACCAGCGTGTGGATCGTGGCGTGACGGCTGCAATCTTGAACTTGCCGTCAGTGATGGCGAGGACATGGCCGGGGGCCATGGCGGCCTGACGGCTGACTTTCTCCAATAACTCTTGTTCGGCGCCGTCGGCCGCCGTGCCGTCGACTGCAGAGGCCAATTGGCCTGCTGCAAGTGTGAGAACTGCCTTGGCGCTGCGTTCGACATCGTCGTGCCAATTCATAAGAGAAACGCAGCGCACGGCTGCGACAACGACCAGGAACAGGATGATCAGTGCCGGGATGAGCCTGCGCAAGAAGGGCTCGGCCGCGAGCAGCCTTTGGTAGGCGGGTTGAGCGATGAGCCGCGTGTTGCCAGCTAGGCCGCCGCAGCGCTCAAAAACCGTCCCACCGGGCGCGCTCCACGCGTCCGCCTTGGCCATGAAATGGCTCTCCCCAAAGCTCAGTTCTGCTTGGTGACCCGGTTACACCGCACGTCCGAATCGCCACTAAAGAATCAAAGGTGATTCGCCTTGTCCAGAGGCCGAGCCAAAAAAGATGAAAATTCGGCAAACAAAGAGGGCGTATGCCAAAATTCCCGGGCTCGGGCGGGGATTTCCTGGCTCAGCTCATACCAGGGTGCGGTCGATGATATCCCTGAGATCGGCTGACAAGTTCGACGTATTAGCCATGGTCAGCAATGCCTCTTTCGCCTTGGCCTGTCGTGCGGGCTCCAGTGATCGCCACGACCGCAGCGCCGTCGCTAGCCGTGCCGCGACTTGCGGATTGCGTTTTTCAATCTCAAGCACAGTCTCGGCGAAGAACCTGTAGCCGGCGCCGTCGGCGCGATGGAAGCCAGTCTGGTTGCCGCTGGAGAAGGTCCCGATCAGGGAGCGCAGCCGGTTGGGATTGGTGGACGAGAAGGCCGGGTGCGTCATCAGCATCCGTACCGTGTCGACGGCTTGAGGTCCCGGCACGCTGGCCTGGATCTGGAACCATTTGTCCATCACCAGCGGGTCGGACGCGTATTTTGCCGCAAACGCCGCAATCGCCGCATCCGCTTGGGGTGATCCGGGATGGCGGTGTGCCAGTACCATCAGGGCTGCCGCCAGATCGGTCATGTTGGCGGCGGCCTTGAAATGGCGCGCGGCGGTTTCCGCACCTCCATCAAGGCGCGACAGATAGTCGAGCAGAACGTTGCGCAAGGCGCGGCGGCCGGCGCTTTCGGCGTCGGGGCTGAATTGGCTGTTGTCGCGCAGACTGTCGTAGAGCACTTCGAACCGCTGTCTATTGGTCGAGGCGATGAAGGTGGCAAGCGCTTCGCGTGCCGCGAAAATGGCGTCCGGATCAATGTCCTTGCCGATCTCGCGCGCGATGTCCGCCTCGCTTGGCAGTGTCAGGGCAAGCGCGCGATAGGCCGGCTCCAGATCGCCATTCGTGGCTATCGTGCCTGCAAGGCCCCCCAGCCTGGCCGCGAAATCCGTTCCCTTGCCGCCGCGAAGGCGACGGAAGGCCGCGATCAAGGCGTCGGTCAAAAGCGTGTTGAAGGCTTGCCAGCGCGAGAACGCGTCGCTGTCGTGACCTGCGAGAAAGAACTTGTCGTCCGCCTTCTGTTCCACCGACAAGGTCACTGGAGCCGAGAATCCGCGATTGAGCGACAGCGCTGGCCGCGCCGCTACACCGCTGAACCGGACAGTGTGGTGGCGTTTGCGCACCTGGATGACACCACCTTCGACAGTCGCGCCATCGACGCTGTCATAGAGCAAATCCTTGCCGTCTTTGCCGACCAGACCGAAGGCCAGCGGAATGTGCATGAGCCGTTTGCGGCTCTCGGAAGGTGTCGGCGGAACCGACTGTTCGATCTCCAGTGTCAGTTGTTTTGCAGCCGCGTCGTAGTGCGAACTGACCGTCAGGTTCGGCGTGCCGGCCTGATTATACCAAAGCGCGAACTGCGACAGGTCGCGACCAGACACATCCGCGAACACCTGGACGAAATCCTCGATTGTCGCCGCGTCGCCGTCATGGCGCAGAAAATAGAGGTCCATGCCGGCACGGAACGTTTCCGCGCCGAGCAGGGTGCGGATCATACGGACCACCTCGGAGCCCTTTTCATAGACGGTGGCCGTATAGAAGTTGTTGATCTCCCGGTAGCGGCGCGGCCGCACCGGATGCGCCAGCGGCCCCTGGTCCTCCGGGAACTGCATCGCCCGCAACGTCCGCACTTCGGCGATGCGCTTGACGCCGCGCGAACGCTGGTCGGCGGAAAATTCATGATCCCGGTAAACTGTCAGTCCCTCCTTCAGGCAGAGTTGGAACCAGTCGCGGCAAGTGATCCTGTTGCCTGTCCAATTATGGAAATATTCGTGCGCGATGATCGCCTCGATATTGGCGAAATCGGCATCCGTCGCCGTTTCCTCGTCGGCCAGTACATACTTATCGTTGAAGATGTTGAGGCCCTTGTTCTCCATCGCCCCCATGTTGAAGTCGGACACTGCGACGATGTTGAAGACGTCGAGATCGTATTCGCGGCCGAACACTTCCTCGTCCCATTTCATTGACCGTTTCAGTGCGTCCATGGCGTAGCCGGCCAGCCGCTCCTTGCCGTGCTCGACATAGATGCCGAGGTCGACTTCGCGACCGGACATGGTGGTGAAACTGTCCCCGACCTTGCCGAGATCACCCGCCACCAGCGCAAAAAGATACGAAGGCTTCGGGTGCGGATCTTCCCAGACGGCATAATGCCAACCGTCGGCAAGGTCGCCGCTTTCGACGGGATTGCCGTTGGACAACAGCAGCGGGGCTTCCTTGCGCCGTGCTTCGATGCGCACTGTGAAGACGGAAAGAATATCCGGACGATCGAGGAAGTAGGTAATGCGTCTGAAGCCCTCCGCTTCGCACTGGGTGCAATAGACATTGTTTGAGCGATAGAGACCCATCAGCGCCTCATTATGCGCCGGGTCGATCTGGGTCTCGATGAGGAGCGTGAAGCGTGGTGTCGAGGGCAATGCATTCAGGGCAAGGCAGTCCGGGCTGGCGTCATAGGCGGACGTGGGAACCGCCACGCCATCGATCTCGATGCGTCGAAGTGCCAGGCCGTCGCCGTCGAGGATGAGCGGGCTATCCACGGCCACTCCAGCACGGCGTTCGACGGTCAATTCGGCTTTGACCATCGTTGCCTCCGGCGAAAGCCGAAAGGTCAACCGCGTTCGCAAAATGAGATAGTCGCTTGGCCGATAGTCCTCCAACTTGAAAACCTGGCCGGTATCGGTGCGCATCCGCTTGCTTTCCTTTTGTTTTTGGTTAGGCAAGGCAAAGCCGTTGGCCCAAGACATACAAGGCCCGGTTCTTTACATGAAACGGGACCGCGTCAACATGCCCGTACCGCCTGCACGCATCTGTTCCGCAACACAGGATGCCACTTCCACGTGACTTCGCCCGAAGTCCCCGGCTCGCGGGGCGCTCTCACCGCAATTGCGCTGAAAGTCATGTCGGTGACGATTTTCGTCGCGATGTCGTCGCTGATCAAAGCGGCCGGGCAGGTGCCGGCGGGTGAGATCGTGTTCTTTCGATCCTTCTTCGCTATTTTCCCAATCCTGATCTTTCTGACATACAAGCGCGAGCTTCGCACCGCTTTCACTACCAAAAGGCCCATAGGCCACATTTTGCGCGGTATTGTCGGTGTGTGTTCGATGGGCTTCACCTTTTTTGCATTGACCCGGTTGCCGCTGCCCGATGCGATAACGCTGAACTACGCCCAGCCGCTGCTAATCGTCGTATTCAGTTCGCTTTTTCTTGGTGAGGCCATCCGTGTCTATCGTTGGAGCGCGGTTGCGGTGGGGTTGGTGGGCGTCCTCATCATCTCATGGCCGGAATTGACGCTGCTAAGTTCCGGATCGGCGATGGACGATCAGGAGGTGCTTGGCGTGATGGCTGCGCTGGCCGGCGCGGCCAGTTCGGCAGTGGCAGCACTTCTGGTTCGCAATCTGGTTCACACCGAGCGCACAGCCACCATCGTCCTGTGGTTTTCGATGGTGGCCAGCGTCCTGGCGCTTCTGACACTGCCTTTCGGCTGGCAGGCGATAAGTTCGACGCAATCCTTGCTGTTGATCGCTGCCGGATTCTGTGGCGGCCTGGCGCAAATCCTGATGACCGCCGCATATCGACATGCCGAGGTTTCGGTGGTTGCGCCGTTCGAATACACCTCGATGATCCTCGCCATCGTGGTGGGATACATTGTTTTCGGTGACGTCCCGACAGCCTACATGCTGGTGGGTGGCCTGATCGTCGTTGCGGCAGGCATTTTCATTATCTTCCGCGAGCGCCAGCTCGGTCTGGAACATGCGCATGCGCGAAAGGTCACTCCCTCGCAAGGTTGACTGGTTGCGTCCGGCTATCCCAGCGACCGGAGCTTCATCTTCACTTCAAGAAAGTCACGCCAGGCAAGACGCTTATGTGCGGGCGTCCTCAACAGATAAGCGGGATGCAGCGTTGGCATCGCAGGAATGGTCGCGCCAGACGCGGAAGCGTAGGTGCGCCAGTTGCCCCGTAGCCGCAAGATGCCTTCTGTGGTGTTGAGCAGCGTCTTGGCTGAGGCTCCACCGAGATGAACGAGCACTTTGGGGGCGACCAGTTCGATCTGGCGTTCTATGAACGGCCGACAAATCTCGGTCTCATGCGGGGTGGGGGCACGATTGCCTGGCGGGCGCCACGGAATGACGTTGGCGATGTAGACGGAATTGCGATCGACGCCGATCGCAGCCAGCATCCGGTCGAGAAGTTGACCTGAGCGCCCGACAAAGGGTCGACCCTCGATGTCCTCATCGCGCCCCGGCGCTTCACCCACCAGCATGATGCTGGCCTGCGGGTTGCCATCGGCAAATACCAGGCTCTTGGCGGTAAATTTCAGGTTGCAGCCGTCAAACGACACCATTCGCTGGTGCAGCTCCTCCAGACTTGTCGCTTCCGCTGCCAATTGGCGGGCCATGGCCGCTTGCTGCTCGTCTGGAACCGCAGTTGCCTGAGAACGCTGGATCGGAGGTGATGGCTGCGCAGCCGGGGGTTGGAGGCTCCGTCTTGGCTCGCGCGGTTGGGCCGCAGCATTTGTCGCTGCGCGTGGCGTATCAGCCTGTCTCGCAGCTTGCATGAACCGGTTTGCCGGCTCGTCGGTCAATGCGTCATCCACCCCGGCTTCGGCGTAGAAGGCGAGAAGCGCATGCAAATCCAAAAGGGGGTCGGATACGGTGGCAGTCATGGCGGCACATTCGACGTATCGGTGCCGGTTTGCAAGTTTGTATGGATGATTGTGGGTGTTTCAGGTCGAGGGAATGCGTGGATCCTGCACCAGATAGAAGGTCCAGCGCGGTGTGTAGTCGGTGATGAGAAACTGGAACGACACTGGCGTTAAAGGATCGACTTGCCCGGTCGTGAACAGCAAGCGGTCGTAGGGTTCGAAACCGCGGTCGAATTTGGCGAATTTACTCGAGACGATGTTGTCCGGCGACTTGTTACGTTGGTCGAAGGAGAGGCCATCGCCGAAGACGCTTGCCCGATCGAGAATCTCCTGCAATTCGAATTCGAATTCGATCCAGGGATGGCCGCTGTTGTTCAAAGTCTCGATGCGCATATGCATGACGCCGTTGGCGTAGTCGTTTGAAGGATCGAATGGTCGTATCGGGCGCGTCGTGCGAATAGTGAGTGTTACCGGGGTTGCCGACTGAAACTCCTCGAAAATGACAAGCGGATCGGCCTGCGTGCCTGTGCCTGACACGCCGGTGATCTCGAAACCGCCAAGTTCGTCGGAAAACGTATAGGCGCCTGCCGGCCAGAGTTTTTGCTCACCTGCAACGCTCGATGGGCCATTCGCTGCCGTCAGAAGGAAGATCGAAACGGTCAGCGACCCGGCATGACCGGGCAGCCTCCAAAAGCGCGTCGATGACAAGCCCTGCCGTCCAAAGGTGCGCATGCCCCCACTATGGCCGATAAGCATGCTGTCGCACACTCAAAAAACCGCGATGGTCCAAACAGGTAGGGTCGCCAATATTTGACGTTTACGTTAGCGTAAAATATTGTGAAGCTGAGGTTTGCCGAGGGAAAACGCGGGTGTTCGGATACCGCAGGTTTTACGTCGCGATTTGATGCGCTATGGAGCGCTGGAGCCAGCAAAGTATCGGCCAGCCAGGTTCGGAGGGATTGATGAGCGAAACTGAGCGCGAAAGCATGGAGTTCGACGTGGTCATCGTCGGCGCGGGGCCTGCTGGGCTGGCCGCTGCGATCCGTCTCAAGCAGGTCAATCCCGATTTGTCGGTGGTCGTGCTGGAGAAGGGCGGCGAGGTCGGCGCTCACATCCTTTCAGGTGCCGTGGTCGATCCGATCGGCATCGACCGCCTGCTGCCGGGCTGGCGCGAGGAAGGCGGCCATCCTTTCAAGACGCCGGTGACCGACGACCATTTCCTCGTCCTTGGGCCTGCAGGGTCGGTGCGCCTGCCAAACTTCCTGATGCCTCCGCTGATGAGCAACCACGGCAACTACATCGTCTCGCTGGGCAATGTCTGCCGCTGGCTAGGCTCGAAGGCCGAGGCGCTTGGCGTCGAAATCTATCCGGGCTTTGCAGCGGCTGGTCTGCTCTACGATGAGTCCGGTAACGTCACTGGCGTCTATACCGGCGACATGGGCGTGGAGAAGGACGGTTCGCACGGGCCTGCCTATGCGCCCGGAATGGCGCTGATGGGCAAATATGTGCTGATCGGCGAGGGCGCGCGGGGCTCGCTCTCCAAGCAGTTGATCAACAGGTACAAGCTGGATGAGGGGCGTGGGCCGGCCAAGTTCGGCATTGGCCTGAAGGAGTTGTGGCAGGTCCAGCCGGAGAAGCATAGGCCGGGGTTGGTGCAGCATTCGTTCGGCTGGCCTCTCGACATGAAGACTGGCGGCGGTTCCTTCCTGTATCATCTGGAGGACAATCAGGTCGCCGTCGGCTTCGTCGTTCACCTCAACTACAAGAACCCCTATCTCTCGCCGTTCGAGGAGTTCCAGCGTTTCAAGACGCATCCCTCAATCCGTGGCACTTTCGAAGGCGCCAAGCGCGTCGGCTACGGCGCGCGCGCTATCACCGAGGGTGGCTGGCAGTCGGTGCCGAAGCTGTCGTTCCCTGGTGGCGTGCTGATGGGCTGTGCAGCAGGCTTCGTGAACGTGCCGCGCATCAAGGGTTCGCACAACGCTGTGCTGTCGGGCATGCTGGCGGCGGACCATGTCGCCGAGGCGATCGCAGACGGCCGCGCCAATGACGAACTGTCGGCCTATGAGACCGCATGGCGCAGCAGCGCCATCGGCAAGGATTTGAAGAGGGTGCGCAACGTCAAGCCGCTGTGGTCGCGCTTTGGCACCATTGCCGGCGTCGGCATCGGCGGGCTCGATATGTGGCTGAACACGCTGTTCGGCTTTTCGCCATTCGGTACGCTGAGGCATGGCAAGACCGATGCTGCGTCGCTGGAGCCCGCTTTGAAGCACCAAAAGATAGCCTACCCGAAGCCGGATGGCGTGCTGACCTTCGACCGCCTGTCCTCAGTGTTCTTATCCAACACCAACCATGAGGAAGACCAGCCGGTGCATTTGCAGGTCAAGGACATGGCGCTGCAGGAGCGATCCGAGCACGATGTTTTTGCCGGCCCCTCGACCCGCTATTGTCCGGCCGGCGTGTATGAATGGGTCGATGCTGAAGGCAACGCCGCCGCTGACCCATCAGCCAAGGATGTGCATTTCGTCATCAACGCGCAGAACTGCGTTCACTGCAAGACATGCGACATCAAGGATCCAAACCAAAATATCAACTGGGTACCGCCGCAAGGCGGTGAAGGCCCCGTCTACCAGAATATGTGAGAGGGCCGCGGCGGGACCGTCTTGACTGCCGTCTGTCCGGCGAAGGGCTTAGCTGCGTAGCTGTTCGGCAGACACCGTGGCCGTCTCGTTCTCATCGTCATGCTGGTCGACTCCGGATTTGATGGAGAATTCGATCAAGATGGGAAGATGATCGGATCCAATGCTCTCGAGGCGTTCAGCAGAGTGGATAAGGATATCGCCCTTGCTGAACACGTTGTCGATCGGCAGGCCTGCGAAACGCAGGAAATCGGGAAAGGGCAAAAACAGCCAGGTTGGTCCGACCGAGTGCATCAGCGTCAACCCTCCGGCTTTGGCGATATCGTGGGCCGCTGTGCTCCAGGGCGTCGCGTTCAGATCGCCCGCCATGATTGCGGTCGGCGCCAGTGAGGCCAATGGCTGCAACAGGATCGCGATCTGCCGTTCCTGTTGGAAAGGCCATGGCCAGCCGAGATGGATGGCGCCGACGTCGACCTTCGCGCCTGCGAAATCCACGGTTGCGACGGCGAGCGATCCCCGTTCGAAGCAATGGGTTTCCTCGTTCTCCGTGAACGGCCGACGCGACAGGAGCGCGACGCCGAAGACACTGTTGGGGCGAGGGCAGACCACCCGGTAAGGGTAGGCGCTCTTGAGCAGGTCAAGCTTGCCGTCCCACATTGACGACACTTCATCGAGCGTCACCACGTCAGGCTTGGTCCGGCCGACCAGCGACAGCACCTTTTCCGGCGTGCGGTTGTCGAAACGCAGGTTCATCTGCAAAAGCCGATAGACCGCCTGGTTGGCAGGCTTTGCCTCGAATGCCGCCTTCACCGGTTTCGAGCCAAGTAAATTCAGTGTGTCTGTGGTGGTGGAGAACGCCACGACCGCAAAGACCAAGGCCGAAATAGCCTGCACCAGATAGGTTGTGGTCAGTAGCGGCAGAGCAAGCACGGCCACGATAACCGCCAGGTGCACGCGAAAATGCGCCAATGAATCAAGTGCAGGATGCAAGGAACCGAAAAATCCCAGCAGCAGCGGGATGGTCGCTGCAGTCAGGCAAAGCAGCATCAATGGCTGAAAAGCGATACGGCCCCGGTTCATGCGCGTTGATTGGCCAAGGAATTGCGGCTCATTGATGGTAAGGCCGGCAATACGTATGTTTCGCACGAAAATTGCCAAGGATGAAGGGGAAGGGCATGAGGCCAGCTGCTGGGTCGTGGATAATCTTGCTGGCGACTGCTTTCGCAGGAAGCGTCGTGAGCACCCATGCCAGTGGCGAAACCGTGGAACGGGTCGAAAGCTACACGATAATCGGCAAGACTGGCATCGAGCTCTACCGGTCGATCGGTGAACGCGGCCCGAAGGTCGGGGCTGCGCGTACCATTGCGCATACCAATTTCAAGCTGACGTGGTCGAGAAAATACAAACCGCAGGACGACGGCGGCTGCACCTTGGTGTCGGCACGCCCCAAACTGATCATTACTTACACATTGCCCAAGCCTGCCGGCGATTTGCCCGCCACTACCAGAAAACAGTGGGATGCCTTCATTCAAGGCGTCCACCGCCATGAGGAAGTGCATGGCGTCCACATCAAGGAGATGCTGGCGGAGATCGAAGAGGCCACCATCGGCTTTTCGGTCGCTGACGATCCGAAATGTCAGAAGGTGAGGAAAGCGATCATCCCGTCGCTGTCGCAGGCATCCCTGCGGCAACGGGAGCGCAGCCGGGATTTCGATCGGGCTGAGATGGGTGATGGCGGCAACATGCACCGGCTGATCCTGGCCCTTGTCAACGGGCAATAGGCCGGTTGAAACGGCGGCTTACTGGAAGGCCGTCTCGGAGAAACTTCTCAGCTTGCGCGAATGCAGTCGCTCCATCGGCATTTCGGCCAGCTTTTCCATGGCGCGGATGCCGATGGTGAGATGCTGGGCCACCTGGCGCTTGTAGAACTCCGTGGCCATGCCGGGTAGCTTCAGTTCGCCGTGCAGTGGCTTGTCGGAGACGCATAGCAGCGTGCCGTATGGCACGCGGAAGCGGAAGCCATTGGCGGCAATCGTCGCCGATTCCATGTCGAGGGCAATGGCTCGCGATTGCGAAAGCCGCTGCACCGGGCCGCGCTGGTCGCGCAATTCCCAATTGCGGTTATCGATGGTGGCAACCGTGCCCGTTCGCATGATGCGCTTGAGATCGTAGCCTGAAAGGCCGGTGACTTCCTGTACCGCTTCCTGAAGCGCTACCTGGATTTCCGCCAGTGGCGGGATCGGCACCCACACCGGCAGGTCGTCGTCGAGCACGTGGTCCTCGCGCACATAGGCGTGTGCAAGTACATAGTCTCCCAGCGCTTGCGTGTTGCGCAGTCCTGCGCAGTGGCCAAGCATGACCCAGGCGTGCGGTCTCAGCACCGCGATGTGATCGGTGATCGTCTTGGCGTTGGACGGGCCGACGCCGATATTGACCATGGTGATGCCACCGTGGTTCGGCTTCTTTAGGTGATAGGCGGGCATTTGCGGCAACCGGAACGCAGCGGCGTCGCTCGTTCGGGTATCGCCGGCTACGGTCACAATATTGCCGGGCTCGACGAATTCGGTATAGCCGCCGCCACCCGTGGCCATCAGGTCGCGAGCCCGTGTAACGAACTCGTCTATGTAGAACTGGTAATTGGTGAACAGGACGAAGTTCTGGAAATGGTTGGGCGTCGTCGCCGTATAGTGTGACAGCCTGTGCAGCGAATAGTCGACTCGCTGCGCGGTGAAAGGCGCCAGTGGCCGCGCTTCGCCGAGCGCCACCTCGAAGGTCCCGTTGGCGATTTGGTCGTCGGTGCCGTCGAGGTCCGGTACATCGAACAAATCGCGGATCGGTCGGCGAATGCGCTCGGCCGCTGCCCCGTCTATGTAGCTGCCCTCGAAGAAAGCGAAATGCAGAGGAATGGGCGTGCTCGATTCCGAAACCATCACCGGAACGCCATGGTTGCGTATGATCAGGCGAAGCTGCTCGTCGAGATAGCTCTCGAACAGGTCAGGGCGCGTAATCGTGGTCGAGAAATGACCGGGCGTCGGCATATGGCCGTATGCCTGGCGCGAATCCACCTGCGTGAACGAATTGGTGACGACGCCGACCTCCGGATAGAAGGCACGATAGCGGGTGTCGATGTCGCCGCCAGATGCCAGCGCGGAAAACGAGTCGCGCAGGAACTTGGTGTTTCGCCCATAGAGCGTTTGCAGGGCCGCAACCGCTTCGGCGGGGTCGTTGAAACTTTGCCGGGCAAACGGCTCGGGCGTCACGACGGATTCAATGGCCTGCGGATAGATTCGGTTTTCCATGGCTCACTATAGAGCCTTGTCTGGACGGTTGGGAGGGGGTGGAATCCTCTGCCGGGCGGCTGTGTTAGGCTCCTCTTGCGGCTCAACCGCGCTGCAGGCTCACAAGAAGGACGAAACCGAGGCCGTTTTTCTTCATAGCGGGAGCCTCGATCGTCGAGCTTGCGCTGTCACGCATGCTGGGCACCGCCAGAACCGGTGCCGCCAGCACGAGCAGGATGCATCCAGCACGGGGCAGCAACCGCAGGATTTTAATGGTGTTGTCGGTGATGTGGTTCATGACGGCGATCCCGTATTGGCGGTTAACGGCCGAACTTGCCGCAGGCGACGCGACACGTGTCGGACCGAACCTCATCCCAATGCCTTGGTTGACGGCTGGCTTCCGCGACGAGGATGGCAAAGCCGATTCCGAACAAAGTCGTGAGCAGGCAGACGATGGTGAAACGGCGAGCAAGCATGTCAGTCCCCTTTGTTAGGCACGACAATGCGCTCAGGCCCCTGAACCGCCTCTGAGAAGGCCGTTCATCTTCGGTTCAAATTTATTGACGGTGTTTTACCGGCCGGGCGCCTTGTGCCCACCGGCGTGAGGCTTATGTGCAAAGACATTCATCTATTCGGAGAACCGGAATGACGTCGCAGACCATGCCCATAGAACTCTATTATTGGCCGACGCCCAACGGCCACAAGATTTCGATCATGCTGGAGGAGCTTGGCGTTCCCTACGCGATCAAATACGTGAACATCGGCCGTGGCGAGCAGTTCGAGCCATCATTCCTGAAGATTTCTCCGAATAATCGCATGCCGGCGATCATCGATCCGGAAGGTCCGGGCGGAAAGCCGATCTCCGTTTTCGAGTCCGGTGCCATCCTGCAATATCTGGGCCGCAAGTTCGGCCGGTTCTATCCCGCCGATGAGCGCCAGCGCACGGAGGTCGACCAATGGCTGTTCTGGCAGATGGGCGGGCTCGGTCCGATGGCCGGTCAGGCGCATCACTTCCGCCAGTATGCCGCCGACAAGATTCCCTATGCCATCGACCGCTACACCAATGAGGTCAACCGGCTCTACGACGTGATGAACAAGCGCCTGGCCGACCGCGATTATCTGGCCGGCGAGTATTCGATTGCCGACATGGCGGCATTCCCGTGGACGCGCCCTTACAAGAACCAGGGCCAGGACCTCAACGATTTCCCCAACCTGAAGCGATGGTTCGAGGCGATCTCGGCCAGGCCTGCCGTGCAGACGGGGGTTGAAATCGGGCGGGAGCACCGCCGCAATCTGGCCGACGACAAGGAGGCTCAAAAAGTCCTGTTCGGGCAGAAGGCCCGGGCCTGAAAGCCATTGCGGGTAGCTGCCGGCGAAACCGGCAGCTACCCTTATTCAAAATGCCGCTTATTGGCGGGCGAGGCTCTCGCTCTTGCAGATCAGTCCGCCAAGCACGCAACCTGACAGTGCTAGCGTGTTGCCGGATACGCTTGCCTTGCCGGAGTAGGTCTTGCCCTCGTCGAGCTTGTTGACCGTGCCTTTGTAGGTGCCGTCGCTGCCAGTCATGCAGCCGATCGACTTGCCCTTGTATTCGCCCGTCATCACCGTGCCGCAGAATTTACTTCCGCTGCCGGCATAGGTGATCAAGGTGCCGTTCGGCCGCTTCCACGTTCCCTCGATGGGGTCGGCCCATGCCGAGCCGGCTGCCATGAGAATGGCGATCGCTGCCAAGCCAGTCTTACGAAACATCGTCTCCTCCCTGTCGGCCCGTGCGGTATGGTCCGCTTTGCCTCTTACGCGAACGTAAGCTAGTTCAGTCTCCACCAAAGAAAAAGCGGTGCCGCAGCGGAAGGGCGCGCGTTTTTCGCGACTTTTTTGCGCGTCATTTCCGACGAATTGAAACCGTTGCGGCATCCTCATGCTTTGCCGTGGTTAGCGAAGTCTTGAGCCCCAGGTTGGGCATTTTCATCAAGTTGAACGAAAAACCGCGCGATTGCGGGCTTTCTATCCTTAACGAATTCTCGCGTTTACCTCTTGTTTTAGCTTTGTTTTCTTCAAGTTAAGCACGTCATTTAACGGCGGATTCAAGCCCCTGCTGCATTCTCCAAACCATCGAACGGGCAGCCTCCACGGATGAAACAAGGCGGCGCTCAGGAGCAGGACAGGGGATAAAAATGGCACGTTTTGAAATGCTTGAGGTTGGCTTCGGCACGATGGGCGCCACGGCGCAGGCCGACATCCTTTTTGAGCTTGGCATGATGTATGCGACCGGCCGCGACTGCGACGTCGACCCGGTTGCCGCCCACAAATGGTTCAACATCGCCGCGATCAAGGGTTCGGCCCGTGCGGCAGAACTGCGCTCCGAATTGTCGGCGACAATGTCGAAGCTCGAAATCGCCCAGGCGCTGCGCGAAGCGCGCGAATGGATGACGATGCACTGAAAGATTGCAGCCCGACCTCCAGCGGGCGACAATGAAGCAGGGCCGCTCCAACGAACCTGCGTGACCAAACAGGGAGGCAACGGGATTTCGAGGCGCGGGGGCGCCGGGGAAGCTTGTGCCAGCCAAGAGCCGCGACCGATCGAAACAAGATCGGCGCGGCTCTTGGCGTGCGGGCCGTCCCGTTCTTGTGGTTGGCCGCCCCGGCGCTCCCATCAGCTCTCGGCTTTCTCGACGAATTTCACCAGCACCGTGCCGTCGCTGACCTGTTCGCCCTCGGCGGCAATGTCGGCGACGATGCCGTCATGGGGGGCTGAGATGGTATGTTCCATCTTCATCGCTTCGAGGATCAGCAGGGGCTGGCCCTTGGCGACGCTGTCGCCCTTTGCCACGCGCACCAGCTTGACCAGACCGGGCATCGGCGCGCGCAGGTTGCCGGTTCCCGCCAGCGCTTCTTCCGCGCGCGCCAGCGGGTCGGGCACCGCGAATACATGGCCGACGGCTCCGTCGAATATGGTGACATGTCCCGGCCAGCGCGCCACGCGCTGCTGGTTGGCAGCGCTGCCAAGCCTGATCGTGTCGCCGTAGAGCCTGATGGCAACTCCATTGCCCGCTGCGGCGATGATCCTGGCCGGAATATCATGGTCGCCATACTTCAAGCGGACTTCCCGCTCCATCCCCTGGAAATGCGCATAGCCGCCGAGCGCCGACCACGGATCGTTCGATATTGTCCGGTCGGCAA
Organism: Mesorhizobium sp. Root157; assembly: GCF_001427385.1. Taxonomy (GTDB): domain Bacteria; phylum Pseudomonadota; class Alphaproteobacteria; order Rhizobiales; family Rhizobiaceae; genus Mesorhizobium. The sequence continues at coordinate 539,493 of NZ_LMGJ01000012.1, forward strand.
AGCCCGAAGCGGCAAAAGCCGCGGCGGCGGCGATTTCAAAGGTGGGCGCGGGGAGTGTCGTCAGCGCTTCCTGATGGCGGCCGATCAAGCCGGTATCGACATCGCCCCTGGCGAAGTCGGGGTCTGCCGCCAGCGCGGCCAGAAAGGCGGTGTTCACGGTCGAGCCGGCAACTTCGGTTCTTGCCAGAACGTCGCTGAGCGCGGCAAGCGCGGCTTGCCTGTCCGCGGCGTGGACGACCAGCTTGGCGATCATCGGGTCATAGAAGGGCGATATGCTGTCGCCGGCCCTGACGCCTGTCTCGACGCGCATCGAGGCACCCTGGGGCGGCGTATCGGGGAATTTCAGGTGGTGAAGCGTTCCAGTTGCCGGCAGGAAGCCCTTTGCCGCGTCTTCGGCATATAGGCGTGCCTCGAAAGCGTGGCCGTAGAGCCTGATTTCATCCTGTGTGCCTGGCAATGTCTCGCCCGAAGCAACCCGTAGCTGCCATTCGACCAGATCGATGCCGGTGATCATCTCCGTCACCGGATGCTCGACCTGCAGGCGGGTGTTCATCTCCATGAACCAGAAGCGGTCGGCTTGCAGGCCTTGGGAAGCATCGACGATGAACTCGATCGTGCCGGCACCGGAATAGGAAATGGCCTTGGCCGCCGTCACTGCTGCCTCGGTCATGGCCGCGCGCAGTTCCGGCGTCATGCCGGGGGCAGGGGCCTCTTCGATGACCTTCTGGTGGCGGCGCTGGGCCGAGCAGTCGCGTTCGAAGAGATGCACGGCGTTGCCGTAGTTGTCGCCGAACACCTGCACTTCGATATGGCGGGGCTTGTCGACGTATTTTTCGACCAGCACGCGGTCGTCGCCGAACGCGGCCTTGGCTTCGCGCCGCGCACCCGAAAGCGCCTCGGCGAATTCATCGGGATCGTCCACCCGCCGCATGCCCTTGCCGCCGCCGCCGGCGCGCGCCTTGATCAGCACCGGGTAACCGATTTCGCTCGCCTTAGAAGCCAGCACCACGATCTCCTGCGCCTCGCCGTGATAACCGGGCACCACCGGCACGCCGGCTTTTTCCATCAGCCGTTTGGCCGCATCCTTGAGTCCCATCGCCCGGATCGAGGTGGCGGAAGGACCGATGAAGATGAGGCCGGCGGCCACCACCTGATCGACGAAGTCAGGATTTTCGGACAGGAATCCGTAGCCCGGATGGATCGCTTCAGCCCCGGTCGCCTTGGCGGCCGCGATGATCCTATCGCCGCGCAGATAGCTTTCGCCGACGGGCGACGCGCCGATATGCACGGACTCGTCGGCCTCCTGCACATGCAGCGCCCGGGCGTCGGCGTCGGAGTAGACGGCGACCGTTTTCACGCCCATCTTGCGCGCGGTGCGAATGACCCGGCAGGCGATCTCGCCGCGATTGGCAATGAGGATTTTCGAGAACATCAGCGCGGCGCTCCGATAAGAGATTCCATGTGCAGGCACTGCGGGGCGCGCTGGCGAGGGCCGACCTTCATCCTCGCCACGCCCGGATTTTCGCCCGTCTGGCCATTGCCGAAAAACTGACCTTTCAGGCAGCGAAAGGCCGGGAAGACGGGCGACCGCAGGGACGCTCGTTTTGGTAAGTTGGTGCGACCTTGCGGCCGCCCGTCCGGCGATTTATCGGCCCGCCCGTTCCGTCTACTCGGAAACGGGAAGGAGGCTATAGGCTTTGCTTGTGGCTCGGCCCGCGCTTCTACAAACCGTTTTCCGCCTTTGTGCCCTTTCGCGGCACGCAGGGGTCGTAGTGCCCCCTGGACTACCCAGGACGAGCCCCCCGGACGATACGCCACGTTAGCGAACCGGCGGAGGCGCCGGCTCCTCCCCACGCAATCACCGTCATGACCGGTGTTCCCGAAGGAGAAGCTGCCGCCATTATGGCTGCGGTGCCAAGGGGTGTGGATAGATTTTGTTTCGGAAGATGTTCTGTGCTCCATGAATCACATCCGGAACACGCCGAACTTCGTTTCACGGATCGGCGCATTGAGCGCGGCCGACAAGGAAAGCGCCAGCACGTCGCGTGATTTCGCCGGATCGACGATGCCGTCGTTCCACAGCCGCGCCGATGAATAGAGCGGGTGGCCCTCATGCTCGTACTTCATCAGGATAGGCTTCTTGAATTTCTGCTCGTCCTCGGCGCTCCATGTCTCGCCCTTGCGCTCGATGCCCTCGCGCTTGACCATCGCCAGAACCATGGCCGCCTGTTCGCCGCCCATCACAGAAATGCGCGCATTCGGCCACATCCACAAAAAGCGCGGCGAAAACGCGCGTCCGCACATGCCGTAATTGCCGGCGCCGAACGAACCGCCGATGATCATCGTCACCTTCGGCACCTGCGCGCTGGCCACCGCCGTCACCAGCTTGGCACCGTCCTTGGCGATGCCGCCGGCTTCGTATTTGCGGCCGACCATGAAGCCGGTGATGTTCTGAAGGAAGATCAGCGGGATTTTCCGCTGGCAGCACAATTCGATGAAATGTGCGCCCTTCACCGCGGACTCGGAAAACAGCACGCCATTGTTGGCAAGAATGCCGACCGGCATGCCGTAGAGATGGGCAAAGCCGGTGACCAGCGTCGTTCCGTAATTCTGCTTGAATTCGTCGAATTCCGAGCCGTCGACGATGCGGGCGATGACCTCGCGCACGTCATAGGGTTGGCGCATGTCGGTCGGCACGATGCCGTAGATCTCTTCCGGCGCATAAAGCGGCGGCGCAGGTTTCTGCAAATCAAGGCCTGTTGCCTTGTTTCGATTGAGGTTCTTGACGATCCGGCGGGTGATGGCGAGTGCATGTTCGTCATCGACGGCAAGATGATCGGCAACGCCCGATTCGCGCGTATGCAGATCGGCTCCGCCGAGTTCCTCGGCGCTGACCTCCTCGCCGGTGGCGGCCTTCACCAGCGGCGGGCCGCCAAGGAAGATGGTCGCCTGCTTGCGCACCATGATCGATTCGTCGGCCATCGCCGGCACATAGGCGCCGCCGGCCGTGCACGAGCCCATGACGCAGGCGATTTGCGGAATGCCCGCCGCCGACATCGTGGCCTGGTTGTAGAAGATGCGGCCGAAATGGTCGCGGTCGGGAAACACCTCGTCCTGGTTGGGGAGGTTGGCGCCGCCGGAATCAACCAGATAGATGCAGGGCAAATTGTTCTGCAGCGCGATTTCCTGCGCCCGCAAATGCTTCTTCACGGTCAGCGGATAATAGGTGCCGCCCTTGACGGTGGCGTCGTTGACGACGACCATCACCTCGCGCCCCTCGACCCGCCCGATGCCGGCGATCATGCCGGCGCAAGCGATGTCGCCGCCATACATGTCGAAGGCCGCGAACTGGCCGATTTCCAGAAAGGGCGATCCGGTGTCGAGCAATTGCGCCAGGCGGTCGCGCGGCAACAGCTTGCCGCGGGCGACGTGACGGTGGCGGGCCTCCTCCGAGCCGCCGCGCTGCACATGCGCGGCCTTTTCGGAGATTTCGGCGACCAGCTCCCGCATCTTGTCGGCGTTGCTGCGAAAGGCCTCGGAGGCGGGGGAGAGTTGGGAATGGATGACGGCCATCACTGGACCTCTTCGGCCATCATCTCGCGGCCGATCAGCCAGCGGCGGATTTCGGACGTGCCGGCGCCGATCTCGTAGAGCTTGGCGTCGCGCAGCAAGCGGCCGGTGGGGTAGTCGTTGATGTAGCCGTTGCCGCCCAGGAGCTGGATGGCGTCGAGCGCGCATTGCGTCGCCTTTTCCGCAGCATAGAGAATGCAGCCGGCGGCATCCTTGCGCGTGGTTTCGCCACGGTCGCAGGCGGACGCCACGGCATAGACATAGGCCCGGCAGGCGTTGAGCGTGGTGTACATGTCGGCAAGCTTGCCCTGGACGAGTTGGAAGTCGCCGATCGGGCGGTCGAACTGCTTGCGCTCGTGGACGTAAGGAACGGCAACGTCGAGGCAAGCCGCCATGATGCCGAGCGGGCCGCCGGCAAGCACCGTGCGCTCATAGTCGAGGCCGGACATCAAGACTTCGACGCCGCGCCCTTCTTCGCCCAGCACGTTTTCGAACGGCACCTCGACATTGTCGAACACCAGTTCGCCGGTGTTGGAGCCGCGCATGCCGAGCTTGTCCAGCTTCTGCGCCACGGAGAAGCCCTTGAAATCCTTCTCGATCAGGAAGGCGGTGATGCCGCGCGATTTCCGCTCCGGGTCGGTCTTGGCGTAGACGACCAGCGTCTCGGCGTCCGGCCCGTTGGTGATCCACATCTTGGTGCCGGAAAGCACGTAGCGGTCGTTCTTCTTTTCCGCCCGCAGCCGCATCGAGACGACATCTGAACCGGAGCCGGGCTCGGACATGGCGAGCGCGCCGACGGCTTCGCCGGAGCACAGTCCGGGCAGGTATTTTTCCTTCTGCTCTTTGGTGCCCCAGCGGTTGATCTGGTTGACGCACAGGTTGGAATGCGCGCCGTAGGAAAGGCCGACCGAGGCGGAAGCGCGCGAAATCTCCTCCATCGCCACGACATGGGCGAGATAACCCATGCCGGTGCCGCCATAGAGCGGATCGGCGGTCAGGCCGAGCAAACCGAGCGCACCGATCTCTTCCCACAGATGCGCCGGAAATTCGTTGCTGCGATCGACCTCGGCCGCCAGCGGCGCGATCTTTTCCTGGGCAAAGCGCTGGACGAGGTCGCGAAGGGCCGCGACGTCCTCGTCAAGCCCGAAGTTGAGCGCGTGTGTGTACATGGTTTTGCTCCCGGCTCATTGTTGCGCCGACGAGGCGCATTGTCATGGAAAGATATGTTTCGGTCACGCCGGCCACCGAAAGCCGCTCGCCCGGCCGGAACCAGACGATGACGCCGGTCATCATCTGGATCAGCGCCATGGCGGTGAGGCCGGTGTCCTCGATGTCGAAGCTGCCGTTCTCCGCGCCGTCGCGCAAGATGGTGCGCAGTTCCTTCTCGTAGGCGGTGCGCAGCTTGAGGATCTGCGTCAGGCGCTCGGGCGACAGGCTGCGCAATTCCATGTTGGAGACATGCGTGGCCGGCCGTCGCGCGATGTGAAAGGCGATGTGGTTGGTGACATAGGCGACGAGGCGCGCTGTCGGATCGGGCATTGCGGGGCGCGCTGCGTTCCAGGCCTCGATCAGCGCGTCCATGTGGGCGCGCATGAGGCGAAACAGAAGGTCTTCCTTGGTCGGGAAATAGCGGTAGAGGGCTGCCGCCTGAACGCCGACCTCGGCTGCCAGTTGCCGCATCGATACGGCCTCGTAGCCATAGCGCGCGATCAGTTCCACCGCTGCCGCGCGGATCGCGGCTTCGGTCTTCTCGCCATCTGAACCAGTGGTGCGCGCCATTGTTACCCTCGTTCGAAGGATAATAAAACAACCGTTCAATTAATTCAAGAGAGGACAGCTGTGGTGGTCTGCGGGCCGTTGAGGTTCAGCCGTTTTCGTTGCCGGGTTTGCGTCTGGTTGTGCCGCCGAGCGCCAACGATCCCGCCGTCAGGGCCGCGGCCAGGCCTGCGAAGGCGCCGAGGCTGGGCAGATGCGACGGCACATCGGTCCAGGCCGGATAGATGAGGCCCGCCGTATTGAAGGATTCGGCGCTGTACTGGCACTGCACGAACGAAGCCTGCTTGCGCACCATGTCGGCATCGATCCGCGAAATCAGGTCCTCGACGGGCTGTTTGTCGGCCGAGGTCCGGCGCATATGGGCAAGCAGTTCGCGCGCTGCCGAAAGATAGGCGTGGCTGCATTCGTTGAAGGGGCTGGTCTCGTCCCCGAGGCTGCCCGGAACCAGCCCCCAAAGGCAGTAGGTGTACTGGATGGCGCCGAAGTTCTTCAGGCGATGGAATGTTTCGTCAGTGCGGCTTTGGCGGTCGGCCAACGCAAGGATTTCGCTGCGGTAATCGGAAAGCACCGCCATCTGGCCGTGCGACAGGCTGGCAATGGCAATGCCGCTGACAGCACCATCGGCGCTGCGACGATGGGCATTTGCCTGCATCGTCGCCGCCAGGGTAGTGCAAAGAAACGCAGCGGCGCATTTCGACCGGGAAACGCGCCGCTTCATGGCTTTAGCGCAAGGCTGCGCGACGGCCTGACCGGCTTGCAAAGCTCCGCTCTGCGAGGGCGCCGAATGCCAGGCCGATGACCGTCCAGAGCACGGCGTGCATGCCGATCGACGATGTCCGGAAACGCCACAGCAGGTCGGCGGAATAGCCTTCCGGGATTTCGTTGATGGTCGGCAGCGCATACTGGACGGTAGCGATGATGACGACGAAGGCCGCAGCGCCGGCAATGCCGGCATTCCATGCGCCATGCTGAGCCCACAACCGCCGGGCGAGCGCAACCGCCACAACGAGGGCCGCAATCGAGATCACCAGCATCAGGAAGAACAGTTCCGTTCGTGCGCCGATCGTTTCCGGACTGCCCACGGCGGGCGGCGTTGCCGGATATTTCAGCGCCGGCGCCAAAACGATGGCGATGAAGGCAGCGAGTGCCAGCAATGCAGCCGTGGCACGAGGTCCGAGTGGGCTGATGCGCCCATGGACATAGGCAAAGACCAGCGCGAACAGGCCGCCGATAGCGGCACCGTAGATGACGGAGCCGGTCAAAAGGCCGAGGCCGGCCTGCGTTGCCCGGCTGACCAGTTCAGGCTCTTCCTCGGCCGGTTGGGCAGAGGGGGTTTCGGCTGCGGCCATCTGCTCTTCGTAGGCGATGGCGCGGTCGATCTGAGGTTCACCGAAAATTCGGGCAAAGCCGAACGCGAACAGTCCCGCGAGGATGCCGACCAGCATCCCGCGCAACAAGAGACTTCCAACCATGTGCCTGTCTCCTAGTGGCAGGGGAAACCGAGCAGATGGCGGGCGTCATGAACGAATTCATGTGTATTCAGCCCCGAGACCAGCGTCATTGCGCCTTCTTCGGAGCCGATGAAGTAAATCGCGATCAGCATGAGCAGTCCGCCGAAAACCGCCCAAGGCAGAATTTCGCGCACAGGAATAGGCTGGGGTAGCGCACTTGGTGCGTAGGCAATGTCGGACATTTCACGGCTCCTGGGATACTGCGTCCCGTTGACTTAAGGCTTTGGCAACGGGAAAAGTCCTGACTCTCGGCATCTGCCGATCACAGTGGCGCGACCGTGCTGGATTCCCACCAGCTTCCAAACCCGTAACCGTTAAAACAGTACCGGGCCTGTCAATGGCTGTCAATGAACCGCAAGGCGTGGCCGGGTTTCCGCCCACCCGGAAGAACTTTAAGATGGACCTGTAAAGTCTACGGCATTCTGGCAAGGAAGATCATAATGGCTGCCCGACTGACCCTTGTGTGCTGCGCGGCGACCCAAGCGACACGCAAGGGCATGTTTGCGCTCGACGAGCCGCTGGAGGCAGGCGCAGCCGAGCTTGCAAAGGCGCTGGGGAACATGTTGCGTCGCCCTGACCGCGCCTGGACCAGTCCGGCTTTGCGGGCGACGCAGACCATTGCCGCGCTTGGCGTCGAGGGCGAACCTGTCGACGCCTTGCGAGATCAGGATTTCGGCCGATGGGCGGGCAAGAGGCTGGTCGAAGTCCAGCAGTCGGAACCGGAGGGGCTCGCGGCCTGGCTGGCGGATCCGCACGCGGCCCCGCATGGCGGCGAATCGATTGCAGGCGTGGCGGCCCGCATTGCGCCGGTCATGGATGAGCTTGTGGCCATGCGGGGCCACACGGTTGCCGTCACGCACCCGGCCGTGATTCGTGCCGCTGTCGTCAACGTGCTTGGGGCATCGCCGCAGGCATTCTGGAGGATCGACGTCGAACCGCTCGGCGTGACCGAGTTCACCAGCGACGGAAAACGCTGGGCGCTACGGTTCGGCTAATGCATGTCGCCCGAAAGTGGGGACCGGTTTCGGGATAACGACATGCATGAAAACAGGTACTTAGTGCATGTCGCCCGAAAGTGGGGACCGGTTTAGGGACAACGACATGCATAGAAACAGGTATTTAGAGCGCGCCATCTGAAGGATCGCGACGCTCCAAATATTGTGAGCGTGCTTCAATTGCCGCGCGCAGCGACGAGTGCGCCCGGCAATTCCTCGGCGAAGATGTCGAGTTCGTGATCGAGACCGACACTCACCCTGATGCAGCGGTCGAGGACCGGCGCCATCGGTTTGCGGATGAACACATCGCGCGCCAGCATCGCCTGCAGCACCTTGAGCGCGAAGGCGCCGTCGCGGCCGCAATCGATCGTCACGAAATTGGTGGCCGAGGGCAGGGGGTTGAGACCGTTGTCGGCGGCTATGGTTGCGATCCGCTGCCGGCTGGCAGCAACGCGTTGCACGACCGAGGCCAGATAAGCCTGGTCCGCCAGAGCGGCCTCGCCGGCGATCTGCGCCATGCGGCTGACGCCGTAGTGATTGCGTATCTTCTCGAAGTCGGCAATCGCCTGCGTTTCGCCGACGGCATAGCCGCAGCGAATTCCGGCAAGGCCGTAGGCCTTCGAGAACGTCCGCATCCGCACCACATTGGGACGCGAAACGTCGATAGGCGGCACCGCCGACGCCGGCCCCAATTCGCAATAGGCCTCATCGAGGATCAGCATCGTCGTTTCGGGCAGGGCGGCGATAAAATGCTCTATTTCGGCGGCTTCCCACCAGCTTCCCATCGGGCTGTCGGGATTGGAGAGGTAGACCAGCCGCGCGTCTTGCCTGCGCACCGCATCGAGCAAGCCGTCGAGGCTTTCCCTGTCGTCTTCGTAAGGGACCGCAACCAGCTTGCCGCCGACGCTGGCAACGTGAAAATTGAAGGTCGGGTAGGCGCCAAGCGAGGTGACCACCGGGTCGCCGGGCGCAACGAACATGCGCACGATCAGGCCGAGCAGGCCGTCTATGCCTTCACCCACGACCACATTCTGCGGCGCCACGCCGTGATGCGCGGCGGCGGCGACCTTCAGGTCGTGATTGTCGGGGTCGCAATACATCCACATGTCGCGCGCGACCTCGGCCATCGTGGAAATCACGCGCGGCGACGGGCCGAAGCTGCTCTCGTTGGCGCCGATGCGGGCCCGAAACAGTCTGCCGCTGGCGCGTTGCTGCGCTTCCGGCCCGACAAACGGCACCGTGGAGGGCAGCGATTCGATGAGCGGCGTGAGAGGCGGGCGGACCGGCATTTTTCGTGTGTCTCCTGACCAAGCAAGTTCTGCCGCAGCGATAAATCGAGAATAGTCGTTGCGAAAGAACTTATTTCGGAACGGATCGGGCGAGCCGTGACTATGGCGCGGAGCGTGCCGGCGCGAGATCGCCAAGCGAATCGAACAACGGGCCGAGCCAGGGTTCGTAACGGCGCCATCCGTCGATGGCCTTGGTGTGAATCGGCTGCTCGACCTGCCGCCGGCTGGGCGTGTGGACGGAACGCTTGGTCTTGTGAAATTGCAGGCAGGCGTCGTCCCATTCAAGCCCGATATGCTCAATCATGCGGCGGCTCTGATTTTCCTGGTCCCGCACCAGCGCTTCGTAGTCCACATCCAGTATCGTGACCGGAAGGGTGCCGCGCCAGAAGGCCATGAGCGCTTCATAGGCGCAATAATATCTGCCGAGCTTGTCCAGGTCGCTGGCATAGGTGTGGAAATGGTTGAGCGCCTGCGTGAAACAGGAGACGCAGGTGGCCATCGCCTCCCTGCGGCAATGAATGAAACTGGCGTTGGGAAACAAGAGTGCAATCAGCCACAACCTCTCGAAATTATGCGGCATCTTGTCGGTCACGCGCGCCGCATCGGCCGAATAGGCCGAGAGGAGTTTGAGGTAGTCGCCGGCGATTTCCCGGCTTTGCGCGGGTGACAGAGATTGCGCGGCTTGCGCTATGTCTTTTCCGCCGGCTGACAGGCGGGCGGCCTCATGCCCGAAAAATCCGAGTTCACCCGCCCCATGCACTTGCGGATGGCTGGCGAGAATCTGCTCTATGAGTGTCGTGCCGGAGCGCGGCATCCCGAAAATGAAGACCGGACGGCTGCTCGCATTGCCGAAATCCTTGCGCTCGTCGAAGAATTGCCGCGAGAAGAATTCCCGGTAGGTTGCAAGCGTTTCAGGCGACATGGCGGCGTGGTCCGCGTTCCGCAGCCGCGACCGTGCAGCAGTGAAATGATCGAAAGCCGCGCCGTAGCGGCCAAGATCGTCCTCGATCTTTCCGGCAGCCTGATGCAACAGCGCCTGTTCGTATTTGGGCAACCGGCCATCGGCGAGCATCTTTTCGATGCGGGCGAGTTCCGGCGGCTCTGCCGTGTAAGTCTGCACGCGCGCCAGTGCGCTATAGGCATACGGTCCGGCCTGGCCGGCGTCGGCCAGACGCTGGTAGAGGGCGCGGGCCTTGTCCGGTTCGGCTGACATGTCGAACGAATGCGCCATGTCCATCAGCAATTGCGGATCGTCCGGCCTGAGCGCCAGGGCTTTTTCGATGAATTCGCGCGCTTTTGCCGGCTGACCCAGCCTGTTCGAGCAGTCGAACAGGATGCGCAATGTTTGGACGGAGTTGCCGTTTGCCTTCAGCGCCTGAAGGGCATGCTCCCGTGCCTGGTCCAGCCTGCCGATCTGAATGAGCACGGTGGCCAGATTGTTGCGGATATGCGCGCTTGACGGGTCGTGTTTCACCGCCCGTTCGAAATAAGAAATCGCCACATGGAAGTCGCCCTGATGGCTGGCGAGGATGCCGAGCTTGACGAACAGGGCAGGGTTGCGCTTGTCGATGCCGAGGAGCCGCTCATAGACGGCGCGCGCATCCTTGATGCGTCCCGTACGTTCCAGTCCCGCCGCTTCGGACGCCAGCATCGCGGCTTCGCGGCTTGGTGCGGGGCGCGAGCCTTTTGCTGCTTTCATGTTTCGTGGCCTGTTTCTTCGAGCGGACTTTGGTCGGTTTGTCCTGCGCTAACGCGAACGGCCAAAGACTTCAAGTTGCGGGCAACCCGGGCCGCTTCAAAAGCGGCATATCCAGGAATACGAAAAGAAAAAGCCCCGCGATCCAGAGATCGCGGGGCCTTCTGCCTTAAGCCGTGAGGCTTAAGTTCTTAGAACGAACGCTCGAAACGGAGCCAGCCTTCGACGTGGCCATCATCGGTACCAGCAATGCCGTCATCGATGTCACGATACTGGACCTGAAGCTTGGTCGCGAAGCCATCGGTGATCTTGTAGCCGACTTCACCGCCGACGCGCCACTGGTCTAGGCTCAAAGTGCCGCCAAGACCGTCAAACTCGTTGCCGAAATACTGACCGCCGAAGCCAACCGACACGCGGTCCGAAACCTGAGCTTCGAGGAAGGCGGCAGCCGACCACTCATAACCGGTCGAGTAGTAGCCGAGGTCCGACTCATAGATGCCCATCGCGGTGAGGGTGATGGTCGGGTTGATCTTGTAGGCGACCACACCCTTGACGGTGAAGGCGTCGTCAACCCACAGGCCATCATCATCGTCGTTATAGGTCACGTAGAGGTCGGCAGTGCCCCAACCCTGGCTGACGCCGATGCGACCGACAACATTCGGCACGTAGTCGACGTTGTTGTTCTCTTCTTCGAGTGCCACAGTGGCGCTGAAGCCGTTGCCAGCGTCGAAGGTGTAGTTGATGAAGTGAACGCGCGGACCACCCGACACGTCGAACTCGGCACCGACATCGACATCATAGAGCGAGTCGGACAGACCCATGGACAGGCCGCCCAGCGAAATGGTGGCGTATTCCATGTAGACGTCCGGCGTGCCCGGAAGGCCGCCGACATCAGCACTGGTAGCCGCGAAGCGGATGTAGCCGGTCAGCGTGCCGTACTCGGTTTCCGACTTGGCGTTGATGTCGAGGCGAGCGTAGGCGTTCTTGCGCCAGCCGTCGTCACGGTCATCGAAGCTGATCTGGTAGCGAACCAGGCCGGCGATGCTCAGGCAGGTCTCGGTGCCCGGGATGTAGTAGTAGCCAGCGCCGTACACGTCGCAGATCTTGACGTATTCAGCGGGTTCCGGTTCGGCAACGACGACAGCCGAGAAGAAGGCTCTTGATGTTCATTTTCTGACCTCCAGTCAAAAGTTAAAAAACGGGTCTGGGTATTTTTTGCTGAAGGACAGCGTTCCCTGCCCCATCCCCACTGCTGAAAAAGACACGCACCGCGCCTCTCGTTCGAAAGTGACATTACCCATCGGCTGGCTCCGTTCAACAATGATCGTGCCGCCAGTCGGGCTTGGGGAATGCTATCCGCAGCCGTTGTTGCACAAATGACACGATTTGGACCCGCCCGGAAAGCACTCGTTAACCATCGGGGCGCCTGGAGCTCGTGGAGCGCGCTTTTTTCGCTCCTGGAGGCAGAATCAGCCCGGATACGGCGCGCAACCGCGGAGATTCGGCGGGGCGGCTCTCTTTATTCGTACCGAAGGCGGCATTTTTCGAAGATAGCGGCACTGCCATATTGATTGTGCCGCCCCTTTTCTTTATCCACCGCCGCAACGGAGAGGTGGCCGAGTGGTCGAAGGCGCTCCCCTGCTAAGGGAGTAGAGGTCAAAAGCTTCTCGTGGGTTCGAATCCCATCCTCTCCGCCATCCTTGTTAAATCCCCCGCCAAGCCGTCCATCCGATGCCCCATCTGCCAGTTTCGGGATCGATCGGGCACGTTCCTTTTTTTCCAGGTCAGGCGAGAACTTTCAGATCTCGCCATTTGCCTTCACGGCTGCTCTGAGCGGTAAAGAGACAAAAAGCAAAGCTATTTCAAGACTTTACGGCGTCCGGCGTGCGGATTGTTGCGGCGATCTTCGTCGATTCTGACTGGAGGTCAGAAAATGAACATCAAGAGCCTTCTTCTCGGCTCCGCTGCGGCCCTGTTCGCAGTCTCCGGTGCGCGCGCCGCCGACGCTGTCGTCTGAATACGTCAAGATCTGCGACGTGTACGGCGCTGGCTACTACTACATCCCGGGCACCGAGACCTGCCTGAAGATCAGCGGCCTGGTTCGCTACCAGATCAGCTTCAGCGAAGATGACGATGGCTGGAGGAAGAACGCCCTTGGTCGCCTCAACGTCGACGCCAACAGCGAAACCGAACTCGGCACGCTGGCCGGCCATCTTCGCCTTGAAAGCTCTGTGGATAGCAGCAATACCTCGGCCAATGTTGAATTGGTCCACGCGACCATCTCGCTCGGTGGCCTGTCGATGGGCTTGAACGACACCGCCTATGACTTCGGTCTCGACACGTCCAATCTGGGCGGCGCCGAATTCGACAGCTACGGTGGCGATTCGGTTCACTTCGTCCGCTACACCTTCGATGCCGCCAACGGCATCTCGGCGACGATCTCTCTTGAAGAAGAGCATTACGATAGCGACTACGTTCCGAACGTTGTCGGTGCGGTCAATGTCGCGCAGGGCTGGGGCGGTCTGACCGTCGCTGTTGCCTATGACGACGACGACAACACGGGTGCCGACGACGAGTTCTTCCTCAAGGGTGTCGCTCGCATCAACGTCAACCCGCAGCTCGAACTCGCTCTGCTGGGTATCTATGAAAGCGGTAATGGCTTCTACTCGACCGGTTATGAGTGGTCGGTTGGCGCCTATGCTTCGTACAAGGCGACCGACAAAATCACGCTTGGCCTCGGCGGCCAGTACTGGGCTGATAGCCACGCTGTAGCTGGCGTCGACGCCTGGTCGATCGGCGGCGACGTGAAGTACCAGATCGTCAGCGGTTTCTCGACCAAGCTGCAGGTCCAGTATGACGACGTTGACGGTGTCGATGGCAACTTCAACGGCTGGCTGCGCTTCGAGCGCTCCTTCTAAGTCGATGGACGCTATCTAAACAAACCGGGCTTGGGCGCGAAAGCGCTCGAGCCTTTTCATTCGGGCGGGCGCATTGAAGGGGGTTGGGTCAGTCTGATCGAGCGAAGCGGTCGAAATCGGGTCGGTTGCCAACCGGCTGCGGTTGCGGTCTCTGCTCGAAGCTCTTGAAAGGGCGAGCCCTTGTGGATAGGTGGGCCTATTCGCTGGGGGGCGCAAGGAAATCGATGGATACCAATCGAATTCAAGAGGGGGGCACGTCCGGCCTGTTTCCGGATTTTGCCGCACACGTCTCCAATATAAAATATCAATATGGAGCGGTGCGAGAGGTAAAATCCTACGGGATCGGAGAAATCTTCGCCACATACAAGGATGTATTGTGGGAAGAGGGACGGCACAAATATAATGTAAGCTCGTTCATCGGAGAGATAGACGAGATTCTCCTTGGCGAGGAATTCAGTGCCTTCGACCAAAGCACCCTGGACGGCCTGACTGCAACGTTGCGCCAACGCGGTAACAGCAACGCAACCATCAACAGGAAGATGGCTGCCCTCAGCAAATTGCTGCGCAAAGCGTATAAGATGGGCGATATCCACAGCTTGCCGGAATTCCGCCGGCAGAAAGAAAGAGCAGGACGGATTCGTTTTCTCGATCGGGAAGAGGAAACGCGCCTCTTTGCCTCCATCCGTTCCCGCAGCGAGGACGCCTATCGGCTATCCGTCTTTCTGGTCGACACCGGATGCCGCCTCGGCGAAGCACTGGGATTGATCTGGAACGATATCCAGGAGCATAGGGTCAGCTTCTGGATCACGAAGTCGGGCCGCAGCCGAACCATTCCCCTGACCGCCCGCGCCAAGGAAACCACCAGGATTTCGTTTGAAGGGCGCAGGCCGAAGGGGCCGTTCACCAGGCTGAGCCAACCCCAGTTCCGCGCGATCTGGAACGAGGCGAAGAACGAGGTCGGCCTGGCGACCGACGATCAGGTCGTGCCACACATTTTGCGTCACACCTGCGCTTCGCGCCTGGTTCAGGGCGGCATCGACATAAGGCGTGTTCAGATGTGGCTTGGGCACCAGACCTTGCAGATGACCATGCGCTACGCACATCTGGCGACCCACGATCTCGACGGCTGCGTTACCGTTCTCGAAACGCCCCCCGCCCCGCGTGAGCCCCTTGCGGCAAGTTGCCCCGACGCATCGAGCCCGGCGCCGCAGAAGGCCCGGGCTTCGTCAAAGCGTGATTCCGCCGCCGCCAAGGAAGCCGGCGAACCGGCCAAGGCCAAGGCGACGACCGGCAAGAAGGGCCGGGCCGCGCCATAGACGTTTCGGTCTTCAGGTCGTCGCGCCGGACTGTTGCTCCGCCCGGTCGATGAAGGCTGCGATCGTCTGCGGCAATTTTCCCGTTTCAAGGAATGGGGCGTGGCCTTGGCCCGGCACGACCACGGTTTCCAGACCAGGATGGCGGCGCTGCATGTCCGCAAGCGTCGCGGCGGAAAGCAGTCGCGAGTTCCCGCCGCGAATGGCCAGCATCGGGATTGCCGCAAGCGCATCGAACTGCGGCCACAGCGTCGGCAAAGGCTGCGTGAAGTCGATGCCGGTAAGGCTATCCACCAGCGCTGCATCGAAATCAGGCAGGAATTGCCCGTTGTCCTCGCGGTAGATAGCGTGCGCCATGCGCTGCCAATCGGCCTCGGACAAGGCGGGAAAGTCGGCGCCATGCACCGCTTTTTGCGCTTCGACGGCTTGTGAAAAGCTGAGTGGGCGAGGCGAGCGCTGCAAATAGGACTGGATATGGGCCAGTCCTGCCGCTTCGATGGCAGGGCCGATGTCGTTGAGCACGACGGCTTTCAGCAGGGCCGGCTGCATTGCGCCAAGCACATGGATGATGAGGCCGCCGCGCGAAATGCCGATGAAGGCCGCCCGGTCGATGCCAAGCGCTGCGAGCCCGGCAAGCACATCGACGGCTTCCGTGCCGACATTATAATTATGTGTGTTCGGGTCGCGGTCCGATTGACCGCGCCCGCGATAGTCGAACGCCACCACCTGGCGCGGCATCGGCGCATCTTGCGAGAGATAAAGCGCGAGTTCGTGAAAATCGCGCGCATTTCGGGTGAGGCCGGGCAGGCAGATCACCGGCCATCGATCTGGCCCCGGCTGCCCATAAATCCGGGCGTGAAGCCGCAGATTGTCGCTCGATTGGTAGAAGAAGTTCGAAAAGGGCTGGTTGCCGGCAGCGCTCATGATCGTCTCTGGGCTGTAGGGAGATCGATTGCTACAGGCGGTGGATGGCGTGGTCAAATGCGGCGCGCCATCTCCTGGCCGCACCCGGATTTTCAGCCCGTCCGGCTTTTACCAAAGAACTGTAGAAGGATGGGAGGCGGGTGCAGCGCGTTACCGGTGATCCTCTTTGCGGCCGTTGACGAGGTCGCCAGCGATGTCGAACGAGCCGGAAAGCCGCATCTTGTAGACTTCGTAATTCTCCATGACGCGCTGGACGTAGCTGCGCGTCTCGGCAAACGGGATTCGCTCGATCCAGTCGACGACCTGATCAAGATCCTTGCCGCGCGGGTCGCCGTAGCGCGCGATCCACTGCGCGGCGCGACTGGGGCCGGCATTGTAGCCGGCGAAGGTCAGTATGTAGGAGCCGTCGAAGCGGCCAAGCTGCTCGCCAAGGAAGGCCGCGCCCAGCGTGGCGTTGTAGCCGGCATCCGTGGTCAGCCGCATCGACGAGAACGGCATGCCCGCCTTCTTCGCCAGTTGCTCGGCCGTCGAGGGCATCAGTTGAAGCAGGCCGAGCGCTCCGGCCCCGGATACGGCGCCGACATTGAATTCACTTTCCTGACGCGCGATGGCATAGGCCAGCGCCTTGCCGGAACCCGAAATATCCGCTGCGGCCGGAATGACGCCGACAGGATGCGACAAGGCCCCGACATCGATACCGCGCTGGGCTGCGGCCTTGCCGATCCTGAGGGCCAGGAAGTGGTTGCCCTGCTTTTCGGCCATTCCGACCAGAAGCGCCAGTTCGCCGGGGCTGGCCAACTGGCCGGCGAGATCGAGATAGAGCCTGTCGGCATAACGCGGATAGCCCGCCGCTTCGAGCCGCCCTATGGCGCTGACGGCTTCGCGGGCGGAGAAATTCCGCCGGTCGGCATCGCTTGGGACAGGGTAGGCGATGTTGAGCACCTGCCGTCCGATGCGCTCGCCCGCAAGCTGGCCGTAGAAGGTGGTGCCGTAAATTGCAGCCTTGGCGAAATACGCCTTGGCATCGCCTGGCCCGCCGGCCTCGGCGGCACGGCCCAGCCAATAATAGGCACGCGAGCGCGAGATCGGACCTTCGGCGAGATCGGCGATCCGTTTGAAATGCTTCGACGCCAGCGTGGCATCGTTGAGGCCGCGTAGCGCATACCAGCCGGCATGGAATTCCGCATCGGCGGCATTGGTCGCACTTTCAGCGGCATGGGCGGCAACCAGCCGGTAGGCGGTTTTCATGTCGCCCTGGTCGACCAGTTCGCGCGACAGGACGCGCCGCTCGAGCCACCACTGGTCGGGATCGACGAGGGCGGCGCGGTCGGTCGGCGCCTTCAGCATGACTGTCGCCGCTGCCGTGAATTTATCCTGACGCCTCAAATATTTGGCTTCGGCGAAGAAGTAGCCGGCCGAGCGTTGGGCTTGAGGCACGGCCCTGAGCAGGGCAGGCGCATTCTTGTCGCCGCGTATGGTGGCGGCCCATGCGTCGGCGAGCGGCTGGGCACCGGCCGGCCCGGCGACGCGGAGCGCCGAATTGACGCGATCGGCATAGAACATGCGTTCCATGCGGAAGCGATGGTCGGCCTGCGGGATGAGCGCGCCGAACTCGGCAAGCATGGCCGTCTCGTCGGCAGGTTCCAGCCGTTCGGTGCGCCAGAAAGGCGAAAGCACGCTTACCGCGGCCTTGATGTTGCCAGCCGCCGCATAGGCACGGGCCAGCAACACGACGCCTTCGCGGGTTTGCGGCTGGCTGCCGTTGAAGGCTTCGATCACCGTGCCGGCGTCGGGATCTTCGCGATAAAGCGCGCGCTCGCTGTTTCGGCGCAGCAACGCGGCGCCTGGCCAATCCGGCAGCATACGGGCGGTAGCGGCGATATCTCCACTCGGCACGCTGCTGCCGCCATAGATGGCGATTGCCCAGGCCAGCACATGCCGGTCGAGGGAAGCGGCGGGGAGTTGGTCGCGTAGGGCGAGGGCGGCGTCGATGTCGCGCGCCGCAAGCGCGTCGAGGCCGTTCTTGAGCAGGGTAATGTCGGCAGGCCGGGTGCGCGGCGCTTCGATCTCGGGAACAGGAATGGTTGCGGTCGATGCCGTGTCGAGCACCGTTCCGGCCGACAGGCTGGACAGCAATGCGGTCGCCGCGCCAAGAAACGCCAGGCGAAGCGGGCGTCTTCCGATCATGATACTGGTCAGCTTCCCGAACATCGTCACGGTTCGTTTGCAGGTCATTTGCGTCGGGCGTGTGGCGCAAGCCTAGGACGGGGATGTGAAGGGGCTGTAAATGGCGGCCTATGGGAAGCCGAATTTCACTGCTGGCCTTATCGGCTTTTCTTGCCGCACAACGGTGTCGAGACTATGGTGCGCCGCCCCGCTTTAGGCTAAAGCCGGCGCGAACGAAACAGATGGGAACCAAAGGGTTCCATGGAGTTGGACACAATGCTGAGAGGCTCGCTTACCGCGCTCGTGACGCCGTTCGAACAGGGCGGGCGTTTCGACGAGAAAGCCTTTCGCGCATTGGTCGAATGGCAGATAGCGGAAGGCACCAAGGGTCTGGTGCCGGTGGGCACGACCGGCGAATCGCCGACATTGTCGCATGACGAGCACCGCCATGTGGTGAAGGTCTGCGTCGAGGTGGCCAAGGGGCGGGTGCCGGTGGTTGCCGGGGCCGGGTCCAACAACACGCAAGAAGCGATCGGGCTGGTCAAATATGCCGAGAGCGTTGGCGCAGAGGCGGCACTTGTGGTGACGCCCTATTATAACAAGCCGACGCAGCGCGGGCTTTACGAGCACTTCGCCGCCGTGGCGCGGGCGAGCAGCCTGCCGATCATCATCTACAACATCCCGCCGCGCTCGGTCATCGACATGAGCCCGGAGACGATGGGCCGCCTGGCCAACGACTTCAAGAATATCGTCGGCGTGAAGGACGCGACCGGAAAGGTCGAACGCGTCTCCGAACAGCGCGCCACCTGCGGCAACGGCTTCGTCCAGCTTTCCGGAGAAGATGCCTCGGCGCTCGGCTTCAACGCGCATGGCGGCGTCGGCTGCGTTTCGGTGACGTCCAATGTGGCGCCGCGCCTGTGCGCGGAATTCCAGGAGGCCTCGCTTTCCGGCGATTCGGCCAAGGCGCTGGAATTGCAGGACAGGCTGTTGCCGTTGCACAAGGCGATCTTCACCGATCCGGGCGTTGCCGGTGCGAAATACGCGCTGTCGCGGCTTGGCAAGATCGACAATGTCGTGCGCTTGCCGCTGGTGACGGCCGAACCCTCGACGGAACAGAAGATCGAAGCGGCGATGAAGTATGCCGGCTTGATTAATTAGGCCGGGGGTCCCACCTCAGCTTCATGAACCAGGTCAGAAAAGCCGATCCCAACAGCAAGGTCGCCGCGGAAAACCGCAAGGCGCGCTTCAACTATGAGGTGCTCGATACGCTCGAGGCGGGCCTGGTGCTGAGCGGCACCGAGGTCAAGTCGCTGCGCGGCGGTCATGCCAATATCCAGGAATCCTACGCCTCTTTCGAGGGCGGCGAGGTGTGGCTGATCAACTCCTACCTGCCGGAATATCTGCAGGCCAATCGCTTCAATCACGAACCGCGCCGGCGCCGGAAATTGCTGGTCTCGAAACGGGAAATGGCGCGCCTGTCGCAAAGCATCGAGCGTGAGGGCATGACGCTGGTGCCGTTGAAGATCTATTTCAACGACAGGGGCCGGGCGAAGCTTTTGCTGGCGGTCGCACGCGGCAAGAAATTGCACGACAAGCGCCAGACCGAAAAGCAGCGCGACTGGAACCGCGAAAAGGGCCGCCTGCTCAAGGAGCGGGGCTGAGGCAGAGTCCCGCACGCGACCTTCCAGGCGTTGAATCTATTTGCCGAGAAACTCGGCTATATCCTTGAACACGTTGACGAACATCTCTTCGGTCAAGACGCGGGTATTGGTGTTGTAACGCGAGCAGTGGTAGCTGGAAAACAGCGTCACGTGGCCGAGTTGGTGGCGGCCGCGATGCTTGAACGGGTGCGCGGCGACCCGCCCGCCCAGCGCCCGCACCACCGACTGATGCGCGATCGAGCCCAGCGCCAGAACGGCGCTGAGGTTGGAGAAGCGCTCGATGGTCGGGATGAGGAAGGTGCGGCAGGTGGCGATCTCCGGCCCGGTCGGCTTGTTTTGCGGCGGGACGCAGCGCACCGCATTGACGATGGCCGTATCGACAAGTTGCAGGCTGTCGTCGGGCCGGGCTTCGAAGCGCCCGCTGGCCAGGCCGAACCTGAGCAGCGTCGAATAGAGCAGGTCGCCGGCATAGTCGCCGGTAAAGGGGCGGCCGGTACGGTTGGCGCCGCGCAGGCCGGGCGCCAGCCCGACAATGAGCAGGCGCACAGCGTCTTCGCCTTGCGGCGGCAGGAAGGCCGGCACCGGGGCGTTGAACCATGTCGGTTCGCGTTCCCGCCATTCGGCGATGAAATCATGCAGGCGAAGGCATAGCGGGCAGTCGCGGCCCGGCTCCGGCGAAGCAGTCATGATCCCGCCGCCTCAGTAGTCGTCGTCCTCGTCGGGCGCGGCAGGTTCGGGCCGGCGCAGCGGTCGTTCGCTGGGGTCGCGGCCGACCTCGGCCTTCAGCGTCGCGAGGTCGATGAAATGATCGGCCTGACGGCGCAGATCGTCGGAAATCATCGGCGGCTGCGACGCCATTGTGGAGACGATGGAGACCTTGCGGCCGCGCCGCTGCAGCGCCTCGACCAAGGTGCGGAAGTCGCCATCGCCGGAAAAGATGACGTAATGGTCGACCACGTCGGCCAGTTCCAGCGCATCGACGGCGAGTTCGATGTCCATGTTGCCCTTGATCTTGCGGCGGCCGGCGGCGTCGGTGAATTCCTTGGCCGGCTTGGTGACGACCTTGAAGCCGTTGTAGTCGAGCCAGTCGATCAGCGGGCGGATCGAGGAATATTCCTGATCCTCGACCAGGGCCGTGTAGTAATAGGCCCGGAGCAGGTAGCCGCGCTTCTGAAAGCTGGACAACAGCTTGCGGTAGTCGATGTCGAACCCAAGCGAGCGCGACGTGGCGTAAAGATTGGCGCCGTCGATGAAGAGAGCAATCTTCTCCCGGGGGTCGAACATTGGAAATATTCCTTGTCGAAAATAGGCAGTGGTCAAATAATCTGGAACAGGGCATCGCCTCTAACAAAGAAGCGACATATCCTTGCCCGTCCAGATTACGTCATCTTCCGAAATAACGTCAGCTTCGTGGCATTCCAGCCGGCAGGATGGCGAGACAAGCGAATTTGATCGGCCATGGCGGCGGCGGGCGCACATAAGGATGGCGGGCGCGCACCTGCCGGCGCGTCGGGCCAGTGCATCATGCCAATGCATCATGCTTGTATTTTTTCGGTAACCGGGTTATGGACCGCGCCTGTTTTCCATCAAATCCTTCGCATGAAAGGGGCATCCAATGGCCCGCGTGACCGTTGAAGATTGCATTGACAAGGTCGACAACCGCTTCGAACTGGTCCTTCTGGCCGGCCACCGCGCCCGCCAGATCAGCCAGGGCGCGCAGATCACCATTCCGCGCGACAACGACAAGAACCCGGTCGTCGCCTTGCGCGAAATCGCCGACGAGACGCTCTCGCCCGGCGATCTGAAGGAAGATCTGATCCACTCGCTGCAGAAGCATGTCGAGGTCGACGAGCCGGAGGCTCCCGACAGCGACGTCATCGCCG
Source organism: Mesorhizobium sp. Root157 (assembly GCF_001427385.1). Classification (GTDB taxonomy): domain Bacteria; phylum Pseudomonadota; class Alphaproteobacteria; order Rhizobiales; family Rhizobiaceae; genus Mesorhizobium. The sequence goes on from NZ_LMGJ01000012.1 coordinate 561,195, forward strand.
ACCAGTCGGGTGCGGCCGTTGCAGCCGATGCCGACGAGCCGGAAGAAAACATCACTTTCGACCGCATGACCGAAGAAGACCTGCTGGCCGGCATCGAAGGACTGGTTCCGCCCGAAAAAAGCGACGATTACTGATCGTCCGGGCGGATTCGGGGCCTTCCGATCCGCAGCGTTCACAGCTATTTATGACATGCGCCGTAACCGTTGCGGCGCATGTTTCATTTTTGCCGTGAAAGAGCCCGCCCATGATGCGTCAGTATGAGCTTGTCGAGCGCGTGCAGCGCTACAAGCCTGACGTCAACGAGGCGCTGCTCAACAAGGCCTATGTCTACGCCATGCAGAAGCACGGCCACCAGAAGCGGGCATCCGGCGATCCCTATTTCTCGCATCCGCTCGAAGTGGCGGCGATCCTGACCGAGATGCACATGGACGAGGCGACGATCGCGGTCGCGCTTCTCCACGACACCATCGAGGACACCACGGCCACCCGTGCCGAGATCGACGAACTGTTCGGCCCCGAAATGGGCAAGCTCGTCGAGGGACTGACCAAGCTGAAAAAGCTCGACCTCGTGTCGAAGAAGGCCGAACAGGCGGAAAACCTGCGCAAGCTTTTGCTTGCGATTTCCGAGGACGTGCGGGTGCTGCTGGTCAAGCTGGCCGACCGGCTGCACAACATGCGCACGCTCCACCACATGCGCGAAGACAAGCGCCTGCGCATCGCCGAAGAGACCATGGAAATCTATGCGCCGCTGGCCGGGCGCATGGGCATGCAGGGCATGCGCGAGGAACTGGAAGAGATCGCCTTTCGCTACATCAATCCCGAAGCCCACCGCATGGTGACGGAGCGGCTGGCCGAGATGTTCGAGCGCAGCAAGGGTGTGCTGAGCGAGATCGAGAAGTCGCTGTCGACCCTGTTCGGCAAATACGCCATCGAAGCCGACGTCACCAGTCGGCAGAAGAAGCCGTGGTCGGTGTTCCGCAAAATGGAAGCCAAGGCGCTGTCGTTCGAGCAGCTTTCCGATATTTTCGGCTTCCGCGTCGTCGTCGATACTGTGGAGGACTGCTACCAGGCGCTTGGCGCCATCCACACCACCTGGTCGATGGTGCCGGGCCGCTTCAAGGATTACATCTCGACGCCGAAGCAGAACGACTACCGCTCGATCCACACCACAATAGTGGGCCCCTCGCGCCAGCGCGTCGAATTGCAGATTCGCACCCACGAGATGAACAAGGTGGCCGAGTACGGCGTTGCCGCCCACTCGGTCTACAAGGACTTTGGTTCGAAGGAGGGGGGCGGCAAGCCGAACGGCGCCGCCCATGCGATCCAGAAAGAAACCAACGCCTATGCGTGGCTGCGCCGCACCATCGAGCAGCTTGCCGAGGGCGACAATCCGGAAGACTTCCTCGAAAACACCAAGCTGGAACTGTTCCAGGACCAGGTGTTCTGCTTCACGCCGAAGGGCATGGTGATCGCCCTGCCGCGCGGCGCGACGCCCATCGACTTTGCCTATGCCGTGCACACCGATGTCGGCGACAGTTGCGTCGGCGCCAAGGTCAACGGCCGCATCATGCCGCTGGTGACCGAACTGAAGAACGGCGACGAGGTCGAAATCATCCGCTCCAAGGCGCAAGTGCCGCCGGCGGCGTGGGAATCGATCGTCGTCACCGGCAAGGCGCGCGCGGCGATCCGCCGTGCCACAAAAAACGCCATCCGCAAGCAGTATTCCGGGCTTGGCATGCGCATTCTGGAGCGCGCCTTCGAGCGCACCGGCAAGAGCTTCACCAAGGACAGCCTGAAATCGGTGCTGCACAGGCTGGCCCGCAAGGACATCGAGGATGTGCTTTCCGCCGTCGGCCGAGGCGAACTGGCCTCCGCCGATGTCATCAAGGCGGTGTTTCCCGACTACAAGGACGAGCGCGTCACGCCTGCGGTTCCCAAACAGCGCGAGGAGGGCTGGTCGCGCATCCGCAATGCCGCCGGCATGCTGTTCCAGATTCCGGGGCGCAGTTCGCGGCGCGGCAAGGGGGAGCCAAAGGACGGTGCGGTGCCGATCCGCGGGGTGAGGGGCGACCTGCCGGTGCATTTCGCGCCGGAAGGAGCCGTTCCCGGCGACCGTATCGTCGGCATCGTGCAGCCCGGCTCCGGCATCACCATCTATCCGATCCAGTCGCCGTCGCTGACGGCCTTCGACGACCAGCCCGAACGCTGGATCGACGTGCGCTGGGACATCGACGAGAACAACAAGGAGCGCTTTCCGGCGCGGGTTTCCGTGACCGCCATCAATGCGCCGGGATCGTTGGCCGATATCGCGCAGGTGGTTGCATCCAACGACGCCAACATCCATACGCTGTCGATGGTGCGAACGGCTCCCGACTTCACCGAAATGCTGATCGACCTCGAAGTATGGGATGTGAAACACCTGAACAGGCTGCTGTCGCAGCTCAAGGAAAACTCGAGCGTGAGCGATGCACGGCGCGTCAATGGCTAGCGGCTGAAGCGAACGTGCATCGGACGGCTGGAACTGGATAGGCAAGGCATGAATACGCAAGAAGTGCTGGACGTTTTTCGCTCCGCGGGAGCCGTGCTGGAAGGGCACTTCATCCTGACGTCAGGCTTGAGAAGCCCGGTTTTCCTGCAGAAAGCCCGCGTCTTCATGCATGCCGACAAGACCGAGCGCCTGTGCAAGGCGCTGGCCGGGAAAATCCGTGCCGGGGTGTCCGGCCGCATCGACTACGTTGTCGGCCCGGCTGTGGGCGGGTTGATCCCGGCCTATGAAACCTCGCGCCACCTCGGCGTGCCGGCGATCTGGGTCGAACGCGAGCAGGGGGTGTTCCGGCTGCGCCGCTTCGAGATCGAAAAGGGCGCGCGCGTCGTCATCGTCGAGGATATCGTCACCACCGGCCTGTCGATCCGCGAGACCATCGAGTGTCTGCGTGGCCTCGGCGCCGAGGTTGCCGCCGCCGCCTGCATCATCGACCGCTCCGCCGGCAAGACCGATGTCGGCGTGCCCCTGATTGCCCTCGCGGAATATGAAGTTCCGGCGTATCCTGCCGACAATCTGCCGCCCGAGCTTGCCGCGATCCCGGCAGTGAAGCCAGGAAGCCGCAACATTTGATGCAATTAAGCCGGGCATAGCTGAATACGATGCTGTTCAAACGCAGGCAAACCGAGAGTTTAGGGCAAAAGCTGCGCCTGTGGCTGTGGCCGCGCCGGTCGATCTCGCGCTCGCTGCGCTATTTCGCCAAGCGAATCCTGAGGCTGAAGGCCACGCCGCATGCCGTTGCTGCCGGCGTTGCAGCCGGCGTGTTCGCGTCGTTTTTTCCGCTCGGCTTGCATTTTGTCATTGCAGCCATGGTCTGCTGGCTGATTGCGGGAAACCTGGTTGCGGCGCTGCTGGGGGCGGCAGTCGGCGGAAACCCGCTGACGGTGCCGATTTTGTGGGGTGCGTCCTGGGAAACCGGCAAGGTCATATTGCATGACAGCGTGGCTTCGCACGGATCGCCGGAGCACTTGAGCGCGATGCTGCATCATATGAGTTTCGCTGAGTTGTGGCGGCCAGTGCTGGAGCCGTTGGCCGTGGGCGCGGTTCCGCTTGGCCTTGTGTGTGGTCTCGTCTTCTATGGGATTACGCGCTGGGCCATGCAGGTGTTCAATGCCGAGCGCAGCAAGCGCCTGACGGCGCGGGCCGGTGGAGGCACCCCGCATTTCGGCGCGGACGGCAACAAGATCGGCTCCGCCCCGCAATGATCATCGGCATCGGCAGCGACCTCATCGACATCCGCCGGGTGGAAAAATCGCTGGAGCGCTATGGCGAGCGATTCATCCAGCGCATCTATACCGAGGCCGAGCAGGCGCGCTCGGAAGGGCGGCGCCAGCGCGCCGCCTCCTATGCCAAGCGCTTCGCCGCCAAGGAAGCCTGCGCCAAGGCGCTGGGCACCGGGCTGGCGCAAGGCGTGTTCTGGCGCGATATGGGCGTCATCAACCTGCCGAGCGGCAAGCCGACCATGGCGCTGACCGGCGGGGCGGCACAGCGGCTGGCGAAAATCCTGCCGCCCGGCCATGAGGCGGCGGTTCACCTCACCATCACCGACGATTTCCCACTGGCTCAAGCCTTCGTGATCATCGAGGCGCTGCCGGCAACGCAAACGCCATAGTGATCTTGTCACACCGCCACCAGCGTTGCCCCCGGCACGTTCAGCCCTTATAGAACCAACGCATGAACGAGGACGACATGAGCGTGGCTGACAAATCCCAGAAGAAATCCGGCGGTCTCGGCGAGACCGTCAGCGTCATCGTTCAGGCCCTGCTTCTGGCGCTGGTCATCCGTACGCTGTTGTTCCAGCCTTTCTCGATTCCCTCGGGTTCGATGCGTCCGACCTTGCTTGAGGGCGACTATCTGTTCGTCACCAAGTGGGCCTATGGCTATTCGCGCTATTCGCTGCCGTTCTCGCCCGACCTGTTTTCCGGCCGCATCTGGGGCGGGGAGCCGGAGCGCGGCGACGTTGCCGTGTTCAAGTTCCCGCCGAACCCGTCGATCGACTACATCAAGCGCGTCATCGGCCTGCCCGGCGACAAGATCCAGATGAAGGGCGGACAGCTGTTCATCAACGATGTTGCCGTGCCGCGCGAGAAGGTCGGCCAGATCGACAATCCCGACATCACCGAAGTTGCGCGCCCGGTCGACGTCTACCGCGAGACGCTGCCGAACGGCGTCAGCTTCGATACGCTCGACCTGACCCCAAGCGGCATCGGCGACGACACGCCGGTGTTCGAGGTGCCCGCCGGCCATTATTTCATGATGGGCGACAACCGCGACAATTCCAGCGACAGCCGCTTCACCGTCGGCTACGTGCCGGCCGAGAATCTGGTTGGCCGCGCCAACATCATCTTCTTCTCGATTGCCGATGGGGCGAGCCCGCTCGAAATCTGGAAGTGGCCGACCGATATGCGTATCGGGCGCCTGTTCAACTTCATCCGCTGAGATGGCGACGACGAAACGGCTGACCGCCGACGCGCTTTCCGAAGCGCTGTACGAGCGGACCGGCCATGCTTTCCGTGACACGCAGCGTCTGCAGCGGGCGCTGACCCATGCCAGCGCGCGCAGCGCTCATGCCGGCATCGACTACGAACGCTTCGAGTTTCTCGGCGACCGCGTACTGGGCCTGGTGGTTGCCGACATGCTGCTGGCGGCGTTTCCCGATGCGGTCGAAGGCGAGCTTTCGCTGCGCCTCAATGCGCTGGTCAACGCCGAGGCGCTGTCCGAGATCGCCGAGCAGATCGGCCTGCCCGGTTTGATCCGCGCCGGCTCCGACGTGCGCAACCTGGCCGAGCGCAAGCGCGTCAATCTGCGTGCCGATGCGCTGGAATCGCTGATTGCCGTGCTCTACCTCGATGGCGGGCTGGAAGCGGCAAGAGCCTTCATCCACCGCTACTGGCTGCCGCGTTCGCAGGCCATGGCGACGGCGCGGCGCGATCCCAAGACGGAACTGCAGGAATGGGCGCATCAGGCAGCCGGCGGCACCCCCGCCTACCATATCGACAGCCGCGAAGGACCGGATCATGATCCGCTGTTCACGGTTTCGGTGACGGTCGGAAAATTCGAGCCGGCGCAAGGCAAGGGACGATCGAAACGCGAGGCCGAGCAGGCTGCGGCGACCGCGCTTCTGGTGCGCGAGGGCGTCTGGTCAACCGAAGGGAGCGCGCTATGAGCGCCAACGCCGATACGCCCCCGCCAAGCGCGGCGCCCGCGACCCGATCCGGATTCGTGGCGCTGCTCGGCGCGCCCAATGCCGGCAAGTCGACGCTGGTCAACCAGCTTGTCGGCACCAAGGTTTCCATCGTCACGCACAAGGTGCAGACGACGCGCGCCCTGGTGCGCGGCATTGCCACCCACGGCACGGCGCAGATCGTGTTCGTCGACACGCCAGGCATCTTCAAGCCGCGCCGCAGGCTGGACACCGCCATGGTCACCACCGCCTGGGGCGGAGCCAAGGATGCCGATGTCATTCTGGTGCTGATCGACGCCGAGCGCGGCATCAAGGGCGATGCCGACGCCATCCTCGAACGGCTGAAGGATGTGCGCCAGCCGATGGTGCTGATCCTCAACAAGGTCGACCGGGTGAAGCCGGAAACGCTTCTGACGCTTGCCCAGACGGCCAACGAGCGCGTTCCCTTCCAGCGCACCTTCATGGTCTCGGCGCTGACCGGTTCCGGCTGCAAGGATCTGCTCGATTATCTGGCCGAGAAACTGCCAGCCGGGCCGTGGTACTATCCCGAAGACCAGATTTCGGACCTGCCCATGCGCCAGCTGGCGGCCGAGATCACGCGCGAGAAGCTTTATCTAAGGCTGCACCAGGAACTGCCTTATTCATCCCATGTCGAGACGGAGAAATGGGAGGAAAAGAAGGACGGTTCGGTGCGCATCGAGCAGGTCATCTATGTCGAGCGCGACAGCCAGAAGAAGATCGTGCTCGGCCACAAGGGCGAGACGATCCGGGCGATCGGGCAGGCGGCTCGCAAGGAAATCGGCGACATCCTCGAACAGAAGGTGCATCTGTTCCTGTTCGTGAAGGTGCGCGAGAACTGGGGCGACGACCCCGAGCGCTACCGCGAGATGGGGCTCGATTTCCCGCGCTAGGTCGCCCCTGAGCCCACAATGCCGTTCCGCCCGGTCCCGTTTTGCGCTATGCTTGGCGGCTTGCTCAGCTCGGGAGGTGCGCGATGACGTACATCAATACCGTGACCGACGGCGATCCTGGTTCCAAGACAGCGCAGATGTTTGCAAGGGCGCAGGCCGGCTACGGCTATCTGCCCAACATGGTGAAGGCGTTCAGCCACCGCCCTGAAGTGATGGAGGCGTGGAACGGCCTTCTTGCCAGCATCAAGTCGGGCATGGACCTGCGTCGCTACGAACTCGTGACCATGGCGGCAGCCAAAGAATTACGCAGTTCCTACTGCATGCTGGCTCATGGCAGCATCCTTTTGAACGGGCATTTCACCGCGCCGGAGCTTCAGGCGGTTGTCGAGGATGTCGATACCTCGCCGCTGAATGAAACCGAGCGCGCCATCATGCGCTTTGCCGCCAAGGTGGTTCGCGACGCCACTTCGGTGAGCGAGCGCGACGTCAACGATTTGCGCCAGCGCGGTATCTCCGACGGCGAGATTTTCGACATCGTCGCCGCCGCCGCCGTGCGTTGCTTCTTCAGCAAGACGCTCGATGCGTTGGGCGCCCAGCCGGATGGCGTCTACCACGAGATCGAGCCGCACCTGAAACGGGCGCTGGTGGTGGGCCGCGATATCGATGCCGGCTGCGACCTGTCGCGTTCGGCCTAAAAACTCAGGTCAGGGCGGCCTGCAAATGGCGGCTCACCCTGACCTGAATCTCGACCCACCTTGGCCAGAGGCACGAACCGGCCGGCGGCTGGCGCTTGATTTCGCCGCCGAAGCCGTCAAAGTTCGCACGATGGAATGGCGTGACGAGGGAATCATACTGGGGCAGCGCAGGCATGGCGAAACCAGCGTCATCCTCGAAGTGATGACGCGCGCCCATGGCCGCCATCTCGGTCTGGTGCGCGGTGGCCGTTCGCGCAAGCAGCAACCCGTGCTGCAAGCCGGCAACCGCGTCGACCTGATCTGGCGCGCGCGCCTCGACGAGCATCTTGGCACCTACCAGGCCGAAGCGCTGGACATGAACGCGGCAAGGCTGATGGACAGTGCGGTCGCGGTCTATGGCTTCCAGGTCCTTGCCGCGCATCTGCGCCTTTTGCCTGAACGCGACGCTCATGCCAGCCTCTACGAAACGCTGATGGTGATGATCGAGCATCTCGACGACGCTGATGCAGCCGGTGAACTGGTGGCGCGTTTCGAGCTTCTGGTGCTGGACAGTCTGGGCTTTGGCCTCGACCTCAGCCAATGTGCGGCGACCGGCGCACGCGACGACCTCGCCTATGTTTCCCCGAAATCGGGTCGGGCGGTGTCGCGCGCGGCAGGCGAACCATGGCACGACAAGATGCTGGCGCTGCCGGCCTTCCTGGAGCGCGGCGCCGGGCGCCGGGCTGACCCGGCGGCGCTTGAGGATGCATTCAAGCTGACCGGCTATTTCCTGACCCGCCATGTCTACGAACCGCGCGGCATCGAGCAGCCGGACGCCCGCATCGGCTTCCTGATGGCGCTGCGCAAGCATTTCGCTGCCCGGCATGTAGTGGGAGAGACAGCCGCGTGAGCGAAGTAGAACTCTATCCGGGGCGGGTGTCGTTGCTTGGCGTCGGCACCATCCCGCATGAGGACGTGCTGCGCTTCACCGGGCTGGAACTGCTGCAGCGCGTCGTCGACAACAAATATCCGGCGCCGCCGATGGCGCATCTGCTCAGCTTCGCCCTGACCGATGTTTCGGCGGGGCGTGCGGTTTTCCGAGGCCTGCCCGGCGAAAACCATCTCAATCCGCTGGGCGGGGTGCATGGCGGCTGGGCGGCCACCCTTCTCGATTCGGCGCTGGGTTGCGCCGTGCAAACCCTGCTGGAGAAGGGCGAGGCCTATACCACCGCCGAATTCAAGGTAAACCTGATACGGCCGATCACACCGAGGACGGGCGAAGTGGTTTGTGAGGGGAAGGTCATCCACAGAGGCAGGACGCTCGCCGTTTCCGAAGCAACGCTTAAGGATGGCAACGGTAAATTATTGGCGTTCGGCACCGAAACATGCTCGATTTTTCCGGTGGCGAATCTGGCGGCGCGGTAGAAGGCCCGTTTCAAGTGTGCGGTTTGCGGAACGGAAGCCTGCAAGCTGACGGTGTGAGGATTGCATGTTCGAGATCGGCATCATCGCGATCATCGTGCTGTTCGTCGTAACGACGCGGCAGCAGAAGCGCATCAAGCGCATCGAAAGCGATCTTGCCGCGGTGAGGGAAGCTCTGGCCGGCCACGCGCCGGTGGCCGCTGCGGCGGAATCGATGGCCGTGGCGAAAGAACTTCCGAAGGGTGCCGACCTGCCTGAAGGCGCGGTTGCGCAGGCTGCGGCAGTCGAAAACGCAACCGGAGGCGACAAGGCTTCCGAGCCGCCAACCCTTGAAGAGGACAAGGCAGAGCCAGCCGTTGGGCCATGGAATTGGCGCGCCCGCACTCCTGACGAACAGGCGCAGGAGACCGCCCCGAGCGCCGCTTCCGCGCCGGCGGCGCGTCGAGACATCGAAACCGCGCTCGGCACGCGCTGGGCGGTGTGGGTCGGCGGTATCGCATTGGCGCTCGGTGGCCTGTTTCTTGTGCGCTACACCATCGAGTCCGGTATTTTCGGTCCTGGCGTGCGGCTGACTATGGCTTCGATCCTCGGCCTGGTGATGGTTGCAGGCGGCGAGTTCATCCGTCGAACCGGCTTCAAGGTGCCGGTGCAGGGCGCTGCCGGTGCTTATATTCCGGCGATCCTGACGGCGGCCGGGGCCTTCACCCTGTTCGGCGCGGTCTATGCCGCGCACGGCGTCCATGGTTTCATCGGACCCGGCCTTGCATTCGGCTTGCTGGGCATCATCGGCATCGCGACCATTGCGGCGGCTCTTGTCCATGGCCAGGCGCTGGCCGGCATCGGCCTGCTCGGCGCACTGGCGACGCCGATGCTGGTGTCTTCGCAGTCGCCCAATGCATGGGCGCTGTTCGGCTATCTGGCGATCCTGCTTGCAGCGACCGGCGCCATTGCGCGTATCCGGCGCTGGGCCTTCCTGATGGTCGCCGCCTTTGTCGGCACCGGGCTTTGGACCTTGCTCTATATGAGCCAAACGCCCCAACTCGACTTTGCCGTGCTGCTGTTCATCAGCGCGGTGACGCTGGCCGTCCTGGTGTTCCTGTGGCTGACGGGCGATGACAATGAAAAGGGCACCCCCGTCGCGCCGGCACTCTTCCTCGGCCTTTCGGCACTGGCTTTGTTCAATGCTGGCGATCTTGTCGCGCAAGGTGGGCCCGCCTGGGCAGCGGTCATTCTCGTCGCCATGGTTGCGGCAGCGCTCTACAGGCCGCGCGCGGTGGCCCTGCTGTACGGCGCTGGCGTCGTCACGGCACTGGCGTACATGTTCCTGATGCCGCTCCAGTCGCTCTGGCTCGACTTGTCGGCGGGCGCTCTTTCCGTCGATGGCATGACGGCTGTGGCCGCGAGCGGCCTGATGCCCCGCTTCGGCATCCTGCTCGGCATTGTCTTCATCGGCACGGGCTTCTGGTCGGCGCGCCGGCTGGTGGCTTCGAGCCCGGTCAGCGCCGCGTCATGGGCGTTCTGGGGTGTGGCCGCGCCGCTCGTCATTGTCCTTTCCACCTGGGTGGCGTTCGGCAATATCGACCGGGATTTCATCCGCGCGCTGATTGCTTTGGCCCTGCTGATCGGCTTCGTCGCCGGCGCGGAGTGGATTGCGCGCGCCGAACAGCCGCCGCTGGCGGGAGGCCTTGCGGTCTCTTTCGCGCTCATCGGCGCAGGCGTTGCGGCGCTCTTGATGATCCACATGGCTTTCGGGTCCGGCATGACGACGGTGCTGCTAGGCGCTGCGGCAATCGTTCCGGCACATGCTACCCGTTGGCGCACCTATCCGGTGCTGGGCTGGCTGTCGGCTGGCGCTGCGGTCGCTGTTCTGGCGCGCATCGGCTTCGATCCGACGATTGTCGGCGCGGAGTTCCTGTCGCGCACGTCGGTGTTCAACTGGCTGTTGCCTGGTTACGGCGTTCCTGCGCTCGCCTTCGGCTTTGCCGCCTGGCAACTGGCCCGCACGACCAATGGGCGGCCGCGCCTGATCATGGAGGCGATGGCGGCACTGTTTGCCCTGCTGACATTGGCGATGCTGGTGCGCCACGCCATGCATAGCGGCGTCATCGACGCGGGCGTGCCGACGCTTGCCGAGCAGGCGATCTACACGCTGATCGCTCTTGGTGCGGGGGCCATATTGGTGGCGCTGGACATGCGCTCGCCAAGTTCGGTCCTGCGCTATGGTTCCATGGCTGCCGGCGTGGTGTCGGTGCTGTTCATCCTCGGGCAACACTTTGTCGTGTTGAACCCGCTGTTCACCGACGAGGCGACCGGGCGCATTCCGGTGTTCAACCTTTTGTTTCTTGCCTATCTGCTGCCTGCGATAGCGGCCGGCGCGCTGGCGCTCTATGCGCGCGACAAGCGCCCCCACTGGTATTCGGCGATGCTGGCTGTGGTGGCAGCGTTGCTCCTGTTCGCCTATGCGACGCTGTCGGTGCGACGGCTGTTCAAGGGCGAGTTCATTGCGCTGTGGAGCGGCATGGAACAACTGGAAACCTACAGCTATTCAGCACTTTGGCTGGCCATGGGCGTCGCCTTGCTTGCCGGCGGGGTGTGGTTGCGTTCGCAGGTGTTGCGCATCGCCTCAGCCGCGCTGATTGCCGTCGCCGTGCTGAAGGTGTTCCTGTTCGATATGTCGGAACTGGAAGGCGTGCTCAGGGCGTTGTCGTTCATCGGACTGGGCGCGGTGCTGATCGGCATCGGCCTGTTCTACCAGCGGCTCCTGACCAGGGCTGCCAGGGCCAACTGAGACGTTGCGCGTGGCGCAAACCTTGCATTTCGGAGGCGTTGGAATAAATCGGGCCTCCTGCACGTTTCAGTAGTGCTTGGGTGATCGAGGCGCTGGCATGCGTCGCTGGCCGCTTTCATGGGATACGGAGCCGCAATTGCGCGGCGCGCGGAGAGGAGCAGGTTTCGGCAAGCGGCTATGGATGGCAAGAAGGCAGCGATTCTTGGCGAAATCCCGCGTTTGCGCCGCTACGCGCGTGCCTTGCTGCGCGACCGCGACGCTGCCGACGATCTGGTGCAGGACTGCCTGGAACGCGCGCTGACCCGGCTCGACAACTGGCAGACCGGAGAAAGCCCCCGGAGGTGGCTGTTTACGATTATGCATCATCTCTTCATCGACCAGATGCGCAAGGTGGATCGTCGCGGCGAAGCAGCTATGCTGTCGCTCGATACCGACGAGGCGCTGTCGGCGCCCGCCGAGCAACTGGAAACGATCGCCTCACGCGAGATCGTCAACGCGCTGCATGCCATCAGCCCGGAACGGCGCGCGGCGCTGGTGATGGTCGCCATCGAGGGCTTTTCCTACGCCGAGGCTGCGAACATTCTGGGCGTTCCGGCAGGCACATTGATGTCGCGCATCTCGCGCGGCCGCGAGGAGTTGAGGGGTCTGCTGGAAGATAGCGCCCGTCGCCGCACTTTGAGGGTTGTCGAGAAATGACCCGGCGCGATTTTTCCGAACGTGACATCCATCTGGCGCTCGACAACGAGCTGCCGGGCGACGAACGCGCCGGCTACGAGGCGTGGCTGGAGGCCAGCCCCGAGATGAAGGCGCGGAGCGCCCGCTACGTTAGCGACAACCGGGCGCTGCGCGCTGCCTTTGCCGATGTGCTGGACGAGCCGGTGCCTGCACGCTTGCACAATGTGGTCATCGGTGAGGCCGCCAGGCCAACCTCGGCATCCCGCTCGAAGTGGTGGCTTGCCGCCGCCGCCGTGCTGCTGCTCGGCCTTGGCGGGATGGGCGGCTATTTCGCCGGCGCAATCGGGTTGGGTCTGGAAGATGGCCCGGCTGGCCGATTGGCGGAAGAAGCGATCGCCGCTCATGTCATCTATGCCGCCGAAAAGCGCCACGCCGTCGAAGTGCCGGCCAGCGACAGGGATCATATGCAGACCTGGCTGTCCAACCGGGTCGGGTTGAAGCTGGTCGCGCCGGACCTGACCGATGACGGCTTCGAACTGGTCGGCGGCCGGTTGCTGCCGGCGGCAGGTTCCAGCAAGGCGGCGATGCTGCTCTACGAGGACGCAGGCGGCAACCGCGTCTCGCTGTTCGTCACCTCGGAATCGGCGCCCAAGACAGCAGGTGTCTACAATGAAGACGAGGGCGGCCCGACCGCCGTCTACTGGCTGGACAGGGGCTACGGCTGCGCCGTTGTCGGCTCGCTGCCGGACGGCCGGTTGAACGAGGTCGCCAAGCGCGCCTACAAGCAACTGGTCTCCGGCATCTGGTCTTGACCTGACGGCATTCGTGCCGTTTCCTGAGCCACAATTCGGCCCAAATCGAGGAGCGCATAAATGGTCCGCCGCTGTTTCGCGGCGAGTCTGTTCCGACAAGGGTTCCCCACCGCAGATCGAGGTTTCCCAACTCGCATGCCTGCCGAAATCCGCACGGCCCGCGCGTCTGACGTCGATGCCCTCGCGGCAATCGAGAGCGCCGTTTTCGCAGGCGATCGCATCTCGCGCCGCTCGTTCCGCAAGCTGATCGAGCGCGAAACGGCGGAAACCCTGATTGCAGAAATCGACGGCCGCGTGGCCGGCTATACCATCGTGCTGTTTCGCAAGGGCAGTGGCGTGGCACGACTTTATTCGCTGGCGACGGGACCGGATTTTTCCGGCAGGGGCATTGGCCGCGCATTGCTGGATGCCGCAGAAAACACCGCCTTCGAACATGGCCGCATGCTGCTGCGGCTGGAGGTGCGCGAGGACAACCAGCGCGCCATCGCGATTTATGAAAAGGCAAGCTTTCGCCGTATCGGCCGCGAAGCCGATTACTACGAGGACGGTGCGCCGGCGCTGCGCTTCGAGAAGACCTTGCGTGGCGGCACGCAGGTAGCGACGGCGGTGCCGTTCTACGAGCAGACCTGCGATTTCACCTGCGGCCCATGCTGCCTGATGATGGCGATGGCGCATTTCGACCGCGGCTTCGTGCCGGACCCGGTGATGGAAATCCGGTTGTGGCGCGAGGCGACCACCGTGTTCATGATGTCGGGGCCGGGCGGCTGCGAGCCGTTCGGCCTTGCGGTCGCGGCACATGAAGGCGGGCTTGCGGCCGAAATCCTGGTGTCCTTCCATGGTGCGCTGTTTTTGCAGTCGGTGCGCAGCGAGGAGAAGCGCCGTGTGATGGAACTGGCGCAGGTCGATTTTCGCCGCCGTGCCGACAGCTACGGCATTCCCGCAAATTACCGCGCCTTCACCATCGACGATATCCGCGCCGCGATCGCCCGCGGCGAACTGGTGCTGGTGCTGATCAGCGGCTTCCTGATGTTCGGCAAGAAGGTGCCGCATTGGGTTCTGGCCATCGGCGACGACGGTGACCATATCCTCATCCACGACCCATGGGTCGAGGACGAGAGGGAGGAGACCCAGTCGGATGCGGCCAACATTCCCGTGCCCTACGCGATCTTCATGACCATGGCGCAATTCGGCCGCGACGGACTGCGCGCGGCCATCATGCTTGGAAAGCGCGGCGCACGATGAGCTGGGTCATCCTGACTGGGCGGCAATCCGACCTCACCCAGGCGGCGACGCCGCACAAGATCATCACCAATCGCGACTACCTGGCCCATCCGGCGCTGTTTCGCGGCCAGCGCCCCAAGGTCATCAACCTGTCGAACAATTACGGCTACCAGAGCCGGGGTTACTACGCCTCGCTGCTGGCCAGTTCACGCGGCCACCGGGTCATCCCGACCGTCGAGACGATGATCGATCTGTCGGAGCGCAAGCTTTATGAAAATGCGCTGCCGGAACTGGAACTGGCGCTGAACAAGTGCCGCAAGGACCTCGGGGCTTTTCCGGCCAAGGTCTGCGTCTTCTTCGGCGTCGGCCCGTCGAAGGCCTGGGACCGTTTCGCAAGGCTCCTGTTCGACTGGTTCCGGGCGCCGGCGCTGGAAGTCTCGATCAAGGACGTATCGGGATGGGCCTCGATCCGCAAGATCGGTTTTCACCCGCTCGCCCGCATGAGCGGCGAGGAACTGGCACGCTTCACCGAATGCCTGGAAATCTACACCGGGCGCGAGTGGCGCGAGACCAAGACGCGAACGCCGGCCCGCTACACCTTCGCCACGCTGGTCGATCCCAACGAGGAATTGCCGCCGTCGGAAATTTCGTCGTTGCGCCATTGGGCGCGGATCGCCGAGAAGATGGGTGTCGAAGTTGAGCCCATCACCAGGAGGGACCTGGCGCGGCTTGCCAACTACGACGCGCTGTTCATCCGTGAGACGACGGCCATCTCCAACCACACCTACCGTTTTGCCCGCAGGGCGCAGCAGGAAGGCATGCCGGTGATCGACGATCCACTGTCGATGATCCGCTGCACCAACAAGGTCTATCTCAACGAACTGATGGCGGCCAACAAGGTGCCGGTGCCGCCGACAGTGATGATCGCCGGCATCTCCGATCTTCAGCTTGCAGCCGATGCGCTGGGTTTCCCGCTGGTGCTGAAGATCCCTGACTCCTCGTTCTCGCGCGGCGTCAAGAAATGCTCCAACGTGGCGGAGCTGAAGGCGCTGGCCACCGAATGGCTCGAGGATTCCGACCTGCTGATCGCCCAGAAATTCATTCCGACCGAGTTCGACTGGCGGGTCGGCGTGCTCGGCGGGCAGCCCTTGTTTGCCATCCACTATCTGATGGCCAGGAAGCACTGGCAGATCGTCAATCACAAGGCCAACGGCAGGCCCGATCAAGGCGGCATCAAGACCTTCACCTTGAAGAACGCCCCGGCGCACGTGGTGGAAACGGCGGTAAAGGCGGCAAGCTGTATCGGCGACGGCCTTTATGGTGTCGATCTCAAGGAGACCAGGGACGGTATTTTCGTCATCGAGGTCAACGACAACCCCAATCTCGATCACGGCTGCGAAGACACCGGCGAGAAGGAGGAAGTCTGGGTCCGGTTGACCCAATGGTTCCTCGACCGGTTGGAAAAGCAGCGGCGGTGAGAAGGATGGAAGCTGTGCCTTTGCGCCATCAACGTCGCCGGGAGGCTTGAGCGGTGGCCCTGGATCTTTATGCGCATCCGTTCTCGTCATACTGCCAGAAGGCGCTGATCGCGCTTTACGAGAACGACATCCCCTTCGACTACATCATGCTTTCTCCGGAAAATCCGAGCGCGCTCGAAGAGCTTGAAACGCGCTGGCCGATGAAACGCTTTCCCATGCTGATCGATCAGGGCCGCTCGGTGCATGAGGCGACCATCATCATCGAATACCTGCATGCGCTCTATCCGGGGCCAGCTCGGTTGATCCCCAACGATCCGAAACAGGCGGTCGAGGTGCGCTTCATGGACCGCTTCTTCGACAACTACGTCTCGACGCCGCAGCAGAAGGTAGTCTTCGATGCTTTGTGCAAGCCGGAAGAGCGCGACCCCAAGGGCGTGAGCAATGCGCGCGAGATGCTCGAAAAGGCCTATGGCTGGCTGGACAAGCATATGGCGGGCCGCGAATGGGCGGCGGGTATTGGCTTCAGCATGGCCGACTGCGCGGCGGCCCCTTCGCTGTTTTACGCCGACTGGACGCACCAGATCGCCGATGAGTTCGAGAATGTGCGCGCCTATCGCACACGCCTCAACCAGCGCCCGTCTTTTGCGCGCGCCATCGACGAGGCGAGACCCTATCGTCCGTTCTTTCCGCTTGGCGCGCCCGACCGCGATTGAAGAGGCCGGTCACGACCTGTTGGCGTGTAATGCCTCCAGCGCGGCGAAGCGTTTCAGGAAGGCATTCTGCGCCCAGGTGACCGTACGCGGTGTCACGTCGAAGCTGTCGGCGCTGATGCCGCGCGGTCGACCGAAGAACTGGGTGGCTTCCGCAACCGAAAACCCGGCGAGCTGCGTCGCTTCGAAATAGGCGGCGACCTGATCGGCGCGCTTGATGTCTTTGCGCAAGCCAACGCCAAGTTCCGCCGGCAAGGAAAAGCGCAGGTGAATGGCGCGCTGGAGGCGAAGCTCGCACTCTTTGTAGCCACCGCCGACCACCGATTTGAACGGCGAGATCATGTCGCCGATGACGTATTCGGGCGCATCGTGCAGCAGGGCCGCAAGTCGCGCCTCCGGGCTTGCTGCCGTTACCAGCCTGGAAAAGATCGCCTCGACCAGAAGCGAATGCTGGGCGACGGAAAAAGCGTGTTCGCCGCTGGTCTGGCCGTTCCAGCGGGCGACGCGGGCCAGCCCATGGGCGATGTCGGAAATCTCGATATCGAGCGGCGAGGGGTCGAGCAGATTGAGCCGCCGCCCCGACAGCATGCGCTGCCACGCGCGCGGCGGTGCGCCGATGCGATCGGCCATCAGGCATTCTCCGAGGCGTCGGTAGCGTCCTGCGGGAAGGTGAAAGTGGCCCATTCGGGGATTGAAAGCCGTACCGGCACGGCGTCGGCCAAAATGATTTCGCCGGTATCCAGCGCAGCCTTGACCCGGTCGATGCGGGCGATGGCCAGGCCCGCCCCGCCGGAGGTGGAGCCGAGCGTTCCGACCGAGCGCGCGTTGACGGTGAGGTCGGTGCCTGCCGCCGGCAGCGGCTCGTCCGCGGAAACGATCAGCACGCGCCGCCTTGCCGTGCCGCGGTGCTGCATGCGCGACACCACTTCCTGGCCGACATAACAGCCCTTCCTGAAGCCGACGCCGCCCGTCTGGTCGAGCAGCACGTCATGTGGAAAGGCGTCACCGAGTTGGTAGTCGAGGCCGCTTTCGGCAATTCCGTTGGCGATGCGCAAGCGATGCCAACCGGCAAGGTCGCCTTGCCCGGCAACAGGGCCATAGCTGCGCGTTACGGACCGGCCGGGAAAGCGCGTGTCGATGACCGAGGCTGAATCCGGGTGTGAGGCGCTTGAATCATCTTGCCACCGAACCGCGACAAGCGGCTGATCCTGCTGGGTGATTTCGGCCTTGGCGCGCAGCTTGTAGAGCATCAGCCGGCGCTGGAAGTCGCCGGCTATGTCGGCGCGGCACTCGATCCGGAAGGTATCGGCGCCAGCGCGCGAGATCAGGAAATCGAACAGGATCTTGCCTTGCGGCGTCAAAAGTGCGCCCGGCTTTGCCTCGCCCGGTTTGAGCGTTTCGAGATCGACCGTCAGGATATTTTGCAGGAAGTGCTCGGCCTCGGGGCCGGACACAAGAATGAGCGCGCGATCTTCAAGCAGGGTGAAGGGCATGGGTGACAGGAAACCTGATCTTGCAAACGATGCGCCTTACGTAGTCCGCCGCCCGTGCCCCCGCAAGCGCCTCCCGATGACGAAAGGCGAACCTGCACAAGCCTCCTGACGGCGATACCGGTGTGTCAGTCGCCGGCGACGAAGAAGGCCCACTTGCCTTCGGGCGTGATGCCGACGCGATAGAAGATGTAGGTGCCGAATTGCTTCATGTCGTCATAGTCGCCGGCGGTGACGATCTTGAACAGTTCGACCCTTTGCCGGGCGTCCAGCTTGTCGAGCGGCAGGGCAAAGAAATACGGCCAGACATAGAGTTCCTGCGGCGTGCCGGCGTCGAGATGGACATAGCCGGCGGAGAGCACCTCTTCCATGATGGCCAGGATTTCCTGGCCCTCGGTGTCGCCCGACAGGCTCTTGAGGAACTCGATCGGCTCTCCTTCGATATCGGTCAGCGACAGTTGCGTGGCGTCGTCGCCCATCCCGATCAGGGGTTTCAGTTTCTGGATGTCGCCGCTCTTGCAGGCTTCCACGATGAGATCGCGCATGCGGCGAACCGGTTCCGGCAGGCGGTCGAGATCGTAGACGACCTCGGGCAGCGGTTCGTCGGGATCGATATGCGGCCGGGCGATGCTGCCGTCTTCCGGGGGAGATTCGGGATCGACCTGCGCCGGGGGTTCGCTGTCTTCGGGCGAAGCAGGCTGATCGGTCGAAGGCTTCGGCGTCTCGATCGGATCCGGCATCGGCACGGCGTTGGGTGATTCTGCATCATTTGCCGGCGGCGCAACGGGCGAAGGCAGTTCCTCGCGCTTGATCTCGCTCAGCGCTGCTGCCGGAAGGACGGCCGCAAACAGGGCAGGTGGGGTGGTGGCGCAAGCCGCCAGCAGCAAAAGGCCGAGCCGAATGCCGCTCCGCCCGCCTGAATATGGAAAATTCAACGCCCGCATCTCCTTCACGACGGCATGATGCCCCAAGGCACAAGGTGCGTCAAAATCTGATTGGGATAATGCCGTTAAAGCGCACTGAATCTTTCAGATTCGCCGGCGGCGCTTCAAGTATTTGATTTTATGCATGTCGTTGACCCGAAACCGGTTCCCCTCTCGGGCGACATGCATCAGTGGCGTAGGCGCTCGGGCTCGAAAGCGCCCCCGATCACCTTTTCGCGCACGCGGTCAAGCAGGGCGAGCGCGGCTGTTTCGCCACTGGTGCGAAGCATCTCGCCAAAGGCGGTCTCAAGTGCGGCTTCGGCGATGATTTCCGGCTCGATGCCGGCCGAAAGGCCTTCGGCCCAGGCTTCGTTGTGGCTTTCGACAGCGGTCAGGCGCTTTTCTTCCCGGACCAATGCGTCGATATCGCTGAGGCTGTGTTCCATATGCAACTACCACCCTTTTCAAGCATCGGTCCTTCAAATGCGGATCAAACTTGAGGCGTCCCTTTAATGTCCCATTAAGACTCTAGCACGCCGGCCGGAATTTGTACGTGCGCCTTTTGTCGGAAAAGTTAACAGCCTGTTAATTGCCGTACCGCGATGCGATGTCGCGGGTCAACGCTTCACCTTCCTTCATATAGCGATTGATCGCTTCAGTGGCGGAAGGGGTACATCTTTTGTAGGATTCGCTAAATGAGCGGTAGCCGCGGTTGAAGGAAGCGATGAAGCGGGCGCGCCGCTCCGAATCGGGATTTTCCGATTCGAGCAGCTTTTCCATTTGCCCACGCCAGTCATCGCCCTTCTCGCCGCACAAATTGCGCAGGAAATGCAGCGAGCCGAGCACTTCGGCAAGCCGGATCAGGCCAGCCTCGAACGGCGCCTCGACGGCGAACGCCGGCCGCGCCGGAAGGGCAGCGGAAACGGCGAGGGCCAGGGCCAGAATAAGCGAAGTGCGGCGCATCAGTCCTTGTGACCGGGTAACTTGTCCGTCGCAAGGCCAATCAGGGGGTCGAAGCCTGCTTCTCCACCGCCTGGAGCGAGCAATCTTTCCGCAATGGTAAACACCGAATCGGCCAGCGGCAGCGCCGCCATATCGGCAAGCGTATAGAACGCCGCCGTAGCCGCGTCGTCGCTGGCGACCGCATCGCCGCCGACATAGTCCGCGCCGAACACGGTCAACCGGTAGTCGAGCGGGTGGTTGTCGCGGGCGCCTTCGATGAAAATGGTTTCCAGCGGCCGCAAGCGCGCGCCGCCAAGCGTGGTTTCCTCCATGAGTTCGCGCCGCGCCGCTTCTTCCAGCGTTTCGCCGGCCTCGACCTTGCCGCCGGGAAATGCGTATAGGCCTTGCGAGGGCGGCAGCGCGCGCTTCACCAGAAGCACGCGGTCGTTGCGCACCAGCGCGACCGAAACGGCGGGGATTTCAGGCAAGGGGTTTTCTTCCACTGATCGAGTCCGGCGCCAATTGTGGATGGGCTTTGCCAAACAGCTTTAGCGGTTGCGCCGCGCTTGTTCCATCGCCACGTTGAACCTTGAACACGCAAACCGAGGATAGGCTCATGTGCGGGCGCTTTGCCCTGACCGCGACAGCCGACCAGACGGCGGCCTTTGCAGGGGTCGGCGAGGTCGAGGAGTTTCCTGCGCGCTACAACATTGCGCCGACGCAGCCGATCATGATGGTGCTGGCCGGCCCGCCGCAGCCACCGGGTTCCAATTTTCCCGACCGGCAGGCGATGCTGGTGCGCTGGGGACTGATCCCGTCATGGGTCAAGGACACGCGTGCTTTCCCGCTCTTGTTCAACGCGCGCTCGGAGGAGGCCGCCACCAAGGCTTCGTTCCGCACCGCCATGCGCCATCGCCGTGCGCTGGTGCCGGCTTCCGGCTTTTATGAGTGGCAACAGAAGGGCGGGCGAAAGGGGCAAGCCTACTGGGTGCGGCCGAGGCGCGGCGGTCTGATCGCGTTTGCCGGGCTGGTGGAGACCTATGCCGAGCCGGGCGGTTCCGAGATGGACACCGGCACCATTTTGACGACCCGGGCCAATGCCGGCATTGCGCACATCCATGAGCGAATGCCGGTGGTGATCGAAGAACAGGACTTCGCCCGCTGGCTGGATTGCCGCAGCCAGGAGCCGCGCCACATTGCCGACCTGTTGAGACCGGCCGAACCGGACTTCTTCGAGGCGATTCCGGTGTCCGGCCTCGTCAACAAGGTCGCCAACACCGGCCCGGAAATACAGGAAAGAGATACGGGCGAGGTTTCAGCCCGGTCCGAGAACCAAAAGCGCCGGAAACCCGGCGCCGATGACGATCAGATGACGTTGTTTTGACAGGCGCGGCCAAAGCCCAAGGTTAGCCCGCGCCGGTCGGGCGCGGAATCGGCAAGGATTGGCAAGACGTCTGGTTCTGGTTCCTCAGCGGCGATGCGAGCCGCTGCCCGGATCGTCACGCAACGCGCGGCGAAAGGAACTTCTGCACGGGCTTCTTTTTCTTGGTGGCGTGGAGCAGCGCGGCGACAATGGCTGCGGAGCCGATGGCGCGGTATTGATTGGCCAATACTGGTTGCTTGGGTCGTTTTGCTTCCGGTTTTCGAGACATTTTTCTACCCTCGGGTTGTTTTCACTTGCGGTCACTGGTCATGGCGGCCAATTCGGACCAAATCGTGACGCCTGACGCAATAGCCGCGCTTGGGAGATCGAAGCTGTACTTACATGTTTAATAAAACCTTTAACGGTTGGTTGTCTGGCGGCAAACCGACGTTTTCGCCCAATTTTGCGGCTTGACGGCAACAGGAGGCAAAGCGATAAAGCCCTCCATGGAAACGTCTTTTGCCATTTGTGGCATTTCGATTATCGGCTAGCTTCGCGCTGGCCCGGACGTTTTCGCCTCATCTTTCTTCCAGAGTGGACAAACGAACCGGCCAGCCAGGCTGATCGTTATGGGTTTTTTGAGCCGGCCTGCGCCGGAAAGGGGATGAATGTCTAAAGCAATTCCAGGAAAAGTGGCCGGCGGTTTTCCGTCCGGAATTGCGGGGAAACCGGATTCCAAGGGTTTGCGCCTCTACAACACGCTGACCCGGGCGAAGGAGGATTTTGTCCCCATCGATCCCGACAATGTGCGCATGTATGTCTGCGGACCGACCGTTTACGACTTCGCCCATATCGGCAACGCGCGCCCGGTCATCGTGTTCGACGTGCTCTACCGCTTGTTGCGCCATCTCTACGGCGAGACCCACGTCACCTATGTGCGCAACATCACCGACGTGGACGACAAGATCAACGCGCGCGCGTTGCGCGATTTCGGCGCCGACATCGCCTCCGGCAAGCTGCCGCTCAACGAGGCGATCCGCCGCGTGACCGAAAAGACCGCCGATCAGTTCCACAAGGATGTGGCGTCGCTCGGCTGCCTGCCGCCGACCTTCGAGCCGCGCGCCACCGAATTCGTCCAGCCGAGGCCGGACGGCAAGACCGACATGATCGGCTTGATTCAGGCTCTCATCGAACGCGGCCATGCCTATGAAGCGGAAGGCGAAGTCCTGTTCGACACCGCGTCGATGCCGGACTACGGGCAATTGTCGAAACGCCCGCTGGACGAGCAGCAGGCAGGCGTGCGCATCGCCGTCGATGCGCACAAGAAGAACCCTGGCGACTTCGTCCTGTGGAAGCTGTCTTCGCCGGAGGAACCCGGCTGGGAATCGCCATGGGGCAGAGGCCGGCCGGGCTGGCACATCGAGTGCTCGGCGATGTCGTCGGCCTATCTTGGTGAGGTCTTCGACATCCATGGCGGCGGACTCGACCTGATCTTCCCGCACCACGAGAACGAGATCGCCCAGTCGCGCTGCGCCCACGGCACCCATGCGATGGCCAATGTGTGGATGCACAACGGCTTCCTGCAGGTCGAAGGCCAGAAGATGTCGAAGAGCCTCGGCAACTTCTATTCGATCAACGAACTCTTGGAGACGGAAACCTTCGGCGGCCGTAAGTGGCCGGGCGAGGTGCTGAGACTCGCCATGCTGATGACGCACTATCGCGAGCCGATCGATTTCAGCGTCAGAAGATTGGAGGAGGCCGAAGCCCTCCGCGAGAAATGGCGTACCTATCTAAATTCCAGCGGTGTTAACTTCGCTGAAGAAAATCGCATTGCTATCGAGAGCCATGTAGGCGTTGTGGATAGCGCCGTGGCGGCGCTGTTTGATGATCTGAATTTTTCGCTGTTTAGATCGAGTATCGATGAAGCGCTACGCGATGTGTCAACAAATCCGGCTGATGTTTATGCAACGCTCAGGGGCTTTGGACTTCTGAATTTCGACGAAGTAAAGCAGTTCGGCTCAGCCAAGGAAGCTGCCCAAGATCTGGTCAGGCAGTCTACCGAGGACGCCATTGCCCGCCGTCTCACTTTCATCGCCGAAAAGAACTGGGCCGAGGCCGACCGCATCCGCGACGAGCTTTTGGCCCAAGGGGTTCAGTTGAAGGACGGCAAGGACCCGGCAACGGGCGAGCGCATCACGACATGGGAGGTGAAGAGATGATCGACCATACTGGAATTCCGGTGGCAGATTTCGAGGCATCGAAGAGATTCTATGATGCCGCGCTGGCGCCTCTTGGCGCATCGCTGGTGATGATGGTGCCGGAGGAATTTACCGGCGGTGCCAAGGTGGGCGGATACGGCTACGACAGGCCGCAATTCTGGCTGCATGAGAGCAAGGAGCGCGGACCGGGCCGGCACTATGCGTTTACCGCCGACAAACGCGCGGAGGTGGATGCTTTTTATGAGGCGGCGATGGATGCGGGCGGTCGCGACAACGGCAAGCCCGGCCTGCGCGCGCATTATCATCCCAATTACTACGGCGCCTTCGTGCTCGATCCCGACGGCAACAATATCGAAGCTGTCTGCCACGGCGTGGAGTGAGGAAATGGGCCTGCGATCAGGCACTTGGAGGCTTTTGCTGAATCGGCGCGCCGCATCTGCCGGTGAGGGCGTGCGATGAGCCTCGACAATCGCCCGATCCATACCGGCGGCTGCCAGTGCGGCGCGGTGCGTTTTCGTGTCGAGGGCGCGCTGGGCGATGCGTCGGTGTGCCATTGCCGCATGTGCCAGAAGGCGTTCGGCTCCTTCTACGCGCCGCTTGTTTCGGTGCGCAAAGCAAAGCTCACATGGACGCGTGGCGAACCGAAAGAATTCCGGTCGTCGAACCATGCCAGCCGGGGCTTTTGCGCCGATTGCGGCACGCCTCTCACTTACGTCGCACCGGACGGCATAGCACTTGCCATCGGAGCGTTCGACGAGCCGGGCGATATTGCGCCGCTGGTGCAGTGGGGGATCGAGGCCAAGCTGCCTCATGTCGACGGCATCGCGGCACTTCCCGGCATGGACACTATGGCGGACGAGGAAGCGGCGGATTTCCTGTCCGACCTCGTTTCCTACCAGCATCCCGATCACGATACCGAAACCTGGCCGCCCGAGGACAAGAAAGCATGAACAGCGAATTGCGGAACCTTTATCCGGAGATCGAGCCGTTCGAAACCGGCATGCTGGATGTCGGCGACGGTCACATGATCTATTGGGAGCGGGTCGGCACCAGAGGCGCCAAGCCGGCGGTGTTCCTGCACGGCGGGCCGGGCGGCACCATCTCGCCCAAGCATCGCCGCCTGTTCGATCCGAAGCTTTACGACCTGATCCTGTTCGATCAGCGCGGCTGCGGAAAGTCGACGCCCAACGCCTCTCTTGACGCCAATACGACCTGGCATCTGGTCGCCGACATCGAGCGGCTGCGTGAAATGGCCGGATTCGACAAATGGCTGGTGTTCGGCGGCTCATGGGGTTCGACGCTGGCGCTCGCCTATGCCGAGACGCACGCCGACCGTGTCAGCGAATTGGTGGTGCGCGGCATCTACACGCTGACCCGCGCCGAACTCGAATGGTACTATCAGTTCGGCGTGTCGCAGATGTTCCCGGACAAGTGGGAACGCTTCCTGGCGCCGATCCCGGAGGCCGAGCGCGGCGACATGATGGCGGCCTACCGAAAGCGCCTCGTTGGCTCGGACCGCAAGGCGCAGGTGGAGGCGGCGATCGCTTGGAGCACCTGGGAAGGCCAGACCATCACGTTGCTGCCGGAGCCTGAAACCAGCGACGTATTCGGCGAAGCGGACTACGCCGTGGCCTTTGCCCGCATCGAGAACCACTATTTCGTCCATGCCGGCTGGCTGGAAGAGGGCCAGCTTCTGCGCGATGCCGGCAAGCTCAAGGGTATTGCGGGCGTCATCGTGCACGGTCGCTACGACATGCCGTGTCCGGCGCACTATGCCTGGCAGTTGTACAAGGCCTGGCCGCAGGCCGAGTTCTTTCTCGTCGAAGGGGCTGGGCACGCCTATTCGGAGCCGGGGATACTCGACCGGCTGATCTACGCGACCGACAGGTTCGCGGGGAAGGTGTGATGTTGGCATGTCTACGATGAAACAGCGGCTCTATCTGTACGACACGACGCTGCGCGACGGCCAGCAGACGCCGGGCATAGACTTCTCGGTCGAAGACAAGATCGCCATCGCCAAGCTGCTCGACGAATTCGGCATGGACTATGTCGAGGGCGGTTATCCGGGCGCCAACCCGACCGATACCGCTTTCTTCGGACAGAAGCGCACCAGGCGTTCCCGCTTCGTCGCGTTCGGCATGACCAAGCGCGTCGGGGTTTCGGCCTCCAACGATCCCGGCCTGGCAGCGCTTGTGCAATCGAAGTCGGACGCGGTCTGCTTCGTGGCGAAAAGTTCTGCGTATCATGTGCGCGTGGCGCTGGGCTGCACGCAGGAGGAGAACCTCGAGGCCATCCGCGCTTCGGTCGAGGCAGCGGTCGGCGCCGGCAAGGAAGCGATGGTCGATTGCGAGCATTTCTTCGACGGCTTCAAGGCCGATCCCGCCTATACGCTGGGCTGCGCCAAGGCGGCGTACGAGGCAGGCGCGCGCTGGGTCGTTTTGTGCGACACCAATGGCGGCACCCAGCCTTCCGAGGTGCGCGACATTGTCGGCAAGGTGATCGAGGCGGGGATTCCGGGCGACAATCTCGGCATCCATGCCCATGACGACACCGGCCAGGCGGTGGCCAATTCACTGGCCGCGGTGGAAGCCGGGGCACGGCAGATCCAGGGCACGCTGAACGGCATCGGCGAGCGCTGCGGCAACGCCAATCTTGTCACCATCATTCCGACCCTGGCGTTGAAGCCGGTTCTTGCCGAACGCTTCGAAACCGGCATCACTGCAGAGCAGCTTGCCGGCCTTTCGCGCCTGTCGCGCGCTTTCGACGAATTGCTGAACCGTGCGCCGGAAGCGCAGGCACCCTATGTCGGCGCTTCCGCCTTTGCCACCAAGGCCGGCATCCACGCTTCGGCGCTGGCCAAGGAGCCCAAGACTTACGAGCATGTCGAACCGGAAAGCGTCGGCAACCGTCGTCGCGTCATGGTGTCGGACCAGGGCGGCAAGGCCAATTTCCTTGCCGAATTGAAGCGGCGCGGCATCGAGGTCGCGCGCGACGACCATCGGCTGGACACGCTGATTGCGCTGGTCAAGGAGCGCGAGGCGGAAGGCTATGCCTATGAAGGAGCGGACGCGAGCTTCGAACTGCTTGCGCGCCGCACGTTGGGCACCGTTCCTGAGTTCTTCAAGGTGGAGAGCTTCCGCTGCATGGTCGAGCGCCGCTTCGACGCCAACGGCAACATCAAGACGGTTTCGGAAGCCATCGTGAAGATCGTGGTCGAAGACCAGACCAGAATGTCGGTGGCCGAAGGCAACGGTCCGGTCAATGCACTGGACATCGCGCTGCGCAAGGATCTCGGCCGCTATCAGGATGAAATCGCCGACTTGGAACTGGTCGACTACAAGGTGCGCATCCTCAACGGCGGCACCGAGGCCATCACCCGCGTCCTGATCGAATCGCAGGACGGCGAGGGCGGGCGCTGGTGGACGGTCGGCGTGTCCGACAACGTCATCGACGCCTCGTTCCAGGCGCTGATGGATTCCATCGTCTTCAAGCTGATGAAGAACCGCGAATTGGCCGGTCTGGCGGCTGCCGAGTAGTTTTCCGGCGGGGACTAGCGTCGAGCCATGGAAGGCTCAAGGTTGAGCCATCAGCGAAAGTTCATTGACCCATAAGAACTTTGCGATGGTACGCAGCCTTCAATAGCTCCATATGGGCCGCATGAGCGTTGAAGCGACAAACCCAACCGACAAGGCCGCGCAACGCGGCTTTCTCTATGCCCTGGCTGCCTATCTGATATGGGGGTTCCTGCCCTTCTACATGAAGGCGGTCGCGCACATCCCGGCTATCGAAGTGGTGGCGCACCGGGTCATCTGGTCGCTGCCGATCGCTGGCGGCCTGCTGATCTGGCTTGGCCGCACGGACGACATCATGCGCGCCTTGCGCAGCCCGCGAACGCTCATGATGGGCGCATTGACCGCCGCTTTGATAAGCATCAACTGGTGTGTCTACGTCTGGGCGATCGCCGTCGACCGGGCGCTCGAAACGGCGCTGGGCTACTACATCAACCCCCTGTTCAGCATCCTTCTCGGGGCCGTGGTGCTCGGCGAAAAGCTCAACCGCATGCAGATTGTCGCCATTGTGCTGGCGGTGCTGGCCGTCCTGATCCTGACCTGGGAGAATGGCGGCCTGCCGTGGGTGTCCATCGCGCTCGCCGTGTCGTGGGGCTTCTACGCGCTGTTCAAGAAGACGCTGCCCATCGGCCCCGCGCAGGGCTTCTTCCTCGAAGTCCTCATCCTGGCGGTTCCGGCGCTTGCCTTTATAGGCTGGGCTCAGGCGACAGGCACGGGTCACTTCGGCAGCCAGAGCGCAACCGATTTGTGGCTGCTTGTCGGGAGCGGCGTCGTCACGGCGATACCGCTGATCTTCTATGCCAACGGCGCGAAGCTGCTCAGGCTATCGACCATCGGCATCATGCAGTACATCGCGCCGACCATGATCTTCATCGTCGCCGTCTTCGTGTTCCGCGAGCCGTTTTCTTCCGAGCGCGCCGTGGCCTTCGCCCTGATCTGGGTGGCGCTTGTGATCTATTCTTGGTCGATGCTGAACGCCAAGGCCTCGGCGAACGCGATCACATCTTCTCAATAAGCGAAGGCACGCCTTCGGCGGGGCTGTCGGCGACGGACGCCGCAGCCAGGATCGCCGCCACGATGGCTTCGGGCTCCCGCACGACGATAGGCCTGACCTGATGCGCGGTGTGGATGAAACCTTCGGCAGCCATATGCGCGATCAGGGAAAGCATCGGATCCCAGAAGCCGTTGATGTTGCCGAACACCATCGGCTTGCGGTGATGGCCTAGTTGCGCCCAGGTCATGACCTCGACGATCTCCTCGACCGTGCCGATGCCGCCGGGCAGCGCCACAAAGGCGTCTGATTCCTCGAACATCTTCTGCTTGCGCTGATGCATGTTGTCGGTGATGACGATCTGGTCCAGACGGTCGAGCGCCGTTTCGGTCGCTTCCTTGTTCACCAGGAAGCGGGGAATGATGCCGGTGACCTTGCCGCCGGCTCGAATGGCGCCGTCCGCGACCGCGCCCATGATGCCCTTGGTGCCGCCGCCGTAGATGAGGCGCAGGCCCGAACGGGCAATCGAGCGGCCGAGCAGATGGCCCGCTTCAAGATAGGCCGCATCGCGACCCGGAGATGAGCCGCAATAGACACAGACGGATCGAATCGTGTTCATGTCTGATTGGTGCTGGTGCCGGCGGCGGCGGTCAAGTCCAATGCGGTCTTTTCTTGTCGGTTTCCGCAAAACAGGGTAGACCGCGTCAAGTGGCTAAGGGGCAAGAACAATATGGCGATTACACCGGTGAAGGCTTTTCTGTTTGCTGTTGGCGGCTGTGTCGCCGCCGCAGGCGTGGCCTATGTTTCTGGTGCCCTCGATCCCTATCTTAACCCACAGGCACCAAGCGTAGCATCGCTGTCCCAGCCTGCAACCACTGCACCGGGAGCGGAAGCGACGACCGAGACGCAATCCCGGCTTCCGGCTGCTTCCGGGACCAATGCGATGGCGCCCGCCGCCGATGCCATGAAGCCAGCCGCCGACGCGATGAAGCCGGCAGGGGAGGCTGCATCCACCACGCAACCGGCACCTCCCGGCGTGGTCGCGCCGACCTTCGATGTCGTGCGCGTCGAGGACAACGGTTCGGTCGTGATCGCCGGCAATGCTGCCCCGAACGCCAAGGTCGAGATCGTTCATGGCTCTACCGTGCTCGGCGAAACGACGGCCGGTTCAGATGGCGCTTTTGCCATCGTGCTGGACGATCCGCTGAAGCCGGGCGACTACCAGATCGTTCTGCGCTCGACCGCGCCGGACAGCGTTGTCGCCACCTCGACCCAGACCGCAGTCGTCTCCGTTCCGGAGCAACCGGGCGGGCAAGTGCTTGCCATGGTCGAGGAACCCGGCAAGCCGGCCGAGCTTCTGACGGTTCCGAAGCCGGCAGCCCAACCCCAGGCCGAAGGTTCGCAGGCTGAGCCCGGACCAACGGAAGCTCCGATCAACATTGCGCCTGCCGCACCTTCGGCCACCGGCGATGCGGCGGCGCCCGAAGCATCGGCAGCCCCGGCTGCCGGGGTCAAGATCGTCGTCGAAGCGGTTGAAATCGACGGCAGCAAGGTCTTTGTCGCAGGCTTGGCCGATGCCGGCCGCAAAGTGCGCGCCTATGCCAACGAAATCCTGCTCGGCGATGCCGTGACTTCACCTGACGGCCACTTCCTGATCGAGGCGGCGCGCGACCTGCCGGTCGGCGAATACACCATCCGGGTCGATGGGCTGGATGCCGATGGCGCCAAGGTCGTCGTGCGGGCCACCGTGCCGTTCCAGCGTGAGCCGGGCGAATCGATCGCTGCCGTTGCGCCGGCCGCACCGGCAACGACCGAAACCAAGCCTGCCGAGGCTGCTTCGGCTGGAGCCGCTGCTTCGCAGCCGGCTGCGCCGGAAACGCCTGCCGCATCCGGCGAACAGAAGCCAGCCGAAACGGCGGCAGCGGCCCCCGCCGCCTCGACATCGGCCAGCGAGCCGCCGGCCACGACCGTCGCGCCGAAGCTTGAACATGTCGACAGCGCCGTCATCATCCGGCGCGGCGATACGCTGTGGCGTATTTCGCGTCGCGTCTATGGCCATGGTGTGCGCTATTCGACCATCTATCTGGCCAATCAGGAGCAGATCAGCGATCCGGACCGCATCTGGCCGGGACAGGTGTTCAAGGTGCCTGAAACGTCCAAGGAAGGCGACACCGCCGACTACAAGGCCATGGGCGACCAGATCACCTCGACGCCTGCGCAACAGTAAAACCTGTTGGCAGGCGGCCCGGCCGCCTGCGCGACGCGCTTTGGATTTCCTGAAAACCGCACTTGCTGAAACGGTGTTCATCGTATATCGACGATAAACGATGAATATTTCCCTCTCCGACAACGGTTCGAACTTCGGCCTGTCCGAAGGGCCGGCGCTCGCGGCCAAGCTGACGGCTTTGGCGCATCCGACCCGCATCGAGATCCTGCGCCACCTTTCTGCGCACCGCTCATGCTGTTGCGGCCAAGTGGTCGAGCGGCTCGACCTTGCGCAATCGACGGTATCGCAGCACCTCAAGATACTGGTGGCGGCGGGGCTTGTGCGGTTCGAAGCCGATGGCCAGCGCTCCCGCTATGCCGTCGACCGGGAGGCGCTCTCTGCCGTTTCGAGCGCGGTCGCGACCTTCACCGAATCCTGCTGCTCAGGCTGCTGAACTCTTACCCCGCAAAGCGAAACGCTTTCTGCAAGGCAAACAATCGTGGCTAACAAGACCGTCTCCGCCGATTCCGGCTCGACCTTCAACACGCTGGTGAATCTCTGGCCTTACATGTGGCCGGCGGATCGGGCCGACCTCAAGGCCCGCGTCGTCTGGGCCAGCGTGCTGCTGGTTGCCGCCAAGCTGACGCTGGTGGCCGGTCCGTATTTCTTCAAGTGGGCGACCGACGCGCTTGCCGGCGACGCAAAGGTTCCGCCGCCGCTGCCGGCGTTCCTGCTGGTGCCGGTCATGCTGGTCGTGGCCTACAATGTCGTGCGCGTGGTGCAACTCGGCTTCAATCAGTTGCGCGACTCGCTGTTTGCCCGCGTCGGTCAGCATGCGGTGCGCCAACTCGCCTACCGCACCTTCGTCCATATGCACCAGCTTTCGCTGCGCTTCCATCTTGAGCGGCGCACCGGCGGCCTGTCGCGCATCATCGAGCGCGGCACCAAGGGCATAGAGACCATCGTGCGGTTCACCGTTCTGAACACGGTGCCGACGATCCTCGAATTCGCGCTGACGGCTGGCATCTTCGCCGTCGCCTACGGCTGGAAATATGTGGCCGTGGTGGCGGTTACGGTGTGGATCTACACCTGGTTCACGGTACGGGCGAGCGACTGGCGCATCGACATACGCCGCGACATGAACGACAGCGACACCGACGCCAACACCAAGGCCATCGATTCGCTGCTCAACTTCGAGACGGTGAAATATTTCGGCAACGAGACCATGGAAGCCGAGCGCTTCGACCGCTCCATGGCCCGCTACGAAATCGCCGCCACCCGCATCTGGACCTCGCTTGGCTGGCTGAATTTCGGCCAGGGCGTGATCTTCGGCATCGGCATGACGGTGGTCATGGCGATGTCGGCGCTGGAAGTGCAGGCCGGAACGCAGACGGTGGGCGATTTCGTCTTCATCAACGCCATGCTGATGCAGCTTTCGATCCCGCTCAACTTCATCGGCTTCATCTACCGTGAAATCCGCCAGGGCCTCACCGACATCGAGCAGATGTTCGATCTGCTCGATGTGAAGCAGGAGGTGACCGACAAGCCGGGCGCGAGGAATCTCACCGTCGGCGCGGGCAAGGTCGAGTTCCGCGATGTCCATTTCTCCTATGAGGAAAACCGAAAGATCCTGAAGGGCGTGAGCTTCGAGGTGCCGGCCGGCAAGACGGTCGCCATCGTCGGTCCCTCGGGCGCAGGCAAATCGACCATCTCGCGGCTGCTGTTCAGGTTCTACGATATCCAGTCCGGCGGGGTTCTGATCGACGGCCAGGACATCCGCGACGTGACGCAGGAAAGCCTGCGCGCCTCGATCGGCATGGTGCCGCAGGACACCGTGCTGTTCAACGACACCATTGCCTACAACATCCGCTATGGACGCCCTCAAGCGGCCGAGGCAGACGTGCGCCAGGCTGCCGAACTCGCGCAGATCGGGCCGTTCATCGAGCGCCTGCCGGACGGCTATCGCACCATGGTCGGCGAACGCGGGTTGAAATTGTCGGGCGGCGAAAAGCAGCGCGTGGCGATTGCCCGCACGATCCTCAAGGCGCCGCCGATCCTCATCCTCGACGAGGCCACGTCGGCGCTGGATAGCCATACCGAGCAGGAAATCCAGGCTGCTCTCGACCTGGTCAGCAAGGGGCGGACCACCATCGTCATCGCGCACCGCCTGTCGACGGTGATTTCGGCCGACGAGATCATCGTCTTGAAGGACGGCCAGATCGCCGAGCGCGGCACGCATGCGGCGCTGCTTCGCGAACATGGTCTCTACGCGTCGATGTGGGATCGCCAGCGCGAGGCGACCGAGGCGGAGGAGCGGCTGCGCATCGCCCGCGAATCCGACGAACTTGGCGTCGTCGTGCGCCGCCGTACCTCGGAGGTATCGCAAGACTGACACCGGGGGCTGGATCGCGCCGGGTGGAATGCGATAGTTTGGCGTTCTGGGACCGACGCCAACCCGCACGACGAAAGGTACATTGGATGTACTATGCAATCCTCGCTTATCACGTCGAAGACCTTGTCGAATCCTGGTCGCCGCAAGAGGATGCGGCCTTGATGACGGAACTCCACAAGGTCCACGACCGGCTGACGCATGAAAAGGCGCTTGGGCCGGCTGCCAGGCTGGGCGCAACCAACGAGGCCTGTACGCTGCGCGGACCGGGAGACGGAATGGTCATCGACGGCCCGTTCGCGGAAACCAAGGAGCAGTTGCTGGGCTTTTACGTCGTGGATTGCGCGACGCGCGAGGCTGCTGTCGAGGCCGCACGTGACCTGCGTCGCGCCAACCCTACGGCGGTCTATGAAATCCGGCCGGTCTTGCTTTACCTCCCGGGCACCTCTCTCGAGGCCGGCTAATTCGTCACTACGACAGTTCGATTGCCGCGTTGCGGCCAGGCATTGTTTCCGCTAGACAGGCCGCACCTGAAACGGCCCCGGTCCCGACTCGATGCAACTTGCCGATACGATCCGAAACGTATTCGTTCCGATCCATCGCGAAGGCTATCCGTTCATCGCCGTTTTCGCGGCGGTGACGCTGGTTGTCGGCTATTTCTCGTCGGTTCTGTTCTGGATCTGCCTCATCCTCACCGCCTGGTGCATCTATTTCTTCCGCGATCCCGAGCGGGTGACGCCTGTCGACGACCGGCTGGTCATCAGCCCTGCCGATGGCGTGGTGTCGGCGGTCGGCCCCGCTGTGCCGCCGCGCGAACTTGGCCTTGGCGGCGATGAGATGACGCGCATTTCCGTGTTCATGAACGTGTTCTCCTGCCACGTGAACCGCGCCCCGGTGCGCGGACGCATCACCCGCATCGAGCATCGGCCAGGCCAGTTCCTGAACGCCGAACTGGACAAGGCCAGCACCGAGAACGAGCGCAACGGCGTGGTCATCGACAGCCCCAACGGCACCGTGGCGGCCGTGCAGATCGCGGGTCTGGTGGCGCGCCGCATCGTCTGCTGGGCGGAAGCTGGCGGCGCCATTGCCATTGGCGAGCGCTTCGGCCTGATCCGTTTCGGTTCGCGCGTCGATGTCTATCTGCCGGCCGGTGCCGTGCCGCGTGTCGCGGTCGGCCAGACGGCGGTGGGGGGTGAAACCGTGATCGCCGAGTTCGGCGGTACGGCGTCCGCTCCCCTGGTCTGCGTCTCGTAGCCGGCCCGATGACGCCTCCCTTCAAGAAATTCGAGGCACACGGGTCCGGCGGGCCGCGCATCCGCGAAATCCCGCTGCGGCTGATGTTTCCCAATCTCATCACGGTGCTGGCGATCTGCGCCGGCCTGTCGGGTATCCGCTTCGCCTTCGAGGGCCGCTTCGAATCCGCCGTCGTGATGGTGCTGATTGCGGCTTTCCTCGACGGCGTCGATGGCCGGTTGGCGCGGCTGCTCAAGGCCACCTCCAAGTTCGGCGCTCAGATGGATTCGCTGGCCGACGTGATCAATTTTGGCGTAGCGCCCGCATTGGTGCTCTATGCCTTCCTGCTCGACCGGGCCGGTTCGCCGGGCTGGATCGCCGCGCTTTTGTTCGCGATCGCCTGCGGCATGCGCCTGGCCCGCTTCAACGTGCTTGAGGAAGATCAGGACCGCCCCACCTGGCAGGGCGAGTATTTCGTCGGCGTACCGGCTCCGGCTGGCGCAGTGGTGGTCATGCTGCCGCTTTACCTGTCCTTTCTGGGGCTCGAGCCGACCAATTATGCAGCCTTCATCGGCACCGCCTTCACCGTCATCATCGCC
The DNA here is from genome assembly GCF_001427385.1 of Mesorhizobium sp. Root157. Lineage (GTDB taxonomy): Bacteria > Pseudomonadota > Alphaproteobacteria > Rhizobiales > Rhizobiaceae > Mesorhizobium. Next base: position 595,536 of record NZ_LMGJ01000012.1, read on the forward strand.
TTCCTGCTGGTCAGCCGCCTGCCGGTCTATTCGGGCAAGAGCGTGAAGATTCCGGGCGACCGCATGCTCCTGGTCATCCTCGCCGTCGTCCTCTACATTCTGCTTCTGGTGAGCTATCCGTGGTACACGCTGACCGCCTCGGTCGGCGTTTACCTGATTTTCCTGCCGTTCAGCGTGCGCGCCTATTCTCGCCGGGCCAAGAAGGAAGGCGAAGCCGAACTGCCGCCCGACGTCGATGCGCGGTCGTCGGAATAGCGGGCTCGAATAGCCGCGAACCCCTACATTATAGTTTAGCGAAAACAAAGGCTTGAATCGGTTTCCCGATTCAGGTTCTGAATTGTGCAAGCCGCTAAGCGGCGGCGCTCAGCCCCAGATGATCGAGCGCCAGCCGTCGCGCCGACATGTAGTCGGTCTTGCCCGAGCCGAGGACCGGGATCTCCTTGACCTTGATGATGTCGGCAGGCACCGCGAGTTCAGCCGCACCCGCCTTCTTGCCATATTGTCGCAAAGCCTCGGGGCTGGCGTCGGCCGCCGTCGTGACCAGTACGATGCGCTCGCCGCGCCGCTTGTCGGGCACCGAAACCGCCGCGTGATGTTCTTCCGGCCACAGCGACTGCACCAGCATCTCGACCGCGCCGAGCGACACCATTTCGCCGGCCACCTTGGCGAAGCGCTTGGCACGACCGCTTATGGTGATGAAGCCTTCCCGGTCGACCGACACGATGTCGCCTGTGTCGTGCCAGTTGCCGGTGACCGGCTGCAGTTCGCCGGGCCGGTCGGCGGTCATGTAGCCCATCATCAGGTTGGGGCCGGACACCCACAGGCTGCCCCCTTCGGCAATGCCCTCGACCGGCTCGAGCCTCATGCGCATGGCCGGCAGAAGCCTCCCGACCGTGCCTTCGCGGCCATGGATGGCGGTGTTGACGGCCACAACGGGCGCGGCCTCGGTGAGCCCATAGCCTTCAACGATCTCGGTCTGGAAGCGCTCGCGCCAGATGCGCCGTGTCTCCGGCTTTACCGCTTCGGCTCCCGCCACGACGAAGCGCAGGCTGGAGAAGTCGCCGTCCTTGGCGTTGCGCGCATAATTGGCCAGGAAGGTGTCGGTGCCGAACATCACCGTGGGGCGGATCTTGCCGGCGATTTCAGGGATGATCTTGTAGTGCAGCGGCGAGGGGTAGAGGAACAGTTTGATGCCGGCTACCAAGGGCAGGATTGTGCCGCCGGTCAGCCCGAACGAATGGAACACCGGCAAGACGTTGAGAAGTGTGTCGGCCGGCGACACGCTGATGCGCGCTTCGGCCTGCATGGCGTTGGCGACGAGGTTGCGGTGCGACAGCACCACCGCTTTGGGGGTTCCTTCGGAGCCCGATGTGAACAGGATAACGGCCGGCTTTCTTGCCTCCTGCACGCGCAGGGGCCTACGCCACAATAGCGCGGCGGCGGCCTTGTCGAAGACGGAAATTCCGGCTCGAATGTCCTCGAGCCAGAGCAATTTGGCGCCGCCGGCCTCGACCGCTTCGACGATATCGGCAAGCCCGGCTTTTTCGATGAAGGCGCGCGACGAAATCACCGTGTGGATCATTGCCGTGCGGATTGCGGCGGTAACGCTTGCCGGGCCGGCGGTGTAGTTGATCATTGCCGCGACCTGACCGGCGGACGAGAGGCCAAGCAGCGACAGGACGACGCCGTTGGTGTTGGGCAGCATCAAGCCGACTGCTTCGCCCGGCGCCGTTGCCCGCATGAAGCGGCTGCCGAGAATGCGGGAGCCGCTCAGCAGCTTGCGGTAGCTCAGCGCGCCGCTGACGATATCCTCCACGATCGTGTGTCCCGCGCCGACGCGGTCGGCGGCATCGCGCACGGCCTGAAACAGGCTGCGGTTGGGTTCGGTCGCAGAAAACCGCGCTTCCGCCACCCGGTCGAACAACGCGTTGGTCGAGCTTCCGGCCGGGTCCGGCGTCTGAGCCAGCATTTCCGCGACGGTCACCGGTTCAAGCACCGCAACCGAAAGGCTTGGGAACCAGTGGCGCGGTGCCTTGGCCGCTTCGATCCTGGAGAAGGGCAGCGAGCGCGCCCCGCCGACGAAGATCGGCACGATGCGGGCGTCCGACTGCAGGGCGATGCGGGCAAGGGCGCGATAAAGCCGGAAGGACTTCACATCCGGTTCGACGGCTTCGGGAATATAGACGGCAAGCCGGCCCTTGCCCTTCAAGACCCGCACCAGGCGGCGGCTGACGAAGACGTGCTCGGCATTGAAGGCGATTGTGCGGGCAAGTTCCCGCCACGGCTCCAGCCACGGCGATCTGGCCGACACCGGATCGAGGATGTGCAAAGTGTTGTCCGGCAGCAGGCAAAGCATCAGGGCCGGGTCGATGCGCGACTGGTGCGTTACGACATAGATCACCGGGGCAGCGGCCTTGCGCGCCACTTTGATGCGGCTGTCTTCGATCCGGTAGGCGAGCTTGAACGGCACATAGAGCAGCGCCTGGGTCAGGCTGAGGCCCAGCCGCACTTTTTCGATAACACCGATCAGGAACCAGGCTGCGGCGACACCAGCGAGCAACGCGAAGGTCAGGACCATGCGGGCATCACTCCCAACGTATCATAGCACGGTTCTTCCCGACCGTTCCGGCAGGAAAAGTAACGAAAGTAGGATCGGCGTCAACCAAAAGCATTAGAGTTTGGAAGGCCTCGCTTTTCTCGACTTTGCCCTCATGAAATGACGCTGGAAAGAAAAAGCCGGCGTTCGAGCCGGCTTTAAAGGAGGACGGGCAGGGGTTTGGGGGACTTGGGGACGCCCGTCGCGCCAACAATGCGCCGTTGGCGGAAAGGTTCCACAAAAAATCAGATTTCGGGCGACGGCATCTGTGCCGTCACCCCAGCGCGTCCGGTGGCTTCAACTCTTTCACAGAGTATCAGCGTTTGAAAAGCGCATCGCGGATCGAGCCGCGGAACTGGTAGGCGTTCGGGTACTTCGCCATTGCGTCTTCCGCTTTCATTGTTTGGCAAGGGCGATCCAATTGGTCAGCCAGCAATTGTCTGCTTTCTAGCGGCAATGGATTGCCATGAAGATCGGTTGGCGGGGTGCACAGCGAAATCTTCCTGAGCACTTCGATCTTCACGATACGGCGCGGCACTTTGTAGATCTCCGTCGGGAAAATCCTGTCTTCGTTGTCGAATGTCAGGGGTGGATAGTCCGCCCAGGCGCGCAACCCTAGAAAATGGGCGCGTGGGTTTTCGATCCAGTTCAAGGTCGCTCCGCTTATGTTGCATCGTATCAGGTCGGGTGGCGTGTCGAAGGTATATATGGCGGACTGGATGAGGTCGCATCGAGCGAACCGCGCGCCATCGAAGCGACCGGAGAGGAGAGAATTCCTCATCTCGATCCCGTCGATCTCGGTACCCTGGAAATCGGCATCCGGGAAATGCACCCAATTCATCTTCCAGTCGCGAAGCTTGGCGCCGGCCAGCCGAATCCCTTTGGGGGCGTTGGCGAACGCATTTGCCAATTCGTCGCCGCTCCTATTGCCATGGTCGAGTGTTACCTTGTGGAAGCGCGGGGGCGTTCCGCATTTGCCTTGCGCGCTATCCCAACTGCCTACCGCCTTGCAGGAAAGGTCGAGCTCCTCGTCAATCTCGCCGGCGCCATAAACGAGCGTCAGGGCAGCACCCTTGCCGATATTGCCGCCGGTCGGCTGGAGCAATCTATCCCACGCCTTGTTGATTTCTTCAGCGTGTCTCGTTGTGCGTTCCACCTCGCGATCCTGAAAGTCGTTGCGAATCTGGATAAACGTCAGGACGACGGCAAGGAAGCCAACGAAGCTCGCGATGGCCACAATTGTCTTTGCGGCTTCGCCCCCGATGAAGCGGGTGTTCAGCGCCTTTAGGTCATTTTCTGGCACGTGAAAGATCACGACGACAATAAGCGCCGCCACCAACGGCCACACCCAAAGAGGAATGTCGCTCAGCATCTGTCCCCCAGTCGAATGCCGCGACGCCATGGTGCGCCTGGCGTCGTGCGATGTCCATCCGGTTGCGGCTACGTGGTGTGGTGTGCTGCGCAGCGACGCGCGTGCTGACACCCTTGTGTCAGGTGAACGGCTAGCCTGCGGGCCTGCCGAACCGCTCGCTGGCGACGATGATCAAGCCGGCGCCTACGATCAACGCCGCGCCGATGAACACCTCGGCTCGCGGCACGTCGCCCCAGATGGCGAAGCCAAGCGCGAAAGCCCACACCAGAGACGTGTATTCGAACGGCGCGATGATCGACACGGGCGCCCGTTTCATGCCCTCGAACAGCAGGAACTGCGCCAGGCCGCCAAGCACGCCGACGCCGACCAAAAGGGCAAGAGAGCGTGGATCGGGCGTCTGCCAAAGTTGCAGCAGCGGCAGGCCGGCAATGACCAGGAAAAAAGCGTTGTTGAGAATGAGCTGGATCAGCGTGCGTTCCTGCAGGGCGATCTTGCGCAAAAGCACGATGGACAGCCCCCAGAGGAAGGCTGCCGCCAGCACGAGCAGAACCGGCATGGAAAATCCGAGCCGAGCCGGGTCGCAGGCGATGAATACGCCGACGAAGCCCAACAGCACGGCTGCCCACCGAATGGCCGGCACCTTCTCGCCGAGCAGAGCGATCGACAGCACGGTGACGATGATGGGAGCGGCGAAATAGATCGTCGTCAGCTCGGCCAATTGCAAATGCTTGGCCGCCGTGTAGTAGCAAAGCCAGGCGATGAGGATGAGGAAGCTGCGCAACAGCATGGCCCGCACGATGGGCGAGCGGGCGGCTTGTGCATAAACCTTCGCGCCTCCGACAAGGCCGCAGCCGATCAGGATCGTGGCGCTGCGGAAAAACAGGATCTGCAGGACGGTGATGTCGGCTACCAGCAGCTTGATGGCCGCATCCTGGGTGGAAAAAAGCAGGTAAGCCAGGCTGGTCAACAAAATGCCGGCCAACACGCTTTGACGCGACTCCAATATGGCGACGTTGGTCATGCGATCTCCCGGCATGGAGGCGTGGCCGGAAAATCGGCCAGACATGCACGCTTCACGCTTACACGATGCCGATGCCCCGAACTGCTGTGCCAGGCCGGCTCATGCTTTGGCTCAGAGCGGTGCGATATTGTCGTGCCGGCCTGTTCGGTGCGTAGTAGAGTGCGAAAAACGCCGAGCGGGAGTGGGCAATGGACGCCGCCGAATTGAAAGCCATGCAATCGCCGCTCAAGGATGCCTATCGCGAGGATGCTGCGCAGGCGGTCATCACGCTGCGGGCGAAGGGTACGCTCGACGATCAGAAGATCGCCTGCAAGGTGGAGACGGGTAGGGCGCTGGCCGTGGCCGGGCTGCACCCCGCCACCGGCGGTTCAGGGCTTGAATTGTGCTCCGGCGACATGCTGCTCGAAGCGCTGGTGGCCTGTGCCGGGGTGACGCTGAAGGCGGTTGCCACGGCACTGGAGTTTCGGTTGGGTTCGGCCACGGTCGAGGCCGAAGGCGACCTCGATTTTCGCGGCACGCTTGGCGTCGCCAAGGATGCGCCGGTTGGGTTTCGCGCCATTCGGCTGGCGTTCCGTCTCGACACGGACGAACCGCAGGAGCGCATCGACGCGCTGCTCAAGCTTACCGAGCGCTATTGCGTGGTGTTCCAGACGCTCAACTCCCGACCGCAACTGTCAGTCAGCGCCGAGCGCTGACATCTGGATTCCCAAAGTGAACGGGCGGACCGGATATCCGGTCCGCCCGTGCCAGGGCTTTCAACGCAACACCGGCCGCGTCGTTGTAGACGCGGCCTCGGTGCGATCCTCAATTGGCGGCGAAGCAGTAGAACAGGCCGTCGCCGCCCGTGCCTTTCAGCGCTTCCTGGCTGCAGCCGCCGCGCGAGGCGTGCGAAGAGTTCCACGATTTGGCGGCTGCCGAATCGTCAAGCCCAGTACGGTCGGAATGGCCCAACATCGCCACCCCTTCCGCGCCGCTCAACGTCCAGTCGCCGCACGTCTGGTCGAGGACTTTGGTCCCGTCCGCATTGGAGCCGGTCAGGATATCGTGGCGGTTGGGGGTGTCGCCACGCCCGTTGATGACTTCGCCCTTCTCGCTGAGCGCCGTCTGCTTGGTCAGGTTGTTGGCGTCGCCATGCAAGGTGGCGACATCGTCGGCGATCTTCTCGCCCTTGGCGTTGAACCATGGACCGCTGCCGATGCGGTCGCGGGCGTCGGTGTCGCTGGTCGAAAGATAGGCATGCCATGTCTTGCCGGTCGCGCCGGCGGCTTCCGCAAGCGACGTGCAATGCGCATCGGCGCCGGCAAGGCCGCCAAGATCGGCACCCTTGCCCGAGCCGGCGCTGGTCACGAAGAAACTCATCGAAGTGTCCTGGGCGAATGCTGCGCCGCCGGCAGCAAGGGTCAGGGCAGTCAGGATCAGCAATGTTCGCATGATGGTGTCCTCCAGCTTGTTGACGGTCGTTGCCTGCTGGAAAACGATAGGGGGCGGCGGAATCGTCCACCAATCACGACTTCGTGTGGCTTATTCCGGCATGCGGTAGGACACCCAGCGGTCGTGCCTGGCTTGGTAGATCATGCCGGTCTCGGTCAGTGCGGGGCTGGCGAGCGTGACGATGCGGGCGGCAATGTCGGAAGGATGCGGCAGCGTTTCCGGATTTTCGCCGGGCACGGCCTGCGCGCGCATCGCTGTGCGCGTGGCGCCCGGATCGACCGCGTTGACGCGCAACGGCATGTTGCGGGTTTCGTCGGCCCAGGAGCGCGCCAGCGCTTCGACCGCGGCCTTGGAAGCGGCGTAAGGGCCCCAGAAGGCGCGAGCCGAATGCGCCGCACCCGATGAAATGAGGATGGCGCGGCCGGCGTCGGACAGCCTAAGCAGCGGATCGACCGAGCGGATCATGCGCCAGGTTGAGGTGACGTTGACGGTCATGACCTTGTCGAAGGTTTTGGCTTCGACATGGCCGAGCGGTGATATGGTGCCCAGCACGCCGGCGTTGGCGACGAGGATGTCGAGCTTGCCCCAGCGCTCGTGGATGGCGCCGCCGAGGCGGTCGATGCCGTCCATGTCGGCCAGATCGAGCGGAACCAGCGTTGCCCCGCCCTTGCCGGTCCTGTTGCGCTCGGCCTTGATCTCGTCGTCCAGTTCTTCCAGTCCGCCGACCGTGCGCGCCACGGCAATGACATGCGCGCCGGCAGCGGCCAGATGCCTTGCAATGAAATAGCCTATGCCGCGCGAAGCGCCGGTAACGACGGCGGTGCGGCCGGTGAGGTCGAGGGCAGGGGTCATTCGGCTATCCAACTGAAGCGTGGGCACCAGATAGGACGAATCCGCCAAAGAAGGAACCCTGTGAGGGGTGATCCATTTTGCCCCAGTCCACTGCATGTCTCCCGAAAGTGGGAGCCGGTTTCGGGACAAAGACATGCATGAACGCAAGTGGCTAAAGCATCGGACCGAAAAGTGGATCCGGTTTTCGGAAATCTGATGCTCAAACAAAGGATCGCGAGACGCTCTAGCGGAATTTTCGGGCCCGGATGTCGGGAATGCCTGCCACTCGGCGTCCTTGGAGCGAAACACGCATTGTTGGAGAAGCAACCCATGGGCAGAACCGTAGCAATCCTGATCGCAAGGCTGATCTTCGCCGGCGTCTTCGCCATGGCCGCCGCCTTCAAGTTCGCCGGCATGGCGGATACGGCAGCCTATATTGCCGCTGCCGGATTTCCGTTTCCGTTGCTTCTGGCTTGGCTCGCGGCGTTCTTCGAAGTGGGGCTGGTCTTGGCATTCCTGACCGGTGCCTTCTTTTCCGAGGCATCACTTCTGGCAGGCGTCTATGTGATCTTTCTGGCGTTCGCCTTCCACGGCCCGTCGCATTGGGAAGGCAACCAGGCCGAGTTCGGCTTCTTCGTCGATCACTTCACCTTCCTGGCCGGGCTGCTCTATGCAGCCATGCACGGGCCGGGCGGGAAGTTCACGGTGAACCACGGCCTGATCTGGAAGCCTTGAGCGATCCGCAAGGCACTTCGACGATTGAAGCCAGGAAGCTTACGATCCGCCCGCCGCCAGCAGCGACAGGGTGCGCACATTGTCGGAGCCTTCGAAATCGGCCAGCCGGGTCGGGTAATCGCCGGTGAAGCAGGCATCGCAGAACTGCGGCTGTTCATTGTTGCGGCCAGCCTCGCCGACAGCGCGGTAGAGACCGTCGATCGACAGGAAACCCAGCGAATCCACGCGGATGAAGTCGGCCATCTCCTCAACCGACATGCGCGAGGCGAGCAGCTTCGACTTTTCGGGCGTATCGACGCCGTAGAAGCAGGAGGCGCGCGTCGGCGGGGATGCGATGCGCATGTGAACTTCCCTGGCGCCGGCGTCGCGGACCATCTGCACGATCTTCTGGCTGGTGGTGCCGCGCACGATGGAATCGTCGACCAGCACGACCCGCTTGCCCTCGAGCATGCGGCGATTGGCATTGTGCTTCAGCTTGACGCCCATGTGACGGATGGAATCGCCGGGCGAAATGAAGGTGCGTCCGACATAGTGGTTGCGGATGATGCCGAGTTCGAACGGCATGTTGGCTTCCTGGGAAAAGCCGATTGCCGCAGGAGTGCCGGAATCCGGCACCGGCACGACGAGGTCGGCCTCCACCGGGTTTTCGCGGGCAAGTTCGGCGCCGATGCGCTTGCGCACCTCATAGACGTTGCGGCCTTCGACGGAGGAGTCCGGGCGCGCGAAATAGACGTATTCAAAGATGCAGAAGCGCGTCTTCTGCTGCTCGAAGGGGAACAGGCTTTCGACGCCCTTGGTGGTGACGACCACCATCTCGCCGGGCTTCACGTCGCGCACGAAGCGCGCGCCGATGATGTCGAGCGCACAGGTTTCGGACGCGAGAATCCAGGCGCCGTCCAGATCGCCCAGCACCAGCGGGCGGATGCCGAGCGGATCGCGGCAGCCGATCATCTTCTTGGACGACAGCGCCACCAGCGAGAAAGCGCCTTCGATCTGGCGCACCGCATCGATGAAGCGGGCGTTGAGGTCGCGCTCCTTGCTGGTCGCCACCAGATGAAGGATGGTTTCGGTGTCCGATGTGGACGAAAAGATCGAGCCCTGTTTCTGCAGCACGCGCTGCACGGTCATGGCATTGGTGATGTTGCCGTTGTGGGCGATGGCAAAGCCGCCGTCCGCCAGTTCGGCGAAGAAGGGCTGGATGTTGCGCATGCCGGCCCCGCCTGTGGTGGCATAGCGGGTATGACCGATGGCGCGGTTGCCTTTCAGGCTGTCGATGACGCGCTGCTTGGTGAAGGTGTCGCCGATCAGGCCAACATGGCGCTCGACGTGGAACTGGGTGCCGTCATAGCACACGATGCCGGCGGCCTCCTGGCCGCGGTGCTGGAGCGCGTGCAGGCCAAGCGTTACGATTGCCGCGGCATCCTGCCGGCCGAAAATACCGAACACGCCGCATTCGTCGTGGAAATGGTCGTCGGCCTCGGCTGAGAGAACGCCCTGTTCGTCTGCCATCAAGGTCAAGCTCCGCTAAAGCCGGTATATAGACTTGTGATTGCCTTAGGGCAACGTGAAGTTCTCAAGTCTTGCCGCGCCTCAGTTGTTGGTCGCCGGCGTCTCTTCGTTCGGCGGTGCATCGGCGCCGTCGTCAGGTGCCGCCGTACCGTCGCTGCCGGGTGCGGGAGCTTCGGTCACAGGCGGAGCCGCGGTGCCGCTATCGGGCGTCTGCTGGCTCTGATTGAGGCGCTTCAGTATGGCGTTTTCCGGATCTTCCGGCAGCAGGCTTTCAAGCTTGGCGCCGACCGATTCCAGCAGCGGCCGCGACTTCGCGGCTTCGATCCAGGCAGGCGCCTTGTCGCCGGCCAGCCAGTTGAAGAACAACAGCCCGACGGCCACCACCAGGATGCCGCGCGCCGCGCCGTAGAGGAAGCCCAGCGTGCGGTCGAGCGCGCCGATGCGCGAATCGATGATGAAGTCGGCAATCTTCATGGTGACGACCGTCACCACGATCAAAGCGACGATGAAGACGATGCCGGCGGCGGCGGCCATGGCGATCTTTTCATTGTCGATATAGGGCTGAACGTAGGGCAGGATCGGCTTGTAGAAGAAGAAGGCCGCCGCTGCGGAAGCCGCCCATGAGGCGATCGACAGCACTTCGCGCGAAAAGCCGCGGACCATCGCCAGCATCGCCGAAACCAGGGTGAAGCCGACGAGAATTCCGTCAAGCAGCGTAATCGGCATGGTCATCGCCCCACTTCATGAGCCGCGTCATTCGTCTTCCTGGGCGCGGCTGCGGCGAGTGCCGGCGATGCGCGCCACCAGGTCTGCAAGCTCGGTGGGTCGAAAAGCACCGGCCCCTATTCCGCCGGTGATCTCCTCACTGCCTTTCGAGCTTGCCAAGGGCAGCACCGCGCTTCCAAAACCCAGCTTTTCGGCTTCCTTCAGACGTTGTTGCGCGTGCGCAACGGGTCTGATGGCACCCGAAAGGCTGATTTCGCCGAAATAGACGCAATCGGCGGGAAGGGCAATACCGGTGAGCGAGGAAACCAGGGCGGAGGCGACCGCAAGATCGGCGGCCGGTTCGGAAATACGGTAGCCGCCGGCGACGTTGAGATAGACGTCATGCTGGGAAAAGCGTACCCCGCAATGGGCTTCCAGCACGGCCAGGACCATGGAGAGCCGCGCGCCGTCCCAGCCGACCACGGCGCGGCGCGGCGTGCCGAGCGAGGAGGGCGCGACCAGAGCCTGGATTTCGACCAGCACGGGCCGTGTGCCCTCCATGCCGGCAAAGACCGCGGCACCGGGCGATTTGGCATGGCGCTCGCCGAGGAACAGTTCCGACGGGTTCGCCACCTCGCGCAGGCCCTTGTCCGACATTTCGAACACGCCGATCTCGTCGGTCGGGCCGAAGCGGTTCTTCACGGTGCGCAGGATGCGGTAGTGGTGGCCGCCTTCGCCCTCGAAATAGAGCACGCCGTCGACCATGTGCTCGACCACGCGCGGGCCGGCGATCTGGCCTTCCTTGGTGACATGGCCGACCAGAACGATGGCGGCACCGGTCGATTTGGCATAGCGGATCATCGCCTGCGCCGCCGCGCGCACCTGGGTTACGGTTCCGGGCGCCGAATCGGCAAGGTCGGTCCACAAGGTCTGGATCGAATCGAGGATGACGAGGTCAGGGCGCTTGCCGTCGGCTATCGTGGCAAGGATGTCCTCGACATTGGTTTCGGCGGCAAGCTCGACAGACGTGTCTGCAACGCCAAGCCGCTGCGCGCGCAGCCTGATCTGGGCCACGGCCTCTTCGCCCGATACATAGACGATGCGATGGCCCCGGCTGGCGAGTGCCGCCGCCGCCTGTGTCAGCAGCGTCGATTTGCCGATGCCGGGGTCGCCGCCGACCAGCAGCGCCGAGCCGCGCACGAAACCGCCGCCGGTGGCGCGGTCAAGCTCGCCGATGCCGGAGACGATGCGCGGCGCATCTTCGATCTCGCCCGACAGCGTGGTGAGCACCACCGCACGCCCTTTGCGGGCGTTGCGGGCCGAAGCCGGACCCGAGCCGATGCCGCCGCTGGTGCCTTCTTCAACCAGTGTGTTCCACTCGCCGCAGGCATCGCACTTGCCGGCCCAGCGCTGATGCACCGAGCCGCAATTCTGGCAGATGAACTGAACGCGGGGTTTTGCCATGCGAGGGGCTTACTCGAACCTCTCCGGCAGGTGGCTGTCCTCGGCCAGGTCGAAGAAGCGGGTGAATTCGCCCTGGAAGCCGAGGCCGATCGTGCCGGTAGGGCCATGGCGCTGCTTGGCGATGATGACTTCGGCCTTGCCGCGGGCCTCGTTCATGTCGTTCTCCCACTGCACATATTCTGGCGTGCCGTGCTTGGGCTCCTTGTTCTTGAGGTAATATTCCTCGCGGAACACGAACATCACCACGTCGGCGTCCTGCTCGATCGACCCGGATTCGCGCAGGTCGGAGAGTTGCGGGCGCTTGTCGTCGCGGTTTTCGACCTGACGCGACAACTGCGACAGCGCAATGATCGGCACCGACAATTCCTTGGCCAGCGCCTTCAGGCCGGTGGTGATTTCTGTCACTTCCTGCACGCGGCCCTGGCTGGCCTTGGCGGACGACCCCTGCATCAGCTGGATATAGTCGATGACGATGACGTCGAGGCCGCGCTGGCGCTTCAGCCGCCGCGCCCGCGCCGCAAGCTGCGCGATCGAGATGCCGCCGGTCTGGTCGATGAACAGCGGCAGCTTCTGCATGGTCTGCGAGCAGGCGACCAGCTTTTCGAAATCCAGTTCGCTGATCTCGCCACGGCGGATTTTTGACGACGGAATTTCGGTCTGCTCGGAAATGATGCGCGTGGCGAGCTGTTCCGACGACATTTCGAGCGAGAAGAAGCCGACCACGCCGCCATTGGCCGCCTTGAACGAGCCGTCCGCCTGCTGCGCCGGTACATAGGCTTCGGCGATGTTGAAGGCGATGTTGGTGGCCAGCGACGTCTTGCCCATGCCGGGGCGGCCGGCAAGCACGATCAGGTCGGAGGACTGCAAGCCGCCCATGCGCCGGTCGAGGTCGCGCAGGCCGGTTGCGACACCGGAAAGGCCGCCGTCGCGCATATAGGCGGCATTGGCCATGTCGACGGCGGTCTTCACCGCATCGGTGAAACTTTCGAAGCCGCCATCGTAGCGCCCGGTTTCGGCCAGTTCGAACAGCCGCCGCTCGGCGTCCTCGATCTGATCGGAGGGCGACATGTCGACCGGCGCGTCATAGGCGATGTTGACCATGTCCTCGCCGACCGTGATCAGCGCCCGGCGCGTGGCCAGATCGTAGATGGCGCGGCCATAGTCGGCGGCGTTGATGACGGTGACGGCTTCGGCGGCCAGCCGGGCGAGATAATGGGAAACCGTCATGTCGCCGACCTTCTCGTCGGCCGGCAGGAAGGTCTTGATGGTCACCGGATTGGCCATCTTGCCCATGCGGATCAGTTCGGCCGAAACCTCGAAGATCTTGCGGTGCAGGGGCTCGTAGAAATGCGCGGCCTTGAGGAAATCGGAGATGCGGTAGAAGGCGTCGTTGTTGACGAGGATGGCGCCGAGCAGCGCCTGCTCGGCCTCGATGTTGTTGGGCGCCTCGCGATAGAGCGGTGTTTCTGGTGTCCCGAACTTGCGCGCTGCCTCAGCCATGATTCCCTCTGACTAAAATCAGGCTCCTCGATATCAGAACGGCGAAAAGGGGTGCTGACATATCTGCATCACAACCAACTGAATGACCTTTCTTGCCCGCGATTCACAGCCAGATGGCTCCGGTGGAAAGAATCTGCATTGACTCGAATCGAGGTCGGGATTTGCAAGAACAAAACAGGAATATATAGCCGCGTCAATCGATGAGCGCATCGCCCCAGTCGACGCGCCGGGCGCGCTTGAAGGCATCGCCGTCACGCTTGGTAAAAAGGCGCTGGCTCGCCTGTCCATCCAACCCGCACAGTTTCAGGTCGACCTTGCCCGATCCGGCCCTGGGCGGGGCAAGCACGCGCGGCCCCGGTGGAGCGACGGGTTGGCGAGTGGCGGCAAGGTAGACGAATTTCTCGTCTTCCCACGGCACGTCGGCATCCTTGGCCAACCGGTGCAGCCGTGAACGCGCCACGCGCCGGGCGAAATGGCACCAGTCGGGCGCTGCAAGCGGGCAGGGACGCTGGTGCGGGCAGGGGGCCAGGATGTGGGCACCAGCGGTGATCAGTTGCGCACGCGCCGCCATGACCCGCTCCCATCCAGCCGGCGTGCCGGGTTCGACGATGAGCAGCGTATCGGTGCTCAACTGCCACAGCCGCTCGATCAGTTTCGGCAGCGCCGAAGGCACGATCTCGTCCAGCACATAGGCAGCGGCGACGAGGTCCGCTGCCGGCAACTCGGCCATGTCGATGGTGGCGTCGCCGCTTTTCCAGTCTGTCGGAAGGGCAAGCAGTCCGGCCAGCCTTTCACCGGTGCGCCGAGCAGCCGTGCTTGCCTCCAGCAAGGTGGCGCGCTCAAGCACCGGCCAGGCGTCGGCAACGGCCCAAAGCACTGTTCCAGGACCGGCGCCGATGTCGAGCAGGCTTGCCGGCGTCCAGTCCGGTCGTGTCTCACCGATGGCGTCAAGGCTGGCGCGCACTGCTGCATAGGTGGCAGGCAGGCGGGTGGCGAGATAGGCCTTGACCGCGAGGTCCTCGCCCATGTGCAGCCGACCGTCGCGCGTCTCTGCCCGGTAGCGCTCCGACAGGGTTTTCGCCGCCGTCTTGATGGTATTCAGCGGCGTATTTTCCAAAAGTTCATCGACGGCTTGCCGAAGCTGTGCGGGCAGTTCCAAGAACTAGGACCAGTCGACATTCAGGTTTCGGGCGTGGCGCGAGCCGGATTTCGGTCCTGAAAAGGAGAAAAGCGCAAGGCGGTGTCGACCACCGTCGAGCATTTTCGACGCAGTCGGGGCTGAAATCCGCTGCGTCCCGCAGGGATATGGCCAAAATCGCCCATTTCCACGTCGCGAAGCCTCGACGGTGGGCAAGCTCCAAACCCTGAATGTCGATTGGTCCTTAGGCTCCGCGTGGCGCAAAAAGAATGACCGAAGCGCCCGTCAGACACACCACGGCGCCGACAAGGTCCCAACGGTCGGGCCGCACGCCTTCGGCCAGCCACAGCCAGCCAAGCGACGCGGCGATGTAGATACCGCCATAAGCGGCATAGGTGCGTCCCGCCGCATCGCTGTCCACCAGCGTCAAAAGCCAGGCGAACAGGATGAGCGAAACCAGCCCCGGCGCCAGCCACAGCGGCGACTTGTCCAGCCGCAACCATGCCCAGAATGCGAAGCATCCGGCGATCTCGGCCAGTGCGGCCGCGGCGTAGTAAACATAGGTCATGAGCGGGCCTCGATGATAGCGAGATCTTATTCGCCGCAATCGGCCCGGTTTACAAGCCGGAACGTGCCGCCGTTTCAGTGCCTATTTCCGACCCGAGACATTGCGGCTGCGAACCGTCTTCGGCGCGGGCTTGGCCTTGCTCGCCGGCCTGTCCTGCGCGACTGCCTTGCCATGCGCCATCTCATGCATCCCCAGCGTCTTCTCGCATTTGGAGATGTAGTCGCGCGTAATCGGCAAGACATCGTTCTTGCGCGTCAGCTGGATCTGGAAATTGACCAGATCCTGCCAGCGGAACGAGGCTTCCGACCCGGACAGGTAGAATTCCCACATGCGGCAGAAGCGTTCGTCGTAGATCGCCTTGACCTTGTCGCGGTTGGCCAGGAAGCGCTCGCGCCAATGCTTGAGCGTTTCGGCGTAGTGCAGCCGCAGGATCTCGACATCGGTGACCGCAAGTCCGGATTTCTCGATGGCCGGCATGATTTCCGACAGCGCCGGGATATAGCCGCCGGGGAAGATGTGCTTGCGGATGAAGGCGTTGGTGGTGGTGGGCGGCGCGGTGCGGCCGATCGTGTGCAGCAACATCACCCCGTCCGGCTTCAGCAGGGTCGCGCATTTGTCGAAATAGGTCTGGTATTGCGTGATGCCGACATGCTCGAACATGCCGACCGAAACGATGCGGTCGAAGCGCTCCGAAAGGTCGCGGTAGTCGCGCAGCTCGAAATGAACGTTGCGCTCCAGCCCCTCCGCATGCGCGCGGTCCGTCGCCACCTGGTGCTGCTCGCTGGAGAGCGTGATGCCCAGAACGTCGGTCTCGAAGGTCTTGGCGATGTAGAGGCCGAGCCCGCCCCAGCCGCAACCGATGTCCAGCACCGTATGGCCCGGCTTGATGCGCAGCTTTGCGGCGATGTGGCGCTTCTTGGCCAGTTGCGCCTCTTCCAGCGTCATGTCCGGCCGCTCGAAATAGGCGCAGGAATACTGCATGTCCTCGTCGAGGAAGAGTTTGTAGAGCGCTCCCGACAGGTCGTAGTGGTGTTCCACGTTCTTCTTGGAGCGGCGGGTCGTGTTCAGCTGTTGCAAGGGGCGGAACGCCAGCCGCGCCGAATTGACCAGCTTGCCCCAACTGGAATCGGTCCACGTGATGCCGACATTGCTGTACACGAGGTTGAGGAAACCCAGGACGCCGCCTTCGACGAAGTCGAGTTCCTGGTCCATGAAGGCTTCGGGAATGGCAAGCGACGGGTGGAGCGCGATGGCTCGCTCGGCGCGCTTGGTGTGGATGACCATGTGCACCTTGTCGCCGGAACCGTCGCCGTAGGTTCTGGTGGCGCCCGTCGGTCCGGTGACGGTCAGATTGCCGGTATGAATGACCCTATCGATAATCTGTTGCAACAGGATGTTCATGGCTCGCCCTCTGTCAGACAGCGCTGCTGGCTGATCTTGCTAAAAAGCGAAGGCTTTGAAAAGTTCCATCTGGCACAAAAAACCCGGGCGCCAGGCCCGGGTTCTTGGTCCAGAAATCGCTTTCCGGAAGTCAAAAGGCTAAAAAGCCGGAATGGAGAGGCCGTAAGGCCTATTCCCCTTCGCCTTCGTCCTCTGCGTTCGGGTCAAAGAAATTGTCCGGCCGGGCGTTGTCGTTGATGTCATCGCCATAGATGGCCTCGGCGGTGGTCAGTTCTTCGCCATGCGCCTGCCGCTCCGCCTCGTCGGTGGAACGTGCGATGTTGAGGGTGATGGTGACCTCGACTTCCGGATGCAGGGAGATCGCCACGTTGGTCAGGCCGATGGTCTTGATCGGGTGGTTCAGTTCGACCTGGTTGCGGGCGACGCTGAAGCCCTCGGCGGTCAACAGGTCGGCGATGTCGCGCGTCGAGACCGAGCCGTAGAGGAGGCCGGTTTCACCAGCCGAGCGAACGGCCACGAAGCTCTTGCCGTCGAGCTGGTCGGCGACCGACTGGGCCTCCGACTTGCGCTCGAGGTTGCGGGCTTCGAGCTGCGAGCGCTGGCCTTCGAACTTCTTCTTGTTGGCTTCGTTGGCGCGCAGCGCCTTGCCCTTGGGCAGAAGGAAATTGCGGGCGAACCCGTCCTTGACCTTGACGGTATCGCCCATCTGGCCGAGGCGCGAAACGCGTTCGAGAAGGATGACTTCCATGTTCTTGTCCTTTCTTGAGCAATTCCGGGAAAAGACGAAACGGTGTTCCGTCCGGAATTGCGTGAAACAAAGTGACAGGCAGAGGAAGCTTGGCGGCGCGTGTCGCGTCCTTTTCGCTGTCCTGCCCGTCTGTGGCAGTTAGAGACGGCAAGCCGGTCTCAACTCGGGATTTTCAGGTTTCCAGCCGTGCCCGTCACGGAGGGAAGGAGACGGGCGGCAAGCCGCCCGCTCCGGAGGGTGTTAACGGACCACGTAGGGCAAAAGGCCGAGGAAGCGGGCGCGCTTGATCGCCTTGGCGAGTTCACGCTGCTTCTTCTGGCTGACGGCCGTGATGCGCGACGGCACGATCTTGCCGCGCTCGGAAATGTAGCGCTGCAGAAGACGCACGTCCTTGTAGTCGATCTTCGGTGCATTGGCGCCGGAGAACGGGCAGGTCTTGCGGCGGCGATGGAAAGGGCGCCGGGTCGGGATCTGGTTGATGTCGACCATTATTCTGCACCTCCTTCAAAGCTGCGCGGGGCGCGCGGAGCACGCTCGCCGCCACCATCGCGGTCGCCGAACGAACGGGCCGGGCGATCACCACGGTCACGGTCGCCGAAGCCGCGCGACGGGCGGTCGCCACGGTCGCCGAAGCCGCCACGATCGGAGCGCTCTTCGCGCTTCTGCATCATGGCCGAGACGCCTTCCTCATGCGCTTCGACCTTGACGGTCATGAAGCGCAGCACGTCTTCGGACAGGCCCATCTGACGCTCCATCTCGGCGAGCGCCGCCGGCGGGCAGGTGAGGTCCATCAGCGTGTAGTAAGCCTTCCGGTTCTTCTTGACCCGGTAGGTGAGGGATTTCAGTCCCCAGTTCTCAACCCGGCCAGTCGAGCCGCCGCCTGCGGTGATGACGCCCTTGAAACGTTCAACGAGCTCATCGACCTGCTGCTGCGACAGATCCTGCCGGGCAAGGAACACATGTTCGTAAAGAGCCATTTGTCTTGCCTTTCTTCGTTTCTCTCCCGGTCCCCGGCGGCAAAAGCCTCTGCAACTTCTCTTGACCCGCCGATTTCCCTAAAAGGGGGCGGTGAAGAAAGGAGCATTTCGAGACGGTCGAGAGCGGAGACACGGGAGGCAAAAGCACTTCTGGCTTCCTGTCGTGGGTTTTGCAAACCTACGGCCCTCCGTTCAGCCCCCAGCCAGGACCGGCAGATTGCGGGCGTCTATACAGGAAATTGGCCGGATGGCAAGCGTCGCGCTGCCGGCGTGCCACCGTGCCGCGCCTCAGCGGCCGACCCGGAATACCCAATATGCTAGCGCGGCAAGCGCCAACACCCAAATCATTGCGATTGCCGCTGCTGCAACAAGGCTTCTGGGGCGGGTTGCGATCAGGGCAGCCTTCGCTCGGTATTCTGCCATGAGTTCGGGCGGAACAAGGCGGATGGCAAGCGCTATGCCCAAAGGCACGATGACCAGATCATCGAGATAGCCAAGCACAGGCACGAAGTCCGGAATGAGATCGATCGGGCTCAGTGCATAAGCAGCCACGGCTCCGGCGACCAGCTTGGCGAGCCAGGGAGTGCGCGAGTCGTGCGTGGCGATCCACAGCGCGACGACATCCCGCTTAAGGCTTTGCGCCCAACGCTTTGCTTGTTTCAACACCGGACGGCGTATACATTGTCTCGCGCATCTCTCGTCGGAAACGCATCCATCGACCCCCAGTGCCATATCATTCTAAAGAAGGGGTAGCGAACGGGTAAATGCGCCTGACCGGGCGTTGCCCATCGATGTTTCCAGTCTGTAAGGTGCCGATGCGATCCGTTTCGCCCGCTGCAGCTTCGGGGGAACGGCTTCGACGATCCGGCAAGCGCGACTGCGTCGATCTGAAAGCACGCCGCAGCCGTCCGCAGATGGAATAACCGACATGACCCCGTTTACTTTCAGCACAACTCCTTCCGTCGTTTTCGAGGCGGGAGCGTCCAGGCGCCTGGGCAAACTTGCCGGGCGCAAGCTTGGCGCCCGCGTCCTCGTCGTCACCGATCCGGGCCTGCGCAAGCTCGGCCTTTGCGACAACGCCATCCGCTCACTGGAGGAGGAAGGCATTGCCGTGACCGTTTTCGACGCGGTCGAAGCCGATCCGTCCCTGGCGACGCTCAACAAGGCGGTGGAAGCCGGCCGCGCCGCTTCGATCAGCGGTGTCGTCGGGTTCGGCGGCGGCTCGTCGCTGGACGTCGCCAAGCTCACCGCCCTGCTGGTCGGCTCGGGCGAGGCGCTCAACGACGCATGGGGTGTTGCCAATGCCAAGGGGCCGCGCCTGCCGCTGGCGCTGGTGCCCACGACCGCCGGCACCGGCTCGGAAGTGACCCCGGTATCGATCATCACTGTGGGCGAGGAGGAAAAGCGCGGTGTCTCGTCGCCGGTCATCCTGCCGGATATCGCTGTGCTCGATGCGGAACTGACGCTCGGCCTGCCGCCTGCGATCACCGCCGCCACAGGCGTCGACGCCATGGTGCATGCGATCGAGGCCTATGCCTCGATGAGCGCCAACAACAATCCGCTGTCGAAGATGCTGGCCCGCCAGGCGCTGCAACTGCTGGGCGCAAACATCGAAACCGCCGTCCACAACGGCAAGGATATCGCCGCGCGCGGCGCCATGCTGCTGGGTTCGATGCTGGCGGGGCAGGCCTTCGCCAATTCGCCGGTCGCTGCCGTGCATGCGCTGGCTTACCCGATCGGCGGCACCTTTCATGTGCCGCACGGCCTGTCCAATGCTCTGGTGCTGCCGCATGTGCTGCGCTTCAATGCACCGGAGGCGGCGCACCTTTATGCCGAGATCGCGACCGATGCCTTTCCCAAGCTCGATGGCGGCGAGGGCGTTCAGGGGCTCTGTGCGGCATTCATCGAGGAACTGGCGTCGCTGTCACAGCGGCTCGGCCTGCCGCCACGCCTGCGCGATGTCGGCATCGGCGAGGCGCATCTGGCCAAGATGGCCTTCGACGCCATGAAGCAGACCAGGCTTCTGGTCAACAATCCCCGCACACTCGGCGAGGCCGACGCGCTGGCGATCTACAAGGCGGCCTGGTGAAACGATGAGCGAGCGCCCGGCACCGTCCACACGCGACGCCTACAAGGTGTTTCGCACCATTCCCACGCGCTGGCTCGACAACGATGTCTACGGCCATCTCAACAATTCGGTCCACTACACCTTGTTCGATACGAGCGTGAACTCTTGGCTGATCGAAAACGGCCTGCTCGACATTCATGGCGGCGACCGTATCGGCTTGGTGGTTGAGACCGGCTGCCGCTATTTCGCGGAGATGGGCTATCCGGACACGATCACGTCCGGTCTGAGGGTGGCGAAGCTCGGCACGTCGTCGGTGCGCTACGAGATCGGCCTGTTTCGCAACGATGACGAGCGCGCGGCGGCCGAAGGCTTCTTCGTCCACGTCTATGTCGCGCGTCAGACGAAGCGTCCGAGCCCTATCGGCGAACAGCTTCGCGCCGCGCTGACGCAGATTGCCTAACCCTTGCTCACCTTGAAGATCATCCGCCCGACAGCCAGAACCATGTAGCCGCCGAAGAAGAACGCCAGCGACCAGCCGAAGCCGGAGGGACCCAGCAGGTCCATGCCGATGCCGATGGCCTGCGGCCCAAGCACCATGCCGATGCCGTAGCACAGGACGAAGGCGGCATTGGCCGAGGCAAGTTCGTGGCCGGACAATTGCGAGCCGAGATGGGCAAGGCCGACCGTGTAGAGCGCCGCCACCACGCCGCCCCACACGAACAGCAGCCCCGCCATCAGGTGCCAGTTCTGCGCGAACAGCGGCATGAAGACCGTGCCAAGCAGGCCGACGGTGGCGCAAATCAGCAAAATGTAGCGGCGATCCCTGACCCGGTCGCTGACCATGCCGATCGGAATCTGCAACAGCACGTTGCCCAGGCCGATCATCGTCAGTAGCAGTGCGGCATCGGCTTCCGAATAGCCGATCCGGCTGCCGTAGACCGGAAAGAGCGCGAAGCCGCCGGTTTCGACTGCGCCGAACACCAGCACGGCCGCCGTCGCGGTCGGCACCAGCCAGATGTAGCGCAGGAAGCCGCTATGCTCCTCTTGCGGCGCGATGACGGGGCTTTCGTTGCGCGCCGCCAGAACCGGGATCGCCGCCAGCGTCACGAAAACGATGGTGACGCCAAACGGCAGGAACCCGCCGCTGCCAAGATGGGCGAACAGCCATGGCCCGGCGGCAAAGCCGAGCGACAAGACGGTCGCATAGATGCCGAGAACCAGGCCGCGCCTTTGCGGCGGCGCCGACGTGCTGATCCAGAATTCGGACAGGATGAACAGGATAGTCAGCGCCAGATGCAGCATCGCGCGAAGCGGAAACCACATCCAGAAAGCCGGGGCGAAATAAAAGCCGACGAAGGCGAGCGCTCCCAGCGCGATCATGGCCAGCATCGTCCAGGCAACCCCGAAGCGCGTCGCCAGCGGCGTGGCAAAAGGGGCTGCGGCAATGGAAGCGATGCCGGCAACCGCCGTGTTGAGGCCGATCATCGAGGCCGAATGGCCGCGAGCCTCGAGGATCACGCTGAGCAGCGGCATGCCGAGGCCGATGGCGATGCCCACCACACTGATCGAGGAAATGGCTGCGATCATCGGCAGCCAGTGAACGCGTTCCTCGGCCTGCGTCTCGATACCAGCCGTCATGCGAGAGGCGTCCATTGGCGATGAGAGCGGCTAACCGGTTGATTCTTGGCCGCTATCGAGAGTCGAAGCGGAAACGATAGCTGATCTGCCTCGAGGGGGCGACCGGCAGGATATAGAGGTGTGTTGTGAACCGCCAAGACGACAAATCCGTTTTGCGAGGATCTAAAGAAGATCGCGAATGAAGCGGTTGTGCAGCATGCGGTAGAACGGAACCGCTCCACCGGGCTGCAACGAGGGGTCGTCGGCAAGGCGCTTTTCCACTTCACCCAATATGGTGCGGGTGATGGTCGGAACGTCCGTTTCCCTGGCTTCGGCAAGCGGCAGCCAGACAAGTTCCTGAAGCTCGTTGGTCGGCCCGCCGCCTGGCAGTTCCACAGCCACGTCGCTGCGCCAGGCGGCAAGGAAGCGTGTGTCGAAGCGCCGGACGCGTCCAGGCGGCGTGATCGCGCGGGCCACGAAACGCACGCCTTCGAGCGAGGGCTGCACGCTGTGGTCGGCAAAGCCCTGCCAGTCATGCTTGCGCGTCGAGAAGGGGCCCTTGTTGCCGATCAGCAGCCCCGCTTCCTCATAGGTCTCGCGGATGGCTGAAAGCGCGATGGCCCTTGCCCGCACAGCACTGGTGCGGCCCGCTCCTGCCGTCAGCTTGGTTTCTTCTGCGGGGTGGAGGTTGGAGACGACCTCGATGCGGCTGTCGGCCGGGTCGGTGCGGCCACCGGGAAAGACGAACTTCCCGGGCATGAAGGCGTGCCTGGCATGACGGCGGCCCATCAGCACCAGGATGTCGCTGCCCTGGCGGTCGAGCAGGAGCAGCGTCGCCGCGTCGCGCGGGCGCAAGGGAGCGGCCTTGACGTCCATTTCGGCGCTTTCGACCTTGTCGACTTCCGCTCTTGTCAATCCATGCATGTGTTCGACCCAACGCACGTCGCTAGAAAGAGGTGGCCGGTTTCGGGGCCGCGACATGTGTAAAAACAGAAACGTATGCCGAAACTGGCCCGGCATGAAAGAGGCGATCGGCAGTGCACCGTTGCGCCGGCTTTTCTAAAGCTCCGGGTGAGCTTCCAGATGATCGACCTCGCCGCCGAAGCCGTGCATATAGTTCGCCCATTGCAGGCCGATGACGGCGCCCTTGATCGGCTGCAAGAGCCCGAGCGCCATGATCAGCGTCAGCGGGACCCAGACGCCGAGGTGCTGCCACGTCGACCAGGCCGAGGTCATCTCCACCGCCAGGAAGCCGCCCAGCACGACGTGCCCGACGATGACGATCACCAGATAGGCGGGAAGATCGTCGGCGCGGTGATGGTAAAGGTCCTCGCCGCAGACGGCGCATTTGTCGACCGATTTGACGAAGGCGCGAAACAGCTTGCCCTCGCCGCAATGCGGACAACGTCCCAGCATTCCGCGCTTCATCGCCGTCCACAACGGCCGCGCTTCCCTGCCGGATTGGTGCTCGCCACCGAAAACCTGTTGTTCCATCATCGTCTCCTGCCGCGCGGGCCCGGTCGATTCTGCGAGGCGCGGGCACGGCCCTTCGCCTTGTGGAACGATCGTTTCGATCCCGGCAGCGGCTTCGGTTCGCTCAGCATCTCGAAGCGCATGGCGCCTGCCAGAGGAGCCACTTCCACGAGACGAACCTCGACGCGGTCCGCAAGCTGATAGCCTTTTCCGCTGCGCTCTCCGAAAAGCGATCGCGCCGTTTCGTCGTAGATATAGTAATCGCCACCCAAGGACGACACCGGAATAAAGCCATCTGCGCCGTACTGCGGCAATTGGACAAATAGTCCCGCCTTGGTCACGCCTGAAATGCGGGCGTCGAAGCGGTCATCGATGCGCTCGGCGAGATAGGCGGCGATCAGCCGGTCGACCGTGTCGCGCTCCGCCGCCATGGCGCGGCGTTCGGAAGCCGAGATCAGCGCCGAGATTTCTTCCAGCCGCGCCTCTTCCTCGCGGGTAAGCCCGCCTTCGCCAAGGCCAAGCGCTGCAATCAGCGCCCGGTGCACGGTGAGATCGGCATAGCGCCGGATCGGCGAGGTGAAATGCGCGTAGCGCTTCAGGTTGAGGCCGAAATGGCCGATATTGGCCGGTGAATACTCGGCCTGGCTCTGCGAGCGCAGCACCACCTCGTTGACCAGCGCCTCGTTGTCGGCGCCGCGCACGCGCTCCAGAATGCCGTTGAACTGCGAAGGCCGCAACTGCGCGCCGCGCGCCAGCGACAGGCTGAGCGTCTGCAGGAATTCGCGCAGCGATTCCTGCTTGGCCAGCGACGGCGCGTCGTGGATGCGGTAGATCAGCGGCTGCTTCTTGTTTTCCAGCGTCTCGGCTGCGGCCACATTGGCCTGGATCATGAACTCTTCGATCAGCTTGTGCGCATCAAGCCGCTCCGGCACCACGACCTTGTCCACCGTGCCGTCTTCCTTGAGCAGGATCTTGCGTTCGGGCAGGTCGAGTTCCAGCGGCTCACGGGAATTGCGGCCGCGCTTGAGCACGCCGTAGGCTTCCCACAACGGCTTCAGCACCGTTTCGAGGAGTGGATTGGTCTTGTCGTCTTGTACGCCGTCGATGGCCGCCTGCGCCTGCGGATAGGCAAGCTTGGCAGCCGACTTCATCATGATGCGGTGGAAGGAATGCCTGACCTTTCTGCCATCCGCTGAAAAAATCATGCGCACGGCGATCGCCGGCTTGTCCTCGCCTTCGCGCAGCGAGCACAGATTGTTGGAGATGCGCTCCGGCAGCATCGGCACGACGCGGTCGGGGAAATAGACCGAATTGCCGCGTTTCAGCGCCTCGCGGTCGAGTGCCGAGCCCGACCGGACATAGGCCGATACGTCGGCGATGGCGACCGTGACGACAACGCCGCCGACATTGTTGTCGTCGGTATCCGGCTCGGCGAACACAGCGTCGTCATGGTCTTTGGCGTCGGCCGGGTCGATGGTGATCAAAGGCAGGTCGCGCCAGTCTTCGCGCTTGCCGAGCGCGACCGGCTTCAGCGCTTCTGCTTCGTCCAGCACGTCCTGCGGGAAGATGTGAGGAATATCGTGGGCATGGATGGCGATCATCGAGACCGCCTTTTCGCTGGTCAGCGAACCAAGCACCGAGATCACCTTGGCGCGCGGCAGGCCGTAGCGGTTGGCGCGCGCCGGCTCGACCTCGACAAGGTCGCCGTTCTTGGCGCCGTTCCGGAATTCCTCGTCGACGATCAGTTCCGGTTGCCGCCGCTCGACCGGCTCGATGCGGAAGCTGCCGTCGGAGAGCACGCGAAACACGCCGAGCACGGCGTCGTTGCGCTTCTCGAATATCTTCATCACCCGCGCCGTATAGGCGGGACCGGACGGATCGTCGGCAGGGAAGGTCTTGGCCAGAACGCGGTCGCCGATGCCGGGCGCAACGCCGCCGCGCGAGACGCGGATCGCCACCACAGGCGGGGTGCCGTTGCCGGAAAACTCCGTCGGATGGGCCAGAAGCACGCCGTCGCCGTCGCGGCCGAATATGTCGAGCACCGCCACATGCGGCACGGCCCCGGCGCGTGACAGGCGCTTGCGTTCCTTGGTCAGCAGGCCTTCGTCGGCCAGGTCGCGCAGCAGGTCCTTCAGCCAGATGCGGTCGTCGCCGCGCAGCGAAAACGCCTTGGCGATGTCGCGCTTGCCGGTCCTGTCCGGGTTTTCCGCGATGTAGCGCAGGATTTCGTCGCGTGAAGGCCGGTAGGTGTCCTTGCCGCCCGTCTTGGGGCGGGTATCGGCTGCGCGCGGATCGCCATGGCTTCGTCCCGAGATCCTGCGCGCCACGCCGGCTAGTCCTTCTTCTTCGATGCCGGCTTTTTCGCCGCGGGCTTCTTGGCGGCTGCCTTCTTGGCCGTAGGCTTGCCGGCTGCCGCTGCCTTACGGAACGGCTTCTTGCCGCCGCCGCCCTTGGCTTCCTTCTCGGCGATGAGCACGAGAGCCTCTTCCAGGCTGACGGATTGCGGGTCCTTGCCCTTCGGCAATGTGGCATTGACCTTGCCGAAATTGACATAAGGCCCGTACTTGCCGTCGCGAACGACGATCTTGCCGCCGCCGTCCGGGTGGTCGCCGAGTTCCTTCAGCGCTGCCGGGGTGCCGCCATTGCGGCCGCCTTTGCCCTTGGACTGCTTTTCCGCGATCACCGTCACGGCGCGGTTGAGGCCGATCGAGAATACATCCTCGATCGTCTCCAGATTGGCGTAGGTTCCGTCATGCAACACGAACGGCCCATAGCGGCCAAGCCCCGCAGAAATCATCTTGGCCGTTTCCGGATGCTGGCCAACGTCGCGCGGCAATGAAAGCAAGGCGAGTGCCTTTTCGTGATCGATCGAGTCGGCGCTCCAGCCCTTGGGCAGGCTCGACCGCTTGGCTTCCTTGCCGTCGCCGCGCTGCACATAGGGGCCGAACCGGCCGGAGCGCAGGGTGATTTCCTCGGCGGTGTAAGGGTCCTTGCCCAAAATCTTGGTGCCGTCCTCGCCGGCCCCGTTTTCGCCGTTGCCATTCTCCGCATCGCCGAGCTGGCGCGTATAGCCGCATTCGGGGTAGTTCGAGCAGCCGACGAAAGCGCCGTATTTGCCAAGCTTCAGCGACAGGTTGCCGGACCCGCATTTCGGGCAGATGCGCGGGTTGGAGCCGTCTTCCCGTTCCGGGAACACCAGCGGTGCCAACGCCTCGTTCAGCGCATCGAGCACGTCGGTGACGCGCAGTTCCTTGGTGTTGTCGACGGCGCTGGAAAAATCCTTCCAGAAGTCGCGCAATACGTCTTTCCAGGCGAGCTTGCCGTCGGAAATCTCGTCGAGTTTCTCTTCCAGTCCGGCCGTGAAGTCATATTCGACGTAGCGTTCGAAGAAGTTTTCGAGGAAGGCCGTCACCAGCCGCCCCTTGGCGTCGGGCACCAGCCGGCGCTTGTCGATGGTAACGTACTGGCGGTCTTCCAGCGTCTTCAGCGTCGAGGCATACGTGGAGGGGCGGCCGATGCCGAGTTCTTCGAGCTTCTTGATCAGCGAAGCTTCGGAATAGCGCGGTGGTGGCTCCGTGGTGTGCTGCGTGGCGTTGATCGCCTCACGCGCCATCTGCTCGCCGGACCGGATTTCCGGCAGGCGGCGGTTTTCCTCGTCTTCGGAATCTTCTTCCTTCTGGTCGGTATAAGCGGCGATGAAGCCGTCGAAGCGGACAACCGAGCCCACGGCGCGCAGGTTGGCGGTGCGCGCGCCGTTCACGGCCTCGATCTCGACCGTGGTGCGCTCGATCTCGGCCGGGTTCATCTGGCTGGCGATGGCGCGCTTCCAGACCAGTTCGTAGAGCCTTGCCTGGTCGGCATCGAGATATTGCCTGACGGAAGCCGGCGTGCGGAAGAAGTCCGTCGGCCGGATCGCCTCGTGCGCTTCCTGGGCGTTCTTCGCCTTGGTGGTGTAGTAGCGCGGCTTTTCCGGCAGGTATTTGTCGCCGAATTCCTTGCCGATGGCGGCGCGGGCGGCAGAAATCGCCTCAGGCGCCATCTGCACGCCGTCGGTTCGCATATAAGTGATGAGACCGGCGGTCTCGCCGCCGATGTCCATGCCTTCGTAGAGCTTCTGCGCCACCTGCATGGTGCGGTTGGCCGAAAAGCCGAGGCGCGACGATGCCGCCTGCTGCAAGGTCGACGTGGTGAAGGGCGGGCCGGGATTGCGCCGGGTCGGCTTGGCTTCGACGGAAACCGCCTTGAAGGTCGCGCCCTCCAGCATCGTCTTGATGCCGTCGGCCTGGTCCTTGTTCTTGATGTCGAGCTTTTGCAGCTTCTTGCCCTCATAGGCAGTCAGCCGGGCCTCGAAATTTTCCTTGCGCGGCGTGCCGAGGATGGCGGCGATGTTCCAATACTCTTCGCGCACGAAGCGCTCGATTTCCGATTCGCGTTCGCAAACGAGGCGTAGCGCGACTGACTGCACGCGGCCGGCAGAGCGGGCACCGGGCAATTTGCGCCACAAAACCGGCGACAGCGTAAAGCCGACCAGGTAATCGAGCGCCCGGCGCGCCAGATAGGCGTCGACCAGCGGCACATCGATCTGGCGCGGATTGGCCATGGCATCGAGCACCGACTGCTTGGTGATGGCGTTGAAGACGACGCGGCTGACCGGCTTGTCCTTCAGTACGCGTTTTTGCTTCAAAACCTCGAGAACGTGCCAGGAAATCGCCTCGCCTTCGCGATCCGGGTCGGTGGCGAGGATCAGGCCGTCGGCATCCTTGACCGCCTTGGCGATATCGGCAAGCCGCTTGCCCGAGGCGGTGTCGACCGACCAGGACATGGAAAAGTCGTCATCGGGCCTGACCGAGCCGTCCTTGGCGGGCAGGTCGCGGACATGGCCGAACGAGGCCAGAACCTTGTAGTTCCGTCCGAGATATTTGTTGATTGTTTTCGCTTTGGCCGGCGATTCGACGACGACGACGTCCATTTCTGCCTGTTCTTTTCGGGTGTAGCGGCTGAAAATGCAGCCATGCCAACATTTTTTGAGATCGTTCGTCAAATGGCCGTGCTTTTCCATCCGGTCAAGGGTCATCCCTGAATTTGGCCCATATACAACCAAAGATTGCATAAAAAGAAACGTTTGCAATTTTAGATAAGCGATCTAGACTTCCGGCTCACTCGAAAGGTGCAAATCACTCTCGGGTCGATTGAGGTGAATTCGGTCGCGCGGTGACGCCGAACGACCGGGCAGGGGCTATTTCGATGCGGCACACCTACACCAGACGGCGCACGGAGACGCTTGATTATATGCAGTCGATGCTTGGCCAGTTGCGCACCATGGCCGAAGCCGAGCGTTGCGACATGCTCGCTTACCTGATCGAGATGGCCTATGTCGAAGCAAGCGACATCATCCGCGGCGAGCGCCCCGCTCGGGTCCAGGATGGCCGCAAGGGCGTTGCGTAGGGTCAGGACCTATTAATTTTGCAGGCCTTGGCAGTGAAACGGCGCTGGCCACGTGAGCGGCCAGCGCCGGAATCAAGGTCGATCTCAGTCCGGCTTGGCGATGTGCCAGACGCCGCCGACGCCGTCGCCGGTCAGGTCGCCGGCCTTCTGGTCTTTGATGAACGTGTAGACCGGCTTGCCGTCATAAGCCCACATCTTGGTGCCGTCGGTGCGGTCGACAAGCGTCCAGTCGCCTTCGGCCTTGGCGTCTGCTTCCGCCTTCAGCGGCGGCCAATTGGTCGCGCATTTGTCGTAGCAGTTGGTCTTGCCGGCTTCGTCCTTGTCATAGGTGTAAAGCGTCATGCCCTTGGCATCGGTGAAGATCTTGCTGCCGCCGGCATCGGCCTCCATCCATGCCGTTGCCGCAAAGCTCGCCGCTGTGCTGAGCAAGAGCGCGGCCAGTCCGACTGTGATCGCCTTCATGATTATTCTCCCTGGGATCGCTTGAAAGGGTCAACGAGGCGCACGCGCCTGCGCGGCCTCACTGTACGAACGTGCTGCCGTCCGGCTTTCTTCCCGGCAGCGGCGACTTGCCACGCAACTGTGACTGGAAGACCTGCCTGCCTGCGGCTATGTGAAAGTCGGCAAACTGGAACGGCGACATGGCTTTGGACATCGGTTACGTCAGTGCGGTCGCAGCTGGGGCGCTCTCGTTCCTGTCACCCTGCGTGCTGCCACTGGTGCCGCCATACCTGTGTTATATGGCAGGCGTTTCGGTCGATGATTTCCGCGGCAATGCCGGCGCTGCCGCCAAGGCTGGTGCGCGCGGCGCGCTGATTGCCGCCTCGGTCGCCTTCGTCCTCGGTTTCTCGACGGTGTTTGTGGCGCTTGGCGCCGGCGCTTCCACCATCGGTCGGCTGCTGCGCGTCTGGCAGGAGCCGTTGGCCATGGCCGCCGGCGTTCTCATCATCGTCATGGGCCTGAACTTCCTCGGCGTTCTGCGCATTCCGCTTTTGTCGCGCGAGGCCCGCTTCCAGAGCCAGGGCAAGCCGGCCAGCGTCGTGGCGGCCTACGTCATGGGCCTCGCCTTCGCCTTCGGCTGGACGCCGTGCATCGGGCCTGTGCTGGGACCGATCCTGACCCTTGCCGGCGGGCGTGAAACGGTTGGCGAAGGCGCGCTGCTGCTTGCCGCCTATTCGCTTGGGCTTGGCATCCCGTTCCTGATAGCCGCGCTGTTTTCCGGTGCCTTCATGCGCTTCCTCGGCAGGTTCCGCGTCCATCTCGGCCGTGTCGAAAAGGCGATGGGCGCGCTTTTGGTGGTTGCCGGCGTGTTCTTCCTTACCGGAGGTGTCCAGGCGGTGTCCTACTGGCTTCTGGAGAACTTCCCCGTACTGGGACGGCTGGGATAGCGATAGGTCCCGTCGTCGGGCGACCCGCTGATCAAGTGTCGGCTGCTCTGCCGATACTCACCCGAATTTAACCGCATTGGTGCAGCAAGGCGGCGGTGCTACATAGCGCTGATCCGTGCAATCAAATTCCCCCGGTTGTCATCCATGAGCCAACGTTCCTGCCTGTCGATCATCCTTGCCGCCGGCGAGGGCACGCGCATGAAGAGCGCTGTGCCGAAGGTGCTGCACAAAATTGCCAGTTTACCGATGGTGGCGCACGTCATCAAGGCCGCCGAAGATGCGGGCACGGGCAAATTGGCGCTGGTCATCGGCCACGGCGCCGACCAGATGCGCGAGGCGGCGGCGAAATTCGCTCCACAGGCAGAGACCTTCGTGCAGGAACAGCGCCTCGGCACCGCACATGCTGTGCTCGCCGCTCGCGCCGCCATCGGGCGCGGTCACGACGACGTGCTGGTGATGTTCGGCGATACGCCCTTGATCGATCCCGGTGCGCTCACCGTCGCCAGGCTCAAGCTCGCGGAAGGAGCGGCGGTGGTCGTCATCGGCTTTCGCACCGACAACCCGTCCGGCTATGGCAGGCTGATCGAGAAAGGGGGTAGGATCGTCGCCATCCGCGAGGAAAAGGATGCCAGCGCCGACGAGCGCGCCATCACCTTCTGCAATGGCGGCCTGATGGCGCTCGCCGGCAAGCATGCGCTTTCCCTGCTCGATGCGGTCGGCAACGCCAATGCCAAGGGCGAATACTACCTCACCGATGTTGTCGAGATCGCAAGCCGCAGGGGCCTCGAAGTCGTCGCCACCGAAGCGAGCTTCGAAAATGCGCTGGGCATCAACAACCGTGCCGAGTTGGCCGAGGCGGAAGCCATCTGGCAAAAGCGCCGCCGCCGCGAGGCGATGCTTTCCGGCGTGGCGCTGATTGCGCCCGATACGGTGTTTTTCTCGCACGACACCGAGATCGGTGCCGATACCGTGGTCGAGCCCAATGTCTGGTTCGGCCCGGGTGTCCACATCGAGACGGGAGCCACGATCCACGCTTTCAGCCATCTGGAAGGCGCAACAGTCGCATCCGGCTGCGAGGTAGGCCCCTTTGCCCGCCTGCGCCCCGGAGCCGACCTCAAGACCAAGGCCAAGGTCGGCAATTTCTGCGAGGTCAAGAAGGCGGTGGTCGAGAAGGGCGCCAAGGTCAACCACCTGACCTATATCGGCGACGCGGTCATCGGCGCAGGCGCCAACATCGGCGCGGGAACCATCACCTGCAATTACGACGGCTATTCGAAATTCCTCACCGAGATCGGTGAAAATGCCTTCATCGGCTCGAATTCCTCGCTTGTCGCGCCGGTTTCGATCGGCAATGGCGCTTATGTCGCCTCGGGCAGCGTCATTACCGAAAGCGTGCCGGACGACGCGCTGGCGTTCGGGCGCGCCCGCCAGAAGACGCTGCCCGGCAAGGCGAAGGAACTGCGGGCACGGCGTGCCGATGCTGCGAAGAAGTAAGCAATTCTGCTAACTGGATCGCAATGGCGATCTGGAAACATGTTGGGCTGCGGCGCGCTCTAAGCCATTGCTACGCAGCGAAATGGAATGTGACTTTCTGGGATGAGCGGCGCTTCCTAAACAGCGCCCATCGGATATCGGGTCGGGGGCAAGTCAAATGTGCGGGATTGTAGCGATTGTTGGTCACACGCCGGTGGCGCCGCTGATCGTCGATGCGCTGAAGCGGCTGGAATATCGCGGCTATGATTCGGCCGGCGTCGCCACCATCGAACGCGGCGAACTTGCCCGCCGCCGGGCAGAGGGCAAGCTGGTCAACCTGGAAACGCGGCTGAAGAACGAACCGCTGTCGGGCACCATCGGCATCGGCCATACGCGCTGGGCAACGCACGGCGTTCCCAACGAAACCAATGCGCATCCGCACTTCTCCAACGGCGTCGCCATCGTCCACAACGGCATCATCGAGAATTTCGCCGAACTGCGCGATGAACTCATTGCCGATGGCTACGAATTTTCCTCGCAGACCGACACCGAGGTCGTCGCCCATCTGATAGCCCGCGAAATGGCGCGCGGCGCCAAGCCGATCGAAGCCGCGCACAAAACCTTGAAGCGCCTGCAGGGTGCCTTTGCGCTCGCCATCATGTTCAAGGGCGACGAGGATCTGATCGTCGGCGCCCGCAACGGTCCGCCGCTGGCCGTCGGGCACGGCCAGGGCGAGATGTTCCTCGGCTCCGACGCCATTGCGCTCGCCCCCTTCACCAACTCGATCACCTATCTGGAAGATGGCGACTGGGCGGTCGTGCGCCGCAACGCGGTGTCGATCTTCGACATGGAAGGCAATGCGGTCGAGCGCAAGCGCCAGCAGTCGCTCGGCACCTCCTATCTGGTCGACAAGGGCAACCACCGCCATTTCATGGAAAAGGAAATCCATGAACAGCCGGAGGTGATTTCACACACGCTGGCGCATTACCTCGACTTCACCAACGGGGCGTCAAAGCCGCTCGACCTGCCGTTCGACTTCGCCAGGATCAACCGCCTCGCCATCTCGGCCTGCGGCACTGCCTATCTCGCCGGCCTCATCGGCAAATACTGGTTCGAGCGCTATGCCCGACTGCCGGTCGACATCGATATCGCCTCGGAATTCCGCTACCGCGAAATGCCGCTGTCGGCCAACGATGCCGCCCTGTTCATTTCGCAGTCGGGCGAAACCGCCGACACGCTGGCCTCGCTGCGCTATTGCCGCAAGGCGGGCATGAAGATCGGCGCGGTCGTCAATGTGCGCGAATCGACCATCGCCCGCGAAGCGGACGTGACCTTGCCGACACTGGCCGGCCCGGAAATAGGCGTCGCCTCGACCAAGGCCTTCACGTGCCAGTTGTCGGTGATGGCGTCGCTTGCGGTGCGTGCGGCGGTCGCGCGCGGCACCATTTCCGCCGACGAGGAAAAGGCGCTGGTGCGCGCGCTCTCCGAAGCGCCGCGCTTCACCAACCAGGTGCTGCAGAAGCTGGACGGCCAGATCGAAAGACTGGCCCGCGAACTCACCCGCTACGAGCACGTCCTCTACCTTGGCCGCGACACCAACTTCCCGCTCGCCATGGAAGGGGCGCTGAAGCTCAAGGAAATCTCCTATATCCACGCCGAAGGTTATGCGGCGGGCGAACTGAAGCACGGTCCGATCGCGTTGATCGACGAGAAGATGCCGGTCATCGTCATCGCGCCGCACGACCGGATTTTCGAGAAAACCGTGTCGAACATGCAGGAAGTGGCGGCGCGCGGCGGCAAGATCATCCTCATCACCGACGCCAAGGGTGCCGCGCAGGCGAGCGTGAACACGCTGGAGACGATCATTCTGCCGGACGTGCCCGAAATCATCACGCCGATCGTCTATGCGCTGCCGATCCAGTTGCTGGCCTATTTCACCGCCGTCTTCATGGGCACCGACGTCGACCAGCCCCGCAACCTCGCCAAGTCGGTGACGGTGGAGTAGGGAGTGTCGGGAATCCAGGCTTCGAAGCTGGCAACGCAGGAAGCTTGAACGTCACACCAGATGCGATGAAATGTCGTGCCAGTCAGGGTTGTTCTCCTTGATCGGCTTGATCTTCCGCTGACTGCGGCCTGAATCCCCAGGCCGTGCGCCGACAACTTCGCTGTTTCAAACTGCGGGCTGCTCGCCTAATGTTGCATTGCAACGAAGCGGGGAGCGATGTCGGACATAGTCAAGACCTCAGCCATGACACGGCTCAGGAATTATTTCCTGACCGGGTTCATCGTCTGTGCCCCGCTGGCGATCACCGCCTACATCGCCTGGTCGTTTATCGGCTGGGTCGATTCCTGGGTGAAGCCCTATATCCCGGCCCGCTATAGCCCTGAAACCTATTTGTCGTTCCAGGTTCCCGGCTTTGGCCTGATCGTCGCGCTCGTCCTCATCACGCTGATCGGCTTCCTCACCGCCAACATCGTCGGCCGCGCCATCGTCAATTTCGGCGAGCGCCTGCTTGGCCGCATGCCCTTGGTGCGTGGCATCTACCGCTCGCTCAAGCAGATCTTCGAAACCATCCTGTCCAACAAGGGCGACATGTTCAGCGAGGTCGGCCTGGTCGAATATCCACGCAAGGATGTGTGGTCGCTGGTCTTCGTCGCCGGCGAAAAGCAGACCGAGATCAACGAGAAGCTGGATGCCGACGGCGACCCGCTCATCGCCGTTTTCATGCCGTGCACGCCCAATCCGACCACCGGCTTCCTCATGTATGTGCGCAAGTCCGAAGTCGTCATGCTCGACATGTCCATCGAGGAAGGCGCCCGCCTCATCGTCTCTGCCGGCCTTGTGCCGCCCGACATCAAGAAGAAACAGGTTGGTGCCAAGGGCGCGCCGCTGAAGATTTCCAACCCGACCCTGGAAGAAGCTCAGCCGGCGCGCAACAAACGCACCGCTTCGTCCCTGCCGAACAAGTAAAGCAAAAGCCGCAAGGCTTCGCCGCGCTGCGATTGCAGTTCGGGGTCTTGCGACAGGATCAGCCGCGCATCGTCGCGCGCCGCTTCGAGCAGGTCGCCATGCGCCTCGATGCGGGCGATCTGGAAACCCGGCGTTCCGGACTGGCGCGTGCCCAGCACTTCGCCTTCGCCGCGCAGCTTGAGGTCTTCTTCGGCGATGACGAAGCCGTCTTCCGTCTCGCGCATCACCGACAATCTGCGCTTTGCCGTCTCGCCAAGCGGGTCCTTGTAGAGCAGTACGCAGGAGGAGGGCTTGTCGCCGCGCCCGACCCGCCCGCGCAACTGGTGCAGTTGGGCGAGCCCGAACCGCTCGGCATGCTCGATCACCATGATGGTGGCGTCCGGCACGTCGACGCCGACTTCGATGACTGTGGTGGCGATGAGGACTCGCGTGTCGCCTTCCTTGAAGGCACGCATCGCCTCGTCCTTGTCCGCGCCCTTCATGCGGCCATGGACGAGACCGAGCCGGTCGCCGAAAATCGGCTTCAGCGAAGCGAAACGGTCCTCCGCCGACATCAGCTTGATTTCTTCCGATTCTTCGACCAGCGGGCAGATCCAGTAGATCTTCTGCCCCTCCGCCACCGCATCGCGAATACGCCCGACAAGTTCGTCCAGCCGTTCAAGCGGCAGGGTGACGGTGCGGATCGGCTGGCGGCCGGCAGGTTTTTCGGTGAGTTTCGAGGTGTCCATGTCGCCGAAGGCGGTGAGAACCAGCGTGCGGGGAATTGGGGTTGCCGTCATCACCAGCATGTCGGGCGCATCGCCCTTGGCTGTGATGGCAAGCCGCTGGTGCACGCCGAAACGGTGCTGCTCGTCCACCACGGCAAAGACAAGGTTCCTGAACGTCACGCTTCCCTGGAACAGCGCATGCGTGCCGACGACGATGTCGATCGATCCGCCGGCAAGACCGGCAAGCGTCTCCGTGCGTTCGCGGCCCTTTTCGCGGCCGGTCAGGATGGCCGTCTTCAAGCCCGCCTGCGCCGCCAGCGGCGCGATGGTCGCCAGATGCTGGCGGGCGAGAATTTCGGTCGGCGCCATGAGAGCCGCCTGTCCGCCTGCTTCCACCGCGCGCGCCATGGCAAGCAGGGCGACCACGGTCTTGCCGGAGCCGACATCGCCTTGCAGCAGGCGTAGCATGCGTTCCGGTTCGGCGAGGTCTGCAAGTATCTCGGCAAGCGCTGCTTCCTGCGATCTGGTCAGCGAGTAGGGCAGGGCGGCGCGCAGCTTTTCCACGACGCGCCCGTCGCCGGTCAGCGGTCGCCCCGACAGGCGGCGCACCTTTGCCCGCACCAGCGCCAGCGACACCTGGCCCGCCAGCAATTCGTCATAGGCGAGCCTGCGCCAGGCGGCTCCCTCCACCGCGACGTCAAGCGGGTCGGCGGGGTTGTGGACGCGTTCCAGCGCGGCGCGGAAGTCGGGAAAGCTGTGCTTGCGCATGAAGGCGCCGTCCTGCCATTCAGGCAAAACAGGCACCCGCTCCAGCGCCTGGGCGACGGCGCGGCGCAGCACCTTGCCGGACAATCCCGCCGTCAGCGGATAGACCGGCTCGACCAGCGGCAGATTGTGCGCCTCGCTGGCCAGCGCGATATGGTCGGGGTGTACCATCGACGGGCGGCCGTTGAACCACTCCATGCGGCCCGACACCACGACCTGCTCGCCCTCCGGCATCGCCTTGTCCAGATAAGCCGCATGGGCATGGAAGAAGGTCAGCGTGATCTCGCCGGTATCGTCATGCGCATAGACCCGGTAGGGCACCGATCTGTTTCCGCGCGGCGGCGGCTGGTGGCGGTCGATGCGCACGTCCAGCGTCACGATCGCGCCCTCCGCCGCATAGGCGATGCCCGGCCGGTTGCGGCGGTCGATCACCGAATTGGGCAGCAGGAACGGAAGATCGCCAGCCCGCGCCGCCCTGTCGCCGAGGTCGGCCGGCAGCACGCGTTCGATCAGCGTCGCCACCTTCGGCCCGACGCCGGCCAGCGAAGTTATCGGCGCAAACAACGGATCGAGCAGGGAAGGGCGCATGGCCAATGTCTATCGGCCAGAAGGGTTTAGGCAAGCGGAATGTCGCCGCCAAGTTTATGAAATAACTACACTTCTCGCATTTTCTGTCGCTTCCTTTTCAGTCGTCTACGCGCCCAAGGTGTGGCATATTAATCTGGGAGCGACCTATGCACCCACAAGTCGCTTAATGCGTGGATCGAAACCTTTTGAGTCGTCTATGAGTATGACATATGAACCCCCGATACTCATTCGGGGGTTCTGTCATGCCACAGTGGGTGACATGCAGACTCTTGCCGGAGACGCCAAATGACCGGAACGACGAGAACGAGCGCAGGGCTGGAGCCCCGGCGCGCCAAGCTTCTGTTCCGTTCCTGGCATCGCGGCATGCGCGAGATGGATCTGATCCTCGGCCGCTTCGCCGATGCCCAGATCGACGCCTTGACCGGCGACGAGATCGACCAATATGAAAGGCTCCTCGACATTTCCGACACCGATCTTTTGCCGTGGATCACC
Organism: Mesorhizobium sp. Root157; assembly: GCF_001427385.1. GTDB lineage: Bacteria > Pseudomonadota > Alphaproteobacteria > Rhizobiales > Rhizobiaceae > Mesorhizobium. Next base: position 632,519 of record NZ_LMGJ01000012.1, read on the forward strand.
GGCCAGCAGCCGATTCCCGAAGATCTCGGCCTGCCTGTCCTGCAAAAAGTTCTCGCCGCGCGCGACGCCTCCATCTGAACGTCTTCGAAAAGCACCTTCATGAGCCTCATCCCCAAAATCGGCCTGCCGAAGTCCGGCCTTGGCTCGTTCATCGTCGACGGCGTTGCCGACGGCTATGAGGCTTTTGCCATCGCGCAGGTCCTAAGGGAGACAAGCCCGGACGGCCCGCTGCTGTTCGTGGCCCGCGACGGCCAGCGCCTGCCGGCGATCGTCGAGGCGCTGTCTTTCGTCTCGCCCGGCCTGCCGGTGCTCGAACTGCCGGCCTGGGACTGCCTGCCTTACGACCGTGTGTCGCCCGGTTCCGAGGTCGCCGCCCGGCGTCTCGATTCGTTCACGGCGATGATTGCGCTGGCAGCCAAGCCGCACCGCGCCGTCATCCTCACCACCGCCAATGCGCTTTTGCAGCGCATTCCGCCTGCCGATCTGGTCGAGGCGCAGACCTTCCATGCCAGGCCCGGCAACCAGATCGACATGAATAGGCTGGTGGCGCGGCTGGAAATCTCCGGCTTCGAACGCGTGCCGACGGTGCGCGGCGTCGGCGAATTCGCCGTGCGCGGCGGCATCCTCGATCTCTTCGCGCCGGGCTGGAGCGAGGCGCTTCGCCTCGACTTCTTCGGCGATACGCTGGAATCGATCCGCGTCTTCGATGCCGCCACGCAGCTTTCCACCGGCCAGCGCAAGTCGATGTCGTTGCAGGCGATGAGCGAGGTGGCGCTGACACCCGAAACCATCAGCCGCTTCCGCCGCGCCTATATCGAAGCCTTCGGCGCGCCCTCGCGCGACGACGGGCTCTATGCCGCCGTCAGCGAAGGCCGCCGCTTTGCCGGCATGGAACACTGGCTGCCCCTGTTTTACGAGCGGCTGGAGACGGTGTTCGACTATCTGCCGGGCGTGCCGGTGGTGTTCGATCACCTGACGCATGAATCGCTTGCCGAGCGCCACAAGCTGATCCTCGACCACTATGAGGCGCGCAAGGCGCAGGCCGATGGTTCGCTGAAGGAGGCGGTGCCCTACAAGCCGGTCGAACCGTCGCTGATGTACCTGGCGCCCGACGATGTCACGGCCTCGCTGCAGGACCGTATCGCCATCGAACTGACGCCGTTCGACGCGCCCGATGCGGGTGGGCGCAAGGTGTTCCACGCCGGCGCGCGCGCCGGACGCAGCTTTGCCGAGGAACGCGCCGATCCCAACGCCAATGTCTTCGACGTGGTGGTGCGCCACATCGCCGAGGAACGCGCCAGGAACCGCCGCATCGTCGTTGCCGGTTGGACGGAAGGCTCGCTCGACCGGCTCACCCAGATCCTCGACGAGCATCATCTGGGCGGTCTGAAGGCCGTCGCCACGCTGGCCGATGTCGGCAAGCTCGACAAAGGGCAGGCGGGCCTTGCCGTCCTGCCGCTGGAAACCGGCTTCGAGACGGACGATCTGGTCGTCGTCGCCGAGCAGGATATTTTGGGTGACCGCCTCATCCGCCGTTCCAAGCGCAAGAAGAAGGCGTCCGATTTCATTGCCGAGGCCGCGTCGCTGTCGTCCGGCGACATCGTCGTCCATGCCGATCACGGCATCGGCCGTTTCATCGGCCTGAAAACCATCGAGGCAGCGGGTGCGCCGCACGATTGCCTGGAAATTCACTATGCCGGCGACGACCGGCTGTTCCTGCCGGTGGAAAACATCGAGCTTCTGTCGCGCTACGGTTCGGATTCCGCCGAAGCCTCGCTGGACAAGCTGGGCGGCGGTGCCTGGCAAGCCCGAAAAGCAAGGTTGAAGAAGCGCCTGCTCGACATGGCGGGCGGGTTGATCCGCATCGCCGCCGAGCGCCAGATGCGCGCTGCCCCCGCGATGATCCCCGCCGACGGACTCTATGGCGAGTTTTCCGCCCGCTTCCCCTATGAGGAGACCGACGACCAGCAGACGGCGATCGATTCGGTTACGGCGGATCTATCGGCCGGCAGGCCGATGGACCGTCTGATCTGTGGCGATGTCGGCTTCGGCAAGACCGAGGTTGCGCTGCGCGCCGCCTTCATCGCCGCAATGGAAGGCTTCCAGGTCGCCGTCGTGGTGCCGACCACGCTTTTGTCGCGCCAGCACTTCAAGACATTCTCGCAGCGCTTTTCCGGCCTGCCGATCCGTGTTGCTCAAGCCTCGCGGCTGGTCGGCGCTAAGGAACTGGCCGAAACCAAGAAGGCCATTGCCGAGGGCACGATCGATATCGTCGTCGGCACCCATGCGCTGCTCGGCTCCTCGATTTCGTTCAAGCGGCTTGGCTTGCTCATCATCGACGAGGAGCAGCATTTCGGCGTCAAGCACAAGGAGCGGCTGAAGGAACTGAAGAGCGACGTGCATGTGCTCACCCTTTCGGCCACGCCGATCCCGCGCACGCTGCAACTGGCGCTGACCGGCGTGCGCGAACTGTCCCTGATCGCCACGCCGCCCGTCGACCGCATGGCCGTGCGCACCTTCATCTCGCCCTTCGATCCGCTGGTCATCCGCGAGACGCTGCTTCGGGAGCGTTATCGCGGCGGCCATTCCTTCTACGTCGTGCCGCGCATCAGCGACCTGTCGGAAATCCAGGATTTCCTGAAGCACTCCGTGCCGGAACTGAAGGTCGCGGTCGCACACGGCCAGATGCCGCCCGGCGAACTCGACGACATCATGAACGCCTTCTACGACGGCCAGTACGATGTTCTCCTGTCCACCACCATCGTGGAGTCCGGGCTCGATATCCCGACCGCCAACACGCTGATCGTGCACCGCGCCGACATGTTCGGGCTGGCGCAGCTTTACCAGTTGCGCGGGCGTGTCGGCCGCTCGAAGGTGCGCGCCTATGCGCTGTTTTCGCTGCCGGCCAAGAAGAAGCTCACCGACACCGCGGAGCGCCGGCTGAAAGTGCTGCAATCGCTGGATACGCTGGGCGCGGGCTTCCAGCTTGCCAGCCACGATCTCGATATCCGTGGTGCGGGCAACCTGCTTGGCGAAGAACAGTCCGGCCATATCAAGGAAGTTGGCTTCGAGCTTTACCAGCAGATGCTGGAGGAAGCCGTCGCCGAGGTGAAGGACAGCGGCGAGGTCCAGGACGGCGGCTGGTCACCGCAGATCGCCGTCGGCACCGCCGTCATGATCCCGGAAGGCTACGTACCCGACCTGCAACTGCGTCTGGCGCTCTATCGCCGCCTGGGCGATCTCGAAACGCCGGAGGAAATCGATGTCTTCGGCGCCGAACTGATCGACCGCTTCGGCCCGCTGCCGGACGAGGTCAAGCACCTGTTGAAGATCGTCTTCATCAAGGCGCTGTGCCGCAAGGCCAATGTCGAGAAACTGGATGCCGGGCCGAAGGGCGTCGTCATCCATTTCCGCAAGCGCGAGTTTTCCAACCCGGCCGGGCTGGTCAAGTTCATCTCGGAGCAGGGCTCCATGGCCAAGATCAGGCCGGATCAGTCCGTCGTCTTCATTCGCGACTGGCCGAACTCGGACAAGCGGCTGGCCGGCTCCGCCGTTATCATGACGCAACTGGCCAAGCTGGCGGCTTGAGCCGCCGCTTTTACCCTCTCCCTTGCGGGGAGGGTCGATGAGCAATTGGCAGCGTAGCGGAAATCGCGAGACGGGTGGGGATGAAATCCTGGCTACTCGGCCTTTTCCAACTCCCCCTTCGCCTTCGCCGCGGCGATCTGGCGGATGGCGTCGGTGAGTGTGGCGGCATCCTGCGCGCCCATCACCGCATATTTGCCTTCGATCAGAAAACAGGGGACACCGGTGATGCCCATGCGCGATGCGGTGGCGATTTCGTTCTGCACGTCTTCCACATCGGCGTCGGTCGGCAGCAAGGCTTCGACCACGGAAACGTCCATTCCCGCCTCTCGCGCAGCCTCGATCAGCACGGCATGGTCGCCGAGATTGCCGCCTTGTTCGAAATTGACCTGGAACAGCCGTCGCACCAGCCGGTTCTGCACCTCTTCGCCCATCGCGCCTGCCCAGCGGATCAGCCGGTGGGCGTCCAGCGTATTGGGCGCGACCTTGATGGCGTCGAAGGCGAAGTCGATGCCCTCGGCTGCTCCAAGCGGTTCGATACGGGCATGGATTTCGCGGATGCGTTCTTCGCTGCCGAATTTGCCCAGCATATATTCGCGCCGGCTCTTTCCCTCGCGCGGAATCGTCGGATCGAGCTGGAAGGGCCGCCAGTTCACGTGAACGTCGATTTCACTGGCTTCGGCAATAGCCTTGTCCAGCCGCTTCTGGCCGATGAAACACCACGGGCATACGACATCGGATACCACGTCGACGCTGATGGAGACCGGTTGGCTCATGGTGCTGTCCTTTCGGGAAAATCCTCGCCGGGAGATTGGCCGGCGCAACCGATTTGCGTCATCCGGAACGCGGGCGGCAAAGCCGAACCGCGTATCCGGGAACCATTCCGGGACCTTGGAGATGCTCGGGAATGGATCCCGGCCCTGCGCTCGCTGGCTCGCTTGGCCGGGACGACACCCAATTCGTCCGCACTCAGTCGGTCCTTCGCCACCATGTAGGAAGCTGGTATCCGAAAAGCGAGGTCTTGTCCGGGTGCGCCATATAGGTCCAGTAGGCGATCCATTGTTCGCTATTGTACTGCATCGGCACCATGTAGTTCCCTGAAATCAGCAGCCGGTCGAGCACGCGCACCGCGGCCACGAAGTCGTCCTTTTGCCTGGCGTTCAGCATCGCGTCGATTGCAGCGTCGACTGCCGGGTCGGCGACGCCGGCCAGGTTGAACGAGCCTTCGATATTGGCCGCTTCCGACCCCCAGCGCCCGATCTGCTCGATGCCCGGCGAAAGCGAATTGTTGAAGCCGGTGGCGCCGATCAGCACGTCGAAGTCGAAGCGCTGCTTGCGCGCCTGGATCTGGTCGCCGTCCAGCGCCCGGATCGTCACCTCGATCCCGAGCTTTGCCAGTGTGCGCTGGTAGACGGCAGCCAGCCGCTGCTCGTCCTGCGAGGCCGTCAGGATCTCGAAGCCGAAGGGCTGGCCCTTGGGATCGAGCAGCACGCCCTCATTCATCTTGTAGCCGGCACCGCGCAGCACATCGAATGCGGCGCGCAGCACCTTGCGGTCCTGACCCGAGCCATCGGTCACCGGCGGACGCCAGGTGCCGTCCATCACGTCGGCGGGCACGCGGTCGGGGAAGGGAGCCAAAAGCGCCTTTTCCTTGTCCGTTGCCGGGTGGCCGAGCGCCGACAGTTCCGAATCCTGCCAGAAACTCATGGTGCGCTTGAACTTGTCGCCGAACAGGTTCTTGTTGGCCCACTCGAAGTCGTAGAGCATGGCGAGCGCGCGTCGCACGGTCGGATCGGAAAACTTTTCCAGCCTTGTGTTGAACAGGAAGCCGGTCACCACAGGCGGGATGCCGCTCTGGAAGTTTTCGGCCACCACCTTGCCTTCCTTGAAAGCGGGGAAATCCATGTCGCGGTCGCGCTTGACCGGATCGCTCTCGGTGTTGATGGCGCAAAGGCCCTTCTTGAATGCTTCCAGTTGCGCATTGGCGTTGAGGAAATATTCGATGGTGATCTTGTCGTAATTGTCGAAGCCGCGCTTGGCGGGAATGTCCTTGCCCCAATAGTTGGGATTGCGCTTGAACACGATGCGCTGGCCGGGCACCACCTGGTCGATGACATAGGGACCGCTGCCGATCACCGGCTTCAGCGTCGTGCGGTCGAAGGTTTCCTTGTCGAAGGCATGCTTGGGCAGGATCGGGGTTAGCGCGATGATCAGCGGGAATTCGCGGTCGGCCTTGTCGTTGAAGGTGAAGCGCACGCTGTTGTCGCCGGTCTTTTCCAGCTTGGCCACCTTCTTCATGCGGTCGGAATAGGGAGGGCGGCCCTTTTCGGTGAACACGTCATAGGTGAACAGCACATCTTCCGGCGTGACCGGCTGGCCGTCCGACCATTTGGCGTTCGGGTTTAGATGGAACTCGATCGACGTGCGTTCATCGTCCATGTCGGCGGTGTCGGCCAGCAGTCCGTAGAGGCTGAAAGCCTCGTCGGCATTGCGCTGCATCAATGGCTCGAAGACGAAATTGCCGTAGATTGTGTCGATGACGCCGCGCGCGGTGGTGCGCAGGCTCTTGATGATGAACGGGTTGAGGTTGTCGAAGGTGCCGACCACGCAATAGGTGATCTCGCCGCCCTTCGGTGCGTCGGGGTTGGCGTAGGAAAAATGCGTGAAGTCTGCCGGCAGCGCCGGCTCGCCCTGCATGGCGATTCCGTGTTTCGGTTCGGCCAGCGAGGATTGCGGCGCAAGAACGTTAAAAGCGGCGACGGCCAGCCAGGCAATGGTACGGCGCATAGCGGACTCCGATTGTGGGACCCTGTTCTGGAACCTGCGGGATGATTCGAGAACGAGCCTACCATCCTACAAGCTGTGCTCCCGCTCAAGAATTGCACTGAACAGGCTGGATTTGGCAACGCTGTCAGTGTAACACGCCCGCCAAGCCATTCTGTTGCCTCATTTCGGCAACAGGTAGCGGGGCCATTCGGCGCCGGGAATGCGTCGCAGGCAAAGTCGAGAGGAAGCACGCCACATGAAGAGCTTGAACTCCAACGCTTACCGCCTGTCGGTCATTGCTGCCGGCGTTGCCGGTTTCCTGGGCGTGGGTCTCATGGAAGTGTCCGCTCAGCAGCAGGTCCCGCAAGGCTGGTTCAAGGCTTGCACCAAGCAGGAAGACGTCGATATCTGCAACGTGCAGAACATCGTCACCGCCGGCAACGGCCAGCTTGTCACCGGCGTCAGCCTCATCGACCTGCGTGGCAAGGTCAACCGCAAGGTCTTCCAGGTGACGGTGCCGACCGGCCGTCTGGTTCCTCCCGGCATCGGCTTGCAGGTCGACGGCGGCAAGGCGCAGAAGCTCGACTACGTGATCTGCTTCCCGGATCGCTGTGTGGCCGAAGTGCCGATGACCGACCAGCTCGTCGCCTCCTTCAAGAAGGGTTCCGAACTGACGCTGACCTCGGTGAATTTCCAGAACCAGCCGAACCCGATCAAGGTTTCCCTGCAGGGCTTCAGCGGTGCGTTCGACGGTCCTGCCATGCAGCAGTCCGACCTCGAGGATCGCCAGAAGAAGCTGCAGGAATTCGTCAACAAGAACAACCAGGACTTCGCCAAGAAGCTCAAGGAAGAGCAGGACAAGGCCAAGTCCGGCAACTGATCCGGCACGCCTGCCGGCGCGAAGCTTCACGGCACGATTTTCTGGAAAGGCTCCGGTTCGCCGGGGCCTTTTTCGTTTTAAGCTTGGCAAAGCGCAGGTCGTGGGATCTGCAAAGGCCGCATTCTGATCCCGACTCCGGCTGAATGGCCCTGTCCTGAAGCCGGCTTCGTTCACGGCGCCGTCATGGCGTTCGCTTAATTCACGGCCCGACACGTTCGGCAAAGTGAGTCTGATGCGAATGGCACGGTTGGCTTGGGCGCTTGCGGCCCTGTTCTTGATGTCGGCCGGCGCCGTACAGGCTGCGGAGACGCGCGCCGGCCTGATCCTCGAACGTTTCGAACATGCCAACCAATGGCGCGACCATGTCATGGTGGTTGCCCACCGCGCCGGCGGATTGCAGGCCGACAAGACGCTCCATGCGGAAAATTCGCTCGCCGCGCTCGAGGCCGCGATCGCCGCCGGTGCTGAAATGGTCGAGGTCGATGTCCGCCGCTCTGCCGACGGCGCTTTCATCGTCATGCACGACAGTTGGCTCGACCGCACAACCACCTGCCGGGGCGAGGTCGTTCGCCGGGCGCTGGCAGAACTGCGGCAATGCCGGCTGGTGATCGAGGGAACCGGCGCGGCTACCCCGGAAGCCGTATCGACTTTGAGCGAATTCCTGGCGGCAGCGAAGGACCGCATCCTGGTCAACATCGACAACAAGCTGGCCTTGGCCGACCTGCCGGGGATGATTGCCATCGCCCGCGACATGGGCATGGCCGACCAGATCGTGGTGAAGGAAAATTTGTGGAACGACGCCCGCATTGCCGAAGCGCGAAAAATGCTGCGCCTTGCGGGCGGCGGATTCCAGTTCATGCCGATCATCGCCGACGATGCGGTCAGCGACGCCCGTTTCGTCGAGACGGTCGGTACGGCCTTGCCGGCGAATGCCATGGAGATGATCAACTGGCGCGCCGGCGCGCAAACCCTCACGCAAACCGGCGGGCCGTTGTTTTCCAACCGCATGCGCGCCGCTGCCGTGCGCGGTGACTGGCACATCTGGGCCAACACCTACGCCATCGTCAACAAGCCGGGCGGCTATCTCGCCGGCGGGCGCGGCGACGAATTGGCGACGACCGCCAGCCTGCCTGCCGAAAGCTGGGGCTTCTGGGCCGAGCGCGGCGTCACCATCATCCAGACCGACGAGCCGGCCGCGGCAATCGAATGGCTCTCTGCCAATGGCTACCGGGTGCCTTATCGCGAAGCGCCGGCGCCAGCTGCATCCGGCCAGACCGCCAGCATCAACTGACGAGCGGGCCTCGGCACAGCTGACCCCTTCCAGCCCGCCACCCTGCGAGCGGGAGAAGGGTGGAACTCCCACAATATGGACGCCTCTCTCCGTTCTTGATGTGGAAGAGGGTGCGGGCCAATCTCCCTCGCGCCAAGCAAAAAGGCCGCCCGAAGGCGGCCTTTCCAATCTGTGCGAGTTCGTAGCGCTTAGCGCTTGGAGAACTGAAGTCTATAAAAAGTATTGTTTTCCAATATGATAAGAGAAGGGTTTTTCTTTGTAAAACTTTTGTTAATTATTGAGGCTGAGTTGCGAGCCCGTCGATGCAAGCGGGGGAGTCTGGCACAGGGTCCACGCCGGCTAGTCCCAAGCCCACAAAAAAAGCCGCTCCGAAGGACGGCTGAATCGGAGACTTGGTAGAAGGTGAGACCCGGCACGCATGGTCAATGCGGGGGATAGCCGGGTCTCGTGCTGTCGGTGGAGGGGCAGCAGCAACATAGTACAGTTTCAGCGGTGGAGGGACAAGCAAAGTCCCGGCGGCGGGCCAGAGGCAGGCTCATGCTCTCAGTCTTGCTCATCGGCTGTGCCTCTGCTGGATCGAACACCGTTAAGGTGGCAGACAGAACCGCCAATCGACCTTAGTACTCTGCGCAAACTGAAACTCCCGCTTGAGCGTTCGAACGCTGGCTGGCTCGGTCTCGCTCATCTTGGTCGGCTCCTTCGTAAGCTAGGTTTATATAAGGTGGTAAGAAGCATTGATCAACCGTAAGTAAGCAAAAAGCAAAATTATTCCTGCAATTACCTAAAATATTCTACAGTTGAAAAATGTATAGAAAATGCGCCTTTCGTGGCATCTGCTTCGCCAATTATTAGATTATTATTCTAATAAGCATGATTTCCTATCGAACATAAGCGTGATGAGTACGTTAAATCGGATTATTCCTCTTGACATACCCTGCGTACAGCCTTACATGCGGCGAGTTATCTTGATTGAATACAACTTGCCTAGTCAATTTATATATTTGAACAATATTTAAAAGACACTGCATACATGATAAAATATTTGAACGCACCGGCTGGTTCCGGTAAATCCTATGCCGCCATTCTGAAATGCGCCCGTGAGCGAGCCATGGCCGGCGATCGAATTCTGATTGCCATGCCAACCAAGCAGGTCATTGCTGAAACAATGGCTGCGCTGAAGGGTGGATGCTCTACAAATGTTCTGGTTCAAGAAATCGTATCTGATGACAATGACGAGCAGACCGATACGGTCATCAGTCGTCTGCGTCCGTGTCTGACTAAGCCTCAGATGAACGTCGGGGAGATGGTTTTCATCACTCACGAGGCTCTGAAGATGCTGCGCTACCATGGCAAGCTTGATTGGCATCTCATCATTGATGAAGCGCCGCAGGTTCACCATGCCTTTGATCTGATGATCGATACGGAAGTCCTGAAACTGGCGAGTGCCTGTTCGAAGTCACCAACCCCTTGGGGTGATCTGACGCAACTATTGCTGCGCAAGCATCCGGAAAAGGTCATCAACTTTCCAGAAAATGTAACGGAAAGGGCCGATATCCATAAACTGGCGTGGAATGCTCATGCCGAACATATCAGCGTGTTCGTTCCGAAGACCAGCATTGAAGCGCTAAACTCGGATGCGTCATTTGAAAAGAAGCTGATTGCCTTTTCGCTGGTTCGCCCGGAAGTGGTGAAGCCGTTCCAGAGCACCATCATTCTGTCGGCTAATTTCCAGAACACCCTGATATATCAATTATGGTCGATGCTTGGGGTTAGCTTCGTTGAGGACAAGAAGCTGGCAGCTGGACTGCGATTTCATGAACATCATGGAAGCCGAGCGACAATCCATTACGTCATGGATCAATCATGGTCCGGAAAGCTTCAGGACAAACAATCAGTGATTGATGGTTCATCTCTCCATCAACAGATTGTTCAAAAAATCTCCGACCATTTCGGCGATGAGCGGTTTCTCTGGGTGGCCAATAAGGTACATGGCGAGAACCTATTTCCGAACAATCCAAACGCAAAGCATCTGGCAAACATCTCCCATGGCCTGAACTGCTATCAGGATGTGAACAATGTGGTCTTTCTGTCGGCCTTGAATCCAAGTCCGTCTGAAACGGCCTATTTCAAGACGCTGGGTTTGACTGACGAGCAGGTGAAGATCGCCCGATTTTATGAAACCGCCTATCAGTCGATCATGCGCTGTTCACTGCGATCGAACGATGACACGCATCCCGTCCAGATTATTGTGGTGGATAAAGCGACCGCCGATCATCTCCATCAGTTGTTGCCCGGATCGACAATCGAGAAATTGGATTGGTTATCCGCCGATCAGACCGAGCCAAAGAAATCTGGTAGGAGAAGGAGATACAACAGCGGTGCAGCAAGACAAGCTGCATACAACTACAGAAAGAGGTCAGCAAAGATTCATGATGAGTTAATCAACAAATGTAATAAAATAGTATTAAATGATTTCCCTGATATTTCTCGTTGTTACGAAACATATATTAATAATTATATACAAAACGTAACAAGCCTGTTTTATGGAACGCAATTCCAATCCATAACGGCAAAAATACCAGAAGATTATAATCTATATGAATCCAGTCACGAATTTATCGAATTCTTGAAGCAGGAATCGCAAAGAACCATCTCCAGTCGAGAAGACAACTCGTTGATCAGTCCAGCCTATTTCAACCCAAAGGATGGAGTTGACACCCAAAGGGGGATTCCGAATATCGAATTTCTTCGAGGGATTTGGCTAGATAACGATGGTGGTGATCTCCATCCGGAAAAATTGGCCGACCTTTTTCCCGATCTCGAAATGGTGATTTTCAACACCTTCAGTTCCACCAAAGCCAAGCCACGATATCGGGTCTACATTCCGACCACGACCATTTTCAGTGTCCAGACCCTTGAAACAATCATGAGAAAATTCTGGTCACGGTTTGAATTGGTTTCCATCGACCATGGCTTTGACCCGAGCAAGAAGAACGCAGCAAGCCTGTTCTATCTTCCTTGTCAGGCCGCCGATCCGTCTGGGAATATTTTCCTTGAGTTCAAAGGCGGAAAAAGGAAGCCATTGGAACCAAGGGATTGGATTCAAAAATATCAACAAAAACCGGCAGAAGCAGAACTTCCGATCCCGGCCAATGATTGGGTGATGGATGTTGCGATCGAATCCATCACGGAAGATTGGCGGAAAGTGGCCAAGATTCCGAATGCTGGAAATGACAATTTCTTTGAATTTGCCCTGAAGTTGCGATCTGCCGGCGTGGACGATGCGACCCTCAAGCTGATCCTGAATCAAGAGGCCGCTTATGCTCACCATCCCGAGGAACGCAGGCGACAGATTTCATCGATCTTCCAATCATTGAGAACCTATGGAAAGGGCGATGCCGGTGGGCGGGCAGCATAGGAGCGCTGTCGGTAACCTTCGGCACAGTTTCATGGCCTATCGTGCGACAATGGTTGTCTTGATGAACGGCGTCTCTGCTGGTCAGATGGGCTTGGAACTGCCCGGAGCATAGCATGAATCACCAAACCCTATCCGCCTTCATCTGGTCAGTGGCCGACCTGCTTCGTGGTGATTTCAAGCAATCCGACTATGGCAAGGTCATCCTGCCGTTCACGGTCCTTCGCCGGCTCGATTGCGTCTTGGAGTCGACCAAGGCTGAGGTTCTGACGGAATTTGCAGATAGGTCGAAGGCCGGCATCAATCCTGAACCGTTCCTTTTGCGGAAATCCGGGCAAAGTTTTTACAACACGTCCGAAATGGACATGAAGCGCCTGATGGGCGATCAGGACCACATCCGGGAAAACCTGTTCGCATACATCCAAGCCTTTTCCGAGAATGTGCGGGATATTTTCGAACGGTTCGATTTTGCCACTCAGGTCGATCGGCTGGCCAAGAACGGTCTGCTCTATCAAGTCGCCGAGAAATTCGCCGGCATCAACCTGCATCCCGATAATGTCTCCAACACCCAGATGGGGCAGGTCTTCGAAGAGCTGATCCGGAAATTTGCGGAAATTTCCAATGAAACCGCAGGTGAGCATTTCACGCCTCGTGAAGTGATTCGGCTTATGGTCAACCTGATTTTCGTTGAAGATGATGATGTGCTGTCAAAGCCGGGTGTGGTGCGCACAATCTATGATCCGACTGCCGGCACCGGTGGCATGTTGTCGGTTGCCGATGAACATTTGTCCAACATGAATCCAAATGCTCGACTGACCATGTTTGGTCAGGAACTCAACGACGAGTCCTATGCGATCTGCAAAGCGGACATGCTGATCAAGGGTCAGAACGTTGGCAACATCATCGCCGGCAATACACTCTCCGATGATGGCCATCATGGCCAGAAATTCGATTACATGCTGTCCAATCCGCCCTTTGGCGTCGAATGGAAGAAGGTCGAAAAAGAGGTACGGAAGGAACACGAAAGCCAAGGTTTCAATGGCCGGTTTGGTCCGGGTCTACCAAGGGTTTCGGACGGATCACTTCTGTTCCTGATGCATCTGCTCGCCAAAATGCGACCGGCATCCGAAGGCGGTTGCAGGTTCGGCATCGTGTTGAACGGATCGCCACTGTTCACCGGTTCTGCCGGGTCTGGCGAAAGTGAAATCCGTCGCCATCTGCTCGAAAACGATCTGGTCGAGGCAATCATCGGATTGCCTACGGATATGTTCTACAACACCGGCATTTCCACCTATGTCTGGATCGTGTCCAACCGGAAGCCTGCCCATCGCAAGGGCAAGGTTCAGTTGATCGATGCATCGTCCATGTGGCGGAAGATGCGCAAAAGCCTTGGTTCAAAACGCCGAGAAATGGGCGACGACGGTATAGCCACGGTTACCAGCCTGTTTGGCGAATTTGTCGAAGCGCAATTGGCGACGATAATTGACGGGGATGGCAAGGAAGTTGGCCAGATGATTTTGCGGGCTGATGAACCGCCTCTCATTCCCGCTGAAGGCAAGGTGAAACTCGCTCCGATTTCTCGCATCTTCCCCAATGAAGTATTTGGCTATCGGACTATTACGGTCGAGCGCCCATTGAAGGACACTGATGGGAAAATAATCCTTGGTGAGCGAGGCAGGCAGAAGGGCAAGCCACAGCCTAATTCTTCGCTGCGGGATACAGAAAATGTGCCGCTGTCGGAAGATGTCGAAACCTATTTCAAGCGGGAAGTTTTGCCTCATGCGTCCGATGCGTGGATAGATCACGACAAGACCAAGGTCGGCTATGAAATCCCGTTCAACCGGCATTTCTATGTGTTCGAACCGCCACGGGCACTGGATGAAATCAACGCCGATCTGAAAGTGGTCACCGACCGGATCAAAGCCATGATCGAGGGGCTGGCGGCATGAGCTTTCCAAAATACGAAAGCCACAAGGATTCATGCGTCGAGTGGCTTGATGAGGTGCCAGCTCATTGGAGAATCAGCAGGTTAGGCTATGAGGCATGGGTGCGTGCCCGGCTTGGCTGGAAGGGGCTAAAGGCGGAAGAATACGTTGATGACGGGTATGCATTCCTAGCAACTCCGAACATTAAGGGTAGCGTGATTGACTTTGGCAATGTGAACTTCATCGATCACTTTCGCTACGAGGAATCTCCAGAAATCAAACTTAGAGTCGGAGATATTCTCTTGGCCAAGGACGGTTCTACCCTTGGCACTGTCAATATCATTCGAGTTCTTCCAATTCCCGCTACCGTTAACAGCTCTATCGCTGTAATAAGCCCGCATTCAAATCTAGATAGTATTTATGGGTATTACCTATTTCAGTCGTATTACATAGAAAACACTATCCAGCGCATCAAGGGCGGCATGGGCGTCCCACATCTATTCCAAGATGACTTAAATAGGTTCTACATCCCTCTACCTTCGCTGGCCGAGCAAGCCAGTATAGCCTCCTTTCTCGATCGAGAGACAGCCAACATCGATGCTCTGATTGATGAGCAAAAAAAGCTCATCGAGCTGCTGAAGGAAAAGCGGCAAGCTGTCATTTCCCGTGCCGTCATCAAGGGCCTCGATCCCGATGTGCCGATGAAGGATTCCGGTGTGGAATGGTTGGGGGAGATTCCGGCGCATTGGATGCTTGAGAAGTTCTCTCGGTGCGTTCAGATAGCAGAGGGACAAGTTGATCCGAGAAAAGAGCCATTTGCTTCTATGGTTCTCATCGCCCCGAACCACGTTGAAAGCATTACGGGTCGCCTTCTGTTCATGGAGACCGCTGTCGAGCAAGGTGCCGAAAGCGGCAAGTACCTCTGCCAGGCGGGCGATGTGATCTATTCAAAAATAAGGCCTGCTCTGGCGAAAGCTGTGTTGACGCCCGTCGACGCCCTGTGCAGTGCAGACATGTATCCGATGCGGGGTCGCAACGGACTTGCCGAACAGTATCTGCTGTGGCTGCTGCTCTCGCCTCAATTCACCGCATGGTCGGTTATGGAAGCCGATCGGGTGGCTATGCCCAAGATCAACAGAGAGGCACTATCCGACCTTCGGTTGCCGTTGCCGCCCAAGCAAGAGCAAGCTGAGATTTGTGCGTACCTTGACCGAGAAACGTGTGGGGTGGACAATTTGCTGTTGCAAGCCGAAACAGCCAACGCTCTGCTCCAAGAGCGCCGTTCAGCCCTCATCTCTGCCGCCGTTACCGGCAAAATTGATGTGCGTGATCAGGTGCAGCAGCAGATTGCAGCAGAATGAATATCCATAAAGAAATCAGCTTCGAAGACGAAATTTGCGGGTATCTTGCCGCTCATGGATGGCTCTATGGCAGTGGCAGTGCCAGCCTTTTTGATCGAATTTATGCGTTCTACCCAACAGACCTGATTTCTTGGATTCAGGATTCCCAGCCGAAGGCATGGGAAACGATTGCCAAGAATCATGGCGCTTCTGCCGAAACCGTTTTGATGGAACGTATCCGCAAACAGCTCGACGACCGTGGCACCTTGGATGTTTTACGCCATGGTGTGGAACTGATCGGCCTGAAACAGCCATTAGCACTCGCTCAATTCAAGCCTGCCTTAGCGATGAATCCAGAAATTATCGCTCGTTATCAGGCTAACCGGCTTCGTGTTGTTCGGCAGGTTCGCTATTCGAAATCCAATGAAAATTGCCTCGATCTGGTGCTGTTTCTCAACGGCATTCCGGTTGCCACTGCCGAACTTAAAACCGATTTCACCCAGACCGTTGATGATGCGATCGATCAATATCGGTTCGATCGTGATCCACGGCCAAAAGGCCAGTCAGCCGAGCCGCTGTTGAATTTCCCGGGTGGAGCATTGGTTCACTTCGCCATCAGCAATACCGAAGTCCATATGACGACGCAGCTTGCCGGCAAGGCGACACGGTTCCTGCCGTTTAATATGGGTGACAACGGAGCCAAGGGAAATCCGGTCAACCCGAATGGCCATCCCACCAGCTATCTCTGGGAACAGATATGGGAGCGGGAAAGCTGGCTCGAAATCATCGGGCGTTATCTGGTCACCAAGCGGAATTCCAAAAAGCAGATTACCAGCGTTGTTTTCCCTCGATACCACCAGTTGGATGCCACCAGAAAGTTGCAACAAGCCGTCCTGGCCGAAGGCCCAGGCGGCAAGTTCCTCATTCAGCATTCTGCCGGGTCAGGCAAAACGAATTCGATTTCGTGGTCAGCGCATTTCCTCGCCGATCTGCATGACGCCAACAACGAAAAACTGTTTTCGACGGTGATTGTGGTTTCCGATCGCAATGTGATCGATTCCCAATTGCAGGAAGCGCTGTTTGATTTTCAGCGGATCACTGGTGTCGTTGCTACCATCAAGAGCGAAGGCGAGAGCAAGAGCGGGCAACTGGCCAAAGCGCTGGATGACGGCAAAAAGATTATCGTCTGCACGATCCAGACATTTCCATTTGCCCTGGAAGCGGTTCGGGATCTGGCTGCAACGCAGGGCAAGAAATTCGCTGTCATTGCCGATGAGGCGCATTCATCCCAGACCGGCCAAGCGGCCTCGATGCTGAAGCAGGTTCTATCGGCAGAAGAAATTGCCGAACTTGGCGACGGTGGTGAAGTCAGCACGGAAGATGTGCTGGCGGTTCAGATGGCGGCACGGGCGAATGAGAAGGGCATCACCTACGTTGCCTTCACCGCTACGCCGAAATCGAAAACCATGGAATTGTTCGGACGGCGACCAAAGCTCGATGAACCTGCCGGCCCAAACAATCTGCCCGCACCCTTCCACGTCTATTCGATGCGACAGGCGATCGAGGAAGGTTTTATCCTCGATGTCCTGAAAAATTATACGCCGTATCGATTGGCTTTCAAGTTGGCCAATGACGGCAAGGAATGGGACGACAAACAGGTTGAGCGTGACGCTGCCCTGAAAGGCATCATGCAATGGGTTCGGCTCCATCCCTACAACATCAGCCAGAAAGTTCAGATTGTTGTTGAGCATTTCCGGGAGAATGTCTCTCCGCTGCTCGATGGCAAGGCCAAGGCAATGGTGGTTCTGACTAGCCGCAAGGAAGCCGTCCGTTGGCAGATTGCCGTTGAAAAATACATCAAGTCCAAGGGCTACAAGATCGGAACCTTGGTGGCGTTTTCCGGAGAGGTTGACGACAAGGAAAGCGGTCCTGATCCGTTCACCGAAACCGGCAAGGAACTGAATCCAAACCTGAAAGGCCGGGATATCCGGGAAGCCTTTGCGGGCGAAGAATATCAACTGCTTTTGGTGGCCAACAAATTCCAGACCGGCTTCGATCAGCCGTTGCTGTGCGGCATGTATATCGATCGGCGGCTTGCCGGCATTCAGGCGGTGCAAACCCTGTCACGTCTCAATCGGGCGCATCCCGGCAAGGACACCACCTACATCTTGGATTTCGTCAACAGTTCGGAAGATATCCTTGCGGCTTTCCGGACCTACTATGACACGGCGGAACTGGAAGCCGTTACCGATCCAAATCTGGTTTTCAATCTGCGATCAAAGCTCGATGCAACCGGCCACTATGATGACTTTGAAGTTGATCGGGTTGTTCGTGTCGAAATGGACCCCAAAGGCCAACAGGGGCAGCTTGTGGCGGCTTTGTCACCAGTAGCCGACCGATTGCTCAAGAAATACAAAAACGCTCAGGAAAGGCTTAAAACGGCGCTGGATAAGGAGGATGAAAATGCCGCCACTGCCGCCCGTGATGAGTTGAATTCTCTTATCCTGTTCAAGGGTGATATGGGCGCATATCTGCGGCTTTACAGCTTCCTGTCGCAGATATTCGACTACGGCAACACCGATATCGAGAAGCGTTTCATCTTCTACCGGCGTCTTATTCCGCTGCTGGAATTTGGCCGGGAGCGGGATGGCATTGATCTGTCGAAAGTGAAGCTGACCCACCACAGCCTGAAATCGCAGGGGCGGTTGCCATTGCCAATCGATGGCGATGAGAAGGCGAAGCTTGCTCCGCTTTCCGAAGCCGGATCGGGCAGCATTCAGGATAAAGAAAAGGCGCTTCTTGCCGAAATCATCGCCAAGGTGAATGACCTTTTCCAAGGCGAACTGACCGACGATGACCAGCTTGTCTATGTGAACAACGTCATCAAAGGGAAATTGCTGGAATCCAAGGAACTGGTCACGCAGGCCAGCAACAACACCAAGGCCCAGTTCGCCAACTCGCCTACTCTTGCCGATGAAATCCTGAATGCCGTCATGGATGCCTTGTCGGCACATACCGTTATGAGCAAACAGGCGCTGGAATCCCAGAAGGTCAGAGACGGCCTCAAGGATGTGCTGCTTGGACCGGGCCAGCTTTATGAGGCGCTAAGAGAAAAGGCGGATTTGTCGAATATAAGTTGATATAGCCATTCCTCTAGAAAATATCACTGAAAATACCTTTGTTAACGCTTATTATGCACATTCCAATCCAACAACGCCCGGTAATTGTGGCATCGATTGTTTCAATTTTGTTATCATTATCTTCTAGAATCGCAATGACATCATATCGTGTCTGAAATGCTGATGTGAGTGGCACTTGGATTGATTGAACTTCCCATTTTCTGTTTTTTATATTTTTCTGTATATAATCTTTTGAAAATATTGATACAACATTATTGTTATAATATATAATGGAAGAAGTACAAATTAACAACGTCAGTAATATAAATCTAAAAAAACCACCGCCTAATATATACTCTTTTTTCTCAAATTTCTGACCTTTATTATCATGCTCATTGAGCATATCATTTTTCAATTTATCAAATTCAGACTTTGATATCGAATGTTCCTTATGTAAATTATATATTTCTCCAATTTCATCGGGATCGAAATTGTTCAACCGTCCATCAAGTAGCTTCTTTTTTGTAAGGTTATATTCTGTCTCGCTTAGAATGCCACTCTTCAGCAGGTCGGAAAGCTTAGCCAGTTCACTTGCAATTCCCATGCGTCTCGCTCCCCCGGGCGAAGAAATGTGACCTATCATAGAATTGATAGACTTAGTTTGGGAAGGTGGTTCGTAAGGTGTAGGAGAAACTTACCTACTTTACGCTTCCCGGCTGACCGTTTCCATTAGCTACGTCCGTTTAGTGCTTCTTACGCCGGAAATGGTCGCAGACAAAATCTAGCGACAACGGCAAAAGCGGCAGTTCGTGTCTCAGTTCTGGATATGCTTCGTAGAGGATTTTATTCCTGTTGTCCGGATGTGTGCATCGAACGCCTAATCCAAGCGCCACCAGCCAAGCCATATGCTGGCAATTACCGCAATTTCTTTCTTCATCAATCGGTTGACTGCTCATTGTTGTTGTCCACAGCCGGAAGGAGGTTCGCAGCCCGTTCTTTCGCCTTGCGTTCTTCGCCGGCAAGATAGTGGTCGAATGAATCCATCAGGTGGGTGTAGGGCGGGATTTTTCCGGATTCCTCTAATTCTTTCAGGGTGAACCCCGGAATCCTGCGCCGCTTTTCCTTGGTTGATTTGCTGTTCAAGGTAATTCTACTCCATCGGCATTTTTGCGGACGAACTCAGCCTCTTTGAGCGAATGAAATGCCCAATTTCCAAAGAAGCCAACGGGTTTGCGGGGCGATTTCACTCTTTCCGCCAAAATGAATGCCTTTAGCTGCTCCCGATAGTTTTCCTGCTCGATTGTCTCCATCGCTTCGTCCGCATTTCACAAATCCCGCTTTCAGTACGGGTGATTTTCTGGTGCTTTCGTCGGGATCGGTTGATTGTCCATGATATCAGATATGACACGATAAACGGATGATCTGCTGATGCCGGTCGCCCTAGCGATTTCGGTTGCTCCTTTTTCAGCCAAATGCATTTCGATGATACGGAACACGTTGCGTTTCACCTTGAGGTGGCGGTGCATCAATCGGTTCTCAGCCATAGGCTTGGTTCCTCCTGCTATGCGGCCTCTGCAAGAATGCGATAGACAGAGGATCGGCCAATTCCCAGAGAGGCTGCAATCTCGATGGCCGTCTTACCGGAAGAATGCATTTCCAAGACCTGCGGCAGCTTCCGCCTTGCGGTCGGTACTCTCCCTTTGAATTTATGTTCGGCCTTGGCTTTCGCAATGCCTTCCCGCTGCCGAGCCAGCATGATTTCACGCTCAAATTGGGCGATCGATCCGACCAAGTTCATCAGCAATCTTCCGGTTGGCGATGTCGTGTCGATGGCCATGTCGAGAATTTTCAGCCCGACCGCCTTTTCCTGAAGGCGGGCGACGATCTGATTCAGGTCGCCAACGGATCGGGCCAACCGATCGAGTCTGGTCACGACCAGCACATCACCTTCACGGACGAACTCGATCGCCCTTTCCAATTCCAGCCGCTGGGAATTGATCGAGGAAACCTGTTCGCTGAAAATCTTGTCGCAGCCTTGAGTCTTCAAATCCCGAAGTTGCGCTTCAAGGCCGGCTGTCTGTTCGATCGTGCTGGTCCTGGCGTATCCGATATTCATGCGTGTTCATCCCATTAGCCTCTAAGAAATAATAGGATAAGATTCCTAAAATGTCAATACGACTTGTATGGGACAGGTATCGAGGATTACGGTTCTTTCCATAAGGGCAGGGCCTATTGGTGTTGGGGCGAAGGGCAAATGATCGAAATTGTTGAGCGATTGGCGGTGGAATATGCTGCCAGTCGTGTGATTTATGGAGAGCTTGCCGAGAGTATAGTGCGAGTAGTCAAGGACTTGGCAAAGGATGGTTCCGTAGATCTATTTCACACCGAGTCGAGAGCGAAAGATATTGAGAGTTTCAAGCGAAAACTGGAACGACCCGAAAAGGCAGGAAAATATAAAAAGCTAAAAGATGTAACAGATCTGTGCGGCGTAAGATTTGTTGTCCTTTATCAGAAAGATGTTGATGCAATTTGTAAAATTATTGAAGATAATTTCATTATCGATAGAGCAAATTCAATAGATAAGAATTCGGCTTCGGACCCTGATAAATTTGGATATTTGTCTGTGCACCTTATCGTAAGCCACATAGAAAACCGGGTTCGCTTGCCAGATTTCAGGAAGTACGAAGGGATGAAGGCTGAAATCCAAGTGCGTACGGTGTTGCAGCACGCATGGGCTGTAATTGATAGGCAGCTAAGATATAAGAACGACAGTGACATCCCGCTTCCAGTGAAGCGCAAACTCTACAGAGTAAGTGCACTTCTGGAGGGGGCGGATGAGGACCTCTCTGAGGTCGAGAAATCTGTCGGAAATCTTCGGCGGTCTTATGCAGCAGGCGTGAGCGAGGGGCAGCTTGCAGTCGCAATCAATATGGAATCTCTTGATGTATACATTCAAAATAGTAGGGACGTTGAAAGAATAGAGCAGGCAGCAAGGCTTGCTGGAATTGTTGTTGAGGTAAGAGATAGGTATGATCCAAAAGATGAAATAAAATATAACAGGCTTTTATCGCTGATTAAATCAGCAGGTATATCTAATATAGATGAATTGAACAACGTTTTAAATAATTTAATTGAAAAACCTGATTATATACTTCGTAAATTTTTGCATAATGCAAACAATAAGCCAATAAAGCTAAGTATATATGCCTTAATAAGGGTGTTATTGTATTTTTCATCGGATAAAAAGGTTAGATCGATTGCGAAGCGAAGTGGCGGATACGTTGGGTCAACGCTCAAGGCGATAAATGCCACGCTCGGATCTATCGATATAGGTTAATGTAGATTTTGGGTGGACATGTTGATCAAAGATACCAACCTTTACGGCTTTTCTCTTTGTTCAGGCTGCCGCCATGAATATGCGCCTTTTGCGTGGCCGTAACATGGGAGTAATGACTGAAAAGTGTGGTCGGCGACGTACCCATGTTCTTCGCCAAGTCGTGCAAGCTTATGTCCGAATTGGCTATGCGAAACGTCGCATAGGTGTGGCGTAGCGAGTAGATAGTGCGGACCTGTCCAAAGCTATCGGTGAGCAGACCTGCGGCGTCGAGAACGGATTTGAACGTCTTGCCGAAATTCTCTACCGGCCTTCCATCCCGATCGCTAAAGACGAAATCGTCAGGCCCGGTACGATTGTTCTGCTCTCTCATGCGGGCGACGATTTCGATCGCATTGTGAAGTGTGACGCATGTGCGCTCGCCCGTCTTGGTCGTGGGTGCGATATTGAGGTGAAGTTGATCGATGCCTTTTCGATCCTTCTTGATTTTCAGGTCACGCCAGCGCAACTGCCGTGCCTCATTAGGGCGCAAGCCGGATGCCTGCATGAACAGAACATAATTTCTGAGCAGGTGACGGTGATAGATATGAACACCGTTTGACATGGTGTGGGTGTGCAGCGGCTGATAATCGGAATTTGATTTATCTTCCGGCTTGTCGTCACCTGCCCAACTGCGCAGATATCGATAGAGGGCTTTCCAGTCTTCCTCTTCGAAAGCCGGACGCCTCGACACGCCATGCTTCTTTTGTAATGGAACTTTCACATGAGGCATTCGGGTCATCAACCCTGTGCGAACAGCCCATGCGAATATCTGCCGGAGAACCGTCTGTTCCATTTGTAGCGTCTTGGAGGCGGGAATCTTCGCCACATTTCCAAGTCGAGATTTGTGCGGGTGGAGCTTTGTGGGGCGTGCCTTTTGAGCGGCTTCAATCTTTTGAGTGCCCGCTGCTGAAACCCAATAATTGCGCCGCCAGTCCCAATACTTTTCGACCAGCGTGTCGCTGATCTGGGAAAGTGAATATTTGCCAAAATAGGGAATAAAATATCGATTTGCCGTGCCATTGATGTAGGTCAGGCGATGAGTTGACAGGCCGATTTGATGCACTTCGGCCCAGCGCTTATAGAGGGTCGAAAATGTGTTTGTTCCGACCTCTAGGCCATTCCTGAAGCGATACCAGTAGTCGTTGAAATATGTTTCAGCGACGGCCTTGGCCTCTGCCAAGTTGGTTCGTTTTGTCGATTTGACGATATAGTTGTCCAGCCCGTCGATGCGAATACGGGCGTGATAGGTCGGATTGTCGTTGCGAGTGTAGAGGACGATCTTCCCGTCCATAAATTCGTGGCGGTTTTCGTATGCCATTAGCCTTGCCCTGCCGATCACAGTCGGGAACAGACAAAGCCAAAATCCGCTAACCGCAGGCGCTCCCAAAGTGGAGGCGTGTCATAGCCATGTCAATTCCAGAAACTGGAATCTCAATGGATTCAGGTGTTTGGTCAAGCGTGTAAAAATATGTCAAGGGCTAAGTTGTTAGCTAAGCCCTTGATTTGATTGATAAATATTTTTCCAGCTTTAACGCTTGGAGAACTGGAAGGAGCGACGGGCCTTGGCCCTGCCGTACTTCTTGCGCTCGACGATACGGCTGTCGCGGGTCAGGAAGCCGCCCTTCTTGAGCACGCCGCGCAGCGCCGGCTCGTAATAGGTCAGCGCCTTGGAGATGCCGTGGCGCACAGCGCCTGCCTGGCCCGACAGGCCGCCGCCGACGACGGTGGCGACGACATCGTACTGGCCGGCGCGGCTGGTCGCGACGATCGGCTGGTTGAGGATCATCTGCAGCACCGGGCGCGCGAAGTAGGTCGCGAATTCCTTGCCGTTGACGATGATCTTGCCTGAACCGGGCTTCACCCAGACACGGGCGATGGCGTTCTTGCGCTTGCCGGTGGCATAGGCGCGGCCCGACTTGTCGAGTTTCTGGACATGGACGGGTGCGGCCGGCTCCGAGGCCTGCGCAACCGAACCGAGTTCTGCGAGCGAGGAAAGCTGCTCAGCCATTACGAGGCCCTCTTGTTCTTGGCGTTCAGCGCGCCGACGTCGAGCGTCTCGGGCTGCTGGGCCGTGTGGGGATGCTCGGCGCCTGCATAGACGCGGAGGTTCTTCATCTGGCGGCGGCCAAGCGGGCCGCGCGGGATCATGCGCTCGACGGCCTTCTCAAGCACGCGCTCCGGGAAGCGGCCTTCGAGCAGCTGGCGCGCGGTGCGCTCCTTGATGCCGCCGGGGTGTCCAGTGTGCCAGTAGTAGACCTTGTCGGTGAATTTCTTGCCGGTGAACGCCACCTTGTCGGCATTGATGATGATGACGTTGTCGCCATCGTCGACATGCGGGGTGAAGGTGGGCTTGTGCTTGCCGCGCAGGCGATTGGCGACGACAGTGGCGAGACGGCCGACGACGAGACCTTCGGCGTCGATCAGCACCCACTTCTTCACCACGTCCGCAGGCTTCTGCGAAAAGGTTGTCATGGTTCTTGCTTTCGGTTCGAACCTTGCCGGCCCGACAGGCCAGGAAGGCGTTTCTTGTTGCTTGGATTGGCGTTTGCTTTGCCAATAACAAAACGGCGACCTTTGCGGGCCGCTGTTTCGAGGCTGCTTATAGGGGAGGGCCGGCAGCGCGTCAAGCGTCGCAAGCTTGAACGATTCATGAAAAGAAAAGCAAAAACAATGTGTTGGTAGTGTGGTATTATTTTACCGCATTAAAATCACGGTTTCGGCGGGATCGAGTAGGTGCCTGTCGCATGCGCCACCGTGTGCTTGTCGGGCCCGGCCACGATATCGATGTCGAACACCATCAGGCTCCTGCCCAGTTTCAGGATGCGGCAGTGGCCGTCGATCGGCCCGGCTTCGGCCTTGCGCACGAAGTTGATGTTGAGGTTTGTCGTCACCGACAGCGCATCCGGCCCGGCATGGGTGAGCACGCAGACATAGCCGCCGATATCGGCAAGCGTGAACAGCGCGGGGCCGGACACCGTGCCGCCGGGGCGCAGATGCCGCTCGCCGGCATTGAGACGCACCGTGCAGCCGCCGGCAAACACGTCGATCGCCTCATATGACGGATGGCCGTCATTCAACTGCGGAAAGACAGAGGCGATGAGGCCGTTGACTTCGGCGACGGTAAGGACTGGGTTCAAGGTGGCTTGTGCGGGCATGGCTTCGGTTCCGTTCGGTGCTGGTGTCCCGAATCCGAAATTCGTTCACCGCCTTGATCCTTATGCGACGAATTCCAAATCCGTCATATGGCCCGAGAAAGCACATTCCGTTGCCGGTCTTCAACGGATGTCGCACTGGTTTTTGCCCTGTTCCTATTGGATAAAGGTCGCACCCGGAAATGTTGGAGGTGAAAATGGCCGAAGTGGTCGCGATGAAGCGTGAAATGCCGCAAGGGCCTGTCTGGGCGGAACGCACCGGCCCCATTCTGCGGCTCACCCTGGCCAACCCGCCTGCCAACGTCCTGTCGCTTGCCGCCATGGCCGCGTTGCAGGCCGAACTTGAAGCGGCCCGCACCGACAAGGCCGTGCGCGTCATCGTCATTGCTTCGGCGGGCAAGGTGTTCAGCGCCGGTCACGACCTCAAGGAATTGTCGGCGCACCGCGGCGATCCGGACCGGGGTCGCGCCTTCTTCGAAAAGACCTTCGCTGCATGCGCCCTGCTCATGCAGACCGTGGTTCATCACCCTAAGCCCGTCATCGCCGAGATCGACGGGCTGGCCACCGCCGCCGGCCTGCAACTGGTCGCCAGTTGTGATCTCGCCGTGTGCACGCATGAATCGACCTTTTGCACGCCGGGCGTCCACATCGGCCTGTTCTGCTCGACGCCGATGGTTGCCGTCTCGCGCAACGCCTCGCGCAAGCAGGCCATGGAAATGCTCCTGACCGGCGAAACCATCGATGCCGCCACGGCAAAGGATTTCGGTCTCGTCAACCGTGTCGTCCCGCGCGACTACTTGAATCAGGTTGTCACCAAATATGCCGAAACCATTGCTTCCAAATCGCCTTTGACGCTCAAGATCGGCAAGGAAGCGTTTTACCGGCAGGTCGAAATGAAGCTGGAGGACGCCTACGCCTATACGTCGCAGGTCATGGTCGAGAACATGATGGCGCGCGATGCGGAGGAGGGCATCGGCGCCTTCATCGGCAAACGCGAACCGGAGTGGAAGGGGGAATAGGCGATGGAGCCGCGTATCTCCATCGTCACGATTGCCGTCGACGATCTCGACCGCATGGCAGGCTTCTATGAGGCGATGGGCCTGACCCGCCATCGCATCCGGGATGGGGTGGCCTTCTTCCAGATGGGCGGCGCGATCCTGGCGCTGTTTCCCCGCCCCAGTGCCGAGGAGGATGCCGGCATCGCCTTTGGCAGCGCGCCGTCGCGGGTCTATCTCGCCTATAACACCCGCTCGGAGCGGGAGGTCGAAGAGGTGCTGGCGCTGGCCGAGAAGGCCGGCGGGCGCATCGTCAAGCCGGCGCAGCGCGCCTTCTGGGGCGGCTGGTACGGCTATTTCGCCGATTGCGAGGGCAATGTGTGGGAAGTGGCGCACAATCCGGATTTCCCGCTCGACGCCGAAGGCAACATCTCGCTGCCGCAGTGAGCGGGTGGCGTAAAGTTCTTCGTGCTGGAAACCGGAGCGAAGCGCTGAGAACAATAAAGTTCCTCATGCCGGCAAACCGAGCGGAACGAGGGCGAGCCGGTATCCATGCCGTGACGTAGCGGCAGTACGCCGGCGGTCCGGAAAAGCCCCGTCCGCGGTCGAGAATGGGGATCGATCCATACACCTGCTACCCGTCCCCGCCGCCAACTCCTTGTTCCCATTCACTTCCTGCAAAACCTCTCATCGCCTTTTTCCACACCCCTTCGCACCGCCTCCATAATCCTTCGCATCGCTTCTNGGAAAAGCCCCGTCCGCGGTCGAGAATGGGGATCGATCCATGCACCTGCCACCCGTCCCCGCCGCCAACTCCTTGTTCCCATTCACTTCCTGCAAAACCTCTCATCGCCTTTTTCCACACCCCTTCGCACCGCCTCCATAATCCTTCGCATCGCTTCTGCGGGAAACTCGGTGCGCACCGGGTATCGAGGGGAAGCGTCGGTGCCGGGCTGGTCGCATGACGGTGTGCGGCTGGGTGATGAGCCCCCAAGTTCGGCCCTCGAACCGGGCATCGTGTGCCGGCGGGCAACCGCATGGCCGGTGTGCCGGTTGAGGGAAGCCACCGGACGGGCGGCCGCAAGGTCGCATTACTTACCT
>NZ_LMGJ01000012.1:659588-677691 GCF_001427385.1 Mesorhizobium sp. Root157
AACCGCATGGCCGGTGTGCCGGTTGAGGGAAGCCACCGGACGGGCGGCCGCAAGGTCGCATTACTTACCTAAACGAGCGTCCGAACGGCCGCCCGTCTTCCCTACCTCTCAATCGAGGTCAGTTCTTTGACAATGGCCAGGGCCGAAAAGGCAGCGTGGCAATGAATAGACGCAACTTCGTCATCCTAGGGCGGAGCAGGCCGAAGGCCGTCGCGCAGACCCTGGGATCCATGCCGTGACGGAGCGGCAGCGTGGTACGGTGCAGAACATCCCTCGTTCTGNCGTCATCCTAGGGCGGAGCAGGCCGAAGGCCGTCGCGCAGACCCTGGGATCCATGCCGTGACGGAGCGGCAGCGTGGTACGGTGCAGAACATCCCTCGTTCTGAGCCCCCGTGAGCCTCCCGGCCATTACGGCATGGATCCTCGGGTCGCGCCTTTCGCTGCGCTCACGCTTGCCCGAGGATGACGAAGGAAAAAAGCGATGTGTCCCTCATCGCTCCCCAAGCGGCACGAAGGAAACCAGCGGGGCAAAAACACCCAGACGGCAAGCGCCGGGCGTGGCAATGAAGAAATATGCTTGCAAGCCCATAGCGGCCTGTCTTCGCCATCTGTCGCATTGACCGACAGCCACTCCTTGTCCCAGAAGTCAGCCATGAATCACGACGCCTACGACAATGCTTACATTTCCGGCATCCTCAACTCGGTGAAGACCGTCGCCATGGTCGGCGCGTCGGCCAACGACGTGCGCCCCAGCTTCTTCGTGCTGAAATATCTGCTCAACAAGGGGTTCTCGGTGTTCCCGGTCAATCCGGGTCATGCCGGCAAGGAAATCCTCGGCCGCATGACCTACGCGAAGTTGTCGGATATCCCCGAACCCATCGACATGATCGACATTTTTCGTGCCTCCGCCGCTGTGCCGCCGATTGTCGACGAGGCGCTGGGGCTCGATCCATTGCCCAAGGTCATCTGGATGCAGTTGACCTTGGGCAACGATGAAGCGGCGGCCAAGGCCGAGGCCGCCGGCGTAAAGGTGGTGATGAACCGTTGCCCCAAGATCGAATATGGCCGCCTGTCCGGTGAGATCGGCTGGAACGGCGTCAATTCCGGCGTCTTGTCGTCGAAAAAACCGGTCATGCGCAGCGGATTTCAGAGTTTCGGCATCCGGGAACGATAGGCCTGGAATTTTATTCTAGTGACTAGGCATTTAGTCGCCAGTTTATTTCGCCACGAAGAGTGGTGAGGCATTTTCCCCTTTGCAATCGCAACCGCGCTCCTTCAAAGATGCAGCCGGTTTCAAAGCACAATTTTCCTGGAGGGAATTTCCATGTCACAACGCACGCCCGGTTTCGACACGCTTGCCGTACATGCTGGCGCGAAGCCCGATCCGGCAACCGGCGCGCGCGCCGTGCCGATCTACCAGACCACGTCCTTCGTGTTCGAGAACGCCGATCACGCGGCGGCCCTTTTCGGGTTGAAGGCGTTCGGCAACATCTACACGCGCATCATGAACCCGACGCAGGCCGTGCTGGAAGAGCGGGTTGCCGCCCTTGAAGGCGGCACCGCTGCCCTTGCCACGGCTTCGGGTCAGGCGGCGCACCTGCTCGTCTTCCACACGCTGCTGGAATCCGGCGACAATTTCGTCGCCGCCAGCACGCTTTATGGCGGCACCATCAACCAGTTCGGCCATGCCTTCAAGAATTTCGGTTGGAACGTGCGCTGGGCCGATATCAACGATCCGGCCAGCTTCGAAAAGCAGATCGACAACCGCACCAAGGCGATCCATATCGAGAGCCTTGCCAATCCCGGCGGCGAATTCGTCGACGTCAAGACGATTGCCGATATCGCGCACAAGCACGGATTGCCGCTGATCGTCGACAACACCTTGGCCTCGCCCTATCTGGTGCGGCCGATCGAGCACGGCGCCGACATCGTCGTGCATGCGTTGACCAAGTTCATCGGCGGTCACGGCAATTCCATCGGCGGCATCATCGTTGACGGCGGCACCTTCGATTGGTCGAAGTCTGGCAAGTATCCGATGCTTTCGTCGCCGCGCCCCGAATATGGCGGCATGGTGCTGCATGAGACGTTCGGCAATTTCGCCTTCGCCATCGCGGCCCGCGTGCTTGGCCTGCGCGATCTCGGCCCGGCGATCTCGCCGTTCAACGCCTTCCTCATCCTCACCGGCCTTGAAACGCTGCCGCTGCGCATGCAGCGTCATTGCGACAACGCGCTGGCGGTAGCCGAATGGCTGTCGAAGCACCCCAAGATCTCGTGGGTTTCCTATCCGGGCCTGAAAGGCGACAAGAACCACGCGCTCCAGCAGAAATACTCGCCCAAGGGCGCCGGCGCCGTCTTCACCTTCGGCCTCAAGGGCGGCTACGATGCAGGCATCAAGCTGGTCGAAGGCCTGGAACTGTTCTCGCACCTTGCCAATATCGGCGACACCAAATCGCTGGTCATTCATCCGGCCTCGACCACGCACCGCCAGCTTTCGGAAGAACAGCGCAGGGCTGCCGGCGCCGGCGACGAAGTGGTGCGTATTTCGGTCGGCATCGAGGATGTCGCCGATATTATCGCCGATCTGGAGCAGTCTCTGGCGAAGGCCTGACGCGCATGGCATGGAAGGCTTTGCAGAACGGAGCCTTCCATGTCCGCTAGTTTTCTGAAAATCACGACTGACGGGATCGAGCCTGAACTCGGAGCGCCGGCGGCGGATCGGCTGATTTCAGGCGATCCGAAGTTCCGCACCTGGAATGCCGAGGAACGCGACGGCGGCCTCTATGCCGGCATATGGGAATCGACGCCCGGCAAATGGCGCATCGAATATGACGAATGGGAGTTCTGCCATATCCTGACCGGCGTTTCGGTGATCGCCGAGGACGGCGGCGAAGCCCGTACGGTGAAGGTCGGCGACAGCTTCGTCCTGAGACCGGGCTTCAAGGGAAGCTGGGAAGTGCTTGAAACGACTCGCAAGGAGTATGTCATCAAGCTTTGATCTGCAGCCTCTCCAGTCCGTGGAAATGGTAGGTGTCCCGAAAGCGTGGCTGCTCCGCAAGTTTCATCTCCGGCAGGCGGGTAAACAGCGTCTTCAACGATACTTGCAACTCCAACCGGGCCAGCGGCGCCCCGATGCAGAAATGGATGCCGGCGCCGAACGTTACGTTCTTCTGGTCCACCCGACCCAGCCGGAACGCTTCCGGCTCGGCAAAGGCGGCGGGATCGTGGTTGGCCATGCCGAGCAAAAGCCCGACAAGTTCCCCAGGACGCAGAACGACACCCGGAGCGATTTCCAAATCCTCGTAGGCGTAGCGCGTGAACATGTGCAGCGGCGCATCGAAGCGAAGGCATTCCTCCACGGTGGCGGCGGTCGCCTCGGGCGTGGCGAAGAAGCGGCGGGGATCGCCGCCTTGGGCGAGGATGGTGCGCACCGCATTGCCGGCCTGGTGCACCGTCGCTTCATGGCCGGCGTTAAGCAGCAGGATCGTCGATGAGATGAGTTCGTCTTCCGACAACTTCTGGCCGTCCTCTTGCGCCGAGATCAGCAGCGACAAGAGATCGTCACCGGGGTTGCGCCGTCGCTCTGCCACGTACTGCCGCAGGAAGTCGGCGAACGCGTTGGCCGCCCGATTGGCGGTTTCCTCGATCTCGCGCGTGCGGCCATGCATATACATGGCCACTATCTGGTGCGACCAGTCGAGCAGTTGCGGCCCCATTTCGACCGGCACGCCAAGCATTTCGGCGATGATGGTGATCGGCAGCGGTGCGGCATAGGCGGTTAGAAGGTCGACGGAAGCGTTGGGTTCGAAGCGGTCAATCAACTGGTTGGCAAGTACCTCGACGCGTGGCCTCAGCCGTTCGACCTGGCGCGAGACGAAGGCCCGGTTGACCAGCGTCCGTAACCTGGTGTGCACTGGCGGCTCGAGTTCGAGCAGAGAATTCGCCTCGATGGCGTCGAATGCCTTGAGGTGGTGCCGATCCTTGGCCGTGCCGCGTGTGTCGGGGATACCGCCGGGGTTCTGGCGGCCGAAGCGCCGGTCGCGCAACAGCCGGTTGACGCTGTCGAAGCCGCCGAGGCACCAGAAGCCGAAATCCTCCCAGAAGAAGGCCGGGCTTGCACCATGCAGCCACCGATAGGCCTCGTAAGGGTTCTGCACGAAGGCCGGTTGATGCGGGTCGAGCCGAACATGCCGCGTGGCAGGATCGAAGGCGAGATAGGCGGGCGGGTCAAAGGCATCCAGCATTGCCAAGCAATAGACCGGCGTGGGCGAAACGGAAATGAGGCCAGATGCACCTCTATCGGTTGAGCCAAGCCTTGCCGGCGGCATATCAGCCCGTATGTTGGAGACTGGGCAGCAAAGGTGGATGTCGATGCAGGTTATCGTGGTGGGGGCCGGAATAGCGGGCCTGTCGACGGCGTGGTCGTTGGCCAAGCTTGGGCACAGTGTCTCCATCGTGGAACAGGGGCCGATTCCCAATCCGCTGGCCGCCTCGGGCGATCACCACCGTATCATCCGCCGCGCCTACCCGGCCGGTTCCGGCTACGGCCAATTGATCACTGAGGCCTACGAGGCATGGGACGAGATGTGGGCCGATCTCGGTGAGAACCATCTCGACCAGCGCGGTTTCATGTGCGTGTCGCGCGAGCCGGGCGATGAGGCGGAAGAATATCGCGAAGGCATGGAAGCGGGCGGCTTTCCGATCGAGCTTCTGGAACCGGGTGCAGCGGTAAAACGCTGGCCATTCCTTGAGGCAGGCACTTTCCGCTACGCATATTATTCGCCGGATGGCGGCGCGCTTCACTGCCGCCGGATCGCTTGCGGACTTGTCGCCTGGCTGCGCAGGAATGGCGTCAACGTCTATGAGCACAGCAAGGTGACGCGGGTCGATGCCGAGGCGGGCAGGGTGGTGCTCGAGGGTGGCGAAACCATGCAGGCCGACCGTGTCGTGGTGACGGCCGGTGCCTGGGTGCTGAAGCTCTTCCCGGAATTGGGCGGGGAACTCACCGCCTACCGCACCGCACTTGCCTATGTCGAGCCGCCGGCCGACCTCAAAGCGGCGTGGGAAGCGGCCCCCGTCATCCTCGATGTCGGCGGGGCGACGGATGGCTACATGATTCCGCCGACGCGCGGCACCGGCATGAAGTTCGGCGCCAACCTTTACAAGGTGCCGACCAGCGATGCCGACTGGAATCGCGAACCGGTGGCAGGCGAGGGCGAGGCAATCCGCAACCTGTTTTCGCCGCCGATTGCACGCATCGCCGAGTACAAGGTAACGGAGGTGGTAACCTGCGGCTACATTTTCACGGCGGACGAGAAGTTCCTGGCTCGCGAATTCGGCAAGTGCCTTGTCGTATCGCCATGTTCGGGACATGGCTATAAATTCGGTGCCGCGGTCGGCAGGCGCGTGGCCGCGGGCGTGGATAGCGGCGATATCCCCGGCTTGAAGCGCTGGCTGCGGGCTGAAATCGCATGAGTTGGCGGGATCGCTTCGTTAACTGGCAACCTTAACAACGCCTGCGAGAGGGTCGGCCTTGCGCAAGGGTAAGGCGGCATCCTATTTACGGTGCAACGAACCGCAACGATTCTGCCCCGGCCCCTCTCATTCCCGTGCCGGACCACCTCGACAAAGGGACAGTCCATGAAGAACCCGATCGAAACCTACATGAACCTCGTTCCGATGGTGGTCGAGCAAACCAACCGCGGCGAACGCGCGTACGACATCTTTTCTCGGCTGTTGAAGGAACGCATCATCTTCATCACCGGCCCTGTGGAAGACGGCATGGCGACGCTCGTCTGTGCCCAGCTCCTTTTCCTGGAGGCTGAAAATCCCAAGAAGGAAATCAACCTCTACATCAATTCGCCGGGTGGCGTGGTGACTTCGGGCATGGCGATCTACGACACCATGCAGTTCATCAAGCCTGCGGTATCGACTTTATGCATTGGGCAGGCGGCCTCGATGGGCTCGCTGCTGCTGACGGCCGGCCACAAGGACATGCGCTTCGCCACTCCGAACGCCCGCATCATGGTTCACCAGCCTTCCGGCGGTTTCCAGGGCCAGGCATCCGACATCGAGCGCCATGCCCAGGACATCATCAAGCTGAAGCGCCGCCTCAACGAGGTCTATGTCAAACATACCGGCAAGGACTACGAGACGATCGAAAAAACCCTCGATCGCGACCATTTCATGACCGCAGACGAGGCCATGGAATTCGGCCTGATCGACAAGGTCATTTCGTCGCGTGAAGCGGCCGAGGCAGCCTCGAAGGACTGAATATAGAGCGCGGCGTCACAAAGGCGTGCTTTTGCAGTCATTTGCGGCATTTCGGCCACAATTGGCTGTTCCCTCGGCCCGCGCGATTGCCTACGTTAAGGCAATGTTGATTTTCGACGGCTTAGTTTCATGCTGGGTTTCGGGAGTCATTGCCACGTTTTCTGATTTGTGTTTCGTAAGGAATACGTTGCGGGCGCCAGGAGGCTGGCGGCGGCGGATTCCCGCGCTAGACTAGGTACGCATCCTGTCAGCCAGCCCATCGGCGGACGGTCATGAAAGGACTGGAAGATGAGCAAGGTCAGCAACGGCGGCGGCGATTCCAAGAACACGCTTTATTGCTCGTTCTGCGGCAAGAGCCAGCATGAAGTGCGCAAACTGATCGCTGGACCTACGGTCTTCATCTGCGACGAGTGCGTCGAACTGTGTATGGACATCATCCGCGAGGAGAACAAGACCTCGATGGTGAAGTCGCGCGAAGGCGTGCCGACTCCGCAGGAAATTCTCAAGGTGCTCGACGACTACGTCATCGGCCAGCCCTACGCCAAGCGCGTGCTGTCGGTGGCTGTCCACAACCACTACAAGCGCCTCGCCCACGCCGGCAAGAGCAACGATGTCGAACTGGCGAAGTCGAACATTCTTCTGATCGGCCCGACCGGCTGCGGCAAGACGCTGCTGGCCCAGACGCTGGCCCGCATCATCGACGTGCCGTTCACCATGGCCGACGCCACGACGCTCACCGAGGCTGGTTATGTCGGTGAGGACGTGGAAAACATCATCCTCAAGTTGCTGCAGTCCGCCGACTACAATGTCGAGCGTGCCCAGCGCGGCATCGTCTACATCGACGAGATCGACAAGATTTCCCGCAAGTCGGACAATCCGTCGATCACCCGCGACGTGTCGGGCGAGGGCGTGCAGCAGGCCTTGCTCAAGATAATGGAAGGCACGGTTGCCTCGGTACCGCCGCAGGGCGGCAGGAAGCACCCCCAGCAGGAATTCCTGCAGGTCGATACCGCCAACATCCTGTTCATCTGCGGCGGCGCCTTTGCCGGCCTGGACAAGATCATTTCCGATCGCGGCCGCAAGACGTCGATTGGCTTTGGGGCGACGGTTGCCTCGCCTGAAGATCGGCGCAGCGGCGAAGTCTTCCGCCTTGTCGAGCCCGAGGACTTGCTGAAATTCGGCCTTATCCCCGAATTCGTCGGCCGTCTGCCGGTGCTGGCGACGCTGGAGGACCTTGACGAACCAGCCCTGATCCAGATCCTGACCGAGCCGAAGAACGCGCTCGTCAAGCAGTACCAGCGCCTGTTCGAGATGGAAAATGTCGACCTGACCTTCCACGAGAACGCGCTGTCGGCCATCGCCAAGCGCGCCATCGAGCGCAAGACAGGCGCGCGCGGCCTGCGTTCGATCATGGAAGCGATCCTGCTCGACACTATGTTCGAATTGCCAGCCCTCGAAGGTGTGCGCGAGGTCGTCATTTCGGAGGAAGTGGTGTCCGGCAATGCCAGGCCGCTCTACATCTACTCCGACACCAAGGAAAAGAAGGGCAACGTCAGCGCCTAGTCTTGCCCGGCTGGACTGTCGAAACGGCGCCTGGAGGCGCCGTTTTGCTGTTATCTGCCTTGGAGGGCACAGATCGTCCGGCTATACGAATGCGCTGGACCTTGATCTTTCGTGCATATGTATCCAACTAACTGTGGAAGGCCGCGGCCCGTATTCTGTGCTGTAAATCTCCGGTCACAAACGGTGGTAGGCGGAACGACCCGCGGTCGTTAATATAGGATTCGCGATTGGCTAAAGAGCGATCGTGAAGGAAAGGTTTGACAATGGCCAAAATAGCCCGGTCCACCGGCGACGGCGTCTACGCAGTCCTCCCGTTGCGCGATATCGTGGTCTTTCCACATATGATCGTGCCGCTCTTTGTCGGCCGCGAGAAATCCATCAAGGCGCTCGAGGACGTGATGGGGCAGGAAAAGCAGATTCTGCTCGCCACCCAAATGAATGCCGCCGATGACGATCCGGAGCCGGGCGCAATTTACGACGTCGGCACGCTCGCCAACGTCCTGCAGTTGCTGAAACTTCCCGACGGCACCGTGAAGGTGCTGGTCGAAGGTACGTCGCGCGCCAAGATCGCGTCGTTCACCGACCGTGCCGACTTCCATGAGGCGCACGCCTCGGTCTTGACCGAGCCGAGCGATGAGGAAGTCGAGGTCGAGGCACTTGCGCGCTCGGTGGTCTCTGACTTCGAAAATTATGTCAAGCTGAACAAGAAGATCTCGCCGGAGGTGGTTGGCGCAGCCAGCCAGATCGACGACTATTCGAAGCTTGCCGATACAGTCGCCTCGCATCTCGCGATCAAGATTCCCGAGAAGCAGGAGATGTTGGGTACGCTTTCCGTCAAGGAACGCCTCGAACGCGCCATGGGCTTCATGGAGGCCGAAATCTCCGTCCTTCAGGTGGAAAAGCGCATCCGCTCGCGCGTCAAGCGCCAGATGGAGAAGACGCAGCGCGAGTACTACCTCAACGAGCAGATGAAGGCGATCCAGAAGGAACTCGGCGAGGGCGAGGACGGCCGCGACGAGGCCGCCGAGATCGAGGCGCGCATCAAGAAGACCAAGCTGACCAAGGAGGCCCGCGAAAAGGCGGAAGCCGAGCTGAAGAAGCTGCGCACCATGTCGCCGATGTCGGCGGAAGCCACCGTCGTGCGCAACTATCTCGACTGGCTGCTGTCTATCCCGTGGGGCCGCAATTCCAAGGTCAAGCAGGATCTGAATTTCTCGCAGGATGTGCTCGATTCCGATCACTATGGCCTCGACAAGGTCAAGGAGCGCATTGTCGAGTACCTGGCTGTGCAGAGCCGCCAGAAGAAGCTGAAAGGCCCGATCCTGTGCCTTGTCGGCCCTCCCGGCGTCGGCAAGACCTCACTCGGCAAATCTATTGCCAAGGCAACGGGTCGCGAGTTCATCCGCATGGCGCTGGGCGGCGTGCGTGACGAAGCCGAGATCAGGGGCCACCGCCGCACCTATATCGGCTCGATGCCCGGCAAGGTCATCCAGTCGATGAAGAAGGCGAAGAAGTCCAACCCGCTCTTCCTGCTCGATGAGATCGACAAGATGGGTCAGGACTTCCGTGGCGATCCGTCATCGGCCTTGCTGGAGGTTCTCGATCCGGAACAGAACTCGACGTTCATGGACCACTATCTCGAGGTCGAATACGACCTGTCGAGCGTGATGTTCGTGACGACGGCGAATACGCTTAACATTCCGGGTCCGCTTATGGACCGCATGGAAATCATCCGCATCGCCGGCTACACCGAGGATGAAAAGATCGAGATCGCCAAGCGGCACCTGATGTCGAAGGTGGTGCGCGACCACGCCTTGCAACCGAAGGAGTTCTCGGTCAGCGAGGATGCCATCCGCGCTATCATCCAGACCTATACCCGTGAGGCCGGCGTACGCAGCCTTGAGCGCGAGCTGATGAAGCTCGGCAGGAAGGCCGTGACCGAAATCCTGAAAACCAAGAAGAAGTCGGTGAAGATCACCGCAGAAAACTTGGCGGATTATCTCGGCGTGCAGCGCTATCGCTTCGGCATGGCCGAGACGGACGATCAGGTCGGCGTCGTCACCGGCCTGGCCTGGACCGAGGTTGGTGGCGAATTGCTGACGATCGAAGGCGTCATGATGCCCGGCAAGGGCCGCATGACGGTCACCGGCAACCTCAAGGACGTGATGAAGGAATCGATTTCGGCGGCGGCCTCTTATGTCCGCTCGCGCGCCATCGATTTCGGCATCGAGCCGCCGCTGTTCGACAAGCGCGATATCCACGTGCACGTTCCGGAAGGGGCGACCCCGAAGGACGGCCCATCGGCCGGCGTTGCCATGGCAACCGCGATCGTCTCGGTTATGACGGGCATTCCGGTCAAGGCCGATGTAGCCATGACGGGCGAAATCACGCTGCGCGGTCGGGTGCTTCCCATCGGCGGCCTCAAGGAGAAACTGCTGGCCGCACTTCGCGGCGGCATCAAGAAGGTGCTGATCCCGGAAGACAACGCCAAGGATCTGGCTGAGATTCCGGACAATGTGAAGAACGGCATGGAAATCATACCTGTTGCCAGGGTTGGTGAGGTGCTGAGCCATGCGTTGGTGCGGATGCCGGAGGCGATCGAATGGGTGGAGCCGGCAGGAGCGCCCGCTTCAGTCGATGCGACGGACGATGCGGGCAAGGCGTTCGCACATTAGAAATCGCTAACGTTGCATTGCGACAATGCGAAAGCCGGGCCTCGTGCCCGGCTTTTTCATGTCAAAAGCCCGGAAAACAGGGGATTTCTCGCTGTTTGCGACGCAATTTTGCTTGGTTGCTGCAACTCTTCTTCTTACAGTCCGTTTCCTGCCGGATGAGTCTTTCGTCCCGGTTTTCTCATGGAAGGGAAACTTTATGAACAAGAACGAACTGGTGTCCGCTGTCGCCGATGCCGCGAAGATTTCGAAGGGTGACGCGCAGTCGGCGGTAGATGCGGTGTTTTCCGTCATCACCGGCGAGTTGAAGAAGGGCGGCGATGTCCGGCTTGTCGGCTTTGGAAATTTCACCGTGTCCAAGCGTGCTGCATCGACCGGCCGCAATCCGCAGACCGGCGCCGAAGTGAAGATTCCGGCGCGCACAGTACCGAAGTTCTCTGCCGGCAAGGGCTTGAAGGACGCGGTCAATTAAAACACGCTGCCATTTCATACATTGAAAAGCCGGGCCTTCCCGGCTTTTCTTTTGCCTGGCCGCCTGCTGACGGGTGGTCGGCAACGATTGTCCCTTGCACGTCATTGTCGCCGGCCATTCTGCAAGCACAAAGAACCGCATGTCGGCGGACGCATTGTGGGAGATGTGCAGACCTGCACCAGTAACCCCCAGGAAAACGCCACGGACAATTCAAATGACTAGAGCAAGTCGGTCAATCTCGCTGCCGTTCGCACAGCCGATAAATCCCGTCGAAAAGGCGGGAAGATGCTCTCCGAAGAACGGAATGAATACAAAAGTCGAAATTCGGGAAAACAAAAGCGAAACTTATTTCAAGGGCCGTACCTAAGCCCCTGAAACAAATGGCGCGAGTGACGGGACTCGAACCCGCGACCTCCGGCGTGACAGGCCGGCACTCTAACCGACTGAGCTACACCCGCGCACAGACGAACACTGATCAATGTGTGCGTCGATGGCGGGTGGATAAGGGCTTCACCGCTGGGTGTCAAGCCGGGCAATCGACCTTGTGGGAAAACAATGGCTTGTTTTCGAGAAAAGACTTCTATTGAGGTCGCGGCGGACACGCTTGCTTTCGGCGAGGCACCTCGATAGGCCTTGCGAAGCGCGGCGGAACTGCTTAAAGGTCCGCCCCGCTAAGGGCGATTAGCTCAGTTGGTAGAGCGCTTCGTTTACACCGAAGATGTCGGCGGTTCGAGTCCGTCATCGCCCACCATTCAGCCTTGGCGCTTTGCGTCGGTTGGAGCATTCTCCAAATAGTGTCGACATTTCCGCCGCTTGCCGGGGCAGAGACGGATTGAGGTCCACGTTGACCGCGGGTTCTCGCAGTTTCGGAGCAATTTTCAGCTGTTCGTCTCAGTTGGGCACTTCCGGTCGCAACTATGTTGACCTGGTGATGGTTTGACCATCTCGCTGATGCAGACGAGATCGTCGCCCGACTTCACTAGCCGAGCAAACTCGCATCATGGCATTGGTTCATATGGTCGACGACGGGTAGAAGGCAGCTGACTCGCTGCTCTTCGCTGATCATGCCTGGTGACCGCGCGTTTGGGGATCAGGTAAAGAGCACCTGACGTTGCGCGGACCAGGACAGTGGCAGCTCGACGGTCCGAAGTAGCCCATGGGCATTCAGAGAAGCAGGATTACGGCCGGTCAGGATCGCTTCTGTGGTTTTGGGATCTAGAAACGCCAGCGGCAGGGCCTGGCTGACCTCTGAGGGATGCACTCCGTACAGGGCCGCCACATCGCTGCGCGATTTGCCCGCCGTCATCGCCGTCAAGTAGCAATGGGATTTTGCAATGAGACGCACCAAGGCTTCGTCAATTGTTTGGTTAGGGCTGGTACCATCTGAGAGCACGAGTTTGGTTTCGATCCCACGGCGTGCAATCGCAAGGGGAATGGTGACCACATGTGACCCGTAAGCCTCGATCGATTCGGTTTGATGTTCTGCTTGCGTGAGATGCTGGATAATCGCCCCGATGTTGAAGCGGATGGTGATGGTATCCGGAGCAAGGTCGATGCGCTCGACGATATCCTGGAGGATCTCGCGCCGGTGCGCCGCTGTCAGCCCCTGATAGCCTTCAACAAGCTGTTCGACGTTGCGCACGCCGGAGGCGATAAGCTCGCCGAGACCATGATCTTTCATCCAGGACGCAAGGGTGGCGTGATCGGAGAGAAGGCGCATCAGTTCAGCTTCAATGAGACTTTCCAGTTCGGTAGCGGGGAGACGCCAGCCGTCACCGCTTCTCCGCTTGGCCTGCATCAGTCGATGCGAGATGTAATAGCGGTAACGCTTGCCGAGCTTGCGGGCATGTGTTGGGCTCAGCCGATCGCCAGTCTCATCGAACAAGATGCTTGTCAGGAGATGCACATCTTGTCGGTTTTGCGCCGACGATCGGTTCGCAGCCTGGGCCTTAAGCAATTGCTGGACGCCAGCGAAGAGTGGCGCATCGATGATGCCAAAGTGCTCACCATCGTAAAGCTGTCCGCCATGCCTGATCTTGCCAATGTAGATAGGGTTGGAAAGCAGGTGATAGAGCGCCCCGCGCGTGAACGAGGTTTGTCCGCTTTTGCCGAGCACACCGGAACGGTTTGCTTCTTCGACAAGATCTCGAACCGACCTCAGTTCGATGTAGGTGTGGAACAAGTATCGCACCGTTGCTGCTTCGCTATCGTCGATCACAAGCTTTCGATCCTGGACGCGATAGCCAAGTGGCACCACACCGCCCATCCACATGCCCTTCATCTTGGAGGCCGAGATCTTGTCGCGGATGCGCTCTGCCGTGACCTCTCGCTCGAACTGTGCGAAAGACAGAAGGATGTTGAGGGTCAGCCGACCCATAGAGGTGGTTGTGTTGAACTGCTGGGTGATTGAGACGAACGACACGGCAGCAGCCTCAAAGACTTCGACCATTTTTGAGAAGTCGGCAAGCGATCGGGTGAGCCGATCAATCTTGTAGACCACGACCACGTCGATCTTCTTCTGGCGAATGTCGGCAAGAAGACGCTGCAGGGCAGGGCGCTCCATTGTGCCGCCAGAAATGCCACCATCATCGTAGTGGTCATTGA
The DNA here is from genome assembly GCF_001427385.1 of Mesorhizobium sp. Root157. Classification (GTDB taxonomy): domain Bacteria; phylum Pseudomonadota; class Alphaproteobacteria; order Rhizobiales; family Rhizobiaceae; genus Mesorhizobium. Next base: position 673,170 of record NZ_LMGJ01000012.1, read on the forward strand.
CCAGTTTCCAGCCGAGCCCGACCTGTGAAGCGATATAGGCGACGCAGGCTTCACGTTGCGCGTCGAGTGAATTGAACTCCTGGTCGAGCCCTTCCTCGGTTGATTTGCGGGTATAGACCGCGCAGCGCAGTTTTGGTTGTTGCATGCTCATAGGCCGAAGAACCTCGGTCCTGACCAATGGGCGCCGGTGATCTTCCGGGCGATCGCCGACAAGGATCTGTAGACTTGATCCTCAAAGGCAAAGCCGTCTTCCAGCACCTCGACCAAATGCTGTTTGCCATTCCACTGCCGCAGCAAGCGCGTCCCGGGACGGAGAGCTGCGGGCGACGACTTGAAAGAAGCGTTCCTCCCTTGCCCTTCAACCTGTAGACGTCTCGCCTTGGCGCGCGACGTGGCCTCGACTTCCATCGTTGCAGACTTGAGTGCGCGACGCGCGCTGGCGCGCAATCCCCCAAACCGCTTCACCTGCAGCCAATAGGACGCAGAACGTTCGAGCAACAAGCGCCGGGTGCCCTTGGGGGCTGGTGTGCCGTACTGCTTTGCCCAGAGTTCGCACAGTTCAGGATAGGGGAGATCGCGAAGGATCGCGATCTCCTGCTCGATGTCGGCATCGGTGCGCATGGGCTCAGCCCTCAGCCGCGACACCATTGCCGATGCGATAGCGTCGGATGCCATCCTTGCCAGCTTCGCTGGTGAGACTCAGGCCAAACTTCTTCTTCACCGTCCCTGACAGAAAGCCACGCACTGAATGCGCCTGCCACCCAGTTGCCTCCATCATCGCTTCGATGGTTGCCCCTTTGGCGCTCTTAAGCTTCTTCAGCATCAGGTCCGCCTTCGTCGGGGTGGCACCCACGGACCTTGATGCCTTTGGTGCGGTATCGGGCGTCGTTGGCATTGCTGCCGGGGAAGCCTTGGGAGAGTGCCGCCTATGCTTGGAAGTTGCAGTAGTATCAGGCGTCGATGTGTCAACCTCAGCCAAACCGTCGCTGCGCGATTGGATGTGGACGAGTTCGGGATTGCTACTTGCCATGTTCATTCTCCGTCAGCTCAAGGTCAGACAATTCTGGCCGCCTGTACTGACTGAAGCCCGCCATGAGGCGGGCAGGGGAGGGAGTTGAGGCATATCGCGTCGGTCATCATGAACCAATGCTTGCCGTTCAGACGAAGTCGAGTGTTAAAGTTGACGCGCCGCAACATCTGGCTGGCTATCAGGTGGTGGCACCAATCATCGAACGCAAATCAGCGACCCAACGGTAGATTTGTCGAACGACCGGATTGGGGCCGGTGAACGAATCCGCTCGCGCGGGAGGGCGCCTGCGGTTGAGGTAGAAGGCACAGGCCGGGCGTCGCGCCTGCATTGAGCGTCGTGCGGCAGCGGCAGAGCATGACGGGCTTCTTCAACAAGGAGCCCAACCAATGCCCCATACCGTTCTCGACGCACCCGTCAGCCCGCTGCGCCAGCGGCTGATCGACGACATGAACTTGCGGCGTTTCTCCCGCGAGACGCAGCGCAACTATCTCCGCGACATCGGACGCCTGGCGGCATTCCTCGGGCGTTCACCTGACACGGCGACCGCCGACGACCTGCGTCGTTTCCAGGTCGAGCAGCAGGAAGACGGCGTTCCCGTGCCGACGATGAACAGCATCGTGTCGGCGCTGCGCTTCCTCTTCATCCACACGCTCGACCGCCCGGACCTGGCGCGCAGGCTCGTCCGGCTGGCGCATCGGCGCAACCTGCCCGTGGTGCTGAGCCGCGACGAGGTTGCCCGGCTGCTCAATGCCACCACGTGTCTCAAGCACCAGGCCGCATTGTCTGCCGCCTATGGTGCGGGCCTGCGCGTCGCGGAAGTGTCGATGCTGAAGGTCGCCGATGTCGACAGCGAGCGCATGCTGCTGCGCGTTGAGCGTGGCAAGGGCGGGCGATATCGCAACGCCATGCTCTCCGAGGATCTGCTCGCTCTCCTTCGTGAGTGGTGGAAGGTCGGTCGGCAGCAGGGTGTGATGCATCGCGACGGCTGGCTGTTCCCGGGCCAGCACGCGATGAAACCGATCAGCACGCGACAGCTCTATCGGATCGTCGTCGAGGCGGCCCGGGCCGCCGACATCGCCAAGCGGGTCGGGCCGCACACACTGCGCCACAGCTTCGCGACCCACCTTCTGGAGGACGGCACCGACATCCGGATCATCCAGGTCCTGCTCGGGCATGCCAAGCTCAACAACACTGCCCTCTACGCCAAGGTCGCGACCAAGACGGTGCGCACGGTCACGAGCCCGCTCGACAAGCTCGGGCTGTTCAGGCCGGCAGAGCTCTCGCCCGACGGCTGAGCCGTGCGGACCTCGATCGAGGTCGCCGACATCTTTCGCGCGGCAGGACCTGCCTATCGGGCCGCTCATTCCGGCCACCTGAGCCTGATCCAGCTCAAGGTCATGTCGGCGATCGAGCATTGCCGCACCGCCGCGCTCGGCGGTCACGTCGAGGCCTGTGAGGACTGTGGTCTTTGGCGCATCGCCTATAACAGCTGCCGCAACCGGCACTGCCCGAAGTGCCAGGGCGCGGCGGCGCGGACGTGGCTTGCCGAGCGCGAGGCCGACCTGTTGCCGGTCGGCTACTTCCACGTGGTGTTCACGCTGCCGGCCGAGGTCGGCGACATCGCGTTCCAGAACAAGGCGCCCGTCTACGACCTGCTGTTCAGGGCGGCGGCGGAGACGATGCTGACCATCGCCGCGGATCCGAAGCACCTCGGAGCCAGGATCGGCATCACCGCGGTGCTCCACACATGGGGCTCGGCGATGACCCACCATCCGCATGTCCACATGATCGTGCCGGGCGGCGGCATCGCACTGGGCGGAAGCCGATGGATATCGTCGCGTCCTGCCTTCCTGCTGCCGGTGCGCGTGCTCGGCAAGCTGTTCCGCCGTCTCTTCCTCACGCGGCTGGTCGCGCTGCACGACGCCGGGCGGCTCGGCTTCTTCGGGACCATGGCGCACCTGGCCGACCGCCGGCCCGGAGGCGGTGCTCGCCTACCTGTCCCGCTACACCCACCGGGTCGCGATCTCGAACAGCCGCCTGATCGCCTTTGACAAGAGCGGCGTCACCTTCCGCTACAAGGACTACCGCCGCGACGGCGCCGATCGTCAGCAGGTCATGACGCTCGCCACCGATGAGTTCATCCGCCGCTTCCTGATCCATGTCCTGCCGCGCGGCTTCCACCGCATCCGGCATTACGGCCTGCTTGCCAGCAGTTCCCGCAAGGTCAGCCTTGCGCTCGCCCGTGAACTCCTGGACGTCGCCGCGCCGCCCGACGACGACACCCTGGGCGAACCGGACGACTTCCGTCCGCCATGCCGCTGCTGCGGCGGACGCATGATCGTGATCGAGACGTTCGAACGCTGGCGGCAGCCGCGCGGGCCGCCGGACAAAACGACACCGAACCAGGAGACCACTCCATGACCCGGCATGGCTTGATCCGGCTTCCCGCCACAGGCGCTCAACCTGCGGCAACGGATCCACGCGTGTCCATGATGATTCCTGACGCAGAAAAGGCAAGCGTCCAGACCAGCGCCAGGCCGACAACACCGCGCGGAGGCACAACGAAGCGGTCTGTCCGCATCCATCTCCGCGCTTCCCAACGATGGTGGCCCACCCCCGACACCAGCCAAAATCCGAAATCTCCATAGCCATTGATTGTGGCCCGCGGGTTCCTTCCTCGGGGACTTTCATACGCCTGCCGGCGCCTGAAACTCTTCACGTCAGCGGACCGGCAGCTTTCGGAGCGAAGTTACCGATAAGCAGTCATTCCGGTAAGTCCTCCTTGTAGACGTCAAAACCAGGACGCCCTGCCGCTCCGCCTCCAGCTTATTTAACAATGACCATTGCGGTTAGATCCGTGGGTCAACATGCTCTACGCTGGCGCGCCAAGCGCACTGAACTTGTCTTCGGCGATCTTGCGCAGGATGCGGCGCAGGATCTTGGCCGAGCGGGTCTTGGGCAGGCCGGCGATGGTGCTGTCGAGCATCAGATATTTGTTGTCGCTGTCGGCGCACAGCGTGTCGAACACCCGTTCCCACACGCCGGTGTGGCACCATGCTGAAACGCCGGTGCACAGTCTTCCACTTGCCATAACGCTCGGGCAAGTCGCACAAGTACGCTCCTGATCTCAGAACCCACAAACAACCGTTCGTAAACCAACGGTTATCCGAGCCAGTGCGACCTGGATCACACGCCTTGCCAGGGAGAAACAGCGCGATCCGTGTCTCAACACGGAGACCCATAAATCAGACATCACTCTGTTTGGGAATCCTGAATGTCGATTGGCCCTAACATTAAAATCGGACCACCTGAGGGGAGGCCGGCCATGCTTCGGTGCTGGAATCGACTCACATCTGCTCAGCCCTCGGCTGCGGCACTATTGTCGATGCGATAGCTGTCAGGCGAAATGAGAAATTGACCCCCGAACGAAACGAAGAACTGACCCCTCGTTTTTGAGAGGATCAGTAGATGAGCGCAGAATTTCCATCGAAG
>NZ_LMGJ01000013.1:0-36112 GCF_001427385.1 Mesorhizobium sp. Root157
GCCGTCTGGCCATCCGGGGTCCCCGCCAGCGACGAGCGCAGCGAGCGAGCTTAAAGGCGGGGCAGAAGATTCCCAGGGCCGAAAAGGCAGCGTGGCGATGAATAGGCACACCCATCTCTTCGTCATCCTCGGGTCGCGCCTTTCGCTACGCTCAGGTTTGCCCGAGGATGACGAAGCAAACCCGCATCAACTCAGTCCGCAGCCAGCCCCTCCGGCTTCGGGCCGCCATAGGCCCAGTCGAGCAACTTGACCGTGTGCACCACGGGCATGTCGGCAGCGGACGCGATCTGGGTGATGCAGCCGATATTGCCGGTCGCGACAACGGCAGCGCCTGTCGCCTTGATGTTCTTGACCTTGCGGTCGCGCAGGCGCGCCGAAATCTCCGGCTGCGTGATGTTGTAGGTGCCGGCGGAACCGCAGCACAGATGCCCCTCGCGCGGTTCCTTGACGATGAAACCTGCCCTGGCCAGCAGCGCTTTCGGCTGGCGGACGATCTTTTGCCCATGCTGCATCGAACAGGCCGAGTGATAGGCAACCACGAGGTCCGGCCTCACCGCCGGCTCGGGCAGGTCGAGCGTGTCGAGATATTCCGTCACGTCCTTGGCCAGCGCCGAGACCTTGGCGGCCTTGTCGGCATAGGCCGGGTCGAGTCGCAGCATGAAGCCGTAATCCTTGATCGTGGTGCCGCAGCCGGAGGCGGTGATGAGGATGGCGTCCAGCCCGCCTTTGTCCAGTTCGCGTGTCCACGCATCGACATTGCGGCGGGCAAAGGCCAGCGCCTCTTCCTCGCGGCCCATATGATGCACCAGAGCCCCGCAGCAGCCTTCGCCTTGCGGCACCGCCACCTCGACGCCGAGGCGCGTCAGCAGCGAAATGGTCGCTTCGTTGATGCCGGGATCGAGCACCGGCTGGGCGCAGCCGGTGAGGATGGCGACGCGTCCGCGTTTTGCCACGCCCTTGGCGCCATGAGTGCCGGGCACCGCCATGGAGGATGGTGCCGGCACCCTTGCTGGCGCAAGCTTCAGCATCGCTCCTAGCGGCTTCAACGCGGCGACCTTGTCGAACAGGCCGATGAACGGCTTGCCCAGCCTTGCCAGCTTGAGGGCGGCGCGAAAGCGCGCCGGATAGGGCAGGACGAAGGCCAGGACGGCGCGCGTCAGCCGATCCGGCAGCGGGCGCTTATAGGTCTTTTCGATATGCGCGCGGGCATGGTCGACCAGATGCATGTAGTGGACGCCCGATGGGCAGGTCGTCATGCAGGCGAGACAGGACAGGCAGCGGTCGATGTGGGTGACGATTTCCTTGTCGGCGGCCCGGCCGCCTTCCAGCATGTCCTTGATCAGGTAGATGCGGCCGCGCGGGCTGTCGAGTTCGTTGCCGAGCGTGACATAGGTTGGGCAGGTCGCCGTGCAGAAGCCGCAATGCACGCATGCGCGCAGGATTTTCTCCGATTCCGCGACATGCGGATCGGCCAGTTGGGCGAGCGAAAAATTGGTCTGCACGGCGGTGCCTCAGATTCAGGTTCCGAGGAACCAGCTTGTGGGGTTCTTGATCGGCTCGTTGCGCTGCAAGGCCTGTAATCCGATCAGGCAGCGCGCGATGATCCAGATTGCGACGGCGAGCATCAGCACGACGCCGATTGCCGCGACGATCAGGATGGCCGAGACCAGGGCGTAGGCGAGCCCGATCCAGAAGGTGCGGATCAGGAATGTGTAATGGCTTTCGACGAAGCCGCCGGCCTTGCCGCGATTGATATAGGCCATCACCACGCCGACGATCGCCGTTATGCCGACGACAAAGCACGCCAGGTAGAGAAAGTAGATCACCTGCGCGTTGGTCGGGCCTGGCTCCAGCCAGCGGTCGGTCTTGCGCGGCGTGGGTGAACCGGGATCGGAGTTGGTCATGTCGATGCTCCCTCTTTTGCTGCATCGACATTAGCAGATACGCCAGCCTGCATCATGCGGCCCGGATTGAGAATGCCCTTCGGGTCGAACTCGGCCTTGAGACGGGCCGACAAGGCGGCAAGCGCCGGCGGCTGCGGCTGGAATACGGGAACCGCCGTGCGGTGCGCGGGTGCCGCGCGCACCAGCGTCGCATGGCCGCCGCCGAATTGCCTGACCAGCGTGCGGACCAAACCTGCCTCCGGATCGCCACTCGCCATGGCAAGCCAGATCAAGCCGCCCTGCCAGTCGTAGAAGGCTTCGACCGCGGCTTGCATGCGCAACGCCATCACCACGTGGTGGCCGTCGGCCGGCGCCATCGAGACGCGCCACACCGGCGTCTCGCTGCCATCCGCGAAAGGCATGCAGTCGCGGACGGCGCGCCATAGCGCCTGCGAGGCTGCGCCGGCGACTTCCTCCAGCGGCCCGGCGTTTTTCAAAAGGTCCTTCAGTTTGCCGATGCGGTAGGCGACTGATGGTCCGAAGCCTTCGACACGCAACAACGTCGCGGCATCGCTGCCGAGCCCTCCATCCACGACGCGCGTCACCGCTGGATAGGGCAGGTGCGCTGCGCTGGAGACTTCGGCGCTGGAGCCGAGAGCAAGCGCCATCGCCGCCGCCGCGTTGTCGTCGAGCAGGCCGCGCACGGCGAGCGTGGTCTCGGTTTCCGCCGTCGGCAGCACCTTGAAGGTGACGTCGGTGGCCACCGCCAGCGTCCCCCAGCTATTGGCCATCAGCTTCGACATGTCGTAGCCGGTGACGTTCTTCACCACCCGTCCGCCCGACTTGAAGGCCTCGCCGCGCCCCGAGACAGCATGGATACCGAGTATGTGGTCGCGCGCCGCCCCAGCCTTGAGGCGACGAGGTCCAGACGAATTGGTGGCCAGCACCCCGCCGATCGTGCCTCGTCCCGGCGCCTGCCCAAGCAGCGGGCCGTAGTCCATCGGTTCGAAGGCAAGCTGCTGGTTGTTTTCCGCCAGCAGCACCTCGATCTCGGCAAGCGGCGTGCCGGCCTTGGCCGACAGGACCAGTTCTTCCGGTTCATACAGGGTGACACCGACAAGTTTCGAGAGGTCGAGCGTATGTTCGGTCTGTGCCGGTCTGCCGATGCCGCGCTTGGAGCCGTGACCGACGATCTCAAGCGGGGCCGCCTCGGCGGCTGCCCACTGAACGGTGGAAAGAACATCCTCGGCGTGGGCGGGGGTGAAAGTGGGCATCCCTCAGAACCTCGGAATGTCGGGAAACGCCACCTGCCCGCGATGAACATGCATGCGGCCGAGCTCGGCGCAGCGGCGCAATTGCGGGAATACCTTGCCCGGGTTGAGCAGATGGTTGGGATCGAAAGCGCATTTGACCCGCATCTGCTGGTCGAGATCGACTTGGTTGAACATCTCCGGCATCAGATCGCGCTTCTCGACGCCGACCCCATGCTCGCCGGTCAATACGCCACCGACCCTGACGCAGAGGCGCAATATGTCGGCTCCGAAGGCTTCGGCCTTGTCCAGTTCGCCCTCAACATTGGCGTCGTAAAGGATCAGCGGATGCAGATTGCCGTCACCGGCATGGAACACGTTTGCCACGCGCAGGCCGTATTGCTGGGACAGTTCGCGCATGCCGGCCAGGACGCGGGGCAGTTCCTTGCGTGGAATAGTGCCATCCATGCAGTAATAGTCCGGTGAAATGCGCCCGACCGCCGGGAACGCCGCCTTGCGCCCCGCCCAGAAGGTCAGCCGCTCCTGCTCGCTTTGCGAGATGCGGCAGGTGGTCGAGCCGTTGTCGACAGCGATCTTCTCCACCAGCCCGATCAGGTGATCGACCTCGACGCCCGGCCCGTCCAGTTCAACGATCAAAAGGGCTTCGCAGTCGAGCGGGTAGCCGGCATGGACGAAGTCCTCCGCAGCGTGGATCGCCGGACGGTCCATCATCTCCATGCCGCCGGGAATGATGCCGGCGCCGATGATGTCGGCCACGCATTGGCCGCCCTGCTCGCTGGTGGGAAAGCCGATCAGCAGCGCCCGTGCGGTCTCGGGCTTTTTCAGGATGCGCACGGTCACCTCGGTGACGACGCCCAAAAGGCCCTCGGAGCCGGTCATCACGCCGAGCAGGTCGTAGCCTTCGGGGTCCAGATGCCTGCCGCCGAGACGCACGACGTCGCCGTCCATCAGCACCATCTCGATGCCCAGCACATTGTTGGTCGTCAGCCCGTATTTCAGGCAGTGCACGCCGCCGGAATTCTCCGCGACATTGCCGCCGATCGAGCAGGCGATCTGGGAGGATGGATCGGGGGCGTAATAAAAGCCCTCCTGGTCGACGGCATGGGTGATGCCGAGATTGGTGACGCCCGGCTGAGCGACGACCGTGCGGTTAGGGAAGTCTATTTCGAGGATGCGGTTGAAGCGGCTCATCACCAGAAGCACCGCGTCTTCCAGCGGCAGCGCGCCGCCCGACAGCGAAGTGCCCGAACCGCGCGGCACGACGCGGATGTTGTGCTCGTTGCAATATTTCAGGATGCGGGAGACCTGGGCAACAGTTTCGGGTAACACCACGACCAGCGGCAATTGCCGGTAGGCGGTGAGCCCGTCGCTCTCGAAGGCGCGCATCTCGGTGACCGTATCGACCACACCTTCGCCCGGCACGACGAGTGCCAAGTCGGCGACGATCTTGGCGCGCCGGCCAAGCGTCGCGGCATCGGGTTTCGGCATGGCCAAGCCGGTCATCGGCTGTCCTCGTCAATACTGGTAAAAAGCATTTACCAGTTAGAATGCCTGCTTGCAAATTGTGCTTTGGTGGAGACGGGGTGTCCGCCTGGCTCGCAGTTTCCGCAGCGTCAATCTGACGCTGGCCGCAGGTCGAGGTACAGCGAGGCCTATTCGCTGGCGGGCTTGCCGTGCTCGGAATGATGGTGACGGATGCGGCGCACCGCCCACCATACCAGCAGCACCGTCAGCGGGACCGATACGGCGGTAATCGCTTCCGGAGCGAAAGCATGGTCGAAAATGGAAGCGCCCTTGGCGAGATAGCCGATCAGGCCGACGACATAGTAGGACACGGCGGCAACCGAGAGGCCTTCCACCGTCTGTTGCAAGCGCAACTGCAGGCGGGCGCGGTTGTTCATGGAGGCTAGCAGGTCGCGGTTCTGCTTTTCCACCTCGACATCGACCCAGGTGCGCAGCAGCGTGGTGGCGCGGGTCAGTTTGCGCGACAGGTTGGCCTGCCTTTCCTCCACCGAACGGCAGGTCCGCATGGCGGGTGCCACGCGGCGCTGCAGGAAGCCGCCCCAAGTGTCGTAGCCGGGAACCGCTTCCTCATCCAGCGCTTCAAGCCGCTCGCGCACGATGCCGTCATAAGCGCGGCTGGCTCCGAAGCGGTAGAGACTGGAGGCGGCGTCCGCTTCCAGTTCGGCGGCAAGTTCGGTGAGGTCGGCAAGAAGGGTCTGGCTGTCGCGCGTTTCCGCAGCCCTCATCTCCCGCGTGATCACCGCCAGCCGGTCTTCGATGCGGCGCACGCGCCCGGACAGGGAAAGCGCCAGCGGCAGGCCGAGCATGGCCAGTGTCCGATACGTCTCGATGTCGATCAGACGTTGCGACAGCGCACCGGTCCTGGCGGGCGTCAGGCCGCGATCCAGCACCAGGATGCGGGTGAGGCCGTCGCCGTCCTGACGGAAATCAGTGACGATTGCCGCATTGCCGCGCTCGACCAGCGAATAGCACAGGCTGGTGGGATCGAAGCCGGCGATCAGCTTTTCACTTGCCGCAGTCCATTTGCGGATTTCCAACCTTATGCCTGAAATCACTGTTCCGGGCGGAGAAAAGCCGTGGCCGAAGGGCGAATCTTCCTGGGCCTTGCCGTTCTCGGACAGCGGACCTTCCCACAGATAGGTCGAGAACTCCGTGTGGCGCTCCCAGCGCAGCGTGCCTTTGCCCCAATTCATCGCGTGATGGCGGGCTTGGCGGTCGGGTGCCGCGATGCCGAGTCGGCGCGACAGTTCCGACAGCACCGCATGATCGACGCTGGACCCGCCCTCGGTCATGAAGGAAAGCTGCAAAAGCACGCGTGGCTTGACGACCAGCGGGTGGGGGCGTGAATGCACCTCGCCCAGCGCTCCGGGCCGGCCTTCATGCGCCGGGAAACCCATGACGCTGCCTGTCGGGCGCGGCTTGAATTCGAGATTCGACGGCTCGTCAGACACGGCTGATCCCCGAAAACTTGCGTGCAACGCGTCCCTCTAGTGCCATTCCCCTTCCGACGCAAACGCCAAGTTAAGCCAGGCGAGCGAACGGCCGGGGGCGCAAGATCGGCAGTTAGGGGCCGATTGGATAAATTCTTTGACCAGTTCAGGCCATTGCTTTTATGCTGGGCAACCTAAGCTCTTTTGTTGGGCACTGCGTTGACGGACATTTTCTCCAGGATCGAGCATTCGCGCACCGCCGACGAGGTCGTGCAGCAGATCGAGGTGCTTATTCTGGAAGGCGTGCTGCGCACCGGTGACCGTTTGCCGGGAGAACGCGAACTCGCCAAGCAATTCGAGGTGTCGCGGCCGATCTTGCGTGAAGCCCTCAAGCTTCTCGAGGCGCGCGGACTTCTCGTCACGCGTCATGGCGGCGGCACCCATGTCGCGGACATCATCGGGCAGATATTTTCCAAGCCCGTAGTTGAATTGATCTCCAGCCACCGCAAGGCGGCTTCGGACTACCTAGAATATCGTCGCGAGATCGAGGGGGTGGCGGCCGAATACGCGGCGCGGCGCGCGACCGCCGACGACCTCGCTCTTCTCGACACCATCATCGCACGCATGGATGAGGCGCATCGCAGCGGCGACTTCGTCGACGAAGCCGAGGTCGATGTCGAATTCCATCACGCGGTCGGCGAATGCGCGCACAACATCATCCTCTTGCACACGCTGCGCTCCTGTTACCGGCTCTTGTCGGAAGATGTGTTCCAGAACAGGTTGACGGTTTTCGCGCTGCCCGGTGCGCGCGAACACCTGTTGGCACAGCATCATGCCATCCATGACGCGGTCAGAGCCGGCGATCCCGTTGCCGCGCGCAAGGCAGCGATGGACCATATCACTTACGTCGAGCGCGCCACCGCTGAGGCCGAGCGCCATGGCGATTGGCAGCGCGTGTCGCGGTTGCGGCTGCGGCAACGCGCCGATGCCGGCGACACCTGACGGGTCGACAGCCTATTATCAACCACAACTGCCGCATTCTCGATTGGAATATCCATGGGCGAAGTCCTTACAATTGAAGACCTCAAACAGCGCGCGCGCCGGCGGGTGCCGAAGATGTTCTTCGACTATGCCGACTCCGGCGCCTGGACCGAGAGCACCTATCGTGCCAACGAGGAGGATTTTAGCAAAATCAAGCTGCGCCAGCGCGTTTTGGTCGACATGACCAACCGTTCGCTCGAATCCACCATGCTGGGCGAGAAAGTATCCATGCCGGTCGCACTGGCCCCGACCGGCCTTACCGGCATGCAGCACGCCGACGGCGAGATGCTGGCGGCCCAGGCGGCGGAGGAGTTCGGCGTGCCGTTCACGCTGTCGACCATGAGCATCTGTTCCATCGAGGACGTCGCTTCGGTGACAAAAAAGCCGTTCTGGTTCCAACTTTACGTCATGCGTGACAGGGACTTCGTCTACAATCTGATCGACCGCGCCAAAGCGGCCAAGTGCTCGGCGCTGGTGCTGACGCTGGACTTGCAAATCCTTGGCCAGCGGCACAAGGACTTGCGCAACGGTCTGTCGGCGCCGCCCAAGTTCACCCCCAAGCATATCTGGCAGATGGCGACGCGCCCCGCCTGGTGTCTGCGCATGCTGGGCACGCAGCGGCGTACCTTCCGCAACATCGTCGGCCACGCCAAGGGTGTCGGAGATCTTGCCTCGCTGTCGTCCTGGACCAGCGAGCAGTTTGATCCGCAACTGTCGTGGAATGATGTGGAATGGATCAAGCAGCGCTGGGGCGGCAAGCTGATCCTGAAGGGCGTTCTAGACAGGGAAGACGCAGTCATGGCGGCCAAGACCGGTGCCGATGCCATCATCGTGTCCAATCATGGCGGACGTCAGCTCGACGGAGCGCCGTCCTCCATTTCGGTGCTTGAAGACATCGCCGGAGCCGTCGGTGACAAGGTCGAGGTGTTCATGGACGGCGGCATCCGCTCCGGCCAGGACGTGCTCAAGGCGCTTTGCCTAGGAGCCAAGGGCACTTTCATCGGCCGTCCGTTCCTGTATGGCCTTGGCGCTGGCGGCAAGCAGGGCGTCACCAGCGCACTGGAAATCATCCGCAAGGAACTGGATACGACATTGGCGCTTTGCGGAAAGCGCGACATAAAGGATGCCGGCCAGGATTTGCTTTATCGGTAACAGGCAAAGGGTACGCGTGGCGGAAACCGGCATCCACTTCAACGAGGCAAGTGCGCCGCAAGGCATGCGGCTCTATGCGATCGGCGACATCCACGGACGGCTTGACCTGCTGGAAGCCATGCATCGCCACATCGCTGCGGAACTCGCTGCGGACAGGCCGGCCGACTGGCGCATTGTCCACCTGGGCGACTATGTCGACCGGGGTCCGGCCTCCAAAGGCGTGCTCGATTTCTTGATGGCGGCCCACGCGCGCGAGCCGCGCCACCTCATGCTCACCGGCAATCACGATGTCGGCTTTCTCGATTTCATCGAGCGGCCCGATCCTTACGGCCTGTTCATGACCAATGGTGGTGTCGAGACGGCGCGATCTTATGGCGTGAATCTACAGCGGAAGGGGTTTCTAAGAAGTGCGGGGCGAAGCCTGCATGAGGGCCATGCGGCGCTCGTTAGCGCCGTGCCGTCCACGCATCTCGATCTGCTGCGCTCGTTGCCTCATTCGCTCCAGTTCGGCGATTTCTTCTTTTGCCATGCCGGTATCAGGCCCGGCATTCCGTTTGCCGACCAACTGGACTTCGATCTGATGTGGATACGTGGCGAATTCCATGCGCATACCGGGCTTTACCCCAAGGTGGTCGTGCATGGGCACACGCCGGTGGCGGAAGCCGATGTAAAGGCCAACCGCGTCAATCTCGATACCGGTGCATACTATACGGGAAGGCTCAGCGCTCTCGCCGTTGAGGGCGTGTCAAAACGCATCCTGGTGGCAACGGAAGCAGGTGTTGCTCAGCGCAGCGTGGCGGTCACGCCATAGCCGTCGATGGCATTGTGGTCGTTGGCTGCGTCTGCGGCGTAGATACCAAGGCCGCCGAACACGATGGCCGACAGCATGGCGAACGTCAGAAGGGCTGCTTTCACGGATGTCATCTCAGGTTTAGCCTTCTGAAGGTCTTGCATGGACACGGTTACCGTTGCGTTGAAACGCGAAATTTTATGAAAGGTTTCGTGACTGGAAGCTTCCGGCCACCACATTCCGGCTGTGTGTTGCTGAATGGTGACAGGGGCATCGCCACTCCAGTAGCGACGCCGGGCGGGCTTCTAGCGGCACAGAAGGACACAAGCCAAGGTAGAAAATTTCAATCCACAGCGGATTCCGGACGGCGTGCCAAAATTGTCACGCCGGATCGCCCTGGGGTGACGTCAGATCTTGGCAACCCAGGCGCGCGCGATCGTCAACCCTGCCGCGTCCGCTTGCGGGCCGTGTTGAGCCATCTGGTCCTCCAGCCGGCTGGCCCAGTTTGGCTGCCGCGCCGCGATCGACTCCGCGAAGCTTTCGCTCCACTGCCTCACCATCGGCCGGTCCGCCTCGAAATGGAACTGGAAGCCGTAAGTGGCGCGGCCGATGCGGAACGCCTGGTTACCGGTAACCGCGCTGCCGGCCAGTCGCACCGCATCGAGCGGCATCGAAAATGTGTCGTCATGCCACTGGAAGGTCGGGAATCTGTCCGGCAGGTCACACAGCACGCCATCTTCGCTTGCATCCTCAGTTAGCGACACTTCTTGCCAGCCGAATTCCGTCGACCCGCCAATCCTGTTGTGCCCGCCGAAGGCGCGCGCGATCAGTTGGCTGCCAAGGCAGATGCCGAGCACCGCGCGATCCCTGGCTTCGAAGTCGCGGATCAGATCGAGCAGTGCTGGAAAATAGGGATAGGCATTGTCTGCCAGGGCATTTTGGCCGCCACCCAGAACCACCAATGCGTTGTGTTTGCTGGCGTCCACGGGCAGTGCGTCTCCGCAATAAGGCTTGCACAGGTCGATTTCGCCGCCGACTTCGGCAATAGCGGCGCCGACCTGGCCGAGGCTCGTATTATTGTAATTCTCGACGACCAGTACCCGCATTGAAATCCACCCACCAGCAACGCAATGACAAAGCCAGCGCTTGCGATATCATGGCGGAAGCGGATCAGCCAACAACAGGCTGGGTGGAGAAATCGGGAAAACACTATGCCACTGCAGAACCGGGTCGACCCGTTCGGCTCGATCCATGCCGTTCCCGAGCGCGGGCTGTTCACCGGCAATCGTGGCATCATCCATGAACCCGACACCAGGACGCTGTTGAAGAAGCGCTGGGCGCTCAAGGCCTGGATCATCTGCGTCTGCGAATTCCGCAATGTGCGCCGCGTGCCCATGGGCCGCAACCGCGCCGGCGGCAAACCCGGCTGGACCGAACTGTTCTTCCTCGACGAGGTCACAGCACTCGCCGCCGGCCACCGGCCCTGTTTCTTCTGCCAACGCGAGCGGGCAAAGGATTTCGTCTGCCGTTTCGGCGAGGCGTTCGGCGTTGCAGAGCCGCGCGCTCCGCAACTTGACGAGCGTCTGCACAGGGAGCGGCTGGCATCGGGCGGCAAACCGGTACCGACGACCACCGCCGAACTTGCCGGCCTGCCGGACGGCGCGATGGTGAGCGACGGTTGTGGCTGCTATGTCTTGCGCGGCGGCTTGGCTCTGCGCTGGACATTCGCCGGCTATGTCGATCCAGTCGATTTTATCGGTTTTGGCGATCGTCCGCTGCATCTGGTCACGCCGGCGACGACATTGGCCGTCCTGCAAAACGGCTATCTCCCCGTCTGGCATCCGACGGCCCCGACTTGACGCCTTCATTGTGCTGCCGCATGTCTCGGCCATGCGCGCCAATTATCGACTGCAACGCCTGTTCGTACCAAACGACCTTTCTGCGGGAGCCGAGTTCGAGGCCGATCCGCAGCAAAGCCACTATCTCTCCCATGTGCTGCGCCTTGGCGAGGGCGCGGAAATACTGCTGTTCAACGGGCGCGACGGCGAATGGTCGGCGTCGGTCGCAGCCAAGGGCAAGAAGACGGTGCGCCTGGCAGTCGGCGCCTTGCAGCGGCCGCAGCCGCCGCTACCCGACCTTGTCTATTGCTTTGCACCGCTGAAGCAGGGCCGCCTCGACTATCTCGTGCAGAAGGCGGTCGAGATGGGGGCGGGCGTCCTCCAGCCGGTCGTCACCCAGCACACACAGGTGCCCAAGCTCGGCATCGACCGGCTCAGGGCAAACGTCGTCGAGGCGGCCGAGCAGTGCGGCATCCTCGCTATCCCTAAGGTGCAGGAAGCCGAAAAGCTCGACCGTGTGCTGGCAAACTGGGATAGCGGTCGCAGGCTGATCTTCTGCGATGAAGATGCCGCGACTAACAATCCGATGCAGGCCTTGCAGGCAATCGCGGAGCGTAAGTTCGCCCTTCTGGTCGGGCCGGAGGGCGGCTTTTCGGAGGAGGAGCGCAGAATGCTGAGGGCCTTGCCCTTTGTCACGCCGATTCCGCTGGGGCCTCGCATCCTGCGCGCCGACACGGCTGCCGTTGCCGCTTTGGCTGTCATACAGGCAAGCATCGGCGACTGGTGAAAGGGCTCTATGCTTTCGCCGTAGCCGCTGCCTTCGGCCGCGTTCTCTTGCGCGACAAGCGGCCCGTAGTTGCCTTCAAAGGCACCGCCTTTTGGTCGGCTAGGCCTGAAATCACAGCTTCAGCAATCGATTCCGCCACGAAGTCGGCGTTGACCGCATCCGCTTTCATCGGCGCACTGTCGTCGTCTTCCGGCTTGGGAAGCAAGATGCCGACGCGCAGGCCGGGCTTGGCACGCTTCAGGCGGCGTACGGCATAGCGGGCGTGTGCCGCCGACCTCGAATTGAGGAAAGCGACGACGGCGGCATCGACCCCCTTTAGGTCGAGCAGGCCGATATTGCCGGACTCCAGTGCCAGATGGCTTGCCGTCTTGGCCGCTGCCCCCTGGACTTCCAGGATCTGAGCCAGCATGGCGGCGGCGGCATCGTCGATCTCGCCGCGTCCGCCAAGGCAAAGCAGGGTCTTGCCGTCCCCGTCCGGCAGGTCGGGCGTGTCGATCTCCTCTGTCGCTCCATTTGCGGGTCCTGGTTCTTGCTTGCCGTCCGCGTCTTCTTCTTCCTCGTCCTCTTCTTCCTGAGCCACCTCGTCCAGATTGGAAACGAGCGCCTGCGCGCTGGCTGCAAGCTTGCGACGCTGCTCGTCAGACATGACGCCGCGCTGGCGGTCCTGCTCACCGAGCAGCAAGGCTGGAATGCCGATCCTGTCGTAATAGTCGACCAGATAGCGCTCCTCGAGGAATTCCTCGGCGTTGTCGGTTGCTTCGTCCGGGTCGCCGGCAAGCAGGCGTTGGTAAAGCCGTGTGTGCGGCTCCAGCACCGGCTCATTGCCCAAAAGCACGTCGAGGAAAGCGAATTGCGGCACATGCCGGCCCAAAACCACCAGGCAGACGGTCAAGGGCGTCGACAAAACGAGACCGAGCGGCCCCCACAGCCATGTCCAGAAAATCGCCGCGACGATGATTGCCAGCGGCGACAGGCCGGTACGCGAACCGTAAAGCCACGGCTCCACGATATTGTTACTGACCAGTTCCATGAGGATGAACAGCGCCGCGGTCCAAAGCACCAGCGACCAGCCGGGCGCAATGGCCAGCGCCAGAAGCAGCGGCAAAAGCATGGCGATGGCCGGTCCGATATAGGGTACGAAGCGCAGGACGAGCGCCAGCATGCCCCACAACAGCGCATTGGGAATGCCGATCAGCCACAGGCCGATGGTGATGGGGATCGCGTAGCTGGTGTTGACCACCAACTGCATGAGCAGATAGCGCCCCACCCTCTTGCCCGCATCCTGCAGCGCTTCGGTGGTGCGGTGAAGGTCGCTGTAGCCGACGAGGCGGATGAAGCGGTCGCGCAGGTCCTCCCGTTCCAGCAGCATGAAGATGACGACCACGATGATCAGGCCAGCCGTTGCAAACGGGCTCGCCAACGGCACGATCACGTTCTTCAGCGTATCGATGGTCGTTTGCCGCGTCACGATTTCGACCGGCAAGGGTTCGCGCGGTTCAGCCTCGGGCGTCGGCGTGCTGGTCTGCCGGGTGCCCTTCTCCAACTCGGCGCCGACGCGCTCGACGGCTCCGCTCAGCCGTTCGATGATGCCGCCATTGGCGCCCATTTCCTTCAGCGAACGCACCTTCTCCAGAATATTGTACTGATAGGTGGGGATGTTCTGGGCAAGGGTGCTCACTTGCGTGGCGACCAAGAAGGAAAACAGCCCGATCGCCATGAACGCCAGCGCCACCGTGATGATGACCGCAGGCAGCTTCGGTAGCGACCGTTTCCGCATCGCCGAAACCATCGGCGCCAGCGCGAATGTCAAAAGGAAGGCGACGGCAAGGGGCAGGAACACCTCTCGTCCGAGGTAAAGGACAGCGGTGACGCCCACCAAGGTGAACGCGGTCGGAATGGCGGGCCGCACCATGTCGGCATCTTCGCTGGAAGAAGCAGCAACCCGCGCCGGCCTGTTACGCACATCGTCCACAGCAGCCATTTCTAGCCCTTCCCGCCAGTGCCAGTCGCGCCTGCATCAAGCGCGACGATATAAGTTCCCATGGGGACGCGACTGAAAGTGTCGCATGTATGAGATAATCCGTGAAATGCCGACGGCCCCTGTATGGTTCCCACGCCACGAAACTGTTTGACTGGGCACAACGACTGGGCGCAGCAGCCCATTAGCGTATGCGGCGCAGGCTTGCCGGGCGGGACCTGAGTGAAATTTCCTTGAGGAGACGCTTAATAGTTTTTGCTTGATCGGCTACCGACATATCGTCCAAGTAGCCCGGCGATTTTCCCGATCGCTCCAAAAGAGGTTTTCATGGCGCGCGACACCACCGATTTCAGGCCGATAGAGGGCATTGACGAACTCGTTGCCTATCTGGCCGCCGGCTGCAAGCCGCGCGAGAAGTGGCGCATCGGCACCGAGCACGAGAAGTTTCCGTTCTATGTCGACGGCAACGCGCCTGTACCCTATGGCGGTGAGCGCGGCATCCGCACCATTCTCGAAAGTATGCGGGAGCAACTCGGCTGGGACCCCATCATCGACGCTGGCCGCATCATCGGTCTGGTCGAGCCGACCGGGCAGGGTGCGATCTCGCTGGAGCCGGGCGGCCAGTTCGAACTGTCGGGCGCGCCGGTGGAAAACATCCACCAGACCTGCCGCGAGGGTAACGCCCATCTGGCTCAGGTACGCGAAATCGCCGAGCCGCTTGGCATTCGCTTTCTCGGTCTTGGCGGCAGCCCGAAGTGGACGCTTGGCGAGACGCCGAAAATGCCCAAGTCGCGCTATGATATCATGACGCGCTACATGCCCAAGGTCGGCACCAAGGGCCTCGACATGATGTACCGCACCTGCACCATCCAGGTGAATCTCGACTTCGAGAGCGAGCGGGACATGCGCCGCAAGATGCAGGTGTCGCTGAAGCTGCAACCCTTGTCGACGGCGCTGTTTGCCAATTCCCCCTTCACCAACGGCAAGCCAAACGGGCTGCAAAGCTGGCGCGGCGACATCTGGCGCGACACCGACAACCAGCGCGCCGGCATGCTCGAATTCTGCTTTTCGCCCGATTTCGGCTTTTCTGACTATGTCGAATGGGCGCTCG
Organism: Mesorhizobium sp. Root157; assembly: GCF_001427385.1. GTDB lineage: Bacteria > Pseudomonadota > Alphaproteobacteria > Rhizobiales > Rhizobiaceae > Mesorhizobium. The sequence goes on from NZ_LMGJ01000013.1 coordinate 14,806, forward strand.
ACGCCCCGATGTATTTCGTCATCCGCGACGACCAGTACCACGACATGACGCATGTCACTTTCCGCCAGTTCATGGCTGGAGCAGCCCGCAACGAAATCTCGGACGGCATGCCGACCATGGGCGACTGGGCGAACCATCTGTCGACCCTGTTTCCCGATGTGCGGCTGAAGCGTTTCCTTGAAATGCGCGGCGCCGACGGCGGGCCGTGGCGGCGCATCTGCGCGCTGCCGGCCTTCTGGGTCGGCCTGCTCTACGACGAGGAAGCGCTTGATGCGGTTGAGAACCTGACCGCAAGCTGGACCTATCAGGAAGTGCTGGCCATGCGCGACGCCGTGCCGGAAATGGGCATCTCGGCACCCTTCCGCAACGCGACATTGCGCGACCTCGCCCGCGAGGTGCTTGCCCTGTCGCGGCTCGGCCTGAAGAACCGGAAAAAGCTCAACCGTGACGGCTACGACGAGACCTCCTTCCTGCATACGCTGGATGAGGTGGTGAGTCGCGGCACTACCAGTGCGGAGGAAATGTTGTCCGCCTACCACACCCGCTGGGGCGGTTCGATCGAGCCGGTCTTCCTCGAGTACGCCTACTAGGGTCCTAGGTCGCAGCGACGAATTAAGTTCGCGCTCCGGTGGAAATCGCTTCAACAGGGACGGGAAAACCTCTAGCTTTCGTCTCCGGCGAAGTTTTCGAGGAGACGGACATGCTGAACCTGTTCGACATGCTGACCCAGGCTCAGAACGGCCAGGGCATGGATATCCTGGCCCGGCAGTTCAATCTTTCACGCCAGCAGGCCGACCTTGCGGTCGAGTCCCTGTTGCCTGCCTTCTCGCAGGGCCTGAAGCGCAATACCTCCGATCCCTATGGCCTTGGCGGCTTCCTCAACGCGATGGCGAGTGGCCAGCATGCGAAGTATTTCGAGGATGCCAGCCGGGCGTTCTCGCCACAGGGCGTCGACGAAGGAAACGGCATTCTGGGTCATCTGTTCGGCTCGAAGGACTTGTCGCGCGCCATCGCAGCGCAGGCGGCGCAAGCCACCGGCATTGGCCAGCAGGTATTGCAGCAGATGTTGCCGGTCATAGCCTCCATGGTCATGGGTGGCCTGTTCAAGCAATCGACCAATCAGATGCAGGCGGGCGGCTTCGGCGGCGGCAACAACCCTCTCGGCCAGATCATTGAGGAAATGATGAAGCAGTCCGGTGGCCTTGGTGGCGGCATGGGTGGTAGCGGGCAGGCGGCCCCGCAAGAGCGTGCGCAACCTTCGCAACAGGGCAACAACCCGTTCGGCAACAATCCCCTCGGCGATACGCCGTTCGGCAAGGTGTTGCAGGACATGTTCGGCGGTGGTGTGCAGGGCACACCGCAAGGCCGTGCGGAACAGCCACAAAACCCGCTTGGTGACAATCCGTGGGGCAAGGTGCTGCAAGACATGTTCGGCGGCGGCCAACCGGCCCAGCAAGCCGAACCGCAACGGCGCGCCTCGCCCCAGGAACAGGCAAAGAAGAATCCCTACGATGATGTTTTCGGCCAGATGTTCGAAACCGGACGCCAGCAGCGCGACGACTACCAGAAGGGCGTCGAATCGGTCTTCGACCAGTTCCTGCGTGGCATGGATCGGAACAGATAGACGTCGAAAAGACAGGTGTTGAGACAAAAATGCCCGGCCCCGCATGGGGGCCGGACAAGGATGCAGGCAGCCGGAGGGAACCGGCAGGGGGAGCCTGCGGTGGGATCGCCACATCCGTTGGGCGCGAGCCGTCAGGCGACCTCGCGGGCCAAGCCTTCGACCGTCTCGAAGCGGTCGGAAGTAATTGCTCTCAGCTTTGCGGTCGGGTCGGTGCCGAACGGAGTGTCGATGGCGACATGGAGATCGGCACGGGTAAGTCCGATATCGGCGAGTTCGGCGTCGGACATCTCGCCAAGACGATAAAAGGCGCGGCGGTTTTTCCAGGCCTTATAGAAATTGATGAGAGCCCCAGCCACGCGCGTCGCAACGGCCGGACGCGTGGAAATGCGTGAAGCTTCGGCGGCGAAATCATAGGCGATCATCTCGGTCTCCTTGGGGGTCGGACATACGAACCCGACCGCATGGCGCGGGAGGTCGCCATGCGTCGGTTCGATTCACATGCCTTCATGTGGACGCTATCAATTTGCCATCGAGCGATTGATTAATCCAACGAATGTTTTTAATCTTTATCATCAACCACAATGATGGGTTCGACGATGAAAGCGCCACTTGATCTCGACCAGTTGCAGACATTCATCTCGATTGCCGACACAGGCAGCTTCACCCGCGCGGCTGAGGAGGTGCACCGCACCCAGTCGGCGGTATCAATGCAGATGCGCCGACTTGAGGAGCGTATCGGCAAGCCGCTGTTCGAAAAGGACGGCCGCACCAACAAGCTGACCGAGGAGGGTGAAAAGCTGCTCGCCTATGCGCGCCGGCTGATCTTTCTCAACCGCGAAACGCTCGCCGCGTTTGACGACCGCCGCCTGGAAGGCACCATCCGCATCGGCACTCCCGACGATTATGCGGACCGCTTCCTACCGGAGATCATGGCCCGCTTCGCCCGCTCCAATCCTCGTGTCGAGCTGACCGTCATTTGCGAACCGACGCCGGGGCTGGTCGAGCACATCAAGCGCGGCAATCTCGACATCGCTCTGGTCACCCACAATGACGCGCGCGGCCAATCCGAAGTGGTGCGGCGCGAGCCGCTTTTGTGGGTAAGTTCGGTCAACCACGCCACGCACGAGCAGGAAGTCCTGCCGATGGCTTTCGGTCGCCCGAACTGCATTTGGCGGCGCGCTGCCTGCGATGTTCTCGACGGCATGAACCGCGACTACCGCATCCTGTTCACCAGCTTCTCGGCCACCGTCATTGCCGCCGCGGTGCTGTCCGGCCTGGCGATTTCGGTCTTGCCGGAATGCGCCTTGCGTCCCGGCATGCGCGTGCTGAGCGAAGCGGACGGCTTCGGCACGCTGCCTGATTGCCGCATCGGCATCATGCGCGGCCAGACCGACCAGCCGGAGATTGTCGATGCGCTGGCTCGCCACATTGCTGAGAGCCTCGACAATATCAGCGTCCCGACCAACGAGGAGGCAGGCAGCTTCGATTTCGCATCGCTCCCCTTCACCAGGATGAAGCGGACGAGGCCTAACCAGGTTCTCCCCGGCTGGTGAGGCCGGGGCAGGTTTTTGCGCTACGGTTTGCCGGTTCTGATGACGAGCACATTGCCGACCGCGACAAAGGCAAGTCCGGCGAAGGCGTATCCGCTCCACTGGTAGCCCTCCAACGCCGTCGAGACCAGCAGCGCGAAGATGGGAAACAGCACCGTCGCGTAGCCGGCGCGCGCTGGGCCAATGCGTGAAAGAAGCGTCAGATAGGCTGAAAATGCGATCACGGTCGAGATGACGGCGAGAAACAGCAAAGAGCCCAGATAAGAAACCGTCGGCTCGATGATGAAGGGGCGCCCCAGCAGCAACGCAAGCAGCGCCGACCATAGCGTGCCGTAGACCATGCCCCAGGCGCTCATCGGAACGAGCGGCAGGCCGTTTCGCAGGCCTGCTGCGGAAATCTGGTTGCCGATACAAAAACACAACGTTCCGGCGATGCAGAGTCCAAGCCCGATCATGGTGCCGCCTGACAGGCCATGTGCGGTGATCTCCGGCGCGAACATCAAGGCGATGCCGCAAAAACCGAGGATGCCGCTGGCCAGCACCCGAGGCGACGGCTGTTCGCGCAGGGCAATCGCCGCAAGCATGATGTTGATCACCGAGGCCAGCGAAAACACCACCGATAGAAGCCCGCTGACCAGATAGCCGGCGCCATAGTAGAAGAACAGAAAGTTCGACGAGAACATCAGGATGCCCAGCGCCGCGAAGCGTGCATGATCGCGAAGCGGAAAGCGGATACGTCGTCCTGAAAAAACCACCCAAGCGATCATCAGCGTGGTCGCGATGGCGAAGCGCCAGACAAGGTTGACTTCGTTCGACACCGTACCGACCTGCAGCCTTATCGCGAACCACGATACGCTCCAGGCAATGACGGTCAGCACGTAAAGCCCGTAGTCCCTGGGCTCGAAGGCTCGGTCGCGTGTGTTTGGGGCCCGGCTTGGGGCGGCCGGTGTCGGCAACAATTGCGACTGGATTGTCATGCAACGCTCTCCTCGGGCAGCGAAGCGCTAGGCCTGCATGCAGCGGGCGTCCATCATATTCTTTTCATCGAATGATTGAGCAAAACGATGTGTGGGCAGAACCCTTGACCGATGTGGTCAAAAGCGCCCCTATCGCGGCATGAGCGAAACGGCCACCGAATCACGCACCAATGCCGCCGAGTACACGGTAAGCGAAATCTCCGGCGCGCTCAAACGCACCGTCGAGGACGTGTTCGGCAACGTTCGTGTGCGTGGCGAGATTTCCGGCTATCGCGGGCCGCATTCCTCCGGCCATGCCTATTTCGCCCTGAAGGATGACCGCGCCAAACTGGATGCGGTGGTGTGGAAAGGCACGATGAGCCGCCTGAAATTCCGTCCCGAGGAGGGGATGGAAGTGATCGCAACCGGCAAGCTCACCACCTATCCCGGCAAGTCGAATTACCAGATCGTCATCGACAATCTGGAGCCGGCGGGCGCCGGCGCTCTGATGGCCTTGCTGGAAGAGCGCAAGCGCCGCCTGCAGGCCGAAGGTCTGTTCGATCCGGCGCGCAAGCAGATCCTGCCTTATATGCCCAACACTATCGGCGTCGTCACCTCACCGACGGGTGCGGTCATCCGCGATATCCTGCACCGCATCAAGGATCGCTTTCCGCTGCATGTCATCGTTTGGCCGGTGCGCGTGCAGGGTGAAACCGCCGGCGCCGAAGTTGCCGCAGCCGTCGAAGGCTTCAACGCGCTGCCCTTCGATGGACCGATCCGCCAGCCTGATGTGCTGATCGTGGCGCGTGGCGGCGGCAGCCTTGAAGATCTGTGGGGGTTCAACGACGAGGCCCTGTCGCGCGCCGTGGCGGCCTCGCATATTCCGGTCATCTCCGCGGTTGGCCACGAGACCGACTGGACGCTGGTCGACTATGCCGCTGACGTGCGTGCGCCGACGCCGACGGGCGCTGCCGAAATCGCCGTTCCGGTCAAGGCCGAGTTGGAGGCGACCTTGGCGGCACTTGCCTCCAGGCTGCGCACCTCCATGTCGCGCTGCTTAGACCGCGACAGAAATGCCGTGCGCGCCGCTGCCCGCGCCTTGCCGTCGCCGGACCAATTGCTAGCCTTGCCGCGCCGGCGTTTCGACGAGGCCGAAAACCGTCTTGGCCGCGCGCTGGAGGTTGGCGTCGAGCGCAAGCGTGCGAGGCTCTCGGCGCTCAGGCTCTCTCCTGCAACGCTGGACCGGCGCGTCAACGAGGCGCGTACCTTGGTCCGGCGCGATCTTGCCCGGCTTCAGGCCGGATTTTCATCAACAGTGCGAGAGCGCCGCACGCGCTTTACCCGCACGGCGGCACGCCTTGTGCCGGACCAGATCGCGCGCCGCCAGAAACAGCAGGGGGAACTGCTCGCGAGCGTATCCCGGCGCGGCAATCAGGCTATGTCCGTTCGTCTCGATCGCCTGCGGGCGCGCTTGACGCAAGCAGGCCGCTTGCTTGCCACATTGAAACTGTCCGAACAGGCGATCCTCGAGCGTGGCTACGCCCTTGTGCTTGACGACGCGGGAACGCTGGTCAAACGAGCGGCGGAAGTTAAGTCCGGGCAAGCGCTCGAACTGCGCTTTGCCGACGGCAGCACTCATGCAACGGCATCGGGCTCTGCCGCGCCCGACCACCAGCCCAAACAGAAGCCCACGCCCAAGCCGAAAAAAACGGGCGATCAGGGCTCGCTGTTTTAACAGTCTTCGCTGTTGAATCAGCTCTTCGGTTTTTCGACATGGCCGCCAAAGGCGTAGCGCATGGCCGAAAGCATCTTGTCGGCGAATTCGGAATGACCTTGCGAGGAGAAGCGTTCGAACAGTGCCGCCGACAGCACGGGAGCCGGCACACCCATGTCGATGGCTGCCTTGAGCGTCCAGCGGCCCTCGCCGGAATCGGACACGCGCCCACCATATTGAGAAAGGGAGGGATCGGCCTGCAGCGCGCCGGCTGTCAGGTCGAGCAGCCACGAGCCGATTACACTGCCGTGCCGCCAGACTTCGGCGACTTCGGCGACATCGATATCGAACTGGTAGTACTGCGGCTCGGCCAGCGGCGTGGTCTCGGCGTCGGCGGTTCGTTCCTGCTTGCCGGCATTCGCAACCTTGAGGATGTTGAAGCCCTCGGAATAGGCCGCCATCATGCCGTACTCGATGCCGTTGTGCACCATCTTGACGAAATGGCCTGCGCCGCTCGGGCCGCAATGCAGATAGCCGCGCGAGGCCGTTGCGGCAGTCTTGTCGCCCGCCCCGGCACCCGGTGCCAGCGTCGCGAAAATTGGATCGAGATGGCGCACGGCGTCATCCGGTCCTCCGATCATCAGGCAATAACCGCGTTCGAGGCCCCACACGCCGCCGCTGGTGCCGACATCGACGAAGTTGAGGCCCTTGGTGGACAATTTCACCGCGAAGTCTACGGCATCGCGGTAGTTGGAATTGCCGCCGTCGATGAGCGTGTCGTCTTTCTCCATCAGACCGGCCAACTGGTCGACGATCTTGCCGGTGATGGCGGCCGGCAGCATCAGCCACACATTGCGCGGCGCGGTGAGTTTGTCGACGAAGTCCTGCATCGACGATGCGCCGACAGCACCTTCCTTGACCAGCGCGGCAACGCTGTCGGGGTTGATGTCGTAGACGACGCACTCATGACCGCCCCGCAGCAGACGCCGCACCATGTTGGCGCCCATCCTGCCCAAACCCATCATTCCGATCTGCATGACCTGTCCTTGCCTGTTGAATAAAGGCGCGAAAGGCTGCGGCAAGCAGCGCGCCAGAAAATAGGAGATCCGCGCCTAAGCTACCGCCCGGGCCGGATTCGGCAATGGGAAATCGCCCAGGGTCCGATCCCGATGCTATCTACTTGCGCTTGAAAGCCTCGGCCAACGCGGCGCCGAACGCACCTTGTGGCTTGCCCGGCGGAGCGGAGATCCGTGGTTTGTCATGGCTCCGCGTTGGCGCGCTCTGCGGCGCATCCGCACCGCCGCGCCGTTCCTGTGGAGTGCCGCCATCCTTGCGCATCGTCAGACCGATGCGCTTGCGCTTGATGTCCACCCCGACCACGCGCACCTTGACGACGTCGCCGGCCTTCGCAATCTCATGCGCGTCCTTGATGAAACGGTCGGCCAGTTGCGACACATGCACCAGCCCGTCCTGATGCACGCCGATATCCACGAACGCCCCGAAGGCGGCGACGTTGGTGACGGTGCCTTCCAGAAGCATGCCGGGCTTCAGATCCTTGATGTCATCGATGCCATCGGCAAAGGTCGCCGTCTTGAAACCGGGGCGCGGATCGCGGCCGGGCTTTTCCAGTTCGCTGATGATGTCGCGCACCGTCGGGAGGCCGAAGCGCTCGTCGGCAAAGACGCGCGGATCAAGAGCCTTCAGCATGGTGCTGTCACCCATCAGCGCACGCAAATCTCGGCCGCAGGCAGCAACGATCTTCTTGGCCACGTCATAGGCTTCCGGGTGCACGGCCGAGGCGTCTAGCGGCTCGGCACCACCCTGAATGCGCAGGAAGCCGGCACTTTGCTCGAAGGCGCGCGGCCCAAGCCGCGACACTTTGAGAAGTTCCCGCCGTGTGGCGAAAGGGCCATTGGCGTCGCGGTGGGAAACGATCGCATCGGCAAGCGACACGCCAAGCCCCGACACGCGCGCGAGCAGGGGAGCCGAAGCGGTGTTCAGATCGACGCCGACCGCATTCACCGCATCTTCCACCACCGCTTCCAGCGCGCGGCCGAGCCGGTACTGGTCGACATCGTGCTGGTATTGGCCGACCCCGATAGACTTCGGCTCGATCTTGACCAGTTCAGCCAACGGGTCCTGCAAGCGCCGCGCGATGGAAACGGCGCCGCGCAGCGACACGTCGAGATCGGGGAATTCGGCGGCGGCAGTTGCCGATGCCGAATAGACCGAAGCCCCGGCCTCGCTGACGATTACCTTGGTCGGCTTGGGGGCCGGCATGTCGGCCAGCATCTCGGCTACCAGCTTTTCGGTTTCGCGGCTGCCGGTGCCGTTGCCGATGGCGATCAATTCGACGCCGTGCTTGCGTACCAGCGCCGAAAGCTCGGCCTGGGTACCGCGCACGTCGTTTCTTGGCGGAAACGGATAGACGGTCGTCGTCGTCACCACCTTGCCGGTGCCGTCCACCACCGCCACCTTGACGCCTGTGCGGATGCCGGGATCGAGTCCCATGGTGGCACGCGATCCGGCAGGTGCGGCTAAAAGCAGGTCCTTGAGGTTGCGTCCGAACACCTGGATGGCGCCGTCCTCGGCGCGTTCGCGCAGGTCGCGCATCAAGTCGAGCGACAAATGCAGCGACAGCTTGATGCGCCACGTCCAGCCGGCCACCTCCATCAGCCACTGGTCGCCCGGAAGCTGCCGTCCAATAGCATAGGCCTCGGCGATCATCCGCTCTACCGGCTTGACCGGCGAGGCGTCGTCGGCGTCCACCTCGATATCGAGCGACAGAACCTCTTCGTTGCGGCCGCGCAGCATGGCCAGCGCCCGGTGGCTTGGCGCCGTTGCCCAGCGCTCGACATGGTCGAAATAATCGGAGAACTTGGCGCCCTGTTCCTGCTTGCCGACCATGACGCGAGCGCGCAGCATGGCGCGCTCTTGCATGTAGCTGCGCAGCTTGCCGATCAGGTCGGCATTCTCGGCGAACTGCTCGGCCAGGACATCGCGCGCGCCTTCCAATGCGGCCTTCACGTCCGGCACGTCGTCGGTGATATAGGCGGCGGCGAGTTCCCCCGGCACCGCTGCGCGGTCGGCAAGGATTGCCTCGGCCAGCAGGCCCAGCCCCCGCTCGCGGGCGATCTCGGCCTTGGTGCGGCGCTTCGGCTTATAGGGCAGGTAGATGTCTTCCAGTTCGGCCTTGGTCGTCGCCGCCGCGATCTTGGCTTCCAGATCCTCGGTCAGCTTGCCCTGTTCGCGGATCGAGGAAAGGATGGTATCGCGCCGCGCATCGAGTTCGCGCAGATAGCCAAGCCGCTCCGACAGCATCCGCAACTGGGTGTCATCCAGCCCGCCGGTGACTTCTTTGCGGTAGCGCGCCACGAACGGCACCGTGGCACCCTCGTCGAGCAGGCCAATCGCTGCGGCCGCCTGTTCGGGCCGGGCGTTGATCTCAGCCGCAATGAGGGTTGCGAGGCGCTTGATGTCGGTGCTCATGCGGTTTCCGTACTGTTGATGGGATCGGGAACATAGGCATGTTCGCCAGTCGTCGCCAGCGTCGGTTTTCCACAGGTGCAGCCATCAGCCCATACGCCGCAAGGCACAGAAATAAAAGCCGTCGGTGCCGGTCAGTGCCGGCGACAGCGAAATGCCGCCACTGGTAGCGAAGCGGGCTGAGGAGCCGTGGCTGCCGATCCGGCCGCTCCACAGATCGCGATGATCGACAGGGATGAAATTGCCGATACGGTCCATAAATGCAGCTACCTGCCCGCCATTTTCGTCCTCGAACACCGAGCAGGTGACATAAGCGAGCAGGCCGCCCGGCTTCACATATTCGCTGGCCGTGTCGAGGATCGCGGCCTGTTCGGCCTTGCGCGCGTCGAGTTGGCGTTGTGTCAGCCGCCATTTGGCGTCGGGCCGCCGTCGCCAGGTGCCGCTGCCGGTGCAAGGCGCATCGACGAGCACGATGTCCATGTGGTCTTTCAGCGGCTCAAGCTCGGCCCGACGGGAAACGGCCTGGATATTGCGGTTGCCGGCGCGCCGGATGCGCTCGAAGATTGGGGCAAGGCGGGCCCTTTCCGCATCATGTGCGAAAATCTGGCCGTGGTTGTCCATGGCCGCAGACAGCGCCAGTGACTTGCCGCCGGCACCTGCGCAATAGTCCAGAACCTGCATGCCGGCTGTAGCTCCGGCGAGTTCAGAAACCAGTTGCGAGCCTTCGTCTTGCACCTCGAACCAGCCGTTCTGGAAGGCGAGTTCGGCCTGCACGTTAGGATGCCTGCCGCTGCCTTGGATCGGAGCGATGCGGATGCCGTTGGCGGCAATTTCGGCGGCGCGCGCTCCGGTCCTGGCCAGTTCCGCCAGTACCTTGCCCCGATCGGCCTTCAGTATGTTGACGCGCAGGTCAAGTGGCGGGCGGGCGGCAAGTGCTGCCCCTTCCTCCACCCAATCCGAACCGAAAGAGGATTCGATCAGCGGGACGCACCAGTCCGGACAGTCGGCGCGCACCTCTTGCGGAGCTTCTGCCAGCCGCCGTTCCGAAATCGTGCGCAGTTCCGTTTCGTCGAGCGGAGTGGGTGCGAACTTGTCGCCGTCGAGCGCCTGGTTGAGCGAGGTGGCCGTCTCTCCCCATTCGAGCAACAATGCGCCGAAAGCGATGGCGCGCGGGGTGTCGGCTTCGAGAAGCCAGCCGGCTGAACGCCGACGCCTGAGGGCATCGTAAACGATGTTGCCGATTGCCGCGCGGTCGCCCCCGCCGGCGAAGCGATGCGATAGGCCCCAGTCTTTCAGCGCTTCCGCCGCCGGTCTTTGACGCCGACCGATGTCATCAAGCACTTCGATGGCCGCAGCCAGCCGTCCGCCTATTCGCATTGTCGATATCCGAGCAAAGAGTAACGTTGTTCACGCCGCTCTAAAGCGCCATGGGATACTGCACAACCCATTGGTGAGGTGCCATCCGACCCCGCTTTCAAACTTGCGGCCTTGTGGGTAACTTTTGGCAGTGATTCGCAGGTGGGACCCAGACGGATCCGGACAGTCACGAGGAGATGGCAATGAAGATTTTTCTTGCAGAACTGCTTGGTACGTTTCTTTTGGTGTTCATCGGCATTGCGGCCATCGTCACGGGCGGGCTGGGAGACGCATTGCCGCTCGGCCAGCTCGGAATCGGGCTTGCTTTTGGCCTGGGTCTGGTCGCTGCTGCCTACGCCATCGGGCCGATTTCCGGGGCTCATCTCAATCCAGCTGTGACGCTGGGCTTCTTCCTTGCCGGTCGGCTACCGGCCAGGGACGTCATCACCTACTGGATCGCGCAAGTCGCCGGCGCCATCGTCGCGACGGTCGCGCTGTGGATCATCGTCAGCGGCAAGGCCGGCAATCCGGTGACGAATTTCGGCGCGACGACGTGGGATGCCTCCAAATGGAGCACGACCGCGGTGTTCCTCACCGAGGTCATCGCGACCTTCACTTTCGTCATCGTCATCCTGGCGTCGACGAGCGCCAGGCACACGACCGCCTTCGCCGGCCTGATCATCGGCCTGACGCTTGCAGCGTTGCATCTGGGCTTCATTCCGATTTCGGGAAATTCGCTGAACCCGGCACGTTCGATCGGCCCAGCGCTGTTCTCCGGCAGCGTAGCGATCGGCCAGCTCTGGCTTTACATCGTCGCCCCTCTGATTGGTGGCGCCATCGCCGGCATCGTCGCCAAGACCAATGTATTCGAGAAGGACTGATCGACCAGACTGAAAAGGGCCTTTCGGGGCCTTTTTTTGCAGGGCGTATAAGCACGCCGGACGAAGAATGACCTGATCGGTCGTCGCCATCCACAAAAAAGCCCCGCCGAAGCGGGGCCAGTCAGTTCTTGCAGATTGCTGCTTTGGGACTCAGCACACGATCTGGTTACCCGTTCGGGGAAGAGGTGGCTTTGCGCTAAGGCAAAGAAAAAACCCCGGACAAGCCCTTATTTGACGCCCGATTGAAGTGAGGAGGAAAATGCCCGAGGGGGAATGGAAAATTGGTAAGCGGCTGGAATTGTCATCGCCGCCGCATGGCCAGCGCCACGTTGCGCAAGAATGAAATCGAGTTGTTTTGAACCGCCTAATGCTTGTCGCCCGAAAGTGTGAACCGGTTTGGCGACATGCATAGAACAGGGGACTTAGAGCGCGCCGAAGATCTGAATGATCGCGACGCGATCTAGCGGACCGAACTCGTCATCGTCGGGTCGATCCCATTTGCGCGAGGGTTCCGTTCCGTCCCGGCAAAGGTGGCAAGAATTGCCAGCGCTACGACCACCGGAATGAACAAAGCGGCGATGCGGGCTTGAAGGCCGATGATCGCGCGCCAGTCGCTGTGTTTTTTGGGATTTCCCACGTCGGTACTCGCTCTTTGCGCACCCCCACGCATTATCGGATCAGATAGCAACCTGAGGTTAAGTGAGTCTTACTGGGTCTGTCAGCCCCACCATGGCAAGCCCGCACACCTTCCCATAGTGCGTCATCCAGTTGCCGTCTCTCTCCGTTCGCGCGTGGAGCGAAGCAATTCGAACAGTCGATCCAGATTGTCGAGAGCATCGATCCGCTCGAGAAGGTCGAGGAGTTCGGCTGCTTGTGTCCCGGAAAAGCGGCCGACCGCACAGTTCTCGTATTTGGTGCAAAGATCGTCCAGCTTCGCCGGATTGCGGCTCGTTCCCCTTGCGCCATCAGCCTGCGCCGTCAAGATCTTGCCTCCTGCCATGGTGATGGCGACACGGCTGATCTCCGAAGTCAGTGACGAATTGGAAACGAGCTTGACGCATCGCGACATGAAACGGCGGATGTCCGGATCGTCGAGGTTCGCGGTGCTAACCGATGTCAGCCAGAACTTGCGGTCACGCAAGGCGCTGGCCACGACAAAGGGATAAGACAGGAGCGCCTCGAATGTCCCCTGCGGTTCGGTAAACCGTGCGTGCGCCTCATAGACGGCGGGCGCCACTTCGACCTCAACGTGCTCGATCTGATCGACGAGGGGACCTTCTCTCGCGATAAGGTCAAACAACGCCGTAAGCGAAGGTTGCAAGGGCGTCCCGCCGGGCCAAAGTCGCAGGGATATCTCTTCAAGTTCAAAGCGTTCGCCGAGATCGGCCACGATAGCCTCTGGTGTGCTGCCGTCTGAAAAGGCTGTCAGGATCTCACCATGCGGATGACCGACGGTATCGGAGCCAGCCTCGAACCCCTGCTCTGCCAGGAGACCTGCAATCAAACCGGATGCACCACCTCGCGATTGGTGGAACTTCACCGTTGGGGTTCCCCATGAGGCCCAGGTGCCTCCGGACTGACTTCCAGCCAGTCCGAAAGCGTTGCGCATCTGAAGCGGCGAGAACCGCCGCAGCCACCCCACTGCCGCAGCGCTACCGAAGGGGCCGACGATGTCCGGCATGTGCCATCCCTTGGGACCTGCAACGGAATAGTTGATGCCGGCGGCAAGCCTGACCGCGACTTCCGCACCGGCGGCAATGGCCGTCAGCAGAGCTTTTCCGTCGAGACCGTCCCGCTCCACGATCGCCAGCGCGGGGGAACCACTTCTGGTGTGAGGTGGACATGCGCCGGCACGTAGGTGTCGCAGATGGTCGTGGCGGTTATCTGAAATCCGTTCAGGAGTGTGGCGCCGAGGGAAAAAAATTAAGGATGCTTCTGCCGGAATCCTGTGCATTGCAGTTGGAGGGTTCTTTCTTGTCAATGCGCTGCTGAACCTGAAAATTGGTACCGTCTTTCGGAGGGGCCGGCCTATTTCCCGTGCTCCTCAGCGGAATATTGCAAAATCCCTCGACCGGCGCGGTGACCTCGTGGGCGAGTTCAAAACTCTAAGCCAGTTCTGTGGCGATGGTTCGGAAGGTGTGGATCAGCGGCAGGCGAACCGACGATCGGGACCATGCCAGTCCCACCTCGCGAATTGGAGCGTCGGCCAGTTCGATCCGGTCCACCTGCACACCGTGGGGCCACGGCTCTGGCCAGTCCGGGATGATGGCGACGCCAAGGCCCCTCGAAACCATGATGACGATGGCTTCGAGGGAATCGAGTTCGTACTGCTCCCGTGGGCGGATTCGCAATTGCCTGAGGTACTGGTCGACGATGCGCCCGCCCCAGTGGTTGCGGTCGTAGCGTATGAACGGCTCGCGCGGCAGCGTCGTTTCGATATTGGCTGCGTCGGCGATGTCGCGCCCGCGTGGCGTGATCAGCAGATGACGTTCCTGCCGCAGCATCGCCCAGTCGAGTGATTTAGGTAACGGGAAATACGGTTTCACGACGATTGCGAGGTCGATTTCCCCATTGGCGAGTTTACGGTAAAGAGCGTCCGAGGTGCCAGGTACCAGGTACAGATCTATTCCGGGGCTGCTGCGCCGCAGCGTTAAAATGATATCCGGCATCAGCCCGGTCAGCGCCGTCTGGATGACGCCTACCTTCAGCAAACCTGTCAGGTCATCTGAAGACGCGGCTGCCTTCATGTCCTCTTCCAGCGACAGCATGCGCCGGGCATCGTCCACCAGGGCTTCCGCGGCCGCGGTGGCCTGCATCTTTTGTCCCGAACGCCGCAGAAGCGGCCGGCCGATCTCCGCCTCGAGTGACCTGATCCGTTGCGTGACAGCCGAAGGGGTGATGTTCAGCCGCCTTGCTGTCTCCGCCACGGATCCGGTTTCAACGGCAGTCAGCAAGGTTTGCAGGAAGCGGGTTTCCATCAACAGTTTTCCTGAATGACAAAGGCGACAACAGAGATATTCTCTTAACGCGGCAGGTTGGTATTGAATAGCGAAACGAGAGAATCGACCACCGTGCCACGCTGCCGGCGATCAATGCGAATGAAGTAAGGAGACTCTGATGGATCTGGGGATTAAGGGAAAGGCGGCGCTGGTTCTGGGTGCGGGCGGCGGGCTTGGCGGAGCCATCGCGCAGACACTAGCCCGCGAAGGCGCCAAGGTGGCCGTGGCCGACATCGACCGCGAAGCGGCAGAGCGCACCGTCGCCGCGATCGTCGCCGAAGGAGGCGAGGCATTCGCGATCGCGTGGGATCTCGCGGATCTGTCTGTGATCGACGACAATGTCTCGCAGGTCGAGAAGCGCTACGGCCATGTCGCGATCCTCGTTAACAACACCGGCGGGCCGCCGCCGACTCCGGTGTCTGGACAGGCGAACGAACAGTGGTCGAAATTCTTCCGGTCGATGGTCCTGCCGGTAATTTCACTGACGGACCGCGTTCTGCCCGGCATGCGTGCGGCCGGTTGGGGGCGCATCGTCACCTCTACCTCCTCGGGTGTGGTGACGCCCATTCCGAACCTCGGCCTTTCCAACGCCTTGCGCTCCACCCTGGTCGGCTGGTCCAAGACGCTGGCCAAGGAAGTCGGCGGCGACGGCATCACCTCCAATATTGTCCTGCCCGGTCGGATCGCCACGCCGCGCATTTCATTCCTCGACGAGCAGAAGGCAAAAAGGGAGGGCCGCAGTCTTGAAGATGTCGCTGCGGAGAGTTCGGCCTCGATTCCCGTCGGGCGCTATGGCAAGCCCCAGGAATATGGCGATGTCGTTGCCTTCCTGGCCAGCGAGCGGGCGTCCTTTGTAACCGGCAGCATCATCCGCGTTGACGGCGGCATGATCGCCAGCATTTGAGTTAAACGGAGATCACGAACATGAGCGAGTCCTCGCTTCCCTACGACGAGCAAAAGGCCATCAAGGCGCTCAAGGGCGTCACCACGGCGACGCTTACCACGATCCTTCTGAAAAAGGGCCTGCGCAATGTCTGGCTGCGGGGTGCGGCACCGCTGAAAGCGGGCCAGCCACGTATCATCGGCCGCGCCTTCACCCTGCGCTTTGTGCCGGCGCGCGAGGATTTGGCGACCCCGGAAAGCTGGTCGTCGCCGATCTCGACACGCGGCGCGATCGAGGCGATGCCGGAAGGAGTCATCGCCGTGGTGGACGCAATGGGAGTGGCCGATGCCGGTATCTTCGGCGACATCCTCTGCGCGCGGATGGCAAAGCGTGGCGTGGCCGCTCTTGTGACGGATGGCGTGGTACGCGATGTTGCAGGCGTGCTTTCGACCGGTTTGCCAGTCTGGTGTTCCGGCGTCGCGGCGCCGCCTTCGGTTGCCGGGCTCACCTTCGTGAACTGGCAGGAACCCATCGCCTGTGGAGGCGTGGCCGTCTATCCTGACGACTTGATCGTCGTTGACGATGATGGCGCGGTGCTGATCCCGGCGAAGCTGGTCGACGAGGTTGTCGAGGCCGGCATCGAGCAGGAACGTCTGGAAGGCTGGATCATGCGCGAGGTAGAGGCCGGCCATCCCCTGCCCGGCCTCTACCCGGCCAATGTCGAGAACAAGGCGCGCTATGAGGCTTGGAAGGCGAGCCAATAAGCCCGAGTTTCACGGCTCGTGGAGACTTTCGTCGAGCCCGCGCAGCAGCGGGTAGAGGAAATAGGAGATGATGGTGCGCTGCCCGGTCTTGATCTCGGCCTGCACCGTCATCCCGGGAATGAGACGGAACCCCTGCGGAATGTTTCGCAGGTTCATGTCCCCGAGCGCCACCCGGACCTTGTAGAAGGGAGCACTGTTTTGCTGGTGTTCGGTCTGTTGGCCCGGGCCGAATGCGTCTTGGCTGATGTTGCGGACCTTGCCGTTGGCCGTACCATGCTTCTGGAATGGGAAGGCGTCGAACTTGACCCTGGCGGTATCGTCGCTGGCGATTTGGCCGATGTCCTTGGCTGCAACCGCCACTTCTGCCTCAAGTGGCACGTCGAGCGGCACCAGCGTAAACAAGGGCTCGGCATCGCGCACCACCGATCCGATGGAGCGCTGGGCGATGTCGAGGACGGCGGCGTCGGCCGGCGCTGTCAGCACCGCCATCTGTTGACGCAATTCCGCCTTCTTAAGTTCTTCCGAAGCGGCGGCCCGATTGTCGCGCAGTTCGACCAGGTTTTCCATTGAGGCGCGGCGGAAGTCCTCGATGAAGGCCTGGCGTTCAGCCTTCGCCTGCTCGAGGGTTTGCGCCGTTTCCAATTGGTTGCCGCGGATACGGCCGAGTCCTGCTTCCAGATCCAGGCTGACGTCGCGTCCCTGAAGATAGCTGAGGCGCGAGCCGGTGCCTTGGTCGAACAGGGTTTCGCGCATCTGGTCAATCTCGTGTAGGCCGGCCAGCCGCTTGACCAGCACTCCTTCCTCGCTGTGACTGGCGGCAAGGGTCGCTTCCGCATGGGCGATTTGAGTGTCGTAATCGCGCAGCTTGGCTTCGTAGAAGGCTTGGCGCTGGATGTACAATTGCGCCTGCAACAACTGGTCGGCACGCGCATCCTGCGGCACGGAATAAGTTTTGCCGGCGAGTTCAGCCTCGACGCGCCCGATCTGGGAATCGAAGCCCTGGATCTTTCCGAGCAGTTGCGTGCTGTCGGCAGTGGCAAAGGTCGGATCGAGGGTCGCCAGCGTCTGGCCGGCATGCACGGTATCGCCGACCTTCACCTCGATCGAGCGGATCACCGAGGTTTCCAGTGGCTGCACCACAAGCATTGGCCGCGTGGTGACCAGCTTGCCGGGCGCCACCACGATCTCGTCTATGCTCGACAGCGAGGCCCATGTTATGGCGCAAGCCGCGAACAGAAGGATGCCGTAGAGCGTCATGCGCGCCAGACGCGGCGGCGGCCTTTGCTCAAGCTCGATAGCATCCGGTTGGAACTCGAGGATGGCCGGACCGGGCGTCGCCGGCACGACGCGCAGGACAGGCGGTTCGACCGGCGCAGGCACCGGCGCTGTGTCAGTCTTGGCTAGCGAGAGCTTGGCGCGCGAGGCTTTCATACCGCAAGCCTCGTCTGTTGGTTCCACAGATGGCGATAGGTAGTGCATCGCGACAGCAACTGATCATGACCACCAATATCGGCCAGCTTGCCCCGGTCGATGACCAGGATGGCGTCTGCGTCGGCAAGCGTCGACAGGCGGTGCGAGACGATGATGACGGTGCGTCCCTGCGCGATCTTGCGGATGCTCTGTCGAACGATCATCTCGCTCTCGGGATCGAGGGCGCTGGTTGCCTCATCGAAGATCAGGATGCGGGGGTCGTTGACAAGCGAGCGTGCGATGGACAGGCGCTGCTTCTGCCCGCCTGACAGGTTTTCCGCATTTTCCTCGATCATCGTGTCATAGCCGCGGGGCAGTTGTTCGATAAACTCTTCCGCTCCGGCGAGCCTTGCCGCATCGACCACTTGCTCGAAGGTGGCATCGGGTTTGGCTGCCGCAATGTTCTCGCGAACGGTGCCGCGGAACAGAAAATTGTCCTGCAGCACCACGCCGACATTCTTGCGCAGATGGACGAGATCGATTTCGCGCACATCATGGCCGCCGATGCGGATGATGCCTTGCTGGATCGGATAGAGGCCTTGGAGCAGCCGGGTCACCGTGGTCTTGCCTGAGCCGCTGCGGCCGACGACGCCGAAGACGCTGCCTGCCTCGATAGCGAAGGACACGTTGTCGAGTGCCAGCGGCATGTCGGCGCGATAGCGGAAAGAAACGTTGCGGAACTCGATGCTGGCGGAAATATCGGGCCTCAGGCCTTCGGTGCGGCCGCTGCGTTCCACCCGCTGGTTCATGACCTCACCAAGCATGCGTACCGAAAGCGCGACCTCCTGATATTCGTGCACCATGGTGACGATCTGGACGAGCGGACCGGAGACGCGGCCCGCCAGCATATTGAAGGCGACCAGTGCGCCGATCGTCATGTTGCCTTCGAACACGGCCAGCGCGCCGAAGCCGACGATGGAAACGCTCATCAGCTTTTCCATCAGGCCGGTGATGGACTGTGCTACGGTCGAGATCTTCTCGACATCGAAGCGGGTGGTGACAGTCTGGGCCGAGCGGTCGTCCCATATCCGGCGCTGGAGCGGTTCCATGGCCAGCGATTTGACAGTGCGCATGCCGTGTACGGTCTCCACCAACATGCCTTGCCGGATGCCCTCGGCTTCATAAAGGGCATGCAGCCGGCGCTTGAACGGACCGACCATCAGCGCCACCACAACGGCGATGGCGGCGCTGAACAGAAGCACCAGCGTGGCGAGACGTGCGCTGTAGAGGAACAGCACCGGCACAAAGACCAGCAGCGACAGTGCATCGAGCAGCGTCAGGAATAGCCGGCCGGTCATGAATTCGCGGATGCGGCCCGCCTGCTGCATGTGCTTGACCAGAACGCCGGCAGAACCTTGCTCGAAGAAGGTGATAGGCAGGTCGAGTAGGTGCTTGAATGTTCGCGTCGCCACCCTGATGTCAATGCGGTTGGTTGCGAAGATCAGAAGATAGCGTCGCAGGAAGACGAAGGCAGCGTCGAACAGCAGCGCCACGCACACGCCGATGCTGAGCACATAGAGCGTCGAATAGCTCTCGTGCACCAGCACCTTGTCGATGACGAGTTGGAAGAAGATCGGTGTTGCCAGGCCGATGGCGTAGAGAAAGAGGACAGCGATGGCGACGTCGATGAAAAGCCTGCGCTGCTTGGCGATTTCCGGCAGGAACCAGCGGAAACTGAAAGGTTGATCGGGGTCGCTCAACGCATAGGTGCGCTTGGCAAGCAACAGTTCACCGCCCCACCTTGCGCAGAACTGGTCGAGCGGCACTGCGAGAAGCTCCGGGCGTGCCGCCAGCGGATCGAATATCTGGACGATATCTTCGCCGGCTTCAGTGCGCGCCGTACCGATGATGGAAACCCAATTGTCGTTGTCGAGACGGGCAAGCGCCGGAAAAGCCTTGCCGAGCTTCGTCAGGCCCGCGCGGCCGACCTTGGCGAATTTCGCCCGCAGGCCGGCTTCCCTGGCCATGCGCAGTATCAAGGTTGAGGAAGCCGGCTCGCTGCCGACGGCATAGATCGCTGCCAACCGTTCGGGGCTGCCATCCAGCCCGTGATGCCGCAGCATGCCGGCCAGGCAATACAGCCCTGTCTGCGGCGTCGGGTCCATGACCGGAAGCTCTCCCGCTAAGATCAGGTTCGGATCAGCTGAAGTTTGGCGAGCCGTTCAGCCTGACGTCGCCGCGACCGTGCTTCTCGCCTTCCTGGGCTGTGGGAACGGGAGTCCGCTTGATGGCACCTGCCTCTATCAGGCCCTGCAGCACCTTTTGCATCAGTTCGACGCTGTTGGCGAAGGATTCCACCGGCATGATGACGCGTTGGCGGAACGCCGGCTTGGGGGAATTTGATTGATCGCGCTCGGTTGGCGACAGGCTGACGAGATCGATGCGCACGATCGTGCCGCTAACGGTGACTTCGCCGATGCCGTCGGCGTATAATTCCTGGTGCATTGCGTGTCCTTCCTTCTGGGCCCGGTGTTCGACAGGTCTTGTCGCGACGTCGAATATACTACGCGGCAAGTTGTCCGTTGAACATTACATCGACCCAGTAGTTGGACGCATTCCATGTGCTGGTCGGGAATGCAGAGCTACTTCCATAGGCGTAGACCCCGGCATTCGTGGGTGCAGTGAGGGGACCATTCGTGACAGGTGCGGTGAAATAGTTGTTGTTGGCCGAGTAGAAGCCGTTGGTGTGATAGGACACGACGTAACTCTGCCCGGCGGAAATCTGGATGGGCGTATTGAAGTTCGCCGACTGCCAGCCGCTCGCCGTTTCGTTGGTGAAAGTCAGCGTTCCCATCAAGGTGCCGGTGCTCGTCCACAGGCTGCCTGTGTGGGTGCCGACATTCTGAGGGCCTTTGTAGAATTTGATGCCAGTGATCGAGCCTGCTGTGGAGGCGGTGAACTTCATGCCAAGTTCGACCGAACTCGGGTCGTTGTCGGTGATGATGGCAGGTGTCGCACTTGAAGCAAACAGGCTCTGCGTTGCTGGCGGCGGGGCTGTGACGTTGAGGGCGACTGTTGCGGAAGCCGTGCCGCCCTTGCCATCGGAGATGGCATAGGTGAAGCCGGCRGCGCCGGTATAGCCGGCGGTGGGCGTGAAGGTGACGGTGTTGGTCTGCGCGTTGAAGACGGCGGTGCCGTTGGAGAACTGGCTGACGCCGGTGATGGCGAGCGGATCGCCATTGGCGTCGGTGTCGTTGGCCGGTATAGCCGGCGGTGGGCGTGAAGGTGACGGTGTTGGTCTGCGCGTTGAAGACGGCGGTGCCGTTGGAGAACTGGCTGACGCCGGTGATGGYGAGCGGATCGCCATTGGCGTCGGTGTCGTTGGCSAGCAGCGAGGCCGCGGTGATCTGGAGCGCGGTGTTCTGCTGGGTGGTGTAGCCGCTGTCGTTGGTCGCGACCGGCGCGGCATTCGGCGGCGGGGCCGTGACGTTGAGGGCGACGGTTGCGGAAGCCGTGCCGCCCTTGCCRTCGGAGATGGCRTAGGTGAAGCCGGCAGCACCGGTATAGCCGGCGGTGGGCGTGAAGGTGACGGTGTTGGTCTGCGCGTTGAAGACGGCGGTGCCGTTGGAGAACTGGCTGACGCCGGTGATGGCGAGCGGATCGCCATTGGCGTCGGTGTCGTTG
>NZ_LMGJ01000013.1:36185-36398 GCF_001427385.1 Mesorhizobium sp. Root157
CGCCGGTATAGCCGGCGGTGGGCGTGAAGGTGACGGTGTTGGTCTGCGCGTTGAAGACGGCGGTGCCGTTGGAGAACTGGCTGACGCCGGTGATGGCGAGCGGATCGCCATTGGCGTCGGTGTCGTTGGCCAGCAGCGAGGCCGCGGTGATCTGGAGCGCGGTGTTCTGCTGGGTGGTGTAGCCGCTGTCGTTGGTCGCGACCGGCGCGGTAT
>NZ_LMGJ01000013.1:36453-51352 GCF_001427385.1 Mesorhizobium sp. Root157
CGAGCGGATCGCCATTGGCGTCGGTGTCGTTGGCCAGCAGCGAGGCCGCGGTGATCTGGAGCGCGGTGTTCTGCTGGGTGGTGTAGCCGCTGTCGTTGGTCGCGACCGGCGCGGTATTCGGCGGCGGCGCGGTTTGGCTGAAGACGACGTCGACCCAATAGTTGGTGTTGGCGTAGGTGCTGGTCGGGACCAGATTGCCATTGCCGTAAGTGTACAAGCCAGCCGTTGCCGTCAGCGGACCGTTGGTCTTGGGCGTGACGAAATAGTCGGATGTCGAGGTGTAGTGGCCATTGCTGTGGAAACTGGCGACATAGGTGGTGCCGGCGGTGATGGCGACCGGGTTGGAGAAGGTGACGGTCTGCCAGCCGCTCGCCGTCTCGTTGGTGAATGTGGCGGTGGCGAGTTGCGTGCCGGTCGAGGACCACAGCGTGCCGGTGTGGGTGCCGGTGTCGCCCGCGCCCTTGTAGTATTTGATGCCGGTGATCGAGCCCGATGCGGACGAGGTGAAGCGCACGCCCAGGTTCAATTGCACGGCATCCGGGTCGTTCAGGGACGCAGGCGTGTCCGAGGCAGAGAAGATCGTTTGGTTAACGGCAGGATCAGTGACCGTCATATTGACGATTGCCGAACCAACTCCGCCTCGGCCATCCGAAATTGAATAGCCGAAACTGGCGGCGCCGGTATAGCCGGCGGTGGGCGTGAAGGTGATGGTGTTGTTCTGGGCGTTGAATGTGACGGAGCCGTGTGCTGCCGCTCCGGCGCCTGTCAGTGAGAGGATATCGCCGTTGGGGTCGGTGTCGTTGGCTAGCAGTTGGGCCGCGGTGAATGTGAATGATGTGTCGCGCGAAACCTGGAAACCATTGTCGTTCACCCCGACAGGCGGAGCGTTGACACTGTTGGTCGGGCTGAAAATCACATCGACGAAATAGTTGACGCCGTTGGACGCACTGGTGGGAAATGCCGTGCCGTCGGCATAAGTATAGTAGCCGTTTCCAGCCGGCGCGGTTAGCGGACCGTTGGTCTTGGCCGTTGTGAAGTAGTTTTCCGTATCCGCGTAGTGGCCGCTGGAGTGGTAGCTCACCATGTAGGTGGTACCGGCGGAAATCTGCACGGGATTGCTGAATGTTACGGTTTGCCAGCCGCTCACCGTTTCATTTGTGAACGTGGCGCTCGCAAGCTTGGTGCCGGTGCTGGACCACAGCGTTCCAACATGGGTACCACCATCGCCGAGGCCCTTGTAGAACTTCATGCCGATGATCGTCCCGGCCTGGGATGAGCTGAACCTCATGCCGACATTGACGAACCGATCGTCTACATCCGAAAGGATGGCAGGCGTGTCCGATGGTGAAAACAGGCTGGTCAACTGAGCCGGCGTGACTGAAATATTGACCCCAACCCCGGGTGTTTCAAGGTTGACACTGTCATCAACCGCGCGGGTCCTGATATTGTAGTTTCCGCCGGCAAGCGGCGTGAATGTGTAGGTCCAGTTCGCGAGCCCGCTCGCACGGCGCCAGGTGGAACCGCCATCCGTAGATACTTCGACGACAGCCACCAGGCCGCCGCCGCTGTCCGTGGCCGTGCCGGAAATGACAATCGGCTGTCCCGCCGTATAGCTGCCGCTCGATGGGGGAGACGTTACCATGCTTACCGGAGCGGTGTGGTCGGTGGTCTGCGAGGCAGCCACGAGGCTCGCCATCAACGTGCCTGGCTGAACGCCCATTTCGGCGAACAGGTTGACCATTGCCTGCTGGACGTTCGGGTCGGTTGGGGTGACCTCGTTGTCGTGGTGTGAGTCAAGGCCCCACGACCAGTAGACCGTGCCCGCACCGAACACCAAAGCACCGCTTGGTGCCCGATACATGGTCAAGGCATGTGTTGCCGTGCCCGGGCCGGTCGTGTTGCCGTAGTCGAGCAGCAGCGTGTTTACGTCGACCGTGGTCGAGGACAGGTTGATCAAGCCGTCCGGCCGCGCGCCGTTGTCGAGATCGGAATCCCACTCATAGCCAAGCAGATTGGGAACCAGAGAATAGACCTGCCCCGCTTGGAGATTGGCAACCTCCGTGTTGCTCCAGAACCGGAAGTTGGACATATCGTAGGGAATCTTGATCGTATCGAGACGGTAGGAATCGACGGTGAAGATGGTGCCCGTCAACCCGTTCTCTGGCTGTCCAGCGCCGAGTTCCGGGTCGCGCCATGTCGAAGTCGTATGGCCGGGATCCGTATCGGCGTTGTCCCAACGCTCCTTGTAGGACACCATCGTCTTGTAGGGCGTACCGCTGCCATCAATGCTGGATTCCCAGCGAACCTGCCAGTAGACCTCGTTGCCGCTCAGGAAAGCGAGATTGACGCCGGCATCGCGCGCGGCCTCGACATTGTCACGCTGCTGTGCCGACCAGTATTCGTCATGGCCAACCGACAGGAACACTTGGCTGTTCAGCAGTTGCGAGCCGGCACGGTCGGAGTCTATCCCGGTGATGTAGTTGACGTCGTAGCCGTTTTGTTCGAGCCAGCGGATCGTCGGATACTCGACCGAGAAGATGAAGTCTTGTGGGCCTGCCGAGAAGCCGCCGTCGCGCGTGATGATCGGTCTGTTGTAGCTGACGGCGCTGGCACGCCCGGCGTGGCCGCCTGCATCGATGCCGCCATAAAGGTTGTAGCCACCCCACCAGTTGTAAGCCTGCCATGTGGTGTCGGAGGTCTGGAAGGTGATATCGCTCGGCGTCTCGTCGTCACGCACGATGAACGGGATCATGTTCGATCCGCGCGAGCCGTCAAGGCGGGTCAATTTGGCGATGTAGACGCCCGAAACAGCTTCAGCTGGAATGTCCCACGATGCCGAGACAGACCAGTTGCCGGCGTCGACCAGCTTACGGACCGGATCGAACAGAGGGTCGGGCTGGTTCTGCGCGCTCTGGAGCGTCCTGTTGATCGTGGTGATCTTGCGGGCGCCGTCGCCGCCGTAATAGCCAAGCCGATAGATGTCGATGCGGTAGTTCGTCGAGTCCGTATCGATCTTGAAGTCGACCCGTTGGCCATGATTGACCGAAAACTGGACCGAGAAGCCTTCGATGGACGAATCGGCCGTGTCGATCAGCCATTCGCTCTCCGGCGAACCCTGCTTCTGGTTTTCCAGCACGATGGCATTGACCGGACCGGTGGCAAGTGCCGAAACGGTGCCGCCGCCGGAGGCTCCTGGCCCCGACGTGTCCATCAACACCGGCGTGGTGGAAATTCCTCCGCCGACGGGCGCTTGCTCATAGGTGGTGTCATAGTACTGCAGGACGCGCTTGGCGTAGCCTGTGGGCTGGCCGTTGGACGCTGTCGGACCGCCGATGCGGATCGAGCAGACGGTGCAGGCCCGTCCGGTGCAGGATCCGCACGGCATTGTGCTGGCGGCCGCGCGCCAATCGGGGGTCCAGCCCGACACTGGCGCCGCTTGCGCGCCGTCGAACACGGACGCCGGTTGAGCGTCGGGAGCTGCCTGGGCACTGTCAGGCGTTTGCGAAAGGCCTGTGGTTGCTGGCGCCTGCTGGAATGCGGTCAATGGGTTGGCATGCTGCGTGGGAGCAACCGGCGGCATTGCACTGCCTGCAGGCGCGGTAGTCGCTGGGCTTTGAATACTTGAAACGGCCAGCGAGGTTGGCGCCGCAAGTAGAGTTGAGGCCAGACTCTGCGCAGCGGCGGCAAGTTGCTGAAGACTGCCGAACCGGGCGACAACGTCACGCGATTGAGTCAAGGCGTCGGTGTCCTTGCCGTTGCCCAGAGCAAGGATTGGTCCAAGAAATGCGGCTGCTGGAGACAGCGTATTCGCCAATTCGGCCTTCATGCCGGGCTGGGCTGACCGGGAGGCCTTGACCTGACGCTTGCCCGACGAGCGCGGCGCCCGGGTCTCGGCCAGCACTGTGCTTGCCGTCGAGCTATCGAGCGTCGCAATTTCCCGGATCGAGACGGGTGTGTTTTCCGCAACTGCAACTCCAGCCTTTTTCGACCGGCGCGGTAGCGCAGCTTTCTTCCCGCCGGTGTGAGGGGCTGCACCACCAACGCGGCCAAGTATATCCAGATGCTCGCCGTTTGGGGTTCGTTCGGCCACGGCCGATCCATCCGTCAACGGCGATCTCTTACGTTTGTCGTCGAGAACTTTCATTGTTAGTTGGCCCCGGCCGGTGACCTGCAACATTGCGCGATGGAACTGCCATGTTCGCTCGCGCGCGCCTGCTTTGCCTATTGGCTTCTTCGGGTGAATAGAGGTCCCACCAATGATCTAGTCCCGTACCGATGAATTAGATCGCAGCGACCGATAGGTGTGTTGGGTCTGGGAAAGCGGCCACTGCGCGCGCCGCCGCCATGGAAGTGCCGCGCCCAAGAGCTGAACGTCGATTGGCTGTAGCGCCGGGTAAAACCCCGATCGTGTATCGGGACTATGGAGTGGGGGCAATCTTACATTTGCCGGAATTCAGCAAGCCGGCTCGCCAATTGCGCCGGGTCGCCGGCGATACGCACTGTTTTCAGCCGCGCCGTTTGCCCGGCGACGATTGTTACTGCCGAGGCGGGGGCGCCAAACGTTTTGGCAATCAGCCGCGCGAGGGCGGTGTTGGCGGCGCCTTTTTCCGGCACGGCGCGGACCCGCACTTTCACATGGCTGCGCCCGCTGGACAGTGTCTCGATGCCCTCGACAAGATCTGCCGCTGACTTTGGTGTCAGGCGCACATAGAGGTCGATCCCATCATCGTTCAGCCGGAACGGCGGGCTCACAGCGCCTCCGCAGCCGCTTGCGATTGGCCTTAAGCAACCAACGGCAGCACCGTGGTCAGCAGGAACTGCCGGACAAAAAACAGCGCCAGAAGCAGAATGATCGGCGAGATGTCGATGCCGCCAAGATCGGGCATGAAACGGCGGATCGGTCGCAGCGCCGGCTCGGTCAGCTTGAACAACATGTTGCCGATGGTGCCGACGAACTGGTTGCGCGGGTTGACGACGTTGAAGGCGTAGAGCCACGAGAAGATGGCCGAGGCGATGATGATCCACCAATAGAGATCAAGCGCCAGAACGAGGGTCTGAATAAGGGCGATCATGCCGGTCTCCAATTGTTGCGAACATGTAGCCACTGCTGGGAAATCGGGCAAGGCCCGCTTTCGCGCTGGGCGCGTAATGATCTCAAATCTGCCCAATTGCTTGCTTGACAGTGAATGGCGGCGCCTCATAAATGCGCCATCCGTTGGACGGGGCTGTAGCTCAGCTGGGAGAGCGCGTCGTTCGCAATGACGAGGTCAGGGGTTCGATCCCCCTCAGCTCCACCAACGGTTTTCCCTAAACAGGTTTCCACAATTGCCATTGTTGAATATTGCGTGATTTCCATAGCTTAGCAGTGTGTGGCGTTGCTGAGCAGGGGCGGAGAGACGTAATTTGTGGCTGCGAGCGGCGTCAAAGCCCAACCGTCTCTGTGCGCGTCCTTCGCAGACCACAAGTTTGGCCGGATGATTGTTGGATGATCGCAATGATGCTGGGTTGATTGTTGCGAAGAATTCTGGCGATCCGCGCATCTGGCTGTGGAGTGGGATCGCTTGGCAAGGATTTGACCAACTGCTGCGCCGCCCGCCAGGCAATTACATATATCAAGATGACGCTATGCCGCCTGATATCAGGCGATGGCCTGGGCTTGATCAGACCATGTTGTTGGCAGATTGAGCCGTGCCAGTCTGCGCGCCGTTAGGTCGACTGGCTGCCGGCCTGACAGGATTTGATCTAGGAGATGCGGTGATAGAAACGCTAGCGGCAGCAGGCGACCTACATCGGCGCGATGGACACCGAACTGAGAAGCGATGTCGTTGATGGTCAGTGGCGACTTTGATGTCAGCTGTGCGAGATAGAGATGCGCGCGGGAGACCAGATTCACGAGCGCGGTGTCTGGATTTTGAGTTGGGGGCTCACCATCGATCACCATGCGCATTTCATTGCCGCGCCGCTTTATGCTGGTTGGAAGGCTGATGGAGGCCAACGATTCTTGATGGACATTATCGGCTTCTGGACTGGCTCCTCGTGTTGATGTCGTCGGCTTGTCCGAAGTCCCAATAAGCTGAAGCAGAGCTGGCGTGTTGACGTCAAATATAATGGCATCGGTTGCCAGGGTGATCTTGTGGAAGACGGTGGCAAGGATGGTGCGCCGGTCGGCTTCGGTCTCGTCAGCAAGGATTGTGCCTATGCACTTTGCTCTGTCCAATCCGGACTGGAGATTTGATGATGGGGCGTGGACAGATATCCAGTCGGATAAACGTGCCCGATCATTTAGAAGTCGTGTTGCAAACTGCAGCACCGCGGCTTCGATCATCGGCGCAGGGATGCGCCATGCTGTGCTATCGTAGCGTTTGGCCTTCCTGATGCGGCTTGAGATGTAGTAGCGAAAGCGCTTGCCACGTGTCCTGGCATGGCTGGGGCTCATGCGATCGCCGCTGTCATCAAACAAAAGCCCGGTCAGCAAATGGGCGCCAGGCTGGGTGCCTGATCCACGTGGTGCTGCAGCTTGATCAGCCAACAGTCTCTGAACCTGACCGAACTGGTCCGTGTCGATTATTGCTTGGTGCTCTCCATCATAGACATTGTTGCGGTGGCGCAGCTTGCCGACATAGATGGGGTTAGCCAGGAGCTTATAGAGCATGCCGCTTCCGACGCGTCGGGAGTAGCCGGTGAGAGATGGGTCCATGTCATTGCTTTGTTCGAGGGCGATCGCTTGCCTGGTGGTCTCTGCAGCAAGGGCAGGGACGGAGCGAAGTTCGAGGTACCTAGCGAAGAGGCTACCTACGAAGCTTGCCTCAGGTTCCTTGATGAGCAACTTCCGGCTCTGAACCTGATACCCCAGTGGTACCCTGCCACCCATCCACATGCCTTTTGCCTTTGAGGCTGCGATCTTGTCGCGGATGCGTTCGGCGGTGACTTCGCGTTCGAACTGCGCGAAGGAGAGCAACACGTTGAGCGTCAGCCTGCCCATGGAGGTGGTGGTGTTGAACTGCTGGGTGACAGAGACAAACGATATCTCATTTGCATCGAACACCTCGACGATCTTGGCAAAGTCGGTCAAGGAACGGGTTAGGCGATCGATCTTGTAGACGACGACGACATCGATCTTTCGATCTCGGATGTCTTGCAGCAGGCATTGCAATGCCGGTCGCTCCATGGTGCCACCTGAGATGCCGCCATCGTCGTAGTGATTGGCACCAAGCTTCCAGCCCAATCCTGCCTGTGATGCGATGAAGGCGGAACAGGCGTCACGCTGAGCGTCGAGCGAATTGAACGCTTGGTCGAGGCCCTCTTCGGTTGATTTGCGGGTGTAGACCGCGCAGCGCAGGAGCCGCTTTGCATTCATAGCCCGAAGAACCTCGGACCTGACCAATGGGTTCCTGTGATCTGATGGGCTATTGCAGTCAGCGACGTGTAGACCTTGGCCTCGAACACAAAGCCGTCTTCGATGACGGTGATGACATGACGCTTGCCATTCCACTCGCGGATAAGCCGGGCTCCCGGTGCGGGTTGCTTTCGCCTGGGCCCAGCGGTTTGGCCCATCCCAGAAGAGGTGCTCTCACCAGCAGCAGCCGGACCTTGTCTGCGTGCCGCTATTGCTCGCTCCGCGTCGGTCATAGCTGCCTTCAGCGTGCGGCGGGTCGCCGGTGACAGGCCACCCCACCGCTTTGCCTGCACATACCAGGCCGCTGACCGGATCAAGAGATCGCGATGCAGGCTCTTGGGTGGCGCGACCTCATGTGCTTCTTGCCACAGTCGTGCCAGGTCTTCACGCGAGAGGTCACCGAGTGCTCCGATCTCTTCGGCCCACCCCTTGTGAGCAAACTCTTGTCCGGAGCGTCTCATGATACCAGGCCTGCAACATCATCGATTACCCGGTAGCGGCGGGTCCCGTCTTTACCCATCTCGCTGACCAGGTTGAGGTCCAACTTCTTTCGCACTGTGCCGGACAGAAAGCCGCGCACCGAGTGCTGCTGCCATCCAGTCAGGTCGACCAGTTGCGCAAGCGTTGTGCCTTTTGTGGTGCGCAGCTTCTTCAAGACCAGATCGGTCTTGCTAGGACCAGCTTTGTTGCCGCTTTTCGTCTGCGCCTTACTGCCAACTGTCGTCGTCTTTGGCTTCGACTTCCCTATGGCTGGCGTCCCAATAGGGGTTACAGGGCTTTTTTCACGGGGAGCAGTTTTCTTCGTGGAAGGGCTATCCGCAGACTGCGGGTTGGACGGGGCAGTTTCGTCACGCCGCGAAGCAAGATCGGCGTTGCCGCTGTGGGTCAAAACCATGCTGGGTTCTACTTCGGTTCATGCGCCGAACCATCCGGCGCTTGTACCGACGAAGGCCCGCATCCTGGCGGGCTTGAAAATCTCGACGGCGAGAAGACCTTTGTCTCGCCGTCGGTTGTCTACGAACAACAACGCTTCCTTTGCAGAGGAAGTCCAGGGGAAGTTCAGGCGGTTGCCTCTGTTCTGCTTTCCTTTGCAACCGCCTCGAAAAGCTGTCGCCAACAGATCGTGAGTTCGTCAATGGAACCTTCCATCGATCGTGCCAGGGCGGCGAGCGCCACAGGTTCGATGCTATCTCCAGCTTCCCCGAATATCTGCAGCGTTGCCAGAACGCCTGCCAGATGCTGCAGTTCCGGCTCCATCCGGTGCACGGCATCGACAATGCCGCAATTCTTGAACGTGAGTTCTTCTGTTTGCCCCCGATCCTTCGCCATCGATTGTCCCAAACTTCAAAGCCAGCGGCACTACTGCTTGCCGTGACGAAGAAGTCCAGTCCATTGTCGAGAGCTATCGGCTCTAGATGATAAGAATTCCATGCCATTGAGGAAGCTAATACGTCAAATATCGAGAAAAGCAATGTTCTGCAAAATTGATGATCAATCATCTTCTCTTCATCGTCGTATCCCAAAACGATGTGGATTTGGTATTTTGGTGCTATGATACATGGATAATTATTGTCGCTTGCTGATCTTTCCGTCCCTTAGCTAACGCCTTCAGATCTTGCGCCGCCAGAAGGATCATACTATCAACCGCATATCTCTTTACATCGTCGCTATTTTTTCTCCCTCCACTCTCCTACCAACTGAGGTTTGCATGACCGAAGAACTGGAAACCAAGTCCGTGTTCATTGAACTGACGGCTGACGTCGTCTCGGCCTATGTGGCCAACAACCCGGTTCCTGCCAATGAACTGCCCGCCCTGATCCAGCAGATCCACCAGACACTAGCTTCTCTCGGTTCAGCAGGCTCTTCCCCCGAACCGACAGCGGAAAAGCAAAAGCCGGCTGTCCCGATCAAGAAGTCGGTTACGCCGGATTACCTCATCAGTCTTGAGGATGGCCGTCAATTCAAGTCGCTCAAGCGCTATCTGCAGACCAGCCATGGCATGACGCCTGATGACTATCGGGCCAAATGGAACCTGCCATCTGACTACCCCATGGTTGCGCCCAACTACGCAGCCCAGCGCTCAGCACTCGCCAAGAGTATGGGGTTAGGACGCAAGGCGGCGCCAGTCGAACCGGCTAAGTCGGGTCGAAAGAAATTGGTCTCCCGCAAAATTGCGGGCAAATAAGCTACAACCTTACAGGAGATACGCCAGAAGCTGCCTCCAGCGCGATCAGCAGCGTATCTGGTTGGCGTGGTCGATCAAAGCGAATTCAATGCAGTAAGATTGCCGAGGCGGCGTGGACAAATTCGATGTTAGCAGGGTCGCTTTCCTGCGATCCGGTTGTTAGCATTGGTAATGATACTGGAAGAAGAGAGCGAACGAGCTACGTCGATGCTGATTGGCAAGGTTGTCCGCCGTGTCATGCGCCACCGCGATGGAGAGGTGGTGATCGAGTTTGAGGATGGCAGCCGATTTTTCGCGGATAGCGACAGCCCTCTCGAGCTGTCCATCACCTTGGCGGAATAGTAGATGCGCCTTATGGAATTTTGGACGTCGATGCGATTGACGTAGCCCAATAGCATTGATTCAAGGCTGCTTTTTGGAGGCAGGTATGAGCAGGGGCGATCTCACCGAAGCAGAATGGCGTGTTCTCACGGGCTTGCTGCCCATCGACCCCGACAAACGCGGCCGAGGTAGACCTCCCGAGCACAATCGTTCGATCATCAACGGCATTCTCTGGCGGCTCCGCTGCGGCGCTCCGTGGCGGGATGTCCCGCCCAAATACGGCAGTTGGAACACCATCTATCGTCGGTTCCGACGCTGGAGCGAGCCGGGGTCTGGGAGACCGTGGCGGTAATGCTCGCCGAGGTCATGGCGGACAGCGGCCACTACAGCATCGACAGCACCACAGTTCACGCCCATGTCTCGGCAGCGGGCGGAAAAGGGGGACTCATCGACGCGCTCTTGGCCGCTCGCGGGGGCGGGTTCACCAGTAAGCTTCACTGCTTGGCTGATGCCCTCGGACGACCGATCGCGTTCCACCTGACAGGCGGTTAAGCCGCCGATTACAAGGCTTAGAATACCTTGATCGGCCTGCCTGAACATGCACCGGACGCCTTCCTCGCGGACAAGGGCTATGATGCCGATACCATTCGCGCCGATCTCGCCGAGCGGAAGATTAAACCCGTCATACCCGGCCGATCAAACCGCCGCGTGAAGATCGAGTATGACCGGGCGCTCTACAAGCAGCGGAACCGCATCGAGCGCATGTTCGGCCAACTCAAAATCAACCGGGCCATTGCGACCCGCTACGATCAATTGGCCAATAGCTTCCTCGGAATGGTCCACCTCGCCACCGCCAGATACTGGCTCAAATTTGTCCACGCCGCCTAGGAGTTTGTAAAGGTCCCACGGGAAATCGTCGCCTTAGCCGGTAATAAAACAAGTCGTAAATGTGCGTCTGGTGATGTCCGCAGTCGTCGTTCAAGTGATTTGGTCCGGCTTCTATGCCAAGCGCCAAACCGCAGCAGAAGTATGCCCGAGATGAGAAAGCCAACATCACGGCGGGCGAGATTTCAGATACACGGAAGCATAAGGCTGCAGAAATCCAACTCCGTCAGCACCAGCATCATGCTTGAAGGCGCACTTCCTGAACATACAGCTGCGGTTAGTTTCTTGTTCACCAGCCAACTACTACGAACCGATTCACATTCATCGCTTGCAATTTCCGCTGCCCCAATTGCCGGTAAAACCGTCACGCCAAGGTGGGTTTCTGAAACGGTCACCTCGGTCTGTTTAGCAAACTCGAATTATACGGATAGCGGTTCCTCCTGTGCGAACATCAAGCGCCATGTGTTTGTCTGTTCGAAATCCAATAAATCTTAATATATAATACAAATGATTTCAAATACTTAGTGATAGAAAGAAAAGGGCTTGTGCGAAAACAAAAAATCGCTGAAGTCACACGGAATTCGGGGGAAGTCTCAGCAAGAACGATTAACCCTATACCGGTTTGCCCCCGTATGGACAAAAAGGCAATCATACCTTGGCTCATCCAGAAATAGCCAAGCCACCCGCTAACTTTCCTCGTATATGTTCACATCGTCTTGGACGGTATCGCGCTGTTCGACCATTTTGGAGCTGGAAATGACCATTGCTGCGGGTTCCAACTATCTTTCGCATGCTGTTGCCGTTGATCGTGCACATATCTGGCATCACCTCAGCCAACACAAACCTTATGAGACCATTGATCCACGCGTTTTCGTAGAAGGCAAAGGCCTTCGGCTGTGGGATGCCAAAGGCAAGGAATATCTGGATGCAGTCTCAGGCGGTGTCTGGACGGTTAATGTCGGCTACGGGCGTGAAAGCATTGCTAATGCAGTACGCGATCAACTCATCAAATTGAACTACTACGCTGGCGCTGCTGGCACCGTGCCGGGTGCGCTTTTCGCCGAAAAGCTAATCGACAAGATGCCAGGCTTGACCCGCGTTTACTATTCGAACTCGGGTAGTGAGGCGAATGAGAAAGTCTATAAGATGGTGCGCCAGATCGCACACCGTCACCATGGTGGCAAGAAGTGGAAGATATTGTTTCGCGAGCGCGATTATCATGGCACCACGATCGCCACACTAGCCACAGCGGGCCAGCCGCAACGTACAGATCAATATGGACCTTTCCCGGACGGGTTCGTGATGGTTCCGCATTGTCTCGAATACCGCAAACAGTGGGACGTCGAAAACTACGGTGAGCGCGCCGCCCACGCCATTGAAGAGGTGATCTTGCGCGAAGGTCCCGATAGTGTCGGTTGTCTTGTACTGGAGCCGGTAACCGCTGGTGGTGGGGTGATCGTACCACCAAAGGGATACTGGGAGCACGTGCAGGAGATTTGCCGTAAGTACGATATTTTTCTTCATATCGATGAGGTGGTTTGTGGCTTGGGGCGCACTGGCACTTGGTTCGGCTATCAACAGTACGGGATCGAACCGGATTTCGTGACTATGGCCAAGGGTGTCGCATCAGGCTACGCAGCGATCTCCTGCACCGTCACAACCGAACGCGTATTCAATATGTTTAAGGATGCGCCCGAGGATTCCATGAGCTACTTTCGAGACATCTCGACCTTCGGCGGTTGCACGGCAGGCCCTGTGGCAGCTTTAGAGAACATGCGCATTATCGAAGACGAGATGCTATTGGAAAACACTGTGCAAATGGGCAAACGCTGTCTCACGAATCTCCGAGCCCTCATGGAGAAGCACGCAGTCGTGGGTGATGTACGCGGCAAGGGCCTCTTCCTTGGCGCCGAGTTAGTCGCCGACAGGGTCACAAAGGAGCCGCTGGACGAAAAGCGAGTTCAGGCTGTGGTAGCCGACTGCTTCTCGCAGGGCGTCATCATCGGTGCAACCAACCGCTCGTTTTACGGGCTGAATAACACACTATGTCTTTCGCCTGCGCTGATCGCAGCGCAGGACGACATTGATCGAATTACCACTGCGATCGACGATGCATTAACCCGCGTTATGGCGAATTAATAGTTTGTTCCTGATCGACTACGCTAACAGATTCACTAACGAATCTTGGATGAGCATGCCGGATAAACTCTGTTTTCTTTTCAGCGTAGTCGATCAAGGGAGAGGGACGATGCTCTTTTCCTGCACAACGCACACATGTTACTGCCGGGCTTGCCGAGCCAACCCCGGAAATGGAACATCACTAACCTGAATACGTTGATGGAATCGGAGGAATCGTGAGCTTTTGCTGTCGTCCAAGTTCCATTATTGCGTTTAAGCACCGAGCGACATAACTGCAATTTGCGTGTACAGATTTCCCAATCCTGAACAGGCCGAACGGGTCGTCATGTCGATTGATATTGGAAGCCGTCTCCGTTGTATGCGGACTGCTCACAACCTTTCTCAACGCGAATTGGCGAAGAGGACAGGCGTACCAAATTCTACCATCTCATTAATCGAATCGAATGCGTCGAATCCATCGGTAGGAGCGTTGAAACGGATATTGGACGGCATACCAATTGGCCTTGCAGAATTCTTTGCATTTGAACCCAAGCAATCGAAGAAAGCGTTTTATGCAGCTGCGGAACTCACCGAGATCGGAAAGGGCACAATCTCCTACAAACAGGTTGGCGAAAATCTGTTTGGCCGTAGCCTGCAGATACTGAAAGAGTGCTATCAGCCTGGGGCTGACACGGGAAAGGTGCCTCTGGTCCATGAAGGCGAGGAAGGTGGGATCGTTCTATCTGGGAGACTGGAAATTACCGTGGATGACGAACGACGCATACTCGGTCCCGGAGACGCGTACTACTTCGACAGCCATCGCCCGCACCGGTTCAGATGCGTAGGTCCAGTTCCTTGTGAAGTCGTAAGCGCCTGTACACCACCTACTTTCTAAGCGCATCGCTTCCGCTGGGATTGTCGCGTTGCTATGAGCAAAAATATCACGTGCTACGAAATGGTTACAATTTCTACTAGTGGCGCCGTTTCTCGGAGGTCAGCGAAATTGGGTAGGTGGGGAGGATATAGTATATATTCGAACTTTGAACCTAGTTAGCGTCAAGAGATTCGTGAAACTCCTCTGTGAAAAATATCTCAGCTACACCCTTTTCTACACTGGCTTAAAGCTTCTACGGTCACCGTAGCGCCATGCACGAAGGAGACGATATCCGCAGGGCCCACTCTATAGGTGCTCGCCTTGCCGATTTCAGAGTTTATCTCACATCTTCATGTTGTGCAGAGAATCTATACTTGATGTCAATTTGGGCGTCTCTGTCAGCAACTCTCATTGTGCGATTTCACGTCTATCGGCGATACTGTCGCCTGCCAAATGACACTCCTCCAATGGTATCAAAATCCGCGTGTATGATACGCGAGGATTTGTTTTATGACCTGTTTGTAGGCTGCGGTTCAACGAACGAATAGATCAGACGTGTCCTGCCTCATCAATCATTCGTCCACGCTGAGGCCAACCATTCAAAATTTTCGAGAGGATAAGTTTGTTTGCCGAGCTTATTGAACGAAAAATTACTCAAATTGGAGCTTGTCACTCCGGGGCTCGCACACTCGATTGTTGCCTGCGTTATCGCCTCGAAGACTGGTCGACAATACATACGCGATTTTAGAAGGATGTATCGAAATTCAGATGGGTCTAATCCATTCGTAGAAAATATCCCGAGATCCCACGGTTCATGAGGTTTCTCGCTTATTAAAATAGTAGCTTCTTTAGTCTCGAAGACCCCTGTCTTGCCCATAGTACAGCGCATGCCCGTGTAAGTGGGGCCAGAAATCGTATAATTTCCGTCGCCAAGGGACCTGACAACACCGTCCAGTTGAAGAGGCGAATAATTGGAATCCCAGCGATTTCCAATAGAAAGTGAAATTTGTCCTCCAATTCCTGCTGTCGTTTGGCACTTAAATGTGAGAATGCGCCGATTTGGTGCAGGTTTGGCACTTAATTGTGAGAATCTTGGCGATCTGATTCTCAAATTAACTGC
>NZ_LMGJ01000014.1 GCF_001427385.1 Mesorhizobium sp. Root157
TCGGTCCCCGCTGGCTGATTTCTGCCATAGCCCGAATCCACACCCCTGGCGCACAGGCTGACTGCGCGCTGATCCTGGAAGGGCCGCAGGGTATCCGCAAATCCAGTGCGTTGCGCGTCCTRGCCCAGCCCTGGTTCACCGACCGCCTRTCTGACCTCGGCAGCAAGGACGCCGCCATGGAAACCAAGGGCGTCTGGGTTATCGAGATTGCAGAGCTCGACACCATGTCACGCGCCAATGTCGGCACCATCAAGGCCTTCATTACCCGGACCTGCGATCGCTTCCGCCCACCTTATGGAAAGCGGCTCGTTGATCTGCCGCGCCAATGTGTATTCGCGGGCACAGTAAATCCCGATGGAGGTTACCTGAAGGATCCAACAGGCGGGCGACGTTTCTGGCCTGTCGTTTGCGGCGCCATCAATATTGTGGCGCTCGAACGCGATCGCGACCAGCTGTGGGCGGAGGCGCGTGATCGGTTTAGTGCTGGCGAGCCCTGGTGGCTGGACACTCTGGACCTGGAAACGCTGGCCGCCAACGAGCAGGCCGACCGCTATCAGGGTGACGCCTGGGACGATTTGATCCGCAACTATGTCGAACGGCGCGCTCTGGCCGACACCAATGCCTATCGCGACCTGACCGTCGATTGTCGCGACCCCAACGAGCCTTTGGTGGACATCTCGGTCAGCGAAATCCTCGAACACGCGCTCTCAATCGAAAAGGGTCGATGGACGCAGGCCGACCAGAACCGCGTCGTTCGCTGTCTGACCAGCATGGGCTTCGGACAGTATCGCGCCCGCCGGCGCGGCGGCAACCGTGAACGACGTTATCGGCGAATTCAGCTCAAGGAAGAAATCCAGCGACACCCGCCGCGGGGTCCGCGTCTGAGCGATTTAGGTCCGGGTAAGGTCCGGGTATCACCAAGGAGAAAAGCGGAATGAATTCAACACTGGGTCCGGGTAGGTCCGGGTGGTCCGGGTCTTTTCCTCTCTTTTCCGTAGGAGGGGAAAAATCATGCTCATGTGTTCACGTACATGANGAATTCAACACTGGGTCCGGGTAGGTCCGGGTGGTCCGGGTCTTTTCCTCTCTTTTCCGTAGGAGGGGAAAAATCATGCTCATGTGTTCACGTACATGARGTGCGTATTACCCGCATATATAATGTAGCCGAATATACCCGGACCACCCGGACCTACCTGGACCTTTCCTTGCTTTCCAAGGGTTTGCGCCAACCGCAGACCCGGACCCTACTCGGACCCAAACCCTTCAGACCCGGACCCTGTCCGCTTGAGACGGGAGATGTCCAATGAGATGGACCCCGAGAGGCTATRGCGGCGAGCGCCGCRCCGGCGACTTGGTCAAGCGTCAAGGCTGGCGCGAATTGGGCGTACTGGCGGTGGCTATCGACGATGAGCGCCTGACGTGGCCCGAGCAGGAGATGATCCGTCAGCTTGGCGAAAAGCTCTATGGCCGGCCCCACGCAAGGAGGGAGCGGTCATGACCGATCCGATCTGGACGCCGAAGCTGGTTGAGGCCCGCCTTGCCGAGGCGGCGGCGGTGCTGCAGAGACAGCCGTCCGTGCAGGTTCGGGGCTATTTCAGCACATGGCCCGAACATCTCTATGAGTTTTCCGATCTGGTCGGCCAGGAGGCGCGGCAAACTTCCCTACCGCCCCCTTCGCCTGGCGCCATCTCCCGCATGGAGGAGACGCTATCCTGGACCTTCGACCTCGATCCGATTGATGGCAAGATCGTGTGGATGCGTGCGCACAACGCGCCGTGGAAGGCGATCTGCTGGCGCGTTGGTCTCCAACGATCGGCGGCCAATGAGCGTTGGCTCTACGCGCTCTGCGTCATCGCCATGATACTCAACGGTCAGCCTGCGCCGAAAAATCGCTCGCGCCGCTATGTCATCGAGCGGGTGCGAGACGTTGCGAGTGAGGTGCCGCCTAGATGATGGGCAGCAATTGGGTGGGAAGCGGCATGGCGGGTGTCAACAGCTTGTCCAAGAAATGTGTCATTCACCCCTACAGGAACTTCGGCCTTAGCCCTGCTTACGCACGTCCACTGTCGTTCTGTCGATCTTCGCAAACATCGACCCGTCGTCGGAGATGTTGCCGTTTGCGGTGACGGAGCGGAAAACCCACATGAACCCGATCAGAAGCAGGATCGGGAGCACTATCAACTTGACTAGATATGCGGCTCCGATCTTGACCGAGGCTTCGAGAATGTCCGCTGCGGCCGCTACGCCGTTCGTGATGACAGCGGCACCCGACATAACCTGATTCCGGGCGACTTCGGCGAAACCGACAGTCGACCTCAGGGTCCTCTGGATTGCCTCGGATGACGATGACGCCATACCGCCGACGGCATTTCCGACGCTGTCGAGGGCTTGGGCTAATATGTTGCCGCTGCCCTCGGCGGGAGTGTCTTCGGGAGCTGCCGCAATGGCTTCTTCCTCCGGCGGAACTTCGACTGTCGAAAGTTCGATCCCCTCGACCCTGTTGGCTTCTGCTGCTGCGGTCTGCTCGTCGAATACGCCTGTGGCTTCTTCCCATGCCTGGGCGGTGATGCGGTCACCGATGAAGAAGGCGAGAGCGTATGACCCCGGAATGCCCAACGCCGCGAGGATGCCCAGCGTGACCAGACCGCGCGCAGCACGGTCTATGGCGCTGGCCACCGGGTGGCGGATCTTGGACAGCACGGCCCGCACGCCCGCGCCGACCATAAGTCCGCTTGCGCCAAGGGTAGCGACGACCGGCAGGATTATCGCTAACACCCCGGACGTGACAATCAACGCGAAAAGCAGGTTGGAGAACCGCTCGATGGTCGAAATAACGGGCTGCAGCATCTGACCTGGGCTCATTTCCACCGAGGCAGCAATCACCGACGCGGTGATGTTGGTGTCCTTTGCCATGCTCATGACCGCAGTCAGGGTGCGGAGGCCGCCATAAACCCCGGCGCCGGCGATCGCGATGTCACGATTGTAGTCCGTCGCGATCTGGATGAGCGGGTTGTAGAGCGTCAAGACGAGGCCGATGAAAGCAAGAACCGCATAGCGGGTAGTGGATGTGTTGAGGAATTTCATGCCGCCGTGTCCATTTCGCGGGAGGAGCCAAGAGCGACCACCCCGGTATAGCTCTGCATCTCTCCCTGCGGAGATAGTCCGATGTATGCGCGCTTGTTACGCTTCCCAACGGCCATGAAGACGATCGAATTGGCGGTGCGCTCTATCAGGCGCAGGGCATTTCCTTGGCCGTCGATATGGCTGATCTCGATTTCGCCCGTTTCCCTGATCCCGAGCCGATCGAGGAATTCTTCGTTCGCCATGGCTATCTTGTAGCGGCGTTGCGTCGACGGACGTTGACCTAGGCCGACTATGGCGCCGATTAAGGCTGCCGCCAGGCCGGAACCCACTATCGTGATGATGGCAAGAGCGAACGGCTCTTTCCCGAGCATCAGGGCACTGAATATGGCGACGCCCACACCGATGGCGATCCCTAATGGGACCAACAGGGCTTCGCGTATGGCCTTCCAGCCCTCTCCCGGCGCGTGGCCGCGTATAAGGTTTCTCATGCCAAGGAACGGCAGACTGACCGACGCGGCGATGGCGGTGAGAAGGATCAGCGTACCGGTTGCTTTCTTGGTGCCCTTCCACAGGTCGCGACCCGCCGCAGCCCCGAAGCCTGCAACTGCAGACCCACCGACCCCAAGCGCTATCGCGCCCAACAATGACTTCTTCACTATTGATTCCCCCCAACATAGGCGGAGGATAGCCGTGACTCAGTCACGCCGCCAAGTGCGTTAAATAAGCTTCCGCGACGAGGGCTGAGACGTACGGCAGCACCGGCCATCCAGCCCATCTTGTTCAAAGGCACTTTGGGAGCAACCGGTACGCTTGCACGTTCATTGCCTTCTGCTGCAAACGTTATCGCGAAGTCGATAGGTACGTCCGCTTTCGGCAACGCTTTGAGTGCTACCGGAGGTCTCCAATGGTGTCGAAAGCGGCATTCGATGAACACCAAGACGATCGCATTCGCGCGCAGAATGTCCGGCGGACATTCCATGGGCGGACAAAACCGGTTTGTTTGGGCTAGATTCTGACTATGCTCGGGAGAGTAGCGCCTGCGACGGAGGTCATCCATCGCGGGCGTTGTTGTTTCCGATACCATCATCATCCGTCGAGATCATTGCCTTGCCCATCCGTCCACCGATCCATCGCGCAGTTGGTCGGCGCGAGAAGCGTGAGCGCGACCATGACTACCAGCGCAAGCGTGATCCGGTCGCCCGCGCGTTCTACCGCTCGAAGCGATGGCAGACAGAACGTGCCGCCTTCCTGCACGATCATCCGCTGTGCGCCGAGTGTGACCAACATGGCGTGATCCGCCCGGCGAGTGTCGTCGACCACATCGATCCGCATGGCGGCGATGAGGCGGTGTTCTGGGATCGCAATCGCTGGCAGGCGCTGTGCGCGTCGTGCCATGGCAAGAAGACCGCGAGCCATGACGGTGGCTTTGGCAACGCGCCGCGCTGAGGTTCATCGCAGAAAGTAAAAGTTCCAGAATTAGCGGACGACCAAAACGGGTAGCGAACTGCTTGCAACGACCTTGCTGGCTTGACTGCCCAGAAGCATTTTAGCGATCCCGCTTCGTCCATGAGACGACATTACGATAAGATTGCATCCATGGTCCGTCGCGGTTTCGAGTATTGCGTCAGCAGCTGCTGTGTTTGGAATATGAAGGGTTTCCATCGGTATGCCCATCTTTTCAGCGTCCGCTTTTACCTTTGAAAAAATCTGGTTAGCCGCTTCCCTGTTCTCGTCCTCAAAACGCTTTGCCTCTTGTGGACCGGGCTGCCACTTTCTTCCGTAGATAATGGGGAATGGATCTGTTGCTGTGATGACCGTGACTTTGCTGCCGAGAGCTTTCGCCAACGACAAGCCGTGGTCGACCCCCTTCTGCGCAAGCTCTGAGCCGTCCGTTGCGATGAGGATATGGGAATACATTAAGACCTCCGGAAAAATAGCTTGAGATAGTCACACCGTTGGCATTCGCGAACAATAGGGACAGGCGGTCGCATCGACAATAAAAAGCAGTTGATTGCGGAACGAAGCGAGCGACACGCACATGTGTCATGTGCCGCGGCTTTCTCACCGTCGCTAGAAACCAAGATCCCATAGGCGTTGCATGTGAGCCTCGCCACGCCCCCGGGGAGGTCAAATCTCTGGAGCCTTTACTCCAGGGACCGCGCGCCACCAAGAACGCATCCGTGGCCAAAATGGCGATGGGGGGGTGCGACGATAAAATGACCATTCGAATTGAAGGAATATTCCGTGCCCGCGACTGATCTTGGCCCTGCTGATCTTGGCCCTGCTGATCTTGGCCCTGCTGATCTCGGCGCTGCTGGACGCCAGCTTGCGGTCGAATACCGCCGTCTCGATGATCTGGTGCCTTATGCCCGCAACGCCCGTACCCATTCGGACGCGCAAGTCGCCGAGATTGCCGGCTCGATCCGCGAATTCGGGTTTACCAATCCAGTGCTGATTGCTGAGGACGGCACGCTGATCGCTGGCCACGGCCGGGTGTTCGCTGCACGCAAGCTCGGTATGGAAACGGTGCCTGCTATCGTCCTGACCGGACTGTGGGATACACAGCGCCGGGCGCTGGTGCTGGCCGATAACCGCATCGCCATGAATGCCGGCTGGGACGAGGAATTGCTGGCGCTGGAACTGTCCGACCTACAGGAGGCAGGCTTTGATCTCGGCCTGACCGGCTTCGGCGACGACGAGTTGCAGAACCTGCTTTACGGAAATCGCGAGGAACAGGACGGGCTGACCGAGGACGACGCCATTCCGGAGGTGCCGGCAACGCCGGTGACGCGGCGTGGTGATCTCTGGCTGTTGGGCGAACATCGTCTCCTATGTGGTGACTCCACCGATGGCGCCGACGTAACCCGCCTTATGAATGGTGAGCGGGCGGCGCTGTTTGCCACCGACCCACCCTATCTCGTCGACTATGACGGCACCAATCACCCGACCAAAAAGACCGCCTCGACGCGGGCGAAGAAGATCGCCAACAAGGACTGGTCGGAAGATTATGTCGAGCAGAAGCACTGGGATGATTCTAGCCAAGGCCCGCAATTTTACGAGGCATTCTGCAAGACAGCGATCGAACACGCCATTGCCGAGGACGTCGCCTGGTACTGCTGGCATGCCTCGCGCCGCCAGCGCATGCTGGAAACCGTCTGGGACCAGTTCGACGTTCTGCATCATCAGCAAATTATATGGGCGAAATCCCGTCCGGTGCTGACCCGTTCGGTGATGCTGTGGGCGCATGAGCCCTGCATGTTTGGTTGGGTGCGCGGCAAGAAGCCCCGCATCAACCGCGAGGGTTTTGAAAGCTGGCCGACCACGGTGTGGAACATTCCATCCTCGGAGATTGAGACCCGCGAGCACCCGACCTCGAAACCGGTGCGCGTCTTCACGCTGCCGATGCAGTTGCACACCCGTCCCGGCGACATCTGCTACGAGCCATTCTCGGGCTCGGGCTCGCAGCTGATTGCCGGCGAAAAGATCGGCCGCAGGGTCTATGGCCTCGAGCTGTCAGAAGCTTTCTGCGATGTCGTCGTCAAACGCTGGCAGGAATTTACAGACAAGGCGGCAACACTGGATGGCGACGGCCGAAGCTTTGACGAGATCGCCGCCGAGCGCGTGCCCGATGCCTGGGACGCAGCCAAGGATATTGCTGCGGCATGAAGCAATCGCGCACCATGTCGCTGGTGGAGTCGCTGACCAACGTCGCCGTCGGCTATGGCATCGCGGTGTTCGCGCAGATCCTGGTGTTTCCGTTGTTCGGATTGTCGACCACGCTCGCCGAGAACATGGCGATGGGCGCCATCTTCACCGTGGTGTCGATCGCGCGGTCGTTCACGCTGCGTCGCTTCTTCGAGGCGGTGCTTATTCGTGTTGACGGCACTGGATAGTTGAATGGAGTTTTGACATGGCCGGCCGCAAGCCGCTGCCAACGCATCTGAAACTGGTGAAAGGCACAGCCCGACCGCACCGCATGAACAAGGCCGAGCCAAAGCCCGTGGTGGCGGTGCCGGATCCGCCCCATCATCTCGATGCGGGAGCCAGCGCCAAGTTTACGGAAATGGCGGCATTGCTCGCGCGACACGGCGTGATGACCGAGCTCGATACCGGTGCACTTGCCCGTTATGTCGTGATCTGGCGGCGTTGGCTCGAGGCGGAAGAAGAAGTCAAACGCCGCGGCCCTGTGGTGAAGACGTCCAACGACAACATTATCCAGAACCCATTTTTGGCGGTCGCCAACAAGTGCTTGGCGCAGATGCACCAGATCGAGGGCGAGTTCGGGCTGACACCATCGAGCCGCTCGCGCATTCGCGTGGCGGAACCGGCTGAAAACATTGATCCATTCGAGGACTTTTTAACCCGTGGCCGCAAGAAATAGATCGAGATCTAGCAGGAATGCCTGCTCGGTCACGGCCTATGCCCGCGCTGTCATCAGCGGCAAGATTGTCGCCGGTCATCTGGTGAAACTGGCCTGCGAACGGCATCTCGCTGATCTGAAAGCTGGTAGCAAACGTAGCCTTGTCTGGGATGTCGACGCGGCACGGCATGCAATCGACTTCTTCGGTCATCTGCGCCACTCGACCGGCGAATGGGCCGGTGAACCATTCGTGCTGCAGGATTGGCAGCAGTTTGTCGTCGGCTCGC
The DNA here is from genome assembly GCF_001427385.1 of Mesorhizobium sp. Root157. Classification (GTDB taxonomy): domain Bacteria; phylum Pseudomonadota; class Alphaproteobacteria; order Rhizobiales; family Rhizobiaceae; genus Mesorhizobium. Next base: position 7,732 of record NZ_LMGJ01000014.1, read on the forward strand.
TCTATGGCTGGAAACGCAAGAATGGTCTGCGCCGCTTTCGCACCGCCTATGTCGAGGTGGCGCGCAAGAATGGCAAATCGGTGCTGCTCGCCGGCACGGCGCTTTATGCACTGATTGCCGATGGCGAGCCAGGATCGCATGTCTATTCCGCGGCCACGACCCGCGATCAGGCCCGCATTGTCTTTGGTGAGGCCGAGCGCATGGTGGCGGCCAGTTCGGCACTGCTATCGAGGATCACGCGGACGGTGAACAATCTTGCGGTACTGCCGACCTCGTCCTGGTTCCGGCCGCTATCAGCCGATGCCACCAAGATGGATGGGCTCAATATTCATTTTGCCGCCGTCGATGAAGTCCACGAACATTCGGGTCCCGAGATCATACAGAAACTGAACACGGCAACCGGCGCGCGCCGCCAGTCCCTGATTTTTGAAATCACCACGGCGGGCTATGATCGTCATTCCGTCTGTCGCCAGCATCACGAATTCTCGGTCAAAGCACTGGAAGGCACCGTGCCGACAGAGTCGTCCGATAGCTGGTTTGGCTATATCGCCACCATCGACGAGGGCGACGACTGGACCGATCCAGAAGTCTGGGTGAAGGCCAATCCGAGCCTTGGCGTCACCGTCAAGGTTGACGATCTCAAACGTCAAATTGACGAGGCGAAAGAAATGCCAGCGCAGCAGAACGCGATCCGGCGTCTGCGCCTCAATGAATGGACCGAACAGGTCACGCGCTGGCTGGACATGGCGGTCTGGGAGCAAGGCGGCCTGCCTGCCAACACCGATTGGCGTATCGTCAAACATGATCTCGACGATATGGAGCAGAAGCTGCAGTGTCGCGAATGCTATGGCGGGCTCGACCTCGCTCGCGTCAACGATCTGTCGGCCTTCGTGCTCGCCTTCCCGCCGACACTGGACGACGATCTCGGGGCGCTTGCCAACAAGTGGATTGTCACCTGCCGCTTCTGGATCCCCGAGGATGACATTCTCCGTCGCGTGCGGCGTGACCGCGTGCCCTATGATGTCTGGCGTGACCAGGGATTTCTCACGGCGACGCCCGGCAATGCCACCGACTTTGCCTTCGTGGAAAAGGAAATCATCGAGCTGGCGTCACGCTATGACATGCGTGAGCTCTCCTATGACCGCACCTTCGCCGGCGAGATCGTCCAGCATCTGCAGGATGAGGGTCTGAACCTGGTCCAATTCGGGCAAGGCTTTTTAAGCATGGCCGCACCCACCGCGGAACTGGAGCGGCTGTCGGTCTCGCGATCCCTCTGGCATGGCGGCCATCCGGTGCTGCGGTGGAACGCGTCCAACGTTGCCGTGCGCCATGATCCGGCTGGCAACATCAAGCCGGACAAGGAACGCTCGAAAGAACGCATCGACGGCATTGTCGCCATCTGCAACGCGCTTGGTCGGGCGCTGGCCCGAGACGTCAATGCCGGTCGCTCGGTCTACGAGCACCGCGGCATTCTGATGCTGTAGCGCCGACTGCATAGAAGAAGAGAATAGATGGCATTCTGGTCGAACTGGTTCGGCGGTCCTAAACCGCCGGCCGCCTCTCCGCGCGCGTCGTTCCAGGATGCGGGTGGCGGCCTGGTCATCACCACGGCGCAGCAGCTGGAAGAGGCGCTGCGGTCGGGATCGCTGACGGCGTCGGGCGCCGCGGTGACGCCGAACAGCGCCATGCGTGTGGCGGCCGTCTATGCCTGTGTGCGGATCATCTCCGGCGCGGTCGCGACCTTGCCCTTGCACGTCAAGCGCCGCGTCGACGAGCGCACCCGGCAAGACGCCTCCGATACGCCGCTTTGGGTGGTTCTGCGGAGGAAGCCCAATCGCTGGCAGACACCCTCGCAGTTCCGTCGCATGCTGCAGGCGCATCTGCTTTTGCGCGGCAATGCCTTTGCGATGATCGTGCGCTCGCGGGGATTGGTCCAGGAACTGATCCCGCTGCATCCGGATCGGGTCGAGGTGAAGCAGACCGACGATCTGGTGCTGGAATATCGCTACACCCGCCAGGATGGCCGGCGCATCAAATTGGCTCAGACAGAAGTCTTTCACCTGGTCGGCCTGACGCTCGATGGCGTGCATGGGGTGTCGGCGATTGCCTATGCCCGTGAAACCATCGGGCTGTCGCTCGCCATGGAAGACCACGGCGCCACCACATTCCGCAATGGGGCCCGTGTCAGCGGGGTGTTGAAGCATCCGAACAAACTCGGGCCGGAGGCGGTCGCTCGTCTCAAGGCGGGGCTAGAAGAATTCCGCGCCGGCGGTGAGCAGGAGGGCAAGAATCTCATTCTCGAAGAGGGCATGGATTATGCCCGCATCGCCATGACGGCTGAGGATGCGCAATGGCTGGAGGCCCGCAAGTTCAGCCGCACCGACATTGCCATGTTCTTCGGTGTGCCACCGCACATGATCGGCGATACGGAAAAATCGACCAGCTGGGGCACCGGCATCGAGCAGCAGTCGATCGGCTTCGTCGCCTATACGCTCGAAGACCATCTGACCATGTGGGAAGAGGCGATAAACCGCGACCTGATCGGCCCAGAGGGAAAACCCGACGACAAGCTTTATGCCCGCTTCAACCGGGCTGCCCTGGTCAAGGGCGACATCAAGGCGCGCTGGGAGGCCTACGTCAAAGGCCTGCAATGGGGCGTCTACAGCCCCAACGAAATCCGTGCGCTCGAAGACCAGAACCCGCGCGAGGGCGGCGACGTCTTCTATCCGCCGCCCAACACAGCGGGAACGCCGGCAGATGGGGATCGTGATCGCCATGCGAATGATGGCGACAACGATGGTGACATTGACCCCAATGATGAGGACGTAAGCAGATGAGCCTTCTGGATAGTTTGAAACTGGCCGCGACGATGGTGGTCATGGGTGTTGTCAGCGTTGCGGTCATCAACCCCGCTTTCCACTTCGGCACATTCATCGCCGGCATCACGCTTGGCGGATACTTTTTCCTGTTGGCGCTGGAGAACGTTCGATGAGCCTTCGCAAATTGCCCGAGGCACGAACGTTCCCTCGGCCGCAGAACTACCAGTGGGATGCGCCGTCCGACGTCCTGACGAAATGGGCCGACCACCCGCTTGCCGCTGCAACTGGTGCCGATGCCGACACCACCATCTCCATCCTCGACATCATTGGCGAGGATTATTGGTCAGGCACCGGCGTCACGGCAAACCGTATCTCGGCTGCACTGCGCTCGATCGGCAACCAGGACATCGTGGTCCGGATCAATTCGCCGGGTGGCGACATGTTCGAGGGGATTGCGATCTACAATCTCCTGCGGGCGCACCCAGCGAAAGTCACCGTCGAAGTTCTGGGCTGGGCGGCATCTGCTGCCTCCATCATCGCCATGGCCGGTGATGAAATCCGCATGGGGCTTGGCTCTTTCATGATGGTCCACAATGCCTGGGGTATGGTGATCGGCAATCGCCACGACATGCGGGAAGCTGCCATCCTGTTCGACCAGTTTGATGCCGCAATCGCCGACATCTATCAGGCCCGCACAGGCATGAAGCGTGCCGAGATCCAACGGCTGATGGACGCGGAGACCTTCATGGCTCCGGCGCAGGCCGTCGAATACGGCTTTGCCGATGCCGTCGACGATTCCGAAATCCAGGCAAAGGCCAATGCGTCCGCGCAGGTCCGCCCCGAAATCCGTGCCAAGCGCCGCATCGATGCTGCCCTTGCGCAACAAGGCATCTCCCGCTCAGAGCGGCGCAAGATGTTTTATCAGATCGCCGGCACGCACGACGCTGCCGACACCGCCATGCAGGACGCTGGCATTCCAACGGCCGCGATGCAGCGGCTCATCCAAACCATCCGCTCGTAGGAGAACACCATGAGCATTCATCTGAACCCGCGTGCGCGCGGGATTGTTGGCGTTCGCGCTGATTCCGGCAACGCCACAAAGATTCTGGCGGAACTCCAGAAGACCTTCGAGGACTTCAAGCTTGAGCGCGACAAGGAACTGGCCGACATCAGGGCCGGCATGGCCGATGTGGTGCAGACCGAAAAGGTCGACCGCATCAATGCCGAGTTGACCAGGTTGACCAAGGATATCGACGCAGTGAATGCGACGATGGCCGCGATCAAGGTTGGCGGCACCGGTAGTGCCGAAGACCCGGACAAGCGCGAACATGCAGTAGCCTTCGACCGCTTCTTCCGCCGTGGCGTCGATGCTGGTCTGCGTGACCTCGAGGTGAAAGCAAAACTCACCACGCAGTCCGATCCCGATGGCGGCTATCTGGTGCCAGCAGAAATGGAAGCGGGCATCGACCGTGTTCTCGGCACGGTGTCCACGATCCGCTTACTGGCCCGAACCATCTCGATCTCGACCAATACCTACAAGAAGCTGGTCAATATGGCTGGTGCGACGTCGGGCTGGGTTGGCGAGGAACAGGATCGTCCTGGCACGGCAACGCCGACCTTGCGCGAGATCGCCATCAATACCGGCGAAATCTACGCCATGCCTGGAGCCACGCAGACCTCACTCGACGATGCCCGCATCGACCTTGCCGCATGGCTGGCCGATGAGGTGTCGATCGAGTTCGCCGAGCAGGAGGGCGCGGCCTTTGCCAATGGCGATGGCATCAACAAACCGCGTGGTATCCTGGCTTACGACAAGGTGGCGAATGCTTCCTATGCATGGGGCAGGATCGGATTCGTCTCCTCCGGCAAGGCGGATGGATTTGTTGCCGCCACGGCCACGGCCAGCCCGGCTGATGCGCTGATCGACCTCTATTATGCGCTCAAGTCCGGCTACCGGAACGGCGCGTCATGGCTGATGTCGGATGCGACCATGAACACGGTTCGCAAGTTCAAGGACGCAGAAGGCGCTTACATCTGGGCGCCACCTTCGGGGGCGGCTGAAGTGGCCACCATCCTCGGCAAGCCGGTTTATAACGACGACAACATGCCGGCGGTGGCGGCGAGTGAGTTCCCGATCGCCTTCGGGGATTTTAGCCGCTCCTACCTGATCGTCGACCGCATCGGCATCCGGGTCTTGCGCGATCCGTTCACCTCCAAGCCCAACGTGCTGTTTTACACGACCAAGCGCGTCGGCGGCGGCATGGTGAACTTCGAAGCCCTCAAGCTGCTGAAGATCAGCACCTGATCATCGTGACGGGCGGCCATCATCCTGAGCCCTGAGCTTGTCGAAGGGTCGAAGGACGGTCGCCCGCCTCTTCACCAATCCCATTTATCGAAAGGACTTCAGTCATGAAGGACGGTATCTCCGGCCTCGGCCTCGTCGCATCGCTCGTTCCCGCCGTGGTCACCGCCACCACCAAGGGCAGCCATGCCGATTTGCAGAGCTTCAATTCCGCGACCCTGATCATCAATACCGGCGCGATTGCCGGCGATGGCCTCTTCGTCGTCGCCCTGCAGGAAAGCGACACGACCACAGATGGCGATTTCGTCGATGTGGCGGTCGGCGAACTGCTCGGATCCCTGCCGGCAGCGCTCGAGGCCAGCACGGTCTACAAGCAGGGCTACAAGGGTTCGAAACGCTACATCCGCGCTGTCATCACGAAAACCTCTGGCACGTCGATCGCCGCCGGTGCGGTTTTTGTCCTCGGCCATCCACACGACGCACCGGTCGCCTGATCGGCCAGGGCGGCCAGACGGTCGATGCTCCGACATTCTGACCGCCCCGTTCATCAACCTATTGGAAGACAGCCATGCTCGCTCCCGTCCGCACGGTTGCGCCCGCGTCCATGCCGGTGTCACTGGCCGAGGCCAAAGCCCATCTGCGCGTTGATCATGATGACCAGGACGATCTGATTACTGCCCAGATCAAGGCGGCAACGGCTTGGTTCGACGGCTATTCCGGCATTCTCGGCCGGGCGCTGATCACCCAGACTTGGCAGCAGGATTTTGCCGCCTTTGCCGATCGTTTGCCTTTGCCAGTATCCCCGGTGATCGCGATCGCCAGCATCAGCTACTTCGATATTGGCAATGTGCAGCAGACATTGGACGCCGGCGTCTATAATCTGATTACCGAGGCGCGCGGTGCCTACGTTGCGCTGCAGCCGCAGCAATCCTGGCCAGCCACCTTTAGCCGAACCGATGCCGTTTCCATCACCTTCACCGCCGGCTTTGGTGCCGCGACAGATGTGCCTGAACCCATCCGGCAGGCCATCGTGCTCATCGTCCAGCGGCTCTTCGACGGCGCCGACACCGAGATCGACATCGCCATCGACCGCGTCGTGCATGCCCTGATGGCGCCCTATCGGATGCGGCCACTTTGATGACCAGGATCACCGCCAGTGATTTGCGCGACCGTGTCAGTCTGGAAAAGCAGGAAGAAGTTGACGACGGCTATGGCGGCGTCACCGGTCAATGGGTCGTCCAGTTCGAGCGCGACGCCTGTATTCTCCTCTCGAAAGGTGGCGAGACCGTCATCGCTTCTCGCTTGCAAAGCGTCCAACCGGCGCTGATCATCGTGCGCTACGATGCCGATACCGCCACCATCACCGCCGCCTGGCGGCTGATCGAGACCCGTTCCGGCACAACATACAATATCCGCACCTCGGCCGACATGGAGCGGCGTGGCCGCTTCATCACCATGCTGTGCGAGGCCGGAGCGCCAACGTGAGTGCTCTGCCCGGCATTCCCTTCCCTCTGCGCGGTTGACGCGCCGGCCGGGCGGATGTGGCGGAAGCCTAGCGCGGAACACCGACAGGAAGAAAAACCATGGACCGTTCGCGTTTCTACGCGGCGCTGCGGCGTCGTGATTCCGGCATCTTTGGAACATCTCTCACGCAAACGCAGGTGGATCGGCTGGAAGCGATCCTGACGCGGCTCGACGCAAAGCGCATCGAACCGGCGCAGGCCGCCTACATCCTCGCCACCGCCTATCATGAAAGCGACCGCTTCCGCACCATGGAGGAATTTGCCTCGGGCGCGGCCTATGAGGGGCGCGCCACGCTGGGCAACATGCAGCCGGGCGACGGCAAGCGGTTCAAGGGACGCGGCTTCGTCCAGATCACCGGCCGGCGCAACTATACCGATTGGGCCAATCGCCTCGGCGTTGATCTGGTCGGCAACCCGGCACTCGCCGCCCGGCTCGACCATGCCGTCACCATTCTGATCGACGGCATGATGCTCGGCACATTCACCGGCAGGAAGCTGCCGGATTACGTGACGGGTGCGAAGAGGGACTATGTCGGCGCGCGACGGGTGGTGAATGGGACGGATCGGGCCAAGCTGATCGCCAACCATGCGCGCGCGTTCGAGAAGGCGCTGGCTGGTGCCGGCTACGATGCCGCCGCGTCGCGGTCGCCGACTACGCCGAAACTACTGCCCGAGCCTGCACCCATCGACATCGCGCCCGGCGCCGGAAGGCGCGACCTGCCGGCCGCCGCGATCCTGGCCCTCATCGTCCTGCTGCTGGTTGCAGTTACAGCGTCCATTCTCGGAGGTTAACATGAGCGCGCTTGCATCCATCCTACTCACGGCGGCCGGCGAGCTTGCCGTGCCGGTCATCAGGAAGCTCCTCAACGAGAGTATCGGTAACGCGGGCGGTGATATCACCGGCAAGGTGATCGACATCATCGCCGCAAAGGCCGGCGTCACGCCCGACAGATTGCCAGACGTGCCAGCCCCCGATCTGCAAGATGCCATCGTCGCCGCAGAGCCGGAAGCCGCCGACATCCTCATAAAACATGTCGAAAGCCAGCGCCTGATCAACGAAGCGGTGAAAGCCGAACTCGACAAGGGCGGGCCAACTTGGACCTGGGGCTGGCGGCCCGGATGGATGTGGCTGCTCGCCTTCGTGTGGCTCTACGCGTTGATCCTGCGCCCGCTGGCCAATGCGGCATTCGGCGCTGCAATCGAGGCTGTCGATCTGACCATCCTAATGACGCTAACCGGCGTGTTCACCGGCCTCTACATGGGCGGCCACACCGCCAAGAGCATCATATCCGGATTGCGGAGGCACCCCTATGACTGAACCTGCACCGAAACGCTTCGATGACATCCCCGAGGAAACGAAGGCCTTCCTGCTTGCCCTGCGCCCCGACGAGGTGAAGACCCTGGACGATGGCATTCGCCTGGTCCGTTCGATCAGCACCGTCTCCGCATTCGTCAAATGGCTCATCGTCGGCATCCTCGGCATTGCCGTCGGCATCGCCATGTTTGGCGAGAGCATCGCCAACATCGTGAAGTGGTTCCAGACGTCAGGATGATCGAGATCCGGAGAAAGGCAGCCACCATGGGCAATTGCACGCGATTACCCGGGTGAATATCCATCCGCAGAAGTCTTGTTCTCGACCTGCGAGCTGAGCTTCAAAAGTTGCCCACGGATAGCTCCGCTGTCGGCTGTGAGATCTACTGTAGCGAACCGAATGACATGCCCGTGCAGCGAGATGGATTCGTCGATCATTTCGCCGATGGCCGGATGCAGCAACAAGCCCTCGGCCTTTTCGGCCAACGAATCACCGCGTCCTGTCTGCGAACGTATGTACGCGTAAATCTGGTAAAGGTACCCGCTGCGCAGAGTCGCCTCACGGCGCCAGCCTGCCGTCAGGATGCCGGTGAACTTAGTATCGATCACGATCCGGCGGCCGGCCCGCCCATCGTCTAACACGATATCAGTCTGCATCCCGGGCAGGATGTCCCGCGCACCCTCACTCCACCAATCAAGCGGCCAGTCGAGGAAGCTACCCGTCCGCACGTGCCAGCGCTCCGGTTGCAGCACCGTGCGGTAGAAGCCACCGACGGCGCGCTCAAATAGCCGCCGCGCCCATTGTTCCTCCCGGTCCGGCATCGGCAAGGCCCTCAGTCCCGCCCGCTCGGTGGGCAGAACGAGGTCCATCGCAAGCATTGCCGCTGCTAGCATCTCGCTATCAGTCGCGTCGTGACGGCCGATGCAGTCGGCACTGAGCTCGGCGCGCGATGGCATAACCCCTGCCACTCCAAGCGCCTGCATGTCCGCCGCCAGCCGCCGGCAGCGATGACGGAGTTCGGGGCGCGTGACCAGCCGCGCCACGGCGTCGAGCGCGCCGCGGACGTAGCGGTTGCGCGGTGTGTCGACGCTGAGCTCGACGAAGCGGCACGCCACAGCGCCGCGCGCGAGCAACTGTCGGCGCTCCGTACGCAGGACGTCGATCCGCCCTCGGACCCGTGACAGGTCGGCGCTGCGCGTCCGATAACCAAGGCTCAGCTGTCGGCGTTGGCGCTCGTCGACCGCCTGCGCCAGCAGCTCGGCGACGAGATCGGCGATCTCGTCCGGGTTGCGCTCGACGTCGACGCGTGTGGGCCCGGCCTTCCGGAATAAGTCCGAGGCGTAGAGCATCAGGAGCCAAATGTTGCGCACCGGGATGCGGCCGATGAAACCCGCCGCAGCGGTCTCGCTAGCGGCTCCGGCGTCGCCAATCACCATCCCTGTAGCAGCCGGTCGAGAGCCTCACGCGAAGATTTCGGAGCGTCGAACCAGTATTCGTCGAGCAGCGGGCCGATCTCCGTCTCGGCCACCTGGCGAAACCATTCTCGTGTGTTGCCCGGCTCCAGTTTCGCCGTTGGTGTGACGTAGCTGTGCCCAATCTCGAATTGACGACCGAACGCCCCGGCTATCTCCGCGTTCAGCGCAAAGATTCGCCGCTCGATGCCGTCTGCGAGCAGAGGATCGACCCCACCCCTCTCGGTCACCCACCGCCGCCATGCTGGCCCAAGCCGCGGCTCAAGCCCAACGAATGCGAAGCGCCTGCGGAACGCCAGGTCGACGAGCGCCAGCGAGCGATCAGCGATGTTCATGGTGCCGATCACGAACAGGTTCTCGGGAACGTGCACAGGGCGGCGCACGCCATCGGCATCGGGATAGCATAGCTCCAGCGCCTCACGCGGCGTGCGCTTGCCCGCCTCCAGCAGAGTTAGCAGCTCACCAAAGATCTGAGCGGGGTTCCCGCGATTGATCTCTTCGATGATGATGACGTAGCGGGCGTCCGGGCGACCCAGCGCAGCGCGGATCGCCTCCATGAAAACGCCGTCCGCAAGAGTAAGCTTCCCATCGCCGCTCGGCCGCCAGCCGCGGACGAAATCCTCGTAGGAAAGATTCGGGTGAAACTGGACGGCCCGGACGCGCGCCTCGTCGCGCTCGCCCATCAGCGTAAAGGCGAGGCGCTTGGCGATCCATGTCTTTCCTGTTCCCGGCGGCCCCTGCAGGATCAGGTTCTTGCGGGTACGCAGGCGCTCTAGAAGACGTTCGATCTCCTCTCGTTCCAAGAAGCAGCCTTCGCGCATGATGTCATCGACGTCGTAAGGTTCCGTCGGCGAAGGCGCCTGCATGGGATCTGCCGCAGCGGACTCGTCCTGATTCTCTGTCGAGGCTAGTTCGGCTGCGCCTGGTTCCGTCTGAACATCTTCGGGTGCCTTGTATCGCCAGGATGCGAGGGACAATTCGGGGAAGCTATGAACCGGATAGCTGTCCTCCCCGAAACGTGCCTTGAGGTCGTCAACGAGCTTCAAATAGGTCGTTCCGCTGCAGGGCTTCTGCGGTCCAATAGTCGGGATCCGCATTTGCAGTCGTCCCGTCAGGAAAGCGCGCGAGTTGCTATCGAGGGTCGGAAACTCCCAGGGATGCGACCAGTAGAGGCCGGTAGAGAGATTCCAAGAAGCGCCCCAGACGTCGACCGCTGCGTCGTAAGCGGAGATGAACGCCTCCCGCTGCTCCGGCTGATCGGCCTCCACGAGCGCCGCCGCGGCAGTGAACAGATCCCACAATTTGTCGATATCGTTTTCGCCGCGTTTGTCACCGTAACTGAAAAACCACGAGCGCTGGTTGTTCAGGACTGGAATGCCCTCGAAGGAAGCCGGCGGATCCTCCTCCACGCCGATTAGCTTTGCGAGCGCTCCCGCGATCGCGCGCCGATTGTCGTCTGTCATGGATCGGTTGAACGTGCCCATCGCCGTGAAGGGGCAGATATCGCGCAGGGGGCCTGTTCCACCTTCGGGATAGCGGTCCTGCAAATAGCCGAGTCCCGCCATGTTTTGTGCAATGGCATGAATGCCATCGATCAACGGCCGCCGGTCCGCCCGATAGTCGAGAAGCTTCGCGGCAACGGCGCTGTAGAAGGCTGTCCAGAGGAAACGCTGCTCCCCGTTCGCGTCGCCGAACCGCTCCCGCCAGAATGGCTCATTCCTGAACCGGTTGATGTCCTGGGGTTGGTCGTCGAAGGCAAAAGCCAGAAGTCCATCCTCCATCCACCCGCCTGGCGCGACGCGCCAGACCGTTGCGCGATTAGTGTAGAAATACCATTCGCGTGGCGGCGAAACCGGCGACCAGTCTACTCGCACATGCTTGCCGTCATCGAGATTCGCGGTGATCGTGCCGACCGCCTTGAGCGCCATCACCGAGACGGTGGCACCGCGATTGTCGAACGGAAGATCGTGCTTGCGCGTATAGGACGATTTGATCGCGATCCTGTCCCCTGGCCGCATCGAGCGCACGAGATCACTGTACTTGCCGTCCTCGTAGCCGTTTTCCCAAATACCATCGGCGAAAAATCGCGGCGTCTGGTCCTCGGTGCGATTGTATGAGGCGCCAACAAACCAAGATGGCCTTGTGCCCAAATCCCCTGACATCAATGTCTCTCCAATACTACGGCCGTGTGCCCAGATTTCACGGTCAGACCGGAGGGCGGTCCGTTCAGACCTGCCCTCCCACTCCCTTGAACTTCTCCACGAACACCGCAATTTTCTGGAACACGCTCTGCTTCTTGCTCAAGTATTGTGGATTAAGCGGACTCATCTTGGGCAGGACTGAATTGAGTTCCGTTCCGTTTTCACTGGCATATTCCCGCTTGAGCGAGGCGGTGATATAGCGCCTGGCCGCCTCGGCATTCAGGTTTTCGGCGTTGATCAGCTCCTGCGCCTCACGTTGCTGTTGCGCTTGGGCAAAGGTGAAGAAAGCCTCAATCACTTTTGCCTTATCGGCGATCTGATCCAGATCGGTTTGATTGATGAAATCCACCAGCAAACTTTCCTTGGCGCGGTTGCCCAGGCTGGCGCGGATCACACGGCGCACTTCGTCCACCAGGTCGGCTTTGCTCTTAGTCTTCTTATTGTGCTCGAAGATCAGCTCCAGGATGTAATCCAGGTTGATCTCCTGCGATTTCAGCAGGTCCACCTCGAATACCACGTCGTCCCAGTCGAGGGTGGATTTTTCTTTTTCAGTGGCGGCCTTTTCCTTGCGCAGCCAGTCGCGGATGTCGTTGTAGGTCGAGCGGTAGTCCTGGAGCTTGCGCTCGGCCGGCAACTTCACCGTCTGCAGCGCCGACAGATCGTCGGCGCTCAAATAGTGGCTAGCCTTAAACGCCTCTACCGCCGCCGGGTCATTCACGTCCACGTCCTGCAAGGCCTTCAGGCTGGCGAACTCATCGAAGTTCTGCAGCACGTTCTCCGCGCGCAGGTATTCGCCAAACAGCTTGGCAAAGGCCTTCCTGTCGGCTTCCTTTTCAATGGCAGCCGGGTCGGGGAAGCGCTGCTCCAACTCGTGCACCACGTCCACGAAGCCGCGCCTCGCCTCACCCGTAAGCACGTCGGAGAAGCCCTCCATATACTCCTTGTAGCTCTTTTCCAGCACCACGTTCTTGGTGTTCTTGTCACCGAATAGTGTGATGGCGTCGATGGTTGCCTGTTCCAGGTCGCGGAAGGTGACGATATTGCCGAAGGTCTTTGTGGCGTCAAAAATGCGGTTGGTGCGTGAATACGCCTGGATCAGGCCGTGGTAGCGCAGGTTCTTGTCCACGAACAACGTGTTGAGCGTGGGCGCATCGAAGCCGGTCAGGAACATGCCCACCACGATCAGCAGGTCGATTTGCCTACCCTTCACCTGCTTCGCCAGATCGCGGTAGTAGTTCTGGAAGCCGTTGCTGTCCACGCTGAAGCTAGTCTTGAACAGTGCATTGTAGTCGGCGATGGCGGCGCTTAAAAATTCTTTGGCGCTGCTGTTCATGGCCGACACATCGAAGCTTTCATCCTGGATATCGCCGATGGCGTCCTGCTCCTCGTTGGCGGCAAACGAGAAGATGGTGGCCACTCGCAAAGGCTTGTCGCTGCCTTTCTGTAGCTCCCTGAAGGACTCATAGTACAGCTTGGCCGCGTCAACGCTGCTCACCGCGAACATGGCGTTGAAACCCTTATTGCCCGCATGCAAGCGATGGGTCTTCTGCCGGAAGTTGTTCAGAATGTACTGGCTGATTTCGCGGATGCGGTCCGGGTGCAGCAGGGCCTGCTTGTTTTCCGCCGCGCTGAGCTTCTTCTCGTCCTGCTCGGTTTCGATGGCCTTGAACTGCGGGCGCACATCGTTGTAGTCCACCTTGAACTTGAGCACCTTCTCGTCGCGGATGGCGTCAGTGATGACATAGGAGTGCAACTCGCGGCCGAACACGCTGGCGGTGGTGTCCGCACCCAGTGCGTTCTGAGGGAAGATCGGCGTGCCGGTGAAGCCGAACTGGTAGTACTTCTTGAACTTCTTCTTGAGGTTCTTCTGGGCCTCGCCAAACTGGCTGCGGTGGCACTCGTCGAAGATGAACACGACCTGCTTGTGGTAGATGGGCAGGTCGCCCTCGCTCTTCATCAGGTTGTTGAGCTTCTGGATGGTGGTGACGATGATCTTGTTGTCGTCTTTCTCCAGATTGCGCTTGAGGCCGGCGGTTGAGTCCGAACCGTTCACGCTGTCCGGAGAGAAGCGCTGGTATTCCTTCATGGTCTGGTAGTCCAGATCCTTGCGGTCCACCACGAAGAACACCTTGTCGATGAAGTCCAACTCGGTGGCCAGACGCGCCGCCTTGAAGCTGGTCAGGGTCTTGCCCGAGCCTGTGGTGTGCCAGATGTACCCGCCGCCTTCTGGCTGGCTCCAGCTCTTGGCGGCACGGGCGCTCTTGATCTTCCACAGGATGCGTTCGGTGGCGGCGATCTGGTAGGGCCGCATCACCAGCAGGGTGTCGCTGACGTCGAACACCGAGTAATGCAGCAGCACGTTGAGCAGCGTGTGCTTCTGGAAGAAGGTGGCGGTGAAGTCCTTCAGATCCTTGATCAGGCTGTTGTCCGCCTTCGCCCAGTTCATGGTGAAGTCGAAGCTGTTCTTGTCGCGCCGCGTCGTGTTGGCAAAGTAACGGCTGTCGGTTCCGTTGGAGATCACGAATAGCTGCAGGTACTTGTACAGCGAATACTCGCTGTTGAAACTCTCCTTGCTGTAGCGGTGCACCTGGTTGAAGGCCTCGCGGATCGCCACGCCGCGCTTCTTCAGCTCCACCTGCACCAGCGGCAAGCCATTGACCAGCACCGTCACATCGTAGCGGTTAGCGTGGCTGCCGCTCTGCTCGAACTGCTTGATCACCTGCACTTTGTTGCGGGCGATGGTCTTCTTGTCCAGCAGATAGATATTCTGGATGTGCCCGTCATCGAACACGAAGTCCTGGATGTAGTCGTCGTGGATCTTGCGGGTTTTTTCGATGATACCGTCGCTGGGTTTGTCAAGGTAGGTTTCCACGAAGCGCAGCCATTCGCCGTCGGAGAATTGCACGGCGTTGAGCACCTGCAGCTGCACGCGCACGTTGGCCAGCAGGGCCTCGGGCGTGTTCAGGCCGGGCAGGAACTCATAGCCCTGATTGACCTGGTCCTGGATGAACTCGCGCTCCAGCGCCCCCTCGCTCTGGTAGCCTTCCGCCGCCTTCCATTCGCGGGTGTACTTGTCGAGAACGATAAAATTGTTGGATTCTACAATCGTCTTGGCGCAATCAACCATTTTCTTGTTCCTGCTGCCAGAAGCCGTAATTATTTTTCAAGTGATCGAGCAACAATTTGACCGTTGCCTTTTCAGGTGGCGTTGGCTCTGCAACGGTTTCGTTGGATAGCGTGCTGTGGCTTGTGAAATTAATAATTCTGTTCAGATAGAGCTGCTTGTCGTCAGGCAAAATCTCCGACCACTTTGGGTAACCCAGAAAGCTGGCCGTTTTCTCGTAAAGATTGCGCAACAAGGTGAAGTGATATTTTTCAACCTTGTCGTCGGCAATTGCCTGCTCGATGGTCTGTTTTAGATACAGGTGATAGGAGAAACTCTTGTTGGAGTCTCCGTTCTTTTCGATGAGCGAAAAACTGCCATCTTCAAAGTGCCCCAGCATGTAGCAGGCTTTGCCGTTCAGCTCATTGAACAGCACGTTGTAGAACAGCGGGCTGTGTGTGGTGACAACGAACTTCAGATCGGATTGGTTGGATTTGATCAGGCTTGCCAAGTTGACGGCCAGTTCGATCAGATGGTTCTCGTCCAACGAGCTCACGGGGTCGTCGATGAACACATATTCCAGCTGATCGAACTCATTTGTTTCACGATCGCCAAGTTCTGGCACGTTCAGAACACCAATCACCTGCTCGAGCAACGTGTAGAAAATGCTCCAGATGAAGTTACTTTCTTCACCCTTGGAGATTTTCAGATTCCCCGAATGCTCATCATCACCACGCTCGAGCGAGAAGGTGACCTCCGAGAAGGCTTTCGCAATGACCTCCCCGGTATTACCGTCCTTGCGTTCTTCATTGAAGCGCGGTGTGAGCTTGTTGTTGGTATAACGCTGAAACGTCGCAATGACGTTCATGTCCTGACCTTGATCCTTCAACGCCCAATCCGTGAAGGTGTTGGCCTGGATCTTCAGCCTTGGCTCGACATCGCCCGCTAAATCGTTATCCCAATAGAACAGGTCCTCGGTGAAGGCGTTGTAGTAGAGGATCTTGTTGCGCGACAACTCGGGCTGTTCCGCCTCGTCATTGCCTTCTCCACCGTTGGTCTTGGACGCAATCAGACGCTTGAACTCTCGCGAAAGACGCGTTTTGCCCGAGCCGTTGAAGGCATAGATCAGCTGCACCTTCTTGTTGGCGTCTTTCAGCTGCTGGGCGATCTCGGTCAGCGTCTTGCCCATGTCAGTCCGCCATTTCTTCCGCCTTGGGGAAGCTCAGCAGCCGGTCGCGGTAATAGGCGTACTGCTGCTGGCGCTGCGCGATCTCGCGCGGCAGGCCTTCGCTGAGAGAATTGGTCAGTGCGTCAAATTTGTCCAATATGCCCGCAATGCGCTCCTGTTCTCTCAGTTTGGGGAACGGGACTTTTAAGCTTTTTAGAAGGCCACCCGTCACCAGCGGTTGCCCCCCGCCGACTGCGTACTGATTCAGATTCATGTGTGTTAGCTGATGGAAGGCGAAACGGATGTTCCAATCATCAGTGAGGCTAAATACGAGCGTGTTATCAGATACGTCAAATTTGCCCGTTACAGCATTCACCAGCCCGGCATTGGCGCCAACGCGGGCAACCAGAATTACATCTCCTGAATACGCTGCATCATTAGTAAAGCCGATGGGCCCTGTCGACCCGTAAACCGGGACGGCGCCCTCTGAGGATCGAATTTTATTGCACCCCGATGCAATACTTTTGGTGACCTCCCCCAGCGTCTTCCACTCCACTTCTCCGTCTTCAAACCGCAGCAAGTGGTCGCGATAATAGTTGTATTGTTTTTTGCGGGCGGTAAGCTCGGCGGTAAGCTCGGCGGTAAGCTCGGTGAAAGCGTCCAGTATGCGGACGATTTCGGCCTGGATGGCCAGCGATTCCTGGGGGGTGTCTGGGCAGGGGATGGGGATTGCGAACTTGTCAGTATCGGGAGTTGCAATCTGTGGCATTTGCATCTTGCTACCAATTTTCCGAAAGTGCGGCTCATTCAATTTAAGAAAATGGTAAACATACTTGATATTGATGGCAGCACTATTCGCGTAATATGACCACATTTCATTCTTGTGGGAGAATGGCTTGTCGTAATACTCGAACTCAATAATGCCACGAGACTTGACGATAATTGAAGGTTCGCGATTTACATCTTTTGCCGGTATGTCCTCAAAATCAACGAAAGCAACAGTTCTCCCGCCCGCAAAGATTTTTACTGGTGCGCCGTCTTTGTGAAGCTCCTTCATCTGTCCAGCGGTGATCTTTGTTCCTTTAGTTCGAACAAGTACCTCCCCCAGCGCCTTCCATTCCACCACCACCCTATCCAGCAGCCTGTCCAGATAGTCTATGCCGCTCATGCCTCCGTCTCCGCGCCCTCGATCTCGGCGACGATGGCGTCGATTTCCCGGCGCAGCTGGTCAATGCGGGCGACGGTGGTTTTAAGCTCGGCATTGAGCGCGGCGATGTCCACGACCTCGCGGGTGTCCTTGGCTTCCACATAGCCGGAGACCGACAAGTTGTAGTCGTTGCCGGCGATGCGCTCCAGCGGCACCGAGCGGGCGAAGTGATCCACGTCGCCCTTGCTGTCGAAGGCCTGCATGATCTGCTCGATGTGCTCATCCAGCAGCACGTTGTTGTTGGTTTCCTTCTTGAACAGGGCGCTGGCATCGATGAACTGGGTGCGGGTGTCGGTCTTGTTCTTGGCCAGCACCAGAATGTTGACGGCGATGGTGGTGCCGTAGAACAGGTTGGGCGCCAGCGCGATCACCGTTTCCACGTAGTTGTTGTCGACCAGGTATTGGCGGATCTTCTGCTCGGCGCCGCCGCGATAGAAGATGCCGGGGAAGCAAACGATGGCAGCGCGGCCTTTGCTGGAGAGGTAGCTGAGCGCGTGCAGCACGAAGGCGAAGTCGGCCTTGGACTTGGGCGCCAGCACGCCGGCCGGGGCGAAACGCTCGTCGTTGATCAGGGTGGGATCGTCGCTGCCGATCCATTTCACCGAGTACGGCGGGTTGGAGACGATGGCATCGAACGGCTTGTCGCCGCCGAAATGCGGCTCTAGCAGGGTGTTGCCCAGCTGAATGTTGAACTTGTCGTAGTTGATGTTGTGCAGAAACATGTTCATCCGCGCCAGGTTGTAGGTGGTGTGGTTGATCTCCTGGCCGAAGAATCCGTCCTCGATGACGTGGGCGTCGAAATGCTTCTTGGCTTGCAGCAGCAGCGAGCCGGAACCGCAGGCCGGGTCGTAGATCTTGTTGACGCTGGTCTGCTTGTGCATCGCCAGCCGGGCGATCAGCCGGGACACGTGCTGCGGGGTGAAGAACTCGCCGCCAGACTTGCCGGCATTAGCGGCGTAATTGGAAATCAGGAATTCATAGGCATCGCCGAACAGGTCGATATGGGCGGCACCGAAGTGGCCAAAGTCCAGCCCGGCCACGCCCTTGAGAACGGCAGCCAGGCGGGCGTTCTTGTCCTTGACGGTATTTCCCAGGCGGTTGCTGGTGATATCGAAATCGGCGAACAGGCCCTTTATGTCGTGCTCGGACGGGTAGCCGTTGGCTGAGGCCTCAATGGCGGCGAAGATGGCGGCCAGGTCGGTGTTCAGCTTTTCGTTGCTGTGGGCCTTGGCGGCGACATTGGCGAACAACTGGCTGGGGTAGATGAAGTAGCCCTTGGTCTTGATCGCGTCGTCCTTGATCTCAGCCGTGATCACGCTGTCGGCCAGCGCGGCATATTTGATACTCTCGTCGCCGCCTTCGATGTAGCTGGCGAAATTTTCGCTGATGAAGCGGTAGAACAGTGTACTAAGCACATACTGCTTGAAATCCCAGCCGTCGACGGCACCACGCACATCATTGGCGATCTGCCAGATCTGGCGTTGCAGGGCGGCGCGTTGTTGGGTGCTAGTCATCTTCAAAGTCCAGTTTCGATTCGATGGATTGGGCTCAGGCGGCCCATGCGATGAGGGTGTCCGGCGTCGTCATGTAGCTCCCTCGAGCACCAGATCACGGTTGAGCAGCACGATCTGCTGGTCCTGCGGCTTCCGAGCGGCCGGGTCGATATCGAGCCCAAGCCGCTTGAGCGCGTAATAAAGCAAGGCGCGCCGAACCCTGATCTTTGCCCTGCTACCCCGCATGCCGTAGTCGAGCGCAATGACCTTCGCCTGTGCTTCGGAGAGGTCAGGGTGAGGACCGACTTCGAGCGTGACCTCGGAATGCCAGTCGTGGTCGTCGTCAGCCGACGTTCCGCTCTCGCGTGACCCACGAATCTCGAGCATCCGTGAGAGCAGGAAGTCCTTGAAGCACTCATCCGTTAGGCAGAACGCCCGCGTGTGCCAACGGAACCCATCAAACGCGATGGCATGGGGCGCGATCCACCGCCAGCGTGGCTCTGGGCTGGAGAGGGACTGGTATCTCACCTCGATTGCTTCTGACCTGCGGATGGCGCCGATGATCGAGCGCAGAGTTATAGGATCGACACCGCGCACGGGCGTCGGAGCTGATGCATAGGGTGGGAGGTTGGCGATCCACGAATCCTCGCGGTCGAGGATCCCGTCAGCTACCGACCGCAGTTCGGCAAGATAGCGGCTGGCATCGGGTTCGAGAAATTTCGGCTTGAATTCTGGAGAGCGGACATAGGTCCGCGCGCGCTTGTCGTAGACCATGTTGTCCGGCGCGAAGCCGTAATAGCGATTCAGGTCGGTGGACGCCTGGTTGAGCGACACCCCGAATGTGCCCATCAAATCAGAACGATTGACGCGTCCTTCCCAAAACAGACGGAACTCGATGAACTCGAGTCGTCGTTCAATGCCCCACCGAAGATCGGCTTTTTCGGCCCCCACAATGCCCCCACGGCTTGACCAGACGGAAACTGGGATCACCCAGTTTCTAGTTTGTCCGGCGACCGTACCTAAGGCCTGGAGAGTATTCAACCAAGAAAGCGAAAAGGTCGAAGAGACTGGCACCCGCATTGCGTCTTCACCACTCCGCCCCATCCCCCGCAGAAACCCAAACTCGAGGTGTTGGTTTCCACGCGGAACTGAGCCGGTTAGGCGCATAATTTCCATTGAGAATTGAGCCATGTGAACCTTCCCCCAACGCGGTGAGTGGCGGGGG
>NZ_LMGJ01000015.1 GCF_001427385.1 Mesorhizobium sp. Root157
AAAGGCCAATCCCTTGACCAAACCCTGATCAGAAAACCATACTCAGAGGTGGCTCACTTCTCGGTGGAAAAACCGGCTCAGTTCCGCGTGGAAACCAACAAGATTCGTAAAAAACCTCTGCGCGAGTTCGCCGAAGCGCTCGGGAGAGGCAAAAGTTGCGAGTGTCGTCCGCTCGTCTTCTCGCGTCGATTTCCACAGCGTCGGAAGCCGGTCATTTACTAGGCCTTGAAGCGCCGCAATTGCAGCGCCCTTCGCGATTAAACTGAAATCAGTCAACGATCGCTTGTTTTGACCACGTGCTTTCTCTATTGCGCCATCGAAAGCGGCCAGCACATCTGTAACCGTCGGGGATTCCGGGACCTGCAATCCTAGCTTGCCCAGCGCGGCGGCAAAGTCCTCCGAACTCGCAGCCTGCGGAACCTTAAGGAAGAGCCAAAGGGCTTCGACGAAAGCCGGGTCATCGACTGCCTCTGCCAGGGAGCGATCCGCTGCTTGCTCGACCGCCTCGGCGAGATCGGATACCGAGACATCCCCTTGGTTGAGGAGGTCAACCACTTCCCGCCACTTCCGGGTGGTCGGAGGATTGCCAAGTCTCACATGCCCCATTTTCCACCCCCTGGGCCGAATGCCGAAAGCATCACATTAAGTACAGGGTCTCCACCTGCGGTTGAGAAATCGTTAATCGTCTAGAAAAGAATAGATTTCACAAAGTATAGGCAGCTTTCGCTATCGGCTCGCCTGCGCACGGGGGCGCGTGCGCCGGCAGAAGTCGCGCGAATCAGCGAGACATCCATGAATGTGGAAGCCGTGCAAATTATTGTCGACGAAGGAGAATGCCAAGCGAAAGGCTGAGCGCGGCCTTCGTGTTTGTTCGCTCATCTGCTTTTGTCTTCGCAATGCTTTTTAACGCCTGTGATTTTGCTATTTTTATCTCGCCTGCGGTGATTGCTTGGCTCCAAACGGAGACCTCTTATGGCAATGAACCCGCTTTCCCCTGTTCTCATGTCGACGGACGAACGTCTTGCCGAGCTTGGCCAGATCCTCGCCACCGGGCTAAGGCGTGTTCTGCCCGAACAGTCCAGTTCTTTATCTGCTCCTGGCAGAGACAGTTCATTCGACATCTTCGCCCTGAAGAGGCGTGCTGGTCGTCAACGATGCAGCCGAGTTGGAGGGCAGGAATAGAATGCAAACAGTCTCGAAACGTGTGAATGAAAAGGCTCAGCGACCGGGCGAGAACGTTGTCTCGAACGCTTCTGCGATCCCCAGGTTGGCAGCGTTGAAGCGTATGTCCGTCAAGGAGCTGAAGGCTGAGTGGCAGGTGCTGATGGCCGCACCGGCGCCGAACAACAGCCGAAGCTATCTCGAACTCAGGCTCGGCTATCGCATCCAGGAACTGAGTGTGGGTGGACTGACCCGCGAGACTCGACGGATGCTGGATCTGTTGGCCGATGAGGTTGACGGCAGCTCCGATCGCAAGGCGATCATCACCGACGCGCGCAACCCGGTTGCTGGCACCAGGCTGGTGCGCGAATGGGACAGCGTCGAGCACACTGTCACCGTGATGCGCGATGGCTTCGACTGGCAGGGGCGCCGCTTCAAGTCGCTGTCGGCGGTGGCTAAGGCGATCACCGGTACGCAGTGGAATGGCTACCGATTTTTCGGGCTCCGCGAAGCACGGAGGCACGAGCGATGACCGGCGTGCCTGCACAGACCCAGCGCCGTTTGCGGTGCGCCATCTACACCCGCAAATCCAGCGAGGAAGGACTCGACATGGAGTTCAACTCGCTCGACGCCCAGCGCGAGTCTTGCGAAGCTTATGTCGCCAGCCAGCGGTCGGAAGGGTTCGCCGCCATTCGCGAACGTTACGATGACGGTGGCTTTTCGGGCGGCACGCTGGAGCGCCCGGCGTTAAAGCGGCTGCTGGCAGATATCGAGGACGGGTTGATCGACGTGGTGGTGGTTTACAAGATCGACCGGTTGTCGCGCTCGCTGATGGATTTCTCCAAGCTGGTCGAAGTGTTCGACCGAAACAACGTCACGTTCGTGTCCATCACCCAGTCGTTCAACACCACCACCTCGATGGGCCGGCTGACGCTCAACATCCTGTTGTCCTTTGCCCAGTTTGAGCGCGAGGTGATTGGCGAGCGCATCCGAGACAAATTCGCCGCCTCACGAAAGAAGGGCATGTGGATGGGTGGGTTTGTGCCGCTCGGCTATCGCGTCGAGAATCGAAAATTGCTCATCGAAGAATCGGAGGCGGCGATCGTGCGCATGATCTTTGAGCGGTTTGTCACCATCGGATCAGCCACATTGCTGGCCAAAGCACTCGCGGCCGAAGATGTGCGCACCCGCCGTGGCCGGTTGGTCGACAAGGGTTTTCTCTACAAACTCATCAACAACCGAGTTTATATTGGCGAGGCGGTGCACAAGGGCACCAGCTATCCCGGCGAGCACGAGGCGATCATTGACCGCGCCCTGTGGGACAAGGTGCACGCCATCTTGCAGACAAGCCCGCGGTTGCGTGCCTCCAACACGCGCTCACAGACACCTGCGATGCTGAAAGGGCTGATCTTCACTGAGACTGGCACGGCGATGACGCCGACGGCCACGAAGAAGGGCAGCAAGCTCTACCGTTACTACACCTCGATGGACCTGATCCGAAACCGCGCCACGGATGCCGCAGGACCGCAGCGCCTGCCCGCCGGCATGGTCGAGGATGCCGTCATCGGCGAAATCCGCCGCATGATCACAACGCCCGAGATCAGAGCGCGGGCGATCACGGCACTGAAATTCGACATGCCGGACGTCGACGACAAGGCGGTCATGGCCGCGCTCGGTGAATTCGATCACCTGTGGGCATCGCTGTTTCCGGCCGAGCAGGCGCGCATTGTCCAGCTTCTTGTGGCTCGCGTCACCGTAGGCGTGGCCGGTATCGCCATTGATCTGCGCCACGACGGGATCAGATCGCTGGTGCGCCAGATGATGGCGCCACAGATGGAAAAGGATGCCGCATGACGGAAAATACCATTCGCGTGGTCATCCCTCTGACCATCCGCAAGAAAAACGGGCGGCCGAAGATCCTACCGCCGGCGGACATAGATCCCGTCGAACAGAGAATGCAGGATCCCCACGTCCTACGCGCCATTGCCCGCGCCTGGTCCTGGCGGCGCAAGCTCGATCGTGGCAAGGCATCGACCCTGCAAGACATTGCCACAGCCGAAAAGGTCACGGACCGGTATATCAGCCGGGTGATGCGGCTGGCCTGGCTGTCGCCGGACGTTCTGGAAAAGTTGATCGTCCACCGCATGCCCCCTGCGCTTTCCCTCAATGATCTGGTCTTGGTTGCTGAGTTGCCGTGGGCGGAGCAGACGGAGGCGGCGTTTGGCGTTTCTTAACAAGCCTCGTTATCAAGGCAGTTTTCGACCGATTGCAGAATTTCAGGCCTCGGTCGATCTTTACCGGTAAGCTGCCATTCAGCAACCGACCCCATTGGCGCCGTTTTGTTGCCTGACGCCGCCCGAAACTTGCCGTCCTTTAACTCACGACGGACAGCTAGGAGCGGGCAGGACGGGCAGCTTTACGCCGACAGCATGCTAAAGCTGATACGGGAGGCTTCTCAGGTTTCTTCACATTATTGTGGTGTTCAGAACGCGCGGCTATCATACGCCCAGTGGAGCAAGGCCTGTCTCTGACGCGGCCGACACCATCTGTCGCCCGGGTCGCAATGGCGGCGGAGTTGGGCGATGTGCCGCCGCATCGCCTTCCAACGGCCAATTTGTCGTTCGTCTTCATCGGGCAGGCGGCGACCTTGGTAGTAGCGGCAGTACCATTGAAACCAGCCGCGCGGGTCGTCAGGATGGATCCATCCCTTGGCGCGCCAGACACTGAGCGGCTGGCTTGCGTCGACGCTGAACCAGTTGAGGGAATGGTCGCGTCGGTTTGGCGAAAGCCGCGCCTCTAAGAACCAGCTTGCCGGAAACTCGGCACGGCAGTCGGTCATGTACTTGCCACCGAACACGCCGAGAGCGAGCATTTCGGGAGGCGTGAGGTCCGGGCGAAACTCCGGACCGAAGTCATGGCCTTCGGGCGCGCTCAGCAGATAGCGATAGCCCTGCTGCATGCTGTCATTGACCTCGATCCAACTCTGTCCCATCACTTTCCATCAGATCTGTTAGTTGCAACAAACGGCGGCGTGCGCGAAATAACCGGCTGCGGACTTACAGCTCGGATTTTCAGGCAACTGTCGCCACGAGCGCTGTGCACGCGCCAGAACCCTCGCGCCTATAACTGTGCAGGACGTTTGAATCGAAGGAAATGGCATCGCCTTTTTCGAGGATTACCTCGCCCTCGTCCACCATGACGGCCAGTGTGCCCTCGATCACGTATAGGAACTCCTCCGTTCCATGCTGGTGCGGCTCCGACGCCGGTCCATCTGTCGGAAACACCGCCATGAAGGCTTCGATGCGGCGATCCGCCAACGCATAGTTGAGGCTCTCGAACACATAGGCACCGGGAGAGGCGTCCGCCGGGATTGGCAGGCGCACGCGCTCGCTTTTGCGCGTCACGGAGATTCTCGGGCCTTCCTTGCTGAAGAAGTGATCCAGGTCGACTCCGAACACCAGCGCAATCCGGACCAACGTCGGCAACGTCGGAAACAATTGCCCGCGCTCGATCTTGGACAGCATGGCCGAGGACAGCCCTGTATGTTCGCCAAGCTGGACCAAGCCGAGCTTCTTCTTGAGCCGCAACGCTCGTATGCGCGGTCCTATCCGGTATCGTTCCAGCTCAGTCGTCAGCGTTTCTGACAGCATCTTTTGCACTCTGTTTTCACCGCAGGACAATATTGAACCCTGCGTTTTCATGTCAAGAGATGCTGGTTTCATGTCACGAAAATGTTATTCGCAAGAAAATACATTTGCTCCATATGAAAACACATCCGATCAGTAAGGACGGATTGTTCAACGAGGAGTGATCGAAATGAAGCTTAGACACGCACTCGCCGCCGTGATCAGCATCACCGCCGCCCTGCCGGCATGGGCCAACGGCAAGGACATCGTCGACACGGCCGTCGGCGCCGGCGAGTTCACCACGTTGGCCGCCGCGCTGGAGGCGGCTGACCTCGTATCCACGCTGAAGGGAGAAGGGCCATTCACCGTTTTCGCGCCGACCGACGCAGCCTTTGCAAAGCTCCCGGCCGGAACCGTCGAAACGTTGCTCAAACCCGAAAAAAAGCAGCGGCTTGTTGACATTCTCACCTACCACGTCGTGCCCGGAAAGGTCATGGCCGCCGATGTCGTCGGTCTGGACGAGGCCAAGACGGTGAACGG
Source organism: Mesorhizobium sp. Root157 (assembly GCF_001427385.1). Lineage (GTDB taxonomy): Bacteria > Pseudomonadota > Alphaproteobacteria > Rhizobiales > Rhizobiaceae > Mesorhizobium. The sequence goes on from NZ_LMGJ01000015.1 coordinate 5,328, forward strand.
CAAGATGATCGACGTAGAGGTCGAGGGCGATGCGGTGAAGGTCAATCAGGCCAACGTCACTGCAACGGATGTAACTGCCAGCAACGGCGTTATTCACGTCATTGATCAGGTAATCCTACCGCCTGAAGGTTGATTCGAAGTTGGCCGGCGCCTGAGGCGCCGGCTTCACCCCCATCTACCAGGAGAACCATCATGAAGGCGCTCAACATCATAACTCTCGTGCTCGTCATTGTCGGCGGCCTGAACTGGGGCCTCGTGGGCCTGTTCGATTTCGATCTCGTCGCCGCCATCTTTGGCGCCGGTTCTGTACCATCGCGGCTCGTCTATGTTCTGGTTGGACTCTCTGCGGCTTGGCAGTTCATGCCACTCTTCACGGCTATGAGTTCAGGCGAGGTTGCTGCCCAGCGGTAGCACTAGCAGGGGCAAGAGGCCTCTCTGACCAGGCGGCCTCGGCCTCACCACGTTCGGTCCGACGCGACAGTTTGGAACAACAATATACCCCAGTGGTTTTCAGCTTCATGAGCATTTCAACGGAAAGCGGCGAACGCCGACCGCGGGGCCTGATCTCCGCGGTGGCGTTTGTCACCATCATCGTAGCGATAAGCCTGGGCATCGGCTATCTGACTGCACCAGGCGAATGGTATGAGAGCCTAAACAAGCCCGCGTTCAATCCACCCTCCTGGGTTTTCGGGCCCGTATGGACCGCCCTTTACATCTTGATCGCCATCGCTGGCTGGCGAATCTGGCGCATTGCTGGGAGAAGTGGTGCGATGATGCTGTGGATCGCGCAGATGATCCTGAATTGGCTTTGGTCGCCTGCCTTCTTTGGAGCGGAGGCGCCATCGCTCGCACTTGCCCTTATCTGCTCGATGCTGGCGTCGATACTCTTCTTCATCGCCCAAGCTTGGAGGCATGACCGTTGGTCTGCCGGGCTCTTCGTCCCCTACGCAGTCTGGGTGGCCTTTGCAACGACCCTCAACGGCTCCATTGTTTTTCTCAATCAGTCCCCTAGCTGAACGTCCGCTTGTCCAAGTGAGACGTTTGAAACGGTCAGTCTCTTTTCTAGCCCCATGCAGACCATTCTACTGCAACTCGAAATTGTCGGCATTCATAGACCGGAAGCCAAGGTTTTCGCACCCTCTGAGGTCCGTTGCCTCTGCTAGCCCGCCATGCTTCCCGATGTCGCCCCCCTTGAAGCGTTACTCCCGTGTTGCCCATCTACACTGCACGTTCGCCGTCCGGTGATTGCTACTATCAAAGGACCTGAAGTGAACGCTGTTCGGTGTTGGAGCTATAGAATGAGATTGTATTACATGCCGGGTGCCTGCTCGCTTGCACCTCACATCGTCGCTAACGAAGCCGGGATCGCGCTTGATCTGGTCAAGGTAGACGGCAAGACGAAGAAGACGGAGCACGACCAAGATTTTCTGGCGACCAATCCCAACGGTTACGTGCCAATGCTGGTGCTCAAGGATGGGCAGACGCTAACCGAGGCACAAATTGTCGTCCAGTATCTGGCCGACCAGAAGCCCGACACGGGGCTAATGCCGCCTGCCGGCGAGATGGCGCGCTATCGGGTCAAGCAGTGGCTGGCTTTCATCTCGTCAGAACTGCACAAGAGTTTCAGCCCATTCTTCAAGCCGGGCACACCGGAAGAAACCAAGACCGCTAATCGCGACCATCTCGGCAAGCGCCTGACATATGTCGATGAGCAGCTTTCAGGAAAATCATTCCTGACCGGCGAGACCTTCACGGCCGCGGACGCCTATATCTGGACGATCCTTGGCTGGGCGAAGTTCGCCAATCTCGACCTTGCACAATATGCCAACATCCAGAAGTTCATGTCGACCGTCGCGGCGCGCCCGGCTGTCGTTAAGAGCCTCCAGGAAGAGGGTCTCGCCTGATCCAGGGATCGCAACCAAGATAAAACGCGCGGCCAGTGCCGCGCCTCGGCTAACTGTCACGTTCTGCTGTCCGTGACAGTTAGCCGCAAATTCTTTCATGAAAGAACAAGGTCACGGGCTTCATTGAAGCAGCGTCCGACACCACATAGTAGCCATGGCCAAAATGCGTGTAGAACACGCCCACTTGAAACGGTCGCGCTTGCCGTCAGAGGTGCACGTTAGTTCGCCGCGTCGGGCGATGACCTGTAACTTGAAAGAACATCATGCTTGATACTTCCAAACTTCCCGCGGGCGAAGTCCTGCTCATGAATCTAGGCCGCGATCAATGCCGCTTTCCGGTTCGCGTAGATCCATCAGCAACTGGCGGCTACCGCTTTTGCGCCACGCAAACCTCATCGGACCGCGTCTACTGCGATCACCACCATGAGATAGTGACCGCTGCGGAGCCCCGAGGATCCCGTTCAAGTTTTAGCCGCGTTCAACGTCGTATTGCTTAGGGCTACGCTTCGCAGCGCTCGAAAACGCCTACCTCGGGTGTCTCTGTCAGGCTGTTGGGCGGCGGCACCCGTTACAACTTGGGCGTAGTGCCAGAACTGTAATGCCTTGAGATAAAAGCATATTTTCCGACCGAACCAAAAAGACAGAGGTTCGCATGGGTTGAGACAAAAGCCATTCAGAGACTGGAAATCGGCGATTTGGCAGTCTCTGAGGTTCGGTCGTAACCGCTAACCCCCTTTGAAATCAAAAGGAATTCCGGCGCTCGATTCGGTCTGTTGGGAGTTTGCGATTGGATAGTGGCGGAGAAGGAGTCCGCCCAATTTGGGTTTTCCATCGTTCGCGGTTGTCCGAATGAGTCAGGTAAAAACAATGAGTTATCGTTATTCGACATCTTTCACCGTTCGCCAAAATCCGCTATTATCCCGATTTGAAGTTAGGGACAAAGTTAGGGACGGATGCCATGGCGCGGGCGACAAGCAAGTTGACGGATACCGAATGCAAGGCGGTTTCCAAGCCGGGAATGCTTGGCGACGGCGGTGGGCTTTATCTCAACGTGAAGGCGACAGGCGCGAAATCCTGGGCTTTCGTCTGGAAGGCGAACGGCAAGCGGCGCGAAATGGGCCTTGGGCCTTATCCGGCAGTCGCGCTCGCCAAGGCGCGCAAACTGGCAGGCGCGCACCGGGAGGCCGTGGCGGAAGGGCGAAACCCGATTGCGGAACGCCAAAAGGAAGCGGAACCGGCATTCGGCGAATGCGCCGATATGTTCCTTGCTTCCATGGAAGGGCAATGGCGCAATGCCAAGCATCGGGCGCAATGGCGCATGACGCTGACTGAGTATGCCAAGCCGCTTTCGGCGAAAAGGGTTTCGGAAGTCGGAACCGACGATGTCTTGAAGGTGCTCAATCCGCTATGGCAAAAGCGCCCTGAAACGGCTTCCCGGCTTCGAGGCCGCATCGAGCGCGTGTTAGACTATGCCAAGGCCAGAGGCTGGCGCACCGGCGAAAACCCGGCCCTATGGCGCGGCCATCTGAAAAACATCCTGCCCGCTCGCCAGCGGTTGACGCACGGCCATCATGCGGCGATGCCATATGCCGATGTTCCGGTTTTTTTGCAGTCACTTCCCCAACGGGACGCAATCACGGCTCGGGCGCTGGAATTTCTCATTCTGACGGCGGCACGTTCCGGCGAAGTGCTGGAAGCGACATGGAATGAATTTGATTTGGTTGCCGGGCTTTGGACGGTACCGGCAAGCCGGATGAAAGCCGGGAAGGAACACCGTGTTCCGCTATCGGTGCGCGCGCTTGCCATCGTGAAGGCGCTTCACAAAACCCGGCATTCTGATTTCGTGTTTCCCGGCTATGCCAGAGGCAAGCCGCTTTCGAATATGGCGTTCGCCATGCTCATGAAGCGCATGAACGCCGATAGCTTCACGGCACACGGCTTTCGTTCTGCCTTCCGCGATTGGGCGGGCGACTGCACGTCATTTCCGCGTGACGTGGCGGAGCAGGCTTTGGCGCACCGTGTTGGCGATGCGACGGAGCGGGCCTATCGCCGCGCCGATGCGCTGGAAAAGCGGCGTAAGCTCATGGCGGCGTGGGCAGACTATTGCAGCGCCGAACCCGGCGGCAATGTCATTCCCCTGGCGAGAACGAATTGATGGGCGGAGGAATGCGCCAAAAATCTAGAAGCAAGCGCGTTGCAACTGAAACCAAGACTGCAAGCGAATATGGGATTCCATCCGTTCAGCGTAGGCCGTTCATTTCGTTCGGGCCGAGCGCGGAACGGAATGCGCTATGCAAGCGCTTGGGCATTAAGCCGCATCTGCATGATGATTTTGGAATTTCGATATGGGCGCATATTGGCATCTGCCTTGCGCACGAACAGCCGGAATTTGACGGCGGAAGGCGAAAGCGCGGGCGTCCCTCGCTAAAGGAACTTGGCAAATCCGGCATTGACTATCAGCGCTATAACTATCTTCGAAACCGCTGCCGGGAGGCAGGCGAAGTCCTGGGGAAAACAGTCACGCAGCAAGCAGCCATCGAACGCGCCATGGATGAGGGCGTTGCACTTTTTTCTGGAGAATTGGATTTGCTCATGGCGTCGGTTTCGCGTGGCCATGGCGTATTCAAAGGTGCTGAGCACGAATGTCTAATGCTGTTCATCAATGAGTCTCGCAATGCCATTGCGCAGTTTCGCGAGCGTGCTGCATGGCTGGAGAGCGTCAAAGGCGACGTTACCCGTATTCAGCAACTTGATTCATCCCCCAAGGGGCTGTCCGAATTTCTAGGCGTCGCCAGCCTTGAACGGCTGGAACTTGAAGGCCGGTTGCGCAATCCGTTCCGGGTTTACAAAAAAATCGACTAATATTTTGTAGAGATACGGGCGAACCGTGTCGTTAATTGGAGGGCTGTCTCAAACTCAAAAGGACAGCCCATATGCAAAGACTTACCGTCACGGTGCCGGAAGCCCGCCAGCTTACCGGCCTTTCACGCACCACGCTCTACAAGCTTTTCAACCAAGGCAAGCTGACGCCGCGCAAGGCGGGCAAGCGCACGTTGATTCTGGTTTCGGAGCTTGAAGCCTTCGTCAACAGCCTCCCGGAGGGAGTGTCTGCCCATGACGAATAATAGCAGAAGCCCGGTGCGCGCCCGCCAGCGCCACCGGGCAAATACTATCAAAACCGTTGGCATGGACTTTGACGAGTTGAAACCTACAGGCGAAACGCTCGCCCTTCAAGTCGCCATCGTTGCGCGCCGCTATCGGCTTTCGCCACGCATTGCACGCCTAGTCTGTCATCTGGCGCAAATCGGCGAGGTGCAGTGATGAAGGTTTTTCAGCAGTTGCACGCGAGCGAAAGGGCGGAAACCCTGCCGCTCCCGATTTATCGGGAACTTAACGCGAGCGAACATAAAGAGAGCGCCGACAACTATTGGCGTCTCATAGCCCGGCTCAATGTCCGCTGGCGTGTCATTGAATGTCGCGACGGCATTCAATGGATTTTGCAGCATACCGACGGAAAGAAGCACGGCAGGATGCGTTGGACAGGCCGTAGCTACTGCCGAACCCGCGACGGGCTTATTCGCGCCTGCCGTGACAATGCGGGCGAAATTGACGCCATCGCAATGATGGCACTTGAAAGCCTTCCTGACTGGATTGGAGGGTAGCTATGACAAAGCGTCTGACAATCTCATTCCGCGTTGAACCGGATGGCGCATGGCAAACAGCGACAGGCCGCGATGCTTGGGCTTTGGTGGAGCTTCACCGGGTTGGGCCGCGTGGCGTCACGCCGATTGATGTTCCTGGCCCTAGATGGAGCGCTTATGTCCACAATCTGCGCGGCATCGGCCTAGTCATCGAAACGATACACGAAAGCCATGGCGGCCGGTTTCCCGGTTCTCATGCCCGCTATGTGCTGCATTCGCGCATCACTATCAGGGAGGCCGCCGATGCGTGACTTTTCCAAGGTGTCGCCGCAAATCTGGCGTTCGAAACGCTTTGGCACGTTGGGCGATGATGCCCGCATGTTCGTCCTGTACCTGTTGACATGCCAGCATCAATCGAGCGCGGGTTGCATGGTCCTGCCGGACGCCTATGCCATGGCCGATTTGAATTGGACTGGGGAGCGGCTTCAAGCCGCTCGCCAAGCCGTCATCGACGCCGACATGCTAGTTTATGAAGGGGCGTCGGATGAATATTTCGTCCGGCGCTGGTTTCAGCATAACCCACCGACAAATCCGAAACACCGGCACGGTATCGAGCGCCTGATTTCCGAACTGGATAGCGAGGCCGTGCGAGAGGCCGCGCAATGCGAATATGTAAGCTGCGCACCGGTTCAAGATGCCAGAGGCGGCAGCGGCAATCGCCTGTTGCGCACGTCTTTCATCAATGGCGGCAAGGGAAGCCCTTTCTAACCCCTTTCCAAGCCCTTTCGAAGTGCTCCGATATACAGAGACAGAGATGCAGACAAAGACGGAGAACGAGACGAGAGCCAGACAAAACAAAAAAAGAAAAAACCTAGACTGGCATTTGCAGAACTCGCCAGCGTCATCGTGCCGGATATGGTGCTGGGGCTTGGGAATAGGGTGCAGACGGGAATGGATGCGCCTTTCTTTAGCGGAGGCATCGCTGGCGATGCCCAATGCAAGTGCATCGTTTTTCACCGTTTCAAAACCGCTGAGAACAGGGACGAAACAGCAGCAATATGGCTTGGGCAGCTTCATTCCATGGTGGCGATGAATTGCGGGCCTGCCGGAAGGCGGCGGGCTGGACGCAAAAGGAACTGGCGGCGCGTTCCGGCTTCACGGCGCAAACCGTCAAATATCACGAACGCCGCAAGGGACGACTGGACGGAGTTGCGCCTTCCCACTTCCGCGACGCATTTGAGGCGGCAGGCGTCATGTTGCCAGAACCGCCGCGAACCTTTCGGCCGCGACATGGCGATTTGATTGCTGTGTTCTATTCCATGCCGGTTTGCAAACCGCATCTGCCGCGCCTTCGATGCGAAGCACGAACCCGGAAGGGAACGCCATGCAGGGCGCTGGCGCTGCCGGGCAAACAGCGATGCAAGTTTCACGGCGGCATGTCCACCGGGCCAAACAGCGATGCCGGGAAGGAACGCATTCGCCAAGCCTTGAAACAGCGGCAGGGCGCATTGGACAAGGGATGATTTTGCCACGCAAATGCGCGCGCGCGTTATGGGCTATCGAGAGTTTCCAAGCAACGATTGCGGAAATCCAAGCCCGGAGACAAAGGCCCAAGTTAGGGATAAAATTAGGGACGCCAAGGGAGTCAATTAAAAATACGTAAGCAATTGAATGAGTTATAGGATTTGAATGGCGGAGAAGGAGGGATTCGAACCCCCGATACCCTTGCGAGTATGCCGCATTTCGAGTGCGGTGCATTCAACCACTCTGCCACTTTCCAACTTCGCCAGAAACAGCAAAAAAACCAACCAAAAACAACTGGTTGCGACAATAGCTTGTGGCTGAAAAAATACAATAGCGATCCGAAATTCGCCTCTGATTTTAGATTTCCAGCCACCGGTTGTGCCAAAATTGTGCCAACTCTGGAGCGGATTGCTGACCGTTAAGATAATGAGCGACTATCGCTTTTGAAGGGCGCACGGTCAGCCTTGTCGATGATCTCATCAATAAGGCACCGATCATATCTACGAATCCTAGCGGTGGAGTAGCTGTACTCCGCAAACCGAAACTCTCGTCTGAATGCTTTGGGGCTTACGCCACAGTATCTTGCAGCTTCTGCCAGCGTGAGAAGTCGCTTCTCTTTAGAATCGGCTTGTTCAATTTCCTTCATATGCGACCTCCTTCAAATGGATGTTGAGTGAGATATGAGTTTTTGCGCCAAATTCAAGTTTAGATAAGTAAAGAAGAATATTATTCCGCCTTATCGATGATTTTTATATATTTTAAGAATGTAGAGTTAAATTGACCGATTCTGTCTCGTTTTGAGTCAGAATCACACTTCGACTAGAATTAAATTCCAAAAAACTTCGATATTCAGGCAAAATGCATCAGTATGTCTGCTTGGATTGAAATTTTCTCGTTGACAAGCCGTATGCATCCACTCTATATACGGTGAAACACTCATAGATAATATATTGTTTTCAGCAATTATATATTTAATCTATATTAAAAGATGCTATTGTATGTTAGAATATTTAAATGCGCCGGCTGGTTCCGGTAAATCTTATGTCGCTATTTTGAAACATGCCTGTGAGCGGGCCATGACTGGCGGACGCACTCTGATTGCCATGCCGACCAAGAAGGTCATTGGCGAGACGATGGCGACGCTAAAGGATCGCTGTCCCGCCAGTACCCATGTTCAGGAAATCGTGTCCGACGACAACGATGAGCAGTCCGAAACGGTCATCGGTCGTCTGGTTCAATGTCTGAAAAAGCCGCCGACGAATGGTGGCGAGATTGCTTTCATCACCCACGAAGCGCTGAAGATGCTGCGTTACAGCGCCAAGCTTGATTGGCATCTGATCATCGACGAAGCGCCGCAAGTCCATTATGCCTTTGATCTGATGATCGATGGTGAAGTCCTGAAACTTGCGAAGGCTTGTAAGAAGTCACCAACCCCTTGGGATGATCTGACTGAGTTCTCGCTACCCAAGCATCCGGAAAAGGTCATCAACTTTCCGGAAGATGTGACGGAAAGGACCGATATCCATAAACTGGCGTGGAATGCTCATGCGGGACACGTCAGCGTGTATGTGCCGAAGACCAGCATCGATGCGCTCAACTCGGATGCGCACTTCGGAAAAAAGTTGATCGCTTTCTCGCTGGTTCGCCCGGAAGTGGTGAAGCCCTTCCAGAGCACCTTGATGCTGTCGGCGAATTTTCAGAACACTCTGATATATCAACTATGGTCGATGCTTGGTGTCCGCTTTGTCGAGAACAAGAAACTGGCATCGGGACTGCGGTTCCAAGACCATGATGGGAGCCGAGCGACAATTTCATATGTCATGGATCGATCATGGTCCGGAAAGCTTCAGGGAAAGAAATTGGGGATCAGCGATGAAGCGGTTCACGACCTGATTGTTCAAAAAGTCTCCGCCCATTTCGGCGATGAACCGTTTCTCTGGGTGGCCAACAAGACGCATGGCGAGAACCTATTCCCGAACAACTCAACCGGGATACATTTGCCGAACATCTCCCATGGCCTGAACTGCTATCAGCATGTGAACAATGTCGTGTTCCTCTCGGCCTTGAATCCGAGTCCGTCCGAACTTTCCTATTTCGAGACGTTGGGCTTGAGCGATAAACAGGTGAAGACTGCTCGGTTTTATGAATCCGCCTATCAGTCGATCATGCGCTGTTCGCTTCGATCGCCAACTGACACGCATCCTGTCGAAATTGTTGTGGTGGATAAGGCGACTGCCGATCATCTGCATGGCCTGCTTCCCGGATCGAGCATCAAGAAACTGGATTGGCTATCTACGGACCAGATGGAATTGAAGAAATCTGGTCGGGAAAAAAGATATACCAACGCCGCCGAAAAACAGGCCGCATATCGCTTGCGGAAGAAAGAAGTGAAGATTCATGACAAATTTATATCAAGCAGTAACAAAATAATGAACTTGGATTTAAATAAATCCGATAGCCGTTACGAATCATATATTAATATTAATGATAATATACAAAAAGTAACAAGTTTGTTCTATGGTACGCAATTCCAATATTTAACGGCGAAAGACCAAGAAGGTATAATTATAGGTCAGTCAAATCAGGAATTCATCGAATTCTTGAAACAGCAGTCGGAAAGAGTCATCCCCAATCGGGAAGACAACTCGTTGATCAGTCCGGCCTATTTCAACCCGAAAGAAGACGTGGACACCCAAAGAGGGATAGCGAACATCGAATTTCTGCGTGGAATCTGGCTCGACAACGATGGCGGTGATCTCCGACCGGAAAAACTGGCCAAACTTTTTCCCGATCTCGAAATGGTGATTTTCAACACCTTCAGTTCCACCAAAGCCAAGCCACGATATCGAGCCTACATCCCGACCACGACCATCTTCAGCATCCAGACCCACAACACGATCATGGACGAAATCTGGTCACGATTGGAATCGGTGTCTGTGGATCATGGTTTTGACCGCAGTAAGAAGAACGCAGCAAGCCTGTTTTATCTTCCCTGTCAGGCCGCTGATCTATCTGGGAATATTTTCCTCGAATTCAAAAGTGGTAAAAGGAAGCCGTTGGAGCCAAGGGACTGGATTCAAAAATATCATCGCAAGCCGCCACAAGCGGAACCGTCGATCCCTGCCAATTGGTTGATGGACGTTGCGATCGAATCCATCAGGGACGAGTGGCGGCAGGTGGCCATGATACCGAGTGCCGGAAACGATAACTTCTTCGATTTTGCCCTGAAGTTGCGATCTGCCGGCGTGGGTGATGCCAACCTCGGGCTGATCCTGCGTCAGGAAGCCGCCTATGCTCGTCATCCCGAGGAGCGCAGGCGACAGGTTCCATCCATCATTCAGTCATTGAAGAATTACGGAAAGGTCAGCATCGACCCGACAGCCGCATGATCGGTAACCTTCGCCACAGTTTCATCGCCTATCCTGCGACAAAGGTTGCCTTGATGAGCGGCGTCCATGCTGCTCAGATGGGCCTTGAACTGTCCGGAGCATACGCATGAATCACCAAACCCTATCCGCCTTCATCTGGTCGGTGGCCGACCTGCTTCGTGGTGATTTCAAGCAATCTGAATATGGTAAGGTGATCCTGCCCTTTACGGTTCTGCGCCGTCTCGATTGCGTTTTGGAGCCGACCAAGGCTGCGGTTCTTTCCGAATTCGCAGACAAGTTGATGGCCGGCATCCATCCGGAACCGTTCCTTTTGCGGAAATCTGGGCAGAGTTTTTACAACAGGATGGACGCGTCGAACACCCTGACCAGCGCCTATCGCCCACCACATAAATTGGCAGTTGCCACAGTTCTTGCCATCATTGGTCGCCTTGGCTGAATCATTTACGCATTCGACGCCAATATCCACGCAAGCTTGGCATCGCTTCACCCAACTGTCCTCGCATGCGTCTGAGTTCAGAGGACATAAGCATGTAATTTCTCTTGTAAAATGGCAAGAATCCAAAATCTGGATAGCGATTATATGGTTGGAGTGTGTAGTCTTCCGGAGCAGGAAGAGCGACGAGTTCAAACTTTGCAGCTCTGTTATCCAGAATATGTATTAACTTCCAGCATGGGTCGGTGATCATGTACCTGTAAACGCACGCTACAGCCGGGATTGGAATGTCATCCAATAGAAGGTGGCCACCAATCTTGAGCTCTCTTACAGAGTAGTGCCAATCAATAATGGGGTATGGAAATGAGTGAGCGCCATCCAAAAATATGAAATCGAGATGGCGCTCATTATCTTCTCTCCATAGGTCGGTGTTTTTACATGATCTGGAATCAGTCGGTCGAAAATGATCTGCGCACCAAGCATCCCATTTATTCATCCGGTTTGGATAAGAACAAATATTTGGAAGAACATCATCTGAAAACCCCGCTTCAAATTTTAAATTTGATGTATCTATATTTATACTACGAAGATAATCTGCCACTCGTTGATGCTCATCTCTCGTGGGGCTGATTACAGTATGATGTGCTTCTTGAGCCGCAAAGATAACTGTAGATGCACCGCACCCAGTCTCTAGAGTTAGCATGTTCTTGCGGGTGGATGCCTGTATTTCTCGTAGGGTTTCCGGTGCAGCATTCCATCTTTGAGTTCCGCCCCAGTGGAACTGCGGCTTGTCTTTTTCTAACTTTTCCACGATGTCTGAAGTCATGTCTCCCCCCTGACAGCCAACATCAAGACAATGATGCCAGCCGAGGGCAATTTAAGGCAGGGATATTAGCTAGGTAAATGGAGTAAAGCGAACGAAATAATACCAATTCGTCGTATCCAGTTAACCAAAAGATTGCCTTTGAGCATATTTGAACGACTAAAGAGCAGCACGCTGCACACTGCTAAAAATTAAGGATATGTTTTCTTGGAGATATTGACCTTATTTTGAGAAGCCCGTGGGGACGCAGGCAGTTTCTATCATCGCTGATCACCTTGTCGGCCATTGTCGTTGCCAGCCTTTTTGGCCATTTCCTTCTTTTTCTCTGCCTCAAGCCATTTGTCGAAAGGGTCCATCAGGTTGGTGTAGGGCGGAATTTTTCCGGCTTCTTCCAATTCTTTCAGGGTGAACGTCGGAATCCTACGCCGCTTTTCCTTGGTTGATTTGCTGTTCAAGTTGGCTCCGGTTGCTCGTTAGAAATTTTCATCGATCGATATTTTCACTGTAGGCGATTTTCCAGATTTTCAGGTGCCTCCTTCGGGGTCGGCTGATTGTCCATGATATCAGAAATCACTCGATAGACCGACGATCTGCTAATGCCCGTCTTTTTTGCAATCTCGGTTGCACCTTTTTCAGCTAAATGCATTTCGATGATGCGGAACACGTTGCGCTTCACCTTAAGGTGTCGGTGCATCAGTCGGTTTCCGGCCATGGGTCTGCCCCCTTCAGTTATGCGGCTTCTGCCAAAATCCGGTAGACAGAGGATCGGCCAATTCCAAGCGAAGCGGCAATCTCAATGGCCGTCTTGCCGGAAGAATGCAATTCCAAGACCTGCGGTAGTTTCCGCCTTGCAGTTGGCGCTCTCCCCTTGAATTTATGTTCGGCCTTGGCTTTCGCAATGCCTTCCCGCTGACGAGCCAGCATGATTTCACGCTCGAACTGGGCAATCGATCCGACCAAATTCATCAACAGTCGGCCAGTTGGCGATGTCGTGTCGATGGCCATGTCGAGAATTTTCAGGCCGACCAACTTTTCCTGAAGGCGGGCGACAATCTGGTTCAGGTCGCCAACGGAGCGGGCGAGCCGATCGAGTCTCGTGACGACGAGCACATCGCCTTCACGAACGAATTCAATTGCCCGTTCCAATTCCATCCGTTTGGAATTGATCGAGGATACCTGCTCGCTGAAAATCTTCTCGCAGCCTTGCGCCGTCAAATCCCGATGCTGCGCTTCAAGGCCGGCTGTCTGTTCGATCGTGCTGGTTCTGGCGTATCCGACAAGCATTCGGTTTTCGTCCCAATAGCCTCTGACAATTGATAGGATAAGATTCCTAAAATGTCAATATGACTTGTGTGGGACAGGTTTCGAGGATTACCGTTCTTCCCATATGGGCAGGGCCTAGTGGTGTTGGGGCGAAGGGCTAATGATCGAAATTGTTGAACGATTGGCAGTGGAATATGCTGCCAGTCGTCCGAACTATGAAGAGCTTGCCGAGAGCATAGTTCGAATAGTCAAAGGCTTGGCAAAGGATGGCTCCATAGATTTGTTCCATACCGAGTCGAGAGCGAAAGATATTGAGAGTTTCAAAAGGAAATTGGAGCGACCAGAGAAGGCTGGAAAATATAAAAAACTAAAAGATGTAACAGATCTATGTGGCGTAAGATTTGTTGTCCTATATCAGAAAGATGTTGATAAAATTTGTAAAATTATCGAACAGAATTTCAATATAGATATAGAAAACTCGATAGATAAAAATTCAGCCTCAGACCCAGATAAATTTGGATACATGTCTATTCATCTTATCGTTAGCCACATGGAAAACCGGATTCATTTGCCAGATTTCAAAAAATACGAAGGGATGAAAGCTGAAATCCAAGTGCGTACGGTGCTACAGCATGCGTGGGCTGTAATCGATAGGCAATTGAGATACAACAATGATAGTGACATCCCGCTCCCAGTGAAGCGCAAACTCTACAGAGTTAGCGCACTCCTAGAGGGGGCGGATGAAGACCTCTCTGAGGTCGAAAAATCTGTCGGAAAACTCCGGCAATCTTATGCCGTGGGCGTGAATGGCGGGCAGCTTACAGTCGCAATCAATATGGAATCTCTTGATGTATACATTCAAAATAGTAGAGATATTAAAGAAATAGAGAGTGCAGCAAGGCTGGCTGGAATTGTTGTTGAAGCAACAGATACCTTCGATCCAAAGGATGAAATAAAATATAATAGGCTTTTGTCTCTTACGAGATCAGCTAACATATCAAATATAGATGAATTAAACAATGTCTTGAAAAGTTTAATTCAAACGCCAGAATATATATTTCGTGAATTCTCAAGTAATACAAACCATAAGCCTATTAGGCTTAGCATATATGCTTTGATAAGAGTGTTATTTTATTTTTCATCAGATAGAAAAATTAGAACGCTCGCCAAACGGAGTGGCGGTTATGTGGGATCAACACTTAAAGCGATAAATTCCACTCTTGGATCGATCGATGCAGACTAATGTATATTTTTAAATGAATCACAGTCAAATGATGCCAATCATTTCGACTTTCTCGTTGTTCAAACTGCCGCCATTAGTGGAACTGTTGGTGGCTACAACGTGGGAGTAATACTTGAAAGGCGTGGTCGGCGAGATTTTCACTCTGTTGGTCGAGAATAGCCGCTCAGCTTTGCGACCACATCTGATGGGCGAATGTGCGTGTATCGAAACAACATCCGATAGTCACGGTGACCGCTGATCAGGGCCACTTCCGGGACAGACAGACCCATTTCGAAAAATCGACTGATCGCTTCATGGCGCAGATCGTGGAAGCAGAGGTTGTCGATTCCGCAGCGTTTCATAAGGCGATCCCATGCTTGCCGAAATGCACTGGTGCCGATCGGAAAAGCACGATCGCCGGTCTGTGGCAGGGCGGATAGTAGTTCGATCGCTCTTGGCGTCAGAGGCACCTTTCGACATTTGCCGTTCTTGGTGATCGGTAGGGTGGCAAGACGCTTCGTCAGGTTCACGTCGGACCATTTCAGATTTAACAGTTCCCCTCGTCGCATCCCTGTTTCCAAAGCCAGTTCGATCATTGGCCGCAAATACCAAGCTTTGGTTTTTTGAAGAGCGGGCTGAATGAGTTGAATATCTCGATCTTCGAGGCGGCGATCCCGTGAATTGGCCGGTTCTGGCATTTTGATGCCGACAAATGGATTCTTGTAAATGGGGATGCCCCACTCCTTGCGGGCAACTTCCAAACAGTGGCGAAGCAGTGCGAGTTCTCGGCGAACTGTCCCGGCTTTTACAGTCGTGAGGCGCTGATCTCTATATGCTGCAATCATTGAACCGGTGACCTTTGACACTGGCAAACCGGCCATGTTGGCACGAAGTAGCACTCTTATCTTATATGACTCTCGATCAGCGCCTCGTTTGCCCACTGATACGGTAGATTCATATCGCTTTAGAAGGTCAGCAAGGTGGACAGTTTCAAGCCGCTTATTGGTCGGCTGTCGGTCACCGCTATCAATGGTGAACTCATGCGCTCTCGCCCATGCCAAAGCTTCCGCCTTAGTGGGGAATGAACTGGTCAGATTGGGGAACCCTATTCGCCTGACTTGGACGTGCCAAACTTTTCCCCGCTTTCGAATAGATGCCATCGCAAACCGCAGTGTGCCAAAATTGTGCCAAGACTGCTTTTGGACGGATTTCGACTAATTTGGCCAAACAGAATAAGTCAGTTATATCAATGACTTATGGCGGAGAAGGAGGGATTCGAACCCCCGATACCCTTGCGAGTATGCCGCATTTCGAGTGCGGTGCATTCAACCACTCTGCCACTTCTCCGCGGGTCGTGGTCACCATATCGGCGCGGCGCCTTGATAGCGGCAGTATCGCCTGGAGACAAGGCCAAATCCGCCTGTTTCTCGACTGGCCGAGTTCGGTTGAGGAAGAATGCGGCAGGTGCACACTCCCGGGCCTGTTTGGCGCGGCGGCGGCAGCACGTAATTGGCATTTGCCTTGACTTTGCGAGGGCCTTCGGTTAGGGACGGCGCGCAATCGGCGTGGATCGCTTTCCGCGCCGCTTGTTTTTTGAACCCGCAGACTGACAAAAAGACGGCCGGGCCTCTCCTTCCCTTGTGGAAACATGGAGGTTCATAAAGGCCGACCGAACAGCGAAAGGCAAAAAATGTTCGCAGTCATTAAAACGGGCGGTAAGCAGTATCGCGTTGCCGCCAACGATCTCCTGAAGATCGAAAAGCTCGAAGCCCAGGTCGGCGATATCGTCGAGATCGGCCATGTGCTGGCACATGGCGAGGGTGAGAATGTCGTTTTCGGCGCACCGTTCGTCGATGGCGCGCTGGTTACTGCCGAAGTTGTCCAGCAGGGCAAGAACCGCACCGTCATCGCCTTCAAGAAACGTCGCCGCCAGAATTCGCGCCGCAAGATCGGTCATCGCCAGTTGCTCACCACGGTGCGCATCTCCGAGATCCTGACCGGTGGCGCCAAGCCGTCGAAGAAGGCTGCTGCAAAGGCCGAGGCCAAGACAGAGGCAAAGACGGAAGCCAAGGCTGCTGCTGCGGCTCCGCTGTTCAAGGCGCCGAAGGGCGAGCCGGATGACCTCACCGTCATCAAGGGCATCGGCCCGGTGGCTGCCGAGCAGCTCAAGGAGCAGGGCATCACCACCTTCGCTCAGGTTGCGAAGCTGTCGGACGCCGACGTGGCCAAGATCGACGAGCACATGCCGTTCAGCGCCGACCAGATCAAGGACTGGCGCGAGCAGGCCAAGGAACTGGCGAAGAAGTAACGCGCCAATCCGCTTATCGGACTTGAAACGGACGCCCAGCGCGTTCATAAGGATTGCAAGCGCCTGAGACGGCGTAAAGGAGCACTAAGATGGCACACAAGAAAGCTGGCGGTTCGTCGCGCAACGGTCGCGATTCACACTCCAAGCGCCTTGGCGTGAAGAAGTTCGGCGGCGAAGCCGTCATTCCGGGCAACATCATCATCCGCCAACGCGGCACGCAGTGGCATCCCGGCGTCAACGTCGGCATGGGCACGGATCACACCCTTTTTGCGCTCGAAGCAGGTGCTGTGACATTTGCGAAAAAAGCCAATGGCCGAACCTACGTATCGGTGAACCCGATTCAGAAGGCCGCGGAGTAGCCGGTTCCGCACTTAGACACCGGCGCCCCTTCTCGGGACCGGTGTCTGGCCAAGCCAGGAAATGGATCAGGGGAGATGGGTCGCCATCTCCCCTTTTTCTTTCGCCTGGAGGACAATTCGATGGTTGCCGAGAAGGAAGAGTTGGACGACGCGGGTTTGCGTATCGACTGCCCGGTGTTGCTCACCGAACGGCTGGTGATGCGCCCGCCGCATGACGATGACGTGCCCGACCTCGTTGTACTGGCCGATAACCGCCACGTTGCCGAAATGCTGGCGCGCATGCCCAATCCCTACGGCAAAGCAGAGGCGCGCGCCTTCATCGCCAACAGCAAGGCCGGCGGCTTCGGCGGCGCCGTCTATGCGCTGACGCGCTCCGAAAACGGCGCGCTTGTCGGTTGCGCTGGGCTCAACCAGACCGATCGCGGGCTGGAACTGGGCTACTGGATCGGCGAACCGTACTGGAGCCAGGGTTACGCCACCGAAGCGGCTCATGCGCTGGTCGACCTTGCCTTCCGGGCAACGGCGATCACCTCGCTGCATGCTTCGTGCCGGGTCATCAACCCGGCGTCGCGTCGCGTCATCCACAAGTGCGGCTTCCAGTATGCCGGCCAAGGCATGCTGAACTCGATCGTCGCCGGCAAGGTCCCGGTCGAGCGCTACCGCCTCGATCGCCGTACCTGGTCGAGCCTGAGGAGTTGGGCGCATTCGTGAGTGAATCGGTGCCCCTTCCCTTCCCCTTCGATGGGGGAGGGAACGCGCTTATTCATCGCCACGTTCGGCATTCGCCATTTGGGGCCTTTACCACGCCCTTGAGCTGCGCTCGTCGCTGACGTTCTCTCCCCTCACCCTTTCCACAGAGGAGGCACAGCTTTTCATTGCCACGCCCGGCATTTGCCGTCTGGCCATTGTCAAAGAACTGACCGTTTGCTCTTGCGGCATAGGTCGGGAAGACGGGCGGTCACAGGGACGCTCGTTTAGTAAGTTAGTGCGACCTTGCAGCCGCCCGTCCAGCGATTTGATGGCCCGTCCGTTCCGTTTACTCGAAAACGACAAGGAGGCTTGGGCTTCGGCCTTCTGGACCTTGACCCGCGCTTCAACAAACCCGTTTCCGCCTTTGTGCCCTTTCGCGGCACGCAGGGGTCGTGATGCCCCCTGGACTACCCGGGACGAGCCCCCCGGACGACACGCCACGTTAGCGCACCGGCGGAGGCGCCGGCTTCTCCCCACACGTCCACCGTCATGAGCGGCGTTCCCGCAGGAGAAGCAGGGGCATTATGCGGGAGGCAGCAATGGGTGTGGAAAAGCGTGGCGAAAGGTTTTTGCGGGGAGTGAGTGAGAACAAGGGCTTGGCGGGAATGAGGCGGTCACGGGTGGATGGATTTGTCCACGTTTTCCGCCGATGCCTCGCTACCAGGTTAACGGGTCCCCGGTCTCAAAGTCGGCGCCGCCCTCTCACCTTACCCGCCCGCAGCGCCCGGTGGCTCACCGATACCGCTCTAAGCGTTTGTTTTTATGCATGTCGTTATCCCGAAACAGGTCCCCACTTTCGGGCGACATGCATTAAACACCAAACCGCCCGACAAGAAAAAGGCCGGAGCAACGCCCCGGCCTTCTTCTCTGTTCCGTGTCGGAGCGAACTTATTCCGCTGCGACGATCTTGCCGTCTTCCCACTTGAACAGCGAGAAGCTTGGCGAAGTGAGGTCGCCGTTCTCGCCATAGGTCAGCTTGCCGATCGCGGTGGAGACCGGCTCACCCGACTTCAGCGCGGTTGCAACCGCTGCCGCGTCGTCGGCCTTGCCAGCCTTCTCGATGCCAGCCTTGATGACTTCGACGGCCGCGTAGGCATTGAGCGTGAAGGCTTCCGGCGGGATGCCCTTGTCCTTCAGAACCTTCACGGCATCGGCCGAGTCCGGGTTCTTCAGTGCGTCGGACGCATTGGTGAAGATCGTGCCGGCGGCAGCTTCATTGCCGATCGCCCAATATTCCGTATTGGACAGGCCTTCGCCGCCGATGATCGTCGCCTCGATGCCAACGTCCTTCAACTGGCGCGCGAGCAGGCCGCCTTCGGGATGATAGCCGCCGAAGTAGATGACCTCGACATTGTCGGCCTTGAGGCGGGTGACGAGTGCGGACAAGTCCTTCTCGCCCGGATTGAGCGAATTGTAGGCAACCTCGGTCACGCCGCCGGCATTGATCGCCGCCTTGAAGGCATCTGCCAGGCCCTTGCCGTAGGTGGCCTTGTCGTGGATGACGGCGATGCGCTTGTCCTTCAGGTGCTTCAGGACATAGGCGGCAGCGACCTCAGCCTGTTGATCGTCGCGGCCGCAGGTGCGCAGCACGTTGGTGAGGCCGCGCGCCGTGAGATCCGGCGCCGTTGCGGTCGGCGTCACCATGAGGACGCCATTCTCGGCGAACACATCCGATGCCGGGATGGCGACGCCCGATGTGACCGGGCCGACGACGAAGCGCACGCTTTCGCCGACGAGCAGGTTGGCGGCCGAAACGCCCTGCTTGGGATCGCCGGCATCGTCGGCGAGCTTCAGGACGACCTGTTCACCAAGAATACCGCCATTCTGGTTGATGGTATCCACGGCAGCCTGGGCGCCGTTCTTGACCTGATCGCCATAGGCCGCGACGGGGCCGGTGAGCGGCGCGACCAGACCGATGACGATATCGGCCTGTGCGGCGGTTGCAAAGGCAAGCGACGCGATCAGGGCGACGCCGGCTAAAAGCTTGTTTTTCATGGCTTTACTCCTTGTCCCGCGAACCGATGGGTTCAGCGAAGTTCTCGTTGAGCCATAGCCTGTGCGGTTCGTCTTTGCAATCCGCCCTACCCCGGGCAACCCGGCCGATTGCTTGTGCCAGCAGTTCGAGAAGGCGCGGGGTGCGCCATGCCTGCGCAACGGAGGAAGCGAACCGCCAGGCCCAGGCCGCCACATGCAAGCGAGAATGCCGCTTCAGTGCAGCAGCAGTTCTCCGTCGACCTTTCGCCACTCGTTCGGGCCGATGAGGGTCTTGTGCGTATAGATCACCGAATGGAGCGGCCCCTCAAGCTTGGCCTTCCAGAAATCGATGAACTTCACCAGCACTGGAAACTTCGGCGCGATGTCGTAGTCCTGCCAGATGAAGGTTTGCAGCAGATGGGGATGATCGGGAAAGTGGTAGAGGATCTTTGCCGTCGTCAGCCCATAGCCCTTCAGCATCAGTTCCAATTCGCCTTGGTCACGCATGGTTGCCTCGCAAACGTGTCCCTTCCTGACGCAAAGTGTGCGCCCACATGGTTAACCGTTTGTTGCAACGCGCAAAGGCGGGTCTTTGTTGCCGCTGGCTCGTCCGGTTCCGCGGATTTCACGGAAACTTGTTCGTGGTTCGTAGTTTCTGCGGCATCGCGCCACGCAACCGAACGTCTAATATTGCCGAACGGGCGGAACTGTTAATAATGCCCCGATTTTCACGGCACGAGGCCGCGGTGCTGTCCGCAACCCTGGGCAGCAGATTTCGGAGGGAAGCAGGAAATGTCCGACGTTCATGTCCACCGTGTTCAAGCTGCGTGGAAGAAGGATACGCTGATCGACAACGAGACGTACCTGAAGTGGTATGGC
>NZ_LMGJ01000016.1 GCF_001427385.1 Mesorhizobium sp. Root157
TTCGACAAGATCGACACCATCGTCAAGCGCATCTACCGCGGTTCGGAGGCGATTGCCGACAAGTCGGTGCGCGACCAGTTGCACCAGTGGGAAAAGCAAGGCTACGGCCACCTGCCGGTGTGCATGGCCAAGACGCAGTATTCGTTCTCGACCGATCCGAACCTGCGCGGCGCGCCGACCGGCCACACAGTGCCGGTGCGCGAAGTGCGTCTCTCGGCCGGCGCCGGCTTCGTCGTTGCCATCTGCGGCGAGATCATGACCATGCCCGGCCTGCCCTCCAAGCCATCGTCAGAGGCCATCCATCTCGACGACAATGGCGACATCCAGGGCCTGAGCTGACAACGGGAAAGCGAGGAAGTTTGGCGATGGCGACAGTAATAGACGGCAAGGTTGTAGCGGCGGATGTTGTAGCCAAGGTGAAGGCCGAGGCGGACAGGCTGATCGCCGAGACAGGCGTCGTGCCGGGCATTGCGGTGGTCATCGTCGGCCATGATCCGGCCAGCCAGGTCTATGTCGCGTCGAAGGGCAAGAAGGCCAAGGAGTGCGGCTTCAACTCGATCGAACATGCGCTGCCGGCTGAAACCAGCGAGGAAGAGCTGGTGGCGGTGGTCGAGAAGCTGAACGCCGATCCGGCCATCCACGGCATCCTCGTGCAGTTGCCGCTGCCGGGCCACATCGATTCCGGCCGCATCATCCAGACGATTGCGCCGGAAAAGGACGTCGACGGCTTCCACTTCATCAATGTCGGCAAGCTCGGCACCGGCGAACTGGACACGGCCTTCGTGCCGTGCACGCCGGCCGGCTCGATGCTTTTGATCGAACGCGCACTTGGCCGTGATCTGTCGGGCCTGAGCGCGGTCGTGGTTGGCCGCTCCAACATCGTCGGCAAGCCGATGGCCAATCTCCTGCTCAACGCCAATGCCACGGTGACGATCGCCCACAGCCGCACCAAGGACCTTCCGGGCCTGTGCCGCAGCGCCGACATCCTGGTTGCCGCCGTCGGTCGTCCCGAGATGATCAAGGGCGACTGGGTCAAGCCCGGCGCCACCGTAATCGACGTCGGCATCAACCGCCTGCCGGCGGACGCAAACGGCAAGGCGCGCCTTGTCGGCGATGTTGCCTATGACGAGGCTGCGGCCACTGCCGGTTCGATCACCCCGGTGCCGGGCGGCGTCGGTCCGATGACCATCGCACTCCTGATGGCAAACACCGTCATCTCCGCTTCCCGCGCCGCGGGCCTTGTCTCTTGGCGATAGCTGACGTCGATCAAGAGAATGCGACCACAAACGGCGCAATTTCCACGAATTCGTCTGGTGCTCGTCGAACGCAATCAGTTAGTGCTATCAGCATTGCAGCACATATTCGCTCACGATAACCGGTTCGAACTGACCGGTCACGTAGAAAGTGGCCAAGCTTTTCTCGAAATGATCGGGATCAATCGGGCGAATTTCGACATTGTCATTGTCAGCTCCAAATTAGCTGACATGGGCGCTACAAAGCTGCTAACGGAACTGCGACACCGGCAAGCTGGAATACGTATCGTCATTTTCTCAAACGACATCGGAATCCTCAAGCAGTGCTTGCATCTCGGCGCCCATGGCTTCTGTTATCAGTTCGATGATCCTGCCGTACTGTTAGATACGTTGATCGCGGTGGCTAACGGACATCTTTGCATCCCGAACACGGACATGACCAAAATCCATCAAACGCCGTTATCAACATTGACTCCGCGTGAAATTGAACTACTCGGCGTTCTGGCGAAAGGATGGACCAACGTACAAATCGCAACCAGAATGGGGATCTCCGAGAACACGGTCAAATACCATTTAAGGAATCTCTACGACAAAATCGGAGTCCATAACCGGGCCGCCGCAGTTGCCTTATTCTTTGCTGATATCCAACGCTAATAGAATGATGCCGTGAGTGCCAAAGGGTTTGCGGGATGCTTCGTGCGAGAGGTTGATGTCCGGAGCTCAGGCAGTGACAATTCTTAACAGTGCAAGGCAGATTAGAGCAAAAAGACCGCGCTGGGAAAGCAAGGCACACCTCCATCAATCTCGCCGGTGACGTGCCACTGAGTTGTCATCCAGCGGCGATTAGAGCCTCGACTGTTTCTGTTACGCCGTAAGGCGCGGGTTGGGCAACCGGATATCCGGCTGCGGTGAAGGCCTCGGCGAAGGCCGCCGGGGTCTGATATCCAAGCGAGGAGTGAGGCCTCGCGGTGTTGAAGTCCTGCCTCCATTCCGAGATGGCGCTTCGGGCATGGTCGAGGCCAAAGAACAGGCTCTCGTTCAAAAGCTCGTCGCGCATTCGGCCGTTGAAGGATTCGACGTATCCGTTCTGCATCGGCTTTCCCGGGGCGATGTAGTGCCACTCGACGCGATGATCCTTCGACCAGGCGAGGATGGCGTTCGAGGTGAACTCGGTGCCGTTGTCGGAAACGATCATGTCCGGCTTGCCGCGACGGCTGATCAGATCAGTCAATTCACGTGCCACCCGACGACCGGAGATCGACGTGTCCGGGATCGCAGCCAGGCACTCGCGCGTCACGTCATCGACGATGTTCAGCACGCGAAAGCGCCGTCCGCAGGCGAACTGGTCATGCACGAAGTCCAGTGACCAGCGTGCATTCGGCCGAGCTTCGACCAGGATCGGCGCTCGCGTGCCCACGGCCCGCCGCCGTGCCCGACGCTTGCGAACCGTCAGCCCTTCCTCTCGGTAGAGCCGATAGATGCGGTTTACGCCAGACGGCTCTCCCTCCCGGCGCAGCAGGATGAACAGCCGCCGATAGCCGAAGCGCCGGCGCTCATTGGCAAGGTCGCGCAATCTGGTGCGCAACCCCGTCTCGGCCGGACGCCTTGATTGGTAGCGGATCAGCTTGCGATCAGCGCCGACGAAGGAACAGGCCCGACGCTCCGACAGGCCCATGACGGCCTGCAGATGCGCGACGGCTTCGCGCTTGGCGGCGGGCCCTACCATTTTTTTGACAGAAGTTCCTTCAGCGCCGAGGCTTCCAGCATCTGATCCGCCAGCAGCTTCTTCAGCTTCGCGTTCTCGTCTTCCAGAGCCTTCAGGCGTTTGGCGTCGGAGACGTCCATCCCGCCATACTTCGCCTTCCAGTTATATAGCGTTGCCTCGGAAACTCCGTGCTTGCGAGCTAGATCACCAGCCTTCGCGCCAGCCTCATGCTCACGCAAAACCGCAATGATCTGTTCTTCCGTAAATCGCTTCCGCTTCATCAGTCCGTCCTTCCATCAAGGGCCGGACTCTAATCTCACATGGAGGAAAAACTCAGTGGCACGTCACCGGCATGCGACTGAGGAACTCTTTGCCATTCATGCTTACTTGAAAATGGCCTGGTAAATTTTAGCGCCTTAAAAGATGCGTTTATTGTTGACGACGTTTTGGATGTGTGCGAACTTTTCTAAAGTAGCGGGTTAGCTGCTCTTATTTCTGTGCCAGGCGCAACTCCCGGGGACGGCTCCGGCTAGTATGCCAATGCGGCGCGCTGCATTCTCAAAAATTGAAACATCATTTCGCTGTCGACGACGGCTGCTGTCTCTATTCAATCGTAGCCTCGAAGAAGTGAGAATCATAAAGGGGAACGCAATGAGAACATCACTAAAGAAAATTCTGTTTT
Organism: Mesorhizobium sp. Root157; assembly: GCF_001427385.1. Lineage (GTDB taxonomy): Bacteria > Pseudomonadota > Alphaproteobacteria > Rhizobiales > Rhizobiaceae > Mesorhizobium. Next base: position 3,641 of record NZ_LMGJ01000016.1, read on the forward strand.
TGTTTGCTGCGACTGCGCTATGGGCCGGAGGAGCCATTGCCGAAGATAATCCCATTGTGTTGGGCATTCCGGTCGGGCTAAGCGGCGCAAATAGCATCGTAGCTCCATCAATGGTTCAAGCGGCCGAACTTGCAGTCTCCGAAATCAATGCTGCAGGAGGAATTTTAAACAGAAAGCTCGCCCTAGAAGTGGCCGATGATGGATCCGGCGCCGCAGGCGCCCAAAAAGCATATGACTCTCTGGTGTTCCAAAAGAAGGTCGACGCCATAGCTGCTATGGAGACTACCGCCGCTCGCAATGCAGGATTGCCAATTATTACTAGGGGAAAAATCCCTTACATATATAGCTCTTTCTATGAAGGTGGTTCCTGCAATAAGTATCAGCATATTAACGCATGGGTGCCACAGCAGATGGTTTCACTCATGGTCGACTACTTTATGAAAGATCAAGGTGCAAAAACATTCTTTCTTGTCGGTAGTGACTATGCCTTCGGTCGCGGACTCCTTGGTGACACCAACAAATATATCACGGAGAAAGGCGGCGCGGTCGTCGGCGAAGAATACAACCCGATGGATGCGAATGATTGGACGGCAATCATCAGTATGATCCGGGCAGCCAATCCCGACGTGATCTTGACCTCTACCGCGGCGGGCGCGCCGAACGTTACCTTTACGAAACAGCTTCGCGCCGCTGGTATAACTTCAAAGTATGGGAATTATGCTCTGGATGAAGGTACAGCCAAGACTTTGGGTCCTGATGCTGAGGGAATTTATCTTGGTGGAACATACTATACCAGCATCGATTCTGAGGAGAATACGCAGTTCCTGAAGGCAATGCATGAGAAGTTTGGCGCGAAGACAGAAACGCCTAACGAGCTTTCTGTTCCTCTATATGATGCCGTTCATGCCTATGCCCTGGCGGTGGTAAAAGCTGGCACGACAGAAACGGATGCCGTGGTGAAGGCTTTGAGTGAAGTAACCTTTGATGGCCCTAGAGGACCTGTGCAAATGTCGAAGCAGCGGCACGCTCCGCTGACAATGTATCTCGCGCAGGTGAATGCTCAAGGCGATACAAATATTATAAAATCCTACCCGAATGTAGATCCTGGTGATCAATGTCCTAATCTGTGATCAGATAGGCGGCATGTCCTGATCTGCCGCCTATTATTTTCAGATCGGACTATCGCCTCGCCTGAAAGGCTGCCCGGTAAGGCTGTAGGGGCTGGCAAGAATAGGCGACCTCTCATATCGGCTTGGATTTTTGCCGTTCCCAACATAGGGAACTCGGAGACGTAGATGATAGCAACGATACTAGATATCATAACAACTGCCGCAATATTATACATTGTGGCTTCGGGGCTGCTCCTCGTATTCGGCGTTATGAAGCTTATCAATTTCGCACATGGCGGATTGATGACGCTTGGCGGATACGCCGCTGTTATTGCCACAGCAATTGGGGTGAACCCCTGGATTGGCATTCCTCTGGCGGCGATCTTCGGGGCGATCGTTGGTCTCGGGATGGAACGTATTGTTGTGCGGTCGTTATACAATCGGCCGCTTGATGCTATCTTGGCCACTTGGGGACTGAGTATTATCATCGGGCAGATCATCACTCTGGTCTTTGACCGTGGTGTTCATTTCGCTGAGCCTCCAATCCGAGGGGTGGTCAGTCTCCTTGGTGAATCATATTCGACCTACAGGCTGGTGCTTACCGTTCTCGCGCTGCTGCTGGGGCTTGGTTTGACCTTGATACTCAAGGGCACATCACTAGGTCTCTCCACGCGTGCTGTTATCATGAACGAAGATCTTGCCCGCGGGCTCGGAATAAATAGCGGGCTCGTTCGTACGGTTACATTTACCCTCGGCTCTGGTTTGGCTGCCGTTGCCGGCGCTTTGATAACGCCACTATCGAGCGTCTATCCGGATATGGGCACAGCCTGGCTGATCAGTGCCTTCATGCTCGTGCTCGTATCGGGTTCATCTCTTTATAGCTTGGCTATCGCAAGTGTTGTGTTGGGCGGAGCGCAGGTGATTGTCAGTGGTTATTTCGGGGCAGTCCTGGGCGGCATGACGATTGCGGCTCTTGCCGCGGTAATTCTCCGTATTCGACCGCAGGGGTTTTCTTATGAGTGATGTGAACTTGAAGGAATGGAGCCAAGCGCGTCACCTTCGGCCGCGGGCAAGCCCGCTCATGAGGATGCTCGTTGTAGCAACCATAGCTTTGATCGGCGTTGGCGTTACGCCTTTCTTTATTGACGCATATTCAGTCAACGTTCTTGTAAGATCGATGATATATGCGTCTATCGCTCTCTCCGTCGACATTCTCTGGGGTTATCTTGGAGTTTTGACTTTCGGGCAGTCGGCATTTTTTGCGGCGGGGGCTTATGTCACCGCCCTGATATTTACCTACCAGGGATTTTCCGCCGAATTAGCGTTTGCTGCTCTTGTAATCGGTATCGCAGTCGCCGTGGCGATGGCGGGGTTGGTCGCGTTTCTTGCCTTCTGGCATGGCGCAACTGATCTATATGCTTCGGTTATCACTCTTGTCTTGCCGATTGTTGTCACGCAACTTCTGTTTTCCGGCGGGACCTTCACCGGGTCCAGCAGCGGCCTTACCGGTTTCGAGACCGTTCCTCTCAGTATTGAAGCCTGGTTTTGGGTTGTCGGAGCTTGGCTGGTCATTTTGACGAGCGCGGCATGGCTTTACACCCGCAGTGACGCCGGACAGCTTCTGGTCGCCATCCGGGAAAATGAGCAACGGTGCCAATATCTCGGGTTGAACACGTCGAATATCAAAGCGGTCATCTTTCTCATATGCGCGAGTATAGGCGCAATCGCGGGATGGATGTATGCCAATTATACGATGGTGGTTGCACCGGAGATTGCTGGCTTCGTGTTCGGAACGGAACTTCTGATCTGGGTCGCGCTAGGCGGACGGGGCACGTTGTTTGGACCTGTGATCGGCACTCTTATCATTGACTATGCGAGTGCGCACCTCCAGGGCGACTTCCCATTCATATGGAAGCTGGTCATAGGCGTCATTTTCGTTTCGGTCATCGTAGCCTTGCCGCGCGGCCTCCTGCCGGTGGCTTCGAGTTCCTTGAATTGGCTTCGCAGCCTTGTCATCAAGGCGCAACCGAAGGAGCGCACACCGATGCAGCTGCGCCAAGCGAGCGAACGTAGCTCCACCGCGGCTAACGAAGGTGGAGGAGCAGCGCTTGTCGTGAGTGGTGTCGAAAAACGCTTCGGCAGTCTCAAGGTTCTGTCCGGTATCGATTTCGAAGCTACCTATGGCGAAATCGTCAGCCTCGTTGGCCCCAATGGGGCCGGCAAGACCACGCTTATGACCTGTATCGCAGACGGTCTGAAGCGCAGCGGCGGTACGATATCAGTCGCAGGCGTGGACATCGGGCATCGTCCGCCGAACCAATGTGTGCGGCTTGGCGTCGGCCGCAAATTCCAGATGGCGAATGTTTTCGACACACTGACCGTGGGGGAATGCCTTCAGATCGCGCGAGCTCGTCTCGACGGCTTATCTAAATGGCATAAATCCGGTATCTGCAACCTTCCGCAGTCTGCTTTGCATATTATCCGGGCAACCGGTCTAGATAATGACTTGGATGTACCTGCTCAGGTGCTGTCGCATGGAAAGAAGCAAGCCTTGGAGTTGGCGATGGTTCTCGCTCTTGAGCCAAAGGTCATTCTTCTGGACGAGCCCACGGCTGGTCTTACCAAGGCTGAGCGTACGCTTATTGGAACAATCCTAACCGAACTCGCCAAAACGGAACAACTCTGCATCCTGCTGGTGGAGCACGATCTGGATTTCGTCCGAGAGATTTCTTCACGGGTGATTGTCCTGCATCAAGGTCGGATTGTTCTTAATGGATCGGTTGATGAGGTGGTGAATTCCGAGCTTGTCAAATCGGTCTACGCCGGGTCCGGGCACTGAGGAGAATTGACTATGACGGAAACGGTGCTCGCTTTGAAGGGTCTCACCACGGGGTACGGACAAGCCCCTGTTGTCCGCGACGTTGATTTGACGATCGATCGCGGTGAAATTCTTGCCGTGGTTGGCAAGAATGGTATGGGCAAGACCACGCTTCTCAAATCAATCATGGGATACTTGCCCAAATTTTCCGGCACCGTTTCGCTCTCCGGGCAATCGGTCAGCGACGGCAAGCCTCATCAAATCGCCCGGCTAGGCGTAGCCTACATACCGCAGGAAAAAGCGTTGTTTCAGGACCTTACGGTCGAGGAGAATATTCGCTTGGCATTGCGTGGTTCGGCCGACTGGAACGAAGCTCGGGAAACGATCAGCCGTTGCTTTCCGTTCCTGTTGGATCGCTTGCGGCAAAAAGCCGGGACGCTAAGTGGCGGCGAACAGAAGATGCTTCTGATGACGCGCTCACTCGCCGTAGGAGCTAAAGTTCTGCTGATCGACGAGATAACCGAGGGCCTGCAGCCATCGGTAATTTCCAACCTCGTCAAGATCATTCAAGCGGAGAGGGACCGTCTAGGTCTCGCCGTTCTACTGGTTGAGCAGAACCTCTCCTTCACTTGTGCCGTTTCCGATAGATACGTCCTGCTGGACAAAGGCGAAATATCCGGGTCTGGGAATACCCGAGATCAGGATACCCATGCAAAAATCCTAGCGCATATAAGCCTTTGATCACTCTTGAATAATTCCGAAATTCCGAGGGCAGCCAGTGTATCTGACCAAAAAAGAAAGTGACAGGCTTCTGGTTTTTGTCGCAGCCGAACTGGCCCGCCGTCGCCGGGCTGATGGACTGAGACTAAATCTGCCAGAGGCGAGGGCGATCATAGCCGATGCTATCCATGAGGGAGCTAGGCAGGGGAAGTCAGTCTCAGAATTGATGGCATTCGGCCGCACTATACTGAACGCTGAGGAAGTTCAGTCGGGCGTTACATCGTTGCTCCAAATGCTGATGGTCGAACCTATGTTTCCAGACGGCCAGAAGCTCGTTTGTGTGCACGACCCCGTAGGCTCTCCTCAGCAGGCCGAAGAAGAGGAGATGCCAGGTTGCTACCGCTTGGCGCAAGAGGGGATAGAAATCAATGTTGGTCGCGCGACTGCACAGGTCGTCGTTCGTAACATGGGTGACCGCCCTATTCAGATTGGCTCTCATTTTCACTTCTTTGAAGTGAATCCCGAGTTGGATTTTAATCGGATTGCGGCCTTTGGGTTCCGTCTTGATATTCCGGCTGGAACGACGATCCGGTTCGAACCAGGAGATGAGAGAACCGTCGATCTCGTGGCTTTTGGCGGCGAGCGGCGCGTCGAGGGACTCAATAGTCTGACTGATGGTGATCTGGACGACCCTGAGGTGAAACGCAGGGCGGTTGCACGAGCGGCTGCAGAAGGGTTCAAGGGAGTCCAATATGGCTAAAATGCTGTCCCGCCGCCAATATGTCGAGCTGTACGGACCAACGACGGGAGATCAGGTTCGTCTCGGCGACACAGATCTCTGGGCAGAGGTCGAACGAGATCTTCTGATTCCAGGCGACGAACTCGTCTTCGGAGCGGGAAAGACTCTGAGAGTAGGCACCGGTTGTCATGGCCACATCACTGCGGCAGAAGGCGCACTCGATCTCGTAATAACGAACGCAACAATCATCGATCCAGTGCTCGGCATCATCAAGGCTGACATAGGGATCAAGGACGGACTGATTGCTGGTATTGGCAAGGCTGGTGATCCACGGATCATGAATGGAGTAGACCCAAACCTCATAGTCGGGACCAATACGGACGTCCGCGCGGCAGAGGGAATGATCGTCACACCCGGCGGTCTTGATTGTCATGTCCACTACATCGATCCAGGCCAGTGTGAAGAAGCCTTGGCTAGCGGTATTACCACATTGTTCGGAGGAGGGTTGGGCGCCACAACGGTTCCAATCGCTTCAACTGGAACAGTAAATCTTGGGTATATGCTCCAAGCGGCTGAAGCATTTCCGCTCAATTTCGGTTTCTTCGGGAAGGCGGCTTCTGACAGTCCTTTACCATTAATTGAGCAACTTGAGGCGGGAGCGGCCGGACTGAAGATTCACGAGGACTGGGGAGCGACAACTGCGGCGATACATTCGGCACTGGTGGCTGCTGACGAAGCGGATGTACAGATCCAATTGCACACAGATACGCTTAACGAATTCGGGTTTCTTGAGCGGACTCTAAAAGCTATTGATGGTCGAACAATCCACGCTTACCACGTTGAAGGTGCCGGCGGGGGTCATGCTCCAGACATTATCAGAGTCTGCGGCTACGATAACATCCTGCCTTCTTCGACCAATCCGACCAATCCGTACACCGTCAATACGTTCGACGAACATTTTGATATGGCGATGGTCAGCCATCATCTCAATCCAAGGTTGCCAGAAGATATCGCTTTCGCAGAATCCCGGATTCGACATGAAACCATCGCAGCCGAAGGTGTGCTGCACGATATAGGTGCAATCAGTGCCATAGGATCGGACTCCCAGGGAATGGGACGCATTGGCGAAACCATTAGTCGTACATGGCAAATGGCCTCACGTATGAAGGTACAGCGGGGCGCGCTTCCTGAGGACAATGGCCACAGCAACGATAACACCCGGATTAAACGATTCATTGCAAAGTACACTATCAACCCAGCGCGCATGTTCGGCGTTGACAAACACGTCGGCTCGCTCGAGCCCGGGAAGCTGGCGGACATAATATTTTGGAAACCGGGACTGTTTGGTATCAAGCCGGAAGTCGTGTTCAAATGTGGCTTCCCGGTGATGGCGGTGATGGGCGAGGCAAACGCTAGTCTTTACTGTTGTGAGCCACTACGCTACCGACCTCAATGGGGCTGGTTCGGGCGAGCCGCCTCAGCGCTTTCGGTACGTTTCATGTCGCAACTGGCAATTGATCGCGGTGTTGCCGGAAAACTGGACCTGCGCGCACGCTGCCTGCCTGTATCCGGAACGAGAAAACTCTCGAAGAAGAGTATGCTTTGGAATGACAAGGTTCCGAAGGTGACGGTAGATCCGGAAACATACAGGGTGGAGGTCGATGGCAAGCATTGCACGTCGCTTCCGGCCAATAAGGTACCATTGAGTACGCTTTATACGTTGAAATAGGAGAACGTCATGGCCTCAAGGGCCGTTCGCATCGGTATTGGAGGCCCAGTGGGCTCCGGGAAAACCAGATTAATTGAACGTCTCCTGCCTCTCATTCATGAGGTGGGATTGAAGCCGGCGGTCATCACTAACGACCTTGTCACTCTAGAAGATGCTATGCGTGTTAAGGCAAGTGGCCTAATCGAAGAAACGCTGGTTATCGGCGTTGAAACCGGAGCGTGCCCACATACTGCGATCCGCGAAGATCCTTCGGTGAACATTCGGGCAGCTGATGAGCTGGAGCGCAATAATCCGCTCGATTTGATCTTGATCGAGAGCGGCGGTGACAATTTGGCGGCTACATTCTCTTCGGAACTCGTGGACTACTGGATTTTCGTAATCGATTGCGCCGCTGGTGACGACATACCGCGTAAACGGGGGCTTGGTATGCTCCAGGCCGATCTCCTCGTTGTTAACAAGATTGACCTGGCTCCGCACGTAGGTGCAGACTTGAACCGTATCCGCTGCGATGTGCAGAGCAATCGCCCGGAACGGCAAACTCTCTACACGAATTTGCGTTCCCCGCAGGGAGCAGCAGAGGTCTTTGCCGCCATACAGCGAGATGCCTTGTTCGCCTGTGCAGATAATTGATCGAATATGACACGCTCAATTGGCCTTCTCGACTTGGAATTTGCGGCCGATTGTTTGGGCAAGACACGCATTGTGGAGCGGAATCAGAGATTTCCATTACATTTCACAATCCCTCTTTTTCTAGACGAGCGCCAGCCCGGCATGGCTTTCGTCTATGTTCAAAATCCCTCTGGTGCGGTGTTCAGCGGAGACAAGCTCGAACTGCGGATTGCTGTTCGAAATGGCGGAAAGGTTCATGTGACGAGCACATCCGCAACGAAGCTACACCGCATGTTGGAAGGGTTGGCGTTGCAGAAGGTACAATTGGAGGTAACGCAGGGATCATACATCGAGTATCTGCCGGACCAACTAATCCCACAGGCACAGTCATCTTACGACCAAAAGACCATGATCGACCTCGAGCGAGGGTCCATGCTGGTTGCAAGTGAAATCATTTCACCAGGACGCCTGGCCCGTGGCGAGGTCTTCGCGTTCGATCGTCTCAAACTAGAAACGCAAATAAAGGTTGGTGGAAGTACGCTTTTCACTGACCGCATGCTTATGGAACCGGCGGCGCTTCCAATCAATACAAGAGGCGTTCTTGGCTCCTTCCTCTATTCGGGAACCCTGCTGGCGCTTGCTCCGGGCGGGAATGCAAAGGGGATATACGAGGCTGCCACATCCCTGGAAATGGCGGGTGAAGACTTTCGACTAGGTGTGGGTGCCTTACCCGGAGCGGTTGGCATTGTTGTGAGGGTCCTTGCTCGGTCATCATCAGTAGCTATGCGACTCATGGATGAAACTTGGTCCCGCGTTCGAATGCAGATGATTGGTGCGCCAGCCCCATCTCGGAGGAAATAGATTATGCTTGTCTCGACTAGAATAATTGGCGTTCTCGATGCAACCAAGCACGCCGCCGGCATAGTGGATTTCATAGAAATATCATGGGCGGAGGCAAGTAAGCGGCGGCTCCGGCGACGCACGAAGGGTGGGCTCGACTTTGCTGTGTCTATGGAACACGGTCAATATCTTTTCGACGGAGCGATTCTATTTAGCAACGATGATCATACGATCGTCGCTCAAAGACCTGAGGAGCTTGCGCTGGTTGTAGATATCGATCACACGAACTCGATCCCAGACATCGTCCGCCAGGCCACGCTTATCGGTCACGCTTTCGGAAACCAGCACGTGCCGGTTGAGGTAGACGCCTGTCGCATTCTCGTGCCGATGCTCTCAAGTGAGGAACTGATGGCCAAAACGGTCCGAGATCTTAAACTGGGCGAATTGTCGCTGCGTTTTGACTATGTCCGGCTCGGAGTTTCTCGTCCACTTGTAGTGTCAGGACACTCTCATGAGTGAAGCGTCGCTAGAGCCCACCAATCGTGCGAGCTTTCTGATGGCCCTCCAGCTGGCCGACAGTTCTCTGCCAATAGGACGTTATGTTCACTCCTTCGGATTGGAAGTACTTCTCAACGAGATCCCAAAAAACTCGGTTCAAATCGTGGAAATTGTCAAAGCGGCACTACTCCATGGTACGGGTCGCTCTGACGCAGTTGCCGCTGCTCATGCGCATCGAATGTTTTCAATGGCCGACCTTGTCCAACTGCATAAGATCGACGAACATCTCTTAGCTCTGAAGCTGTCGGTGCCTGCGCGGAACGCATCGATCTCGTCTGGACGTCATCTGGCAAAGTTGGCACCACGGATATGGCCCCACAGTGTACTCGCTACGTTTTGCCAAGAAGTGCAAGCGGGCGAGGGCGGTAACCTTGCCGTCGTCACAGCCGCAATATCGGCTTCCCAAGGAATAGGCCTTGAGAACACTGTTCTCGCTGAATTGCGAGGTGCGGCAAGTGGCCTTTTTTCGGCTGCAGTACGTCTGGGACGGATGGGATCGGTAGACGCACAAATTCAACTTCGCCAATGCGTTCCGACTATTATCCAAGCCGCGGAACGAGCCTTGGATATGGATTTGGAAGACATGAGTTCGACTACTCTCGAATTGGATATTGCGATGTTACAGCTTCAGCGCAATCCACTACGCCAATTCGCGACGTAGCAGGAATTACGAGATGCGCGGCGTTGATGAATTACAGGAGTCCTACCGCTCGGAAGGCACTTGGCCGGTTGGTATCCTATTCTCGAGGAGTGGTATAACGGCGATCTCTGAGATTTCTCAACTACAGGGCACCTTACTTGCCATTTCCGAGATAAATTTAGCAGGTGGCGTGCTTGGAAAACCGATCTCACCCTTAATCCTCGACCCCGCCTCCGATCCACAACGCTACGCCCAATTCGCCAGTTCGCTACTGATGGATAGAGGGGTGACTAACATATTTGGCTGTTCGGCTTCCTACAGTCGAAAAGCAGTGATTCCTGTAATAGAGCGGCGTGGGGGCCTTCTTTGGTACTCAATTGGCTATGAAGGGTTTGAATACTCCTCGAATGTTATTTATACTGGGCCGGCGCCAAATCAACTTCATCTACCACTCGCTGAATATCTTTTTCCCCGGTACGGTCGAAAACTGATGTGTGTGGGAACCGATTATCTTTTCCCACGTGAATCAAATCGAATTATGCAAGATCTCGTGTCCGAGATTGGTGGCAGTATTGTTGGTGAACACTATCTACCGTTTAATGCACAGAGAGACGACTTTTCGAATATCGTCAAAGAGGCGAGAGCGCTCGGTGCCGATGTGATCTTCTCCACGGTGGTGGGACCTGGAATAGCGGCACTTTATGATGCGTATGCCACCGAGAATCTTGATCCATCTGTCATGCCAATCGCCTCCCTGACGACGAACGAAACGCATTGTCAAGAAATGTGGTTCGAACCGTTGCCGGGGCATATCGTTTCCGCCCCATACTTCGAAACAGTAGGATCGCCACGAAATAGTAATTTTGTTGCCAATTATCATCAGCGTTTCGGAGCTAAACGGCCGACCGATGCTTGTGCCGAGGCCGCGTATTTCACCGTTCTGCTATTTGCCCGAGCTTTAGAGCGTGCTGGAACACTGGACCCTGAACGACTTCGAGCCGAAGTGCTCGGATTAGAAATCTCTGCTCCTCAAGGCGTGGTTATGGTCGATCCTGACAATAGCCACACTTATCTCTGGCCGCGAATTGGAATGACGGAAGCTGGAAGAAAATTCAGAGTTGTCGCAGAATTCAAACAGGCAATGAAACCCGATCCGTATCTTATGAACTATGTGGGATTGGGTCGAATTAACCATGTTCAAGGATAGAAAGAAGCTTCATGTCCGGTGAGGCGCTGATTCGAGAATTGCGGAAACTGCAAGTTTGGGTGATCCATCCACAGGATGCAGCTTGTAGTGAGCTTATTCGACATCTGAAGCGGATCGGGTGCCAGGTCAATACACAGTGGCCAATTCCCGAAAGTTGGCCAGTTCATGCCGATGTCGTCTTTTGTCTTTTTAGCGGACATCTTCCCATCGACGTAAGTGCCTTGAGGAACGGCCGGGAAGGCACGCTTATCGGGATTGTGGAATATGAGAGCCCTACCATTGTTCGTGAACTATTGGACGCTGATGCGCAGGCCATCATCGCGAAGCCCATCCATCCTTTCGGTATCCTATCGACTTTATCCGTCGCTAGTTCGCGCTATCGTTTTGAACGCAGACAAAATAGTAAAATCGTCAAGCTTGAGGAAACTTTACGATCGCGCCGCGTAGTGAACAACGCGGTTCGACGTCTGGCGACCGAGCGATCGATTAGCGAAGATCAAGCATATCAACTAATCCGACGTTGGTCTCTGGAGCAGCGTATTTCGATGACACAGATCGCTGACCACTTCATCGCTATAGATGAAGAAAAAGATGATTATTCCGAGGAATTCTAAAGGAGAAACAAGATGAAATCCGACACTGAATTAGATTCGTTGCTTCGTGTTGCTCTTGACTGGGAGGTAGACCCCATGGACCCCCCGGCATCCTTCGGGGGGTGGAATACAGGTCGAGTAGTTCAGCAGGTATTTGAAGGCTTGTTCGAGGATGACCTTGAGAACGAAGAAGCAAGCCCGACAAAACTTATCCCTGCACTCGCAACATCAGTTGATATTTCTGACGATGGCCTTCAATATACATTCCACTTGAGAGAAGACATCCAATTCCATGATGGAACGTCATTCAACGCTGAGGCGGTTCGTTATAATATAGACCGGATGTGGAATCCCAAAGCTCCCCATTATTCGTCCGTGGCAGCGGACTATAATCGAATTGGACTAGAGGTGCTGGATTCCATGGAGATTTTGGGGCAGTATACGGTCAGACTTACATTGAAGGAACCTTTTCCAGAGTTTCTCCGTTACATGACTCAAGAAGATGCCCCTGGCGCGCACGTCTACATCAGCCCTGAGGCATTAGAGAGACTGGGGAACTCGGGTATTGCCGATCATGCCCCGGGAACTGGCCCGTTTCGTTTTGGTGAGCGGTTTCAGACGCCTTTTGGAAGCGGTGTTCGGCTGCAACGAAATGAGAATTACTGGGGGGGAGCACCCAAGCTCAAGGGTATTGAGTTTAAACCGTATCCGGATTTGAAAGATCGGTATGAGGCACTACTCACCGACAATGTCGATTTTGCTTATGGCTTGGAAGGTAGTGATCTCGACGAACTAGAGCGACGCGGTTTTATTGTAAAAGAGTGTCGGGTTCCATACATTTGGTATTTCATTTTCAATATGCGCGATCCAGTTCTTCGTGACACTAGAGTGCGTCATGCTATTGCCCATGCAGTCGATCGGCAAGAATTGAGCAATAGCGTCTTTCGGGGAGATACAGCGGTCGCATCTGGAATGTTACCGCCAGCCTCCCCAGCCTTCGACGACAATTACAAATTTCCTTACGAATACGATCCAGAACGGGCACGGCGGCTTCTCAAGGAGGCAGGTGTCCCGTCCGATTGGCGATTGCGTATCATGACGGCAAATGCTGGTTCTGGGCAGCTCATACCCGTGCAAATATGTGATTATCTCGCGAAGAGCCTCGAAGCAATAGGATGTGGTGCAGAGATAGTCCGAACGGAAGACTGGGTCGTCTACTGCAACGAGTGGCGTTCTGGTTTACCGGATGGTGCCGGCGTCTCACAAATGAGTTGGGGTATGTCTTGTGACATTTGGCTGGACCAGGTGCTGCACTCCAGAAATTGCTCCCCATTTGGGTTCAATGCAGGATATTATTCCAATTCTGAGGTTGATGACTTGCTGGATAAGGCACGACGAACTCGGAATGATGACCAACGAAGCCAGCTTTACCGAAGGGCTAATGCATTGATCATGGACGACCTGCCAGTACTTCCTATGCTGACTTTGCGACGTGGCGCCGTTTGTTATCATCCCCGCGTAAAGGGGTTTCGGAACCCCAGCCAAAACTGGCATTCGTTTAAAAATGTTTGGATAGGTACCGGAACCTAAATACTTTTTAGATGTCGAGGCTATTTGTGCTTTGCTTATGCCCGTCTGTACCGTCGCACAGATCTTCTTCAATCTCTGTCGATTACACATCGAGAGCAATTACGATGAAATCAAACGCAAAGAGAGTAACAATGAAAAAGAGTCCGATTGTAGTATTGGCGGCCATAGCCATGTTCGCCGTAAGCTCGACGATTGCCAGCGCCCACGTCGGCGTCGGTGATACGGGCGGCTTTGCCCACGGCTTCATGCATCCGATTGGAGGCATCGACCATATCCTCGCCATGGTCATGGTTGGCCTGTTCGCCGCGCAATTGGGCGGCCGCGCCCTGTGGCTGGTGCCGGCTGCCTTTGTAGGCGTCATGGCTGTGGGTGGCGTGGTCGGCTTTTCCGGCATTGAGTTGCCGTTTGTCGAACTCGGCATCGGCCTTTCGATCGTGGTGCTTGGCGCGGCGGTGGCGTTCGGCCTGAAGCCGGTCGTTGCAGCGGCGATGGGACTGGTCGGCTTCTTTGCCCTGTTCCATGGCTTTGCCCATGGCGCGGAGATGCCGGACAGCGTTGCCGGCCTTGCCTATGGTGCCGGCTTCGTTGTCGCGACAGCCCTTCTGCATGCTGCAGGTCTCGGCCTCGGGCTGTTCGCCGCAAGCGGCGCTGGCCCGCGTGGCGAAACCCTCATCCGTGCCGCTGGCGCGCTCACCGCAGTTGCCGGCGTGGCAATCGTCAGCGGGGTTATCTGACCCTTCTTCGGGCTGCGTAGCCTAGCGGAAGGCAGCGCAGCCCAATTCCTCGCACACCACGTGCGGTAGGAATTCCCGCCAATGATGCTGGGCAGCATTCAGCCGCCAGCCAATCGCCCGCCGCGCCAACATCTGGCGCGTCACAGCGGAAAGGCGGCAGGCAACAATCAATGAGGATTGGAGGCCGACCGAAAACTGCACAGCAAGCCCACCTTGCGCCACTCAGGAGACGTGAAAGATGGGAAATGTAGACGTTGAACTCATAAGACAAGCCCGGCAGCCTCGCGAAAGCGACCGGGTTAAATTTTGCTCGAGCGAAGAGGACACCGCATTGGCTGAAATTGCCGAAGGCGATCTGGCGTCCGCTCCGGATCCGCGTTTCAGCCGTGAAGCACTTCTTCAGACTGCGATCGGACGTTCGGTGCGCGATTGGCGCAAGCGTCATGATCTCAATGGGCCCGATCTGGCCAAGGCGGCAGGCATATCGCTTGGCATGCTGTCACGCATTGAAAACGGAACAGTTTCTCCCTCACTCGGCACGCTTCAAGCCATCGGCTCGGCCCTCGGCGTTCCAGTCAGCGACCTGATCGGCGGATATAACGAGCACAGCAGGGCCGTATTCGTCTCGTCTCACTATGCAAGCTTGAGGGACAGGGTCGCCCCTTCGCTTGTACGGGAAGTCTCCACGTCGACGCCGCTCGCGCTGGATGCGCTAGTGGTCAGGATTGAGTCGGAGCATGACGCCAAGCCGATGTTCGAGGAACGGGGCACGTTCTTCGTCTACTGTCTCGGCGGCGAGGCCACCTATCTGCACGCGGCGAAAAAGTACCCGATGTCATCCGGTGACAGCCTGACGTTCGACGCATCCGATGCGCACGGCGTCGTCAAATGCACGCGGTACCCGGTCAAGCTGCTGGTCGTGCGCAACCATCTGGCGTCAAAGGCGGTGAAGGCGAAGGTCATGGCAAATGCCAGGCAAGATGATGCGAGAGGATAGCGGTCGCCCTACGAACCCACCATCTACGCAGAGGTACTGACCGAGCCAAATTAGACTCTATACTGATCTGATTTTGACTTGCAGCCAAGGCCGCGCTTCGTCACATCTGGCGCTTGACTACGGTCGTAACGCGGTGCCTCTGTCGGGTGATGAATGTCTGGAACTTGTGGCTCCCGGGAGCATCGGAACCGCGATAGCCGGCATCGGCGTAATTGTGGAAGAACTCATTGTTCTCGTGGTTCCGTCGTCGGAACGACCTTCTCGAGTGGGGTAGCCGTCATAGAGGTCGCCGGGCAGCAGGCGCTTCAGCTTGCCGTTCTCCTCCTCGAGGCTCTTCAGCCGCTTCGCCTCCGACACATCCATGCCGCCGTACTTCGAGCGCCACTTGTAGAACGTCGCATCGCTCACACCGTATTTGCGGCAAAGCTCCGTCGCCGAAAGCCCCGCCTGGTGCTCCTTCAAAATGCCGATGATCTGTTCGTCGGAAAATCTCGATCGCTTCATGGCCTGTCTCCTCATCCGGATGACAGGCTAACCTCAAAGCGAGGACATTTCAGGGGAGCAGGTCAAAGCCGATAATTAATATTGACGTCATTTTGGTTGTGTGTAAGCTTCCTTCCCAGTGGCGGGCTAGCCACTGTAACATCAGCGCCCAGTTTTGCTCGCAGATTTTCCTGCCAGCGCATTTATGTGGCGCGTAGCATTCTCAAAACTAAACATCATTTCATCGCCGGCGATAGCTGTTGACCGCATTCGGTCGCGGCTTCGAAGGAGTGAAAGGTTAAAGGGGAACGCAATGAGAACATCATTACAGAAAGCTCTGGTATTTTTTGCTGCAACCGCACTCTCAATCGGAGGAGCCTTTGCTGAAGACAATCCAATTTTGTTGGGGATTCCACTCGGATTAAGTGGTGCAAACAGTGTTACTGCCCCCGCGGTGATCCAGGCAATGGATCTCGCAATTTCAGAAATTAATGACGCAGGCGGAGTGTTGAATAGGAAGTTCGCCATGGAGCTTGCTGATAGTGCATCCAGCGCCGCAGGAGCCCAAAAGGCGTATGATTCCCTCGTTTTTCAGAAGAAGGTAAACGTCATTATTTCGTCTGAGCCGAGCGCGGCAAGAAATGCTGGCCTACCAATTATTACAAGAGGGAAGATTCCCTATATTTATACTTCGTTCTATGAGGGAGGGTCTTGCAACAAATACCAACATATCGATGCTTGGGTGCCGCAGCAGATGGTGTCGCTGATGGTCGACGCCTTTATTAAGGATAAAGGTGCCAAGACATTTTTCCTGGTTGGAAATGATTATGCCTTTGGCCGTGGCCTCCTGGGGGATACCAACAAATACATCACGGAAAAGGGCGGAACGGTTGTCGGAGAAGAATATAATCCGATTGACGCAAGTGACTGGACATCCATCATTAGTAAGATCCGTGAGGCCAACCCAGACGCTATTATAACATCCACAGCGGCTGGTGCCCCGAACGTCACATTTACGAAACAACTGCGATCAGCTGGTGTGACCGCATTGTATGGGAATTATGCCCTCGATGAAGGTACTGCAAAAAGTCTGGGTGCTGACGCGGAAGGTATTTATCTCGGCGGCACATACTACACCAGTATCGATTCCGAAAATAACACGAAGTTCCTAAAAGCACTGAAGGATAAATTTGGGTCCGAGACAAAAACCGCGAGCGAACTCTCGGTTCCGCAATATGATGCCGTTCATCTCTATGCCCTAGCTGTGGCAAAGGCCGGCACAACAGATACCGAAGCTGTTATAAAAGCCTTGAGTGAAGTAACTTACAATGGCCCGAGAGGCTCGGTGCAAATGTCGAAGCAACGTCATGCACCTCTGACAATGTATCTTGCGCAAGTGAATGCTCAAGGCGATACTAATATTATTAAATCAGAACCTAATGTTGATCCAGGCAATCAATGTCCTGATCTGTAATTGATGCATATAAGTATGTTTTTAATCGAACGAACTTCCCTACTCGCTCACATGTATTAAATCAAGATGCTACCCTAGAGCGGTTCTGTCGGTTCAACGAGAGCCAGAGCCGTTCTAGGGCTTGTGTTAAGCCCTCAACGATTGACCGAGATCGTATCTCTAATCAAAAACGTCGCGCAAGAGAGCAGATCATCGCTTGCGAGATGCTTGAGATTAAAGTGTGGTCACTGGTTATAATGTCACTTCGGTTTTCTGGACCTAGCGACGTCAATCTTCACAAACTCACATTGTCAGATCAAGCACCGATACACAGCAAAGTTCGCACGAGTGGTGAACAAAATAGGCGTGCGTCTCGCGAGAACCAATCAATTGGCGATATGCGGAATGCTTATGGCGAGGTTGCGATCTGACTGGAGCCACATAGGGCAAGCCCAAGTGGCCTCAACTGCGGATGATTAAGTCCAAAGGAAAAAATTATGAGCGCTTTTGACGACCTCCCTAAGTCCATTCTGCGTGTCGCTCTCGACTGGGAGGTCGATGCCATCGATCCGCCGGCCTCATTCGGTGGTTGGAATACTGGCAGAGTGGTTCAGCAGGTATTCGAAAGTCTTTTTGAGGACGATCTGGAGGACGAGTCGGCCGTCCCGACCCGGCTCATTCCCGCGCTTGCCACTTCGGTTGAAATCTCCAATGACGGACTGCAATACTTGTTTCGCTTGCGAGATGGTGTGCGATTTCACGACGGGTCTCGGTTCGATGCGGAGGCGGTACGGTTCAACATTGAACGCATGTGCAATCCCCAGGCTCCTCAATATTCACCTGTGGCAGCAGATTATAACAGGATCGGTCTCGAAGCGTTGAAATCCGTGGAAATTCTTGAGCCTCTGTCAATCTTGATGACGCTAAAGGAACCCTTTCCGGAGTTTCTTCGATACATGACACAAGAGGATGCACCCGGTGCACATGTCTATCTAAGCCCAGAAGCACTGAAAACCTATGGCAACTCGGGGATCGCGGATCATGCGCCAGGCACAGGCCCGTTTCGCTTCGACAGTCGTTTTTCAACGCGCTTCGGGAGCGGAGTCAGGCTGGTTGGCAATGACGACTACTGGGGGGGTGCCCCTAAGCTGGGTGGGATAGAATTTAAACCCTATCCGAAATCCGAAGATCGGTATGAAGCGTTGCTTAACGGCGAAGCGGATTTAGCATATGGCCTTGAGGGAACCGACCTTGACGAGTTGACGCGACGTGGCTTCGTCGTTGTCGACGGCCAGGCACCTTATGTTTGGTACTTCATTTTCAATATGCGGGATCCCGTCCTTTGTGATGTCCGAGTGCGTCGAGCAATCGCTCATGCAGTCGACCGAGATGCGCTGTGCAACGATATCTTTCGCGGACACACAGATGCCGCGTCCGGCATGCTGCCGCCGGCTTCGCCGGCCTTCGATGCAACTTACCGTTTTCCGTACGAGTATGATCCGGAACGCGCACAGCAACTTTTGAAGGAAGCAGGAGTTGCCCCCGATTGGCGTCTGCAAATCATGTCGGCAAAGGCCGGGGCGGGACATTCTGTTCGGATCTGCGACTATCTCGCGAAGAGTCTTGAAGCGATTGGATATGGCGCAGAGATCGTATGGACAGAAGACTGGATTTCTTATTGCCATCAATGGCGATCTGGTTTGCCGGATGGCGTTGGAGTCTCGCAGATGAGTTGGGGGATGTCTTGTGATGTTTGGCTGGACCAGGTGCTGCATTCCCGAAATAGTTCGCCATTTGGATTCAATGCGGGATATTATTCTAGTTTAATCGCTGATGACTTAATGGATAAAGCCAAGCGAACACGGGATGACTATCAGCGAGTCCAATTCTATCGACAAGCAAATGCACAGATCATGGACGATCTGCCGGTGCTGCCAATGCTAAATCTACGTCGTGGTAACGTTTGTTATCACCCACGGGTCAGAGGGTTTCGCAATCCGAGCCAAGATTGGAATTCGTTTAAAAATGTGTGGATGGATTCCAACTTCTAATCGACCGGATATCGCTGCTCTATTTATGGCCCCTTCGATGAGAGTAGAATGGATGCATCGGCGCTTTTCGAGGCGCTGATCATATCTGGGCAGCTTCTATACCTTCTCCTTCTCGTTACAATTTCAAACGTGACTGGCAGGGCGGCGGGAAACCTTTATCGAATTCGACTCGTTCTCCAGAGTCTACCAAACAGGATTTTGTTGCAATGGCTGTGTGAGCGCGCAGTTTTGCTATGTCAAGCTCAGCTCCAAGGGATGGTGGTCGGCAGCGAATATCGGTGAGGTAGTGCACATCATTTGTAAGCGCTCATTTCGCGGCACGTTGACGACGGTGCTACCGCTGATCGCTTTCAGACGGACGCGTCCGGTCGGATCAGGCTGCAGCGGTTCTGGCGAAGTTGAAGGGCAGCAGATCGTCGATATCAGTATCGACAGGGCGTTGAGGCAGTTCGGTGAGAACGTGGCGCAACCATGCGAGCGGCTCGACGCGTGAGGCGCGGCAGGTCAGCACCAAGCTGTAGACGATGGCGCTGGCCCTGGCTCCGTCGACGGTATCGCTGAACAACCAACTCTTCCGGCCAGTGGCAAAAATCCTGATGTCGCGCTCCAGAAGATTGTTGTCGATCGGCATGCTGCCATCTCCGGTGTAGCGCGTCAGATAATCCCATTGGTTCAAGGTGTAGGACACGGCGTCGCCGAGCTTGCTGTCAGGCAAGACTGTGATTTTTCATGGAATGAGGACCCTGTTTGAGGGGTGATTTTCGTCCAAACGGGGCTCTGACGCACTTTTGCTGCTGTTGCGGGTAACGCTTTGCTGATTCACTTGTTGATTTCCACCCAGAAGTGAGCCGGGTAGGCGTCTAATTTCCACTGAGAATTGAGCCATGTGAACCTTTCCCCAAAGCGGTGAGCGGCGGGGGTANCTTGATCGGCTCGCCGCCCACCGGCACCTCGATGATGACATTGACGTCTTCAGGCGGGTTGTTCCCGATGGCTATCGCGTCGATACGCATGGCTGACCTGTTGATTTCCACCCAGAAGTGAGCCGGGTAGGCGTCTAATTTCCACTGAGAATTGAGCCATGTGAACCTTTCCCCAAAGCGGTGAGCGGCGGGGGTAACGGAGTGATCCACATGGGACTTTTGAACATCATCCGACGCATGCACTTGCGGCAGAACCTGTCGATCCGCGAGATCGCGCGGCGGACGGGGCTGTCGCGGAATACCGTGACCAAGCACCTAGCTGCGGGCACGATCGAGCCAACCTTCGCCACGCCGGAGCGGCCGAGCAAGCTTGCCCCCTTTGCCGAGAAGCTGGCCGGCTGGCTGAAGACGGAGGCCGGGAAGTCACGCAAGCAGCGCCGGACGTTGAAGCAATTGCATGCCGATCTCGTGGCGCTCGGCTTCACCGGCTCCTATGGCCGGGTTGCGGCCTTTGCACGTCAATGGCGGGAAGAACGCCAGCGCGAGCAACAGACCACGGGACGCGGGACCTTTGTTCCGCTGTCGTTCCACCCGGGCGAGGCCTTCCAGTTCGACTGGAGCGAGGATTTTGCAGTGCTGGGCGGCGAGCGCGTAAAGCTGCAGATGGCGCATATAAAACTCGCGCACAGCCGGGCCTTTTTACTGCGTGCCTATCCGTTGCAGACCCACGAGATGCTGTTTGATGCCCATTGGCATGCGTTCCGGGTCTTTGGTGGTGTGCCAAGCCGCGGGATCTACGATAACATGAAGACTGCGGTGGATCGTGTCGGCCGCGGCAAGGAGCGGCAGATCAACATGCGCTTCCTCGCGATGACGAACCACTATGTTTACGAGCCCGACTTCTGCAACCCGGCGGCGGGCTGGGAGAAAGGTCAGGTCGAGAAGAATGTTCGGGATTCCCGCCACCAGATGTTGCAAGGGATGCCGGGCTTCCCCGATCTGGCCGCGCTGAATGCCTGGCTGGAACAACGGTGTCAGGATCTGTGGCGGGAGACGGCACATGGAACACGGGCTGGCACGATCGCCGATGTTTGGGTCGAAGAACAGGCAGCCCTGATGCCACTGCCCGTCGCTTTTGACGGCTTCATCGAGTTGAGCAAGCGCGTGTCGCCCACCTGCCTGATCAGCTTCGAGCGTAATCGCTACAGCGTTCCGGCATCCTTTGCGAACCGTCCTGTCAGCCTGCGGATCTATCCGGATCGGCTGGTCGTGGCGGCCGAGGGTAACATCCTGTGCGAACATCCGCGGATCATCGAACGCAGCCACCACTTGCCATCGCGGACGATCTACGACTGGCGACATTATTTGGCGGTCGTTCAGCGCAAGCCCGGAGCCCTCAGGAATGGCGCACCCTTCCTGGAATTGCCGCCTGCCTTCAGACAGTTGCAGGATCAGATCCTGCGCAAACCCGGCGGTGACCGCGAGATGGTCGATATCCTCGCCCTTGTGATGCAGCACGATGAACATGCCGTGCTCACCGCCGTGGAACTCGCGCTGACCGAGGGCGTGCCGACGAAGACCCATGTTCTGAACCTGTTGCACCGGCTGGTCGATGGAAAGGTGATCGGCGGGCCGCCACTGGATACCCCACAGGCGCTGACCCTGCACCTCGAACCCAAGGCCAATGTCGAGCGCTATGACGGCCTGCGCAACGAGATCGCTGGAGGCCGACATGCGTCATGATCCCGCCAGCGGTGCCATTGTCATCATGCTGCGCAGTCTGAAGATGTATGGCATGGCGCAAGCCGTCACCGATCTGATCGAACAAGGTGCACCGGCCTTTGAAGCCACCATCCCGATCCTGTCACAATTGCTGAAGGCCGAATTGGCGGAGCGCGAGGTCCGGTCCATCGCCTATCACATGAAGGCTGCGCGCTTCCCGGCCTACAAGGACCTCTCAGGCTTTGACTTCGCCGCCAGCGAGATCAATGAGGCCACCGTCCGGACACTGCATCGCTGCGAGTTCATGGACGGGGCGCAGAATGTCGTGCTGATCGGCGGCCCGGGCACCGGTAAGACCCATGCCGCGACGGCCCTCGGTATCCAGGCCATCGAGCACCATCGCCGCAAAGTCCGCTTCTTCTCCACTATCGAGCTGGTCAATGCCCTCGAACAGGAAAAGGCCAAGGGCAAGACCGGCCAGATCGCGGAAGGCATGACCAAGCTCGATCTCGTGATCCTCGATGAACTGGGCTATCTGCCGTTCAGCGCCTCGGGTGGTGCCTTGCTATTCCACCTGCTGAGCAAGCTCTACGAGCGCACCAGCGTAGTGATCACCACAAACCTCAGCTTTAGCGAATGGGCCACGGTCTTCGGCGATGCCAAGATGACCACGGCGCTGCTCGACCGCCTAACGCACCGTTGCCACATCCTTGAAACCGGAAACGACAGCTTTCGCTTCAAGGCAAGCTCAGCAGCAGCCCGAAAAAAGAAGGAGACAAACACCGTATTGACCCCAGCATGACTCGAAATCCATAATCAGAGGTGGCTCACTTCTCGATGGAAAACCCGGCTCACTTCTGAGTGGAAATCAACA
>NZ_LMGJ01000017.1 GCF_001427385.1 Mesorhizobium sp. Root157
CGTCATCCTAGGGCGGAGCAGGCCGAAGGCCGTCGCGCAGACCCTGGGATCCATGCCGTGACGGAGCGGCAGCGTGGTACGGTGCAGAACATCCCTCGTTCTGTTCCGCCGTGCAACTCCCAAGCGTCACGGCATGGATCCTCGGGTCTGCGCGACGGCCTTCGGCCTGCTCCGCCCTAGGATGACGAAGGGAAAAAAGCGGGGCAAAGATACCCAGACGGCAATGCCGGGCGTGGTTATGAATAGATGCGTCGATGCAAGCTATTTCGGGTAGCAGGCAGCCGGAATATCGGGCCAGATGGCGGCTGCGCAACCGGTGTCTTGCTGCTTCTTCTTGAAGCTCGCGCTGACCGGCCCCGTGACCGTCGGATCGACGCCGTCCGGCGCATCGGCAAACAGGCGCTGGGCTTGCGTGGTGGAAAGCACGGTGTCGGAGATGCCGCCCGCGTTGCCGACCATGGAATGCGCCGCACCTGCCGCGAAAACGGCAGCGAGCGCCAGCGCGCCGAAGGAAATTCCGGTCCGTGACAGCAAGGTCTTGGTCATCGACAATCAGCCGTTCCTGGCGCGGATGGTCCGCATTGGTTAACGAATTCTATCCGCCAAGCTCTTAACAATCGGTGACCAGCGATTTGACGGCGCGCCGCCCCTTTCGCAAATGCGAAAAAAGCTGTATGAGCCGCGCAACCGAAAATGATGGCGCGCGCGGTTCACTGTCCGTAGCCGCCGCCGTCAGCATCCCAGAGAAGACAATATGAACCTCCGTAACATCGCGATCATCGCGCACGTAGACCATGGCAAAACCACGCTGGTCGACGAACTGTTGAAGCAAGCCGGCTCCTTCCGGGAAAACCAGCGCGTAAACGAGCGCGCCATGGATTCCGGCGACATCGAAAAAGAGCGCGGCATCACCATTCTGGCCAAGGCGACCTCGGTCGACTGGCACGGCACCCGCATCAACATCGTCGACACGCCGGGCCACGCCGACTTCGGCGGTGAGGTCGAGCGCATCCTTTCCATGGTAGATTCGGCCATCGTCCTCGTCGATGCCGCCGAAGGCCCGATGCCGCAGACCAAGTTCGTGGTCGGCAAGGCGCTTAAGGTCGGCCTCAAGCCGATCGTGTTCATCAACAAGATCGACCGCCCGGACGCCCGCCATGTCGAAGTCGTCAACGAGGTGTTCGACCTGTTCGCCGCACTCGACGCCACCGACGACCAGCTCGACTTCCCCATCCTCTACGGTTCGGGCCGCGATGGCTGGGCCTCCGAAAGCCCGGATGGTCCCAAGGACCGCCGGCTCGATCCCCTGTTCGAGCTTATCGTGAAGCACGTTCCCGAACCTGTCGTCCATCCCGGTCCGTTCCGCATGATCGGCACGCTGCTGGAGGCCAACCCTTTCCTCGGCCGCATCATCACCGGCCGCATCGAGTCCGGCACGCTGAAGTCGAACCAGCCGGTCAAGGTGCTGAACAATGACGGCGCAGTGGTCGAAACCGGCCGCGTCTCCAAGATCCTCGCCTTCCGCGGCCTCGAGCGCCAGCCGATCGACGAAGCGCAGCCGGGCGACATCGTCGCCATCGCCGGACTGTCGAAGGGCACCGTCGCCGATACGTTCTGCGATCCGGCCGTAACCGAGCCGCTGCACGCCCAGCCGATCGATCCGCCGACCGTGACGATGTCGTTCATCGTCAACGACAGTCCGCTTGCCGGCACCGAGGGCGACAAGGTGACCAGCCGCGTCATCCGCGACCGCCTGTTCAAGGAAGCCGAGGGCAACGTCGCACTGAAGATCGAAGAGTCCACCGAGAAGGATTCGTTCTACGTGTCGGGCCGCGGCGAATTGCAGCTTGCCGTGCTGATCGAGACCATGCGCCGCGAAGGCTTCGAACTTGCTGTATCGCGCCCGCGCGTCGTCATGCAGAAGGACGAGAACGGCGAACTGCTCGAGCCGGTCGAAGAAGTCGTCATCGACGTCGACGAGGAACATGCCGGCGTCGTCGTGCAGAAGATGTCGGAGCGCAAGGCCGAGATGATCGAATTGCGCCCCTCCGGCGGCGACCGCCAGCGCATCGTCTTCCACGCGCCGACGCGCGGCCTGATCGGCTACCAGTCGGAACTGTTGACCGACACGCGCGGCACCGCCGTGATGAACCGGCTGTTCCACTCCTATCAGGCCTACAAAGGCGAACTGCCCGGCCGCAGCAACGGCGTCCTGATCTCGAACGAACAGGGCGAAGCGGTGGCGTTCGCCATGTGGAACCTCGAAGATCGCGGCCCCATGGTCATCGATCCGGGCGTCAGGGTCTATCAGGGCATGATCATCGGCATCCACTCCCGCGACAACGACCTCGAAGTGAACGTGCTGAAGGGCAAGAAACTGACCAACATCCGTTCGGTCAACAAGGACGAGGCGGTCAAGCTGACGCCGCCGATCCGCATGACGCTGGAGCGGGCGCTGGCCTGGATTCAGGACGACGAACTGGTCGAGGTGACGCCGAAGACCATTCGCCTGCGCAAACTCTATCTCGACCCCAACGAGCGCAAGCGTTTCGAAAAATCGTCCAAGGTGGCTGGTGCGGCCTAAGTTCGGTTAGTTCTCGCTCACGGGCCGCACCGCCGCCTTCGGCGGCTGGCCCTCCGCGGGGGCGCTAGCAGGCGCGACGCCCGGTCGGGCTTGCAGCCTCTGGCTTTTTGCCCGCGTCGCGCGCTGCCACCTATCCACGCTCCACGCCGATCGGCTATGATGACCGCACGATCGGCTCACGGAGCACATGGATGCACCTTACCTCTCTTCTGATATTCGCGGCGGCGCTGTTCGTCGCCGCCGGTTCTCCCGGCCCGTCGATCGCGGCCCTTGTCTCAAGAGTGATCTCGAAGGGGTTCCGCGACGTGTTCCCCTTCCTCGCCGCCATGTGGATCGGCGAAGCCATCTGGCTGTCGTTTGCCGTGTTCGGGCTGGCGGTGGTGGCGCAAACCTTCCATCTCGCCTTCGTCGCCGTCAAATGGATGGGCGTCGTCTATCTTGCTTACCTGGCCTGGAAGATGTGGACAGCGCCGGTCGAGGCGAAGGCGGGCGAAATTCCGCGCGAGGACTCGGCAACCAGGCTTTTCTTCGCCGGCATGGCCGTCACGCTCGGCAATCCCAAGATCATGATGTTTTATCTGGCGCTTTTGCCGACCATCGTCGATCTCGCTTCCGTCACTTTTGTCGGCTGGCTGGAATTGACGCTGACCATGGCGGTGGTTCTGGTCGCCATCGACCTTGCCTGGGTTCTGGCGGCGGCGCAGGCGCGCAGGCTTCTGAAGAGCAAGCGGGCGATGAAGATCGCCAACCGGATCAGCGCTGCCACCATGGCCGGCGCCGCGGCAGCGATCGCGGCGCGGTCATGATCTCATCTTGTCGTGCCGGGAATGCGCGCGTCACATCATCTGGATGATCGGTGCGATCTCGACGCTGCAATTCGGTGCATTGAGGATCGGGCAGCCCTTGGCTTTCTCGGCCGCCTGGTCGATGTCGGCAGCCTCGATGATGGAATAGCCGCCGGTCGGGTTGGTGCCGCCATTGTTTTCGATGCGGCCGCCGGGCAGCACGGTCTTCGACATGCCGACCGGGTTGCCGCCATCGACAACCGCCGCGCCCAGCTTGCCGAACCAGCCGTTCCAGGCCTCCATGATTTCTTTGCGCTCGGCATCGTTTGCCGGCATCTTGCCCGCGCCATGATAGACATAGAGAAACTTTGTCATGTTCTCCTCCTTGCTGATCAGCGGCGTCGAACCGGCATGCGGCCCGGCCGCTTTTCGATCATCGGACCAAACAGCCAGGCGTGCAATGAAAATGCGATGTCGCTAATATTATGTGAAGTCGGCCGTCATCGCGCCATCTTGTGGTATTCGGCGTTGGGACGCATGTCGACCGCAGCTGCTACGCGGTTCGACATGTTGAAGAAGGCGACGGTCGAGGCGATGTCCCAGATGTCGCGGTCGCTGAAGCCGGCGTCGCGCAGCGCCTGACGGTCTTCCTCCACGATCTTGGCCGGCTCTTCGGTCAGCTTGGCCGCGAATTCCAGCATGGCGCGCTGGCGGGACGAAAGATCGGCGGCGCGGAAGTTCATCACCATCAATTCGCCAAGCACGGGATCGCCCGAAAGCTGGCGCACCGCCGCACCATGGGCGGTGAGGCAATAGAAGCAGTGGTTGATCGAAGACACCGCCACCGCGATCATCTCGCGCTCCAGCTTGGTCAAGCCCGACTCGCCCAGCATCAGGTCGTTGTAGGTGTCGGTGAAGGCCCTGAGCTTCTTCTCGTCGAAGGCGTAGGCGAGAAGCACGTTGGGCACCATGCCGAGCTTTTCCTCGCATTTGGCGAAATAGGCCTTGGTCGCGTCGCCCAGCTCTGGTTGGGGAAGGTCAAGGGCGGTGATCTTGCTGGACATGATGCGTTCTTCTCCACTCGAATAGTCGCGATAATCTTGGGTCCCGTTTATTTTCTTAATGGCTGGTCAAACCCTTGTCGCCAAAATCTGGCCATCTGCTACGATAGTCACAACTTCAATCAGGCGGAGGGAAAATTCGCATCATGGCCAGTCTGAAACCCGTATCCAGGACAAAATCAAAACCGGGAAAGGGGGCGGCGAAGGTTGCGGAAAAGCGCGGTAAGCTGGCGGACTACCTCCTTGCCAGGACTCCTGAAGAAGACGTGGCGGCATATGATGCGGCGGATCTCGACCGGGCTGCAGTGCTCGCCGAACGCGCAGTGCTACGGCACAAGAAGAACGAGAGCGTCGTTGCCGTCGAAACCGAGTCCGGCGTTTCGCGTGATGGCAAGCCGGTGACGGTAATCACCGTCGTCAACGACAACATGCCGTTCCTGTTCGATTCCATCATTGGTGAGATCACCGAAAGCGCGGGCGAGCCGCTGCTGGTCACACACCCTGTCATCGGCGTGAAATCCGGCAAGGCAGGCGTTGCGGAAATCCTCGGCGATGCCGGATCTGCCAAAGGCGAGCCGGGCCTCGATCGGCTAAGCGTCGTCCATGTCCATGTCGGGCGCCTTTCGGACGACCAGGCCAAAGGGCTGACCGAGCGGCTGAAGAAGACACTTGGCCAGGTGCGTTCGGCGGTTGCCGACTGGAAGCCGATGCTGGCACGTCTCGATCAGGCGATTTCGGAGTTCCGTTATGCGCCCGTACCCCTCGACAAAGCCCATGTCGCTGAAGCCGTGGCTTTCCTCGAATGGCTGCGGGACGACAATTTTACCTTCCTGGGCATGCGCGAGTACAAATACAGCGGCGGCGAAAAAAGCGGCACGCTGGAACTCGCCAACAAGGCCGGCCTCGGCATACTGACCGACCCGGACGTACTGGTGCTGAGGCGCGGCACCGAGGCCGTGACCACGACGCCGGAAATCCGCGCTTTTCTGCACGGCCCGGAGCCGCTGATCGTCACCAAGGCCAATGCAAAGTCGTCGGTGCATCGGCGTATCTACCTCGACTACATCGGCATCAAGACCTACACCGCCAAGGGCGCGCTGGCAGGCGAACTGCGTATCGTCGGCCTGTTCACCTCTACCGCCTACACGCGCTCGGTGATGAAGATTCCCTATTTGCGCTCGAAGGTGGAAACCGTCATCGCCAAGTCGGGCTTCAATCCGAGCGATCACTCCGGCAAAGCTCTCATCAACGTACTCGAAAGCTATCCACGCGACGAGCTTTTCCAGGTGCCGGTGCCGACGCTGAGGAAGCATGCCGAAGCGATCCTTGGCCTGATCGAGCGGCCGCGCGTACGCGCGCTGATACGGGTCGACCAGTTCGACCGCTTCGTCTCGATCCTCGTCTTCGTGCCGCGCGACCGCTACGATTCGGAAGCGCGCGAAAAAATCGGCGCCTATCTCAAGACGGCGTTCGACGGGCGCCTCTCGGCCTACTACCCGGCCTTCCCGGAAGGCGGGCTGGCGCGTGTGCACTTCATCATCGGCCGCTCCGGCGGCAAGACGCCGAAGGTCGAGCAATCGGCGATCGAAGACGCCATCCGCGCCATTGTGCGGACCTGGGAGGATGCGTTGCGCGAAGCGGCAGCCGACGCCGGCTCGGATGCATCGCTCGCCGGCATCGCAGCCGGTTTCCCGGAGAGCTACCGCAACAGTTTCTCGCCGGCGGCGGCATTGCTCGATGCCGGCCGTATCGCGTCGATCGGCGCGGCCAACCCGATTGCCATCGACTATTATCGCGAGGCCGGCCAGGCACCCGAACTGGCGTCGCTCAAGATCTACCATCACGGCAGCCCGGTGGCGCTGTCCAGGCGCGTGCCGGTGCTGGAGAATATCGGCTTCCGTGTCATCAGCGAGCGGACATTCGAGATTGGCGAGGACGGGGCCGGCAAGGTGTTCCTCCACGACATGGAACTGGAAAACGCCTACGGCCAGCCGATCGACCTTTCCAACGGCGGAGCGCTGTTCGAGGACGCCTTCCTTGCGGTGTGGCGTGGCGATGTCGACAATGACGGCTACAATGGGCTCGCCCAGACTGCCGGCCTTTGGTCGAAGGAAATTCTCGTTTTGCGCGCATATGGCCGTTATTTGCAGCAGGCGGGCATTCCGCAGAGCCAGGAGTTCATCGCTGCCGCGCTGAAGCGATACCCCGACATCGCGCGCGGACTGCATGCCCTGTTCGTTGCCCGGCTCGGGCCAAGTGCTCTTGAAGACGGAGCGGTCGCGGCCAAGCACCTGAAGGCCAAGATCAAGGATGCGCTGGACGATGTTCCGAACATCGACGACGACACCATAATCCGCCGCTACCTCAACCTGATCGAAGCGTCGCTGCGCACCAATCATTTCGTCGACGGCAAGCAGGAGCGCGGACAGTCGCTGGCGATCAAGCTCGATCCGCGCGCCGTGGCCGGGCTGCCTGAACCGCGTCCATGGCGCGAGATCTTCGTCTACGGATCGGAAGTCGAAGGCGTGCACCTGCGCTTCGGCCCGGTGGCTCGCGGCGGTTTGCGGCTTTCGGACAGGGCGCAGGACTACCGCACCGAGGTGCTGGGCCTGGTCAAGGCGCAGCAGGTCAAGAATGCGGTGATCGTGCCGGTCGGCGCCAAGGGCGGCTTCTACCCCAAGCGCCTGCCGGTCGGCGCCAGCCGTGACCTCGTTTTCGAGGTTGGACGCGCCGCCTACGTCAACTTCGTGTCCAGCCTGTTGTCGATCACCGACAATATCGGCATCGACCAGGTCATCCATCCCGAGGGTGTGGTGCGCCACGACGGCGACGATCCTTATTTCGTCGTTGCCGCCGACAAGGGCACGGCAACCTTCTCCGATACGGCCAACGCCATCAGCGAGAAGCATAGTTTCTGGCTCGATGACGCCTTTGCCAGCGGCGGCTCGGCCGGCTACGACCACAAGAAGATGGGCATCACGGCCAAGGGTGCGTGGGAAGCCGTCAAGCGCCACTTCCGCGAGATCAACCGTGACATCCAGGCGACGCCGTTTAGCGCAGTAGGTGTCGGGGATATGTCGGGCGACGTCTTCGGCAACGGCATGTTGCGTTCCGAACAGACCCGCCTGATCGCCGCCTTCGACCATCGTGACATCTTCATCGATCCTGCTCCGGATGCCGCGTCGTCGTTCGTCGAGCGCCAGCGCCTGTTCGACCTGCCGCGCTCGAGTTGGCAGGATTACGACAAGACGAAGCTGTCGAAGGGCGGCATGATCATCTCGCGTTCGCAAAAGTCCGTTACTCTGAGTTCGGAAGCGGCAACGGCGATCGGCATCGGCAAGACAGTGGCGACGCCGGTGGAGATCATGCGCGCGATCCTTGCCGCACCCGTCGATCTGCTCTGGTTCGGCGGCATCGGCACATACCTCAAGGCCACAAGCGAAACCAACCAGGATGTCGGTGACCGGGCCAATGACGCCATCCGCATCAATGCCGCCGAGGTTCGCGCAAAAATCATCGGCGAAGGCGCCAATCTCGGCGTGACCCAGCGCGCCCGTATCGAATTTGCCCTGAAGGGCGGCCGCAACAATTCGGACGCCATCGACAATTCGGGCGGCGTCAACTGCTCTGACGTCGAGGTCAACATCAAGATCGCGCTCGCCGCGGCCATGCGCAAGGGCGGGTTGGCACGGCCAGCGCGCAACAAGCTGCTTGCCGAAATGACCAACGAGGTCAGCCAACTGGTGCTGGCCAACAACTACGAGCAGACGCTGGCGTTGTCGCTGGCCAGCAAGCGCGGCCTGGCCGACATCGCGCATCAGGGCCGCTTCATGGCGGCGCTGGAAGCGCGTGGCCTGCTCGACCGGGCGGTCGAGACACTGCCGTCGCCGGCTGCGCTGGCTGAGCGCGAGGCACGCGGCGAGCCGTTGACGAGACCGGAACTCGGCGTGCTGCTGGCCTATGCCAAGATTGTCCTGTTCTCCGACATCGTCGCTTCCGATGTTCCGGACGGCCCGCATTTCGACCTGGACCTGATGGGCTACTTCCCGGATCGCATGGCGAAGAAGTTCTCGACCGAGATCCATGGCCATCGCCTGCGCCGTGAGATCATCGCCCGTGTTGTCGCCAACGATCTCGTCAATCGCGGCGGCCCGTCCTTCGTCAACCGCCTGATGGAGACGACCGGACGCACCGCTGCCGATGTGGTGCGCGCCTTCGCGCTGATCCGCGACGGCTTCGCGCTGCCGTCGCTCTACAAGGAGATCGATGCGCTCGACAACAGAATAGACGGCCAGGTTCAACTCGACCTCTATCAGATGGTCAGCCGCCTGATCTATGTCACCAGCGGCTGGTACCTGAAGAACGATGCCGGAACGGTGCCGCTTGCCCAGCGCATCGCCGAATTGCAGGAGGCCCGCAAGATGCTGGAGCCGAAGCTGGTCTCGCTGTTGCCGGCGTTTTCGCGCGAGCGGATCGAAGAACGGCGGCACGGCCTGTTCAAGGGCGGGGCGTCGGAGAAACTGGCCGAGCGGCTGGCCGTCACCGAAGTCTCCGACCTCATTCCCGACATCGCGCTTACCGCAAAGCAGGCCAATGCCGACATCGTTGCCGCCGCCAAGGCGTTCTTCGCCGTCAGCGATGCTTTTCGCATTTCGCGGGTGGAGGATGCGGCGCGCTCGATCAGCGCGTCCGACTACTATGACCAACTCGCGCTGTCGCGCGCAACCGACACCATCGGTGCGGCCAGGCGTGGCATCGCGGTCGCAGCGCTTGCCGGGTATGCCAAGGCTGCCGATCCGGTCGCGGCCTGGCTGGATGCGGGCGGCGAACGCGTCGCCCGCATCCTTGAACGCCTGCAGGCGCTGACCGAGGGCGGCGACATCACCGTATCGCGCCTGTCCGTGGCATCGGGGCTGATGAGCGACCTTGTCGGACCTTCGACATAACGGGGCGCGGAGGGATCATGGCCGACGTCGGCGTGCAGCGGGCATCCGGCCGCGGTATCAGGGGCTGGATGCTGTTCGACTGGGCAGCACAGCCGTTCTTTACGGTTGTCACCACCTTCATTTTCGGCCCCTATTTCGTCTCGCGCATGGCCAGCGATCCTGTGGCCGGGCAGGCGGCGTGGGGTTACGGCATTGCGGCGGCGGGGTTCGCTATCGCCATCCTGTCGCCGGTGCTCGGTTCCATCGCCGACCAGACCGGTCCGCGCAAACCGTGGATCGCCTTCTTCGCCGCGATCAAGATCGTTTGCCTTTGTCTTCTGTGGCTGGCGGCACCGGGATCAAACCTGTTCCTGGTCGTGCTGTTGTTCTCACTGGCATCGGTGGCGGCGGAGTTCTCCACCGTCTTCAACGATTCCATGATGCCCAGGCTGGTGCCAAAGCAGGAGATCGGTAGAATCTCCAACGTCGCTTGGGGATTGGGCTATCTCGGCGGTATGATTGTGCTGATCTTCGTCGTCGCACTGATGGCAGGCTCGCCGGAAACCGGAAAGACTATCGTTGGCGTCGAACCGCTGTTCGGTCTCGATCCGAAGCTTGGCGAGGACGCGCGGGCTACGGGTCCGCTGGCTGCAATCTGGTATTTCGTCTTCATCCTGCCGATGTTCTTCTTCACGCCCGATGCCATCAAGGGGATGGCGATCGGACCCGCGGTGCGTGAAGGGTTGGCCGAGCTGAAGTTGACGCTTTCGCAGGCACGCCAACGCGGCGGCATCTTCCGCTTCCTCATCGCCCGCATGGTCTACCAGGATGGCGTCAACGCGCTCCTTGCGCTGGGCGGCGCTTTCGCGGCCGCCATGTTCGGCTGGTCGATCACCGAGATCGGCGTCTACGGCATCATCCTCAATGTCGTTGCCATCTTCGGCTGCTGGGTCGCGGCGCGCCTCGACACCAGGCTGGGGTCGAAGGTGGTGGTGATGATCTCGCTGGTGCTGCTGTCGATCGCCACGGTGGGGATCGTGTCGACCGGTCCGGGCTTTACACTGTTCGGCGCGCTGCCCTTGCCGACGACGGATTCGGGTGCGTTGTTCGGCACGGCGGCGGAAAAAGCCTATATCCTTTACGGGCTTTTGATCGGTGTTGCCTTCGGGCCGGTTCAGGCGTCGTCCCGTTCCTACATGGCGCGGTCGGTGACGGCCGCCGAATCGGGTCGCTACTTCGGCATTTACGCGCTCGCCGGACGGGCAACGAGCTTTGCAGCACCTTTCCTTGTCGCCACCGTAACGGCGCTCAGCGGGTCGCCCGCGCTTGGCATGTCGGTCATCATCCTGTTCCTGGCTGGAGGCATGTGGCTCCTTGCCGCCACGCCTTACCCCGCCGACAAAGTGGAGGACTGAACCGCGTCACCGCTCGGCAGCCGTAGCTCAATGGCGGAAGTGGCGCATTCCCGTGAACACCATGGCAATGCCATGTTCGTCGGCCGCCGCGATGACGTCGTCGTCACGCATCGAGCCGCCCGGTTGAATGACGGCGGTAGCACCGGCTTCGATCGCCGCCAGCAAGCCGTCGGCAAATGGGAAAAAGGCGTCGGACGCGACCACGGAGCCTTTGGTCAGGGGGTCGGAGGCCCCCATCGCCTGGGCCGCATCCTCTGCCTTGCGTGCGGCGATGCGCGAGGAATCCACGCGGCTCATCTGGCCGGCGCCAATACCGACTGTGGCTCCGTCACGGACATAGACGATTGCGTTCGACTTCACATGCTTGGCAACGCGGAAAGCGAATTTCAGGTCGGCCATTTCGGCATCCGTGGGCGCGCGCTTCGTCACCACCTTGAGGTCGAGGTCATCCACCACGGCATTGTCGCGGCCTTGAACCAGCAGACCGCCGGCCACCGATTTCACCATCGTCGCAGGTGAGCGCGCATCGGGCAGGCCGCCGGTAACGAGCAGACGAAGATTTTTCTTGGCGGCAACGATGTCGATGGCAGCTTCGGAAGCCTCGGGCGCAATGATCACTTCGGTAAATGTCTTGACGATCTCCTCGGTCGCCTCGGCGTCGAGGAGCCGGTTCACGGCGACGATACCGCCGAAGGCCGAAACCGGATCGCAGGCCAGTGCCTTCGAATAGGCGTCCTTCAGCGTCGTGCCTTCGGCAACGCCGCATGGGTTGGCGTGCTTGATGATGGCCACGGCGGCCGATTTGGACGGGTCGAACTCGCCGACGAGCTCGAAAGCGGCGTCGGTGTCGTTGATGTTGTTGTAGGAGAGCTGCTTGCCCTGCAACTGGCGCGCGGTGGCAACGCCGGGACGCTTCTCGCCGGTGACGTAGAAGCCGGCCGACTGGTGCGGGTTCTCGCCGTAGCGCATGACGGTCTCCAGCTTGCCGCCGAAAGCGCGCCATGTCGGATGCTCGATGCCGAGCGTGCCTGCAAACCAATCCGAAATCGCGGCATCATAGGCCGCGGTGCGTGCAAAGGCCTTGGCCGCCAGCTTCTTGCGGAAATCCAGCGATAGCGAGCCAATGTTCATTTCGAGAGCATTCAGCACCGGCGCATAGTCTTCGGGATCGGTGACAATGGTCACATAGGCATGGTTCTTGGCCGAGGCGCGCACCATGGCGGGCCCGCCAATGTCGATGTTTTCGACAATCGCTGCGTAGTCCGCGCCCGACTGGCGCACGGTTTCGAACGGGTAGAGATTGACGACGACGAGATCGATCGGCTCGATCCTGTGCTTGTGCATGGCCTGCACATGTTCAGGGTCGTCGCGTACGCCAAGCAGAGCGCCGTGAACCGCGGGATGCAGGGTCTTGACCCGGCCATCCATGATTTCTGGAAAGCCGGTGAGTTCGGTCACATCGCGGACTTGAATGCCAGCCTCGGCAATCGCCTTGGCGGTGCCGCCGGTGGAAACCAGTTCCACGCCGGCATGGGCGAGGGCGCGGGCGAAGTCCACCAGGCCGGTCTTGTCGGAGACGGACAGCAGCGCGCGGCGAACCGGAACGAGGTCGGGGGCGGGAATGTTCTTGGAAGCGACTGCCATGGGGTCGACCCTTCAGCTTGGTTTACGCGGGCCGTAACACATGAGCCTCGTAAATCAAGCGGCGAGCGCCGCATTCGAGGCACATACGGTGATCACGCCCAATTGGGGCGGCCTTCGGGGCGGCTGCGCGTGAGGCGCCAGTGGACCTGCGGCTGTTCGGATGCCTTGAAGGTAAGCACAAGCTGGCGGCTGATGCGCGGGCCGCCAAGGCCGGCAAAATAGATCGATTCCTCGACTATGGGCGATACCTCTGCACAAGCGAAGGTCCAACTGTCGGCGCTGTCGGCGGTCAGCACCAGACGCTCCTGCTGGTCCTTGAACAGCTTGATTTCGGGATGGATGTGGAAACGGATGGTGACGAAGTCCCGGCCGTTGTTGGTGGCTGCTTCGCCGCCGGGGCGCAGGAAACTGTCTCGGCCCGCGAGCACGTTGCCCCTTGTCGACAAGGTCAGTTCGCGTTCATGCACGATGCCAAAGCGCTGCACGTAGCTGTCATGGCTTGCCGTGAAGCCCTGATAGTCCTGGCCATCGTCGCGGCGGCATGGAACCTCGCCGGGACCTCCGATGAGGGGAGAGCCGACAAGATTGCTGACGCGCGTCGAATGGCTGAAGCGCGCCGATGAGGTGTCGTTCAGCGTGGCTGTCGAGTGCGCCGCCGTGGCGCGTGCCAGCGGCCTGAATTCGGGATCGCCATAGGTGTCGACGCCGGCGTTGACGATGAAGTGCTGGCGACCCGACGACATCTCGAAGGACAGGCACCCCGCATGGGCTGCACTGGACAGGTCGGCCGGCGGCGGCGGACCTGTATCGGCGATCACCGTCACGTCACCTAGGGAAAGCCGTTCGTAGCCTGAGTGCGGCGCATGCAGCAGCGGCGCGCCTGCCGTATCGTCGTGGCGCAGGATGGCGGCGATGCGGTCATGGATGGTGGCGCCCATGCCATTGAATGCGGCCAGGCTGCCGTCCTGATGGCGGAAGAAGCGCAAGGCCGGCAGCATGCGGTCGATGGCGCCCATCAGCGCCGCAGGCGGGGCCTCGGCCTGGTTGGCATAGGTCTGGCGCAGAGGCAGAAGGTCGGCAAGGATTTCAAGCAGGGTCAACGGGTTGCGGGAAATATGACCGCCATCGGGAAGGATCTGGTGGTTGAGTTCCTCGCCAAGGTGGCGGGTGGCCGCGCGCAACGCCGAGGCCGGTGCCGGCAGCGACAGCGCCGCAAACGCCAGCGCGATGCGGGCCCTCAACCGGTCCTTGCCGTCCGGCATTTCGCGCGCGATCGAACGCAGGTA
Source organism: Mesorhizobium sp. Root157 (assembly GCF_001427385.1). Classification (GTDB taxonomy): domain Bacteria; phylum Pseudomonadota; class Alphaproteobacteria; order Rhizobiales; family Rhizobiaceae; genus Mesorhizobium. Next base: position 13,701 of record NZ_LMGJ01000017.1, read on the forward strand.
GCGGATCTGGATCGCCAGCGATTTCAGAAAGGCGCGGTAGAACGGGAATTCCGCGCCCTGCAGCACCACCGACGAGTGTTGCAGCCAGGCGATGATGCGCTTGGAGGTGACGCCCGGCTCCCAGGCTACGCCGCTGATATGGTTGCCATGCATGGCGATCCAGTCGGACACCAACGCGCGGGCATTGGCGGACGCAAGCTCGGTTCCGGCGGCACGCATGTGGCGCAGCCATCGAAATCCGTGCAGGGAACGCTGCCAGCCACGATGGGCGACTTTGATCTGGAACGGCGATTGCCCGCCGGTTTCGACGAGACGTCCCGACAGCGGATAACGGCCATAATAAATTTCAAGCGCGATTTGAGGATCGGCTAGCCGCAGGTCGGGTGGCGCAATCAGTACACGTTCCGGCGTGCGGCCGGAATAGCGCCAGCGATAGGCCGGGCCCGCGCGCAGGCGTCGGCGCGTTTTGCGCCAAAACTCCCGTGCGACGAGCGCCCACAAGCGCGTCGTGTTGATGGCGGCGGCGGCCACTGATCCTCCAGACGTCCCAATTCCCTGGACAAGGGTAGATGATTCAAGAACTTATGCGAAGGCCAATTCGATTTGTAACGACGGCCGCCACAGCCGCTTTCCACATGGTTTTGCACGTTTGGCGGGAAATTTGTCATGCTGCCCGTTATTGGGGCTTGTCGACCTTGCGCAATCGAGCCGCGAAGAAGCCGTCCAGCCCGGATAACGAAGCTGAACTGAGGGCGAGCCCGGCCGGCGTGGTGCGTAACGTACCTTGCGCGGTGATGAACGGCGCAATGCCTGGAACCTCCGAAGACGAGATCGACTCGAGGCGGACCGTCGGCGTCTCGGCCAGGAATGCGGTGAGCAGGTCCTCGCCTTCCAGCGGATCGAGCGAACAGTTGGAAAAGACGATGGCGCCGCCGGGCTTTGTGAGCGTCACCGCCTTCGCGAGCAGCCGCCGCTGCAGGTCGGCGAGCTTGGCGATGTCATCGGGGGTTTTCGTCCATGGCACGTCCGGATGCCGGCGCACCGTGCCGGTCGACGAGCAGGGCGCATCGAGCAGTACGGCGTCGAATAGGTGCTGAGGCTCGAGTTTCAACAGATCGGCTTGAACGACTTCCGCCGAGAGACCCAGTCGGTCGAGGTTCTGCTGCAAGCGCGCCAGCCGGCTCTTGGAGGTATCTACGGCGGTAACCTTGGCGCCGGCAAGGACGAGTTGCGCCGTCTTGCCGCCAGGCGCGGCGCACAGGTCGGCGACGCGCAGGCCGTTGAGATCGCCGAGCAGGCGTGCCGGCAGGCTGGCGGCCGTGTCCTGCACCCACCATGTGCCGTCCTCGAAGCCTGGCAGTTCGGTGATTGGCGCGCTCAGTCTTTCCAGCCGAATGGAGCCAGTCGGCAGGACAATGCCGCCAAGGCGTTCGGCCCACATTTGCGGGCCGGTTTTGACGGTGATGTCGACCGGCGCTTCGAGGCGGTGCGCGGCAAGGATGGCACGGGTTGTCTCGGCGCCATAGGCCTGTGTCAGGCACGCGCGAAACCAATCGGGCGCGTCGTCGGTCGCCGCCAGCGTTTTGGGAAGTTCCGTTTCCTTGGCGCGCGCCAGGGCCCGCAACACGGCATTGACGAGGCCGGAAAATCGTACCGTACGCGGGTCCGATTTGGCATGGGTCACCGCAAGATCGACGGCGGCGCTGTCTGGTATGTCGAGGAACAGGATTTGGGCTGCCGCAACGTGGAGGATATGTGCCAGCACCGTGGCGTTTGCGGGCAACGGCTTGTCGAGACGGCGGGAAATCAGCGCGCCGATGGTGACGCGGTAGCGCAAGGCGGTTGCGAGAATGGCACGAACCAGCGCGCGGTCGCGCATATCCAGCGCCATGTATTGGGGGTGGCCATGTTCGTTGTCGGTCAATCCGTCGAGCGAGGTGCGGGCATCGACAATGGCGGCGAGCAGGCGTGCTGCCGCCTTGCGGGCGGCAAGGCCGGGCACCGTATGCGCTGCCGGGCCTCGCTCAGGTTTTTGTGCTGGGGTCCGCTTGCGCGGGGACGCGTCTTGCCGTGTCACTTCCAACGGCCTTTTGGCCCGGTCGGGTTGCGCCCCCAGGGGTTGGCCTTTGATTTTGGCGGTTGTTCGTTTTCAGGGCGCGCAGGGCTGTTCCACGGACCGGTCGGTTCTATGGACACGTCCGGCGGCGGAGCTTGGACCGTCTGAACCGGCCGCTCAGCCATTTCCGCGGCCAGCGCCTGCAGGACCGCGATGCGATTTGCCGTATCGGGGTGAGTGGAGAACAAATTGTCCATGCGTTCGCCGGAAAGCGGGTTGATGATGAAAAGATGCGCCGTCGCCGGGCTGCGTTCCGCGTCGGCGTTGGGAATGCGTTCGGCGGTTCGGGCGATCTTGTCAAGGGCGGAAGCGAGCCATAGCGGGTGGCCGCAGATTTCAGCGCCGCGCCGGTCTGCCGCATATTCGCGCGTGCGGCTCACCGCCATCTGCACGATCATTGCGGCAAAGGGAGCCACGATCATCGCGATCAGGACGCCCACGAAGCCGAGCGGATTGTTGTTGTCGCGGTTTCCGCCGAAGAACAAGGCAAAATTGCCGAGCATGGAAATGGCGCCGGCAAGCGTCGCTACGATCGTCATGGTCAAGGTGTCTCGATGCTGCACATGAGCAAGTTCGTGGGCCATGACGGCGGCAACCTCTTCATGCGAAAGCCGTTCCAGCAGACCAGTGGAGGCGGCGACGGCAGCGTTCTCAGGGTTGCGCCCGGTAGCGAAGGCATTGGGCTGCGGCGTATCGATGATATAGGTGCGCGGCATTGGCAGGCCGGCGCGGGCTGCGAGTTCGCGCACGATGGCATGGAATTCCGGCGCACTCTTCTCATCGACCTCGACGGCACGGTGCATGGCCAGCACCATCTTGTCGGCATTCCAGTAGCTGAACAGGTTGGTGGCGGCGGCTATGACGAGCGCGATCATCATGCCACCCGCGCCGCCGATCATGTAGCCTACACCCATGAACAGCGCCGTCATCGCGGCAAGCAGCATGGCGGTGCGAAGTGTGTTCATCGTCTGCTCCGTTTGGCCAATGCGGAAGGGGTCGCTCCATCGCACCGGTTTCGCTATATGATGGGAAACAGTTTACGGCGTTTCAATCCATGGGCAGATGGCATGACTGAGGAAAACGGCAAGGCGACGCAAGACGACGGCGCGAGCGTGCAAAAGAAACTGACTCCTGCCGCCCAGCGGGCGTTGGCTGAGGCCGAAGCTCGACGCAAGGACTATCTGGCCGCCGAAGCGGAGCGGCCCAAGGAACTGAGCGGCCGCGGCGGGCTGGAACCCGGCCGCTATGGCGACTGGGAAGTGAAGGGCCTCACCGCCGATTTCTGAGATTCGCCCTGGCGCTTCGCTGAAAGTGTCTAGATCACAGGGAACCATCGACCCCACGCCGCGTTGAAGAGGCGGACTTTCCTCTCTGACAATCGACGCGACGGGGTACCGCGATGCTGATACGGCTCGGCTATGAAATCGCTATTGAATGTGACCAGGACACGCCGATCGTTTCGATGCTCGATATCCGCACGGAGCGACAGGGCGATATCACGCGCCAGACCGAGGTACTGACCTCACCGGAAGTTCCGACCTCATTGTATTTCGACATCTATGGCAATGCCTGCCGTCGTTTCGTGGCGCCGGCGGGAGGGTTCCGCATCATGTATGATGCAATCATCGAGGATTCGGGCCTTCCAGACGAAGTCAACGCCTTGGCCAGGGAAGTTCCGGTACAGGACCTGCCTGACGAGGCGCTGGGCTTCCTGCTGGGCAGCCGCTATTGCGAAACCGATCATATGAGCAATCTCGCGTGGCAACTGTTCGGCGAAATCCCGCCGGGATGGGCGCGGGTGCAAGCGATCGTCGACTATGTTCACAATCGCCTGTCGTTCGGTTACGGCTATGCGCGCGCCACGCGAACGGCGGCACAGGCGCACGAGGAGCGAGTTGGCGTGTGCCGGGATTTCGCTCATCTGGCGATAACGCTGTGCCGCTGCATGAACATTCCTGCGCGCTATGTGAACGGCTATCTTGGCGATATCGGCGTGCCGGCGGATCCGGCGCCGATGGATTTTTCGGCCTGGATCGAGGTTTTTTTGGACGGCAAGTGGTACACGTTCGACGCGCGTCACAACACGCCGCGCATCGGTCGCGTGGTGGTTGCGCGTGGCCGCGATGCCACCGATGTGCCGCTGCTGCATAGCTTCGGACCGCACCGGCTCAGTCTGTTCAAGATCTGGACCTACGAGCAGGACAGCCATTCGGCGTCGCCGCCGTTTCATGGCATCGACCGCACCGTGGGGATCGAAGCCCTAGCATAGGGCATTGTATGGTTTGCGCTTGCGCGAATCCATATCTAGGAATAATTTCCTTGGTATGGATTCGCGTCGCATCACGCAATTGATGGTTATCGGGTTGCTTGTTGCGGCTACGCTGTCGTGTGTGGCGCCTGCCCGCGCTGCCAAAACCTTCCATGGACCTGTCGAGGCCAGTGTGGTCGATGTCATCGATGGGGATACGTTCCTGGCCGACGCGCTGCTGTGGCCGGGGCAGTCGCTGCGCATCAACATACGCATTCGCGGCATCGATGCGCCGGAGATGAAAAGCCGGTGCAGGTCGGAGCACGCCGCAGCGCTACGGGCTCGAAATGCTCTTGAGAAATTGCTCGACGGCGGCTCGATCTCGATTTCCAACATTGGTGGGGCAAAATACTATGGCCGCGTGCTTGCAGATGTCGCAGCCGGGGATGGGACGCCGGTTGCCGAGGAAATGATCCTGCGCAGTCTCGCCCGACCTTATCGTGGCGGCAAGCGGGGCGGTTGGTGCGACTGATCCGCTGACCCATTTCGACACGCGGCTCCGTTTCGGTACATGGCTTGGTGTCCCGGAACGGATCGTCCCAAACGGGTAGACCGATATCGGTGCCGGTGATGGTAAGCGTCCGGTAAATATCCGCTCGCCCACGCCAGAAAGATTTACCTGGCTTTTACCATCCGCCCTGGTGGATGTGCATAAAAACAATGGCTTGGTGAGAAACCTCTCGCTTCGACAGGCCGACAGGCACGGACCGGCCAGAATCCTGCAATGCAGCCGGTAACGGCGTCGATGCCGTGTCAATCGGAGGCAGGGCAATGCGGCGGTATGGGGGTGTGGGTCGATCGGTAGCGCGTTTTTGGGCTGACCGCAGGGGCAACTTTGCCGTCATCTTCGGCATGATTGTCGCGGTGCTCGCACTGGCTGTCGGCTTCGGCGTCGATACGGCGCAACTGATGAATGCCAAGTCGGCGTTGCGCAATGCGGTGGATGCGGCGGTCACCTCCACAGCCCGCGAACTGACGGTCAGGCCTGCAACCGAGGAAGAGGCCCGCAAATGGGTCGCTGCATTCCTCACCGCCAATAGCGCAGGCGGCATCCTGCCTCACGACGACATCGTCCTCGACAAACTGGTTGTCGACAAGACCGCCAAAACCGTCACAGCCAGCGCGTATGTGGATGTCGCCCTCTATTTTCCCCTGTTCGGCCAGAGCAATGTCAAGCGCATCCACAACATGGGCGCCGCCGTCTATTCCGACAAGCATATCGAAGTCGCGATGATGCTCGACCTGACTACCTCGATGGAAGAGGACAGGCGCGCGCGAACGAACAAGATCGGTGATCTGAAGGTCGCAGCGGCGGCAGCGGTGTCGACTTTCCTCGACATGAACAATGCGAACACCCCCCGCATTCGGGTGGCCTTGGTTCCCTATTCAGATGGAGTCAATACCGGCCCGCTTGCTCATACGGTTTTCCGCGAGGCGAAGGGAAGCACGGGCAAAGATGATGCCCCGCCCTCTCTCAATGCTCCGCAGGCTGTATCGGTGAGCGATAACTGCGCCACGGAACGTAAGAATTCGACAGGCGGTGGGATGGACTACTCGGATGCCGGGCCCTCGATGGCTCTGGTCAACCGGGATGATCGTATTGAGACCTGTCCGGTTGCGCCTTTGGTTCCCCTGACGACCGACGAGGATGCGCTTCTCAAAGCGATCGACCAGTTTAAAGCCGATGGCTACACCGCCGGGCACATAGGAGTTCAATGGACGCGCTACCTGTTGTCACCGTCCTGGCGGTCCGTGCTCGAGAGCGCTGTTCCGGGCTCCGGACCTTTGGAATATACCGACAACAAGGCAAAAAAGATCGCCATTCTGATGACCGACGGCGCCTTCAACACAGCTTTCGCTGGTGTGTCCTCCTCTGAAAAAACGCGGTCCAATCAAAAAACGAGGTCGCAAAATGCCGCGAGAGAGTTGTGCAGCCGCATGAAGCAGGACGGTATAGAGATCTTCACGATCGGCTTCATGCTTGCTGCGGGCGATCAGGATGTCATGTCGAACTGTGCGTCGCCAGACACCAGCGGCATCAAGCACTATTTCTTGGCGGCTGACGGCGCGGCCTTGAAAACAGCGTTTCAGGAAATTGCACGCAACACCGAACGGCTGGCTTTGACCCAATAAGGTTAGTGGGCGCGGAGCTTGTCTGGCCGGGGACACGGCAGTGCAAGCAAAAAGGCCGCCGCTTCTTTCGAAGCAGGCGGCCTTTCCGTGTCTTCGTCCAGTGCGCGACCCGGGCGCGTCCCTCAGGACCGCTTGCCACGCGGTTCGGCACCTAGCGGAGAGGCTGCTCCCCGCAAAGGCGATCCGCCGGGACCACGCTCATGGAAACGAAATCACTCGACATCGGATCACCTCCTTTCGCTTGTTGAACACGCCTGCATGATGGGGTGCGCAAGCGGCAATTGCAAGTCTGTCGGCTTCTCGGCAATTGGCCGCTATTCGGACAACAGGCGCATGGCGTCGCCAATCGCCATTTCCCCTGGCCGGTCGACCCGACAGTAGACACCAAGATTGTGCCTGTTGTGGCGTACAAGCGTACGCAGGATGTCGGGATCGTAGTCCAATCCTTCCTGGGCAATGATGGTGAAGCCGCAACGGCGGCAAGGCTCCACGACAGTCATTTCCACCGAGCCTATAGCGATACGGCGCCCCATCCATTCTGTTTCGGGAAACGAGCCAGCCGCCACGGGCATGTCGATGAGCACGCTTGGGCGAAAGCGCCGGCTATCGACATTGCCGGCCGGGTACAGCGCCTTCAACCTTGCCAGCGAAGCGGTGCTCAGAAGATGGATCGGCGCCTTTTGGTAGCGCGCTGTCGCGAAGGCGCCGGTGTAGGCTTGTCCGGCCGTTTGTTCGAATGGCCGGATGGCGGCATCGAAGCCGAGATAAGCGGCTATGGCTTGGTCGCACGCCTTGCTGGGCGCAGACAGCCAGTCGCCGCCGGGCACCAGGACTTCAAGCTTACGCTCCGGTGTAAGCCTGGCGAGGATGCGCGGTACCTTGTGCCATTTGGCGTTGGTGTCGGGTCGGGCGATCTCGCCGCTTGCGGCATCAACCAGCCCGTACAACCTGTCGCCGTCGGCTCCAACCTTGCCGACGGCCATTATGCTCAAGGCCTCTCCGCCCAGCGAACTCGCAGGGTAACGCCACAGTTCCCAGACGCATCCGGCTTCGGCCATTTTCGCCTTTCTATGCGGGCGCCTGTTCCTTCTTGTTTTGCCTGTTGGCGATGAGGTCGTCGACGACGGTGGGGTCGGCCAGGGTCGAGGTGTCGCCAAGCGCGCTGAACTCGTC
>NZ_LMGJ01000018.1 GCF_001427385.1 Mesorhizobium sp. Root157
ATCGTGCCGATCGCCATGGAAGAGAAGCTGCGCTTCGCCATCCGCGAAGGCGGCCGCACCGTCGGCGCCGGCATCGTCGCTTCCATCGTCGAGTAAGACGGCTTTTGACAATCGGTGGCGGCTCTTTCGGGAGTCGCCATTTCCCTCCGAAATCGCTTGAAGCTTTTGCTTGGACCGATTAGGAACGGGCGCCAACGTACCTAGGGGTATAGCTCAGTTGGTAGAGCGGCGGTCTCCAAAACCGCAGGTCGCGGGTTCGAGCCCTGCTGCCCCTGCCACCATTCCCAGTGTCGAAGCCGCGAATGGCGCGATGTCTTGCCATACCGGACGGTTTGAGGCATAAGGGCAGTCATAGCCGGGACGGAACGACTGGATGGTTCCGATGCGGCGTTTGATCGTAAAGCGGATACTTGCCACTTGCGTGGATCGAGAATCGGTTTTATGTAGACGAGACAGACACGCGGCGCGTGGAGCTGGGAGTCCGGCTTCGCGCGTCTGATTTGCATGGACGGAACGGCCGCGCTGATTCGGCAACTACGCTCCATGCTCCACGTCCCGGTCAGCGGGACCATCCAGGAGGCCCGGCCCACGGGTCTTGAAAGCAGAGCGGCGCATGGCTTCGAAGACACTTAATCCTTTCGTCTTCCTTCAGCAGGTTCGGTCGGAGACTGCCAAGGTCACTTGGCCGACACGGCGCGAAACGCTGATTTCGACGATAATGGTCCTGATCTTTTCGGTCCTGACCATGGTGTTCTTCTTTGCTGCCGATCAGCTCATGGGGTTCGGTGTCGAGTTGATCTTGGGTATCGGGCGCTAAGTTCGGCGATTACGGAGAAGTCTTGAAATGACCGCGCGCTGGTACATCGTCCACGCTTATTCGAACTTTGAAAAAAAGGTCGCCGAAGACATCGAGAACAAAGCCAAGCAGAAGGGGTTGAGCGATCGCATCGAGCAGATCGTTGTCCCGACTGAGAAGGTGGTCGAGGTTCGCCGCGGCAAGAAGGTGGATGCCGAGCGCAAATTCTTCCCTGGCTATGTCTTGATGAAGGCCGAACTCAACGATGCCGTGATCAGCCTCGTCAAGAATACGCCTCGTGTCACCGGTTTCCTCGGTGAGGACAAGCATACGGCAAAGCCGATGTACATCACCGACAAGGAGGCTGAGCGCATCCTGCATCAAGTGCAGGAAGGCGTGGAGCGGCCAAAGCCGTCGGTCACTTTCGAAATTGGCGAGGCCATTCGCGTCTCCGACGGGCCTTTCGCATCTTTCAACGGGTTCGTTCAGGAAGTCGACGAAGAGCGTGCGCGCCTCAAGGTGGAAGTATCGATCTTCGGGCGCGCCGTGCCTGTCGATCTGGAATTCGGACAGGTCGAAAAGGGCTGATCCGCAATCCTGTCGCTGTAAGGCGGCAGTGACATGGCAACGCGGCATTCTCGCGTTGCTATCGCAGGTGGGAGGCGAGGACGGCTTAGCCGGCTGTTCGAACCGGACCACCAAACTGCAATCGCCGGATACCCGGCAGAAGAGTTAAGGCAGGAAAGAGATGGCTAAGAAAATTGCAGGCCAACTCAAGCTCCAGGTTTCGGCCGGGTCGGCGACTCCGTCGCCCCCGATCGGCCCAGCGCTTGGTCAGCGTGGCATCAACATCATGGAATTCTGCAAGGCGTTCAACGCGCAGACGCAGGAATTGGAGAAGGGTTCGCCCATCCCGGTCGTTATTACCTACTATCAGGACAAGTCCTTCACCTTCATCATGAAGACGCCGCCGGTGACGTTTCTCCTGAAGAAGGCAGCCAACCTGAAGGCGGGCTCGAAGGAGCCGGGCAAGGCCAAGGCCGGTACGATCGGCCGCGACAAGGTGCGCGAGATCGCCGAAGCGAAGATGAAGGACCTGAACGCGAACGACGTCGAGGCGGCCATGCGCATGGTCGAAGGCTCCGCCCGTTCGATGGGTCTGGAAGTGGTGGGCTGATCAAATGGCAAAGATTGCAAAACGCGTAGTCAATTCCCGTGAGGGCATCGATCCGAACAAGGCCTATGCCTTGGACGAAGCTCTGAAGCTGATCAAGGATCGGTCGAAGGTCAAGTTTGACGAGACCGTCGAGATCGCGATGAACCTTGGCGTCGATCCGCGCCACGCCGACCAGATGGTTCGCGGCGTGGTCAACCTGCCGAACGGCACCGGCCGCACGGTTCGCGTTGCCGTGTTTGCCCGCGGCGACAAGGCTGATGAAGCCAAGGCTGCAGGCGCTGACATTGTTGGCGCCGAAGAACTGGTCGAGATCGTCCAGAAGGGCACGATAGACTTCGACCGTTGCATTGCCACGCCTGACATGATGCCGCTCGTCGGCCGTCTGGGCAAGGTGCTCGGCCCGCGCGGCATGATGCCGAACCCGAAGGTTGGCACCGTGACCACCGACGTGGCCGCTGCCGTCAAGGCTTCGAAGGGCGGCGCCGTCGAGTTCCGTGTCGAGAAGGCGGGCATCGTGCACGCCGGCGTCGGCAAGGTCTCGTTCGAGGTCAAGGCGCTGGAAGAGAATATTCGCGCTTTTGCCGATGCGGTCACCAAGGCCAAGCCGGCTGGCGCCAAGGGCAACTACGTCAAGAAGGTGTCGATCGCTTCGACGATGGGCCCCGGCTTGAAGCTCGATGTCGCGACGCTGGTAGTGTCTTGATTCGATTTTTCCGGATCGATCCGTAAGGGATTGATCCGGCTATGAATTCCGATCCCCGCCTCGGCGGGGATCGGATACCCGGAAACCGAAAGGGTTCCGGATATCCTGTCCGAGATTGCGGGCGGTCCGATTTCGATTGGACCTTAATTCATGTGGGCCTGCATGAGACGGGTGAAGACCGGACAAAGGAGGTTCTGCCTCCAATGAAAGGTTCGAACCGTGTTTGCCTTTTGTCTGCGCATCCGGCGGCTTGTCCAAGGGATGTGGCGAAAGGGGGCAGGATCCTCGAGCGCCGTTCGGGTGATCCAGAAATGGAATAGCCCGCCCGGCAAAAGGCAACCAGACGCCTGCTTTCGTAAATGAGGCAGGGGTCAACTGGAGATAGGCAGTGGACAGAGCGGAAAAACGCGAACTCGTCACGGGCCTGAACGACGCCATCAAGGGCGCCGGTTCAGTGGTCGTGGCCCACTATGCCGGTATCACCGTCGCGCAAATGAACGATCTTCGCTCGAAGATGCGTCAAGCCGGCGGCACCGTCAAAGTCGCGAAGAACCGCCTCGCCAAGATCGCTCTTCAGGGCACGGAATCCGAAGGCATCATCGATCTGTTCAAGGGACAGACGCTGGTCGCTTATTCGGAAGATCCGATTGCGGCGCCGAAGGTCGCGTCCGATTTCGCCAAGGGAAATGAGAAACTCATCATTCTCGGCGGCGCAATGGGCAAGACCTCGCTCGATGCCGATGGAGTGAAGGCGCTTGCCTCGCTTCCGTCGCTCGACGAGTTGCGCGCCAGGCTGGTTGGCATGATAGCCACGCCGGCAACTCGGATCGCCCAGATCGTCAATGCGCCCGCGGCTTCGGTTGCGCGCGTCATCGGCGCTTACGCCCGGAAGGACGAGGCGGCATGAGGCCGTTCCTCTCGAATATCAACACACGTTCGAACCTTATGAAGGAATACAAACATGGCTGATCTTGCAAAGATCGTAGACGACCTCTCGGCCCTGACCGTCCTTGAGGCTGCTGAGCTTTCGAAGCTCCTGGAAGAGAAGTGGGGCGTTTCCGCCGCTGCTCCGGTCGCTGTCGCTGCTGCTGGCGGCGGTGCCGCTGCTGCTGCTCCGGCTGAGGAAAAGACTGAGTTCGACGTTGTCCTGACGGATGCCGGCGCTCAGAAGATCAACGTCATCAAGGAAGTGCGCGCCATCACCGGCCTGGGCCTCAAGGAAGCCAAGGATCTGGTCGAGGCCGCTCCGAAGCCGGTCAAGGAAGCCGTTTCCAAGGCCGATGCTGAAAAGATCAAGGCTCAGCTCGAAGCTGCTGGCGCCAAGGTCGAACTGAAGTAATCGTTCGGGTTTCGGCGGGCGGCCCTGTGTCGTCCGCCACCTCCCCATCGAGGGAGCGGAACCCGGTTTTGTGTTGGAGAACCTCTTTCCTGATGGCCGAGAGCGGCTTTCAGGAAACAGGTTTTCACCTGTTTTGGACAAGGCCGTGACCACAGCGGCTGGAAGCGAGGCGGACCGCGGCGAGGTCTGCCCCAAGATGCTAAGGAGCGACGATGGCCCAGACCCAGACTTTCAATGGCCGCAGACGCGTTAGAAAATTCTTCGGAAAGATCCCTGAAGTTGCCGAGATGCCGAACCTGATCGAGGTTCAGAAGGCTTCTTATGACCAATTTCTCATGGTGGCCGAGCCTGTAGGCGGCCGCCCTGACGAGGGCTTGCAGGCCGTCTTCAAGTCGGTCTTCCCGATTTCCGACTTTTCCGGCGCTTCGATGCTCGAGTTCGTCAAGTACGAATTCGAGGCCCCGAAGTTCGACGTCGACGAATGCCGTCAGCGCGATCTGACTTATGCTGCGCCGCTGAAGGTGACGCTGCGCCTCATCGTGTTCGATATTGACGAGGATACCGGCGCGAAGTCGATCAAGGACATCAAGGAGCAGGACGTCTACATGGGCGACATGCCGCTCATGACGATGAACGGCACCTTCATCGTCAACGGCACCGAGCGCGTCATCGTCTCGCAGATGCACCGTTCGCCGGGCGTGTTCTTCGATCACGACAAGGGCAAGTCGCACTCCAGCGGCAAGTTGCTGTTTGCCGCCCGCGTCATCCCCTACCGCGGTTCGTGGCTCGACATCGAGTTCGATTCCAAGGACGTCGTGCACGCCCGCATTGACCGCCGCCGCAAGATTCCGGCGACGTCGCTGTTGATGGCGCTCGGTATGGATGGCGAAGAGATCCTGTCGACCTTCTACAACAAGATCATCTACAAGAAAGCCGGCGATCACTGGCGCATTCCCTTCAACGTCGATCGCTTCCGCGGCCTCAAGGCCGTCAGCGATCTCGTCGATGCCGACACCGGAGAGGTTGTCGTCGAAGCCGGCAAGAAGATCACCGCTCGCCAGGCCAAGCAGCTTGGCGAAAAGGGCCTCAAGGCGATCAAGGCAACCAACGAAGATCTGTTGGGCAACTACCTTGCCGAAGACATCGTCAACTTCGCAACCGGCGAAATCTTCCTCGAGGCCGGCGACGAGATCGACGAAAAGACGCTCAAGGTTCTGCTCGACACCGGCGAGAACGAGATCCAGATTCTCGACATCGACCACGTCAATGTTGGCGCCTATATCCGCAACACGCTGGCTGTCGACAAGAACGAGAGCCGCCAGGACGCGCTGTTCGACATCTATCGTGTCATGCGCCCGGGCGAGCCGCCGACCATCGACACCGCCGAGGCGATGTTCAACTCGCTGTTCTTCGACAGCGAGCGTTACGACCTGTCCGCTGTCGGCCGCGTCAAGATGAACATGCGTCTCGAACTCGATGCGGAAGACACCGTGCGTGTGCTGCGCAAGGAAGACATCCTTGCTGTGGTGAAGACGCTGGTCGAGTTGCGCGACGGCAAGGGCGAAATCGACGATATCGACAATCTCGGCAACCGTCGGGTGCGCTCGGTCGGCGAACTGATGGAAAACCAGTATCGCGTCGGCCTTCTGCGCATGGAGCGCGCCATCAAGGAGCGCATGTCGTCGATCGAGATCGACACTGTCATGCCGCAGGACCTGATCAACGCCAAGCCGGCGGCTGCCGCCGTGCGCGAGTTCTTCGGTTCCTCGCAGTTGTCGCAGTTCATGGACCAGACCAACCCGCTGTCGGAAATCACCCACAAGCGTCGCCTGTCGGCGCTTGGACCGGGCGGTCTGACCCGTGAGCGCGCCGGCTTCGAGGTGCGCGACGTGCACCCGACGCATTACGGCCGCATTTGCCCGATCGAGACGCCGGAAGGCCCGAACATCGGCCTGATCAACTCGCTGGCGACCTTTGCTCGCGTCAACAAGTACGGCTTCATCGAAAGCCCGTACCGCAAGATCGTTGACGGCAAGCTGACCAACGACGTCGTCTATCTGTCGGCAATGGAAGAGGCCAAGCATTACGTGGCTCAGGCCAACGCCGAACTCGACAAGGAGGGCCGTTTCGCCGACGAATTCGTCATTTGCCGTAACGCCGGTGAAGTGATGATGGCGCCGCGCGAAAACGTCGACCTTATGGACGTTTCGCCCAAGCAGATGGTGTCGGTCGCGGCAGCACTGATCCCGTTCCTGGAAAACGACGACGCCAACCGTGCTCTCATGGGCTCGAACATGCAGCGTCAGGCCGTGCCGCTGGTGCGCGCCGAAGCTCCGTTCGTTGGCACTGGCATGGAACCGATCGTGGCCCGTGACTCTGGTGCTGCCATCGGCGCCCGTCGTGGCGGCGTCGTCGACCAGGTCGACGCGACGCGTATCGTTGTGCGTGCAACCGAAGATCTCGATCCAGGCAAGTCAGGCGTCGATATCTACCGGTTGATGAAGTTCCAGCGTTCGAACCAGTCGACCTGCATCAACCAGCGTCCGCTGGTGAGGGTTGGCGACCACGTCAACAAGGGCGATATCATTGCCGACGGTCCGTCGACCGATCTTGGCGATCTGGCGCTTGGCCGCAACGTGCTCGTCGCGTTCATGCCGTGGAACGGCTACAACTACGAGGACTCGATCCTTCTGTCCGAACGGATCGTCGCCGACGACGTCTTCACCTCGATCCACATCGAGGAATTCGAGGTCATGGCCCGCGACACCAAGCTGGGCCCTGAGGAAATCACCCGCGACATTCCGAACGTCTCGGAAGAAGCGCTGAAGAACCTCGATGAAGCCGGCATCGTCTATATCGGTGCGGAAGTGCAGCCGGGCGATATCCTCGTCGGCAAGATCACGCCGAAGGGCGAAAGCCCGATGACGCCGGAAGAGAAGCTTCTGCGCGCCATCTTCGGCGAGAAGGCTTCCGATGTGCGCGACACCTCCATGCGCATGCCTCCGGGCACCTTCGGAACCGTCGTGGAAGTGCGCGTCTTCAACCGCCACGGCGTGGAGAAGGACGAGCGCGCCATGGCTATCGAGCGCGAGGAAATCGAGCGTCTGGCCAAGGACCGCGACGACGAGCAGGCCATTCTGGACCGCAACGTCTACTCGCGCCTGTCCGGAATGCTGATCGGCAAGGAAGCGATTGCCGGGCCGAAGGGCTTCAAGAAGGGCACCGCGCTCGCCAAGGAGACGCTGGGCGACTATCCGCGTTCGCAGTGGTGGCAGTTTGCCGTGGAGAACGAAAAGCTCCAGAGCGAACTGGAAGCCTTGCGAGGCCAGTACGACGACTCCAAGAAGGCGTTGGAACAGCGCTTCATGGATAAGGTCGAGAAGGTCCAGCGCGGCGACGAAATGCCTCCGGGCGTCATGAAGATGGTCAAGGTCTTCGTGGCCGTGAAGCGCAAGATGCAGCCTGGCGACAAGATGGCCGGCCGTCACGGCAACAAGGGTGTGGTTTCACGCATCGTTGCCGTCGAGGACATGCCGTTCCTCGAGGACGGCACCCATGCCGATATCGTGCTCAATCCGTTGGGCGTGCCGTCGCGCATGAACGTCGGCCAGATCCTGGAAACGCATCTGGGCTGGGCTTGCTCCGGCATGGGCAGGAAGATCGGCGATCTGATCGATGCATACAAGGCAGGCGGCGACATCAAGCCCCTGCGCCAGACCATCGAGCAGGTCATTCCGGACAACGACCGCAACGAACCGGTCCGCGACTACGACGACGACTCCATCGTTCGCCTCGGCGAGCAGATGCGGCGCGGCGTTTCCATCGCGACCCCGGTTTTCGACGGCGCGCATGAAGCCAACATCAACGAGATGCTGGAGCAGGCGGGCCTTCACACCAGCGGACAGTCGCAGCTCTATGACGGGCGCACTGGCGAGCCGTTCGACCGCAAGGTGACTATGGGCTACATCTACATGCTCAAGCTTCACCACCTCGTGGACGACAAGATCCACGCGCGTTCGATCGGGCCTTACTCACTGGTCACCCAGCAGCCGCTGGGCGGGAAGGCGCAGTTCGGCGGTCAGCGCTTCGGCGAAATGGAGGTCTGGGCGCTCGAGGCTTACGGCGCTGCCTACACGCTGCAGGAGATGCTGACAGTGAAGTCGGACGACGTTGCCGGCCGCACCAAGGTCTACGAGGCGATCGTGCGTGGCGACGACACCTTCGAGGCCGGCATTCCGGAGAGCTTCAACGTTCTCGTCAAGGAAATGCGGTCGCTCGGGCTTAACGTCGAACTCGAAAACACCAAGCTCGACGAAGCGCCGACGCAATTGCGCGACGCCGCCGAGTAAAGGCGCCACGGCGCGGCCGCGGTTGTCCGCGGCCGCCAGGGCATGGTCACCGATTGTGCCTCAAAGGAATCTTCCGGCTTCGGCCGGTTCTCGCGGGTCTTGTCCCGCTTAAAAATGGAATGGGGGTTTCGATGACCCCGCAAAGGAGAATGGCATGAACCAAGAGGTCATGAATCTCTTCAACCCGCAGGCGCCGGCGCAGGTGTTCGATTCGATCCGGATTTCCCTGGCCAGCCCGGAGAAGATCCTGTCGTGGTCGTTCGGCGAGATCAAGAAGCCGGAGACCATCAACTACCGCACGTTCAAGCCGGAACGTGACGGTCTGTTCTGCGCGCGCATCTTCGGGCCGATCAAGGACTACGAGTGCCTGTGCGGCAAGTACAAGCGCATGAAGTACAAGGGCGTCATCTGCGAGAAGTGCGGCGTGGAAGTCACGCTGTCGCGCGTTCGCCGCGAACGCATGGGCCATATCGAACTGGCCGCGCCCGTCGCCCACATCTGGTTCCTGAAGTCGCTGCCGTCGCGCATCGGCACGCTGCTCGACATGACCCTGAAGGACATCGAGCGCGTCCTCTATTTCGAAAACTACATTGTCACCGAGCCCGGCCTGACGGCGCTGAAGGAAAACCAGCTTCTTTCCGAAGAAGAATACATGATCGCCGTCGACGAGTATGGCGAGGACTCGTTCACCGCCATGATCGGCGCCGAAGCGATCCATGACCTTCTGGCCGGCATGGACCTGGAAAAGATCGCCGGCGACCTGCGCTCGGAGCTTGCTACCACCACGTCCGAATTGAAGCAGAAGAAGTATCTCAAGCGCCTCAAGGTGGTCGAGAACTTCATGGAATCCGGCAATCGCCCGGAATGGATGATCATGAAGGTCGTTCCGGTGATCCCGCCGGATTTGCGCCCGCTTGTGCCGCTGGATGGCGGCCGTTTCGCGACCTCCGACCTCAACGATCTCTATCGTCGCGTCATCAACCGTAACAACCGCCTGAAGCGCCTTATCGAGCTTCGCGCGCCTGGTATCATCGTGCGCAACGAAAAGCGCATGCTGCAGGAAGCCGTTGATGCGCTGTTCGACAACGGCCGCCGCGGCCGCGTCATCACCGGCGCCAACAAGCGGCCGCTGAAGTCGCTGTCCGATATGCTGAAGGGCAAGCAGGGCCGCTTCCGCCAGAACCTGCTTGGCAAGCGCGTCGACTATTCCGGCCGCTCGGTTATCGTGACCGGTCCTGAACTGAAGCTGCATCAGTGCGGCCTGCCGAAGAAGATGGCGCTCGAACTGTTCAAGCCGTTCATCTATGCCCGTCTCGACGCCAAGGGGTATTCCTCCACCGTCAAGCAAGCCAAGAAGCTGGTCGAGAAGGAGCGCCCGGAAGTCTGGGATATTCTGGACGAGGTCATCCGCGAGCACCCGGTGCTCCTGAACCGTGCGCCGACGCTGCACCGCCTCGGCATTCAGGCGTTCGAGCCGATGCTGATCGAAGGCAAGGCCATCCAACTGCATCCGCTGGTCTGCACCGCCTTCAACGCCGACTTCGACGGCGACCAGATGGCGGTTCACGTGCCTCTTTCGCTTGAAGCGCAGCTTGAAGCTCGCGTTTTGATGATGTCGACCAACAACATCCTGCACCCAGCGTCGGGCGCGCCGATCATCGTGCCGTCGCAGGACATGGTCCTTGGTCTCTATTATCTCTCGATCGTCAACCAGAACGAGCCGGGCGAGGGCATGGCGTTTGCCGATATGGGCGAACTTCAGCATGCGCTTGAGACCAAGGCTGTGACGCTGCACGCAAAGATCAAGGGTCGCTTCAAGACGGTCGATGCCGAGGGCAACCTCGTGTCGAAGATCTATGACACGACGCCAGGCCGCATGATCATCGGTGAATTGCTGCCGAAGAACGTCAATGTGCCGTTCGAGACCGCCAACCAGGAGATGACCAAGAAGAACATCTCCAAGATGATCGACACCGTCTACCGCCATTGCGGTCAGAAGGAGACGGTCATTTTCTGCGACCGCATCATGGCGCTGGGCTTCGCGCATGCTTGCCGGGCCGGTATTTCGTTCGGCAAGGACGACATGCTCATCCCCGACGCCAAGGCCAAGCTGGTTACGGACACCGAGGCGCAGGCCAAGGAGTATGAACAGCAATACAATGATGGCCTGATCACACAGGGCGAAAAGTACAACAAGGTCGTTGACGCCTGGGCCAAGTGCTCGGAAAAGGTGGCCGAGGAAATGATGGGCCGCATCAAGGCGGTCGAGTTCGACGATACAGGCCGTCAAAAGCCGATGAACTCGATCTACATGATGTCGCATTCGGGTGCGCGCGGTTCGCCCACCCAGATGCGTCAGCTTGCCGGCATGCGCGGCCTGATGGCCAAGCCGTCGGGCGAAATCATCGAGACGCCGATCATCTCGAACTTCAAGGAAGGCCTCACCGTGCTCGAGTACTTCAACTCGACCCACGGCGCCCGCAAGGGTCTGGCCGACACAGCCTTGAAAACGGCGAACTCGGGTTACCTCACCCGTCGTCTCGTCGACGTGGCGCAGGATTGCATCGTCAACTCACTCGACTGCGGCACCGACAAGGGCCTCACCATGCAGCCGATCGTCGACGCCGGCCAAGTGGTCGCTTCGGTCGGACAGCGCGTCCTTGGCCGCACGTCGCTTGACGACATCGTTCATCCGGTGTCGGGCGAGGTTCTGGTCAAGGCTGGAACGCTCATGGACGAGCGCGACGTTGAGCGGATCGAGCAGGCTGGCGTTCAGTCGGTGCGGATCCGTTCGGCACTGACCTGCGAGGTCAGGGTTGGCGTTTGCGCGATCTGCTACGGACGCGACCTTGCTCGCGGTACACCCGTCAATCAGGGCGAGGCGGTCGGCGTCATTGCCGCGCAGTCGATCGGAGAGCCGGGCACCCAGCTCACGATGCGTACCTTCCATATGGGCGGTACCGCGCAGGTGGTGGACAGCTCGTTCCTTGAAGCCTCCTATGAGGGCAAGGTCGAGATCCGCAACCGCAACGTCGTGCGCAACTCCGACGGTCACCTCGTGGTGATGGGCCGCAACATGGCGATCCTGATCCTCGACGAGGCTGGCAAGGAGCGGGCAACGCACCGTGTCACCTATGGCTCGCGTATTTTCGTGGACGACGGCGACAAGGTGAAGCGTGGCCAGCGTGTTGCCGAATGGGACCCCTATACCCGTCCGATCCTCACCGAAATCGAGGGCAAGGTGGAGTTCGAGGATCTGGTCGACGGCATTTCCGTTCAGGAAACTGCCGACGAATCGACGGGCATCACCAAGCGCGAGGTCATCGACTGGCGGTCGACGCCGCGTGGCGCGGATCTCAAGCCGGCTATGGTCGTTCAGGATGCCAAGGGCAAGGTCGGCAAGCTGTCGAAGGGCGGCGATGCCCGCTTCCTGCTCTCGGTAGAGGCCATTCTCTCGGTCGAGCCCGGCGCACTGGTCAGGCCTGGCGACGTGCTGGCTCGTATCCCGATGGAAAGCGCCAAGACCAAGGACATCACCGGTGGTCTGCCGCGCGTGGCCGAACTGTTCGAGGCTCGTCGTCCGAAGGATCACGCCATCATCGCCGAGATCGATGGCACGATCCGCTTCGGCCGCGACTACAAGAACAAGCGCCGCATCATCATCGAGCCGCATGACTCGACGTTGGAGCCGGTCGAATACCTGATCCCGAAGGGCAAGCCGTTCCATCTCCAGGACGGCGACGTCATCGAGAAGGGCGACTACATCCTCGACGGCAATCCGGCGCCGCACGACATTCTGGCCATCAGGGGCGTGGAGGCCCTCGCTTCCTACCTCGTCAACGAGATCCAGGAAGTCTACCGGTTGCAGGGCGTGTCTATCAACGACAAGCACATCGAAGTGATCGTGCGTCAGATGCTGCAGAAGGTGGAAATCACCGAGCAGGGCGACTCGACCTACATCCCGGGCGACCATGTCGACGTGATCGAACTGGACGAGATCAACGAGCGCCTCGTGGAAGAAGGCAAGAAGCCGGCTGTCGGCCAGCCTGTTCTGCTTGGCATCACAAAGGCATCGCTGCAGACGCCGTCCTTCATCTCCGCCGCCTCCTTCCAGGAGACGACAAGGGTGCTGACGGAAGCTGCCGTGGCCGGAAAGACCGACATGCTGCAAGGCCTGAAGGAGAACGTCATTGTCGGTCGTCTGATCCCGGCGGGCACCGGCGGTCAAATGAGCGCCATCCGGCGTATCGCCACGTCGCGTGACGAACTGATCCTCGATGAGCGCCGCAAATCTTCCGGCGTCGAAGTCGCGGAGCCTATCCTCACTGATATGGTGACGGCTGCGCAGTAAACCGCGCGTCCGCCCAGAAAATGAAAAGCCGCCGGTTGTCCGGCGGCTTTTTGTTTGTGGCCCTGGAGGGCTCTAATGACCTTTGAGAGCCGAAAACGGCCAATCGTCCTGTCAATCAGTCCGGTTCATCGAAAGTGACGATCGACACTTCACCTTCCAGTGCTCCTTGATAAGCCGACAGATGTGGCTCCTCGTCAGGTTCGCCCTGCATGTCGCCGATCTGGTCGAGTTCCGCTTCGGCGTAACCTTCGGCCGCAAGTGATTCCAATGCGCGGCGCACCGCTGAGTCGTCGTCTGGTGCGACCAGCATGACGTGCACGCCTTCAGCTCTTCCGTCCTTTCGCTTCCAGACTCGGCCCGTGATGATGGTTACGGGCCTTTCCTCTCCATTTTCGTCCGTTGAGTCGTTCATGGCTGATTCTTTCCGGCGAACTGACAAGCCGTTGCGCTTTTGGCCTTGTTGCATGAAGCGGAGAACCGTAACAGTTAAAATACAGTCACATTGTTCCTCGTAATCCGAGGAGCGCGAAAGAAAATTTCATGCGTTCGCCGCATGGCAGCCAAGCCCCGGTCTCGATGCAATATTTGGCGTCGCGGGGTTGACGGACGGGAGCCTTGCGAGTAGAAGCCGCCCAGTCTGAACCGATGTGAGGCTTTTCTTTTCAAGGCGACGCGCCTTGGAGTTTGCTTCAAACAGGGTTCGTTTTACGAGCGAAAAGACATTTCCGGCGTGCATGAAGCGGGTTCCGCTTCCTCTGCTTTTTGTTCGGGCAGCACCGTAGGATACGGTTTGTGGCCCGAATTTGCGTATGGGAATAGCGCCTGAAGCTGCCCCGAACGGGCTTGAGACACGGAATTGAGAGACAAGAGGGTTTAATGCCTACCGTCAACCAGCTGATCCGCAAGCCGCGCATAGCGCCGGCAACGCGCAACAAGGTCCCGGCCATGCAGCAGAATCCGCAGAAGCGGGGCGTCTGCACGCGCGTCTATACGACGACGCCGAAGAAGCCGAACTCCGCGCTGCGCAAGGTTGCGAAGATCCGCCTGACCAATGGCTTTGAGGTGATCGGTTATATCCCCGGCGAGGGTCATAACCTTCAGGAGCACTCCGTGGTGATGATCCGCGGCGGTCGCGTGAAGGATCTTCCGGGCGTGCGCTATCATATCATCCGTGGCGTGCTCGACACGCAGGGTGTGAAAAACCGTAAGCAGCGCCGTTCGAAGTACGGTGCCAAGCGTCCGAAGTAAGGTTTTCCGGCTTCGGCGCTTGTTGTTTGTGCGCCGGGCAAGAAAAGAGAGACAACAGAATGTCCCGTCGTCACAGTGCAGATAAGCGTGAGATCAACCCGGACCCGAAGTTCGGCGATCTCGTCGTCACCAAGTTCATGAACGCCGTCATGTATGACGGTAAGAAGTCGGTTGCCGAGACTATCGTCTACGGCGCTCTCGACCAGGTTCAGACCAAGACCAAGCAGGAGCCGGTCACCGTCTTCCATCAGGCGTTGGACAATGTAGCGCCGCATGTGGAAGTGCGCTCGCGCCGCGTCGGCGGTGCGACATACCAGGTTCCTGTCGATGTGCGTCCCGAGCGTCGTCAGGCGCTTGCCATCCGTTGGCTGATCGCCGCGGCGCGCAATCGTAACGAGACCACCATGGTCGATCGCCTCTCTGGTGAATTGATGGACGCGGCCAACAACCGCGGCACCGCCGTGAAGAAGCGTGAAGACACCCACAAGATGGCAGAAGCCAACCGCGCCTTCGCGCACTACCGCTGGTAACGGCGCGAACAAAAGTTAAAGGCACCTCCCATGGCCCGCGAATTTCATATCCACGAATACCGTAACTTCGGCATCATGGCGCATATCGACGCCGGTAAGACGACGACGACCGAACGGATCCTTTATTACACGGGCAAGAACCACAAGATGGGCGAGACGCACGATGGCGCCTCGACCATGGATTGGATGGAGCAGGAGCAGGAACGCGGCATCACCATCACGTCCGCCGCGACGACCACTTCCTGGAAGGGTCGTAACGGCAAGCAGTACCGCTACAACATCATCGACACGCCCGGCCACGTCGACTTCACGATTGAAGTCGAGCGTTCGCTGCGCGTTCTCGACGGCGCCATTGCGCTGCTCGATTCCAACGCCGGCGTCGAGCCGCAGACCGAAACGGTCTGGCGTCAGGCTGAGAAGTATCATGTCCCGCGCATGATCTTTTGCAACAAGATGGATAAGGTTGGCGCCGATTTCTATCGCTGCCTTGAGATGATCCAGTCGCGCCTGGGTGCGATTCCTGTCGCAATCCAGTTGCCGATCGGTGCTGAGAACGATTTCAAGGGCGTTGTCGATCTCATCGAGATGAGGGCGCTGGTGTGGCACGAGGAGCATCTCGGTGCCGATTGGGATGTTGTCGAGATTCCGGCCGACCTTCAGGCTCGTGCTGAGGAATATCGCGAGAAGATGATCGAAGCCATCGTCGAAATGGACGAGGCGGCGCTCGAGAATTATCTCGAAGGCAAGATGCCCAATAATGACGAGATCCGCGAACTGATCCGCAAGGGCACGATCGCCGTGAAGTTCCATCCGGTTCTTTGCGGAACTGCCTTCAAGAACAAGGGCGTCCAGCCGCTTCTTGATGCGGTTGTCGATTTCCTGCCGGCGCCGGACGAAATTCCGGCCATCAAGGGTGTGGATCCCAAGACGGAAGCCGAAGTCGTTCGCCACTCGACCGATGAAGAGCCGCTTTCGATGCTCGCGTTCAAGATCATGAACGATCCGTTCGTCGGTTCGCTCACCTTTGCGCGCATCTATTCGGGCAAGGTCACCAAGGGCGCTTCGCTCGACAACACCGTGAAGGGCAAGAAGGAACGCATCGGCCGCATGCTGCAGATGCATGCCAATTCCCGTGCGGACATCGACGAGGCTTTCGCCGGCGACATCGTCGCCTTGGCTGGCCTCAAGGATACGACGACGGGTGATACGCTTTGCGATCCCCTGAACCCGGTCATCCTCGAGCGCATGGAATTCCCGGAGCCGGTGATCCAGATCGCTATCGAACCGAAGACCAAGAACGACCAGGAGAAGATGGGCCTCGCCCTTCACCGCCTGGCTGCCGAGGATCCGTCCTTCCGCGTCAAGACCGACGAAGAGTCCGGCCAGACCATCATTGCCGGCATGGGCGAACTTCACCTCGACATTCTGGTCGACCGTATGCGTCGCGAGTTCAAGGTAGAGGCCAATATCGGCGCGCCGCAGGTGGCGTACCGCGAGACCATTACCCGGTCGCACGAGCAGGACTACACGCACAAGAAGCAGACCGGCGGTACCGGTCAGTTCGCTCGCGTCAAGATCGTGTTCGAGCCGGATCCGGAAAGCGCCGAGTTCCAGTTCGAATCCAAGATCGTCGGCGGTGCGGTTCCGAAGGAATACATCCCGGGTGTCGAAAAGGGCATCAACAGCGTCATGTCGTCTGGTCCGTTCGCGGGTTTCCCGATGATCGGCGTCAAGGCGACACTCATCGACGGTGCCTTCCACGACGTCGACTCCAGCGTGCTGGCGTTCGAAATCGCGGGCCGCGCCTGCTTCCGTGAAGCTGCCCCGAAGCTCGGCGTGCAGTTGCTGGAGCCGATCATGAAGGTCGAGGTGGTGACGCCGGAAGACTACGTCGGCAACGTTATCGGCGACCTGAACAGCCGCCGCGGCCAGATCCAGGGGCAGGAGTCCCGTGGCGTCGCCGTCGTCGTCAACGCAATGGTGCCGCTGGCCAACATGTTCAAGTACGTGGATAGCCTGCGTTCGATGTCCCAGGGCCGTGCCCAGTACACGATGCAGTTCGACCACTATGAGCCGGTTCCGACGGCGGTCGCTCAGGAAGTTCAGAAGAAATACGCGTAATCCCAACGGGTTGCACTTGTAACTAAATTAACGCCCCGGTGGGCAAGTCAGGAATGGAGACCTCACATGGCAAAAGGTAAATTCGAGCGCACGAAGCCTCATGTGAACATTGGCACGATTGGTCACGTTGACCATGGCAAGACGTCGCTGACGGCGGCGATCACGAAGTATTTTGGCGACTTCAAGGCGTATGACCAGATTGACGCGGCGCCTGAAGAGAAGGCGCGCGGCATCACGATTTCGACGTCGCATGTCGAGTACGAGACGGCTGCCCGCCACTATGCGCACGTCGACTGCCCCGG
>NZ_LMGJ01000019.1 GCF_001427385.1 Mesorhizobium sp. Root157
ATTGCGCTCGAAGGTCCATTTGACGTCGGCGGCGTCGAAGTCGCTGCCGTCGGAGAACTTTGCGCCCTCGACCAGCTTGAACGTGTAGGTCTTACCGTCAGGAGAAATTTCCCAGCTCTTTGCCAGCCCCGGTGACAACGATCCGTCTTCGTTGAAGCGCGTCAGCCCCTCAAAGATGTTGCCAAGTGTGACCAAACCGATGATTGCGCCCTGGCGGATCGTCGGGTCGAGGCCCGGAATGTCCTCGCGCACGCCGATGGTGACGCTGTCGCGGTCCTGCGCCGATGCCGGTACGGGCGCTGCTAGCATATTTATGGCCAAGAGCGCGCCGGCTGCCGAAAGAAGCAGTCTGCGCGAGACAAGCAGGATCGCCCCGAACTTCGAGTTCATAAGAATTCCTCCATTGTGCGAGCTCCTAGGAGCGCGCGAGCTTCCGACTGCTCGAGAGGTGCATTCTTGAATTATTTGATCCTATTGCACCTCTACACCGCATCGTATTTGTAGCTATCTTAGTGTCAACGAATACATTGACACCAAAGCAATTTGGTAAGGAGTCTGGTCTGTTGATTTCCACACAGAAGTGAGCCGGGTATGGAGTGAACCCCTGCGGCTGGACCACGAGGGCCTGCAACCCGGCGGCGGGCTGGGAGAAAGCTCAGGTCGAGAAGAACGTTCGGGATTCCCGCCACCAGATGCTGCAAGGGATGCCGGACTTCCCCGATCTGCCGCGATGAATGCCTGGCTGGAACAACGGTATCAGGATCTTGGCGCGAGACGCGGCATCCAAGAAGAGTGGCACGTGGATGGGGTGTGATGCCACTGGGCTATCGCGTCCAGGATCGAAAGCTTGTGACCGACTATACCGAAGCTGCAACGGTGCAATATGCCTGATAGTTGCGAACGATGAGAAGCTTAACGGGAAACCGAGTACCTTTTGTCACGCCGTGCGCTCCGGAAGCCTCGAATGTCAGGCTGTCCCCCGGCCCCATAGAATATAGCTCGGCGGCGTGCGCATAGGTAACTTCGCCGGAAAGGCAATAAACGTAGAAAATGCCCCGTTCCTCCAACCTCTGCTGTCTGTCTTGCTCCGAAGTAAGCCTGACGATAAAGGCATGCAGAGCGAGCGGTGTTGAACTGGATATTTCTCGGATAAGCGTGGTGGAAACCTCGCCCATTGGGCTTTCGTGCCGTGAAGATACGAATACGGCCTTGCTTTGCTCGCAATATCGGCCAATCAAGTCCGTGAGG
This sequence comes from Mesorhizobium sp. Root157, assembly GCF_001427385.1. Taxonomy (GTDB): domain Bacteria; phylum Pseudomonadota; class Alphaproteobacteria; order Rhizobiales; family Rhizobiaceae; genus Mesorhizobium. The sequence continues at coordinate 1,249 of NZ_LMGJ01000019.1, forward strand.
GGCGCCCCGAGTGCGGTTCCGATGGCTTGAAGGGTGCCGAGCGACGGAGAAACGGCTCCATTCTCGATGCGCGAAAGCATTCCAAAGGAAATACCTGCCGCGTTGGCAAGGTCGATGCCATTGAGATCGTGGCGCTTACGATAGTTGCGCACGGCGCGCCCTATGGCAATTTGGAGGAGGGCCTTATGGTCGAACCGGCTATCGGAAGGGATCATGTGGCTGCATGTGGCCGTGTGCTTTGTCTGGTCGGGGCCATGGAGCCGTGCGGATTTCACCCGCTGGGCCACCTCTCCGGCTTGGCCTACAAGATTTACGTCCACTTTTCCCATCTTTCATGCTCCTGACCGAGGTACGGTGGAGTTGTAGGGTGGTTCGGTTCGCCCTCCGCAAATCCTCATCGATGGCTGTTGTAGGCGGGCACCAATTTCCTACCCACCGCGTATCGGGACGATCCGAGCTGCAATCGCGCTGGAACCTGCGCAGTCCTGCAATGCGGCCAGCTAGATGATGCCTGTAACGACAGCGATGCCGGCGAAGGCGGTGAGACCACCGGTGGCGCAGATAAGGGTTTGTCCGCTTGGCTCGGCTTTGCGGGCTGCGATCAGGCCCAGCGCAAGGCCGCAGGCATGCAGCAGCGCGGTGGCGACAATGAAACCAGCACCGTAGGCAAGACCAGCGACGGTTTCCGGCATCTCGGCGCCGTGGGCGTAGCCGTGGAAAACGGCAAAGAAGCCAACCAGCGCCATGGCTGCGGCAATAACGGTCCTGAAACGAAGCGCTACCGCGACACCAAGCACCACGATCGAGAGGCCAATGCCGAGTTCGACGAAAGGCACCGGAACGCCGGCGAAGCCGACCACTCCACCCAAGGCCATAACGCCGACGAATGTCGCTGGCACCAGCCACATTGCCCGCCCGCCCAATTGCGCGGCGAATAGGCCGACCATGACCATGGCCAAGATGTGGTCGACGCCACCAATCGGATGCCAGAAGCCGTGGGCAAAGCCGCCTGTATCGCCAACGCCAACATGGGCGCTGGCAATTGTCGAGCTTGCGGCGAGCACCGCCACGGCGGCGAGTGCGGTAAGCGAGGTTCTCTTCATGTCAGGTCTCCTTGCAATCGAATTGATGTCGATGAACATGGCTGTGGTTCCTTACTTTCGGCGTGGCATAGGCAACACGCCGAAGGCCGCCTCGACCGACAGCGCAAAGAGGCGTTCGCCAAAGGCACGCGCCGCGATCGCATCGGCAGCAAGGCTGCGAATGCCCCATCCGGTGCGGTTCGGAAGTTCCGTGACGCCCGCGACAAGGCGCTCCATGCTGCAAATTGCGTTCAGACCTTCGCGGCAAGGAAGCCGTGCGGGATCGCCGGCAAGCATGTAGTTGGAAACGACCCGCCAATGTCCGATGGGCGACGCTGAAGTGGTCAACGCTGCCCCGGTAATGGCGAAGCTGTCCCGCACGAGAAGCCCTCCGGACGGGTCGCGCAGCAGGACATTGCTGTCGAGGCGATCGAACGGGCGTTGCTGCCCGGCTGGATCGAGACTGGCAAACGGGTCGTGACAGGAGAATGCGTCGGCCAGCAGCAGGACTGAGCCGGGGGCGAGTCCCGCCTCGATCGAGGTAGTGCAGGACGCGCCCGGAAACAGCACGAGCGGGTCGGGTGTCAGCGCCAGGAATGCCCCCTCCTGCAACCGGATACCGGTGGCGAGACTGGCCGGTTCGCCATGGCAATGATGGACGACTGTCGCTGCCTGGGTCGTCACATGAGCTGCGCTGTGCTCTCCCAGCTCGAAACGACTGGTCAACTGCTCGGCCCGGTAGAGACCTCCCGACGACGACTGCTGGTAGACGGTGGTCAGGGAAGGAATGGCTATGTCAAAAGCAAAGGGACGGGTCAGGTGAAAGGGGTAGGAGATAAACTGACGCCCGATCCGCGTTTGCGCACCGTGGCGGTGGAGCGAAAGCTCGAAACGACCAGCCATGCCGCCCGAGACCGCCGGGTGCAGCGTCGAGTTTGTGTGCAACTGCGGCCAGTGGCTGGTCATCTGAACAACACCTTGGCAAGTATCTGGTCGACGATGGCGTCGATGCCTTGCCCGGCACGGCAGTTGGTCAAAACCAGGGGACGACCGGCGCGCGCTTTCGCCGAGTCGCGCTCCATCCGTGCGAGGTCGACACCGACATGCGGCGCAAGGTCGGTCTTGTTGACCACCAGCAGATCGCACTTGAGCACGCCCGGCCCATTCTTGCGGGGGATGTCGCCGCCGCCGGCGACATCGATGACGAACATCCACCAGTCGACAAGATCGAGCGAGAAGGTCGAGGCGAGATTGTCGCCACCGCTTTCGATGAGGATCAGTTCCACATCTGAAAACCGCGCCTCAAGCTCGTCGGCGGCAGCGATATTGAGGGTCGGGTCCTCGCGAATGACGGTATGAGGACAGGCACCCGCTTCGACCGCCGCAACTCGCGCAGGATCGATCAGGCCGGAGCGGCGGATGCGTTCGGCATCTTCGGCGGTCACAAGATCGTTGGTGACGATGGCCAGCGAAACGCCGCGCTTGGCGAAGGCCGGAATCAGGCACTCGATCAGAGCGGTCTTGCCGGAGCCAACCGGACCGCCAATGCCGATACGGGCGGCCCCTACCCGCGATGATGAGGAAATCGAAACACCGGGTTGCATGTTCATGGCCTCACCTCAGCATGTAGCGTTGCGCCAGCGGCAATTCGATAGCCGGTTCGCAGGTTGCCAGCTTGCCATCCACGAAGACGTCGAACGTCTGGGGATCGACGCGGATATCCGGACAGACGTTGTTGTGCAGCATGTCGTCCTTGGACAGGCCGCGCGATCCTCGCGAAGGCAGCAGCATCTTCTTCAGATCAAGCCGCTCGGCCAGTCCGCGCCCAAGAGCCGCCGGGTTGACGAAGCAGGCGGAAAGCGCCTGCTTGGCGCGCCCGAACGCACCCCATTGCGGGCGCAGTTGCAACGGCTCGCAGGTCATCAGCGAGGCTGCACTGTCGCCCATGGCGCCCCAGGCGATGAAGCCGCCCTTGATGATCAGTTCCGGCTTGATGCCGAAGAAGGCCGGACGCCATATGACGATATCCGCCATCTTGCCATCCTCGAGCGAGCCGATGTGGTCGGCAATGCCGAAAGTGCGTGCAGCGTTGATGGTATATTTGGCGATGTAGCGCTTTATACGTTCATTGTCGCCGAAGCTGGTCGCCTCTTCGGGCAAGCGACCGCGCTGCTTCTTCATCTTGTCGGCGAGTTGCCAGGTTCGGCAGATCACCTCGTTGATGCGACCCATGCCCTGACTGTCGGAGCCGAGCATCGAGATAGCACCGATGTCGTGCAGGACATCCTCGGCGGCGATCGTCTGGGCCCTGATGCGGCTTTCCGCAAAGGCAACATCCTCGGGAATGGCCGGATTGAGATGGTGGCACACCATCGTCATGTCGAGGTGTTCGTCGAAGGTGTTGACGGTATAGGGATTGGTCGGATTGGTTGAAGACGGCAGACACCACGGCACGCCGGCGACGCGGATGATATCGGGAGCATGACCGCCGCCCGCACCCTCGGTGTGATACATGTGGATGGTGCGGCCCTTGATGGCGGCCAGCGTGTCTTCAAGGAAGCCGGACTCATTCAGCGTGTCGGTGTGGATCTGGACCGGGAAGTCCATCCGGTCGGCAACCGTCAGGCAGGTGTCGATCGAGGCCGGCATGGTGCCCCAGTCCTCGTGCAGCTTCAGTCCGAGGCAACCTGTTTCCATCTGCTCGACGAGCGAGGCAGGCTTGTGCGAGTTGCCGCGGCCGAGAAAACCGAAGTTGATCGGCCACTGCTCTGCCGCCTGCAGCATCTTGCCGACATTGAACGGTCCGCCGCAATCGATACCGACAGTGATCGGGCCGAGCGAGCCGCCAAGCATGGTGGTGATGCCCGAGGAGATGGCGTGTTCGCACAATTGCGCGCTGTCGAAATGAACGTGTACATCGATCGCGCCGGCGGTGGCGATCAGGCCCTCGCAATCGCGCACCGTCGTTGCCGCCGACACGATGAGGCGCGGATCGACTCCGTCCATGACATCGGGGTTACCGGCCTTGCCGATGCCCACGATCTTGCCTTCCTTAATGCCAAGGTCACCCTTGACGATGCCGACCACTGCATCGATCACGGTGACGTTGCAGAGCAGGAAATCGAGTGCGCCTTCTGCACTGGTGACGCCCGCCGCAAGGCCCGCGCCGTCGCGCAGCGTCTTGCCGCCGCCATGCAGGCATTCATCGCCATAGACCGCGTAGTCCTTCTCGATGACGGCAACGAGTTCGGTATCACCCAACCGCACTCCGTCCCCGGTCGTGGGGCCATACATTGCGGCGTAGTCGCGACGTGACAGTATTGCCATGATCGATCTCCCCTCTCTCAGCTACGCACCGCGGAAACCCGCAGCCTTGGCGCGCGTGAGCGCCGCTTTCTTCACGTTCGCGTCCGTGGCGGCGCCACCGGTCAAGCCGTTCAGGCCGCCCATCACCTGATTGCCGCCGAAGGTGGTCAGCGTGACCTCCTTCTCCTGGCCGGGCTCCAGTCGAACCGCCGTGCCTGCGGGAATATCAAGGCGCATGCCGAAGGCGGCCTCGCGGTCGAACTCCAGCGCCTTGTTGGCCTCGAAGAAGTGGTAGTGCGAGCCGATCTGAACCGGCCTGTCCCCGGTGTTGACGACAGTAATGATTGCCTTGCGTCGTCCGGCGTTGAGCTCGATCTCGCCTTCGGCGGCGATGATACGGCCCGGTTCGAGGGTGTCGACCTCGGCGCCCGACGCGGGTCTCAGCGGCTCGTGGACGGTGACGAGCTTGGTGCCGTCTGGAAATGTCGCCTCGATCTGCAGGACCGGAAGCATAGCCGCAACGCCCGGCATGACATCGCTCTGCGAGAGTATCTGCGAGCCGAACGACATCATCTCCGCGACCGAGCGTCCGTCGCGCGCGCCCTCCAGTATGGCATCCGAGATGATGGCCACCGCTTCGGGATAGTTGAGTTTCAAACCCCTCCCCTGGCGCTTGCGGGCCAGCTCGGCGGCCGTGAAGATGGTTAGTCTCTCAAGCTCGGTCGGTGTCAGAAGCATGGGTCCATTTCCTTGTCTGCATGCTCAATTCGAAAACAGGCGCTGACCGCTGCTGCCGTGCAGGGCGACGGCGATCTCGGCCAGAGGGGTGAAGGAACGAAGAGGTTCGTCGTCGGCGACAGGTGTCGATGAGACCTCGACAATGACAGGCAATGCCTTTGCCAACATGGCCTGCGACTGGATCGCCCCGACGAGGCCCAGACGAACGGCGGCCGTTGCCAGCGACGCTGCCGCCTGGTAGCCGCCCATAGCCACAGCCGTCGTCTCTTCCAGCCCCAATGCCCGCCACAAGAGCCCCTGCACCACGGCAAGATGACCGAGCGCTTTGCCCTCGCCTATCAAGGCCCGATAGGGCGCAGCACCTGTCGTGCCGATGCGGCTGTGCGTCGTCAAGAGTGCGGCGCCGTTGCGGCGAGAGCCTGTGCGCAGACCCTCCACGAAAGTGGACGCCTCCACCTCCAGATCGAGTTCCGTCAGTTTTGCCAGATCGCCGGCAAGCCGGTAAGCGCGCGTCAGCGCCACACGGTCAGCCCCTGCCCAGCGGTGGCGAAGCTGCACATCCAGGAAATCCTCGAAATTGCACGCCCCCAGCCGGGCGGCCAACTGCGAAGACGCTTCAAGCCCCTGGGAAAACGCGAATCCACCCGAAGGGAACTGGCTGTCGGCGTGTTGCAATGCGACGAGCAGCCCGCTGTCGAGGCTTGCGGTCATTCGCTTTCCTCCGACAACATTACCCGGCCCGCGCTCACCATCGGATCGATGCGCGCAGCGTAGGTATCCGCCGGCCCTTCCAGCGCAACCAGCAAGTCGGCGCCGTCGAAGCGAACCCGCCAATGCAGATTGCCGGCATGGTAGCCGAGTTCTAGCGCATCACTGGCCGAAGCAGGCTTCGCCCGCAGCCAGCGCTGCGCGCCCGCCCGCACGATCACGGCGCGATGGTCGTCGAGGACGAGTACCGCCCCATCGTAGAGTTTCTGGTCGCGCGGCAGCGCAATCGCCACCTCCTCACCGCCATCGGTGCGAGCCAGCAAACGGCGCCGGTCAAGATCGGCCGGCGCGACGCCGACGAATTCCACCTCGCCGTGATGTTCGAGATGGTGGATGGCATCGTGCAAAGCCGCATCCGCGCGACTGCCCAAAACGCTCTCAACGCGGATCATGGCTCAGCCCTTCCCACGAATGTCACCCTTGATCGCATGGTCAAAGACTCATATGTTTGCGGATCAAATCATTGCTGAGTTCGGTGGTGTCACCCGCCGCAGCGATCTGTCCTTTCTCGAGAATGGCAAAGCGGTGTGCAGCCGTTCTTGCAAAACGGATTTTCTGCTCGACCAGGATGATGGTCAGCCCATGATCTCGGTTGAGCGAGATGATTGCCTTCTCAATATCCTCGACGATGTTCGGCTGGATGCCTTCGGTCGGCTCGTCGAGAACAAGGATGCTGGGGTCCGTCGCCAGCGCGCGTGCAATCGCCAATTGCTGTTGCTGGCCGCCGGAGAGGTTTGTTCCGCGCCGGTTGAGGTGTTCCTTGAGGAACGGGAAGAGGCTCCAGACTAGTTCGGGCACCGACGCCTGGCCATCTCTCCTGGCGTTGCAGCCGAGCAGGATGTTGTCCAGGACACTGAGGCCGGGAACGATTTCACGTCCTTGCGGCACATAGCCGATGCCTTTTCTGGCCCGCTCGTAGGTGAGATCGCGGCTGATGTCGGCGCCTTCGAATTCAATGCGCCCGGTCGTGCGCACGTCGATGCCCAACAGACTGCGCAACAGCGTGGTCTTGCCGACACCGTTTCGACCGAGAATACAGAAGGTTTCACCCTTGCGGACCTCCATGTCGAGACCATGGATGATGTGGCTTGTTCCGTAGAAAACGTTGAGGTTCGAGAATTTAAGCATGGCTGAGTGTCGCCGATCCGAGATATGCCTCGATGACTGCAGGATTGTGCTCGATTTCTTCCGCCGTTCCTTCGGCCAGCACCGAGCCCTGGTGCATCACGGTAATGGTGCGGCAGATCTGGCGCACGAATGCCATATCGTGTTCGATCACCAGCACAGTGTGGTCGCCTGCCAGATCGAGCAGCAAGCCGGCCGTCTTGTCGGTTTCGGCCGCCGTCATTCCAGCAGCCGGCTCGTCCAGCAGGATGATCTTCGGCTCCTGGCTGAGCACCATGGCAAGCTCCAGCCACTGCAACTGTCCGTGGGAAAGCTCCGACGCCTTCCGGTTCAGAGAGTCTAGTAGTCCGGTCCTTTCAGCGACCGCCACCTCCTTGTCGTTCGCCCTCGCCGATATGCGTTGAAACAGGTTTTCAAAGACGCGGACGCGGCGATTACTGGCAACCTGAAGATTTTCAAGGACCGTCATTTCCTTGAACACTGTAGGTGTCTGGAACTTGCGACCGATACCGCTTCGGGCAATCGCGGCTTCGCCGATGCTGGTAATGTTTTCGTCGCGCAGCCAGACTTCGCCTTCCGAAGGCAATGTCTTGCCACACAGCAGGTCCAGCAGCGTCGATTTTCCTGCACCGTTGGCGCCAATCACGACGCGCAATTCGCCATCCGCCACGTCGAGATTCACACCATGAACAGCGGGGAACTCATCGAAGCGCACCGTCAGGTTGCGGGTCCGTAGGATGGGTGGGGAGAGCGGCTGGACAACCTGTTTTCCATCAATAGCCGTCATCAGCATTATCTTCCCTCAACGGTTCTTGGGGCGGAGCGCCGGTCGAAGAAGTCCTTGAATATTCCGGCAATGCCATTCGGCATGACCAGAACGACGAACACAAACAGCCCACCGAGGATGATCGGCCAGACAGGCTGGAACGTCGCGCTTTCGCTGGCCAGCGAACCGATGAAGTTGACGAGGAGCGCGCCGATGCATGCCCCGAGAAGCGAAGCCCGCCCGCCGGTTGCAGCCCAGATGACCATCGAAATACTGAAGGAAGTCGCCATCAGCGATGGTGCGGCGAATTCGGATGTCAGCGTGAACAGCATGCCAGCCAGGCCTGCCACACCGGCCGAAACACAGAAAATGAAGAGCTTGTAGTTCTCCACGTCATAGCCAAGGTAGCGGGCTCGCGCCTCGTCTTCTCGAATGGCCTTCAGTACCTGACCAACGCGTCCGGACAGAAGATAACGGGCCAGAAGTATGACGGCGAGCAAAGTTAGCGTCACGAGATAGTAGATGCTAGGCCCATAGGGATCGAACTCGAAGCCGAATATCTCCAGCGAAGCAAGACTGGCCAGACCGTTGAAGCCGCCGGTCAAAGGCTGGTTATTGATGATCAGCAGCTGGCCGATGAGCGCGAAGGCCAGCGTTATGATGCTGACATAGACGCCGGTCGTGCGCCGCTTGAACATCACATAGCCAATAACCGCCGCCAAAATGCAGGGAACGAGGATGCCTGCGAGAATGCCAACGATGACCCATCGAAACGGTATCCAGAGGAACGAACCGGTTGTGACGCAGCACAGGTCGCGAACAGCATCAGGCTCCATGTTCAGAAGCATGAGTTCGGGCACCGGATTGTTTCCCGGATCGGCCAGCGTCAAGGACATGGCCAGCATATAGGCGCCCATGCCGAAGAAGAGCCCCTGCCCCAGGCTGAGGATGCCGGCGTAGCCCCACGACATGCTGATGCCCAGCGCGCAGATGGAGTAGACCAGATAGGTGGCCATCCTGTTGGTCCAGAAACTGTTGAGGAAAAAAGGCAGCACCATAAGCAGCGCAAAAAAGGCCACATACGCTACCAGGGAAGCCGTTCGATAAGTCATGCGTTCTTCCATCATTCTCATGGCTGACCGATCCCGCTGACAAAAGTCAGCGGCTTTTGGTCACGAAGAGGCCTTGCGGCTTGAACAGAAGGATCAGGATGACAACGGTGAAGAGTACCGTTCGTCCGTAAACGTCGTTGAGCCAGGTTGCGACGAAGCTCTGCACCTCGCCCAATATGCCCGCCGACAGCAGCGTCCCCATGAGATGGCCAACGCCACCCGCGACAACCACTAGGAAGGCGTCGACGACATAAGGCGTGCCCATGTCAGGCGATACGGTCTTGAAACCAGAGACCAACACACCCGCGATACCGGCCAATCCCGAACCATAGGCAAACGCCAGTGTGTTGACCCGCTTGTCGTTGATTCCACAGGCGGAAGCCGTGTTTCTGGCAACCGATACGGCTCGCAACTGGCTCCCGAACCTGGTTTTGAAGATCAGCCACCAACTCACCGCTCCAAGTAGCAACGCCATTACGAATAAGAAGGCGCGGTAGACCGGGATGTTGGCGCCAAGAAACTGGAAAGCCTGTTGCAGTTCTGAAGGAACCGGAACGTTCTGCAGGTCCGATCCGAGGCCGTCGATATGAATGCCGAACAGGCCAAGTCCGAAGTGGATCCGAATGAGCTGCTGCAGGATCAGGGCAATGCCCCATGTCGCAAGTAACGTGTCCAGAAGCCGGCCATAGAGACGTCGCACCACGGTCCGTTCAATCACATAGCCAAACGCTGCCGTCACAAGGAAAGCGAGTGGTATGCAAAGGTAAAGATTGAAGCCAAGATGCTTGGTTGCAAGAACGGTGGTGTATGCACCAATCATCACCATCTCACCATGCGCGAGATTGATGACCTTCATTGTTCCGTAGATGATAGCTAGACCAAGGGCCACCATGAACAAGATGGAGCCTATGCTCAGCCCGATTACGAACGTTTCCATGCTTCTGCCCGACCGTTGCGGAATAGCGGCCGGCGTTCTGTGGACGCCGGCCGACGCTTGTCGATGAAGGCGCTAGAGAGTGGCGCCCGCAGTGGTGCAAATACGTTTGTCCGCGGTTTCGCCGACGCTTGAATATGGCAATGGAAGCAGCGGCTCGGCGTACTGATCGACAATGTCGAGAAGGCCGTCGGCCCTAGTCTTTCCGATGCGTGGCGTCAGAGAACTGTGCAGGTTTTGTGGGTCGATGGTGATCTTGCCCTGCGGTGCGTCGAACGACAGGCCACCAACATTGGCAACGATCGCTTCTGGCGTCACATCGCCGGCTTTCTCTGCCGCCATCGCCCAGATGTTAACCCCGGTATAGACGGCCTCCATGGCAGCGTGGGTCACCGAATCGGCGCCCGCATAAGCCTTGAACGCCTCGACAAAAGACTTGTTCCTCGGCGTGTCGACCGTCTGGAAGTAAGGCAACGAAACATAACTTCCGAGAGCATATTCAGCGCCCATGGCCTTGATTTCGACCTCGGTTGTCGTCGATGAGCACAATGGCAGCTTCTCGAAGTCGTAACCTTGGTTACGAAGCTCGCGATAGAACGCCACGATGGAATCGCCAACAACGTTGGAGAAGATCACATCGGCGCCGCTGGAGCCGATCTTCGACACCATTGAAGCCCATTCGGTGTGGCCGAGCGGCAGATATTCGTCGCCTACGACTCCCATACCGATATTCTGGCAAATGGTCTTCGATGTCTTGGCCATGCCGCGCGGGAATGCGTAGTCCGAGCCCACGATGAACAGCTTGTTCTTGCCGAGCTTCTTCTGCAGCCAGGGGATGGAATTCTCGAGCTGCTGATTCGGCACCGCCGAGCCCGCATAAAGCACGTTCTTCGAGCACTCTTCGCCTTCGTACCAGGTAGGCCAGACGAGGAGGCCGTTGCGCTTTTCGACAACCGGCAGCACAGCCTTGCGGCTCGCCGTGGTATAGCAACCAAAAATCACCGGCACCTGATCTTCGATCGTGAGCTTGCGCGCCTTTTCGCCATAGATACGCGGCTCTGATGCCGGATCTTCGATGATCGGGCGCAGCTTCTTACCCAGAACGCCGCCCCTGGCGTTGATCTCATCAATGGCCATCTGGGCGCATTGGTTCATCGACTTCTCAACGATGGCGGTGGTGCCAGTGAGAGAATACATAATGCCGACCGGAATTTCATCGGCGGCCCAAGCTCTATCTCCTAGCCGTAGAATGGATGGCGTTGCCAATCCCGCTGCGGCGAGGGTAGATACTTTAAGGAATGTACGGCGAGTTTGCTTAGTCATTTTTCCTCCACGTGGCGCTTATACCGAAAATAAAGTGCATAGTTCCCTGATTATTATCTGCACTCGGAATGAGCTTTTATTAGATAGTCTATTCTCCTTTGAAATTTGGCACAGCACATCCGTTACTTGCTTGAACAACAAGCAAGTAGCAGCCGGCCATGCCGACATGAACAAAAGTAACGAGGCCTAGCCCAACACGCGCCACAACAGATCATCGGCGCCAACCGGGCACAGCTTAACATTCGGCAGTAACGCCGTCGTCGCCGTGGCCAAAAAGCGAAAACCCGCCAATCCCTTCGCAGGGATTTGCGGGCTACCCAGCCTATTGGTGCTGACATCCTTGTCTTGCACCAGGGAACGTACAATTTCACTGTACGTCAATTGTGTTTCATCTAGTCACGCAAATCTTTGAACGTCAAGAGCTCATGCGCATTAATTATAGCGGCCGCCAGCTCGTCCATCGATATGCGCTTGGCCATGGCTTGCTTGCGAATACTCTCATAGGCGTCCTGCTCGCTCAGGCCTTGCGTTTCCATCAAGATGCTCTTGGCCTTGAGAGTTCGGTTGTTGCCGGCAAGCTTGCGTTCAAGCTTGCGAATGCGCTTGCCGGTGTTGCGGCGCTCCAGCCAAAGCGAACGGGCGAGGGTAAGGTTTGTCAGCAAGCCAAACGGTCGGATGGGCCGCTCAATTACGGCCAACGCTCCACATTCGAGCACCAGCTGCAAGGTGCTTGGGTCTTCGAATGTAACGACTGCCAGAAGTGCAGGGTCGGTAGGCTGAGCGCTGCGAAACAGCCGCAATATCCTGTCGCGGTTTTCACGCTCGATGGAAATCAACACCACTGCGGCGGATGGATTGATGGCAGTTGGCAACGGCCAGGTCGCCTCACAGTTGCAGCCTATGCGGCGAAGATGCTCCACCAGCGCCACCCCCTCCTTGTCGGGTGGGTGGATAACCTGGACATACAGTCCCTTCAGCTCTTCAAGTATCTTGGTTGGCACCGTTGGATTCCACTATGCCTTCAATAGAGGCCGGTGATGCAATACTTTCCAATCGTTCAGCGACGTCGTTACAAAATATGGGTCCGGTTTGATCCTCGTTTCCGACCGCCACACAACATCAAATTTTCCCGCATCGTTTATGCGACCGATACGAGACCACAGTTCGGTGTGGTGGTTGTCGGGGTCGATCCGAATCGGACCTTGCGGGGCATCGAATTCCAACCCAGGCAAGTGAGCCGCAATGGCATCCGGATCGTCGGTGCCTGCCAATTCCAATGCTTTAGCATACAAATGCACCTGGAAGTATGCTGCCTCTGCGCTGGCGGTTACCGGCGCGTCGGTGCCGAACCGCTTCTTGAAAGCCGAGACGAATTTCCGTGCCTGCGGCGAGTCCAGCGTTTCGAAGAACGAAGCGGATGTCAGATGTCCTGCGACAACTTCCGGTGACATCTGGGCCACCTCGGCCTCTGTCGTCGTCAGGCTGGCAATCGGCACGACGCTGGAATCGAAACCTGCATCTTTATAGGCTTCGTACAGCATGATCGCTCCGGTTCCGACGACGGTGGAAACAACCACATCAGGCTTAAGATTCATTATCTGCTTGATAATGCGGTCGAAATCCTTGGGAACAGGATCGACTGGGACATAAAGTTCGGCAACGATGCTGCTATTTGCCCGCACCACCAGATCCGTCACAATTCGGTTGTATTCATACGGGAACACGTAGTTGGAGCCGACCAGAAGTATCCTGGTGCCAAAGTTCTCTATCAGATAACGGGCTAGCTGCACGGCATTCTGGTTCGAAGACGACCCTGTGTAGAAGCAGCGCTTGGAGTATTCGAAGCCTTCATAGAAAGTCGGATAGAAAAGAAGGCCGCGATAAGCCTCGATCTCCGGCAAAACAGACTTTCTGGCCGTGGACATGTAACATCCGAAAATGGTTTTGATTTTATCCTGGGTAAGCAGGCGCACTGCGAGATCGCGATACTGCTCGGCGGAACAGCAAGGATCATAGAATACCGGCTCCAACGGCCGGCCCAGCACGCCACTCGATGCATTGATTTCTTCAGTGGCGAGAAGCGTCCCATTCGCTTCAGCGATTTCTGCCGCAGCCGTTACGCCACTTCGAGAGAACAAAGCGCCGATACGCCATGAATTACCGACCATGAGAAACCACGCCATTCATATGCGGTTCCAAGTCGGCGCAGCCTTCCGCAAGCTGGGCGCACTATCTGCGCAGCTAGACTTGGAAACGCCACTGTTTCGAATGATTTAGCAATATCCTAACGGCAAGGAAATTGCAAACGCGTCGACACTCTTGAAGCTAAAGTTGAATCGTACATGCATCGTTTCCCAAAGCAGGCGCCGCGCGATAAGCCCGTGCGCCGAGTTCAATTGGAACGAAAGGCGCCCCCAGAAAAGCCGTCGGATACGGTGTCCGACGCTATTGTCAAGCGAATCGAGGATTTGACCCCTTTGGCGAAGTGAAGAACTGACCCCGTTCATTGGTTTGCTGTTTCGTTGGTTTCGAGCGCCGGTCCGGTCTTCTGCAGAAGG
>NZ_LMGJ01000020.1 GCF_001427385.1 Mesorhizobium sp. Root157
CCCCCGCCACTCACCGCGTTGGGGGAAGGTTCACATGGCTCAATTCTCAATGGAAATTATGCGCCTAACCGGCTCAGTTCCGCGTGGAAACCAACAGCCTGATGTCAGCGTGTCCACCAACCTTGGTCCCTGGATCAACAAGCGCGGGATTTTTGCCGGTCAACACGAAGACGACGTTTTTCGAAAAGAACGCATTGCATCACCGTTCGTGTGGGAAGGATCACCGGCCGGCCAACATATTGAACTCGGCATCGCCGAAATGAACCTGACGACCCTTTTGTCAGCGCTCGGCCTGTCGCACTCCCTGTTTGGTGAGAGGCTGTTTCCTGTCGGTACGCTCTATGATCCCTTTATCCAACGGTGCCTGGATGGGTTGAACTATGCCTGTTACCAGGACGCTCGCTTTATGCTCGCTGCGACTCCTTCCGGCATAACCCTCGCCCCAGAAGGGGGCGCGCATCAATCGATCTCGACGCCTCTGATCGGCTTGGCACAAGACGGGCTTGCTTCCTTCGAACCATCCTTCGTCGATGAACTGGCGATCATCATGCGTTTTGCCTTCGACTACATGCAAGGCTCTGAAGGAACCCTGAGAGACCCTGAAACCTGCTTGTGTGATGGCGCGGGCGGCTCGGTATATCTGCGGTTGTCGACCCGTCCGCTCGAACAGCCCGTGCGTCAACTGACAGATATGGACGAGAAGAATATCGCGAGCGGCGGTTACTGGTTGAGGAAACCAGGACCAAATGCCGAAGTCGTCATCGCTTACACAGGGGTCGTTGCACCGGAGGCAATCCGCGCAGCTGGCTTGCTGGGCGAGGACAGGCGCGATGTCGGACTACTTGCGATCACCTCAGCCGATCGCCTTTATGCCGGCTGGACGGCAGCAGGTCGGGAACGGGAGGCTGGCATCACTGATGTCCAATGCCATGCCAAACGGCTTTTGGCAGGGGTTCCCACGCGCTGTGGGCTGGTGACCGTTCTCGATGGGCACCCGGCCACACTTGCGTGGTTGGGCTCCGTCTATGGCCACCGGACCCGCTCGTTGGGAGTGGAACATTTTGGACAAACGGGGACGATAGACGAGCTGTACCGGCACTACGGTGTGGACACCTCCGCGATTTTGCGCGCCACGCAAGCGGTTGCCCCCGGACGCCCGCTTCGCCATGACTGGCTTGCGGCGTGAGAAAGGTCACTGCAGCTATGGAGTATACATCTCAGATCTTGGCGCGTTTCTGTTCGCGCGTTTCCATCGACGATATTCCAGGAGAGGTCTGGGACGCGACCGAGCGGGCGCTACTCGACACGATCGCCGCCATCATGGGTGGGGCCGGCACGCAAAACGCACAATCCACGCGAACTGCAAGTCTCGACATTTTTGGGACGGGTGCCTTTAGAGCCTGGTGCTCAGATGGTGATGCCATGCATTTTCTAGGAGCGCTGTTTGCAAATTGTGCAGCAGCTAGCGCTCTTGACGTAGACGACGGACATCGAGGTGCGGCCGGTCATCCGGGAGCTGCCATTGTCCCAGCCGTTCTTATGGAGTGTCAAAAGACGCCTCTACCCGGAGAAGATGTCCTTGCAGCTATTGCGATAGGGTATGACGTCGCCCTCAGGGTTGGGCAAAGTCGGCGCCGCCACGACGAGATTAGCTACGCTAGCGGCATTTGGACTTGTTATGGTGTAGCGGCCGCGCTCGGACGATTGAGAGGCCTGTCGGAGCACGATATGACCCATGCCATCGCAATCGCTGGCGCCGAGGCACCCCAAAATCTACCCCAAGGTGCTTGCCTGGCCAGCTCCGTCAAGGGTAGCAGCCCATGGTCGACGGTCACAGCCGCAGTAGCCGTAGCCCGCGCCGCAGCAGGGGCAACAGGATCGATCGATCTTCTTGACAGACCGACGGCGTTTGACGTCGCAGCAATCTGCCAGGATCTGTCGAAGCGTTGGCTGATTACAGAGACGTATCAAAAGCCATACGCATCGTGCCGATATACCCACCCTGTGATCGATGCCATCTTGCAGTTGAGACCTGAAGCGGGATGGGAGCTGTCGGCAATTCAATCAATCAACGTCGAGATTTTTCCGGAGGCGGAAAAGCTGCCGAACAATGTAGCGCCCTCATCGCTGGAAGATGCACAGTTTTCTGTCCCGTTTGCGGCCGCTCTTGCGGTGGTGAAGGGAGCTTCCGGATTCCGGCCGCTTCTGCCTAACAGCCTCGTGGACCCTCGCGTGCTTGACCTCGCCAAGCGAATATCCATCGACTATTCGGCCGTCGATTTCATCAACACCTTCCCTGCGCGCACCTCAGCGCGGGTGTTACTAACGATCAATGATGGACATCTAGGCGCTCAGGTCGACTATCCAATTGGAGATGTGGCAAATCCGATGACGATCGAGGCCATTGAGCAAAAGCTTGCCGATTTCGGCCGCGACGACGCACAGTCCAAGGCCGAATTGCTCGTGGCAGAGGTAAAGGCGTTACGGCGGTCGGATAGCCAGCGTTTACTGGATCTGTTGATCTGATTCGAGAGCAGGCGCGGAGTGGTTGCATATGACGAGGATCGCAGGGTCCTCGCGCAGATCTGTAGCGGCGCGCGTCTTCGAATTGGCCGCTTGTTGATCGTGCGCACTCTCTTTGTCGCGCCACGTGACCGGTCACCTCTGTTGTCGTGACGCTTCCATGAAGAACGTGGTCCGTTCAAAATCTGCGTATTGAGCGATAGAAAGACCGCGTTAAAGCGAGGAGCCGCACCCGAGTGGGGTGATGGTCGGCCAGCGGCTGATGATCTGACACACCCATCGACAGGCTTCTTTCCGGTTGCGTTTGCAAACATGTCTAATACCGAGCTTGCATGACACGGTTGGCTTGGAGGACGCGGCCCAGCCGAGAGACTCTCCAGCGGGTGCTAGGTTGTTGACAGCTGTCAACGTGGTCGAGTGCGATGCAGGAGCGCGCGCGGGTAAATGGTTAATTTCCATTAACTATAATTCGCTTGACCCGACTCGACCCCTCGCTCATCCTGTTACGGTATTTTCCGTATGGTGCCGTATTTTGCGTAACTGATCGCCGCTCGCGTTATCTCTGTATAGCTCCGTAATACACAGATGCGGCGTAGGCGAGATTCGGAATCGCTGGCGAATCGGCGCATAAGGGTTCTGGCATGGACATGACCCGTCCTGGAGAGGTTTTGGACTTGGCGATTTCAGGCCAGCAAACGGCTAGTGCGAAGCTGATCGACACCGATCGGGACTGGTCGACGGATCGTGCCATCGCCAGAGACGCCGAACTGCTGTCGGCTCAGCTTCAGGCCATGCGGGACCGGCTTTACGCGCCGGCGTCCAACAAAATGTTGCGTCGTTTCTCCAGCGGTGAGGCGGCAAGGCTGATCGGTGTCTCAGACGGTTATCTCCGCCAGCTTTCCATCGCTGGGGACGGTCCGCAGCCGGAGACGGGCGCGGGTGGCCGGCGCTATTATTCGCTGGGGGACATCAACGGGCTGCGTCGGCATCTGGCTGAGCAGAACCCGGCCAAGGCGCGCACCTACCTGCCCCGCCGCGATGAGGCGAAGGGTGAGCATATGCAGGTGATCGCGGTCACCAATTTCAAGGGCGGCTCGGGCAAGACCACGACCAGCGCGCATCTGGCGCAGCATCTGGCGTTGGCGGGCTACCGGGTTTTGGCCATCGATCTCGATCCGCAGGCCTCGCTTTCAGCGTTGTTCGGCTACCAACCGGAGCTTGACCTCGACGGCAACGACACGCTTTATGCCGCCATCCGTTATGACGACGAAGGCCGACCGCTCTCGGAGGTGATCCGCAACACCTATTTCGATGGGCTCGACATCGTGCCGGGCAATCTCGAATTGCAGGAGTTCGAGCATACGACGCCGCAGATGCTGGCCGCCCGCCAGGGCGACGACAAGGACGGCCCGATGTTCTTTGCGCGGGTGCAGGCAGCGCTTGCCACGGTTGCCGAGCGCTATGACGTCGTCGTCATGGATTGCCCGCCGCAGCTTGGCTTCCTGACGCTTTCGGCGCTGTGCGCTGCGACTTCGGTGCTGGTCACCATCCATCCGCAAATGCTCGACGTCGCCTCGATGAGCCAATTCCTGTTCATGACCGCCGATCTTCTTTCGGTCGTGCGCTCGGCCGGCGGCGAGCTCAGCTTCGATTTCATGCGCTATCTCGTCACTCGTTATGAGCCTAATGACGGACCGCAGACGCAGATCGTCGGCTTTCTGCGTTCGCTGTTTGGTGAAAGGGTGCTGACGGCGCCGCTGGTCAAGTCGACCGCCTTCTCAGATGCGGGGCTGACCAAGCAGACGCTCTATGAGGTTTCGCGCGAAAGCTTTAGCCGTGCCACGTACGACAGGGCGATGGAATCGTTGACAGCTGTCAACGGAGAGATCGAAAGCCTTCTCATGAAAGCCTGGAACAGGCCGGCATGAAGGAGGCTCGAATGGCAGGACAAAACCGCAAGAACCAGTTGAGGGCACTGTTCCAGACGGTGGAGCCGGTTGCCGAGCGTGCGGCGGATACACCATCGCAATCGGCTGAACCCGCATCACATCCCCCTGCCCCGATGCCAGAAGCGCGCGCCCGCGCCGCCTCAGGCGCGGTCAAGGCGATGGGGCTTTCGCTCGGTGGCCTGTCGCGAGAGATCGAGGACGCGCGCCGGCTGAAGGAGAGCCTGAGTGCTGCCGATCGCGTTATCGAGATCGAACCGGAACTGATCGATGCGTCCTTCGTCAACGATCGCTTGGGCCACGACGACAGCGACGAAAGTTTTCAGACGTTGATGCAAAGCGTCGGGACCAGCGGCCAGCAAGTACCGGTGCTGGTGCGCCCTCACCCCGAAAAACCTGGTCGCTTCCAGACCGCTTATGGCCACCGCCGCATTCGCGCCGCAGCCCGGCTTGGCCAGCGCGTGCGCGCCATCGTGCGCGACCTTAGCGACACTGATCTGGTGTTGGCCCAAGGCAAGGAAAATAACGAGCGCACGGACCTTTCGTTCATTGAGCGTGCCTTCTTTGCCCACGCACTGATCGAGCGCGGCTTCGAGCGCAGCGTGGTGCAAGAGGCGCTGTCGCTCCACAAAGCGGAGATGACACGCTATCTCCAGGTGGCGGAAGCGGTGCCACTGCGCATCGCCAGCGCCATTGGTCCGGCTCCCAAGATCGGCCGCCCACGCTGGATGGCGGTGGCCGATCTGCTTAAAAGCGAGGCGGCGCTGAGCAAGGCCGACGACGAGATCACGACGGAGCGTTTCCGTGCGGCCGCCAGCAGCGATCTGCGCTTCAACTTGTTGTTTGCGCGGTTGCAACGCAAGGCAGTCAAGGTCGGACAGGCGCGTGAGGTTCACGACGGAGAGGGCAGGGCGGTCGCTTTGGTCAGTATCGCCAAGGGCAAGGCCCGCGTCGAATTCGTGGACAAGATCGCCGACGGTTTCGAGGACTTTCTGGGTGAGGAACTGCCCAAGCTGCTGGAAAGATTCCGGCAGGGGGCAAGCGGCCCGGCCGAACAGGGGTGAACTTATCCAATGCCGGCAAACAGGGCCGATGCTTTGCGTTCAGCCCAGCCGGCGAGGGTGCGTAGGGTGTTGGTAGCGTAGAAAACGGAAAACAGAAGGATAGATCGGCAAGAAAAAGGCCCCCGAAATGTCGCCATTCCGGAAGCCCTCATCAATGTAGCAATTGTGAGAGAATCATTTCCGGATCGACTTGTCAACACTGGACGCGTTCCGGGATGCCTTTGGTTTGCCCTTTATTGAGGTGAACGAGGATGATCGAGCATATCTCGACGACGCCCTTTGGGCGGCGGTCGCTGACGTCTGCCATGATGGCAGGGCAAATGGCGGCTGAGCGCTGCGCGCCTGGCGCCAGCGCCAATAAATGGCAGGTCTTTCGGGCCGTCTGCGAGGCCAAGACGATGCTTGGTGCCAGCGACCGCGCATTGGGGATACTCAACGCCTTGCTGAGCTTCCACCCGGACGCGGATCTCGTGGAAGGAGAGGGACTGGTAGTGTTTCCTTCCAACGCGCAGCTTGCGCTTCGCGCGCATGGCATGGCGCCGGCAACGCTGCGGCGACATTTGTCAGTCCTGGTGGAATGCGGCCTCGTCGTGCGCCGCGACAGCCCCAACGGTAAGCGCTATGCCCGCAAGAACCAGGGCGGCGAGATTGAACTGGCTTTTGGTTTCGACCTGACGCCCCTCTTGGCGCGCGCGCAAGAGTTCGAGCGCATGGCCGAGGCAGTGCGTGGCGAGAGGCAAGCCTTACTGCTGGTCAAGGAGCGCATCACCATCCTGCGCCGCGATATAGGCAAGATGATTTCATTCGGCTTGGAGGAGGGGATTCCGGCTGATTGGCAGGGCCTGCATCTCGCTTATCGCGAGATCGTTTCACGAATCCCGCGCACGGCAAGCCGGTTTGAACTGGAGCCGATAGCGGCGGCCCTAGGCGACCTAGCCTTGGAGGTACGCAAGCTGCTGGAAAACCATGCTAAAACACAGAATCCAGACGCCAATGAGTCTCATTTTGAGCGCCACATACAGAATTCAAAAACCGACTCTCATGAACTTGAACCTCGCTCTCGAAAAGAGCAGGGGGCCGAAGCCGCACCAAAGCTGGAAACCAGGAGCCAGCCACCAACGGGCTATCCGCTTGGGCTGGTGCTGCGGGCTTGCCCCGACATTGCCAACTACTCCCGTGACGGAATATCGAACTGGGCGGGGCTGGTCGATACCGCAAATCTGGTGCGCGGCGCGCTTGGCGTCAGTCCTGACGCTTGGCAACAGGCTTGCGAGGCCATGGGGGCCGTGGATGCGGCGATCTGTGTAGCGGCGATCCTGCAGCGGGCGGAGCATATCAAGAGCCCCGGCGGCTATTTGCGCAGCTTGACTGACAAGGCGCGGTCTGGACAGTTTTCGATCGGGCCGGTGCTGATGAGCCTGTTGCGGGCTGTCGGGCGCGGTGAGGGAGCGAAAACAGGGTGACGACTCACATTGCCCTGCAGAGCGGCCACTTGGAAACGCGTTGTGATGGCATGCGACCGTGGGGCTATGTTTCAGCAAAAGAGGTCACAACGGCCCAACCTCGACTTTCCGTAAGAAGGGCCAGGCAAGGTCGGCCTCGGTACTTGGTGTCATCGCCAACCCATGGCCGGGGCGACGTGGGAGAGGATTGCCTCGATGACATGGGCGTTGTAGGCGACGCCGAGCTGGTTCGGGACGGTGAGCAGCAGTGTGTCAGCCTCGGCGAGGGCCTCGTCCTTTTTCAGCTCTTCGATCAGGATGTCCGGTTCGGCAGCATAGCTGCGCCCGAACACGGCACGCCTGTCCCCCTCGATGTAGCCGAAATGGTCCTCGCTGTCGTCGCCACCGAAATAGGCACGGTCGAGATCGGTCACCAGCGCGAAGATCGAGCGGCTGATCGATACGCGCGGTTGTCGCGCGTGGCCCGCAGCTTTCCACGCTTGTCGAAAGGCCCGAATCTGCTCGGCCTGCTGGACGTGAAAAGGCTTTCCGCTCTCATCGAACTTGAGCGTTGAGCTTTGCAGATTCATCCCCCGCTTTGCCGCCCATTCCGCGGTGGCGTTGGTGGCTGCGCCCCACCAGATGCGTTCGCGCAGACCCTCCGAATGCGGTTCTACGCGCAGCAGGCCAGGAGGATTGGGAAACATCGGCCGCGGGTTGGGTTGGGCGAAGCCGTTGCCCCGCAAGGCTTCGAGAACCACTTCCGCGTGGCGGCGGGCCATGTCGGCATCGCTCTCGTCCTCGTCTGGCTGGTAGCCGAAATGGCGCCAGCCATCGATCACCTGCTCAGGCGAGCCGCGGCTGATACCCAACTGCAAACGCCCGCCGGCGATGAGGTCGGCAGCACCCGCGTCCTCGACCATGTAGAGCGGGTTTTCATAGCGCATGTCGATGACGGCGGTGCCGATTTCGATGCGGCTCGTCTTCGCGCCGACCGCTGCCAGCAGCGGGAACGGCGAGCCGAGCTGGCGGGCAAAGTGATGCACGCGAAAATACGCCCCGTCTGCACCCAGTTCCTCGGCGGCGACGGAAAGCTCGATGGACTGCAGCAATGCGTCGGACGCTGATCGTGTCTGCGACCGGGGCGAGGGCGACCAATGCCCGAAGGACAGAAAACCAAGCTTTTTCATGAGAGATGCCGTGTGAGGGTGAAGGTGTTCGGTTATTTAGGCATGGAACCGTTGGTGCGCCACATCGAATTCGGGCCTGAAAAACATGAAAAGGGCAGGGGAGGGAATTTTTCTCCGGCTACAGCCCGCTCGCCTTGGTGAGATTGACGCGGAAGCGGTCGCGGCGGCGCTGGTATTTGCGGGTCATTTCGGCCGAGGCGTGGCCGAGTTGCTTTTGCACATAGCGTTCATCGACCTCGGCCGAGGAGGCCAGGCCGGCCCTGAGCGAATGCCCGGAGAATTTCCGGCCGCGTTCTCCCTCCGGCAGATCGCCGCGTACGCCAGCGGCAAGCGCTGTCCGCTTGACCAGCCGCGCCACTTCCTGTGCGTTGAGCCGGTCGGAGCCGACTTGTTTGCTCTGACCGGTCACGCGTCGAAACAGTGGCCCATGGCTTATTTTGGCGAATTTCAGCCAGGTTTGGAGCGCCACCACCGGGCAAGTGGCGTCGGACGAGCCGCGGCCGATCTCGACCTCGCGCCAACCGGTTTTGCCGCGCAGGGTGACCACAATGCCTTTGTCCAGAATCTCTATCCATCCGCTGCCGTCTTCGGTCTGGTCGCGAGAAACGTCGAGGCCAACAATTTCAGAGCGGCGCAACCCGCCGGCAAAGCCGAGCAGCAGCATGGCGCGGTCGCGCAGGCCGCGTAAGGTTCCACGGTCGAGCGTTTCCAGCATGGCGATCAGGTCCTCGGGCAGGATCGCTTCCTTCTGCCGGGGAGGGGAGGCGTGTTTGTTGCGAATGCCGGCCATGACCGTCGCGATATGCCGGTCTTTTCTATCCAGCGGTTGGCCGCGTTGAGAAAAATTCCAGGAGAGCGAGGACAGACGCCGTTCGATGGTCGACACCGTCTTTTTGTCCCTACCGGTCGCGGCCGCAAGTGCGGTTATGTAGAGGCCAACAGTCTGCGGATCAGGCGGTACCGTTTCGACGCCTTGGCGCCGGCACCAGCTGGCAAAATGCTTCCAGTCGGAGGCGTAGGCGCGGCGCGTGTTGGCGGAACTGGACGCCTCGACGTACTCTCGCGCGCGGTCGGCGAGTGCGTCGAGGTGTGCCGGCAGGCGAGGATTGGTAACGGCCGGAAGGGGAGGGGAGGGAGCCTCTTCGTGGGGACCGCCCTCGGTACGGCCCATTTCCATGACGACGTCGATGATGTCCGGCAGATCTTCATTGCCGGACGCGACCGATGAACCGCTGCCAAAATTGCTCATGCGGCCTCGATATCCGTCTGCGCAAAATCCTTGCCGATGAACAACAGCGGCTCGTCGGCCCGTTTTGCCAAAGCGTAGGAAAGGCAATCGGCAAAATTCAGGGCGGCCGGATGGCGGCCCTTGCCGTAGGCGAGCCAGGCCTGGGTGGCGAGATCGACCAGTTCGACATCGACGGGAATGACGTCGGCGGCGATTTTGTTGAGCCATAGGTCTATCTCGGCCAGGGCGTGCTCACCGCGCCGACTAATCAACACCATGCGCGCCTCGAGCACGCAAGTTGCGGGGACGAGGCGGATCGTTTCGGAGACCAGCGCGCGTTCAAGCCTCGCCGCTTCAGGCTCGTTGCGCAAAATTGCGACAATGGCTGAGGTATCGATCACCATCAGTTCGGGATACCATGCTCGTCATAGCCGACGATCTCCTCATCACTGCGGCGATCGACTTCAGGCAGTCGCGCCACGCGTTCCCTGATGGCGCGCAATTCTGAGAGCAGACGGTCTTGAGTGGTGTCAGCGTAGCCCAGGCGGTGCAGGCGCTCGCTGAGCGCCTGATGAATGGCGGCAGTCTTGCTGACCCCTTGGCGGCGGGCGAGCTCGTCGGCCAGCGCGACGGTGGCCGGGTTTTTGATGTTCAGGGACACGTGAGGCTCCTAATTTCTACCTTTCTTATACTTTCTACCACCAAAAGCGAGTTGCTGTCAATAATGAACGATAATGCAACATTATCATTCGTTTTATATTGTCGACGGGCGCAGCGCTTATTGTCCATTTTTGTTGCTAAAAGCGCCGCCATTGTTCATCGTGCTGTCGATGATTCTGCGTCCCAAATCCTTTCCGCGCCACTACCCCACGCTTCCCGGTGCCCCTTCGACCGTGGCGCTGGCACCGGTGCCGGCCTGGCTGCGCCGCGCCGTCCCGGATGCGAAAAGCCTTGCGAGCAAAGACATCGAGGATGTCGCGCTCGCCGCCGGCGCCGCCATCGGCGCGCTCGATCAAGTCGTGCGCCGGGAAGAAAAATGGGCCGGCGTCTGGCGGCAGCGCCTGGCGCTTACAGCCGCCGCGGTGACGGCCAGGCAGGCTGGCCGCGTCGAGGATGAAAGCGCGCTGCGCGATGCGGTGCTGCTCACACGCCCGGGCGATTTTTTGTCCGTCGGCCCCGCCGGATCAATGCTACTCGCCTGGCGCCGGCTGGCGGCCCGGCCCGCAGAAGAATTGTTGACGTTGAAAAACCTCGCCGTGGTGTTGAAAGAGTTCGGCTACGGTCCGGATGATGAGGTGGTCAGCGATCTGGCGGATGATCTCCGGCAATTCGCCGCCGGCGCTGGCATGGTCGCAATGCTAACCGGCCCGCTCATGGCTACCGATCGATATGGCTTCGGGCGCTCCGTCGGAGCCTGGTTCGCCGACACTCTGCTGGCGCAATGTCTGGGTTGGGCATATGCGGTGCCACTGCTGGGCGCCGAAGCGCTTTTGGGCATAAGCGCTCGCCCGCGTCGATCGGTGGCCAGCTCTGTCGCGACACGCATTGAGTCAGATCTGGAGCGTGCCAAAAGTCTGCTTGCCGCCCAGGCGCGCGCTGCGCTGCGCGCCATCGATCTGTCCGCCGAGCTGGGTCGCCGCGCCGATCGGCTGCTTGCGGTAGCACCGAAGTTGCGGGCCAAGGGGTCGGCCCTCGTTGTCAACAGGCTCCTGTCTAACGACGCGCTCGTGGCTTCAGAAGAAATCGCGGGGATAAGCGATCGCGGGCTGCGGCGGCTGTTCGACCGGCTGGTCGAACTCGGCGCCGTGCGCGAGCTGTCCGGCCGCGCCACATTCCGCATCTACGGGCTATAGGAAATGGCTGAAGCAGCGCGCAGGCGAGGGGGGAGCCGGTCAGATGACCGTCGATCAGCTGACCAGCTGTTTGACCGGGAGCTGGACCACCTGCCGCCGGAGGCGCGCTGGCGCGAATGGATGCACCGCGTCGAGGCAATCATCTTTGCCGCCAGCGAGCCGGTGACACGCAGTGTCCTCGCGCGCGTGGTTGGCGCCAGCTGTAGTATCGACCTTCTCATTGACGATATTCGCGAGGAATTGCGCGGCCGACCCTATGATCTTATTGCGGTGGCCGGCGGCTGGAAACACCTGACCCGGCCTGCCTATGCCGACGCCATTCGAGCGGCCGTTGGCGGTAGTGAGAAGGCCGTGGACCTGACGCAGTCCGAGGTGCTGGTGATGATGGCCATTGCCTATTTTCAGCCGATCACGCGCGGCGAACTGTCGAGCTTTTTTGGCAAGGAAGTTTCCCGCGACCTGATCGGCCGTCTGCGCGGCGCCGGCCTGATCGCGTCGGGACCGCGCAGCCCGACGCCCGGCGCGCCCTATACGTACGTGACGACGAAAGCGTTCCTGCTGGAGTTCGGGCTCGATACGCTGCGCGACCTGCCGGATTTCGAGGCGCTCGAAGACGCCGGGCTGTTGTCGAAGGAAAAACTGCTCGCGGGGGACATTCCGGCAAGGCTGGCGAATGGTGAGGACGACGAAGAAGAGCCAGAGGCCAATGTCGACCAACCATCTTGAGAGGGGCGTTGTTGGGTTAGCGCTCAGCAGTGGACAGAAGTTCACGGCCAGGATGACTGGTCCTTGTCAGGCGAAATGAGAAATTGACCCCCGAACGAAACGAAGAACTGACCCCTCGTTTTTGAGAGGATCAGTAGATGAGCGCAGAATTTCCATCGAAGCTCGCCGTGTCGA
>NZ_LMGJ01000021.1 GCF_001427385.1 Mesorhizobium sp. Root157
CCCCCGCCACTCACCGCGTTGGGGGAAGGTTCACATGGCTCAATTCTCAATGGAAATTATGCGCCTAACCGGCTCAGTTCCGCGTGGAAACCAACACCGATGCCGCTACGAGCCAGCCTGCCTTTGCGCACATGGACGCCTATCTGCGCAGTTTGCGCCAACAGGTCCGACGTATCCTGACCGAGTATGGCATCGGCGAAACCAAGGCGATCCGCGAGAAGGTCGAGGAGTTCGCCATCCATGCTTATGGAGGCGGTGCCTGATGCCGACGCTCCAGATTGGCCGGAAGGAAATTCTCTACGAGCTTCGCCGTTCGGCTGCGGCGTCGGAGCGCCGGATCACCATCACGCCAGGCCATGTCGAGGTGCTGGCGCTTACCAGCGACGATGACGACGACATCGCGGGTTTCTTGGAGCGCAAGCGCCAGTGGGTATTCAACACCGTGAGGGAAATGGAGCGGATCACCGCCAACCGCCATGCCGTTCCCCGCTTCATGACCGGCTCGAAGATACCGTATCGCGGGCGGAAGATGCCGCTGACCGTGCGCCGCACCGATGCCGAACAGATCGCTGTCACCTACCGCAACGGCTTCATCGTCGATTTGCCGCATTGGGCGGGGGCCGAGCCCGACCATGTTGTCGCCTCCGAACTCAAGCTCTGGATGAGGCGGCGCGTGCGTCGCGACATCAAGGAGATCGTGGAAAACTACAGCCACAGGTTTGATCTCAACCCTCGTTCGATCCGCGTCGCTGACATGGCGCATGGTTGGGGTTCGTGCGGGCCGGAAGGCAATCTTCTGATTAACTGGCACTTGATCTTCGCGCCGAGGCCGGTGCTGGAATATGTCGTCGTTCATGAACTCGTGCACTTGCGCCACCGCACGCATGACGAGCGGTTCTGGACTTATCTTGGAGCGATCCTGCCAGACTACGAGCGACGCAAGGCTTGGCTGGAAAGCCACGCAGGCGAGTTGACCAGTTCATTCTTCGGCGAGCGCGTATGAGCATTCCGGCCACCTAACCCCTCACGCTTGCCGACCTGTGGACCGCTACCCATGGTTAAGAACCACATCAAAAGACACCATTTCTGCGAAATAACTATTCCAGCAGCATCGAGAGTGGTCGAGCGCATGTAGCGGAGAGTCGTTCTCTATCGTTCTGGATGCCTTACCGCTCGGTGACTAGTTTGTCTTTAGGTAGTTACTCCCCGCGAAGCTCGACCTCAGGGAGACATGAGACGACGATATCTTGCGGTGAATTAAGCATTGAAAAGGAGGAAATCGCTCTCTACAAAATTTCGCGGGGATATATGGGCTTGGTGTGTTTCAGCTTATTCGAATAGGACGCCGAATATTTGGCGGCGCAATGCTGGTCGCGTCTCTTGTTGCGTTCCTGGCTTCCAATCATTTCGCGACTCTCAAACTAGCCTTCAATTTTTGGGATCCATTTTCTATCACCGAATATCGGCTGAGCCGTCTGTCGGATGAAGAATACAAAATCGCCGTCGAGCAGGCGTTGGATGACCAAGACATCCCGGAAGCCCAGACTCTTGTTGAGATCGCGCACGAAAATGGCCGAGCATTGCCACAGGAGCTGGTGGAGAGAACGAAAGAAAATCCATTCGAGTTCGGTCTCAGGAACATCCAGGACTTCGCAAATGGTGCGATGACTGGTGAGATAACGAGTGTCGCCTCCATCGGCGGTGTCCTTGCGGCCGACTATGTCGGCGTGGGAGATGTCCGTGACGTCGTTGTACAGGGAGCCAGTCTCGCCAAGGGAGAAGACTACGACACGCTGACACTCGGTCTGGCATTGGCCGGATTGGCCACAATTGCACCTGGATCAGGCGCGGCTGACGCCGGCTTCTCTCTCATCAAGACAGCCAACAAGGCTGGAAAACTGTCTAGGAACTTGGTCTCTCGTTTGAAGATGATGTCGACACGACTTGTGGACGTCGCCGAGTTGAAACGCGGCTTGTTGCGGGTTTCGCTGCCCAAATTCAAGCGGCCATCAATATCAACCCTTCGTGCGATATTCGGCGAGATCAACTGGCGTGACGTTGCAAATGGTGATTTCCAGCAGGTCAGAGAGCCGCTTTCTGAGATGATGCCTGTTGATACAAAGGCGGCGAAACAGGCACTTAGCGGAGCGATCCGTAAGGAGGTTCTGGACGAAGTTGGTGTGCTCGCCAGTTCTACGTCATGGATCGTATCCGCTGGAGGTGTGAAAGCGGGTTTCCGGGCGATGGAATATGCGGACGATGCGAAAGAACTATCGCGATTTCGATCTTTGGCGGCGCGGATGGGCGGGAAAACGGCAGCGGCCATTAAACTTCTGGGGAAGGGAGCGATCAAGCTCGGGGAACTGGTTTATCTGGTCATCTCTGTTTTGATCATTGTCATTGGGTGGCTAGTGGGGGCGCTGTGGTTTCTGTATTCACTGACGCGGACCATATACAGAGCTGCCGAGCGGGAGACGGGGGCTTCATAATGGCCAGCGGCAAGCATTCAAAACTGGCTCTTCTGGCCGCTGGGGTCGGTGGTGCAGCCATAGCCGGATACGGCCTAGCTTTCGGCCGTGACATGTACAAGGAAACGAAGAAGAACATTGGTCTCATTGTCTTGGTGCTCACCGTCGTATTCTGTCCCTTCATCGGCGGTAGAGGGATGGTTCGAGGACATGACCGTGGATTAATTGGAACTCTGTTCCTGACATTTATCGGAAGTACTCTACTGATTGTCGCAGGATTTTGTGCGGCGGTAATGGTGGTGTTTGTAGTCACCACCATGGGCGAAGTCGAACCTGACGTCGCACTTCCTCTGGCCTTGGTTGGGGGCTTCACAGTTACCGCAGTCATAACCGGGATCGGGGTTTTGGTCGGTCTATTTCAGCGAACTAGGCGCTTGAAGGCATTTGCTGCCACCCGCGCCAATGAGGGATTTCTAGCGGACAATGGGTTTAGGGAAACCGATGGAAAGGATATCACGCATTATGATGCGAGCGGCCAGGCATTGCGCTTTCTGGAAGCTCATTCTGACCGCCTAGTCTTTATGGCCGTTGGCCTGCGCGGAAAACGTGCTTACATCAACCTCGACCAAGATGGACGGATGGTGAGCTATTCAGGGGTCCAGTGAGGCGGCCTTCTTGTGTCCCCGACGAACCCTCTACCTTGGCGGGTTATATTGGAGTTCGTTGGACGGGCGATGCCGCCATCATCGGTCACAAGGGTGATGCCACCGGCATTGGGCGGCTAACGTAACCTGAGTTCTACGGCTATCCAATCGAAGAGCCGGGCCGCCCATCGATTGGATCACCCTTCCTTTCCCTGCGCTCCATTGATGCGATATTTGGCTTGCACCTCGCGCATGGCCGCGATTACACGAGCAACGCCCTCCCTTCGGCCTTCCTCAGGTGGACGATCGACTGATGCAACAGCAGTCCCGTTAACATGCTCGTGCGTCAGTGTTGGACTATCGCGATATCCAAAACACTCGATGGTGAACTTTTCAGCAGCAAGTGCAGTGCGCAGATCACCGGCTTCAAGCGCAGCCTCGCTGATTTTGCGCACGCGGGTGAACAGGTCTCTTGCCTGCCACCCGAGTTCTTTTTGCGCCATGTTCGTAGTCTCGCCTATGATCTCGGCAATACGCCGCCTGATGTTGACATTAGTTGACAAGCGGGAGGCAGCTGTGCGGTCTCCCTTGTATCCCGCAGCCAGATAGGCTGCCGATGCAGTCATCCCCTTTGCCATGCCCTGGCAGAACGCCTCGTACTTCGGGTTTTTCATCGGCTTCATGGTCGCACTCTCTCGCGGTTTCCGAGTTCAATGCACCGAATTATCGGTATGCTTCTCGTTTGGTGTCGTCATGAAGTAGAGCGACTTGCGGCGGACGGCATTTTAATCTGGCGACAGGATCATGTCATGAACATCATAGGAGAGCGATCGTGTTGAAACTTTCGGCGGCATTTTATGCGTTGTTCGTTTGCAGTGCGACAGCCTGCAATGTCTTTACTGGGGAAGGAACGGAGTTCGCGCCGCCCTCGACGCTCACTTGGCATGAGGCCAGGCTGCCCAATGGAGGCGATTTCACCATCACCGATGCCGCCGGCGATCATAATTATCTCTACACCTCGGCAGGAACCGATTTGCCTTACCGCATGGGCGTTTCACCGAAGGATCAGAATGATGTGGTGCTGATCCGCGAGTTGGACGGTAGTAGGTGGATCGTCGATATGGTCATCTTCACATGCAACACTCAATGACGTTGGCGGTGGGCACGCGTATAAGTCGGTCCATCGGCCTCGCTCATGCCGCTCCGTTTTCGTTCCTCTCGCGGATCGCTTTAGCCCGAACCAATTCAGACTGCACAGCGTCGAAGAAGGCACGCAGTTCCTTTTCGGTTTCGGCGTCCGAAAAGCCCACACGCGCCAGAGACTTCCGGTTGGCGGAAATCACTTGTTTCCAATAAAGGTCAGCGTCCTCACCACGCTTTTGAAGCAGCATGGCTGTTGTATGCCGAACCTTGCTCACTCGTTTCGCCAGCGGGAAAAGCAGGACCGTTCTTGGTTGTGTCCATGCAAAGAGCGGCAGACTGTTAAGCGACATTGGTCCTACCTCCCATGGTAGATCTATATGTGTCCGATGGGTGCGACTGTGGTTTTTTGATTTCCGGCGTCACAGTCCGATCCATGCGACTGTGAGGAGTCTTTCCGATCGGTTTCCGGGGTGCGGCGTCCGATGGATCGGACTGTGTGTCCGATGGATCGGACTGTGGTTTTTCCTTAAGGTGCACTCGCATGAAGTCTTTTGAGGCGAGTTGATTGGTCACGTTGCACGGATACTCGGTTAACCGCCACTCGGTTGCAGCGCGGTTCTTAACATTGAACGCACTGGCCTTCATCTCGACGATGAAGCCCTTTTCCTCAAGGCCTTTGAGCGCGCGTGAGGCGGTATCGCGCCCCTTGTTCAACTCATCTGCCAACTCGCGGCAACCAACCCCGATGCGCCCGTTGTTGAAGCCGTCATAACGCCATTTTACTTCGAGATAGGCGGCGCGCTCTGTCGGCGTAAGCGCCTTCCATGCGGCGGAACGCTTTACATAGCTATCAATCTTGATGAATTTGGATCCGCCCTTTCGCTTGAGTTTGCTTCTAGCCATGCGTCACCATTTGCGCGACGGGGCGGCCGGCGCTGCCTTGAGGAAATCTGAGACGAGACTCTGGAGGGCAGAGATGCCGTCACGCACATGTAGGTTGTCTCCGTCCATGCTTATCTCTGTTGGCAGGAAAAATGGCCCGCCGAGCCTCAAAGCGTAATACTCGCTAGTGCCGAGGCCCTCGAATTGGAACAGGAGCATTCCGCCGGGATCGGTCATTACGCTGGCTCCCGCTGCCGCTGACCGACTTTCACATACCGCCTCGCTAGCCAGTAGCAGAAGGCTGCGCGCGGATATCTAACTGTGCGGCCTGAAGTGCGAATGAAGTCAGGCCCTGAACAACGATTGCGATGCTTTTTCAGGGTTGAGGGGATGACGCCCATAATCTCAGCGGCGTCTGCCGGTTCGAAGCTGATTGGAAGCTCGTCATCTTCCGCAAGGCGCTTGTAGACATCAGCACCATACAGGCCTTGCCCTGTCCAGTAGGCGAGTCGATTTGAAAAGAGCTTGGATGCTTTAGGGTACATATCGTCACCGGTCATTTGCTATGGGTGACGAAAAATATTCACATGGAAGCTGTCGGTGCAAATGGCCGTTCAAAATCCATTTTATCCTACCAAAAGGACATTATGCGGTTGATGCCGAAATTCGGGTCATTTATTGCCCGCATCTTATTGCGTCGAATAAAACCCGCGATTGCCATAGGCGTCCGTTCATCATCGGCCAGATGGTGCGCTGACAAAGCCGAAAGAAACTCGACCAGATGACCGCCTGGTTGTCCGGTGATCGGGTTGGTTGTAATGGTAAGCGGCCGGCCCAATTCGTGGTACCAGAATGTCAGCAAACCGAACCAGAATGCGTGCCTGCGGATGTTGGTCCTGTTTCCTAACGCTTTCCGGTCAGACTCTTCCGCCTCGAGCAGCCTCACCGGAAACTCACCGTAAGCGATGAGCGCGCAAACCATATTCTCGAATACGGTGGGCGCTATAGCGTCTGGGAAGGTGACGGTATCAGGACACGCCCTTACAACTGCCTCGGGCATGTACTGCATAACTCCTTCCCTTTCCACAAAGTGGCCTTTGGGCAATTTTTTGAATTGCTCTAGCGCAGCGGCAAATAGCGCTTGGCGCTTGCGGATTGCATCAATAGAGGCTTCTTGCTTAGTTCCTACGTTCAAATTGGCATTTTGGATAGCACTACACAGTTCTTGAAGTTGTCCTTGCCCAATCTCAAATCGATGAACGATCTCCAAAAGTGCTTCTTTTGGAATAATGTTCCCTACCATGTCTGTGAGAACTTTTGATAAGTCGGACATTTCCCACCGCGTGGTCTATGCTTTATTGGCCGCGGACACTTTCGCAGGGGGCTTTTGCAGCACATTCATTGCGTCAGCAGCACGTTGCGCGCCACGGCGGGCGAGGCTTTCGGATTTCGAAACATAGCGAGCTGTCATCGCCAATGTTTTCCAGCCGAATGCTTCCCTAAGCTCGTGAGCTTCCGCACCGTTAATTGCGGCCCACGTCGCTGCGGTATGCCTCAGAACATGCGGGGTAATTGGCTCAATGTCGGCCTTTGCGCACACCTTGTTCAAAATTTCCCGCAGCATCTTGTATGAAATGCGTTGAGCACCTTTCCGGCTGGAAAAGACAAAACCAAAGCGATGAAACTGACGGTCGATGATAGTCGCAGCGTCGGTCGCCAGCGCCCGCACACTTGCTCCGGTTTTAGTATCGGGAAGCCGGGCCATTAGGCGCGGCAGGTCAACCATATCCCAAGTTAAATCTAGCGCTTCAGAGACACGCCAACCGGTCACAGTAAGAAACCGGATGCAATCGGCATGGGCTCCTTCTAAGGTCGCCAGTGCCTTCAGAAAGGAAGGTAAATCCGTCTCATCAAGCCAACGTTCGCGGGTCGCTTCCTTGTTTTTCGGTAACCGCGCGCATGGATTGTCTCTCCGCATGTCGAGCTCAATGGCCCGGCTTATCATCTTGGATAGGACGGCAAGGCTACGGTTTGCATCAATTGGGTTTGATTTCTTTTTTCGCATGAACGCGCGGACCATTTCCGGCGTGATATCAGCCACGCGACGACCTTTGAATTCCGGGAGGAGATTTCGCCTTATCCTGCCCCGGTAGTCTTTTTGCGTCGCCGGCTTCTTGTCGGCAATGTGGTTTTCCTCGAAATCGGCGACGAGATGCTCAAAGAGGGGCTGCGCCTTTTTTGCCGCTCGGACAGCAGCAGGGTCGTCGCCGGTCTTTATTGCTTGTAGCATAGTCTGCGCAGCCGCTCGCGCCTTCTCTGCAGGGAAAGTAGCATGGTCGCCAATAGTGATCTTTCTTCGCCTTCGCTTGCCAGCAGGCGAAGGTAGTTCCTGAAACACGAAAAAGACTTTGGACAGCGAACCGTCAGCCTTTCGTCGGACTCGGACAGCGAAACCGGTTAACTTGCTATCGCGGATCAAGACCTCATTGCGGCCCTTCAACGACAGGCGGTTTTGCAGGAAGTCATCAGTCAAGACTGGCATGAGGTCTTCTATCCGTTGGCCGCTCACGGGTATCCGCCAGGGTATCCATTTGATGTCCCCTTGCGTCACCCTATAAGGACCTTAGATAACCGTAAAGCCACGAAAAGTGCTTATTGCACAGCCACCTATAGAAGCTGTTCGTATCCGATAGCAGACGTAGAGGAAATGACTTAAAATCCCTCGATCCATGATCGTACGGGTTCGACCCCCGTCGTCCGCACCATCGCTCTATTAACCCCTTGAAAATCCAGCAAACTACTGTTTGCAAAGCGCTTTCTGGCGTATATAATTCCAACATTGGTTCCAACATTGGTTCCAACATTTGGCGGTTGTGATGGCAAGAGTCGCTGGTTTGATACGCAAGAAATCCGCTTATTTTTATGTCAGGCGGATACCGGAATCGGTACGTCCGCTCTTCGACGGCAAACAACAAATCTGCCGAAGTCTCAACACTACGGATTTCCGGGTTGCGTCCGACAGGGCGCGGCGGGTCGCTGCCGAGACTGATAAAGCCTTCGAAGACGCGAAATTGGGCAAGGCACCAGTATCGCCAAACCGCCGTGGTGTTACGCTAGAACAGCTTTATCAGGCCGCGCGGCTGCACCTTTACAATCTTGAACGCCGGCATTTCGATTGGGGAGACACGGACCCGGACGCCGCAAAGGAGATTGTGCTGGCGGATTTGGCCGATATCGCTTCACCGGACGAAGAGGTCTGGGGCAGTGCGGTCCAGCCAATAGCGGAAAAGGTACTACGCGAGCTTGGCCTAGCAGTGGAACGCGGGGACCGTCTCTGGTTCGAATTTGCCGGCCTTATCCGCCGTGCGGAACATGAACACCTTGAAAGGGAACTTACCCGGCTTGAGGGGCGTGCGGGCGCTGGGGCTGTTGATGCGCTGTTCTCTGAAACGTTTGCGCACAACCCGCCGCCGAAAGTATCGCAATCGTCCGGGGCGACACTAGGTCAAGTTATCGACCGGTTTGAATCTGATCCAACACGCGGCCACCTTTCGGAAAGCGCGGCTACAAAATACATTTTGCCGTTCGCCGTCATGCGGGAACTTATCGGCGAAAACAGGCCGATTGCCGATATAACCCGCGCGGACTGCGCTTCCTGTCATGAACTGCTGGCGGCGCTGCCTCGCAACTATAACAAGCACAAAGAGTTTGCCGATAAACCCTTGAGCGAGGTTGCGGCCATCGCGAAGGCGAAGGGAAGCACGATCCTATCGCAAGGGTCTGTTCAAAATTACGTCCACCGCCTAACCGCGTTTTTTAACTATGCGGTCAAGAAAGGTATCCTTGAACACAATCCGGCTTCCCGTTTGATGACAGGGCACGTCAAAGAGCCATCGTCGCGTCTGCCCTTCAATGGTGAGGAACTGAAAAAGCTCGTTGCAGAATTGCCCGCGTGGTCCGGTCAAACCCGTGGCGGAAGGTTCTGGACTCCCTTGCTGGGCCTCTGGTCAGGAATGCGGCTTGGTGAAATCGTTTGGCTGCGCGCCGAGGACATTAAAAAGGATGATGGCATTGACGTTATCGAGCTTCGGCAAACGGACGACAGGAGCTTGAAGACGCGCGGCTCTGCCCGTGTCGTTCCAATCCATGTCGAATTGAAAAAGCTCGGTTTCATGGAATTTGTGGAAGAACGGAAGCGGGCAGGGGGTAGGTTGTTCCACGATCTTCCGGGCGACAATCAGCGGCATTGCGTCGATTTGTTCCAGAAGCGGTTTAGCTATATGCTGAAAGACAAGATCGAAGCTCGGGTAGGGGTTTCGTTCCACAGCTTCCGGCATGGATTCAGGGACGCGCTGCGGAATGCCGGAAGCCCTATTGATACGACACGCGCACTAGGAGGCTGGGCGCGTAGCGGTGGCCTCGAAGAACGCTATGGGACGGGCGGGCGCGCTTCGATCCTCGGGCAGTGGATGGACAAAGTAAGCTATGACGGCCTCGATCTAAGTCATCTGCACATTGCGAAGGTGGAACAGCAGGACGGCTGATTTTTTGAAACCGGTTTCACTGTTTCGTATCCGAAACAAATGTCTCCTACGTTGCTAAAATCCGGTAGACGGAAGACCGTCCTATCCCGACGCGGCGGGCAATTTCGGCTGGACCCGTACCCTCGGCGCGCATACGCATTATTTCTTCGGCTTTTGCACGTGCGGTCGGTGCTCTGCCCTTATATTTTCCTTCGGCTTTGGCCTTGGCGATACCTTCTCGTTGACGTTCCAGCATAAGTTCGCGTTCGAACTGAGCGACGCTGCCCAGCAGATTCACCATCAGTTTTCCAGTCGGAGAATTGGTATCAAGATTGAGGGAAAGGATGCGCAACGAGGCCCCTTTCCCCTCGATGGCCCGCGAAATATCGATAAGGTCACCGACAGATCGCGCGAGCCTATCTAATTTCGTCACGACAAACACGTCCCCGTCGCGGATATAGTCGAGCGCACGGGCAAGCTCTGCCCGCTGCGCCACGGACGACACTCTTTCCGAAAATAGCTTCGTAACCCCGGAAGCTTCCAAGTCCCGCTGCTGCGCTTCTAGGCCCGCCACCTGCTCGATAGTGGAAGTGCGCGCATAACCGACAATCGCCCCCATGACACCCTCATCTCTCCCACAATATCTAAGACATATTGGGATAGTGCGTGCCAAAAGTCAAAATGTATGTGTATGGGACAAACTGCGCCCTTCAACCTCTGTCTCATTGGAGCAAGGTTGAGTGTGTCAACGGCGGAGCAAAACCAGGCCACTGGGGCGGAGTAAAACCGGGCCAGTCTGGGCGCGGCGGAGGCCGCTCGCGAAGCGCGCTTTTCCATAGC
>NZ_LMGJ01000022.1 GCF_001427385.1 Mesorhizobium sp. Root157
AAAGGCCAATCCCTTGACCAAACCCTGATCAGAAAACCATACTCAGAGGTGGCTCACTTCTCGGTGGAAAAACCGGCTCAGTTCCGCGTGGAAACCAACACAGAGGCCACCAAATGCGCCACGCACAAAGCAGCGTATAGCGTCCTCTCCTGCAAAAAGGTTTTCACCGGCTGCGGTAACCGCATTCACCAACATTGCAGACATAACGATTGTGAAGGCCATCGAACCCTCCATCATCGCATATCCAATCAGAGCGTTGAAAGAGTGTCCAGTCAGCCAAACGAAGGCGGCAGCCCCTTACCCGTCACACGCACATCCTTGTCCCTTGTGGCATTGCTTGTCCCTTGCGATGCAGGAGTCACCACAAGCCTTCCCCTTGGAGCAGGTCTTGCAGCAACTCTCGACCGGCATCGGGGTAGGCGACCAGGGAATCTCAGGTTTCTGAACAAGTGTGAAGCCGGTTGCGAACAGCAGCGCCCCGGCAAGCGCCAATGATTTCATCATATATACCCCCGAGCCCACGCGACCGTGTGGGACTGGAACGGGGAGGTCAATCTTTCCTTAGTCTTACGCCAGCACCGCCCCCGTTCTCAGGGATAAACTGGACGCCAGCGCCTTCCAGCGCTTGCATGATTGCAGCTAGGTTATTGTGAACCGGAATTGAGCGCCCGGCTTCAAAATTCCGAACAGTAGATAGGCCGACTTTTGCAGCGTCGGATAACTGCTGTTGAGAAAGGTCCACCAATCCCCTGGCGGCTCTACATTGCGAGGGCGTTAGCAAATTCTGTATCTCCTATTTCGCTCACCATAACGAAAATCGTTTGACATGACTAGGTGCAACGATATACGTTCTTATTAACGATAATCGTTATCGTTAAGAGGTGACACAATGTATGATCGCGCCGCCATCATGAAAGCCGCCCATCGGTACGCGCAGACCTACAAGGGCCGCCAATGGTCCTACGTCTACCTGCTCAAGCACGGCCTCAAAAAAGCATGGGCCGAAGCCAAGGAGGGGCTGACGGCCCAGGAGCGCCGCGCCGCTTTCATTCGGGATGAGATCGACGCCCTGCAATTCAAGACGCTTCGCTACGACACGATAACGATGCGCCGCCGCCTTGAAACCGAACTGGCCAGTATAGCGGCCTAGCACCCCCAACAGACCAAGGAGTACCTGACCATGACGAACGACGCCACGCGGGCGACCGCTACCGCTTTGCCTGAAATCAACCGCAGGCGCTTTCTCATCACCACGGCCACGGCTGGCGCTGCTGTCGCGGTGGCCGCCCCTGTGGTTGCCGCCGAACCGGAGATGACCGCTCTCGAGAAAGCCGAATGGCATATTCGCGAGCTTAGGCGGTTGGTTTCCGAAGACGGCGGCAAGCGTGCCACGGTCATGGCAGTTGCCGATTACGGCGATGGCATCGGACATAATGGCTGCAGGGCAATCGGGATTACCGGCGACGGGCGCCTCAAAAACGACGACGGCATGTTCGCCAGGAAGGCGGTGCGGTCATGAGCATCACCCGTCGCCTGTTCCTACGTAACTCCGCCGCGGCCGGCGCTGTAGCTGCAACGGTTGTCGTTCCGGTGGCTGTCTCGGCCCATACGGAAGATGAACGCTACGCCCGGTTGCTGATCTATGATAATCACGCGCATCGTCTAGTCCGCCCCGGTGATGTGGTGATCTACAACACCCACGACCAAGAACTGGAAGATTGCGCCACCTACGTCACGATGACGGACAAGATGCAGCGCCTATTCGTCTGCAGAGCCCGCAAGGTTCGTGGGTATTGGTGGGCCGAGCGTTTCGATGGCCGGGATTGGTACGGCCCGATGGACGAAGCGTTCTTCCGTCAGCGCATCAGAGGTCGTGCGGTAGCGATGATGTCCCGGCTCGACGGGAGGGCACAGTCATGAGCCGCTTTGTTCCCCAATGCGACATGGGCGCCGATGAACTGATCAAGTGCTGCATCCAAGCCAGCGCCATCATCCGCCTCTGTGAAACCGCAGCCTGGTCAATCCAGAATTGCGGTGAAGACGAAATCCCGCAGATCGCAGAGGACATTCAATATGCCCTGCAACTGGCCGCCGAACTCATCGGGCCGGCTCAAGACGCGCTTGAAAGCCACGAAGGCCTGAA
This sequence comes from Mesorhizobium sp. Root157, assembly GCF_001427385.1. Lineage (GTDB taxonomy): Bacteria > Pseudomonadota > Alphaproteobacteria > Rhizobiales > Rhizobiaceae > Mesorhizobium. The sequence goes on from NZ_LMGJ01000022.1 coordinate 2,144, forward strand.
AGGGGGTGTGAATTGAACGCGCATCCCGACGCAAAGCTGATCGAACTCGGCCAGCAGTTCGATCAGGCGAAAGCCGAGGCCCTGGTACTGGAAAAGGAACGTATCCGGCTGCGCAAGGAATACGGAGCGCTCGCGCAAGCCGCCGGCCTGACGGACGATCCGAAGGACCATAAGGCCCACTTCGCGATCATGAAGCGTTGCGGCTATCGTGGCGCGAACGCCCGTTTCCTTGCCAAGCACAGCCAAGCCATCAAACTCATGAAGGCGATCCACCGAGCGAAGGCGACGACGCTGGAAGGCTTCGCCGTCAAGGCCGCCGCTGTCGCGTTTGATCAATCGGACTTCGAAGTCTCCGATCCAATTCCGACCGATGTAGCCGAACGGATGCTTTATCGGCTGGCGCGAGATATGGCGAAGGCGGTGAAGCCGGCAACTCCTGCGCCATCGCAATTGGATGCCCTGATTGCTGCTCATCAAGCATCATGGGCGGCGCTAGACGCTGCCTGCAAGGTCACAGACGATGCTTTTGGAACGCCTGCCGAGGCAGCTGCCGAGAAAACTCAGGCGAAGGCAAGCGATGTCACGTTCGCGGCGATATCGAGCATCATCGAACATCCTTATGCGTCAATCGAAGAACTGAAACGCGGAGTTGCTTACGTCATCGGTCACCATCGGGCCACCGGTGACGGTGACCTAGGGGAATGGTTGCTGGGCTTGGCCAATCACCTGACTGAGGAGGGTTCGTCATGCGCTTGATCCGCCTCTACATTGCCATAGCCATGCTTCTGACCTCTCGCCTTCTCACGATAGCAGGCGGGAGGATCGTGGAAGCTGAGGCCACAACCTGGGTTGCCGAAAAACCCAAGTTATTGGCGGGTCCTCTGCCGACCCACGAAAACGGGTCGCAGTCAGACCCCCTTCGCCCCGTTGAGCAAATGCTTCTCGGCTCCATCGTCGGCCTTGCGATCTGCTTCTTGTGGATATGGATCAGCGCGAGGGCAGGAATATGACCCAACGTGTCAATCCGGCCGACTTCGTCACGCCAACCCAGCGCAAGCGCATTGAGGCCGCTATCGAGCGGCTTCTAGCCTTGCTCGATCAGATCGACGGCGACATCGACCTTGAAGACGATGAGCGGGAGCCTGAGCCGCTGGAGCCATATCTTGCCGATGCGGTGAACGACCTGGAATACGATCCGTGCGACTTGCCTTAGTCTTGGTCTGCTTCAGGAAACGGCCTCCGCTCGTCGGCCCGTCATCTCATCAATGATGATGCGATAAAACAGATGAGGGGTTGCCCCTTCAGGAACCGGCTTCATGCCTCCCGGCTCCCACCAGTTTGCATGTTGGCTCAACAAGGACCAGGCGTGGTCGCGTTCTGTTTTCCAGCCTATCCGGTCGGGCAGTTCCTCATAGCGCCCGTTTACGACAACGCTACGCCATTCACGGTTCTTGCCGAATTCATCCACCTGTACGCAGACGAGCGGATTGGCACGCATCCAGTCGATTTTCTGGCCAAGGAGGGAGAAACTGTAGAGATAGGCCCCTTCCGCAACAAATTGGATGGGCACGACATAAGGCTGCCCATTGTTGCAACAGGCCAAGCGGCCCAGCCGGGCGGATGACAGCAAAGCCTTGCATTCGGATTTATTTAGCGCAGCAATAATCACGATGAGTTCCCCGCTATCGGCAACAGCTATCGTGCAACGAGGACCGGCACTTTTGCTGTCGCAAGCACTTCTGCTGTTTGGCTGCCGAGCATGACCCGGCTGAAGCCTGTCCGTCCATGGGACGACATGACAATGAGGGTGCACCCTTTCTCGTCCGCTATCTCCACCAGGGCTCTTGCCGCCAAGCGCCATGGAATGTGGATCGTTTCGATAGGGACGCCTGCGCCTTCCGCCCTAGCCTTTACCGTAGCCAGAATGCGCTCGGCAGTCATGCGCTGGGCATCGTCATATGCGGCGATTTCCGTCTCGCTCGGCGCCCAAAGGTCTGAAGCGAATGCAAACTGCCCGCCAAGCGGTTCGGTAACGGTCACGGCAGTTACCTTGCTGCCATGCTTTCTGGCCAGCATCAGGCCCTGGTCAACGCCGATCTGCGCCACTTCGGAACCATCCGTTGGAATAAGAATGTGGTCGTACATGAAGGCCCCATCATATCATCTGCCGTGAACAGATCATTGCCTCACTTCCGTGCCGTTTTGCGAACCGGAATGAGTTAACGAACGACCAGCACCGGAATGGTCGAGTGCTGTACGACTTCCGCCGTCTGGCTTCCCAGAAGCAGCCTGCCGATGCCGCGCCGCCCATGAGACGCCATAACGATAAGGTCACAGCCTTTCAGTTTGGCCAGCCGGCCGATAGCCTCAGCTGGAGAGTTGTCTATCTCATGCACTAGTTCCACAGCGACACCGTGCTCGACTGATCGTTGTTCTATGAATGCAAAGCGCTCCTTCATGAGAGCGTCTATCTCCTGGTCATAGCGAATGACGGGGTCGTCGATACCGCCTTGACGGGCTGCGCGCGCTATTTCCGAGCGCAAGGGCTCCGAAACAGTCAGCACCGTTACCTTTGCACCAAGAGGCTTGGCAAATCCCAAACCGTGCTCCAGCCCTTTACGAGCGAGTTCCGAGCCGTCAGTCGCGATGAGAATGTGCTTGTACATGTGAGCTCCTTCGTTCGGTCTGGCTCAACATGTAACTAGATCGTGCTCTGGAAGCGTTGCGCGGCATCAAACAGGAATCCGGTTGCGCCCAAGCAAGAGGCGCATCTTCAGGTTTCTCACCGTGTGGCATACCACCGAACGACCCCATCGCCGACAAGAACGGTTTTGTCAGTTCGTCAAATGAGCGAATGCAAAATTCTTCTTGTTTCGAGCTAGCCGCCAGAAATTCAGTTCATAAATCGAATGATGCACCGAGAGCCAGCCACGAAAGAGCAAAGTGGGGAAAGAAGTGGGGTTGGCATTATTGCGTGGCAAATCGTAAAGCAAAAACAGAACGATACCGTTGGAAGATGGTGGTGTTTGCAGTCCTGAGCGAAGGAGTCTCAGGTCATTTTTCCCTGCACAACGGGAATTCGCAGGGAATTTTTGCTGATTTGACCATATTCTTATGAGTGCTTCTCAATTATCCAGCTGAAAATATGACGGAATCTGGCAGGTAATTGACTCTACGTGCAGGGATTTTTTTCCATATCGCAGCGAATTTTTTTACCGCGACAGCGTTTTCGGAAATTTTCACTGCCTGTCGACGGACAGACCATCTTCAAATTTGGTCAAGCAGACCACATCCCCGGTTTTCTGGACCATAACCCATCGGTTGCCAGCCGCGTTTTCAAAGCGCAATACCTCAAACATTGGGTCTGGTACTGGGCTAGGAGCAACGGACACAGACCGAATCCGACCAGGTCGAGCTGACTTGACCGTGCCAATTCTAAGTTGAAAAGATTGATCGATGTCGAGTTTTAATCCGCACTATCAACCACTACGTTTGTATGAAGCGGCCAATGCTTGGCGCGAACAATCGCTTATTGGGGGGAAAAGTCTCTTTGATCCATCGGAGACAATCTGGACACCTGAGCTTCTCGATGAGCTCGACCAAAAATTCGTTCAGAATCCAGATGAGAGCGGGCTGAATTTTCTCGATAAGCTGAAGGCACAACTAGAAACTGCCACCCCTCAAGCCAAACGGTTGATGGCTGAACTCATGTGGGCGATCAACCTTTTCCCCTCGAATATCACACCTGCGCGAAAGCGTGAGATGATTACTCAGATTTGGTCATGGTCGGCAGAGGTATTGCCAGCCTCGCAACCCTTTCTTGTAGATGACGTTCTGGGAGGTATTGGTTCGGCCGGCACAGCCTTCAACACCCATAGATGGCGCGAACTTTCCTTTCTGATCACCAGTCTACGTGCTTTACGTGCACTCGATACTAGCATCCAGCGCGCCATTCTCACGAATGGACAGAAGTTTGTCGAATGGCTCGAGCAGCAACCGGGTGCGAGCAATCGCCAGTTGCTCAACATTCTACCCTTCCTGCTTTTCCCGGATGAGTTCGAGAGGATCAGCTCGCGAGCCGACAAAGTAGGCATTCTCGCGCACTTCTCCTCTGAGCAGAAATCCGCATGGAATAACCGCCCTGCATCGGATCTCGACCGGGCCCTGCTGGAATTGCGACGCCGGCTTGAAACGGAGAAGGGAGAGCTCATCGATTTCTATTCGGATGATCTGAGATCTCAATGGAAGCCGTCGTCTCAGGTATCTGGAAAAAGCGAACGACCGAGTTTTAGGGAAGTGCTAACGCGCCTTCTCGAGGCTTATGATACTGCCCGGGCTGGGCCGTTCACTACCAGTGGGGAGCTTGGTTCCGCGATGCGGGCCATCAAGCAGTGGCTTGAAAATTTACCGCCAGTTGCAGAACGCGAAACCCTTAAGGTAAAGGTGAGTGTCGGACAAGGTGGCTGGACCAAGACACCATGGATCGCGATCCTGGACGATCGTCTCACCACCTCAACCCAACGTGGCATCTACATCGTCTTTTTAATCTCGGAAGATCTTTCCGTCACTTATCTCACGCTCAATCAAGGCATGACGGATCTCGTCAGCACCATGGGGCAGCGCGGCGCGGCCGAAGAAATGGTACGGGTGGCGGAAGCCACCCGGCCAGCGATCGCTGAATTTCTTTCCGACGCTTTTATTCTTAACAACGATATCGATCTCAAGTCCGATACATCAGCTGCGCGCAATTATGAAATCGGCACGATTGCGTATCTACCTCTGGCTGGCGATGATTTGCCCGAGAACGAGCACGTCATTGAATATCTAACATCGCTAATTAATGCCTATAAGCAGATTGTCGATGCCCATACGATGTCTGACAAAACTATTGAAAAGAGTGTTCCAAACTTCGATGAAGCACCGGCTTTCGGTCTCGAGGATGCGTTGCAAGATTTGTTCTTGGAGCGCGAGGAGGTTGAGGAACTTCTGCTCCTTTGGCAAACCAAGAAGAACGTCATCCTTCAGGGGCCTCCAGGTGTCGGGAAATCCTTTGCATCGCAGAGATTAGCTTACGCTTTAATTGGGGCCGCAGATCCCCGCCGCGTTGGATACATCCAGTTCCACCAGTCATATTCTTACGAAGATTTCGTGCAGGGTTACCGGCCTTCCGAAGAGGGTTTTTCGCTCCGCGAGGGCAAGTTTGTCGCTTTCTGCAATCGAGCACTTGCTGAGCCGAAGAAGCGGTTCGTCTTTATCATTGATGAGATCAATCGCGGAAACCTGAGCCGGATTCTCGGTGAGCTAATGCTGCTTATCGAGCCGGACAAACGGGGCTCCAAATGGGCGATGCCGCTCGCCTACAGTGATACGGAATTCCATGTGCCAGATAATGTACATCTGCTAGGGCTCATGAATACAGCCGATCGCTCCCTCGCGGTGGTGGACTATGCCTTACGGAGGCGTTTCGCGTTTGTGGAACTAACAGCTCGAATCCATACGAGGAAGTTTGAAGAGGTGTTGATTAGCAACGGTGTTTCCGGAAGCATCGTTAAGGTGATCCAGAATCGCGTAGGCGCATTGAATGCCACGATCGTCAGTGACATCGCCAATTTGGGTCCAGGATTTGAGATCGGCCATAGCTTCTTTTGCGCAGCGCCTGTTGCGGGTGAAAGTGGCGAGGATTGGTATAAACGCATCGTCAAAACCGAGATTTTACCGCTGCTGCGCGAGTACTGGTTCGACGCACCATCTAATGTAGAGAACTGGACGCAGCGGTTGCTCGGATAGAAATGTCAGAGAAGCCGCAGATACCCATTGAAAACATCTACTATATGTTCTGCTATGCCTGGGATCGGTTTGAGCAGGCACGATCAACTGATGTGGGCGCGGAAAGCAGCCCTGATCTACCCAACCTTCTCGCCCGTGTGCTCCTTGCTGGCGTGCGCCATCTTATGCGCCGCGGCTTAGATCGCGGCTATCAACCCACAACCGAGGACCTTGCAACAATCCGAGGGCGAATAGCCTTCAACCAGAGCCTGACCTTGCAGACGCAGAATATTCGCAGATTAGTCTGTGAATTCGATGAGCTCAGCCACGACGTTTTGCACAACCGTATCATAAAGGCGACTATGTACAGGCTCGCCCGTGTAACCACTTTGGAGCCCGCTCTCGCGCACCAGTTGCGCGTCGCAAGTCGAACTATGACTGGAATAAGCGACATCCGGCTCACGCGGATGGAGTTCGGGCGGGTCCAGCTCCACCGCAACAACGCCTACTATGACTTCTTGATGCGCATCTGCCAGCTTGCCTTTGACCTGATGCTGCCGACCGCAAATGGCAGCAATTATCGATTTGAGGATGTATTGCGCGATGAGCGCAAAATGGCGATGGTCTTCGAGTCATTTGTTCGTAACTTCTACCGCTCGGAGCAACGGCATTTTCGAGTTTCGCCGCTGCAGTTCGGCTGGGACGCCACGCCACTATCTGCCGAACATATTGTCGGCCTTCCCCAAATGCGGACCGATATTTTTCTGCAAAGCCAGAACCGCCAGATCATCATAGATACGAAATATTACGCTGATGCCCTCCAGGAACGGTTCGGTTCGAGGAGCTTCCGCTCCGGAAATCTCTACCAGCTCTTTGCATATCTTAAGAACGCCGAGGCACTTGGGTTCGAGTATGAAGCGGTCGAAGGCATGCTGCTTTATCCTGCCGTCAGGGACAGTATCAATTCTAGCTATCACATACAGGGTCACGACATTCGAATTGCAACAATCAATCTCGATCAAGACTGGCGTGCGATAGATGCTGACTTGAAGTCGCTTTTAATCCCATTAAAAGATGCTGTGGCTGCCCGGCAAACCTCTAGATTGAGCGTTGCAGGTGATCGGACGTAGCGTCTCGACAGGTAAACAGCCGTGGCACACAAGCCGACTGCGACCTAGTATCGCGCGGTAGTCGAAGACTTCTAAGTGGTCGAAACCCCGCTCCCGCGCCATATCAATAAAGGTATTCCCACCACGCCTCATAAAGGACTGCATTGCGCTCTCATGCACGAACCCGCTGCGCGGGAGGGGTGCCATGTTCTGAATCTACTCGACAGACATATGCCTTGAGCAGGTGCAGGTCTGATTGTTGATTTCCACTCAGAAGTGAGCCGGGTTTTCCATCGAGAAGTGAGCCACCTCTGATTATGGATTTCGAGTCATGCTGGGGTCAATACGGTGTTTGT
>NZ_LMGJ01000023.1 GCF_001427385.1 Mesorhizobium sp. Root157
AAAGGCCAATCCCTTGACCAAACCCTGATCAGAAAACCATACTCAGAGGTGGCTCACTTCTCGGTGGAAAAACCGGCTCAGTTCCGCGTGGAAACCAACAAGCCGGCACCAAGGCGATCTACAAGGCCTTCACTAAAGCACATACCGAGTGCGTCCGCCTGATGAAGGCGATCCACCGAGCGAAGGCGACGACGCTGGAGGGCTTTGCCGTCAAGGCTGCCGCCGTGGCGTTTGATCAATCGGACTTCGAAGTCTCCGATCCAGTCCCGACCGATGTAGCCGAACGGATGCTTTATCGGCTGGCGCGAGATATGGCGAAGGCGGTGAAGCCGGCAGATCCTGCGCCATCGCAATTGGATGCACTGATTGCTGCTCATCAAGCATCATGGGCGGCGCTAGACGCTGCCTGCAAGGTCACAGACGATGCTTTTGGAACGCCTGCCGAGGCCGCTGCCGAAAAAACTCAGGCGAAGGCAAGCGATGCCACGTTCGCCGCGATATCGAGCATCATCGAACATCCTTATGCGTCACTCGAGGAACTGAAACGGGGAGTTGCTTACGTCATCGGTCACCATCGGGCCACCGGTGACGGTGACCTAGGGGAATGGTTGCTGGGCTTGGCCAATCACTTGCTTGGCGAGGTGGCATCATGAAATCGCTCCGTCTCGTAGTCGCCTGTGCGATCCTCGCCGTTGCTGGCGTCCTGGCGGAAGTCATAGCCGGTCCGCCTATTGGCGAGCGACAGCCGCTCCGCCCCGTTGAGCAAATGCTTCTTGGCTCCATCGTCGGTCTTGCTATCTGCTTCTTGTGGATCTGGATCAGCGCGAGGGCAGGGCGGTGAAACCTGGCCTTTCGCACTTCGACCAACTGATGACCGAAGCTGAGGCGTGTAAACGGTATTCGCAACTCATTGGCGAGCGAGAGTTGCGGTCCGCCCGCCAACGTGCGGAAATAGCCTACGTCGTCGGCAAGAAAGGGGTGGTTCTCTACCATCCCGACGACCTTGCCCGGTATCTGAGTTCAAAGGCGCGGGGGGTTAAGGAATGTCAGCCAGGTTGTGGGAATACGCCGGATACTGGATCGGAAGCGCCCACGGCACGGAAACCCTCTACGCCTACTGGTATGACGACGGAAGACGCCAAACTCGTCGCAGATCGCTTGGCACAAAAATACTCGAAGATGCCAAGGAAAGGCTCATCACGCTTGCAGGAGCCACAAGGACAGACACCACCCGGTCGCCAGATCGGGTGATGCTGCTGGTCGCTCTCGACCACTACTACGACAATGACGTTTCGGGGAAACCATCTGCAGAGCAGGCGTTCCGGGCCATCACGATCCTGAAAGAGTACTTGTCGGCCAAGCTGCTGCCTACCGCGCCGGTGTCCGCCTTCGGGCCATTGCGTCAGCGCGAGTTCATGACGTGGTGCCGGGACCAATACAAGCATTCGGCCAACACCATCGCCCGCAACCTGTCGGTGATTTCTGCCGCATTCCGGTTCGGCAAGCGCGTCGTCGTGATCCGAGACGGATTCGGCAACGAGCAGGAAGTGCAACTTCTCGATATGGCTCCCGATGTCGTCACGCAGGCCAAGCGGGTAGCGGAACTCATCAACCTGCCGGCGCCGACGCCGCGCGAGTGGCTTCCAACCTTTGAGGAATTTGGCCGCTTCATCGACGGCATCGACAAGCGAAAGGAAAACCTGTTCCGCTTCGTCATCCTGGCCCTGAACACATGGGCGCGGCCCGACACGATCATCCATTTCCACGACACGCCGGAAATGGTCAATCGGCGGTTCGGCACCCTCGACCTCAATCCACCTGGCAGGCGGCAGACGATCAAGTACCGACCCAAGATCAGGCTGACCGCCAACCTGCGCGGCTGGCTGGACGAGTGGAATTCCGAAGCGCCGATGACATGGGATGGAGAACCGATCACCACCATCAAGCGGACCTTCAGGACACATGCGGCCGATTGCCACCTGCCGGATTTTTCACCGGGTACGATTCGGCATTTCATGGCGACAATGGTTCGCAGGGAAAAGCCGCCAGTATCGAAGGAGCAGCGCGACGTGTGGCTTGGCCATGACGAGAAGCGGACGGCAAATGCATACGAATCGTTCGACCCGGATTACCTGACCGAGTGCATGCAAGCCACGGATAGCGTCATCGCCAAGCTGCAGGAGCGCACGACCAGACGCCTTTCAACGTGCAAGGAACGTGCAAGGCCCGAATTTAAGGTGGTTTCGGGCGGTCGTGGCTAGCTGTAAGTATTTGATTTTATTGGGTCGGATGGTGGGCGTAACAGGGATTGAACCTGTGACCCCTACGATGTCAACGTAGTGCTCTCCCGCTGAGCTATACGCCCATCCGAAGCCGCGCATACACCACTTTTGCCCCAGTACGTCAATAGCGGGAAATGGAAAAGATCAGGCGGCTTGCAGCATCTTTTCGACCTCGTTGACGAGATCGCGCAGATGAAACGGCTTAGACAGGACCTTGGCGTCCTTCGGAGCCCTGGAATCGGGGTTGAGCGCGACGGCGGCGAAGCCGGTGATGAACATCACCTTGAGGTCGGGATCGATTTCGGTCGCCCGGCGGGCCAACTCGATGCCGTCCATTTCGGGCATGACAATATCGGTCAGGAGCAGGGAGAACGGCTCTTCGCGAAGCCGCTCATAGGCGCTCGCGCCATTGTCGAAGTCGCTGACCTGGTAGCCGGCGCGTTCAAGCGCCTTGACCAGGAATCGGCGCATGTCGTCGTCGTCTTCCGCCAGAAGAATGCGTGCCATCGTGTTCCGTCCGAATCACCCGCCCGAGCAGCCCATGGCTGGCCCGTTAACCATCCTGTATATGAAGTTGCGCCGGTAAAGATCAAGTGAACGTCTGTGTGAAAGAACTCGTACCGGACACCGGCTAGACCGTCGAGTTGCTGGACACAGTGCGTTCAAGGTGGCAGTTTTTGGACATGACGTATTTTCGCTTACGGGTCCAATCAAGTTGACGACGCCTGCCGAGGACTTTTCGGTTGTCCAGCCCTTCGAAATCCGTTCGGGGGTCGAGCAGCGCGTTCCCTTCATTTTCAGTTCGCCGCATAGCGGCCGCTACTATCCCGAGCGGTTTCTGGCCATGGCGCGGCTGGACCGCAACGCAATTCGCCGCTCAGAGGATTGCTACGTCGACGAGTTGTTCGGTGGCGCGGTGATGCTCGGTGCGCCGATGCTGGCCGCGAACTTCCCGCGAGCCTACCTGGACGTGAACCGAGAGCCGTGGGAGCTCGATCCGCGCATGTTCGCGGAACCGGTGCCTCCCTACTGCAATATCCGCTCGGCCCGGGTGGCGGGCGGGCTGGGCACCGTGCCCAAGCTGGTGGGCGAGGGGCTCGACATCTACTCCAGCCGCTTGCCACTGGCTGAGGCCATTGCGCGCATAGAGGTCGTCTACAAGCCGTTTCACGAAACGCTGAAGAGGCTGCTTGCCCGGACCCACGCAGCTTTCGGTTTCGCAGTTCTCGTCGATTGCCACTCCATGCCGGCCAGCATTCGGATCGGAGAGAACGGCTTCAAGCCCGATTTCATCGTCGGCGACCGTTTCGGCACGTCGGCTACAGCCACGTTGACGGCAACAGCCATCAATTTGTTGTCGGCAATGGGCTACACCGTAGCCCACAACAAGCCTTATGCCGGCGGCTTCATCACGGAACATTATGGGCGGCCTGTGCGGCATCTGCACGCGCTCCAGATCGAAGTGAATCGTGGCCTCTACATGAACGAGAGGACGCTTCAGAAAACGGTCGGCTTCGATGCACTTGCCCAGGACATGGCGCAGTTTTGCGCGGATCTGATGGCGATCCCGGACCATCATTTCCTCGAACTTCCAATGGCGGCCGAATAGGCGAAAGCGCCCGTATAAAAAAGGACCGCATCGTTGGCACGACGCGGCCTAGTCTAGGGAGGAAACGCCCAAGAAGGGCATGGACAGGAAACCCTATCCGAAAACGAGATTATTGTGCGCTGCACAAATGTCAAGCGCCCGCGACTTCTGGCGGAAGACGGAAACTGCCGCGGGGGTTCAGCGCGTGACAATCCAGCCACGATCTTGATATGACAAGTTCGAAACCAACGGCTTTGCGTTGGCGCTTTTCGGGAGACAGATTTGGATATCTCAACCGACTTCATTCGGCGGCTTGCGCATGTGGCTGCGGCCGAGACCCTGTCCCGTTTCCGCAGCCAGGGAACGGTGGACAACAAGTTGGCAGGCGGCTTCGATCCGGTCACGGCGGCGGACCAGGAAGCGGAACGCGCCATCCGGGCGCTGATCAACGCGGAATTTCCCGACCATGGTATTCTGGGCGAGGAGCATGGCAGCGAGAACCTCTCCAGCCGCCATGTCTGGGTTATCGATCCGATCGATGGGACTCGTGCTTTTATTTCGGGTGTGCCGGTGTGGGGAACGCTGGTTGGCCTGACCGTCGACGGCGACGCGGTGGCAGGCATGATGTCGCAGCCTTTCACCGGCGAACTCTTCTACGCCAACGCGTCGGGAGCCCATTATGAGGGGCCGGGCGGCCCGCGCCAACTTGCGACGCGCAAGACGGTGCAACTTTCCGAGGCGATCCTGTTCACCACGACGCCGGCGCTGTTTCAGGGGCAGATGCGCTCCCGCTATGACCATCTCGAAAAACAGGTGCAACTAGCCCGTTACGGCACCGACTGTTATGCCTTCGCGATGCTGGCTGCCGGCAGCGTCGATATTGTCACCGACCCCGGCTTGAAACCTTATGACATCGTTGCATTGATCCCGATCATCGAAAAGGCCGGCGGGGTCATCACCACTTTTGACGGTGGCCCTGCCGAACAGGGGGGCGATGTTTTGGCGGCGGCAACGCCGGAACTCCATGCCGCCGCGATGGCCGCGCTGCGGGGCTAAAAACTGGTTACGAAGGGCCGTCGCCGGTGCCAGGAATGAACGCATGGAACGCGGCGAGGGCCTGTTCGCGGTAGAGGTTCGCTTCCTGGAGCAACTCATGGCGGGCGCCGTCGATGGTCAGCAGCGAACCCAGCCGAAGATGTCTCGCATAGGAGGCAATCGCCTTGGTGGAGACGACACTGTCTGCGCCGGCGGCGATGATCAGCGTCGGGATGCGGATGCTGGCCATGAATTCGGGCGTGCTGACGGCAACAGCAGCCGAGCTTGCGGCGCGCAGCCAGCGGATCGTTGGGCCGCCAAGCGCCAGTTGCGGATGTGTTTCATAGATCGACATATTGCGCCGATACCGCGCGGGATCTGATGTCAGGTTGTTGGTGTCGAAAGGTGCCGATTGTCTGGGGCGCGGTCCCCAGGCTGCATAGAGTCGGCCGAGGCCCAGGAGGCTCAACGTTGTCGTGATGAACCGGATTCTTGCCATCGAGATACGTTGTCCGGGAATGCCGAGAAAGGGTGTGAGCAGCACCATGCGCTGCACGCGATTAACCATCGAGGATGCGGTCAGCAGCGCAACAAGGGCGCCAGTCGAATGGGCAAGGATGTAATAGGGGCCCCGGCAGTCGGGCAGCACAATCTCTTCGAAGAATTGTTCCAGATCTTCCGCATAGTCGCGAAAGCTTCTGACATAGCCGCGCTGCGGATTGCGGAGCAACCGGTCGGATCCACCCTGTCCGCGCCAATCGAAAGTGGCGACGCCAAGTCCCTTCGCAGACAGGTCGCTGACGGTTTCGAAGTATTTTTCAATGCACTCGTTCCTGCCTTGCAGCAGCACGACGGTGCCATTGTCAGGGCGACCAGTCGGGGCGAAACGCGCATAGCGGATTTTCCGGCCGTTGCGCGCCGTCAGGAAGCCGGCCGTTGCGTTGTCCGGAACCGGATTGCCGGGGGTATGGTAGAAGAGATCCGTCATTCGGCGCTTCGGCCTGTCTCTTTGGAGCGTCGTGAGGGCCCCTGTCCGGCTGGCGAGGCATCAGCACGGTGATAGAAAGCAAATGCGTGAATTGCAAAGGATTTCCGGCTGTAAGGCCGGAAGCCGCCCGAAGACGTGCTTCCGGCCTTGTCGACCCGAGAGGAAGGGACGTTACACCCGGTTCGGCCACGGCGCGGTTGATCTCTCCGCTGTTCCGTTGTGATCAGGAAATAGCTGAATGTGGCTGAACAGGCTTTGACCGGCTGGTTCATCGTGCGTTCATCGCTGTCGACGCTTCACGATGTCTGCCTCAAAAAAGAACCTTGAAACCGTTGGTTGGCACACCCAAATGAACTTTGCGGTCGCCGATGTCGGGACCGCTGGTTCAGGAAACGCCGTCAGGGTTTCTGGGCGGACCACAACGCAAACCTTGTTGCTCGACAGGAGAACACACCATGCGTCATGTTGATTTTTCCCCCCTCTATCGCTCGACCGTAGGCTTCGACCGCTTGTTCACCATGCTGGACTCACTTGCCCAGCCGGACGGCGCTCAGACCTATCCGCCCTATAACATCGAAAAGACCGGCGATGACGCCTATCGCATTTCGATGGCGGTTGCCGGCTTCTCGGACGACGAGATTTCGATCGAAGCGCACCGTAACGTGCTGACAGTCAAGGGTGAGCGCAAGGACGAGGCCGACGGCGACGGATCCGAGTTGCTGTATCGCGGCATCGCCTCGCGCGCTTTCGAGCGCCGCTTCCACCTCGCTGACCATGTCGACGTTGTCGGTGCCGCGCTGAAGAACGGACTCCTGTTCGTCGATCTCAAGCGCAACATTCCCGAGGAGTTGAAGCCGCGCAAGATCGCGATCACTTCGGCCTCGGCGAAGGCCAAGCAGATCGAGGCCAAGACCGCGAACTAAACTTCTCTCATCCTCCCGAGAGAAGGGGCGGCGTCGCAAGGCGTCGCCCTTTGTTTTCAAGAAAAATGGTTTCTAAGCGCCGATTTGACCGGCAAAACGGTCGACCTCGTCGGTCGTCGTCGCGAAACTGGTTACGAAACGGTAGAGCGCTTCATCCGAACCCATGGGTTCGGCGAAATTGGCAGGCACATGCCAGTCGTAGAATGCCGCTCCCGAGCCTTGCAGTTTTTCGGCAGCTTCCCGTTTCATGATCGCAAAGACTTCGTTCGCTTCAGGCGCCCAGGCTAGCCGTGCAGTGTTCGAAGCCTTGACCGCCTTGGCAAGGCGGGACGCCATTGCGTTGGAATGTCTTGCAGTGTCCAGCCACAGATCGGCCTGGAAATAGGCGTCGAATTGCGCGGCGATGAAGCGTGACTTGGAGAATAGTTGCGCGGCGCGCTTGCGCAGGAAGGCAAGCTCGTTCGCCCTATCCAGATCGAACAGCACGACCGCCTCGGCGCACCAGCAGCCGTTTTTCGTGCCGCCGAAGGAGACGATGTCAACGCCTCGCTTCCAGGTCATTTCCGCTGGCGTGGTGTCCAGAGCAACCAGCGCATTGGCAAAGCGCGCGCCATCGAGATGCAAGGGAACCGAATGGCGTTTTGCGATCGCCGAGATTGTCGCTATGGCGTCTAGACCGTAAACGGTACCGATCTCGGTGGATTGTGTGATTGAGACCGCCATCGGGCGGCCCGCGTGCACGAATTCCGGCGTGAGGCGGTCGAGAGCCTTTTCCAGATTTGCCGGATCGATCTTGCCGAGCGGGCCGTCCACGGCATGAAGACGTGCGCCACCTGAGAAATATTCCGGCGCTCCGCATTCGTCTTCGATGACATGCGATTCGCGATGACAAAAAGAGATTCCGCCGGGCTTGTTGTAGGCTGTCAGCGACAGCGAATTGGCAGCAGTGCCCGTAGCCACGAAGAAGACTGCCACTTCCCGCTCGAAGATTTCGCTGAAGCGCTGATAGACCGCCTTGTCCAGCGCGCCATCGCCATAGGCGGTGGAAAACCCACCGGCATTGGCTGAAAGATGGGCCGCAATGGCGGGATGGGCACCGGCCCAATTATCGGAAGCAAAAAACATTTGTCGGTCCATGATTGCTAAAAAATCGGGGCGAGATTGACCGAATTGCCCCGTTTTGCGCAAGGGCCAGGCTGCATGGCCTCTATGAAGCCAGGGACTTCCACTCGCTGCCTGCATTCGAAAATTGCTCGGCTGCGACCGTCCGTGTAATTTTCTATCGTCTCCTGTCGGCATTTTTTACGAAACGGTCTTGTGCGGTTTCCGGAATTCTGTCATAAAAAATTTAGGACAGTAATGCTGTCTTATTTATTTGCCCAAAGGCTGCATGGTTTGGCGTATGGTAAAAGGCCATTCCGGCTGTTGCTGCCAGCGCTATTCCATACGGGCCGCAGGGTTCGGCAGGTTGTCGCAAGACGGGCTGCAGACTGAAACGTTGGGGGCGGCAAGCTTCCCAGTTCAACCGGGCGCCTCTCCGGCGCAAAATGGAGGAAGACGACGATGACGGACGTGACGCCTTCTGCGACGACGGATTTCGAGCCGGCCGTGCAGATCAAGGCCGCCGACGTCAAACGCGGCGCTCCCGGCGGCAGTCTTCCAAATGCGCAAGGTTTCTACGACCCCCGCAATGAACATGATTCGTGTGGTGTAGGCTTCATCGCCCAGATGAAGGGTGTGAAGTCTCACACGATCGTCGAAGACGGGCTGATGATGCTCGAAAACCTTACCCACCGCGGCGCCGTCGGTTCCGATCCGTTGGTCGGCGATGGCGCGGGCGTGCTGGTCCAGATTCCCGACCGCTTCTTTCGTGAAGAGATGGCCAGGCAAGGCGTGGAACTGCCGCAAGCTGGTCGGTACGGCGTCGGCCACTGGTTCATGCCGCAGGATGCGGCATTGCGTGCGCATATTGATGAAATCATCGCCGAATCAGCACAGTCCGAGGGCCTGCCGCTGCTCGGCTTCCGGGATGTGCCGGTCGACAACTCCTTGCTGTCGAAGGCGGCCGATATCATCGCCGCCGAACCTTTCCACCGCCAGGTGTTCATCGGCCGCACGCCCGATATCGATGATGACGAGGAATACGAGGCGCGGCTTTATCTGCTCCGTAAGGTCATTTCGGGACGCATCTACGCCGAGAACAGCAACAGGGATATCGGCGCTTACTGCGTGTCGCTGTCAGCGCGCACGATCGTCTATAAGGGCATGTTCTTGGCCAACCAGGTCGGCCCCTACTACAAGGATCTCAACGATCCGCGCTTCGAAACGGCGCTGATCCTCGTCCATCAGCGTTTCTCGACCAACACCTTCCCGTCGTGGAAGCTTGCGCATCCATATCGCATGGTCGCGCATAATGGCGAGATCAACACCGTGCGCGGCAACAATAACTGGATGGCCGCGCGCCAGGCATCGGTCGACAGCGAACTGTTCGGCAACAACATCTCGAAGCTGTGGCCGATTTCCTATGAAGGCCAGTCGGATACGGCGTGTTTCGACAATGCGCTCGAATTCCTGTTCCAGGGCGGCTACAGTCTTGCTCATTCGATGATGATGCTGATCCCGGAAGCCTGGGCCGGCAACAAGCTCATGGATGACGACCGCAAGGCGTTCTACGAATATCACGCAGCCTTGATGGAGCCGTGGGATGGCCCCGCTGCCGTTGTCTTCACCGACGGACGCCAGATCGGCGCGACGCTGGATCGCAACGGGTTGCGCCCGGCCCGCTACATCGTCACCGACGACGATCGCGTCATCCTGGCCTCGGAAGCCGGTGTGCTGCCTGTGCCGGAAGACAAGATCGTCACCAAGTGGCGGCTGCAGCCGGGCCGCATGCTTCTGATAGATTTGGACAAGGGCCGCATCATTTCCGACGAGGAGATCAAGTCGGAGATCGCGACCAGGCACCCTTACAAGAAGTGGCTCGCAAACACGCAACTCATCTTGGAAGACCTCAATCCGGTCGAGCCGCGCGCATTGCGCAAGGATGTCTCGCTGCTCGATCGCCAGCAGGCATTCGGCTACAGCCAAGAAGACCTCAAGCTTTTGATGTCGCCGATGGCAACGACCGGCCAGGAGGCTGTCGGATCGATGGGCACTGACACGCCGATCGCGGCGATGTCGGATAAGCCGAAGCTGCTTTATAATTATTTCAAGCAGAATTTCGCGCAGGTCACCAATCCGCCGATCGACCCGATCCGCGAGGAACTGGTGATGAGCCTGGTTTCCTTCATAGGGCCACGGCCGAACATCTTCGACCTTGTCGGCTCGTCGCGCCGCAAGCGGCTGGAGGTGCGCCAGCCGATCCTGACCAATGCCGACCTCGAAAAGATCCGCTCGATCGGCCACACTGAAGAGCGCTTCGACACCAGGACCATCGACATAACTTATGCCGCAACCGAAGGGGCCGCAGGCATGCCTGCCGCCATCGAGCGACTGTGCGAGCGCGCGGAAGCGGCGGTGGCGGGCGGCTACAACATCATCATCTTGTCGGACCGGCAGATCGGGCCGGACCGCATCGATATCCCGACGCTGCTGGCCACGGCGGCCGTCCACCATCACCTGATCCGCAAGGGCTTGCGCACCTCTGTCGGCCTCGTGGTTGAATCCGGCGAACCGCGCGAAATCCACCATTTCTGCTGCCTGGCGGGGTATGGCGCGGAGGCGATCAACCCTTATCTCGCCTTCGACACGCTGACCGATATGCACAAGAAGGGCGCATTTCCACCGGAGGTGGATCCCCACGAGCTCGTCACCCGCTACATCAAGTCGATCGGCAAGGGCATCCTCAAGGTGATGTCCAAGATGGGGATTTCGACCTACCAGTCCTATTGCGGCGCGCAGATATTCGACGCCATCGGACTGAAGTCCGATTTCGTCGATAAATATTTCACCGGTACCGCTACGCTGATCGAGGGCGTGGGGCTGGAACAGATCTCCGCAGAGACGGTCGCCAGGCACAGCTCCGCATTTGGCGACGATCCGGTTCTGCGTAATTCGCTCGATGTCGGCGGCGAATATATGTACCGCATGCGCGGCGAGGCCCATGCTTGGACGCCCGACGCTGTTGCGACCCTGCAGCACGCGGTTCGGCAAGGTTCGTGGGAAACCTTCAAGGTCTTCTCCGAACAGGTCAATGATGCGGTCGCGAATGCTCACTCCATACGTGGTCTGTTCAGGATCAGGACCGCCGAGGAAGTCGGCCGCAAGAAGGCTCGGCTTGATCAGGTCATGCCGGCGTCCGAGATCGTCAAGCGCTTCTCGACGGGCGCCATGTCGTTCGGCTCGATCTCCAGAGAGGCACACACGACGCTGGCGATCGCCATGAACAAGATCGGCGGCAAGTCCAACACCGGCGAGGGCGGCGAGGAACCGGATCGCTACCTGCCGCTGCCTGGCGGCGGCAGGAATCCGGAGCGCTCGGCGATCAAACAGATCGCTTCCGGCCGCTTCGGGGTGACGGCTGAATATCTCGTCAATTCCGACATGATACAGATCAAGGTTGCACAGGGCGCCAAGCCCGGTGAAGGCGGCCAACTGCCGGGACACAAGGTCGATGCCACCATCGCCAAGACCCGTCACTCCACGCAAGGCGTTGGCCTGATTTCGCCGCCGCCGCACCATGACATCTATTCGATCGAGGATCTGGCGCAACTCATCTATGACCTGAAGAACGTCAACCCGGCGGCGGATGTATCGGTCAAGCTCGTCTCGGAGGTGGGGGTCGGCACCGTTGCCGCCGGTGTTGCCAAGGCGCGCGCCGACCATATCACCATTTCCGGCTACGACGGTGGCACCGGTGCTTCGCCGCTGACGTCGTTGAAGCATGCGGGCAGCCCTTGGGAAATGGGTCTGGCCGAGACGCACCAGACGCTGGTCCTCAATGGTTTGCGCTCCCGCGTGGCATTGCAGGTCGACGGCGGCCTTCGAACCGGGCGCGACGTGATCATCGGCGCCCTGCTTGGCGCAGACGAGTTCGGTTTCGCCACCGCGCCGCTGATCGCGGCTGGCTGCGTGATGATGCGCAAGTGCCATCTCAACACGTGCCCGACCGGCATTGCGACGCAGGACCCAGTGTTGCGCAAGCGCTTCAAGGGCGCGCCCGAGCACATCATCAACTACTTCTTCTATGTGGCGGAAGAGGTGCGCGAATTTTTGGCTGAAATGGGCTTCACCCATCTCGACCAGATCATCGGCGATACAGACCTCCTGGAAAAGCGGGCACTTGTCGAGCATTGGAAGGCCAGGGGCCTCGATTTCTCGAGGATGTTCCACAAGCCGGACGCGCCTAGGGACCAGACGCACTGGACCGAGCGGCAGAAGCATCCGATCTACGACGTACTGGACCGCAAGCTTATCGAACTGGCGCAGCCGGCCCTTGAGGCCAAGCAGGCGGTGACCATCGACGTGCCGATCCGCAATGTCGACCGCTCGGTCGGTGCGATGCTGTCGGGCGAAGTGGCCAAGCGTTTTCGCCACAAGGGCCTGCGCGAAGACACGATCTCGGTGAAGCTTACAGGCACGGCCGGCCAATCGTTCGGCGCCTTCCTGACGCGGGGCGTGTCATTCGAACTGGTAGGTGCGGCCAACGATTATGTCGGCAAGGGGTTGTCGGGCGGACGCCTCGTCATCCGGCCCCCGGACGAAGCCAGGATTGTGGCGGAAGACTCCATCATTGTCGGCAACACTGTGCTCTACGGCGCTATCGAAGGCGAGGCCTATCTGCGTGGCGTTGCGGGTGAACGCTTTGCCGTGCGCAATTCAGGCGCCGTCGCGGTCGTCGAGGGCGTGGGCGATCATGGCTGCGAATACATGACCGGCGGCGTCGTCGTGGTCATCGGCAAGACCGGCCGCAACTTTGCAGCCGGCATGTCGGGCGGGGTCGCCTATGTGCTCGACGAAGCGGGCGACTTTGCCAAGCGCTGCAACATGGCGATGGTCGAACTCGAACCGGTGCCGGAAGAAGACGACATACTGGAGAAGCTGCACCACCATGGCGGCGACATAGACCACAAGGGCCGCGTCGACGTGTCGGGCGACATGACCAGCCACGACGAGGAGCGCCTTTACCAGTTGATCTCGAACCATGTGCATTTCACCGGTTCGAAGCGCGGCCGGGAAATCCTCGACAACTGGGCGATCTTTCGGCCAAAATTCCGCAAGGTGATGCCGGTTGAGTACCGGCGCGCATTGCTGGAGATGGAGCGCGCTCGCATGAGCGTGGCGGCGGAATGACAATGACAATGGCCGCCATGCTTGCGCAACGAAAACGGGTTGGACACAAACCGGGGGCGCGCCCGCGCTGACCGGGAGGCTTCGCAGGCTTCATAGCGCCGGCATGAAAACCCGGCATTCCTATCCGATCCGTACGCACGACCGACGGCAAATGATCCAAGGTCGAACGCAAGTCCGAGGACCAAACGCATGGGCAAGGTAACAGGCTTTCTGGAGATTGATCGGCAGGTGCACAAGTACCAGCCGGCCTCCGATCGCATCCGGCATTTCCGCGAATTCACGTTGCCGTTGTCGGACAGCGAGGTCGAAAAGCAGGCGGCGCGCTGCATGGATTGCGGCATACCGTTCTGTCATGGCCCGACGGGCTGTCCGGTGCACAACCAGATCCCCGACTGGAACGATCTCGTCTACAACGGCGATTGGGAAACGGCGATCCGCAACCTGCATTCCACCAATAATTTTCCCGAGTTCACCGGCCGCATCTGCCCGGCGCCTTGCGAGGAAGCCTGCACGCTGAACCTCGAGGACATTCCCGTCGCCATCAAGACGGTGGAACAGGCGCTTGCCGACAAGGCTTACGAGACCGGTTTCATCCGGCCCTATCCGCCCCAGACCAAGACCGGCAAGCGCGTCGCGATCGTCGGTTCGGGCCCCGCCGGCATGGCGGCGGCGCAGCAACTTGGCCGCGCCGGCCATGAGGTCCACGTCTATGAACGTGAAAGCCGCCCCGGCGGGCTGATGCGATACGGCATCCCGGACTTCAAGATCGAGAAGCATTTCATCGACCGTCGCATCGAGCAGATGCAGGGCGAGGGCGTCACCTTCTTCTGCGGGTCCAATGTCGGCATCGACAAGCCGATGGCGGAACTGCTCGCCGACTATGATTCCGTGCTTTATTGTGGCGGCTCGGAAACGCCGCGCGCGGCTGGCATTCCCGGCGACGACCTCGACGGGGTGCATGATGCCATGCCCTATCTGGTGCAGCAGAACCGGCGTGTCGGCGGCGAAGACATACAGTCCGTGGCATGGCCGTCGCAGCCCATACTGGCCAACGGCCAGCATGTCGTTGTGGTTGGTGGCGGTGACACCGCTTCCGACTGCGTCGGTACGGCCTTCCGGCAAGGGGCGGTGCGGGTAACGCAACTCGATATCCGTCCACAACCTCCGGAAAAGGAGGACAAGCTTGCCGTGTGGCCCTATTGGGCAACCAAAATGCGCACCTCGTCCTCGCAAGCGGAAGGTGCGGAGCGCGAGTTCCAGGTGGCGACGCTGGAATTCATCGGCGAGGACGGACAGTTGACCGGCGTCAGATGTTGTGAGGTCGATGACAAGCGCAAGCCGATACCGGGGAGCGAGTTCGTCATCCGTGCCGATCTTGCCTTCATCGCCATCGGCTTTGCCGGACCATTCGCGGACGCTGTCCTGTCGGAACTGTCGGATGGCATGAAGACCGTTGTCGACAGACGCCGTTCCAAGAACATTGCAGCCAACGACCGTGACTATCGAACCAGCGTCGACAGGCTTTTCGCGGCTGGCGACGCGCGTCGCGGCCAGTCACTCGTCGTCTGGGCGATCCGCGAGGGTCGTCAGGCCGCGCACGCCATTGATGAGGCGCTGATGGGGTCGACCGTGCTGCCGCGCTGACTGGACGGCGACCACTCGGGCCTTGCTTAGCGAATGATCGCGGTAGTCTTGTCGCTGACACCCTGCGCGGCGTCCGGCAATTTCTTCTGCGGCCAGGAGAAGTCGTCGGCCCGGCCCGGAGACGCTGTCTGCTGGTGGTCCGCGCCCGCAGTCGTTCCGACGGATATGGGCTTCGTCAAGGCAGCGCCGGTACCAAGCAGATCGATGCCGCCGTCGAGAGCCGGATCGTTGAGCAGCATGGGAGGAGTTCGGTCGATGTTGATCGGAGCGATAGTATCGGCCGGAGTTCCCGCAGACAGGCCCATCGGCGTCAATGATGATATCGTTGCCGTTGGTGAGGTCAGGCCAAGGATCTTCAGCAGCGGCTTTTCCGTGTAGAAGGCTACTTTTCGCTTGCCGGCGCGCGTGAGATTGATCCCGTCGTCGGCGCGCAGGGTCACAGGCTGGCCATTGATATCGGGTCCCCTGGTGATGAAGGCACCGTTCTCATCGACGAAACCGTCCCAGATATCGACGAACTCGCCGCCGATCTGCTCGGCGGAAGCACGGTAGATCTCGTTGAAAGCCAACATATCCGACGTCATCTTGGCCGAACGAAAAGCCGGCATTCCGACCCACAGGAACGGCACCTTGGTGCTCGAAATCTGTTTGCCGAACGCCACAGTTCGTTTCTCGTACTCCTTGGTCCAGGCTTCCGAAAGCGGTGGCTCACGGACGTCGCCGATTTGCAGTTGCTGGCGGTCGTTCGACCCCAGCATGACGACCACTGCGGCAGGCTTTTCGGCTTCCAGAAGTGCACCGATTTCCGCGGGCCAGTTGTAGAAATCGTCACGCACAAAGCCGGATGAGCCTTTGCTGCGATCAACGACCCTGACGGCGGCGTTCTCGGCAAAGACCGCCTCCAGGTCGTTTGCCAGGCTGCCCGCCATGAAATCGCCCACCACGAGGATCGCGCGGGCGTCAGGCAGCTTTTCGACGACAGGCTTGGGCGGCGGCTCTGCGGGAGCACTGCGCTGGATCGACTTGCGTGTTTGCGTCCGGGCCTTTGGCGGCTGCATCGGGATGGCTTCGGGCGGCGCAATCCGCTCGCTCTTGCGAGGCCTGAACAAATCGCGCAGCGACCATGAGCGGTATTGCGGCTCTTGTGCCATGGCCGGGGAGTGCAGCGCTCCGGCAAACACCGCCAGCAAGGCGGCGAAAGCCAAAATCAGGATTGGCGTGCGGAATAGGGTCGCCCGGATACGCAGTGCCGAAACCAAATCAACCTCTCCACCTGCCGGGCTCGGGCTACCTCCCGCGCAGCCATTTGAGAACTTCCATGCTGGGGTGGCCGTCCTGGGTCAAGCCCGCCTGAGCCTGAAAAGCCATGATCGCCGCTTTGGAACCCTCTCCGATCTTGCCGTCGAATTTGCCGCTGTAGTAGCCGTGCTCGGACAGCCGCTTCTGCAATTCCTGCCGTTCCTCGAAACTCAGCTTCGTGAACGGACGGTTCCAATCCTGGACCAGTTCGCCATAGCCGGCAATCTGGTCGGCAAGAAGGCCGACGGCAAAGGCATATTTGTCGGCATTGTTGTAGCGCTTGATGACCGAGAAGTTCTTGATCACCAGAAATGCCGGCCCTTCCCGGCCTCCTGGCAGCTTGAGCACGGCCTGCTCGGACCCATTCCTGAATGGTTTGCCGCTGGCGCGGGTGACGCCGAGGGACTGCCATTTGTCGATCGACAATGATCCCGCCGGGAATTTGCGGCCGGGCGGAAGCGCCACTTCGTAGCCCCATGTCCTGCCGCTCTGCCAGCCGTTCTTCTTCAACAGGTTTGCCGCGGTTCCCAGTGCATCGGGAATCGAATTCCAGATGTCGCGCCGGCCGTTGCCGTCCATATCGACCGCGTAGGCCTGATAGCTGGTGGGGATGAACTGGGTGTGGCCCATCGCGCCTGCCCACGAGCCCGTGAGGTGGCTTTCATCGATGTCGCCGGTTTGCAGGATCTTCAAGGCGGCGATCAACTGCGTGCGTGCGAATTTCGAGCGCTTGCTGTCGGCATAGCCCAAAGTTGCCAGCGAGCGCACGACATTGCGCATGACGTCCTGGCGCTCAAGGATTTTGCCGTAGTTTGATTCCATCGACCAGATCGCCAGCAACACGTGGCGGTCGACGCCGAAACGCTGCTCGATCCTGTCCAGCCACGGTTTCCATTTGCGGGCCATCTGGCGGCCGATGGCGACCGATTCGTCGTGGACGCGGTTGTCGAAATAATCCCAGGCAGGGGCCGTGAATTCGGGCTGATAGCGGGCCTTTTCCAGGACAACGGGATCGATATCGGTGATACCGCGAAAGGCTGCATCATACACCCTGCCGGAAACGCCGCTTTGCACGGCCGTGGCACGGAAATTCGACACCCACTGGCGGAAACCTGCGTCTGCGAATGCCGAACCTGCCGGCACGAGCAAGGCGAAAGACAGGCTGGCCACGGTCAAAGCGCGCGTAAGGCTTTTTGCGGCGTTGCGAACGGGCATCTTTTCCTCCTTCACTATGTCGGAAGGATCATTCATCGCCGAATTCGGTTAGGAATTAGTTTACCATAGAAGCCTGGCGGAACGAAAATGCCTATCGTCGATTAAGGCTGCAACTGCTCACAAATCTGGCATTCAGCCTTCCTCAATGCCGGCATGACAATGTCCGAATAGAAGGACAGGCTGACAAGAACGGAATGGATCATCGGTAATATGAAGAAAGTTAGGAAAGCAGTTTTCCCGGTAGCCGGGCTTGGCACACGGTTTCTCCCTGCCACCAAGGCCATTCCGAAGGAAATGCTGACAGTCGTCGACAAGCCGGTCATCCAGTATGTCGTGGACGAGGCCCGGGAGGCCGGTGTGGAACATTTCATCTTCGTGACCGGCCGCAACAAGGCCGTCATCGAGGACCATTTCGACGTTCAGTTCGAGCTTTATGACACGCTCGCGCAGCGCGGGAAGGGCGATCAACTCTCGCGCTTGCAAAAATTGCAGCCAGGCCCCGGGCAGACCAGTTTCACGCGCCAACAGGTGCCGCTCGGTCTGGGGCATGCGGTATGGTGTGCGCGCGAATTGGTCGGCGACGAGCCGTTTGCGTTGCTCTTGCCGGACATGATCATGCAGTCGCAGAAGAGCTGCCTCAAGGCGATGGTGGATCTGTACGAAGAGACGGGCGACAACATCATCGCGGTTCAGGAATGCGACCCGGCCGAGGCCCACAAATATGGCATCGTCGGACGAGGGGAGGAAACGCATACCGGCTTCCGCATTACAGAAATGGTCGAGAAGCCGAAGCCAGGCACAGCGCCTTCCAACCTTTATATCAATGGCCGCTATATTCTGCAGCCGGAGATTTTCGGGATCCTCGAAAGCCAGGAAAAGGGAGCGGGCAACGAGATCCAGCTTACCGACGCCATGCTGAAACTGGGCAAGGAGCAGCCGTTCTACGGCTACAAGTATGACGGTCGGACCTTCGATTGCGGTTCGCCGGAAGGCTTCGTTGAAGCTAATGTGGCGTTCGCACTCTGGCGCAGCGATATGAACGAGAACATGGCTAGCGTCATCCGTACGCTGCTGGACGACATTTATCCGCCGCAGAAGCGTTCTGCCGGCTGAGCGCTCAGCGTCTCAGCGTCAGTCCGACATAGATGCTGTTGGTCTTGGCGTCGCGGCCGGGCAGGTTGCTGGATAGTGTTTCGTGCCGGGCACGGGTGGTGATGCCGGCATAGCGATTGAGCCACCATGTCAGCCCGGCTTCCGCACTGAAGATCAGGTCATGGCCACTGGAGCCGCTGTAGTCGCGCCAGTCCAGGCCCAGTTGCGCGGTACCGGTCAAGTTGGCGCGTATTTGGCGCTCCCCCGACAGGCGGCCGGAATAAAGCACTGAGCCGCCTTCGCCGGCGGTGGTCGTCCCTTCCACCGCGGTTGTGCCTCTCAGGCCGATGGTGGTGCCGCGTTCAGGCGACCACCTCAGGTCGGCATTGACCGTCGCGGCAGAGATTGGAGCCAGGCCGTCGTCATCGAATGACTCCCGCAGCCAGCCGGCGGAGAATTCGCCGGCCAATTTCTCGCCGAGGTCAAGTTCGAGACCGCCGCGCCCGCCGATCCTGGTCGCGGATCGTTCGAAGCCGCCAGTATCCACGCGTTCGTCGTAGAGCCGGCGGCCCGTCTCGATTTCCACGAATGGCGTCAAAGCCGGCGATATCTCGTAGCCGGTACGCAAGGTGGCTGTGTAAAGGGTTGAGTTGCGGTCTTTCTGGGACAGGAGACCACCCATGGAAAGCTTCGCATCGCCATAGATGTCGCGTTCGACAGCGCCGGTGAGGCCGATGCGCGCCTTGCCGACATTCTTCTCGATGCCGAGACTGCCATCGATGTTCTGGCGCAGGGGCTGGGAAGCCGTGCCGACGATTACCACAGGCGACGACGCGGACTCCGGCGCAGCTTCGTATCCGAGCTTGCCAACGGCACTCCATTCGTTGCCGAGGTCGATGTTGAGGGTTGCGTCCAAGCGCCCCCGTGCATCTTCGACC
Organism: Mesorhizobium sp. Root157; assembly: GCF_001427385.1. Lineage (GTDB taxonomy): Bacteria > Pseudomonadota > Alphaproteobacteria > Rhizobiales > Rhizobiaceae > Mesorhizobium. The sequence goes on from NZ_LMGJ01000023.1 coordinate 19,296, forward strand.
TCTTCGCCGGACAGGGTTTTTCGAAGGAGTACGTAGCCGTCGATGCTGGCGGAATTGGTACTCCAGTCGGAGATTGCATTGAGCCGCAGCGTCGTTTCAGAAAGCGCTGCCGGGCGTCCGCCGTTGCTTGCGTCCGCATTCGAGGTGGCGGTGATGCCTTGTTCCACCGATGGCCGCAAGGTGAATGATCCGACGCGGATGCCTGTCGGTGCAAACGGATCCGCCTCCGGGAGCCTGGCTAAGGTTTCGATGGCACCGGTGCGCTCCACGCGAGGATCGAGCGGAAGGTCGTCCTCTGCATCGATGGTGGAAGCGCGGCGGTTCGTGGCCGTGTCTTCTTCTGCTTCGCCTTCGCTTGGAGACGTGGCGTTTTCGGCACCGGCGGCTGGTGCGGTACCGGAGGCCGTGGTTGGGGGCCGGCGACGTGGCAAGGGTACAAGGTCTTCGGCAAAAGTGTTGGTGGCCGGCTGGGCGCCGAAGATGCTGCCGGTGGAAATGGTCGTGTCGTCGTCATCGCCAGCCGCACTCTGGCTCAATGGACGGTAGATGGGTGTGGGCAAGCCGCCAGCCGCAGTTCCGCTTTGTGCGGCTTGTGCCTGCGTCATTTCCTGCGTTTTTGCCTGCTGATCGCTCAGAATCATCGCCGATTCGGAAACTTCGCCACGCAGTTCAAGGTTTTGCGCCAGGAGCGAGTTTGTCGAAATCGGTAAAAGCGCGCTTGCCGCCAAAAGCAGCGTGCGAACCGTTCTGGTCCGCTCGGCCGTTCTGGTTCTGGACTGCGGACGCGGCATCACCACCTCGAAAGGCGCCGGCGCGCCATGCTTACCGAACCGTAAATCGGGATGGTTAACGGACGGTTGAAGCGCCGCCTTTCGGATGGTTGGATAAAGCAAATTGTTGGACAGTTGGCGTCCAACACGCTAAGCGCATCGACCATGAGCGCGGGCATATCCACCAAAAAACAGCAGCCGGATCGTCAAGCTTCGATCGCATCGGCTCTTAGAACCGTATCCACAAGCCAGGCTGGCCTTGAAGCGTTGGTCGAGGTTCTGCAAGACGGGCTGGCCTCACCGTTTGCTGAAGCTGTGGAGATGATATCGGGCATCAGCGGGCGAGTAATCGTCACCGGTGTCGGCAAGAGCGGCCATATTGGTTCGAAGATCGCGGCGACGCTGGCTTCGACCGGAACGCCTGCCTTTTTCGTGCATCCCTCCGAGGCCAACCACGGCGATCTCGGCATGATTGCGCCCGATGATGCCATCATCGCCCTGTCGTGGTCGGGCGAAACGGCAGAGCTGAAGGGCATCATCGCTTATTCACGCCGCTTCTCGATCCCGCTGATAGCTATTACGGCGGGGCAGAAATCGGCGCTCGCCCGCGAAGCGGACGTGGTCCTGCTGTTGCCGCGCGTGTCCGAAGCCTGCCCGCACGGATTGGCGCCGACAACTTCTACGCTGTTGCAACTGGTCATCGGCGACGCATTGGCGATTGCGCTGCTTGAGGCGCGGGGCTTTACGCCCGATCATTTCCGCACATTCCATCCCGGCGGGCAACTTGGTGCCAATCTGACAAAAATCCGCGACATCATGCACACCGGCGGCAGACTTCCGCTTGTGCAGTCCGGCACGGGTATGCGCGACGCAATCCTGGAAATGTCGGAGAAAGGTTTCGGCTGCGTGGCGATTGCGTCTCATGACGGCGCTTTGGCCGGCATCATCACCGATGGTGATATCAGGCGCAAGATCGACGGCGACCTGTTGGCCATGAGCGTCGATCAGGTGATGACAAAGAACCCCAAGACAATCGGTCCGGAGACGCTCGCCGCGACAGCGCTTCAAATCCTCAATTCATCGGCCATCACGACTTTGATGGTGGTGGAGAACGATCGCCCGGTCGGCCTCGTGCACCTGCACGACCTGTTGCGCATCGGCGCTGCCTGATCTGCAGCTATTTCCGCTTGCTTGGCCGCCAAAGGGCCTACTGGATCGCCTCGACGGTCAATTCCAGATCGGTCGCGGTTGCTCCGGTCACCCGTACGCGGGCACCTATTGGCAAGTCCGGCCCTGAAACACGCCACAACGTGTCGCCAAGCTGGATACGCCCGCGGCCTTCCCGGATCGGCTCGGTCAAGGTGGCGGTGCGGCCGATCATCTGTTCGCCGCGCTGGTTGAGCATAGGCTGATCGGTGTCCTGCCGCCGCGACCAGACGATCTGCTTGCCGATATAGGCGCAAATCAGCGACAGCATCAGAAAGACGACGACCTGTGCCTGCCACACCCAGAAGCCGACATCCCAGATAAGCAGCGAGACGATGCCGGTGATCAGCGCGGCGATGCCGATCCAGAGCAGGAAGACGCCCGGCACCATGATTTCAAGCACCAGCAGGATGAAGCCGATGACCATCCAGTTCCAGGGGCCGAGTTCGTGGAAGATGCGCTCAAGCATGGTTGCTGCCTTACCCCATTGCCTTCAGCTTTCGGTGGAGCGAACCACTGGCGGTCGGGTGGATTGGCGTGACTGCTTGCCGCCGTCGCTCCCGAAGACTTCCTTGGCAATCTCTCCGATTCCGCCAAGCGTACCGATAAGCGAGGACGCCTCCATAGGCATCAGCACCACCTTGGAGTTGCTGGCCGAACCGATCTTGGCCAGAGCTTCGGTGTATTTCTGTGCGACGAAGTAGTTCAATGCCTGAACGTCGCCCTTGGAAATGGCTTCCGATACAACTTGCGTTGCCCGGGCTTCGGCTTCTGCCGCGCGCTCGCGCGCCTCGGCGTCTCGAAAGGCTGCTTCTCGGCGACCTTCGGCTTCAAGAATTTGCGACTGCTTGAGGCCTTCCGCTTCGAGAATCTGGGCGCGCTTGGTGCGTTCAGCCATCATCTGCCTGGCCATCGATTCCACCAGATTGGCCGGCGGGTTGATGTCCTTGATCTCGACACGCGTTACCTTGATGCCCCAGGGGTGGGCGGCCTCATCGACGACACGCAGCAAGCGCTCGTTGATGGCGTCGCGATTGGATAGCAACTCGTCCAGATCCATCGAACCCATGACCGTGCGGATGTTGGTCATGGTCAGGTTGAGGATGGCATTCTGCAGGCCGGCGACCTGATAGGCTGCCTGCGGCGCGTTCAGCACCTGATAGAAGGCGACACCGTCGACGGCCACAATGGCGTTGTCACGAGTGATGATTTCTTGTGTCGGTACATCCAGCACCTGTTCCATCATGTTCATCTTGGCGCCGATGCGATCGACGAATGGAACGATGAGGTTGAGGCCGGGCGTCAGCGTCTTGGTGTAGCGGCCGAAACGCTCGACCGTATAGTTGTAGCCTTGCGAAACCGTCTTGATGCCGGTGAACAGCACCAAAAGCACGAGAACGACAAGGACCGGTATGACCACATCGAGACCAGTGAATGCCATTTGCTTTCCCCTCGAATAGACGGCCTGACCGCCTGTGACGCTGCATCACAGAAACACTTAAGGGCGTTTCCTCATCGTTACAATCACGTCATCGATTGCGGCTGATGGTGCGTCCGCCCGTTTCGAAGGCAATGGTGGTCGTTGTCAAACCCAGCCGGACAGTTCCCGCCTAGCCAAAGCCTCGATCACGCCCATGCCTTCTGCACTGTCGTTCAGGCAAGGGATGTGCGAAAATTTTTCGCCGCCGGCTGCAAGAAATTCATCGCGGACCTCACGTTCGATTTCGTCCAGCGTCTCAATGCAATCCGAGGAGAAGCCGGGATTGATGACGGCGATCCGTTTGACGCCCTCATGGGCAAGCTTCTCGACGGTCTTGTCGGTGTAGGGCTGCAGCCACTCCTGCGCGCCGAAACGCGACTGGAAGGTGGTCATGAGTTTTTCTTCGCTCCAGCCGAGCTTTTCGCGCAGCAGCCGCGTCGTTTCCAGGCAATGCCGGCGATAGGGGTCACCCTTGTCCGAATAGGGTTTCGGGATGCCGTGATACGAGGCAAGGATCCTTTCCGGCTCGAAGTCCAGCGACGCCAGGTGTCTGGTGACAGATGCGGCCAAGGCATCGATGTAGACAGGTTCGTCATAATAGGGCGGCACGGTGCGGACGGCTGGCGAGCGGCGCATTTTCATCAGCGCACGGAAGAGCTGGTCGTTGGCGGTTGCCGTGGTCGTTGCCGAATATTGCGGATAGAGCGGAAAGGTCAGAATGCGGTCGCAGCCGCGCTCGACCAGCTTGCGTGCGACGCTACCGGTGGAAGGATTGCCGTAGCGCATTGCCCAATCCACCGTGACATTGGGGAGATCGTGGAGCGACGCCGCTAGCTTCTCGCTTTGCGAGCGGGTGAAGGTGTGGAGCGGAGATTCATTGCGCTCCCGATTCCATATCCTGGCGTAGTTCGCCCCGGATTTGCTCGGGCGGAAGGTGAGCACCGGGCCGTAGAGGATCGGATACCAGATCAGCCTGTTCAACTCGATGACGCGCGGATCGGACAGAAATTCCCTGAGGTAACGCCACATTGGCTTGAAATCGGTGCCGTCCGGCGTGCCGAGGTTGACAAGCATCACGCCTACCTTGGCCGCCTTGCCGGAGGGCGGTGCAGTTCCAGCCGGGTTCGGGTTGTTTGCGCGCCTGGTTTTGGTCGGTTCGGAAAGGGTCATACGGTCGGTTCTCCACGCGCCGCAAACGTAACCGTACGGCGCGTGGATGCAATGCAGCTTGTGGCCGCACCTTGCTTCAACTTATCGTCACCGGCCATGCCGGTAACGACTGCCCCCGCAGTTTTAGTTCGCTGCGGGGATTTGCAAGGTGCCGCCGATGGGAAGCTGACGCGGTTTGTAGGCCGAATTGGCTTCGGCGATCGCCCGCCAGTTGGCTCCGTCGCCATAGATCTTGACCGCAAGGTCCCAAAGAGTGTCACCCGCAACGATGACATGGCTCGTTTCGCCGGTCTGCTCGGCGGCGGGGGCCGCTGGCGTGGTCTCGGTTGAGATCGTCGGTGGTGTTGCCGCTATGTTGCCGGATGCAGACGGCAGTTCCGGCAACTTCGTTTCAGCCTCTGCCGGTTCGGCCGGTTTTGCCGTCTCTTCTGCGGGGGCTGCAGCCGGCTGCCCTGCCGCCGCCTCGGTGATGCGGCCTTCAAGCTTCGGCGTATAGGGATTGTGCGCGCCCAGGTAGTCGGCCACGACCTGTTCCAGACCCGGACCGTAGTCATAGGCGTTCTTGGCGTTGTCGGCGAAAATCTTGTAGCCGTCACCACCCTGCCGCACGTAGTTATTGGAGGCGACCAGATAGTCCTTGCTGGGGTCGATCGGCACCCAGTTGCCGTTGTCCATCACTTCAACGGACTTGATCCGGCTTTCCGGGGCAGCCGACTTGTCGAAGGAATATTTCAATCCCGCAACTTGCGCGAAGCGACCGGCGCCGTCCTCAAGCTGGCTGACGCCGTTCTCAAGCGCCGCAACGATGTCCTTGCCGCCGATCTGGAAGGTTGCGATGGTGTTCTGGAAGGGGAGGACGCCCAGCACTTCGCCCATGGTCACCGGCCCCTGGTCGATCGAGGCGCGCAGACCACCGCCATTGGTGAAGACGATGGTTACGCCCTGATCCTTGACGCGATCGAGAACCGCATCCGAAACAAGGTTGCCCATTTCGCATTCGCGGGCGCGGCAGGCTTCACGGCTGCCGTCGATGGGCGCGGTGCTCTCGCCGACAAGCTTGCCTTTCAGTTCTTCGATGGGGGCGCCGAGTTCCTTGATACGGTCAAGCACTGCCTGGTCGGGGGTGATCGACTTGTCGAGATAGATGGGGTCGCCCGAAGCTTCCTTGACGACGCCATTGTCGTCGAACACCACCTTGAACTCACCAAGATATTTGGAATAGGAGGCGGCCTGGGTGACCGGTACCTTGTAGTCGTCAGGGTTGTCGACCATCGTCGGATACGGGCCTTCGGCCTTGTCGTCGGTGTTCGATAGAAGCGAATGCGTGTGGCCACCGACCACGACGTCGACGCCGGGAATCCTGGCGATCATTTCCTTGTCGCGCGGATAGCCGACATGGGTCAGCGCAATGATCTTGTTGACGCCTTCGGCTTTCAGTTTCTCGACTTCGGCCGTGATGGTCTTCACGTCGTCTTCGATGGTGATATTCGGGCCGGGCGACGCAATCTCCGGGGTCTCCGTGGTGACCGCACCGACTATGCCGATCTTCTGGCCGCCTATTTCAAGCACGACCGAAGGCTTGATGCGGTCCCCGACCTTGGCGGCGGCGCTCGCCTGAACGTTGGCGCTCAGCACCGGGAACTTGATGACGTCGAGGAATGGCGCCAGCGCGTCTTCGCCGTCATCGAATTCATGGTTGCCGACGGTCATGGCGTCGAATTTCATCAGGTTGAGGAATTCGGCCTCGGCCTTGCCCTTGTACGTCGTGTAGAACAGCGAGCCCTGGAAGTTGTCGCCACCGTTCAGCAGAATCACATTCTGCCCTTCGAGTTTCTTGCGTTGCTCGGCAATCGCCGTGACGAGGCGTGCTGCGCCTCCGATGCACTCGCCCTTGGTTTCTTCCTCGGCCGAACATGTGGATTCGAATTTGTTGTTGGATTCGATGCGGCTGTGCCAGTCGTTGATGTGGAGAATGTTGAGCGTGTAGTCGGCAAACGAAGCCCCGGCCGACAAGCCGAGCGTGGATGCCGACAAGGCGGCAATGGCAACGAATTTTTTCATGATGCTCTCCCGAATGGACTTGGCCAAAGGCGCTGAGGTTCCGATCCTGGCCGCCTTCCTTGACTGCAATATAACAGTCGGCGCTCCGCATGTTCACATTGCCGATTTTTGGTTGCAAGCGGAATCGATTGTGCCCCGCACGCCGTAAACAGGCATCCGTTGGGACTGCTCAAGTCGGTCTTCGGGAATCGGGGTCGCTAGACCCTGTCAGTGTATGCGGCAGCCGGGGCGCCATCAGGTGCACCCCGTCACCGCGGATATTGCTTAGGCGCGTCGCGTCAGAACGAAGTTCTGGCCGGCGGCGCTGGTGCAATTAAGCTGGCTGGTGGAAATCATCAGGCAGTTGAAGCTGATCGGCGACTGGCGGATCAGCGAGGTGCCGTTGATTTCGACCGAGGTCGGCCCGGTCATTGTGTAGGATCCATCCGACAACTTCTGGCCGGTGTCGGTCGCCACCGTCTGGAAGGTGCCCGCGTTGAACGTCGAAAGACCGGTCCCCTGAGCGTCGATCCAGGAACCCTCGACACCGGTAGGCGCGGCCGCTAGCGGCGGAGCCGGCGGGCCACTGGTTGTGCAGGCGGCGAGCGCGAAGCTGGCTGCCACGCCCAAGCTGGCTGAAAGAATTTTGCGCGCGATATCCATGTGCTTCTCCTCGGTCCGCCCCTTTCAATCGCCCGATTTCCGGGCGATTGCAAGGTGTGCGGGCGAGGTAGCAACTACGCTATCGGACCAGTATGTTGCGGAATTGCCACGGATTCTTGCGGTCGATGTCTTCCGGGAACAAGCCCGGACGATTGTCGAGCGGTGTCCAGTCCGTGTAGTAACCCTTGACTGGTCCCAGGTAAGGGGACTGCACTTCAAGGCAGCGGCGGTAGTCCATTTCGTCGGCCTCGACGATGCCGGCGTCAGGGTTTTCGAGGGCCCACACCATGCCGGAAAGGACCGCCGAGGTAACCTGGAGGCCGGTGGCGTTTTGATAGGGTGCCAGCTTTCGCGCCTCGGCCAGCGACAACTGCGAGCCGTACCAGTAGGCGTTCCTGTCGTGACCGTAGAGCAGCACGCCAAGCTCGTCGATGCCGTCAACCAGTTCGTCTTCGTCGAGGACGTGATGCACTGATTGCGGTTTGCCGGCGGCACCGAACATTTCGTGCATCGACAGAACTGCATCGTTGCAGGGATGATAGGCATAGTGGCAGGTCGGGCGATAATGCAGCTTGCCCTTCTTGCCGCGCACGGTGAAGAAGTCGGCGATCGAGATCGCCTCGTTGTGGGTGACCAGAAAACCGTATTGCGGGCCGGGCGTCGGGCACCAACTGCGCACGCGGGTGTTGGCGCCGGGCTGTTCCAGATAGATGCCGGCCTCGCTGCCGCCCTTGTGGCCCTTGGCGTTCTTCGGAATCCACTTCTCGTGCGTACCCCAGCCGAGTTCCGCCGGCTGCAAGCCCTCCGAGATGAAACCTTCCACAGACCAGGTGTTCCAGAACACGTCGAGCGGCTTCGGGTTTTTTGCACGCTGCGTGTCGCGCTCGGCAATGTGGATGCCCTTGACGCCGGCGTCCTGCATCAGCTTTGCCCATGCGTCGCGGTCGTGCTGGGCGGGCTGTGTGAACTTCAGGCCGAGATCGGTGGCAAGGTTCACCAGAGCCTGTTTGACAAGCCATGAAACCATGCCGGGATTGGCCCCGCAGGTGGATACGGCGGTGGTGCCGCCCGGATGCTTGTGCTTTTCCTTAAGCAGCGATTCGCGCAAGGCGTAGTTGGTGCGCGAGGCGTTGTCCGCGTCGGTGTCGAAGTAGAAACCGAGCCATGGCTCAATGACCGTATCAACGTACAGAACGCCGAGTTCGCGGCACAGCCGCATCAGATCGACCGATCCGGTATCGACCGACAGGTTGACGCAGAAACCTTGTCCGCCGCCCTTGGTCAGCAGCGGTGTGAGCAGTTCCTTGTAATTCCTCTTCGTCACCGCCTCTTGCACAAAGGCGATGTTGCGCTCGTCGAGCAGCTTGCGATTGGCGTCGTCCGGATCGATGACGGTCATCCGCGATTTGTCGAATTTGAAATGACGCTCGATGAGCGGCAATGTCCCGCGTCCGATCGAGCCGAAGCCAATCATGACAATGGGACCTGTTATCTCACCGTGGATCGGCCACTTTTCATTCGCCATTCTTGTGCAAACTCCCTTCACGCCAAATGTTACCGGCAGCACTGCCGCGCAAGCGGCGCGCTAAATCATAGTTTGATGTCATATACTAGCGCGATTGATGCCAAGCGGAAGCGCCGACGGCCAGGAATTCCAGATAAGCCATTATAATTATTTGACTTTATCGATCGATGGCTTGTCCGAATCTCGGTCAATATGGCTTTCCCGATGGGGTCTTCGGCTCAAAATCAAAGGGCGGCAATGCGCTCCAATGCGGCGATCAGCCGGCCGCGGTCCCCTGTCAGCCCCTTGTAGTCAAGCTGTGCTTCGTCGAGTGCAGCCAGTTGTGCCGCGAAGGAGGTCGCGATGCGCTTGCGGTCGTCATGTCGCGCGAGAACGGCCAGAGGGTCCAGAAAGATGCGTATGGTGAAGAGGATATCGCCGGAAACGGGCAGCTTCCTCAGCGTTTGCCGCTCGACCCGGATGAAGGCGCTGGCGTTGATATCGTTGTCCGTGAAGCGGGAGGGGCGCATCGTGGCGCGGTCGATGCGCTGTTCATCCGACAGCGGATGATAGAGAGCGTCACCGGCCTGGATCGACCAGTTGTAGCGTTCTACCGGTTGTTCCACGGCGAGGCTGTCGAAGATGCGCTCGATCAGGCCGGCTATGCGCGTACCCGGTCCGAAGTCCGGTACGGGAATGTGGATGTCCTGCATCGTCTTGCCGAATTTTTCGGTGAGCGACCATGACGAGGGGAAGCACAGTGCGCCCGCGACGAGCCGCCATCCTTCGGCACTCTTGCGCATCAGGATCAGGTCTTCCTGCACCAGCAGCGAGGCAATGTGGAGCGGCGGCAGATCGGCGGGGATTTTGGGCTGCCCGGCAACGACGATGCTCTTGCCATCGACGCTGTAATGCCACGGGTAGCGGACAGGCAGGTGGTCGATCAGCAGGGAGAGGACTTCCGCCTGCGCAGCTTTTGTGTCCGGTTCCTCGACAAAGACAGTGGGACCATATTCCGCATGAATGCGCCGCTTTTCGCCCAGATGAAAATCGAACGTATCGTCGACCTCGATCCATTCATTGAGATCAAGCGGTTTCAGCCCGATGGCAAAGAGCTTTGACGAGCCGTCATAGGGCGTGTGGGCCGGGCTTGATGCCAAGGCGTTTCCTGCGATTGTTGATGGTTACGTCGATAGCAAGGGTAGCCCATCGCCGCAATCGATGACGCTTAGGCCAGTTTGGCCGGGATCAGCCCGCGCAATGAGTTGCCGACGAAGATTGTTCTGGCGGTTTTCAAGGCGTCGTAGGAAATGACCGCCTCGACGGCACGGCCTTGTTCGAGCAGTTCTCGACGCAGAATGCCCGGCAAAAGACCGCAGTCGAGGCGAGGGGTCGTGAGCAGGCCGTCACCAAAATCGGCGAACAGGTTGGTGATGGTGCCCTCGCAGGCTTCGCCACGCTCGTTCATCAGCAGGATTTCATCGGCCTGTGTGACTAGGTGTTCTGCTCGTGCCCGGACATAGACCTCGCGGCGTGTGGTCTTGTGAGCGAGCAGCGTGTCCGTCGAATCGAGCCGTACGCGGGCGAAGCGCAGGCGCCAGATCTTGTTGGCGGCGAGCGGTACGAATGGTTGCACCGCAGCTTCGGCAGTTCCGTTCCTTGTCAGGACGAGGCGCACGCGCTGGGGGGACGCGGCATCCGCAACCGCCTTGCCGAGCGCTTGCCCGACATCGCTTGGCTCGCATGCGAAGCCAAGGGTGGCGGCCGAACTGTAGAGGCGCGCCAGATGCCGTTCCAGCCGTACGAAGCCGGTGTCGGGCTCCCAGCGCAGCGTTTCGATCAGGTCGAAGTTGGCGGCATTCCCGTCGCGAAGCGCGCTTTGAGCAGACACTCCTTGTACTCCTCTTCCGCCGTGGAATCGAACACGACACCGCCGCCGACATTGTAGACGGCTTCGCCGTCCGGGTAGAGAGATATGGTGCGGATGGCGACCGAGAAACGCATCGTCCCGCCAGGAGCGACCCAGCCGATGGCGCCGCAATAGACGTTGCGCGGTCCGCTTTCCAGGTCGTGCAGCACTTCCATGGCGCGGATCTTGGGTGCGCCGGTGATGGAACCGCAGGGAAACAGGGCCGCGAATATCTGCCGGATGGTCAGGCCGGGCAGAAGCTTGGCCTGCACCCGGCTCACCATCTGGTGCACGGTCGGATAGCTTTCGATGCGAAACAGTTCAGGGACGTCGAGGCTGCCAACTTCGCTGATCAAGGAAATATCGTTGCGCAGCAGGTCGACGATCATCCTGTTCTCGGCCTGGTTTTTCTCGTCGTTGCGCAGAAATTCCTTGAGTTTTCGATCTTCCTCGACCGTCGCACCGCGCGGTGCCGTGCCTTTCATCGGATGCGTTTCGATGATGCCGTCGCGGGTGACTTCGAAGAACAGTTCGGGCGAACGCGACAGCACGACCGGGCCGTTTCCAAGCGAGACCAGGGCTCCATACCTGACCGGTTGGCGCTCTGTCAGGGCATTGAAGGCGGCCAGCGGGGCGCCCGACCAGTGGGCATCGACCCGGAAGGTCAGGTTGCCCTGATAGCAGTCGCCTTCGCGGATGTGGCGGTGCAATCGATCGAACCTGGGGCGGTAGTCGTCGAACGACCAGTTAGCCCTGGCGTCGAAAATCGGACCGTTGGTGGCGGCGTTGTCTTGTTGGGTGGCGACCTGTTCGGACGGCCGCTCGAACACGCCGAGGCAGAACAACGGCACTCGCCTGCCCTCTGGCAAAAGCGGCACCAGCTTGGGTTCGAGCAGGTAGCCTGCCTCATAGGAGAAATAGCCGGCAAGCCATTTCCCGGCTTCGTGGGCCTTGTGAACTTCGGCCCATGCCGCTTCGAACTCACTGGCCTGCGTCGGCGCAATGATGGCCGAAGGCCGTTCGAACAGGACCTCGCGCCCGGCGAGGTCGTCACGAAAAAGGGCGAAGGGGGAAGCGAGCAATTGAGAGCACCAACGATATTGCCGAGAAGGCCGTTCTTTAGGACCAATCGACATTCAGGTTTCGGGCGTGGCGCGAGCCGGATTTCGGTCCTGACAAGGAGAAAAGCGCAAGGCGGTGTCGACCACCGTCTAGCATTTTCGACGCAGTCGGGGCTGAAATCCGCTGCGTCCCGCAGGGATATGGCCAAAATCGCCCATTTCCACGTCGCGAAGCCTCGACGGTGGGCAATCATACCACGCTCCAAACCCTGAATGTCGATTGGTCCTAGTTCAGCGCTTCCAGTTCGTCGATAAGGTTGCCGATGATGCCTAGGCCAATCTGCCAGAAGGCGGGATCGGTTGCATCGAGGCCAAATGGCTCCAGCAATTCCGAATGGTGCTTGGTGCCACCGGCGCGCAGCATGTCGAAATACTTCTCCTGAAAGCCACGTTCAGCATTTTGATAGACTGCGTAGAGCGAGTTCACCAGGCAATCGCCGAAGGCATAGGCATAGACATAAAACGGCGAGTGGATGAAGTGCGGAATGTAGGTCCAGAAGGTTTCATAGCCGTCGCGCAGCTTGATCGCCGGGCCGAGGCTTTCAGCCTGAACCTCAAGCCAGAACTTGCCAAGCTGGTCGGAGGTGAGTTCGCCGTTCTTGCGTTCGGTGTGGACCTTGCGTTCGAACTCGTAGAACGCGATCTGGCGCACGACCGTGTTGATCATGTCCTCGACTTTCTGGGCCAGCATCGCCTTGCGCTCGCGACGGTCGCTTGTCTGGTCAAGCAGCGAGCGGAAAGTGAGCATTTCGCCGAATACGGATGCGGTCTCGGCCAGCGTCAATGGTGTCGAGGCCATCAGCGTGCCCTGGCCTCCTGCCAGCACCTGGTGCACGCCGTGGCCAAGTTCGTGGGCAAGCGTCATCACGTCGCGTGGCTTGCCCATATAGTTGAGCAGCACATAGGGATGAACCGAGGGCACGGTCGGGTGTGCGAAAGCGCCCGGCGACTTGCCCGGCCTGACCGGCGCGTCGATCCAGTTGCGGTCGAAGAAGGTACGGGCGATGTCGGCCATCTGCGGCGAGAAGCGGTTATAGGCGGTAAGCACCGTGTCCTTCGCATCGCGCCATTCGATGGTCGCTTGCGGAGTTTCCGGCAAGGGTGCGTTGCGGTCCCAATGGTTCATCACCTCCATGCCGAGCCAACGCGCCTTCATGGCGTAGTAGCGATGCGACAGGCGCGGGTAGGCTTCGCGCACGGCGCTCGCCAACGCATCCACCACGTCGCGCTCGACGCGATTGGCGAGGTGGCGTGAATCAGCGATATCGTCGAAGCCGCGCCAGCGGTCGGAAATCTCCTTGTCCTTGGCCAGCGTGTTGGTGATCAGGGTGAAGGTTCGCAGGTTCTCCGAAAACGTGGCGGCCAAGGCCTCCGACGCCTTGCGCCGCACGTCGCCATCCGCATGCTGGAGCCGGTTGAGGGTTGGTTCCAGAGTGAGGGCTTCGCCGTCGATGTCGAAGCGCAGATCCGTCATCGTTTCGTCGAACAGGCGGTTCCAGGCGCCCCGCCCGGTAATAGACTTCTCATGGAAGAGTTGTTCTATGCGGTCTTCGAGCTGGTGGGGCTTGTCTTTCCTGAGGTCGAGGACCCAGGGCCGGTAGTGGTCGAAAGTGGCATCCGTGGCCAGTGCCTTCTCGATGGTGCCGTCATCGATCTGGTTCAACTCCAGCGCAAAAAACAAAAGATGCGCGCTGGCATCGGTCATCTTTTCCTGGATGTCACCGTAGAGTTTGGCGCGTTTCGGATCGGAGGTGTCGCCGGCGTAGACCAGTCCGGCATAGGAGACGATGCGCCCGACCAGTTCCTCCAATGCCTCGTATTCCCGCATTGCCTGGCCGAGCTCGCCCGCGCCCTCGCGACTGGCCTCGATGGCCAGCGTGCCCTTCCACCGGGCTTCGAAAGCCAACGCATCGGCGGCCGCCTTGTCGAGATCGTGCTTCAGTTCGGGCGCGTCCATGCCGGTATAGAGATCCGACAGGTTCCATTCGGGCAGATCGCCAAGGCCACTCCTGGCTTGCCCGGCAGATGCCGCCGCAAACTGTCGATCCGAAACCGTGCGCATCGCTAAACCTTCCAAACTGGGCTGAATACCGGTCAAATCGTAAGGGTTTCGTTCACCGGCTTTTTTGAAACCTTATTTAGAACCCTGTGCCAAGATGATCCATAGGGGAAAACTAACGGCGGATATTTCGGGCACTCATGACAGGTTCCATTCTCATAGTCGACGACGATCCGGTGCAGCGCAGGCTGCTCGAGGCGGCTGTGGTGAAATTCGGCCACACTGCGATTGTCACGGATGGCGGCGAAGCTGGCCTGCAGGCGATGGATGGGCCGAATGCGAGCGACATCTCGGTCGTTATCCTGGACCTGTCGATGCCAGGCCTAGACGGCATCGGCGTGCTCAAGGCCATGCGCGAGCGTGGCATCGCCATTCCTGTGATCGTTCAGACCGCGCAAGGCGGCATCGAAACCGTGGTCCTTGCCATGCGCCACGGAGCCTTCGATTTCGTGGTCAAGCCCGCTTCTCCCGACCGTCTGCAAACTGCTATCGCCAATGCACTCAAGGTCGAGGCGGTGGAGGGCGAGGTCAAGCGCTCGGCCCGACGCAGCAGTGGCTCCCTTACCTTCAAGGATATTGTGACGCATAGCCCGACCATGGAACGGGTCATCCGGCTCGGCCAGAAGGCCGCAAGCTCCCACATTCCCATTTTGATCGAAGGGGAATCCGGCGTCGGCAAGGAACTGGTGGCGCGTGCAATCCAAGGCACCAGCGGCCGCCGCTCGCGTCCGTTCGTCACCGTCAATTGCGGCGCGATCCCGGACAATCTGGTCGAAAGTATCCTGTTCGGACACGAGAAGGGCTCGTTCACCGGCGCGACCGACAAGCACACGGGCAAGTTCGTCGAGGCGCATGGCGGCACGCTGTTTCTGGATGAAATCGGCGACCTGCCTCTTGATGTGCAGGTGAAGCTTCTGCGCGCCGTTCAGGATGGCGAGGTCGATCCGGTTGGCGGGCGTGCGACGGTCAAGGTCGATATCCGGCTCATCTCGGCGACACACAGAAACCTTCTGCAGCAGGTTAAAGATGGCAAGTTCCGCGAGGACCTTTTCTATCGCCTGAACGTCTATCCGATTTTCGTGCCCCCGCTCAGGGATCGTGGGGAAGATATCCCCCTGCTGGTCGACCATTTCATGCACAAGGTGGCGCCTGCCGATCCAGAGCGACGCCTGCGCGGCATTTCCAGAAACGCACTCGCTTTGCTTCAGGCTTATGATTGGCCAGGCAACATCAGGCAATTGGAGAATGCGGTCTTCCGCGCTTCCGTGCTGTGCGAAAACGATGTGCTGACCGAGGAGGAGTTCCCTCAAATCCGCGCCCAGGTCGAGGGGACAGTCAATCTGGATCGACCCCTTGCCGAACAGAAAGACGGTGATGTGGAAAGCCGCGATAGTTTCGCGCAAGCCGCTGATATTGCGGTGGATGGCGAAAGCGTTGCAGGCCGTGCGCAAAGCACGTTTGGGTTGCTGCAAGCGCTGGACGAACGCGGTAACGTGCGCCCTCTGGCCTCAGTCGAACTTGAGATGATCAAATTCGCCATTGACCATTACAATGGCCAGATGAGCGAAGTGGCGCGCCGACTCGGCATCGGCCGCTCGACGCTGTACCGCAAGCTCAAGGAATACGGCATCGACCCCGAAACCGGACGCCCCGAGCGCATAGCCTCTTAGGATACGGCGCTTGCCAGAGGTTAGCTTTTTGCGTTAAGAGCCTGTTAACGCAAATTAAACGGGTGGTTTACCAAGAAAATGCATGGGCATTTTTTGCCGGGATATCGCCACTGTGTTACCGCATTTCGACTTCAATAAGCGATGATTAACCATTAGGATCGATATTCGGATGTGACTTCTCCACATCCGTTTGGACAAATCCGGGGACAAACGGCAGCCTGCAGGGCCTTTTGATTTGAACAGAATCGAACGACAAAAAAACGGGCGGCAATCTTACAACGTCTGGCCAAAATGGCTGGCGGCAGCGGCTTTGGCCGTTGGTGTTTTCGCCGCTTCGGCAACGACCGCAAGCGCGGAAGTGCGGACCCTCAAGCTTTACAATCTGCATACCAAGGAGAAGGCGGAAATCGTCTTCAAGCGCAACGGAAAATACGATCAGTCCGGCTTGCGCGAGGCGAACGCGTTTTTGCGCGACTGGCGCCGCAACGAGCCGACCAAGATGGACCCCCGTCTGCTCGATCTGGTCTGGGAAGCTTATCGTGCCAGTGGGTCGAACGGATTTATCAACGTCATCTGCGGCTATCGCGCACCGGCAACGAACTCGATGTTGCGCAGCCGCAGCAACGGCGTTGCCAAGAAGAGCCAGCACATGCTCGGCAAGGCGATGGATTTCTACATCTCCGGCGTGCCGCTGAAGAAACTGCGTGATATCGGTCTCCAGATGCAGGGTGGCGGGGTCGGCTATTACCCGACCTCCGGTTCGCCCTTCGTTCATATGGATGTCGGTAACGTCCGCCATTGGCCGGGTATCAGCCGTCAGGAACTCGCCAGGGTTTTCCCGAACGGCAAGACGCTGCATGTTCCGAGCGACGGCAAGCCGTTGCCGGGTTACGACCAGGCGCTTGCTTCCTATAAGTCCCGAAAGAGTTCTGGTTCCCCAGCCATTGCCCTTGCCAGTGCAGGCGGTTCGACCAGCAAATCCGGTGGACTCCTGGCAGCATTCTTCGGCGGTGGCGCCGACGAGGAAGAAGACAACAACGATGTCGTAGCGGCCGCTCCGGCGCCCAAGAAGGCAGTCGTCACTGCTTCTTCTAAAAAGAACGTTCCTGGTATCGCGATCGTGGCGCCGCAGGACGCAAACCGCGCCGAGGTTCCTCAACTGGCGGAAGAAGAAGCGGCTCCGAAGCAGGATACGCCTGAAACCATCATTGCGGCATTGCCGGCGCGCAGTGTCCCGCTGCCGGGCTTCGCACCGCGGCCCAAGGCCGATGTGGGCGCCGTCTCGCCGGATAACGTGCCGTTCGGTACGGCTGATGCCGGCTTGGTTCAGACAGCTTCTCTCGCGCAAGAGCCGGCGGACGCTCCTTTCGCTGCTGCACAGGCTACCGAAGGGGCAAGCAAACTGGCCTCGGACGACGTCGCGGCGAGCGGTGTTCCCTTGCCGACCTGGCGCCCCGAGCATGGGATGCCGTCCCTCGTGCCGCAGCAGCAGGACAAGGGCTCGACGCTATTGGCATTGGCTGACAGCGGCCAAGGCACGACGGCGACGGACGCGTTCTCGGTGCTCCCGGCCACCCGCCCGGATGACGAGGTAAAGACGTTGCTCGAGCAGACTGCAGCCGACGAGTATCAGGTTGCCGCAGTGTCGCTGGAACGGTCGGCCTTCAACGACCCGGCCATCGACCAGGCTTCGCCGCGCACAGCCGCGATTGAAATGCCTTCAGATCCGACCGGAGCGATTGGCGGAAACGTCAAGACGACGCGCAAGGAAGCGCGCGCCACGCAACAAGACCTGAAGCCGGAGCCAAAGACGAAGATCATTGCCGCCGAGCCGAAGCTTGCGCGTTGGGCTCTGCATAGCAACGATTATGTGGCCAAGGTGTCCGATGCCACTACGGCGCCGCGCTATGCGTATAATCTTGTTCGCACCGCGCCGACGGAAGTCTATACGAACGGTTTCCAGTCCGGCGACGAAATGAACAATGCTAACCGCTTCACGGGCACTGCAGTGAAGTTCCTGTCGGTGGCGCGCTTCCAGGCCAAGTAGTCGGGTTAAGCGTGAATCAAGGGCCGCGCCTGACAACAGGCGCGGCCTTTTTGTTTCAAGGCTCGCGGACTATCCGCGTTTGCTATTTTCGAAATCCGGCTGCTTCGCGGGCCAATGCCTCGATCTGGGCCCAGTTTCCTGCCCTGACGAGATCGTCGGGTGCAACCCATGACCCGCCGACACAAACGACATTCGGCAGGCTCAGGTAGTCCTTGGCGTTCGCCACGCTGACGCCGCCAGTGGGGCAGAATTTCACATCGGCGATCGGAGAGGCCAAGGCCTTCAGGAAGGCGGCGCCACCAGCCTGTTCGGCCGGAAAGAACTTGAGGAAGTCGAGGCCCGCCTGCCGCGCGGTCATGATTTCGCCGGGCGTAATGGCGCCCGGGAGAAACGGAACGTCGCTATCATCCGCCGTTATCATGAGTTCGCGTGTGATGCCGGGGCTGACGATGAATTTCGACCCCGCCGATACGGCATCCTTGAACTGCTGCCTGTCGAGGATGGTGCCGGCGCCGACAATGGCTTCCTCTACCTCGCCGGCCACACGTCGGATCGCTTCCAGCGCAGCGGCGGTCCTCAAAGTGATCTCGATGGCTGGCAGGCCGCCGCGCGCCAGGGCGCGTGCCAACGGCACGGCGTCGGCAATATCGGCGATCTTCAACACCGGAATTACCGGTTGACCATTGAGCAGGGCGAGCAGTTTCTCAGTCTTGGTCGGCATCACGATCTTCCGGGATTTGATAATTCAACCGATTTAACAGATGCAATACCGCGTGTCCACGCTGCGAGACGTGAAGCTATCCGTGGGGCGTCAGCTTGCCAGCCAGCGCTTTAGCCATGTCCACAAGCGGCGGATGAAACCACCGGACACCAAGGCAGTTTGGATTGCCTCGCCGGTTCTTTTCCCGACGAGACCATCGGCGTCGAGGCCGTTATCTGCCTGAAAGCGCTCGACGGCTGCCAAGGTGGCGGGGCCGAAAATACCATCGGCCGACAAGGGATAGCCAAGCGCCGTCAGCCGGCGTTGGAGGTCGGCCACCGCCTCTCCCTGCGACCCTGGCCGGAGCAGCGAGGATTGCGCTATGGCCTTCAATGGCTTGCCGGTGGCGTAGTGTCCATAAGTGTCGGCGATCTTCTCGTCATAGGCGTTTTTCTTGTAACCCGGCCCGTTGTAGCCATGGGCAAAGGCCTGCCAATCGTGATTGCGCAACGCCTCCACCAAGCCTGCCTTTTCGATGTATCTGACCATCAGCCTTACCTGGCCGAACGCGCCGGAGCGAGCCTCGTCGACCAGAGCCTCCACGCTGCCATAGCCCAGCCATTGCCAATGAGCGCCCATGACTTGACCGAGGCCCCAGGACACGGATTCATAGGCAGCCTTGGCGTCGATCGCGGCTGCTTGCTTCAGCATTTTCCAGCGATCGGCCTGGATTCCAGGGTTAGCGACCGCGCCAGCGGTGGGAGAAGCCAGTCCGCGTTCTCGCGCCAATGCCTGCTTGTCTGCGCTCAGCCTGCGGTCGAAGTAATGGCCCTCGAAACGGATCAGCGGTTCCTGCCTGCCTTCGACCAACGCGAATACCTGGCCGGCGCTCTCAACGGCGGTCACGGCGAGCAGTGCTGCCGGCTCCAGCCCGGCTTCCTGCGCGGCTTGCCTGATCTCGTTGATGACGTTCTCGCTGAACATGGTTGGCACCGAATCTCCCATTGCCCGGCTAGTGTCATGCAAAGCTTGCGTATGTGGATAGGTTTTGCGCGCTCATGACGCCTCGGCGGGACTAAAGCACGGAAAAGTGCGGCATTTCTTTTCTGCAGAGTGAAAAACCCACGGCTTGAATCCCCGCTTCTGAAGCGATACGGGCATTCGTCATGGACGAAATCATCGCACCAGAGTTGTTCCGCGTTGCGGCACTCTATCGTTTTTGCCGGTTGGAGCGCTTCGAAAGCTTGCGCGCGCCACTGGACGAATTCTGTTGCGCGCGCGGCATCAAGGGCACGCTTCTTCTTGCGCGCGAAGGCATCAACGGCACCGTTGCGGGCGGCGAAGCGGCTATCGGCGACCTGATTGCCCATCTTCAGTCGGTTCCTGAATTTGCCGGGCTCGAAGTCAAGTACAGCCACGCCGCCGACATGCCGTTCCATCGCATGAAGGTGCGTCTCAAACGCGAAATCGTCACGATGGGTGTAGATGACATCGACCCGATGCAAAGCGTCGGCACCTATGTTGCGGCCGGTGATTGGAACGCCCTGATTTCCGATCCTGATACAATCGTCATCGATACGCGCAACGACTATGAAGTGGCGCTGGGAAGCTTCGAGGGTGCCGTCGATCCACGCACGGCAAGCTTCCGCGAGTTCCCGCGCTGGGTAGAAGAACATCGCGCCGACCTCCAAAACAAGAAGGTCGCCATGTTCTGCACCGGGGGCATCCGCTGCGAGAAGGCGACGGCGTTCGTGAAGTCGCTGGGCTTTGAGGATGTGTTCCATCTCAAGGGCGGCATCCTTAAATATCTCGAGGAGGTGCCGGCGGCTGAAAGCCGGTGGCAGGGCGAATGCTTTGTCTTCGACGAGCGAGTGTCCGTCTCGCATGGGCTGGCGGAAGGGGATGCGCAACTATGCCGGGCCTGTCGCCATCCCTTGACGTCGAAGGATTTAACGTCGGCCAAATACCAGGCAGGCATTTCATGTTCGTATTGCCACGATCAGCGAACGGATGCCGATCGGGCCCGCTATGCGGAACGCCAGCGCCAGGTCGAACTGGCTGAGCGGCGGGGCAGGGGCCACATCGGGAGTTAAGCACCGGCCGGGCAAAACGTTTGTCCCGTCATTGTAATGCCAAGGTTCGGCCCCTACCTCACCGGCACAGGAAACGTGCCCAGCCGGGCCAACTGCGGAGGTGCCGATGTTCGACCCCAAGAAATTGCTCAACGATCTGCTGGGCTCACAAGTTCCCGGTACGGGTACCACGGTGCGGGACAAGGCGGGCCAAGCCGTGCAGATGGCGAAGGACAATCCGCTGGCGGCAGGTGCCCTTGCCGCCGTGTTGCTTGGTACTGGAGCCGGGCGGCAAGTCACGGGCGCTGCGCTGAAGCTTGGCGGTCTGGCCGCGATCGGCGGCCTCGCCTACAAGGCCTATCAGAACTACCAGAACGGCAAGACGCCCGCCGAAACGGCGGCAGGTCAACCGGAACTCCTTCCACCTCCACAGGACACTGCATTCCACCCGTCGCAGGCGCCGCAAGGTGAATCCGAATTCGCTTCGACGCTGGTGCGAGCAATGATCGCTGCTGCAAAGGCGGATGGCCGCATCGACGACGAGGAGAGGCGCAAGATCGGCGACAAACTCAGCCTTTCCGGGCTGGATTCGGATGCCGAAGCTTTCCTGAAAGCCGAACTGGACGCGCCCCTGGACCTGGATAAGCTGGTCGCCGCTGCGCAGACTGATGCACAGAAGGTGGAGCTTTATACGGCATCCCGCCTTGCCATCGATCCCGATACCCGTGCCGAGCGCGGCTATCTCGATCTGTTGGCGGGGCGGCTAGGGTTGCCGGATGCATTGGTCGAACACGTCGAAGCGACGGTCAGCGCGGCAAAGGCGGCGGTACCGGAACCAGCCGCAAACCCGCAATCGCCTTGGTGAATGCCGCGAGGCGAGGTTGACAAATTAGGTTTCTGTTAACCCAACAAGCGCATCATTTTCATCAGTCGGACCCGCTTTCCTCCTCCCGAGCGTGGTTCAGATCAGGGGGCGGTCGCCAATGGCCGCCCTTTTTTGACAGGACCTGAGCCTTGTCATGCGTTCCTTCATTTGCGATTTGGCAGCGCAGTTGGAGGAAGGCGCATGGCTATAGAGAAAACAGCAATCGTAACCGGGGCCGGGTCCGGGATCGGCAAGAGTGTTGCGTTGGCATTGGTCGAAGCCGGATGGAACACCGTGTTCTGTGGCCGCCGTCTGGATTTGCTGCAAGCGGCTGTGGCGGAGGTCGAGCTCGGCACCACTGGAACGCGGGCGCTGGCCATTTCCTGCGACATCACCAAGCCCGATCAGGTCGATCGCCTGTTTGAAGAGACCGTAAAGGCTTTTGGCCGGGTCGATCTTCTCTTCAACAACGCCGGCATTGCCTACAAATCGACGACGATCGACGAGATTCCGGTCGATGCGTGGAACGATGTGGTGGCGGTCAACCTTACCGGCTCGTTCCTGTGTTCGCGAGCGGCCTTCCGCACCATGCGCAGACAAAGTCCGATGGGCGGCCGCATCATCAACAATGGCTCGGTTTCGGCGCATGCGCCGCGTCCGGGCTCGGTTCCCTACACATCGACCAAGCACGCCATTACGGGCCTGACCAAGACACTGGCACTTGATGGCCGGCCTTTCGACATCGCCTGCGGCCAGATCGACATCGGCAATGCCTTGACGGAAATGGCCGCACCGATGGCAGTTGGTGTTCCTCAAGCCAACGGCACCGTCGCCGCCGAGGCGGTCATGGACGTCAGCCGTGTGGCGGAAGCTGTCGTCTACATGGCAGGCCTGCCGCTCGACGCCAACGTGCTGTTCATGACGGTGATGGCAACCAAAATGCCTTATGTGGGGCGCGGGTAGACCCTTCGCGCCGGCTCACTTCGACTTGAGGAAAGCCTCGATCCGCTCCAGCGCGCGCAGGATGTTCTCTTCCGAGTTTGCGTAGGACAAGCGCATGTAACCCTCACCCAGAATGCCGAAATCGGGGCCGCCGATCAGAGCGACGCCAGCCTCTTCAAGCAGGGCCGACGCCAGCTTCTTGGCCTTCCAGCCGGTGCCGGACATATTCGGGAAGGCATAGAAGGCGCCCTTCGGCGTGATGCAGGAAATGCCTGGCAGGGCATTCAGCCCTTCGACCACCAATTTTCGGCGGCGAT
Organism: Mesorhizobium sp. Root157; assembly: GCF_001427385.1. Classification (GTDB taxonomy): domain Bacteria; phylum Pseudomonadota; class Alphaproteobacteria; order Rhizobiales; family Rhizobiaceae; genus Mesorhizobium. Next base: position 41,831 of record NZ_LMGJ01000023.1, read on the forward strand.
CGAAGGCGCGCATCATCTTGTCGACATCGTCCTGCGGTCCGTCGATGGCGGCAATGCCGGCATATTGGCTCGGCGCGTTGACGCAGGACCAGCAATTGACCGCCAGCTTGCGAACCTTTTCATAAAGGTGAGCGCCTTTGTCGCCGTTCGGCCAGATCGACCATCCCATGCGCCAGCCGGTCATTGCCCAGGTCTTCGACCAGCCGTTCAGAACGATGAGCCTGTCGCGAATTTCAGGGAACTGCAGCAGCGAGCAGTGCTTCTCGCCATCATAGGTCATGACGTCGTAGATTTCGTCGGAGAGGATGGCGACGTCAGGGTGTGCCTCCAGTCCCTTAACCAGTTTTTCGATCTCGGCGCGTGGCGTGACGCCACCGGTCGGATTTGCCGGTGAATTGAGGATAAGCAAGCGGGTCTTGGGCGTGATCAGCGCCAGCGTCTCTTCAGCCGAGAAAGCGAAGCCATTCTTCTCGCGGATCGGCACGGGGATCGGCTTGGCGCCAGTGAATTCGATCATCGATCGATAGATCGGAAAACCTGGGTCCGGATAGAGGATTTCCACACCCGGTTCGCCGAACATCAAGATGGCTGCGAACATGGTCGGCTTGCCGCCTGGTAGGATCATTACCGTTTCCGGCGACACTTCGACCCCGGTGGTGGCCAGCGTGCGGCGCGAGACGGCTTCACGCAGCGCCAAAAGGCCAGTGGCTGGCGTGTAGCCATGATGGCCGTCGCGTAGCGCCTTTATGGCGGCTTCCACGATATGCGCAGGGGTCTGGAAATCGGGTTGGCCGATGCCGAGATTGACGATGTCACGGCCCTCATGGGCAAGGGCAGTGGCCCGTGCCAGCACGGCGAAGGCGTTTTCCTCGCCAAGGCGGTCGAAAGCCGAAATGGTGTGGAGCATTTTTCCCGTCCCTGTGGTTCTTTTGAGCCGGCCGCTTTCTTGTGAGCCTGCTTACCTAAAGTCAACTGAATTGGAGTTCGCTGTGCCTGACGATCTGAACAGCTGGCAACCGCGTCCACGCCCTGAACGCAAGGTGCTGGAAGGCCGTTACGTGCGCCTGGAGCCGCTGGACGCGGCCAGGCACGGCGACGGCCTTTTCGAGGCCTCGACAGTGCCAGATGCGGACGGTCGCTTTGCCTGGCTGTTCGAAAAACCTCCGGCAAGCCGCACCGAGTTCCAGACGTGGCTGGAAAAGGTGGAAGCGAGCCAGGACCCGCTTTATTTCACGGTAGTCGACAAGGCGAGCGGCAGGATCGCGGGACGCCAGACGCTGATGCGCATAGAGCCGACGCATGGCGTCATCGAGATTGGTAGCATCTACTGGGGACCGTTGATCTCCAGGAAGCCGGCGGCGACGGAGGCGCAGTTCCTGTTCACCAGATACGCTTTCGACGAGCTTGGCTATCGGCGCTACGAATGGAAATGCCACAACGAGAACTCTCCATCAAAGCGTGCCGCCGAACGGTTCGGCTTCAAGTTCGAGGGGATTTTCCGGCAGCACATGGTCGCCAAGGGCGCAAATCGCGACACGGCATGGTATTCAATCATCGACAAGGAGTGGCCGGCGCTGCGAAAAGCCTATGAAGCCTGGCTCGATCCTTCGAATTTTGATGGTGAAGGCCGACAGGTAAAGCGGCTCGAGGACTATCGAGCGCAGTACGGCGCATAAGGGATTTCGCCGCATGGTGGATGATCATTTCCACGATCACGGTTCGCAAGATCATGGCCACGGCCATGGTGCTCATGTGCATGGCTCGACCGACAAGGGCAGGGTTCTGATTGCGGCCGGCCTGACTGGCGGTTTCATGGTCGCCGAGGCCGTGGGCGGATGGTTCACCAATTCGCTGGCGCTGCTTGCCGACGCAGGCCACATGCTGACCGATACGCTGGCGCTCAGCCTCGCCTGGTATGCTTTCCATCTTGCAGAACGGCCAGCCACCGGGCGACTGACCTATGGCTTCGGCAGGGTCAAGACGCTGGTCGCCTATACCAACGGCATCGCCATCTTCGTCATCGCGCTTTGGATCGTCTACGAAGCATGGCAGCGCTTCATGGACCCGCCCCCTGTGCTGGGTGGCCCGATGCTGGTCATCGCCGGGCTGGGATTGCTCGTGAATATCGCGGGGTTTCTGATCCTGCATGGCGGCGACCGCGAAAGCCTCAATATGCGCGGGGCGATCCTGCATGTGCTGGGCGATCTTCTTGGTTCGGTCGCGGCCATCGCCGCCGCGATCGTCATCATCGCGACGGGCTGGACGCCGATCGATCCGATCCTGTCCGTGTTCGTGGCTGTGATCATCCTGTCTACCGCCTGGAGGCTGATGCGTGAGGCCGCGCACCTGCTTCTCGAAGGCACGCCGACCGCCCTCGACCGCGATGCAATCGCCAGGGACCTGGAAGCCAATATTGCAGGGCTGCGTGAAGTTCACCACATGCATGTATGGTCGCTCGACGGCGCCAAAAACATTGCCACGCTGCATGCCTGTCTCGACAATGGCGTCGATTCACATGCTGCGATCAGCGCTGTCAAGAAACGCCTTGCCGCCAAGCACAATATTACCCATGCGACAGTGGAGCCGGAATTCGACCGATGCGCTGACGGCAACGACGACGACCATGGCCATTCGCACGAGAACGTGCCAAACCATCGGCATCACCACTGATTGGCGGGCGCCCAGTGCCTACAACATTCGGGATTTTATAATGGATCGAGAGAGCAGGAACGCGGCAATTGCCGCGCTGTTGATCATCGGCGCGTTTGGCTCGTTCGCCTACTATCTGCCGAATGTCATGCTTGCTACGGGGGAGGTTTCGTCAATTCTGGCGGTCGTCGTCGTTGCCATATTCATGGTGGCATTGTTTGTCGTCTTCTGGCTTCGGGGGATCAGCCAGCGCAGGAAGGGCAAATAGGCTCACGCGCTGAGGCTTGCCGACAATAAAAGCAGACCGAGCGCGAACACGAAGGCTGCGCCGCCGATTTCGATCGCGGAGTGGATGTTGTTGCCGAGCCGGCCGTCGCCGGCCATCAGCACGGCCCAGTTCTTGGCGGTGACGGCAAGCGTGGCCAGCGCTGACACGGTGATCGCCGTGCCCAGCGCCATGCTAAGCACCGAGAGCACGCCTGCCAGCCACAAGCCGTTGAGCAAGGCGAAAGACAGCACGATCAGCGCGCCAGAACATGGCCGGATGCCCACGGCAACGACTGCCGACCAGGCTGTGCGCCAATCGAAGCGTTCTCCCGACAGCAAAACAGGGTCTGGAGCATGCGAATGGCCACAGGTTGAGCAGACCGCGCCCTCATGATGACGGTGCGCGCCGTGGTCATGGTCGTGCTGATGCCCGTGATCGTGGCTATGACCTTGTAAATGCTCGTGTTCATGCGCATGCGCGGCCGATAGGCTGTGCGCGGGACCAGCGCCGGCAAGACGGCGCACCAACGGTCCGGCTTTTTGCCATAACAGCCAGGCGCCGAATGCCGTCACGAAGACATAACTGGCGATTTCGAGGAACCAGGCGGCGTCCGTCATCGAGACTGATGTGCCGCGCAGGACGAACCAGGCAAGCACCATCACCACGATCGCCGTCAGCGCCTGAAGGAAGGCTGACACGAAGGACAGCATGACACCGCGCTTGAGCGCCACTTCGTTGGCAACCATGTAGGACGAGATCACCGCCTTGCCGTGGCCCGGACCTGCCGCATGGAAGATGCCGTAGGCAAAGGACAGCCCGACAAGCAGCCACATGTTGCTGCCGTCGTCGCGCATGGCCTTCATCGTGGTGGAGAGCGAACGGTAGAACGCCTGCTGGTGCTGGTTGATCCAGACCAGCCAGTGGGAGAACAGGCCGGTCGAAGGGGCAATGGCGTCATTGGTGCCGATGCCGAGCGAGCTTTGCGCATGGGCATGGCCGATCAGATGCGCCAGCACATAGGCCAGTGCCAGAACGGCGAATGTGGCGCGAACGGCCGTCTTGCTCATAAGGCTGCCCTCATGCCCGACAATTCAGTTCGAGCTTCGTTGCAAAAATCTTGCTCATGTCGGTGCCGGTCGGGTCGTTGAAGAACGCATCGGTCAGGGTTTGCTGATTTTGCGCAATCGCCGTGTCGGGATCAGGGCGAACGACCGTGCGGGTGCACGACGCGGGCAAGCCCTCGACCGCCATGTTCTCGTCTTCGGTGAAATCGATGGCGGTGTAGAAGGTCGGGTCGTAGATTCCCAAAGTGATCTTGCCTGAAAGCGGAATTGCGGTTTCGGGCGTCGATTCGAACAGCACGATCAACTGGTTGTTGTCGAGGTTCACCATCAGCGCTGCGGGCGGCTTCATCTTCACATCCTTGCCGTCGACGGTGACCAACTGGAAGTAGTTGTATTCGGCCAGCGACGTGAAGATGGTCTCGGACACTTCCTTCAATTCGGCATCGTCCAACTTCAGGTCGGAATTGGCGTCGAACTCCATCAGCACCGTGCTGGAGAATAGGTCGTCGAAGCGCCACACATGCCTGAGCCCGGTGATCGATTGGTGATCGGGAGCGAGGACGACATCCAGCCTGGCTTCGGCGAAGACGTGGGGGTGCACATTCGCCGGTGCCGTTGCCGCCACAAGGCCAGCCACGGCCAATGCAGCCGGAAGAACTTTGCGTTTCAAAGGCATGAGTTGGCGCGATTCCCTCGGTTGCCGCATTTTGCCGAGGGTTATCAGAAAGCGGGCGAAATTGGGACCGCTCCACCGATGGACAAGGCTATGCCGCTTCGCGTGCCTTGAACCACTGGGCAAGGAAGTCGACGAGGACGCGCACCTTTGCCGGCAGGTAGCGGCGGTGAGGGTAGACGGCAAAGATGCCGCCGCCCTGGAGGATGCGGTCATCGAGAACCGGCACGAGGCGTCCGCCGATGATCTCCGGCGACGCGATGAAGTCCGGAAGGATCGCGAAGCCGAGGCCGGATACGGCAGCGGCGCGAGCGACCATCGGGCTGTTGACTTCCATCGGGCCGGAGACGGAAACGCTTATCGTGTCGCTTGTTTCGCCCTTGAACGGCCAGTTGGAAAGCCAGCGGCCATTGGTATCGACGATGCAGGGCAAGCGGGCAAAATCCTGGGGCTTTGTTGGCATGCCATGCTTGGCGATCAATTCCGGCGAACCGCAGATGCGAACCGAAAAGGGCGCCAGCCGCTTTGCAATCAGCGACGAGCTTTCCAGTCGCGAAATGCGGATTGCCAGATCGAAACCCTCTTCGACCAGATCGACGAAGCGATCGTCGAGGTCGATCTCCAGCACGATGTCGGCATGCTCCTTGGCGAAGTCGACCAGCGACTGGCCGATGGGCGCGTCGGCGAAAGTGCGGGGCGCCGAAAGCTTGATGCGGCCGCGCACGTCGCCGGAGGATTCACGCACATCATCGGCGAGGCTGTCGACTTCGCGTACGATTTCCGAGGCGCGCCGGTAGTAGGTATGCCCCGCCTCGGTCAGCGAGAACTGGCGCGTCGTGCGGTTGAGCAGGAGGGCGCCGAGTTCGTCTTCCAGTTCGCGCACGTATTTGGACAACAGCGCCTTGGAACGGCCGATCTTGCGCGCCGCCGCCGAGAAGCCTTCCGCTTCCACGACGTCGATGAAGGCGCGCATGCGGGTCAATGTGTCCATCGTGTCAGCCCTTTGTCGCGTCGAGGATCCGGCGTCCCAGCCCGAGAAGCGCCATATCGCTACCGGATGGGCCGAGCAGCGACAGGCCGAACGGCGCGTCGTGAACAACACCCAGTGGCAGCGTCAGTTGGGGGAAGCCCGTCAAGCCGGACAGGCACAGCAGTTTCAACGCGCGTTCGCGATAATCGAGCAGGGCATCGTGGCCGGCATCCTTCAAAGGCGCTGGGCCGGGAACGGTCGGCAGGACAAGGAAACCGTCGGAACCGAGCAGTTCGGCAAGCTCCTGACGGACGATGCCTCGGCGTTCCCGTTCGCGCCTCACGTCCTCGGCGCTCAGCGTGCGGCCGAAATCGAAGCGCTCCTTCACGCCCGGACCAAGTTGCGGATCACGGCTGGAGATCCACGCCCCATGCTCGGCCCAGGCCTCGTCGGCCTGGATGTAACGGAAGCACCGGTAAAGTTCGTCCGGCGTTGCACTGAACCCCACGGGCTGCGGCCCGCCGACAATGGCGGCGGCAATGGCTGGCAGCCTCTTGTATTCCGCTGCTTCGTCCGGCCCGGTGACCAGCGCATCCAGCCATTCGAAAGAAAGAGGGCGTTGGAGGCTGATGCCCTTGGCATCGTCACCCAGCAACACCTTGCCTACGGCTTCATAGGTGTCCATGTCGCGGGCAAACCAGCCGAATGTGTCGAGGCTTGCCGCCAGTTTCATTGCGCCTGCGAGCGGGATGCGCCCGTGGCTGGTGCGCAGGCCGATCAGCCCGCAGAAACTGGCCGGGGCGCGGATCGAGCCGCCGGTGTCGGAGCCGATGGCGATATCGGCAAGGCCACCTGCGATGGCCGCGGCTGAACCGGACGACGAGCCGCCTGTTACACGCTGGGGTGCTGCAGGGTTGATGGGGAATTGAAAATGCGCATTTTGCCCCATCAACGAGAACGCCAGTTCGTCGGTTTGTGTCTTGCCGGCGAATCGCGCGCCCGCATCGAGCAGCTTCTGGATGGGGGGCGCCGTTTTCAGCGCCGGCTGGCTTTCGGCGTACTTCTTCGGGTTGCCGCAACCGGTACGATAGCCGGCGACATCGAAAATATCCTTCACCGCCAGGGACAAGCCGTGGAGGGGCCCGGAATCCGTATTGGAAACAGGCGCTTGATGCAGATCGAGAAAGGCGTGGAAAGGGTCGCGTGCGACGGTCATTGTCTTCAATTTCGATACGGTTGAGGCAGCATTGTTCGATAATGCAGTTTTTTCAAGCAGGGCGCAGAATTTAATTGATTGTGAAGGGCGATCTCCCTATATCGCGCTTGCCCAAAGTCGCACGTGCCTGTGGGTGTCCGCCGATCCTCGAATGGCGAGGAAATCGGTAAGGTAACTGGAGCCAACCCCTCCAGTCGGTTTAGCGGCCAACCGCGAAATCGAGGACACCTTGAAGCAACGACGGTGCGGGCCTTTCTGGTTCTCTTTCGGCTGTCCAAAAGTCGGAGTTACTGAAGAGGCACACCATCATTGCCGGCAGTGCGGAACGGGATCCTCCCATTTCCAAGCCAAGGCAGACAAAGCGAATTTTTGACCGGGCAAGGTCAAGGATTCACCGCCGCGAGACGGCGTTTCCTGGTTCCGGTGTCTCCACCAGCCGGCTCCATGAGACTCCCGCCCCGCCTTTGTTTGACCGCGCTATGCGAGGCTGCGAGCCCGTATGCGCAGCCTTTGTGCACGCCGGTTCCGGCGTATTTGGAGCGACCCCGATGGCAACCCAGCGCATTCTCGATTTCCTTGCCACCCGACGTCCGACCGGCCCTTGCCTTGTCGTCGACCTCGATGTCGTGCGCGACAATTTTTGCGCCTTTGAAAAGGCGCTGCCCGATTCCAGGATCTACTATGCCGTGAAGGCCAATCCAGCGCCGGAAATCCTGCGTTTGCTGGCCTCGATGGGCTCGTCCTTCGACACCGCCTCGGTGGCCGAAATCGAAATGGCGCTCGACGCCGGCGCGCCCGCGTCGCGCATATCCTTCGGCAACACGATCAAGAAGGAGCGCGATATTGCGCGCGCCTATGAACTCGGCATCCGCCTGTTCGCGGTCGATTGCGTGGAAGAGGTCGAAAAGGTGGCGCGCGTGGCAGCCGGCAGCCGCGTGTTCTGCCGCGTGCTTACCGACGGCGAAGGGGCCGAATGGCCGCTGTCGCGCAAGTTCGGCTGCGTGCCGGCGATGGCCGTCGATGTGTTGCGCCATGCGGCTTCGCTCGGCCTCGAAGCTTACGGCGTCTCGTTCCATGTCGGCTCCCAGCAGACTGACCTCAGCGCCTGGGATCGGGCACTGGGCGATGCCGCCAAGGTTTTCACCACGCTTGCCGGGGAAGGCATCCTGCTCAAGATGGTCAACATGGGGGGCGGGTTCCCGACCCGTTACCTGAAGGACGTGCCGGCGGCGCAGGCCTACGGCCAGGCGATCTTCGAGGCGCTGAGCAGGCATTTCGGCAACCGCATTCCCGAAACGATCATCGAGCCGGGCCGCGGCATGGTCGGCAATGCCGGCGTCATCAAGTCCGAGGTCGTGCTGATCTCCAAGAAGGCCGACAACGACAATGTTCGCTGGGTCTATCTCGACATCGGCAAGTTCGGCGGATTGGCCGAAACCATGGACGAGGCGATTCGCTATCCGCTGGTCACGCCGCGCGACGGCGATGCGGTGGCGCCTTGTGTGCTCGCCGGACCGACCTGCGATTCGGCCGACGTGATGTATGAAAAGACGCCGTATCCGCTGCCTTTGTCGCTGACCATCGGCGACGAGGTGCTGATTGAGGGAACGGGCGCATACACCACGACGTACTCGGCCGTCGCCTTCAACGGGTTTGAACCGCTCCGATCCTACGTGATCTGAAAGTTCGGGCAGAAAGGTCGGGAGGCCCGGCTGCAAATGCCAAGGCCTGCCGGCTTTCGATGCCGAACACGCCGCCAGCGTCATTCGCCGGCGGTTCGCTTGTGGAACAGATCTCCGCTCGTGAAGGATTGCGGAAATGGAACTTGCTCACGAACAACCAATCGACGCGGCGAACCTTGCTGTCGTTGCCGAAAATGCGACCGACGCGGTGGCGCGGGACGCATTGCTCGACCGCGCAATGGGACCGGGCCGCAAACGCAAGTCGTCGGAAAAGCTCCGGCGCGGCCGGCGCCCGTCCGAAGGCCTTGCCTTCGTCGCTCGCGATCAGACGGGTACGCTCGTCGGTACGGTGCGGCTGTGGGACGTTGCGCTAGGCGAGGGCGGGCAACAAGCGCTGCTGCTCGGCCCGCTCGCCGTCGAACCGGCGTTGAAGGGTGCTGGCGCAGGCTCGGCGCTCATGCGCCATGCCGTGGCGGAAGCGAGGCGACTCGGCCACCGCGCCATCCTGCTGGTGGGCGATGAACCCTACTACCAGCGCTTCGGCTTTTCGGCGGCAAAGACAGGGCGGCTTGCCATGCCCGGCCCGTATGAGCGGCACCGCTTCCTTGCACTGGAGCTTGTCGTGGGGACGCTGGACGGCGCTGCCGGCACGCTCGAGGCCGCTGGCCGCAAGGTCCGCCCGGAAAAACCCGAGGCCGCCTGAAGCAAAAAGGCCACCCGATCGGCGGGTGGCCTTTTTGCTCTCAAGAATTTTGCATCAGCCGATCAACTGGCTGAGCTGCATGGCGATCGACATGTCGCCTTCGATCTTCAACTTGCCGGTCATGAACGCCATGGTTGGATTGAGGTCGCCGGCGATCAGCGATTCCAGATCGTCCAGCGACAGTGTGATGGTGCAGTCGGCCGGGCCGTCGGTGGTCGAGATGGTGGCGCCGTCGATCAGGATCACGCCGTCGCCGCCGGTGTCGAACTTGACCGACCGGTCGAAGCCGGCGCTCTCGACCTGAGTTTTCAGCTTGGCTGCGATTTCCTGGACACCCATGGCATTTCCTTGTCGTTTTGCGTTTTACGTTCGGATTTGCCCGGGCCATGCCCAAGCCGCTCGAAGGCGCATGCGCGCCGTTGCACGGATATATGGGGTATATGACGTTTACGTCAACGTGATTTCAAGTGAGTCGTACTTCGACCGCTGCAGGCATCAATGCGTGGAGGTCGGCTCGGTCTGCGAATTTGCCGGCGTGGATGGCTTGCGCCGGCGCTTGGCGTTGTCGCGGATGTCGTCCTTGGTCAGGAAGTCGATCTGGTCGACGAGCACTTCCTTGATCAGGTCGATGCCAACGCGGGTATTGATGCTGTCGCGCAGGCTGGTGCGGAAAGCATCCAGATCGATCGTCGTCTTGTCGGAGAAGTCGATCTGCGGGTTGGAATAGAGATAGGAATAGACCTGGTCGGTGATGATCGAGGTCGGCGGAACGGAAAGTTTCGCCAGCTTGGCCGGCTCGGCGGTGAACACCAGTTTGGTGAGGAAGTAGCCGTCCACGCGGGCGTTGCGGACGTAGGGCACGGTGATGATGTCGGTGCTGACGTAGTCGAGCCCGCCGAACAACGGCTTGGCGGTGGCGGCTTCGTCGCGGGCTCCCGCAGCCTGAAAGGAATAGAACACCGCGCCGACGGTGACGGCGCATATCCACAGTGTGGCAACGATGAACTTGATCATCTGGCGGCGGCCCCGGCCAGGATCACGTTTGGGCCCAGCCGAATTGGCCGGCGGAGTAGGTTCCGTCGGCTTCGGCGTGCTGGATGGCATTCTTCAACAGGTTGGCTACCTCCTTGACCGCGTTGAGGTGGGCCAGGATCGCCGCCTCGTTGCGAGCCAGCTTCTGCCGCAGACGGGTCAGCCCATCGCGGTGTTCTGCCAGCAGATCGGGTTGGTCGATCCCCTTGATGGCACGGTTGAGTTCGTAGAGGTAACGGCTCTTGCGTGCATTCGATGCCTTGATGTCGAAACCGGCATTGTTGCGGATCGAGGCCGTTTCCTCTTCGACCGCCTCCTCTATGCGCCCGATAATGGCGGCGAGGTTACCCGGCCTCTGGGAAACGAGATGCCGCTCAGGGCTGACCGCCGTTGCGGGCAGGTTGGACGTGAATTCCGAATAGTCGGTCATCGGGCTACACCTTCTTACTCACTGCCGAAGCCTGATCGTCGCTTAGCGTCCGTGCGATCTTCATTTGAAATTCCTGCACGAGCGACGTGGACAGCCGCGCCCGTTCATCGATTTCCGTTTTCTGCGGGCTTGTCGAGACCGGGCCGATCGGCACCTTGCGCTTGCCGTCGAGATAGTGCGCGGCGGCGAGCGACCTGGCGATGCCGATGCCGCCATTGTCGGCCACCACTCCGGCCAGATGCTCGGCAAGCTGCGACTTCCACATGTCGCCCGCCAGACCCTTGCCGTAGACGCCTTCGGCGTCCTTCGGCAGCATGTTCTGGATGAAGGTCTGCAACACCATCGCTTCGAACTGCTTGAAGTTTTCGGCAGAGGGGTTGGGGGTGTCCTTACTTGCCGTGCGCGACAGCATCGGGGCATCTGTGACGGAGAAGGGTTCCGCGCTGGCGCCGGTGCGTTGCATCAACTGGGCGCGTGCCTGCTGGATATCGGCAGGGTTCGCGGCGCGGGCAACGTCCAGAACGATGTCGCTGGGTGGGGAGATCGCCAAGGAAAGGACCTTCTGCCGATTGTCGGTGCGATCATCGCGCAACAAGCTTGTGGCAACCTGACTTGCGCGCTCAGTCGGTCGAGCGCTTCTGCTCGATGAGGTCGAGCCGCTCGCGGTCCGACTGGTGACGCTCGTCCAGGCGGCGGACCTCGTCGTAGGCGCGCTCCACCATATTGGTCCGCGCCGTAGCCGCCGCGACGAGCGCGGCCTCGTTGCGGGCCTGCTCCAGATTGTCTTGGCTGCGCGCCACGGCGTTCGCGATCCTGTTGTTGTAAAGGTCGGGAAAAAGGCCTGACAGGGATCCGGGCGCATCGAAGGTTTCCACAAGCGCTTCCGCTTCGTGTTTTGCCGCGGCTGCATTCGACAGAAACGTCGCGCGACGCGTCTCATGCAGCGCTTTCAATTGCTCCTGCACCTGGACCAACTTCCTCAAGCGCTCTTTGCGTGTGGTCATTTCCGCTACCTTGCCAGGCTGATGTCGATGAAGCCGTCAACGAACAACGACAGCATGGTGGCGAAGCCGAAATAGAACAGGATCAGGCCTCCGGCGATGACGAACGGCAGCGAGATGAAGTAGATCGGAATCTGCGGGGTGAGCTTGTTGACGAAGCCGATCGTCAGGTTGACCAGAATGGCGTAGGCGACGAACGGACTGCCAAGCCGGATGACGAGAAAGAAGCTTTCCGACAGCGTGTCGGCGACGTCGACCAGCGCTGCCTGCGGATTGAAGAACACATTGACCGGGGCGATCGCGTAGGAGGAAACCAGCGCGCGAATGACCTCCTGGTGGAAATCGAAGACGAACAGCAGCAACAGGGCAGAAAACGAAATGAGCGCCGCCAGCGCCGCCTGCGGCTCGGCTTCCTCAATGGCGGTTCCGCCCATGCTGTTGAAGCCGATCAGCATGGCAAGGGAGGCGCCAATGAAGCGCAAGGCTTCCATGTAAAGCCGCGTCATCGCGCCGATCAGGCCGCCGATCAAAAGCTCCGAAACGATCATCGGGGCAAGGACAGCCGGGCGCGCATCGACGAACGGGTAGATGCGGTCCCACAGGAAAACAAGCAGACCGCCGGTGACCGCGATGGCGAGAAAGAGACGGACCTGCAAAGGCACGCGCACGCTGGAGAGGCCGGGCATGACCATGAAACAGGAGCCGATACGGCAGAAGGCAAGAAACGCCGCCAGAACGAACCCTTCCGCCAGCGCGCTCACGATATCGTTCCGAGCACCCTGATTTCGACACCCTTGGCGATCTCGACATGGGACAGCACGGGCAGCGTCGCGAACAGGCGCTCGATGATCATGCGCACATAGGGGCGGGCGTCCGGTGACGTAACCAGCACGAACCGCTCGCCCGCCTCGAGATGCTTGCGGATCGCCTTGGTGGCATCCTGGCCGAACTCTTCCAGTTGGCGCGGGTCGATGTCGAATTCACGTATCTCGCCCTTGCCGTCGCGCTTCAGGCTCTGATGAAAGGCAAGGTCCCAGCGGTTGCCGAGGCGCAATACCTTGAGCACGCCTCCTTCGGAGAGGTCGCCGCAAATCTGCTGCGCCATGCGGATGCGGACGTGCTCCACGATCTGTTCGGTGCGGCGCACATGCGGCGCGATCTCGGCGATCGCTTCGATGATGAGATGCAGGTTACGGATCGAGACGCGCTCGGCCAGCAGCAGTTTCAACACCGCCTGCAGGCCGGGATAGGAGATGTGAGTGGTGCAGATCTCGTCGGCAAGCTTGCGGTATTCGGGGTCCTGCCGCTCGAGCAGCGCCTTCATGTCCTTGTAGGACAGCAACTGCGGCAGGTTGTTGCGAATCACTTCGGACAGGTGGGTGAGCAGCACCGACATGTTGTCGGCGTAGGTGAACTGTTCGCGCTTCAAGTCCTCTGCGAAGGTATCCATCACCGAATAGGCACGCATGCCGAAGGCCGGCTCACGCACTTCCTCGCCTGGAATATCGGGCAGGTCGCGCGTGCCGAGCAGCACCATGATTTCACCCACGCGCATTTCATGTTCGGCAACCACGGTGCCGTGGATCTTGATCTGGTAGCTTTTCGGCGGAATGGCGAAGTCGTCGGTGAGGCGCACTTCCGGGACGACGAAGCCATACTGCGTGGCGAACTTCTTGCGCATCTTGGCCATGCGGAAGGCGAGTTCCTGATGCGAACTCAACAGGCGCGTCGACAGTTGCTTGCCGATGAGAAGCTCGATCTCGGCGGTGGCCAGCGAAGCCTTGACCGAGTTCTTTTCCTCTTCCGCCTTGGCGGCGGCCTCGTTGTTCTTCACGGCCTGCTGTTCGGCGAGTTCGCGATTGTGCCGCATGGGGATGACGTAGCCGAGACCGGCCATCGCCAAAGCCAGTATGAGGAATGGAAACAGCGGCAGCCCGGGCATCATGCCGAGCAGGGCAAGAAGAGAGGCCGCGACGTAGAGCGCCCGCGGATAGGCGCCAAGCTGGCCGAATACGGCCTGGTCGGCCGAGCCGCGGGTGCCGCCCTTGGACACCAGAAGGCCGGCGGCAAGCGATACGATCAATGCCGGGATCTGGGTGACGAGGCCGTCGCCCACGGAAAGCTTGATGAACACGTCGGCTGCTTCGCCCATGCCCATGTCATGGCGCAAATAGCCAATGGCGATGCCGCCGACGATGTTGATCGCCGTGATGATGAGACCGGCGATGGCGTCGCCGCGCACGAACTTCGAAGCGCCGTCCATGGAGCCGAAGAAGGAAGATTCCTCTTCCAGTTCGCGGCGCCGCAACTGTGCCGTCTTGTCGTCGATGGTGCCGGCGGAAAGGTCGGCGTCGATCGACATCTGCTTGCCCGGAATGGCATCGAGGGTGAAGCGGGCGCCGACCTCGGCGATGCGGGTCGCGCCCTTGGTGATGACGATGAAGTTCACCACGACCAGGATCAGGAACACGATGAGGCCGATGACGAAGTCGCTGGACATGACCAGCTTTGAAAAGCCGCTGATCACATAGCCGGCGGCATGGGTGCCTTCATTGCCATGGGACAGGATCATGCGGGTGGTTGCGATGTTGAGCGAAAGGCGCAGCATCGTGGCGATCAGCAGGATGGTAGGGAAAGACGAAAAGTCGAGGGGGCGCTGGATCCATAGCGCAACCATCAGGATCAGCACCGAAAGGGCGATCGAAAAGGCCAGCCCGACGTCGATAAGGAATGCCGGGATTGGCAGGAACAGAACCGCCAGAATGACGATGATACCGAGTGCGAAGAAGACGTCGCGCCCATTGCGTGGAGCCGTGACGGTCGAAATGCTTTCGCTGATGGCCATCGTGTCTTCACGCCTCATGCATGGCGCGGCGCAAGGCAGCGCCACGGTTGGCCGAATCTAGCGGCCCAAACTTGCGCGAAGGTGGGGAAGCAAGCCGACCGCCGCCGTTCGGCTCAATGCAGGTCGATCGGGCCTCTTGGCGTGACGATGGCTTGTTCGGCGGTGGTCGGGCGTTCGATCATGCGGCGCACGCGCGGCCGCTCGCTGCCGCTGTGAAGCGCACGAATGCGTTCCGTGATGGCGGCATCGGCGAATGTCGCGCGGGTGTTGTGGCGCACATATTCCAGCCAGGTCGGCGTGTGATAGGTTTCGATCCAGATTTCGGGATTCTCCAGGTCGCGCGCCAGCGTCCAGTTACGGGCTCCGTCACGGCGGCGGATACGCCCTCGCTCGGCCATCAATTCGATGAATTCGGAAAGATCCTCGTCGCGGATGACATACTCGATCAGGATCGCGATGGGACCGCTGCGCGGTTTGAGGTCGAGCGACAACAGCGGCTCGGTCCAGCGGTTGAGCGGGTCGAGGTTGAGCGTCGCCAGTTGCGGCAGCGGCGCCAGAAAGCCGAGGGCGCTGCCGGCCAGCATGGAGATAGCCGCAGCGATCAATGCCATTTCGACGCCGTGCGTTTCGGCGACGATGCCCCAAATCCAACTGCCCAGCGCGATGCCGCCGAAAGTGGCGGTCTGGTAGATGGACAGCGCCCTGCCCACCACCCATCGCGGCGTCGACAATTGGACCGTGACGTTGAAATGCGACAGCGCCAGCACCCAGCATGCTCCGCCGACCAGAAGACCAGCGCAGGTCAGCCACGCCTGTGAACTGACGGCGGCAATCAGCCCGCATAACGCAAAGCCGAGGAAAGCGTAGCGGACCATGACTTCGCTGGACAGAGCCTGACGCAGTCTTTCGCTGGCGAGCGCGCCACCGACAGCGCCAAGGCCGAAAGCACCTAGCATGATGCCGTAGACAAGCGGCCCGCCCTGGACGAGGTCTCGCGCCACCAGAGGGAGCAGTGCAAGGATTGAACCACTGGTGAAACCGAACACCGATGCCCGCAACAGCACCTTTCCGATGCTGGGCGACATGGCCACGTAGCGTATGCCGGCGCCCATCGCCACGCCCAGAGTTTCGCGCGGCAGATTTGCCGCCGGAATTTGCGGCTTCCAGCGAAACAGCACGAAAATCAGCGCGACATAGCTGGCGGCATTGGCGGCAAAGGCGGCGGCAGCGCCGGCGGTTGCCACGATGATGCCGCCGATGGCCGGACCGACGCTACGGGTGAGGTTGAAGCCCATGGAGTTCAGAGCGACCGCTGCCGGCAGATCGGCGCGCGGAACCATGTCGCCGACCGAAGCCTGCCAAGAGGGGTTGTTCAAGGCCGTGCCGCAGCCGATGAGGAAGGTGAAGGCAAGCAGCAGCCATGGGGTGATGAGGCCAAGATAGGCAGCGACCGTGAGCAGGATCGACACGGTTACCATGAAGCATTGCGCCACCAGCATGACCTGGCGTCGCCCGAAGCTATCGGCGATTGCACCGGAAACGAGCGAGAAAAGCATGATGGGCAAGGCTGTCGACGCCTGCACAAGTGCAACCATGTCGGACGACGTGGTGATCGACGTCATCAGCCAAGCCGCACCGACGCCCTGGATCAGGCCGCCGAAGTTCGATGCCAGGCTGGCAGTCCACACGGCACGGAAAGTGCTATGCCGGAATGGCGCAAGGGTCGATCTTTTTTCAACGTCCGCTTCGTCGTCGATCACGCGTCTTGCTTCACCAGTATGCGGGTTAGCTCTTATTGGTCTCAGGCTCGATCAGACTTTTCCACTGTAGCCGCCACGAAGAATATAGCGAAGGCTGTTTCTGTATAGGACGCGCCCTGTCAACAGGGCAATGGCGGACCGGCCTGGATCGCCGTGCATCCTGACGGATGCATGGTGGCGAACTCTTCTCGTTTGAGCATCGGATTGTCCGAAAACCGGTTTCCACTTTCGGCCCGACGGCTCTAGAATCCCGTTTCAATCCGTTCGAATATGACATTGGTGAAGGCGGAAATCTGGCTGCCGACAAATGGGCCGGTGAGTGCGACCACCAGCATGATCGCCACGATCTTCGGCACGAATGTCAGGGTGATTTCCTGAACCTGGGTCAACGCCTGAACCAGAGCGATGCCGATGCCGACTACCATGGCCACCAAAACGACGGGCGCGGATGCGACGAGGACCGTCCATACCGCGTACTGCATGATGTCGAGTGCGTCGGCTTCGTTCATGGTTCCAAGTCTACGCCCTTATCGAACGCAAGCACATGGGACCGCTGGGCCGGCCCGCGCCATTTGTTTTGGCTAGCTGGCGTTCTTCACTGTGACGCCGGGGCCGACAGCAACCTCCGCGCCACCCTCGAGAATGGCGACCAAGCCACTCGCTGCGAGGCGGACCTCTTTCACGATGCCGCTGGTCACTCCATCGGCAGAGGTGAGCGCGTGGCCGATCAGGCTGTCGGCTTGAGCGAGCGCAGAAGCTTGCAGGATCTGGTCGAGCTTGGTGTTGGTCTGAACCGTTTGCTCGACCTGGGAGAAGGTCGCGAGTTGCGACACATACTGGGTCGAGTCCATCGGCTGGGTCGGGTCCTGGTTCTTCATCTGTGCGATCAGGAGCCGGAGGAAGGAATTGTAGTCGACCGTCGCCTTCGACTTGGCCGATGCCGGATTCGCGGTCGGGGGCAGGGCGGTTGTCATATCCACGTTCATGATCAGCGGGCTCCTACTGCCAGCGGACGGGCCTCGTCCATCTCATCGTCGTCGTTTTCCTGCAGCACTTGGCGCTCGAACGCATAGAGGGAGCGGATCGTCTTCAGCGCTTCGTAGACGTTGTCTTCGCCTACCATGCGATCGACCTGCTTGAGGGCGTTGCAGATGCGTTCGTCCTTGAAACTGGCCAGCAGAAGCGGCAGCGAGCGGCGGAACATGGCGCGTGCCTCCGGCGCGCCTTCCGGGTTCATCAGCATGATCTGCAAGATGAAATAGAGCTGCCTGAGGGGGGTTGAGGCATCTTCCGGTTGCAGGACATGGCTCTCCAGAAGGAATTGGACGTCATTCAACAACTCGAGCGTGACTTTGCGGTCGACGCGGATGACGGCGCCGTTCAGATAGATCTTCTCGTTCGGTTTCAAGGAAAGCTTGAACGTGGTGCTCATTGGATGCCGTCCCGTATGATCTGAGAAACCTCGATGACGCCTTCGAAATTGCTGGTCCGGCCCTGGCGGATATCCTCCGTTTCGCGAAGCACCCACAGGCCGATCGAAATGAGGTTGGCCCGCAATTCCTTCGGCAACGCGTTCTCGCTGGAGCCGAGATCTTCAACGAACGTCGTCCAGACGCGGTTGGTGAAGTGCAGTGCCTCGATCGCTTCCATCGAATCGGGACCGATGGAAGCGGCCGCCGTGAGAAGATCGATCGAGCGGCTTAAAAGTTGACGCTCGCGGTCCCTCGCGTCGGCAACGGAGTCTGTCTGAATGTCGGCATAGGAGAATTGATACATCGCTTGTCCGTCCGATCAGGTCAGGTAGTTCAACAGGCTGAGTTGCTGGATGCGCGCCGTCAGCGCGAAGGAGGTCTGGATATGGGACATGAGGTCGTTGACGCGGTTGGCGGCTTCATAAGGGTCCACGCCTTCCAGATCGATGATGTGCCGTTCGAACAGGTCCACCTGGGTGTTGATGCGTTCGCTGGCGTCCGACACGCGGTTCTGGATGATGCCGGTCTGCGACTGCAACTGGCCAAGGTCGGAGATCGCCTCGCCAGCCAGCGCGAGCGCCTTTGCCGCGGCGGCATTCTTTGCGGCGGCGCTGAGATTGCCGGAAAATGCCTCGGCAACGATGGTGGCGGCCATGGCGATCTTGCGCAGGCCTTCCTGGTTGGCACTGACCGACGTCGCTGTCGTCTCGTTCAGGGCGATCCGGCTGACGATCTGCTGATCGGTCGCGTTCGACCAGTTTGCTTGCCAGCCGGCGCCAAAAAACTGCGGTTCGACGCTGTTGGTCAGGAAATCGTCCATGTCGGCAGTTGAGATGCCGGCAGCGGCGGGGTCGTCCTGATTGAAGCCGAAGCGGGTGAAAAAGGCGGTGTCGAAAGCCGCCTTCGCCGGCGATGGAGCCGCCGAATAGTCATTGATCGGCCTGAAATCCGTATTCGTGCCGGCGAACAGATACTCCCCGTTCAAGCTGGAATTCAGCATCGAGGTCAGCGATTGCAGGGCGGCGCGACCGCTTTCGGCAGCGACGCTGTCCGGCATGTCGCCGGATGCAGCTACCGTCATGCTGGACAGCAGGGATTGTGTGGCGCCAAGAATTTGTCCCAGTGCGTCCTGCGTCGATTTCAGGCGCGCTGCCACCAGGGCGTTTGAAGCGACGATGCTGTTCAGCCTGTCCAGGTCGCGATGAAAATTCACCGATTGGGAGGCGTTGGCTCCCAAGGTCAGCCCGATATCGGCGACTTTGCCAGAGTCCAGTTCCTTCTGCGCCTTGACCAGATCGACCTGCATGCGCGTCTGCGAGTAGCGCATTGCATTCGATACGGCTGCGGAGGAAACGGAGACGGCTTTCATGGTCAGACAGCCTCAAGCAGTGCGTTGAGCATCTGGTCGATCGTACTCATCAGCCGTGCCGACGCTTGATAGGTGTGCTCCAGGTCGAGCATCAGCGACATTTCCATGTCGACATTGACGCCGGTCTCGTTGGACAACGCTTCGGCGGTGCGGCTTGCCAATGCTTCCTTGGTGTCGGCGAGGGCGGTAGCTTGCTGGCGGATACCCTCGAACCAACCGATGGCATTGGCCGAAAATTCCGTCACGCTGGAAGAAGCGGAAATGCCGGCGGCAGGGCTGAAGATCATCGGCGCGTCGAGACGGTCGCCATACTGGATCAGCATTTCGGAAAACGATGCGCCACCGGTGGCGTTCTTGACATAGGCGGCACCATTAATGCCACCGTCGCGCAGCAGATTGATATTGCCGCCGGGTTGAGACGGATCGACCGCGGCGTTGATGGAGATCGTTCCCGCCAGACCGGGCTCCAGTGTCGTCGGTACTGCTGGTCCACCCTGCCAGGTGAAAAGGCCGGCCATGTCGGCCAGCGGCGGGGCCTTTTCGGCAAAGGCATCGATGAGACCTCGGGCGATCTCATCGAGTTGGCTCTGCATGGTGGAAGCGACACCGTCACGGAGTTGCAGGAAACCGGCGAGCTTTCCGGCTGCCTCGCCAAGCCCTCCCATGCCGGGCGATAACGGCACGTTGTCGATATAGACGGTAGCGCCCGTGGTTGTCGGAGAATAACCCGAAGATGGCGTGAAACTTACCGAGCGCGGAATGGTCTCGAACAGCGTCGTGCCGTCGGTGGTCGTGATGACCATGTCGTTGTCGCCGCGCGTGTAGGTCGAGACCGGCACATATTCGGCGATTTTCTTCAGCAGCGCGTCGCGCTTGTCCAATGCGTCGGAAACGTCGGTCCCTGAACGAGTGCCTGAGATGATGGCCTTGTTGGCGCCTTCGAACTGCACAAGCAGGTCGTTCAACTGGCCGACTGCGTTGGCAATCTGGCTGTCCATGTCGGTGCGGAAAGCCTGTATGGCATTCGTTCCCTCCGTCAGGGAACGCACGACCTGCCGAGAGGCATCGATGACGCTTGCGCCGAGGTTCTGGTTGGAGGGCGATGTGGCGTAGAGTTGCAACGCATTCTGAAGATTGCCGATCGCCGTCGAGGCGGAAGCTGCATTGTCTACGCCGTTGACCGCGAGTTGCAGCCTGTCCAATCCATTGGACAGGGTGGCTTGGCCGCTCCAGGCCGAGAGTGCGAACAGGTTCTGGCGAAAAAGCTGCGCGTTGGTGGCGCGCTGGATATCGACCGAGCGCGCGCCGGGCGCCATGCTGACAACCGTGGCAGTACGGCGCGAATAGTCGGGATTGGAGGCATCCGACACGTTGCGCGTGACGACGCTGGTCTGGCGCGACGTCGTCAGAAGCGCAGACTGGGCGATGCTCAATGCGGATGACAGCGACATTCTATGCTTTCACGGCCTTCGTGCCGGTTGCTATCTCTTCAGGTTGACGAGGACATCCATCAGGTCGGAACCGGTCTGGAATACTTTGGAGTTTGCGGTGTAGCTGCGCTGGGCTGCGATCATGTCGGTCAATTCCTCGGCGATGTCGACGTTGGAGCTTTCCAGTGCGCCGGAAACGATCGAGCCGAGCTTGCCTTCGTTGGCAAAGCCTAATCGGACCGCGCCCGAGTCCGTGCCCTGCGCGTAGACGTTGCCGGGCAGCGAGGTCAGCCGGTCGGGACTTTGCACGTCGGCCAGCGGGATCTTGTAGAGTGCACGGGAGGAGCCATCGCCATACATGGCGTAGATGGTTCCGTCCTTGCTGATCTGCACCTTGTCGATCGTGCTGGGTGCGTTGCCATTGGTCGCGCCGCCGGAAACTGTGAAGCCCGCGCCAAGCTGGCTGAGTTCCGACAGGTCGAGATTGAAGGCAGCACCATTGGGAATGGTCAGAGAAACGCTATCAACCGCCCCCGTCAGTTGTCCGGTCGTTGTGTCGAATGTCAGGTTCGCGCTGCCCAGCGCGCCACCTGTGTAGGGGAACGAGGTTCCGGGCGTCGCAGCAGATTGGTCGAATACCGAGACCTGCCAGGTGCCAGTGCCGGTGTTGGTGAAATAGACGTCCATCAGCATGCGATTGCCGAGATTGTCATAGGCAACGAGCGAGGATTTCGAGGTGTATGCGGCAGTCGGGCTGTTGGTAGAAGGCAGATCGCCTGCCGCTACGGCAGTAGCACCGGCAGGCAGGTTGCCTCTGTAGTAGCCATCGGTGCTGGGTGACGCCGTCATCTGACCGTCGGTGATGCGCACTGGCTCCAACCCGTCGAAGCCGTTGACGGTTGCTGCCGGCAAGCCGTTTTCATAGCTGTATGCCATCAACTGGAAGCCGGCGGCGTTGACCAACCTACCTTCACCATCCGGCACGAATGCGCCGGCGCGGGTGAGAAACGGCGTGCCGCTCGGGTCCTGCACCACGAAGAAGCCATTTCCGTCCACGGCAAGGTCGGAGACTGAAGTGGTGTATTGAAGGACGCCCTGGGCGCTGATCGAATTAATGACCGTCGTTGTCACGCCGCCGGAATTGTAACTGCCGCCTGTGCTGGGCATGACAAGCGTCGAGAATTCCGTCGAAGCTCGCTTGTATCCGGTGGTATCGGAGTTGGCGATGTTGTCGGCCGTCGTTGCCAGTCGGTTCGCTTGCGCGGCCATGCCGGAAACGCCGGTTCGCATCATCCCATACAAGCTCATCGAAACGTCTCCTCAGTTCCACCGGGTGTGGCGAAAAGAATACGCTTGTTGTCTTGCGCGAGGCTGGCGCGGAGAAGCGGGCGCAGGCCTGTGGCCCGATCCATCAGAAGACCAGCCGATAGCCGAGGAAGCGTTTTGAATCGATCGGATCGTGGCCGAGCTTCTCGCGCAGTTTCTTGCGCAGCTTGGAGATGTGGCTTTCCACGACGTTTTCTTCGACCTCTTCGTCGAAGATGCCGTAAATGGAGTTGAAGACCTGGGTCTTGGTGACGCGCCGTCCGCGATTTGCGGCGAGAAATTCCAGAATGCGGCGTTCGCGACGCGGCAGTGGCAGCGATTGGCCGTTGATCTCGGGATCGCGGCCATCCATGAAGATGCGCATCGGGCCGATTTCGGTGAAGTTCGCGCTTTCCTCGGCCCGCCTGCGGATCGCCGTGATGCGGGCGAGGATTTCGCGGATGTGGACCGGCTTGCGCACCACGTCGTCGACGCCAGACTCGAAAAGCTTCAGCGTGTTCTCGAGAGAATGATGTTCGCTCAGCGCGATGACCGGAGCACCGGTACGTCCGCGTATCTGGCGCGGCGAAATGCTGCCTTCGCGGCAATCGCCGATCAGGAACGCACTTACCGATTTGAGGTCGTCATCGGCGGCGCTTGCCACCCACTCGTCGAATTCACTTGGCGCGAAACCGGCGCACGCAACGCCTTCCCTGTCGAAAAGTGAATTATAGCCCTCGGTTACGAGTTCGCGCTCGTCAACGACTACGATCATCGGCCCGCCCCCCGAATCATTTCATTTGCCCCGGGGACAAGGGGTAGTCGCTGGCTGGAATCCTGAACAACCGTCAATTCTTGTAACTATTTTCTTGGGAGTCGGGAATCGCTCAGGTTGTATCACCCGTCAAAGTCGGGAAAGCTGGCCGGAGCGGCTGCCTGGCACGGATGCCAAGCCTGCGGCATTGGTCTTTGCAGCGAATTTATAAACTCACTGGTTGCAGAAGGTCCGCGCGTTGCTTGTCCATTTGCCGAAGCCGACCGCCACCATGTTGGCTATGACGCGGCAGACGTAGATCTTCTGCGCCGGGTCGTTATCGGGGCCGGCATGATAGCGTGCGACCGCCATCGACCAGGTTGCGTGACGGGCGTGCAGGTTGGCGAGGAAACGGGCTGCGTAGTCGACGTTCTGGTGCGGGTCCAGCATGTCGCCGATGCTGCGGAAGTGCTGGGCGTGATAGTGATGGTTTACCTGCATGCAGCCGAGATCGATCAACTTCTTGCCCTGTGTGCGAGCATTTTCGACCGTCCGGATTGCTTCTGAACGATTGCGCGGGTAAACAGCTTTTCCTTCTATATTCAATGCGTTGGGCTGAAGGCTGCCTTTCCTTCCCGTTTCAGTGAGACCGACTGCATAGAGGATGCCTGGCGGAATGCCGTAGCGGTCGGCGGCGTGCAGAATTTCGGCTTCGCAAGCATTGGTGGAAGCGCTGGCGCCTGCCGGGGAAAGACTAGATAAACAGCCCGCTGCCAGAGCGGCCGCGAGCAGCCGAGGAAGAGCGCCCGGAATTGTGAGCGTCATTGTCGCGGCTCCTTCCTGAATGATGGTCACCGGGAGCATTGCCATTCCCGCCAGACTGCCCGGATTGAAACGACGACGAATCCCGGTTCGGAGCCGCCGTCGTGGAGCTTGTGGCGTCGGGGCGGGCTGTTGGCATTGCCGCTATCGAGGGTTGCAGGACAGTAACCTTGCCGACATCGAAGCCGAGGTCGCGAAGTGCCCGGGCGATGGTATCGCTATCCGATGACAAGCGATGATAGGCCTCCTGGGTGTCGGGCAGCAACTCAATCGAAAGTTGCTCTCCCGTGAGGCGCAGATGTGCATTGACGACGCCAAGCTCGGCGGGATGAAGCTCGATCTTCAAAATGTGCGCCGCGACCGGTGCCTGATGAGCCGCTCCGGGTGCAAATACGGCGCTGGACGACGGGTGCGGTGAGCCGACGTCGGACGCAATTGCGCTGACCAGCCTGGAAGTGGTCGGATCGAGGGTCGGCATGGCCGGTGCCGGGAAGCTTTGTGCCGAAACGATGGTGACGCGCTCCTGCACTGACGGTCGCGCGGCATGGTCGCCGGGCGTCGTCGTGGACCCCGCGCGCCGCGCTTCGGCGGCGATGCCGAATGGGGACGGCTTGCCGGTATCGCCGTTGGCCGATGTGTCCGGTTCGGCTGCCTGGTCGAGGGACCCTGCGGTCGGCATGAGGGCCTTGGTCGTGGCGTGCTGCGTTTCGATACTGCGCGCGGTGCCGGTTTTCGCTGATTCATCGTCCACTCCCTGTGAGCCGACATCTGCAAGAACGTGCTCCGCCGCGCGGCGGAAGCCGGTCGTTTTGCCTTGGTCACCGGCATCGTTGCCAGAGTCGTTCCCTGCGGCGAGTGCCGCCGCGCGGTTGATCTCCTGCAGGCTCATGAGCAGCGGCAAACTTTCATGAACGGGGTTGCCGGAGGTTGCCTCGACCGGTTTTTCCCTGGTCGCATCTGTGGTGTCGTCATCCGCAAGGATCTCTCTGGCGGGCGCCGACGGGAAGCGACGGACCCTGGAGCCACCGGTCTCCTCAACCGTCTCGTCTTTTCCATCCGGCGCGTCGTGATCGGATTTATTGTCTGCCGCCATGCGATGCGTGGCGTTGTCACGCGAACGATGGGGGTGAGGCGCGGCATGTTTGGAGCCGGCATGCCGGATGTCGTCTCCCAGCACATCCTGGAAAGTGGTGTCGCCATTGTCGGTGGCCGCTTGCGCAACGGTTTTAGTTCCAATCGGGCCGGGCAATGTGGTGCCGATACTGACGGTCATTCGGGCGCTGCTCCAAGCAACTGGTCGATCTTGTCGAGGGTGCGATGGGTGTTTGCGATGGCTTCATCGGTCGGATCGGCCTTGGCCGCGGAAGATGGCGCGGCCTTGGGCGCATCGCTGGAAATGGCGGCTTCGGCCACCGCCGCGGCTGGTTCGGCGGGCGCGAATGCAGGTTGCTCGGGCATGATCCCTTCGACCAGTGGCAGATCGCTATCTGCTTCGGATGCGGCATCCAAGGCTGGAGCTTCCCGGTGTGCTGCGCTCCTCGTTGGAATGTCGGCTTCGGGGTTGCCCGGCACCTTGACGTGAGGGAGCGGCAACGCCTTTGCCGGCGGCGCCACCACCTCGCTGGTGATGGTGCGCGCTGCATCGAGCAGGAAGCGGTCGCTTTCCGACAAGCGGTTGCGATCGATGCTGTGCAACCTGTCGCGCACATCCTCGATGGTTTCCGAAGTCATCGTGGAAAGGCTGGCATAGAGTTCGGCGCGCGGATCGTCGATGTTGTGGATGCCGTTGTGGCCCTGCTCGGCCCTTGCCGACGCGAATGTGGAGAGGTCTATCAACCCCTCGATCGCGGCGCTGCGGGCGATGCGCAGGTAGATGACCTTCTCGCGCTCGGGATCCATCATGGCGGCGATGTCGTCGAGCTTGTCGTGGGCTATCGCCATGTTAAACGATACGACGCCCTCTACGAAAGCGTCCGCGAACTGGCTGGCGTAGGGGGAACGCAGGTAGCGCGCCACGTACTGGGTGGAAGCGCGGGCAAAGCGTGCTGCGTCGCCAGTCGTGGCAGCAATGGCGACCGAACGGCGAAGGGCTGCCTCCTCCACCAGTGTGCCGGGGCTTAGCAAACGCGCCTGGTCGAGCAGGGTGAGCGCACCGGCCGGGTCTTCCCTGACCAGAAGCGATCCCTTGATCAGAGCTACAAATGGACCGAGATCGCGTGGCAGCGACATCGGATCAACCGACCTCAGGGCTTGTAGCGCGCCCCCGGGATCGCCCTGCAGATAGGCGATCACGCCGCTGGCTATTGCCTTGTCCTGCTTGCTCAGTTCAAGGCGCGATGTCGCAACCTCCAGCGTGGCGGGGTTGCCGCCGCTCATGCCGTAGACCAGCAGCGCGCGAAAATTCTTGGCGTCCTTGAGATCTTGCGCGTTTGCGCTGCGCAGGCGTTGATCGGTGATTTCAAGCAATTTGCCCTGCATGGGCAGGGCCGCATGATCGCCGGACGCGATGTGGTCCTGGACGAGTTGCAGCGATCTGACGAGTTGATAGGGCTGCAATCCTTCCTGGCCGCTCGCAGCGGAACCGAAAGCCGCGATGCAAAGTCCCGCGCCGACAAACCGCCAGAAGCCGGCACGGTTCCTCATCCATCCGTCTCCAGAAGGATCGCGATGCGGCGGTTGACGGCGGAAAGCGGATCAGCCTTGTCCTTGGGATCGCGGTCGGCAAATCCGGCGACCTCCCTGATCCGGCCTTCATCGACGCCGCCGCGCACCAGCATGTAGTAGGCAGCATGCGCTCGTGCCGAAGACAGGCGCCAGTTGTCGTAGGTGTCGCTTCGGAATGGGCGGGCGTCCGTATGCCCCTGGATGGAAAGGTTGCCTTTCTGGCCATTAATGACACGGCCGATCTTCTCCATTGCCAGGACCAGGTCGCGGCGTGGCACGGCCGAGCCGATCTCGAACATGCCGAAATCGAGTTGATCGGTGATCGAGATGACGACGCCCTTGTCGGTGGCCTCCACTGTCAGGCCTTCAGCCACCTTGTCGCCGGACAAAGCTGTCGCCAACTCCGTCTTGATACGTTCAGATGCTTCCACGGTCGCGGCGCTGGGATCTCGATTGGCCGGGCTTCGTTCAACAGGTTCCAGCTTGGGCGCCTCGATTTTCGCCAGTTCTCTTTGCAGGTCGCTGTCGCCTTGTTTCGCGGATGGCGCGCCAACGGGTTGCGGCAGTGACTCTGGTGCGGGCTTCGATTCGGCGGCCGTCTCAGCCTTGGTTTTCGGCGCTGCAAATTCTGCAACCTTGTCGTCGGGCTTTGCCGGATCACCTTCGATTTTCGCCCGCGCGGCACTGGCTTCCGCACCCGGCGTGGTCATTTGCTGCGACCAGAAATCAGGTGCGAACGGATCGCGGTAGGACTGGCCACCCGAAGCGCCTGTCGCCGGTCCGGCGGCTTGCGCACCGCCATCGCCTTTTTCACTGATGTTCTGCAGCTTGCCGCTGTTGGCGACGATTTCCGCCAGCACCGCATAAGGGTCGGCAAATAATTTTTCATCGGAGGGGAAGGTCTGCGCAGCCGCCTCTTCTTCCTTGTTCTGCTCCTTGACGGAACCGGCGTTGCCCTCTCCGTCCTGTCCTGTCTTGGTGGCGGCATTTTGCGGGCTGTCCGCGGCCATGCCGGACGAAGCGGACTCGTTGCCGAGATCCTCAAGGCCCTTGCGGTTGGCGTTGCGGTCGACCAACCTGATGGGATTGAAATAGCTGGCGACGGCCGCCCTGGTCTGTTCGTTGGCGGCATTGATCAGCCACATAACCAGGAAAAAGCACATCATCGCCGTCATGAAATCGGCGAAGGCGATTTTCCAGACGCCGCCGTGATGGCCTTCCTCTTCATCGCTATGTCCGCGGCGCACGATGATGATCTCGTGCTTGTCGTTGGCGTTTTCGGCCATGGTCATGACAGTATCTCGGACAGCGCCGTCGACCATTCCGACATGCGGGTTTCAACCACCACATCGTCGACGGTGACGGTAAGATCGAAGCCGGGAGCTTCGGTGAAAACAAGATCGGCCGCCCGCTCCCCCAGCGAGGCGCTCAGCGTTTCGAAAAGGGAAGCCGGTCCCTGAACGCGGACGCGGATGGCTTCATCATCCTTCATGGCGTTCTTGATTGTCTCGGTGAGCGCTTCCAGGGAGCGTTTCTGCAGATGCTCGCTCAATAAGCCGCCGATGATCCGGGCCGCCGTTGTGCTGACCAACCCGGCCATCCGGGCCTGCATGCCATCCATACGAGCGGCAATGGTGGCGCCAACGTCTGCGCCAAGCGTTTCCAGAAATGCCTTGGCTTCATCCGCGTTGGCCTGCCTTATCTCGGCCAGTTCCTTTTGATGGGCTTCGGTCAGACGGGCTTTCAGCGCCGCCTCTGCCTCGGAGACCGCCTCGGCGATGAGCCGGCCGATGTCGGCCTGAGGCGCGCTGGCAGTCGGGCGCGGCGCATCAGCCGGTGCCGGGTTGCTCCGTTCCTTGATCGGTCCGAAGTCCGGCAACAGTTGAAGAAGCGCTGCTGCCGACATCAACCCACCGCCTCGGGAGCGGCCCATTTGCGCAGGATCTGGGCGGTGCGCTCCTCGTTGAGATCAACCATGCGGGCCAGCCGCTCCTGTGGCGCGGGTCGCAACTTGCGGCGCAGATCGTCCAGAGGTGCTGGCGCGGTAAACGAGCCATCGGCCAGGGCGGCTTGTGCCGCGCCCGCCACGCTGGCCGCGTCCGGCGTCGGCAGGGAACGCTGCACCTCGTCGAAGCTGGGTCCGCCGATCGCGGCAACCGCGTTGGTCTGTGCGGTAAGCGCCGCCGCCATCGGCCTCAGGCCGAAGAAGGCGACGAGGAAAACCACGATGATGAAGGCGCCGGCATTGATGAGCGTGCCGGTGTAGTGGCCTATCGATTCCAGGATGCCAGGCTGTTCGATCGCCTGTCCGTCGAGACCGTCGATGAACTCGACCGCCGAGACGTCGATGACGTCGCCGCGCTTTTCGTCGAAACCGGTGGCGGATGCGACCATCTTGCGGATATCGGCCACCCTGGAAGCGATCTGCTCGGGCGTCGCATCCTTGCCGAGAATGGTCGCCAACCGCTGCTGGTTGACGACAACCGCCACCGACATCCTGTTGACCGTGTAGCCGTTCGATACGGTCGCGATGCGCTTGGAGTTTATTTCGTAGTTGGTGATTTCTTCCTTGCGGTCGTTCTGCGAGGTCGATTGCGGGCCATCTGTCGTCACCGGCTGTGTTTCCGGCAGGTTCTGCTCGACGCTCGCTGGCGAGGAAGCCTGCTTCTGGCTGCTCGCTTCGTTGTTGCGAACGGTCTGGACAGAGCGTTCGACGCGGGAGTTGGGATCGAAGATGGTTTCCTCGGTCTGGCGCGAATCCGTATTGACGTCGGTCTTGACGCTGGCGCGGAAGTTGTCCGACCCGAGATAAGGGCTGAGGGCGCGCCGGATATTGTCTTCGATCTGGGCTTCCACCGTCTGCTCGACACCGAGCGTGCGTGCGGCACTTGTATTGGAAGAATCGTCTCCGGCGGCCAGCAGATTGCCGGCGGAATCAAGAACCGTGACCTTTTCCGCTCCCAGTCCGGGTACAGCTGCTGCCACCAGATGGCGGACGGACATTGCCGTTTTTTCCCCGTCGATCCCAGCAAAGCGGATAACGACGGAGGCCGAGGGCTGCTGTTCGTCGCGGCGGAAGTTGGCGCGCTCGGACATGACGATATGGACGCGCGCGGCCTTGATGCCTGAAAGCGACTGGATGGTGCGGGCGATCTCGCCTTCCAGCGCACGTACGCGGGTGATCTGCTGCATGAACGAAGTCAGGCCGAGCGAGCCGACGTTGTCGAACAATTCGTAGCCGGCGTTGGCACTGGTCGGCAGGCCTTTTTCCGCCAGCAGCATACGCGCTTGCGCGGTGGTGCCGGCAGCGACCAGAACGCTGCTGCCATCCGATCCGACATCGAAATTGATACCGGCTTCGCCGAGGACCATGCCGATCTGGTTCACGTCCGACCGCTCCAGCCCGACGTAAAGCGTCTCGTAGGCAGGACGGTTGAGGTAGACGGATGCCACTGCGATGGTCGCCATCACCAGCGCCGCGATACCGGCAAGGATCGCCAGACGTTTGGCGCCGAAGCCCTTGAGGTTGTGGATGATACCCTGGATCTGTTCCGGCACTGCCCTACGGCCCTCGCATAGTTGCCCGCCGCAACACTAGGCTCCGAAGCTTGTGCGAAAATGAAATCGGGCCGCGTGATGGAGCGGCCCGACTGGAAAGTCGATGGCGTCAGACGGGCTCGATCAACCCTTGAACAGCGCCAGGATGTTTTGCGAGTTGGCATTGGCGATCGACAGCGACTGGATGCCGAGCTGTTGTTGAACCTGTAGCGCCTGGAGGCGGGTCGATTCCTTGTTCATGTCGGCATCGACGAGTTGGCCAACACCCTTGTCGATCGAATCCATCAGCTTGGAGACAAAGTCCTTCTGCAGGTCGATCTGCTTCTTGGCCGAGCCAAGAACGGTAGCTGCATCGGTCAGTTCCTTCATGACATCGTCGACCTTGGAGATCATCTGGGTGATGATGTCATTGGTGACGCCCGCCGCCGTGATGTCGAGGTTGTAGACGGAAATACTGTCGATCTTGGCGGGAGCAGGTGCGGTGACAGCCCCTTGGGCGTTTGTGTTGGCGAGGATATCGGTGGCTCCGCCCGCGATGGCTGCCGCGTAGGCCGCATCATACTCCGCCTGCGCCACCGCTGTTGCGTAGACCGAGGTCTGCCGGTCGAGAAGGCCTTGGTTCTTGACATCCGCAGCCAGGCCCCAATCGAAAAGCTTGACGCTTTCGACGTTGATGTCGATCGTGCTCAAGACGACCGAACCGTCGGAGCTGCGGTTGAAGGATGAGACGATCTTGACGTCGGCCTGCACGCCGTCGTTGGCGGCGGCGACCTGGGTGGAGATGGCGGAGAGGAAATTGGAGCCGGAGAAGGTCGCCGCGTCGGCATAGGACTTCATCTGGCCCTGGAGAGCCTTGATCTCGGTCTGGATCTTGGCCTTGTCGGCGTCGCTGGCACCGTAAGCGGCAACAAGCTTCTGCTTGATCTGATCGACTGTTTCCAGCGCCTTGTTCATGCCGGTGTAGGCGGTGTCGACCTTCGAGGCACCGAGGCCCAGCGCGTCCTGCACCGTGGACAGGGATTGGTTGTCGGAGCGCATCGTCGTGGCGATCGACCAATAGGCGGCATTGTCGACGGCTTCGGCGACCCGGTAGCCGGTTGAAATCCTGCTTTGCGTCTGCTCGAGCGCCTTGGTGGTTGCGCTCAGACTTTGAAGTGCGGTCAACGCCGAAGCGTTTGTCATGATGCTGGCCAACGAACTCACCCCTCTTAATCCCGGCTTATGCAGGCCGGATCGACCCTCTTGAATGGCGGTGACGCGGCACCAGCCAAACCTGCCCTAAAGCTATGGTTAACCATAACTAGAGCGATATGGTTAATGGCCGATTAAAGAAGTGTGTTGGTTCGTCAGGCTGGCAGATCAGATGAGCCGCCAGGCAGGTGTTCTTGGAACAAGCAAAAGGGCCGCGCTTTTGGCGCGGCCCTTTCCAGAGGAAGTACTGTTCGTTTAGCGGAACAGCGAGAGAATGCTCTGTGTGTTGGAATTGGCGATGGTCAACGCCTGGATACCGAGCTGCTGCTGGACCTGCAGGGCCTGCAAGCGGGTCGATTCCTTGTTCATGTCGGCATCGACGAGCTGGCCGACGCCGCGATCGATCGAGTCCACCAGGCTCTGCGTGAATTCCTTCTGCAGATCGATGCGGTTCTTGGCAGCACCAAGCTTGGTCGCCGAGTCGGTCATTTCCTTGAGGGCCGTATCGACAGCAGTCATCATGCTCTGGATATCGGTATCGGCAGCGCCATCAGTGCCGTCGTGAACAGCCAGGTCCATGATGCCGAAAGCACCGCCGGTGGCAATAGCGCCGGTGTCGTCACGAGCAGATTCAAGGATGCCGGCGTCTGTGTCGCCGGTGGCACCTGCGTCGAAGAGCTTCATGCCGTCAACATCAACGTCAATGGTCTCGATGCTGACGCTGCCGGCTGCCGAGCGCGTGAAGGAGGAGACGATTTTTACGGTATCGAAGGTGCCCGCCGCAGTGTGGTCGGTTGAGTCGACCGAAAGCCAATTCGCGCCGGAGAAGGTCGCGCCCTTGGTGCTGCTCGTCAAGTGATCCTGGATCGCCTTGATTTCGGTCTGAATCTTGGCCTTGTCGGCACCGCTGGCGCCGTAGGCAGCGACCAGCTTTTCCTTGATCTGGTTGACCGATTCGATGGCTTTGTTCATGCCGGCATAGGCGGTGTCGACTTTCGAGGCGCCGAGGCCGAGGGCGTCGTTGACGACCGAGTTCGCCTTGTTGTCGGAACGCATCGTGGTCGCGATCGACCAATAGGCAGCATTGTCGGAGGCCTCGGCGACGCGGAAGCCGGTGGAAATCCGAGACTGCGTGATCGACAGGTTCTTGTTGGTAGCAGAAAGGCTCTGCAGCGCCGTCATTGCTGACGCGTTGGTATTGATACTGGACATGGATACACGTACCCGTTTTTACACGTACACTTTGGGGAACATACCGGCTCGACCGGTAAGACGGTGCGGCATCATGCCAATGATCTTTGAAACGCGATCACCCGCCATTGCCGTGACAATGACAGGCAGTTCCTGCAAATTGGATAAGCGGTATGGTTAGCGAACCATGAATTTCGCGGTGGCGCGAAGATGCTCAGGTGAAGGAGCGCACCAGCGAGCCGACAAGCAGGTTCCAGCCGTCGATCAGCACGAAGAACATGATCTTGAACGGTAGCGACACGACGGTCGGAGGCAACATCATCATGCCCATCGCCATGGTGATGGTGGCGACGATCAGGTCGATGACCAGAAATGGCAGAACGATCAGGAAGCCGATCTCGAAACCGCGCCTGATCTCCGAGATCATAAAGGCCGGAACGAGGATGCGCAGATCGACCGTCTCTTGCGACACCGTCTGGCCGCGTTCGCGCGCGAGATCGGCGAACAGGTCGAAATCCTTGTCACGCACGTTGCGCAACATGAAGGTGCGGAATGGGTCGGCGATCTTTTCCAACGCCTCGGTCTGGCTGATCTGATTGTCCATCAGCGGCTTGACGCCGCTGTTCCAAGCCTGATCGAAGGTCGGCGCCATGACGTAGAAGGTCATGAAAAGCGAAAGCGAAATAAGGATCAGGTTAGCAGGCGTCGTTTGCAGGCCGATGCCGGCGCGCAGAATCGAGAAGGCGATGATGAAGCGGGTGAAGCTCGTCACCATGATGAGCAGGCCGGGCGCGACCGAAAGCACAGTGAGCAGGCCGAACATCTGGATGATGTAGCCAACGGTCGTGTTGTTCATTTGACCGATGCCGCCAAGGTCGATCTGCTGGGCGGTTGCGGCGGTGGCAGTCGCTACGACGATGGCGAGTGCAGCAAGGAGTGCTTTCATTCGAACAGCAAGGTCCTGATCAGCACGTCCTTGACGTGGCCGTCGCCGCGCATTGCGGCGCGTTCCTGAAGATCGGCCTTCAGGTGAAGGAAGCCGCTGGCGCCTTCGACCTGATGCATCTTCACGGTGCGCATGAAGGTCAGCAGATCCTGATGGATGGCCTGTATCGTTTCATTCGGCAGCGCTGCATCGAGCAGCAACGAGACATCCATGCGCACCCAGGTTTCCACGGGCGCGGCAAGATTGGTCGTGATCGAGGGGAGTTCCGTCACGGTCAATGCGGCTCCGGGGGCCGCCGACGGCGCTGCTGCCTGTTCTCCACCCTCGGCGGCAGGGGCCTTTACCGGCGCTTCCGAGCCTTTCAGGTAGGAGCCCGACATCCAGCCGATGCCGAGCGCGGCCACCGTCATGCCAAGCAGCATGGCGGCCTGGATGATCATGGACGGTCCCTTGGCGACTGGGATCTGCTCGGCGTTCGCCATTCATGCGGTCCTTTCAGTCGTGCCTAGAACGGCAGGACCTGGTCGAGGATTTGCTGGCCATAGGCCGGCTGCTGGATTTCCGTGATACGGCCGCGCCCGCCGTAAGAGATGCGGGCTTCGGCAATGCGCTCGTAGGAAATGGTATTTTCAGCTCCGATATCGGATGGGCGCACGATGCCTGCGATATTCAGCACCCTCAGTTCGGCGTTGACGCGAACTTCCTGCGAGCCCTTGATCATCAGGTTTCCGTTGGGCAACACGTCGGTGACAACGGCTGCGACATTGAGAGCGATGGTCTCCGAACGTTCGGTCGCGCCGTCCGCGGCAGTCTCGGTTTTCGACCGCAAGCTGCCATCGCCCGAACCGCCGGTGGACGCGCTCTCCCAACCAATATCGGCGTCGAAGCCCAGCGATCTGCTGGCGGTGCGGCTGCGGTCGTTCTGGTTCTTGAAGCGGGCCTTGTCGTTGATCTTTATGTTGACGGTAAGGATGTCGCCGGCGCGCAGCGCACGCGGATCGGTGAACAGGCGGCTTTGGCGGTCGTCCCAAAGCGAGAAGCGCTTCACCGGCTTGGCTGGTGCTTCCGGGTACTGGTAGACGGAGGCGCTGCCACCCGCGATGCCTGAGCCGACAGGCGACAAAGCCGGTTCCTTGCCGACTTCCCTCAAATCGCTGGCGCAACCGGCGAGCAAGGTGAAAGCAAGAAGTGTTACAAGCTTGCGGGTCATGACGGGTCCGTTCTGCGGGCTGCGCTCGCCATGATGCCGGTCAATTTGGCGGCGGCCTTCTGATCCATCTCGTTAAGGATGACGCTGGCCTTGCGTGAGTCGATCTTCATCAGGATCGCCGCCGCCAGATTGACATCGACGATGGCCAACCGCTCGGCGGCGGCATCGGGCTTCATGCCGGCATAGATGCCGACCACGCCTTCTTCGGCGCGGGCGAGAAAGACTTCACGGCGTTTCAGCCATGTCTCATATTCACTACGCTTGGCCTCGAGCGCTTTTATTCGGCTGTCGACCTCGGCCTGCAACTGCTTCAATTCGGCTGCCTGCAAGGCGTAGCGGCGGTCGCGGGCGGCGTCAGCGATGTTGGAACAGAAGCGCTCGACCTCGCTCTCGCCACCGGCAATTACTGGCGCTGTTTCACGCGCCAGTTTCTGTGGCTCGGCTGCTGCCGGTGCGCCTGGCAAGACCTGGCGGATGGTCTCGGCCTGTGCAGGGGAAAGGACATCAAAGCCCCCAGCACTCCCGCATCCGATCAGGACGGCGGCAGCGGCAGATAAGGCAAATTGGCGGGGCTTCGACATCGGCATGACCTATTGCAGAACCAGATCGGCCTGAAGGGCTCCGGCCGACTTGATGCCCTGGAGGATGGCGATGATCCCGTCCGGCTTTACGCCGAGCCGATTGAGGCCTGCGACCAGTGTTTCGAGATCGGGACCGTCGAGCACGGCGACACGGGCATCCGGCTGCTGTACGTCGATTGCGGTGTTGGGTTCGACGGCCGTCACGCCTTTTGAGAAAGGCTCGGGCTGGATGACGCGTGGCGCTTCGGTGATGCGCACGGTCAGCGTGCCGTGACTGATCGCCACCCGCGAGATTTTTACCTGATTGCCGATAACGATGGTCCCCGTGCGCTCGTCGATGACGACCTTGGCGGGCGTATCCGATTGGATAACGAGGTTCTCGATTTCGGCGTAGAAGCGGGCGGCCGAGATGTTTTTCGGTCTCTTGATCGAAACAGTGCGAGCGTCGCGCTCGGCGGCAACGCGCACGCCGAAGCGCTGGCGGGTGTAGTCGTTGACGGCATCGGCAATGCGCACGGCGGTGGAGAAGTCCGGGTTGCGCAACTGCAGGGTGAGTATCGACTGGTCGCCGAACTCGGCTTCGACGGCGCGTTCGACGATAGCGCCGTTCGGCACGCGCCCGGATGTAGGCACGCCCTGGGAGACCTGCTCGGCTTGCCCTTGCGCATTGAAGCCGGAGACGATCACCGCACCTTGGCCCACGGCATAGATTTCGCCGTTCGCCGCTTTCAGCGGCGTCATGACAAGGGTGCCGCCAGCCAGCGATGTCGCATCGCCCATCGAAGATACCGTGATGTCGATGCGCGAGCCGGACTGGACAAAGGGCGGCATGTTGGCGGTGACAATGACCGCAGCCACGTTTTTGGCGCGGGCGCTGCCGCCCTCCGTCGCGATGCCGAGGTTTTCCAGCATGGCGCGGATAGACTGCTCGGTGAACGGCGAATTGCGCAAGCTGTCGCCCGAGCCCGAAAGCCCGATCACCAGGCCGTAACCGACGAGCTGGTTGTCGCGCGCGCTTTGCAACTGGGCAACGTCCTTGATGCGTGCGGCGACCTGGCCGGGCGGCAATGAACTCGGTGCAGAGGCCACCTCGAACATGCGCTCGGTCGTGGCCGGATCGTAGTCGATATCGGTAACGCCGCCATTTTTGGCGGCAAGCTCGCGCTTGGCCTTGGCGCTCAGACCATCGGCCAGAGCAGGCTGCAGTGCAACCGCTGTCGTCAACAGCAGGAACAACAGCCGCCTCATGCGCCGACCCTGACGGTGCCGTCCGCCATGACTGTACCGGAGAAAATCTTGCCGCTGTCGATGTTGCGGACCTTGACCAGGTCGCCGGCCGCCCCCGACTGAAGCGTAACGGCGGTCGCCGAGATGGTCAGGCCGCCGGCGGCGAAATAGACCTGAACCGCCGCGCCCTGCTCGACCAGCCAGGTGTCCCTGATTGCGTTGACGGGAATGTAGCGGCCCGGCAGCAACGTGCGCTTGGCAACCTTGCCGTCGAGTTCGCCAAGCTTGGTCGCGACCGCGTCGGGGCTGTGCTTGCCGGGAACGAGCGTGACTTGCCGCAGTGCTCCGGGCACGATGGTCTCGCCCGGATAGATGACGCGGTCGGGAATAAGCACGACTTCCTGGGCGAGCGCCGGCGCGCCGCCTGCAAGCAGCCCCAAGGCAAGGACTGCGTGGCGCCAACCGATGCGGGAAGTCGAAGCAAGCATCCGTGCTACCTGAGGTTCTTCGAGACGACGGCGGCCATCTCGTCTGCCGCCTGAATCACTTTCGAGTTCATCTCATAGGCGCGTTGAGCCGAGATCAGCTCCGTGATTTCCTTGACGGGATCGACGTTGGAGCTTTCGAGGTAGCCCTGCTCGAGAGTAGCGAAGCCCGGATCGCCGGGAACGCCGACAGTCGCCGGACCCGACGCCGCCGTCTCCTGGAACAGATTGTCGCCCAGCGGGGCAAGGCCGGCCTCGTTGGCGAAATTGGCGAGCGTCAACTGGCCGAGATCCTGAAGGTCGACCTGACCGTCGATGCGGGCAAAGACCTGTCCTGATTTGTTGACGATGACTTCCACCGCATCGGGTGGGACGTTGATTGCCGGAATGACGTTGGCGCCATCCACGGTGACGAGCTGGCCCGTCGCATTGGTATTGAAGGCGCCGGCGCGGCTGTAGAGAGTGCCGCCATCGGCGCTTTCGATCTGGAACCAGCCCTTGCCGGTCAAGGCGAGATCAAAGGCGTTGCCGGTGTTGGTGAGAGAACCTTGCGTGTGAACATTGCGCACCGCCGTCGTCTTGACGCCGAGACCGACGGAAATGCCTTCCGGCACGATCGAGGCGTTGGAACGGTTGGGAACACCCTGGGCGCGGTCGACCTGATAGAGGAGGTCGGAGAACTCGGCGCGCGCACGCTTGTAGCCTGTGGTGTTGATGTTGGCGATGTTGTTGGCAATGACTTCCAGGTTGGTCTGCTGGGCGTTCATTCCG
Source organism: Mesorhizobium sp. Root157 (assembly GCF_001427385.1). Lineage (GTDB taxonomy): Bacteria > Pseudomonadota > Alphaproteobacteria > Rhizobiales > Rhizobiaceae > Mesorhizobium. Next base: position 79,100 of record NZ_LMGJ01000023.1, read on the forward strand.
GTTGCGGCGATTGCGAGTGCTTTCACGATGCGGCTCCTCAGATACTCATACGGCTGACTTCGAGATAGGCGCTGACGATCTTGTCGCGAATGGCGACGGCAGCCTGAAGGGTTTGCTGCGCGCTCATCACCGCATCCACCACCTGGCGTGTGTCGGCGTTGCCCTTGAGTGCCTCGACCGACAGCATCTCGGCGTTTTCGAGATTGCCCACGGTCTTCGTTGCGGCCTGGGACAGCGCCTCGGAAAATGAGGTGGTGCCCACGTCCTTCGTGCCGGAGGTTGCGCCGCCCTGAAACAGCTCGGTTCCGGGTCCGGCCGTGCCGATCGATGGCTTGAGATGGATTGAACCGATGCCGCCGATCATCGCTAGTTCCTCATCAGGTCGATGGTCATCGAGATCAGGTCGCGAGCCTGCTTGATGACCTGCAGATTGGCTTCGTAGGAACGGTTCGCCTCGGTCATGTCGGCCATTTCGATCAGCACATTGACGTTGGGCGTCTTGACGTAGCCGTTTTCATCGGCCGCCACGTTGCCCGGCTGGAATTCCAGCGGGAAGGCGGTCGGGTCACGGTCGATCGAACTCACCTCGACGAGATTGACGCCGGCGGCGCGGTCGAGTTCGGAAGCAAAGCTTATCGTCTTGCGCTGGTATGGATCGGCGCCTGAAGTGTTGCCGGTGGACTGGGCATTGGCGAGGTTCTCGGAGACGACACGCAGTCGCTCCGACTGGGCGCCGAGGCCCGATGCTGCGACCTTGAGGGCGGCTGTCAGGGCGTCCATCGCGCGTCAGGCCTTCGTCACGGTCATCAGCATTGAATGGAATGCCTTGACGATTGCGGTGTTGAGTTCGAACGAACGCCTGACTTCGCCGGTCTTCATCAACTCGTTTTCCATCACCACCGTGTTCTTCGATGGGAGCGGCGCGCCGTCGTACTCCTGCGGCTTGGTGGCGAAGCCGGCATTGGTGGCTCCGAAGCCGAGGTGGCCCTCCTGAGTGGCGCTCAGCGAAACCGATGTGCGGTCCAGAACCTTCTCGAACGGCTCGACATCACTGGCTGTGTAACCGGGTGTATTGGCGTTGGCGATGTTGCCGGCAATGGCGGTCTGGCGCACGGCCAGCCATTGTGACTGTCGCGTTGCGAGATCGAATAGATTGACGGGCTCCATGAGACTTCTCCGGGCTGGTTTCCAGAGAATAGGCGGCCAGTCTTGCGCGGGCCTTGCGCGAGACGAGGAGCTGGCGGTGCTGGAAAAGTTGGACAGGGCGCGGCGGTTGTCTCCGGCGCGCCCACCCAACTGTCAGTCGATGTCGAAGCTCACGCCCTGAGCGAGGGGCAGGGCCTTGGAATAGTTGATGGTGTTGGTGGCGCGGCGCATATAGGCCTTCCAGGCGTCCGAACCGCTCTCGCGTCCGCCGCCTGTCTCCTTCTCGCCGCCGAACGCGCCGCCGATTTCCGCGCCCGAAGTGCCGATGTTGACATTGGCGATGCCGCAATCGGATCCGTCTGCGGAAAGGAAGCGCTCCGATTCCTGCAGATCGCGCGTGAAGATCGATGACGACAGGCCCGCGCCCACCGCGTTGTGTAGTTCAAGTGCTGTATCGAAGTCGGTGTACTTCATCACGTAGAGGATCGGCGCGAAGGTCTCTTCGGTCACCGGTGCCACCTGCTCAGGCATCTCGATCAGAGCCGGATGGACGTAGTAGGCGTCCGGATGGCCGTTCTCGACCCGCTTGCCGCCGGTCACCTTGCCGCCATGGCTTGCGGCCTGGCTGAGCGCCTTTTGCATGTGGTCGTAGGCGGCCTTGTCGATCAGTGGCCCGACCAGTGCCTTGCCCTCCAGCGGGTTGCCGACCGACACGCTCTCATAAGCCTTTTTGAGACGCGGCACGATCTGGTCGTAGACGCTTTCATGCACGAACAGGCGGCGCAATGTCGTGCAGCGCTGGCCGGCGGTGCCCATCGCGCCGAAGGCAATGGCCCTGAGTGCCATATCGAGGTCGGCCGAGGGGCAAACGATGCCGGCATTGTTGCCGCCAAGCTCCAGTACGGCACGGGCGAAGCGCTTGGCCAGACGCGGACCGACTTCGCGGCCCATGCGGGTAGAGCCGGTGGCCGACACCAGCGCCACCTTGGGATGGTCGACCAGAACCTCGCCGACCGCGCGGTCGCCGATCAGCACCGGGCAGAGCCCGGCCGGCGCGTCGGGGCCGAAGCGCTTGACGGCGCGGGCGAAAATCGCCTCGCAGGCAAGGGCGGTCAGAGGCGTCTTTTCGGAAGGCTTCCACACCACGGAATCGCCGCACACCAGCGCAAGGGCGGCGTTCCACGACCACACGGCAACGGGGAAATTGAAGGCCGAGATGACGCCGACGACGCCCAGCGGATGCCAAGTTTCCATCATGCGGTGGCCGGGCCGCTCGGTGGCGATGGTCAGGCCGTACAGCTGCCGCGAAAGGCCGACGGCGAAGTCGCAGATGTCGATCATCTCCTGCACTTCGCCCAACCCCTCGGACGGGATCTTGCCGACCTCGATCGACACCAGCCGGCCAAGCTCGCTCTTGTGAGCGCGCAGTTCCTCGCCAAGCAGCCGCACCAGTTCGCCGCGGCGCGGCCCCGGCACCAGACGCCAGGCCTGGAATGCGGTATGCGCGGCCTCGATCGCCTTGCCGGCGTCGGCGGGCGAAATCTGCTTCAGCGCGGCGATCTGCTCACCTGTCACCGGGCTGCGAACCGCCAGATCGCCACCCGACAGGGCACCCTTTGCAACGCCAAGCTTCGACAGAAGCTCGACCGTCTCATTCGATATAGACATCAATGTTCCCTTTCGGAATCGAGGCCCACCGGCGGCAGCCTGCGCCGCGCCACGGTCTCGTGCGAGGTTTGCCGATGCCTTATCCTTTTCGGCAGCCGACCGCCACCCCGGCATCGTCCCAGCGAGCCCGAGTCGATTGAACCAGATCTGGTGCTGCGGATAGTGAAATCAGTGTGGAGCCGCTGAGTGCTGGACACGGTGCGCGCCCGCTTCCCTGGTCAGCCGGTCGATGTGCTGGCGAATGTGCGCTGCTTCGGCGGCGGTGTTCGCAAGCGCGATCGCCTGGTCGAATGCGGTGCGGGCCTCTTCGTTACGGCCCAGTTGCATCAGCAGCCCGCCCTTGAGTCCGAAGAAATGGAAATAGCCGCACAGGCGCTCTTCCAGCGGTTCGATCAAGGCAAGGGCCGCTTCCGGTCCCCGCACCTTGGCCACGGCGACGGCCTTGTTCAGCGTCACCACCGGCGAGGGCTGCATCCGTTCGAGCATGCCGTATAGGAGTTCGATTTCCTGCCAGTCCGTGTCTTCTGCTCGTGCCGCGCGGGCGTGCAGGGCGGCGATGGCGGCCTGCACCTGGTAGGGGCCGGGCGTGCGATGCCTCAGCGCCTTGTCGACAAGCGCCAGCCCTTCGTCGATCATCTTGCGGCTCCACAGGTGGCGATCCTGATCGTCCAAAAGGACGATCTCGCCATCGGCGTCGAAGCGGGCCGGAGCCCGGGCATGCTGCAACAACATCAGGGCCGTCAGTCCCATGATCTCCGGTTCGGTCTGGAACAGCCTCAGCAACAGCCTCGCCAACCGTATCGCTTCTTCGCACAGCGGGGCGCGTGCGGCGGCATCGCCGCTAGAGGTCGAGTAGCCCTCGTTGAAGACGAGGTAGAGCATGGCGGCGACCGACGCGAGCCGCTCCGGACGCTCGGTCGGACCGGGCGTTTCGAACGGCATGCCTGAACTGGCGATACGTGCCTTGGCGCGCGTAATGCGCTGTTCCATGGCACTTTCACCGACCAGAAAGGCGCGCGCAATCTGTTTGACGCTGAGGCCTGACACGATGCGCAAGGCGAGCGCTATCTGTTGCGTTGCAGGCAGGTCGGGATGACAGCATACGAACAATAGCCGCAGGATATCATCGCGATAGTGAGCGCCATCAAGCCTGTCGGCGATATCTCTCTCGGCATCTTCGAGGTCGGAGATCTGATCCTCGTCCGGCATCGCCGTCTGGCGGCTGCGCTTGCGCACGGCATCGATGCCACTGTTGCGGCCAACGAGGATCAGCCAGGCTGCCGGATCGCGTGGCGGTCCGTTCTGCGGCCAGCTTTTCAGCGCTCTCAGGCAAGCATCCTGAAATGCCTCCTCGGCGGTGTCGAGGTCGCGGAAATAGCGCAGCATCGCACCCATCGCCTGCGGGCGAGCAGCACTCAGCGCGGAACTGATCCAGGAAGGATCGGTCATATAGTCGCCTTTACTGGGTTGAGGGCACCCACCGGGCGGATTTCATATGAGCCGCCGCTCGGGTTCACATCGGAAAGTTCGCGCGCGAACTGGACGGCCTCCTCCAGATTGGCGCAGTCGACCGTATAGAAGCCGAGGAACTGTTCCTTCGTCTCGGCGAACGGCCCGTCGATGACCAGCGACTCACCCTTGACCCTGCGCAAGGTCGTTGCGGCCGTCGTCGGCAACAGCCGCGCCACCGGGCCGAGCTTGCCCGCCTTGGCGTATTTTTCCTGCACGGCGGCGAGTTTGCCCATTACGGCATCGTCCTGTTCCTTGCTCCAGGACGAGACGACGTCTTCCGAAGCGTAGCAAAGGATAGCGTAGAGCATGGGTACCCTTTCTTGTCTCTTCAAAGGACGAAAAGGGTAGGGCGGCGCCGACAACGCGTCGACAAAATTCTTTGGAGGCCAGCACGACCGAACGGTTGCCCCGAACCTGCCGCCAACGTGCGCGATCCCTGAGTTGCCGGCAGCCGAGAAATAGCCTCGTCCGAGTCGCCGATGGACTCCAAAAGCCGATTTTGTCAATTCGTGTTTGATGTCGGATTCGACTGGGGTTAGATTGTACCCGAATCAGCCGATCCCTTGGGGGGCGAGGCGGGCAATCTTAAAGTCTGACGTTCCGGACCCGTCCGGTGCAGACGCGATGGCTTTCGCGTTCCCCCGGTGGATTCGTCCGATCCGGCGCTTGTCTGCGCTGTGTGAGTTTCAACGTGAAAGTGATGCGTGTCGAACCAGCCGCTGGCCGTGCCAGCGATGGAACGTAGATCGATTCTGACCAAAAAGAACCAAATGACCGCTTCTGCAGCGCTTCTCAAGACCGATACGATCAGCACCAGGCTTGCGTCGCGAGGCGATCTGACCAGCTTTCTGATGGAACTGACGGCCGAGATCGGCGCCGATAGCTATATGCTTGTCGCGATCGTTCATGGCGAAGTGAAGAACGACGCACGCATCGTGGCGTCGAACTGGATATTCGATGCCATCGAACTCACCGGCAGATGCCTTATCGCCGCGCTGGCGCAAGGTCCGCTCACTTCTATCCTCGGTAGCCGCCCGTCGGCGCTGGTTACGGGCCAGGCCCCTTGCGCACGCGACTTGGTCAGTGGCGAAGAAGCCGTGCTGCTCGATGTGCTTGGCCATGCCGAAATCTATTCGCTGGCTTTGAATGTCGGACGGCAACGCTTTTTCCTGTTGGTGTCGGCGGGCCAGGCAGGGCAAATCGACCAATCGGCGCTGATGAAGGCCCAGTTGAAGTGTTGTTATGCCCTTTGTCAGGTCCCGCAACTGCTGGCCGACGCCGCCACGCAGGATCCATTGTCGGATCGGGAGCGCGAATGCTTGTTCTGGGTTTCGGAAGGCAAGACGACCGATGAAGTCGCCGTGATCCTGGGCGTCTCGTCCAACACGGTCAACAGCTACATCACCCATGCGATCCAGAAATTCTCGGCCAGCAATCGCGCCATGGCGATTGCGACCGCGATCAGGAGCGGCATCATTTGACAAGCGCAGCCGCCAGACAAAGCACTGAAACGCCCTTCAACGATCAACGCAATCCGTTCGGACCGTCCACGCCTGCTTTGGAGGCGCATCAGACAGTTTCGATCGCCGATGCCGTGCGTCGCTGTCGATGGATCGCCATCGATGTCAATGCGACATCGTTCGGACTGTTCATGGTCGGGCCGTCATTGGAGCGGGCGCGCCTCGTCCCATGCTTCGATTCCGACTATCCCAATTTCGGCATCGCCAAGACGGTATCGGCACTCGATTGCGAAGAGATCGTCCGCCACGTTCGCGTGTCGACCCAGCCCCGCTGGTGGTCGGACGGGAACAACGCCATCATGCAGGAACGGCTCGCGGATCTTTCCTGGGCATCATCCACGCAACCGCTTGTGCGGGGGACGGCCGGCGTTGCATTCCCGGTCCATGCCGAGCGCGGGCGCTGCGGGCTGGTCGTGTTCACCGGCGACGACATGAGCGTTGAGCAGGGCATGCTTTACGACATCCATGCCCGCTGCTTCTCCCTGTTTTCCGCAGTTTCGCGCATTCGCCCGGGAGACACGGGTCTGTCGCGGGCGATGTCACGGCGCGAACTGGAGTGCCTGAAGCTGACCGCCAACGGCTATACGAGCGAAGAGATCGCCCGATTGCTGAAACTTTCCGTCCACACCGCCAACCAGTATCTCACCCAGTCGGCTCAAAAGCTCAACGCCGTCAGCCGCACGCAAGCCGTTGCCAAGGCTCTGAGGCTGGGGCTTATCGAGTAGCCGCGATTGTCACGGTCCGGCGTATTCTCGCCCGATCGATCGCCACTTGCAGCAAGTCGGTGTTGTGTTGCGGATCATCGTTCGGCTTTTCGAACGAGACGTAGTTCACGACGACCGAGGCTTTATCCTCAACGAGGGTAAGCTGGAAATAGACCGTAACGCCGCGCGGCCTGAGTTCGAGGTCGAGCACGATGCGAGGACTGCCAGCCCAGTCGACGTGCGCTTCCCCGCCGTGGCCGAGCCGCAGCGTGCCCGGCAGAAAATACAACTCAGCCGCTGAATCCACCAGATCGGACAGGCAGGCGAAATGTTCCAGCCGGATGAAGGCGATGTAGTCGGCGACGTCGACAAGCCTCAGTTCGCCGACCACCTCTCCAATGGCATTGGCGACGATGCTTTCGCGTGTATCTGCATGCGGTTGCCTGTTCATGACACCTGCCGGCGCGAGGCCTTGTTGGAGTAGACGATCCGCACCAGTTCGGCGACGGCCTGGTAGAATTGCGATGGGATCACGCTATCGACTGAAACTTGCTTGTACATGGAGCGGGCAAGCGCAATGTCTTCGAAAACGGGAATGTTGTGCTCGCGCGCGATCTCGCGAATCTTGAGCGCGACCAGATCCTGACCCTTGGCCAGCACGACAGGGGCGGAATCCTCGTTGCGCACATATTTGAGCGCGATCGAAAAGTGCGTTGGGTTGGCGATGATCAGTGTCGCGCGCGGAACCGCGGCCATCATGCGGCGGCGCGCCCGGTCGCGCGCCACCGACCGGATGCGGGACTTCACGATCGGGTCGCCTTCCGACTGCTTCATCTCGTCCTTCACCTCCTGCTTGCTCATCCGCAGATCCTGCTTCCAGTGGAAGCGGGACCAGACGATGTCCGCCGCAGCGATGGCACCCATGACGAAGACGATGACGACGAGGATGTCGACGGTGAAGCCGCGAATGACCAGTCCGAACTCCACCGGGCTGGTGATCATGCCTTCGAGGAGTCTTTGGACGCTGTCGGACAGGGCGAGGATGAGGACCAGGATGGCGAACCCGACCTTGGCCACCGATTTGAGGAATTCCACGAAGCCCTGTACGCCGAACAGCCGCTTCCAGCCCTGGCTGAGTGAAATCCGCGACAACTGCGGCCTGATCCGTTCGCCGACGAACTGGGGCATGTTCTGGATGACCGACGTTCCTACCCCGGCAACCACCAGAAGCACCAGCAGGCTGACGACGGCCCGGCTTATCTCCATCATCACGTCCTTGTAGAGCGAAATGACGTCGGCCTCTGTGTTCATCGGCCAGGATTCCGGCTTTTCCAGAAACATCGACAGGAACACGCCCAGATCGACTGCCGCGTCCTTCGCATAGAAGACGGCATAGGCGAGGATGGCGACGAAGGAGCCGAAGATCGCTGTTTCCCTCGAATGAGGCAGTTTGCCTTTCTCGACGGTGTCGCGGATCTTCTTCTCGGTCGCTTCCTCTGTTTTGGATTCCTTGTCGGGGGGATCGGCCATGGTGGCTCAAACGGTCAGGCGGCTTCGGCCGTCTGCGCCCCGGGGAGTTCGAAGGCGCCCTCGCGCGACAGGCGCACCGTCGCCGATGAAATCGACTTGCGCGCCTCGAGGATGTCGGCCAGCGCGATGCCTTCCGAGCCCTGCGAAAGTTCCGACTCGATCATGCGGCGCGCGCGCGCGCCAATGGAAGACAGGATGGATTCGGTGATTTCGGCTGGTGTGCCGCGCAGTGCCAGGGTGATCAATTCGGTCGAAAGGCCATCGAAAACGAGAACGCGAGCCTTTTGTGTCAAAAGCGGAATGTCGTCGAAGGAGAAGACCCGCGCCTTGACGCCGGCGAGGTCCGGCGTGCCGACCTCCTCCAGGTCCTGCATCACTTCGTCGAGCTGGCTCTTGTCCATTTCATTCAGGACGCTGGCGACGCGGGCCTGTCCGGCCGACGTGTCTTTTGTCGACGAACTGTCGAGCAGCCGGTTGCGAAGCTGGGTTTCGATGATCCTTGTCGCGGTTGGCGGCGCATTCGACATGGTCACCATGCGTTTCATGATCTCGCTGCGCTGGGGTTTTTCCAAGGTCAGCAGCACATTTGCCGCCACTTGCGGCGATAGCTTGGCCAATACCATGGCCGATGTCTGGGGATGCTCGCCCGAAAGGAAGGCACCAAGCCGCAACGGCTCCAGTTTCTCAAGCTCTGGCCAGATCGGGGGAGGCGCGTCGTCCGCAACATCCTCCTGCTTGCCGTTCATGATGGCGCTGACTTCTTCCGGCGACAGGGATTCGTTCAGGATAGTGTCCATCTTGTCGGCGGAATCCAGAAGGCCGGCACCCTCGGTGAATTCGGCTTCGAATTCGGCGACGATGTGCTCGAGGTCCGATTGCGGAATGGTGCGCAGAAGGCGCGCGGCCTCGATAAGGGCCTTGAGTTCTTCCTGCTTGAAGAATTTGAGCAGCCGGCTGGCCGACGGCTTGCCCATGGCGACGAGGATCGCGGCTGCCTTCTGCGGGCGCGTCAGCGTCAATGCTGTCATCATGGCCTATCTCCCTTGCCGCAAATCGTGCCGGCGCACGGCTGTAGCCGTCAGGCGCTCTTGGTGGTTGCGATGATTTCGGTGAGACGGATGCCGAAACGCGAAGAATCGCTTTCCAGGACGGTGATTTCGCCCCGCGCGATCTTGCGCCCGTTGACGACCACGTCGACCGGTTCACCGATGCGCCGGTCCAGCGCCACCGTGGAGCCTTTCTGCAGGGCCATGAGCTCGGACACAGGCATCTCCGTCGTGCCGAGCACGATCTGAACGTCCACGGGAATATCCATGATGATGCTGGTGTTGGCGCTACCCGTGTGTGCAGCACCGCCCGGCCGCTCCTCTTCCTGCTGGAGAACGCCGCGCAACTCCTCGATGGCCCGATCGAGTTGCTCGTCCGGCTGATCCGCCTCAACTTCCGCGTTTGCCTGGCTCATTGCTTCGTCTCCCATAGGTCTTGCCGAGTGCCGATGGCGATCAGCCCGGCAAAAGCCCGTCGATGAAATCCTGCCCGGCATCGTAAGCATGATCGATGCGGACCGTGTAGTTGTTGCCCAGCTTGCCGAACTCGCAGACAAACAGCGTCTTGTCGCGCGCCGAAAGGCGCGCGTGTGTTTGCGCAGTTTCCTCGATCTCGAGAACCTCGCCTTCGCGCAGGCCCGTGAGTTGGCCAAGGGTCAGCCGGGCCAAAGGCATCGTTGCCTCCAGGGCGATGGTTGAGCGCATCACCTCGTCGGAGAAATGGGCGTGCCACTCCGAGACATCGCTGGCTTCGGCATCGGCGCCGTTGCGCGCCAGAAGCACGCGCTGCGGAATGACCACGGTCACGTTGCCGGTATCGGTCGGGGTCGACAGGCCAAACACGATCTTGACGGCGGGACCATCGCGCAGCACCCGTCGCTTGGCCTCCGCGCCCGAAATCGCCCGGGGCACGGGAAGCCGCAAATCGAGCGAGCGCCTGCCGGTGCCGTTGAGGATCTGGGCGATTTCCTGGAACACCAGCGTCGCCACGTCTATCTCGACCTGCGAGAGATCCCGTTCGATGGGCGAAACGGATTGGTCGGGGTCCGCTCCGAACAGGGCGCAGACCATGACGGTTACCGCGGAGCCGTCGATGACCATGGTCATCGCGTCGGATGAGATCGACGAGGCGACCACGGTCATGGCGAAAGTTTCCCCGGCGCGGGCGCGCGCCTCGGCTACGCGAGCCACTTCCACTGCCTGAAGGTCCGCGGTGACGTTAACCCCGATCTCGCCGGCCAGTCGCTTGTTGATGAGCGGAAGGGCGCGTTCTGCCATCGAGCGGCCGGCGCCAATGACCTGCGAATTGTCGCCGCTGTCGCCGACAAGGCGTTCGATGATCAGGGAGCGGGCTTCCGCCGGGCTGCCCGGGCTGGTCATGACGCCACCTTGCTCATCGTCATGCCTTGCATCGCTCAGGCTGCCTTCTTGTCCGCCGTACCGGCGTTCATGGTGCTTTGCTCGACTGCATCGATGGAGGGCCGGTCATGCGAGGAGATCGTCTTGCGGCCGAATTCGATGGCCACCTGCGGCAACGAGCCGTTCATGTAGGCCAAAAGCGTCTGCTTGACGATGACGTAGAGGCGGTTCTTCTTGTCGCGCACCGTCTTGATCTTGGTCGCGATCGGCCCGACCACGGCATAGGAAAGAAAGATGCCGAGGAAGGTCCCGACCAGTGCGGCGCCGATGAGGCCGCCGAGAATTTCCGGCGACTGGTCGAGCGCGCCCATCGCCTTGACGACGCCCAGCACCGCCGCCACGATGCCCAGTGCCGGCAGGCCGTCGCCTACCGCCACCAAGGCATGATAGGCCTTCAGCTTGTCGGTGCGGATCGTGTGGATTTCCTCGTCCATCAGCGCCTCGATCTCGTGCGAGCGCGCATTGCCGATGATGATGATGCGGCAGTAGTCGCAGATGAAGTTGGTCAGGTCCTTGTTCTTCAGCACGGACGGGAAGGCCTGGAAGATCGCCGACTCGCCCGGATTGTCGATGTGGGCTTCAACCTCGCTGCGTGACTTCGAGCGCAGCTCGCGCATCAGGCTGTGCAGCACGCCCAGCGTTTCGAGGTAGTCGCGCTCCTTCGGCACGGCCTGCTTGAAAGCTTCGACGATGCCCCTGCCGGTATCCTTGACCGTCTTCATCGGATTGGCGACGAGGAAGGTGCCGAGCGCAGCGCCACCGATGATGACCAGTTCCCAGGGCTGCATCAGGACATGCAGGTGACCGCCCATGGCCATGAAGCCGCCGAGAACGCAGCCCAGCGTGACCACCAATCCGATCAGAATTCCCACGGTCAACCCTTCCGCACGTCACATCAGGCACACCGAATAGCGCGCGTGGCTTGTGTGAGGCTTGAAGCGTGCCGTGTGCTGAAAAAAGCGATTCAGTTTCGCGCAAGGAAGTGCGTCTATCTTGTGGGCTAGCTTCGGCCGGAGGCCTGTCGTGTTAAGCACCTTTGTCAGCTATCAGCTGATTGCGCGAGATCTTCCCAGGGCGATCGATCAGATCGAGCGTCAGCCCGTGGTGGATCGCGAAACCAAGTACTATCTCGACAACATCACCAAGGTGAAATCGATCGACGAGTTCGTGAAAAACGACCGTCTGTTCAAATATGCCATGAAAGCCTTCGGCTTGAAGGACATGGACTACGCCAAGGCCTTCATGGTCAAGGCGCTGAAAGAGGGCGTCACCGACCCGGACAGCTTTGCCAACAAACTGACCGACAAGCGCTACGCCGAATTCGTCAGCGCCTTCAACTTCGCCAAGCTCGGCGATACCGCCACGATCTACAACAAGGCGCAGCAGGCCACTACCGGCAACTACGTGCTTCAAGTCCAGATAGGCCCGGCGCAGGCTGGGTTCAGCCACTACAATGCCGAAACGTCCTACTACCTCGCCAATATTTCGAACGTGAAGTCGGTCGATGACCTGATGGGTGATCAGCGACTGCTGACCTATGCCATGGCCGCTTTCGGGCTCGATGCTAAGACCGAGCCGCCTGAACGCGTGCGTCAAATGCTTGAAGGTGGCGCCGGTGACCCAAACAGCCCTGCCAACCAGTTTCCCAACAAGAAGTATGCCGCCTTCGTGTCGGCGTTCGATTTCGTCGCGCATGGCGACCAGGCAACCGCACGCGATGTGGTCCAGAAAGCCGTGCCGAAACAATATATGGCAGGTACCGGCCTGGCGCTGATCAAACCCAACGCCCAGTACATCGATGCGGAAGTCAAGTATTACGACGCCAACATCTCGAAAGTGAAGTCGATTGACGACCTGTTGGCGAACAAGCGGCTTTTAACTGTCGCCCTCGCCGCATACGGCCTCGACGCCGCTACAGAAAAACCTGCCCGCGTCAGGGAGATGCTGGCAGGCGGGATCAGCGATCCGAACAGTCCTGCAAACAAGCTGACGGATAAAAGCTACGCCGCCTTCGTCTCGGCATTCAATTTTGCCGAATATGGCGACCTCGCCACTTCACGCGTGGAGGCCAAGCAGCAAACGCCGAATTTCTATGCCGCCAAATCGGGGCTGGGGCTCATCCCGCCCACGATCGACTACGTGCGGGGTGAAACCGACTACTATCTCGCCAATATCGGCTCCATCCGCTCCATCGACGATCTGATGGCCAACGCCCGGCTCTACGATTATGCGCTTGCTTCCTACGGGCTCGATCCCTCGACCCAGGACAAGGCCGTGATCCGCAAAGTGCTTGAGAGCGGCGTCAGCGACCCGAAAAGCCTTGCCAACACCATGGAAGACAAGCGCTACGCGGCTTTCGCCACGGCCTTCGATTTCGCGGCCCACGGCGAGAATGCAACGACCTACAACCCGACCCAACAGCCCGTCATCGACAAATACATGCGCCAGTCGCTGGAGGAAGATGCCGGCCGCAGCAATGAAGGCGTGCGGCTGGCGCTCTATTTCCAGCGCAAGGCGCCGACGCTGACCAACTGGTATGAGGTGCTTGCCGACAAGGCCATGGCCAGTGTGGTGCGCACGGCCTTTGCCCTTCCGGATTCATTTGCGTCGGCAGACATCGACAAACAGGTGAAGTTGTTTGAATCCAAATTCGATATCGCGGACTTCGCCGATCCAGCCAAGCTGACCAAGTTCATCACCCGCTTCACAAGCCTTTACGAAATCTCCCATCCGACATCGAGCGCGCAGACTTCGATCGGCGTGCTTTTTGCGCAACCGACCACCATCGGCGTTTCCACCGATCTGCTGATGGCCATGCAAAAGCTGAGGTACTAAAGGCCGTGCAGGACAGCCTCTACGTCGCCCTTTCGTCACAGATTGCGCTCGAGCGGCGCCTAGCCACCATTGCCGACAATGTCGCCAATGCTTCGACCGTGGGCTTTCGGGCCACAGGCGTGAAGTTCGAGGACGTGGTTTCGGGAGCGGGAGCCAAGTCGGTGTCCTTCACCTCGTCGGGCGACACATTTCTGTCGCGCGCTAGCGGTGCGGTGCAACAGACCGGCAATCCGTTCGACTTCGCCGTGCAGGGGGATGCCTGGTTCGGTATCGAAACACCTGCCGGAACGGTGATGACCCGCGATGGCCGTTTCTCGATGAACGATCTGGGCGAATTGGTATCCGTGGAAGGCTATCCGGTTCTGGATGCCGGCGGTGCGCCAATCCAACTCGATCCTCGCGGTGGCCCACCCAAGGCTGGCGCCGACGGTTCGCTGCGCCAGGGTGAACAGCTTGCCGGCGCTATTGGCCTGTTCAGTTTCGACCCGGGTCCCAATTTCGTCCGCTACGGCAATTCCGGCGTGGTACCGCCCGCACCGCCGCAACCGGTGACCGACCGCCGCGATATCGGCGTCGCGCAAGGCTATCTGGAACAGTCCAACGTCAATCCGGTGTTGGAAATGACCCGATTGATCCAGGTCCAGCGCGCTTTCGAGAACATTTCGGCCATGATGCGCCAGACAAGCTCATCGGTCGACGAAGCGATCAAGACGCTCGGCTCGAAATAGCAGGCCCGTGAATGTCGCTTGAGCAAAACGTGATCAGGGTCTCGGATCAACTGCCGGGACCGACCCACGAAACCCCGCTGGTCATGCTCGATCGCATCTGGCAGCGCTTCAGCGACGCGCAGTCGATGCTGAAGCGCGGAGGACGAATCGTCGAGGTTTCCGCGACCCACTACAAGGTACGCGGCCTTTCCGAAACCGCCCGGCTGGGCGATCTCGTGGAACATCGTGGCAGGTCAGGCAACAGTCGTGGCGAGATCGTGCATATCGCACACGAGGAAGTGGTGGTTGCCCCGTTCGACCGCAACGCGGATGCCGGCATCGGCGATGCCGTTTTCCGGCGGGGTCCGCTGACGGTCGTTCCGCATCCATCCTGGCGGGGCAGGGCAATCGATGCGCTGGCGCGGCCGATCGACGGAGGACCTTTTCTCCCGCGCGGCAGCGACGATGCTGCGCGGCAGGACAAGACGCCGGGCGCGATGGCCCGGCAGCGTGTGGGCACCAGCTTTACCACCGGCGTCAAGGTCATCGACATCTTCACCCCGCTCTGCTTCGGCCAGCGCCTCGGCGTCTTTGCCGGATCGGGCGTCGGCAAGTCGACGCTGCTTGCCATGCTGGCCGGTGCCGCCGCGTTCGATACCGTCGTGGTTGCCCTTGTCGGCGAGCGCGGCCGTGAGGTCCGCGAATTCCTCGAAGACACCATCGGTGCGAGCATGGCCAAGACGGTTGCGGTCGTGTCAACCAGCGACGAGAGCGCGATGATGCGCCGCCGAGCCCCCGATACAGCCATGCGGGTCGCCGAGCATTTCCGGGATCAGGGCGACCGGGTCCTGCTCATCCTCGATTCCATAACCCGTTTCGCCCACGCCTTGCGCGAGGTTGCGACGGGAACTGGCGAGCCGCCGGTTGCGCGGGGTTATCCGGCTTCGGTGTTCACCGACCTACCGAAGCTTCTCGAGCGCGCCGGACCGGGGCTGGAAGGCGCGGGATCGATCACCGCCGTCATTTCCGTATTGGTCGATGGAGACGACCACAACGATCCCGTCGCGGATTCGGTGCGCGGTATCCTCGATGGCCATGTCGTGCTCGACCGCACCATTGCCGAGCAAGGGCGTTATCCGCCCGTCAATCCGCTTGCGTCCATCTCACGCCTTGCCGGCAAGGCCTGGAGTTCAGAACAGCGCGCGTTGGTGACGCAACTGAAAGCGATGATTTCGCGCTTCGAGGACACACGCGACATTCGCTTGCTGGGTGCCTACCAGGGCGGAGCCGACGCCGAACTCGACATGGCCGTGCGGCAGGTGCCGCTCATCTATCAGGCGTTGACACAATCGCCGGCAGACCGCGCGTCAGCCGATGCGTTCGCCGATCTCGCCCGCCACCTGAAGGCCAGCCAGAATGCAGAACCAGTCAACTGAGCGGCAGCGAACCGAGGCGATGCTGAACGGCCTCCTGGCCAAGGCGCGCACCGAGGAAGAAGCAGAAGCGACACGCAATTCTTTGCTGTCGGGGCTGTTCAGCAGAGCGCCGGCAAAGCAGGACAAGCGCTCGTCGTCAGGCAGTGTAGAGTGGCCTGTGCCGCGGCAGGCGCCGTTCCCGAAGATCGAAAAGGCGGACCGGCGTAGCGATTTTGTCGTGGCGGCTCTCGGTATCACGCTCAGTCTCATCTGCGCGCTGTTTCCCTGGTACATCTTCTTCAATCAGGAACAGTTCGGCGTGCAGGCGATCAAATTTGGCGGCAAGGGCAACAATGCCGGGCGCATCGTGGTGGAATCACGTCCCGGCACCGACGCAGCGCCGCTTGGGGTTCAGGAGATGTCCAGGAACCTGGACCTTTTCACGACTGGCAATGTTGCGGATGAAAAACAGAACGACGCCCTCGGTGTCCAGCCTTTCCCCGGCGATGCGGTCGCCTTCAGGCTGGTTCATATCGCCAATGGCAGGGCGATGATCGAGGACGACGCCGGCCTCTGGATTGTCCAGAATGGATCGAAACTGCCCGATTCCAGCCGCGTTGCGAAGATCGAGCAGCGCAGCGGCAAGTGGGTTCTGGTGACCAGCACCAACAAGGTCCTCGAGATAGTCAACTAGAAGGAAGCCAGGTCGGCTTCCCCGGATTTGCTGCAGTGCACGCGACGGCTCCTGCCGAGCGTGCCGCGCATTCGGCATGAGAACACCTTCGCCTTGAGGACCAGCGTCAACTGATGTCAGTTCGCACGCCGATGGGTAAGCCCTCGGCCCCCGGCGGTCAAAAAGAACTTGACAGCACCCTGATTTCAATTTGAACTGAACCAATCATTGATTGGTTCGAACCATTATAGGCGATCCAGCGTCATGCCGATGGATGAATCGCGCGGGAATTCCAACTACGCCCTGGAGAAGTTGCGGGAGCTTCTGCACTCGGGCGAGGTCGGCGTGGACGGCAAGTTACCGACCGAGCGGATGCTGTCGGAGCGGCTTGGCATCGGTCGACGCGCCATCCGGCGCGCATTGGAGGTGCTGGAGGCCGAAGGCCGTGTCTGGCGGCGGCAGGGGTCTGGCACCTATGCGGGCCTGCGGCCTGACGGCTGGAGCGAGCATCTCGGCTCGATCGTGGCCGGTACGGACTTCATGGAAATCATGGAGGTTCGCCTGCGCATCGAACCGCAGCTCGCACAACTGGCGGCGCTGCGGGCAAAGGCATCCGACATCGAGCGCATGTACGATCTCGTCGGAAAGACGCATCAGAGTACTGACGCCGATGGTCATGAGCTTTGGGATGGAGCCCTGCACCGTCTGGTTGCGCAATGCGCCGGCAATGCATTCTTCCTGGCACTGTTCGACGTGATCAACCGGGTTCGTCAGGACGCTGCGTGGCAAACGATCCGCGAACGTGCCCGCAATGCAACAAGGAGCAAGCCGCTCAGCCATCGCCAGCACATGGCGATTGTCAATGCCATTGCCGCGCGCGATCCGGCAAAGGCCGGAGAAGCCATGCGCAAGCATCTGCTTACGCTACAGGAAAGTCTTATTCGCATCACTTCGCTCGACCGCCAAGAAACGGAGACCGAACGGGAGCTTACCTAGGTAAGGAACTTCGACACGTCTGACGGGCCGGAGTGAAATTGGGAGGAGAATGAAATGAAAATATCCAAATTTCTGCCATTGCTGGTGGCAGGGGCGCTGTACGCGCTTCCTGCTTCCGCCGTTGAACTGAAAATCGGTCTGCAGGACGATGCGGACATGCTCGACCCGGCACAATCCCAGACTTTCGTCGGCCGCATCGTCTACACGGCGCTATGCGACAAACTCGTCGATCTCTCGCCGGATCTGCAGATCGTTCCGCAGCTTGCCACGGAATGGAGCTGGTCGGATGACGGCAAGGAATTGACGATGAAGCTGCGCGAGGGCGTCAAGTTCCATGATGGGACGCCCTTCAACGCCGATGCTGTGGTGTACGACATCACACGTTCGATGACCTTGCCGGAATCAAAGCGGAAAAGTGAGCTGAAATCCGTCGAAAAGGTCGAGGCGGCGGGAGAATACGAGGTCAAGTTCATCTTGAAGAGCCCGGACGTGACGCTTCTCGCGACGCTCTCCGACCGTGCCGGCATGATGATTTCACCGACGGCAGCCAAGGAAGCCGGCGTGGACTTCGGCAACAAGCCCGTCTGCTCTGGACCCTTCAAGTTCGTCGAGCGGGTCCAGCAGAGCCGCATCGTGCTGGAGAAGTTCCAGGACTACTGGAACAAGGACAACATCTTCATCGACAAACTCACCTATCTGCCGATCCCCGATACCACGGTGCGGCTCGCCAACCTGCGCGCCGGCGATCTCGACATGATCGAGCGACTGGCGGCGAGCGACGCGGCGGCGGTGAAGGCCGACCCCAACCTTACCTATCAGAGCGTCGTCAACCTCGGCTGGCTAGCCATCTATTTCAATGTCGGCGACAACGCCACCACCCCGATCGGCAAGGACAAGCGCCTGCGCCAGGCCTTCTCGCTGGCGATTGACCGTGAGGCCGCTAACCAGATCGTCTACGAGGGCACATCGGTGGCCGGAAACCAGCCGTTCAGTCCGCAAAACCCGTGGTACGACAAAGATATTCCCGTTCCGGCCCGCGATATCGAAAAGGCCAAGGCGCTCGTCAAGGAAGCCGGCTTCGACCGCGTGCCCGTCGAGTTGATCGTCACCAACAATCCCGTCTCGATGCAGATGATGCAGGTCGTCCAGTCGATGGTGGCGGACGCCGGTTTCGACGTTTCGCTGAAGGCCACCGAGTTCACCACGCTGCTCGACGAAATGGAGGCGGGCAACTATCAGGTCGGCCGCTCCGACTGGTCGGGCCGCGCCGACCCGGACGGCAATATCCATCAGTTCCTGACCTGCAAGGCAGCACTCAACCAGTCGAAGTACTGCAACCCGGAAGTCGACAAGCTTCTCAACGAAGCGCGCCAGGCGCCCGACAATGCCGTCCGCAAGCAAAAATACGATGCCGCGGCGGCAATCCTGCAGGACGACCTGCCGATGACCTATATCGGCCATCAGTCGTGGATCTGGGCACTGAACAAGAAGGTGACGGGTTTCGCTGCTTATCCTGACGGCATGATCCGCCTTGTCGGCGTCAAGAAGGCCGACTGAGCATGTGTAGAGGCCGGGCAGGGCTTGCCCTGTCCGGCACTTCTTTTGCACATCGCAGACGCAGGAAGCGCCCATGTATACCTACATAGCAAAGCGGCTCCTGGTCGCCATTCCGACGCTGCTGATCATTTCGATCTTCGTCTTCTCGCTGCAGAAGCTTCTGCCGGGCGATCCGGTGCTGGCCATGGCGGGCGAGGAGCGCGATCCCGAGGTGATCGAGTATCTGCGCGAGAAATACCGTCTTAACGATCCGGTGCCGCTTCAATACGTCCACTGGCTGGGGAATGCTGTTCAAGGGGATCTCGGCATATCGCTGCGCACCAATCTGCCGGTGCTGACGCTTGTGGGGCAAAAACTGCCCGTCACCATCCAGCTTGCCATCATGTCGATGATCTTCGCCTTCGCCATCGGCATCCCGATGGGCATACTGGCTGCCGTCAAGAAGAACACTGCTCTCGACTACATCGCCAACGTGGTTGCGCTGTCCGGGCTGTCGATCCCGAACTTCTGGCTCGGTATCATGCTGATCCTGCTGATCTCGGTGAATCTCGGCTGGCTGCCGGCCTCCGGTTACAGGCCCTTCTTCGAGGATCCGCTCAATTCCATCAAGACCATGCTGATGCCAGCCTTTGTTCTTGGCAATGCGCTTGCGGCCACGCTGATGCGCCACACGCGCTCGGCGATGTTGAGTGTGCTCAGCGCCGACTATATCCGTACCGCCCGCGCCAAGGGTCTTTCGGAGCGATCCGTCGTGCTCGAGCACAGCTTCCGCAACGCCGTGCTGCCGATCGTGACGCTCAGTGCGCTGCTGTTCGGCGAACTTCTCGCCGGGGCGGTGCTTACCGAGCAGATCTTCACCATTCCCGGTTTTGGCAAGCTGATCGTCGATGCCGTCTTCACCCGCGACTATGCCGTCGTGCAGGGGGTGGTTCTGTGCACGGCGTTCGGCTTCATCCTGATGAACCTTCTTGCGGATATCCTCTATGTCGTCCTCAACCCGCGCATGAGGGCCAGCCTATGAGCGCCCTCGAACAGGTCGAGGTTTCGGCACCCTCTGCGCAACGCTCGCAAAGCCGTGCCTGGCGCAAGCTCAAGGCCAACAAGGGTGCGTTGGTCGGACTTGTGATCATCGTCTTTTTCACTGTCCTTGCGGTCACCGCGCCGCTGCTTCCCATCGCCGATCCGAACGGGACAAACTGGTCGGCGATCCGCAAGGCGCCATCGGCGGCCTATTGGCTGGGTACCGACGATATCGGCCGCGATATCCTGGCGCGCATGATCTGGGGCGCGCAGGCCTCGCTGCTGGCTGGCGTGATTTCGGTCGCCATCGCCGTCGTCATCGGTGTGCCGTTCGGGCTGATCTCCGGGTATTTCGGCGGCTGGATCGACCAGGTCATATCGCGCATCACCGAAGCATTCCTCGCGATGCCGTTTCTCATCACCGCTATTGCGCTCGCCGCCTTTCTTGGCCCGAGTTTGATGAATGCGATGATCGCGATCGGCCTGTCGGCAATGCCCGTTTTCATCCGGTTGACCCGTGGCCAAGTACTCGCGGTCAAGACGGAAGACTATGTCGAAGGCGCGCGCTCGATCGGCCTCAGGCACTACAGCATCATCAAGCGCTACATATTGCCGAACGTTTTTGCACCGATCCTCGTGCAGGCAACGCTGACGATCGCTACGGCGATCATTGCCGAAGCCAGCCTCTCCTTTCTCGGGCTCGGCCAGCAGCCGCCGGCCCCAAGCTGGGGGTCGATGCTGAACGTCGCCAAGAATTATCTCTCGCAAGCGCCCTGGATGGCGATGTGGCCGGGCGCCGCAATCTTCCTCGTGGTTATCGGTTTCAATCTTCTGGGCGATGGCCTGCGCGATGCGCTCGATCCGCGCGAAGCATGATTTTCTGAAAGGACATTTCAAAATGAACGCATTCACGACCCGCCCCGAAATTCTGGGAACGTTCGGCGTCGTCACCTCCACGCACTGGATCGCCTCGGCGGTCGGCATGAGCATCCTCGAAAAGGGCGGCAATGCCTTCGACGCCGCCGTCGCGACTGGCTTCATGTTGCAGATCGTAGAGCCACACCTCGTCGGCCCGGGCGGTGATATGCCGGCGCTGGTCTATTCGAAAAAGAAAGGCAAGGTGGAAGTCATCTGCGCGCAGGGGCCGGCACCTGCCGGAGCCACCATCGGGCATTACACGTCGGAGGGATTGAAGATGATCCCTGGCGACGGCCTGCTCGCTACCGTCATCCCTGGATCCTTTGACGGCTGGATGCTGATGCTGCGCGACTATGGCAGCATGAGCGTGCGTGATGTACTGGAGCCGGCGATCTACTACGCCGAGCATGGGCACCCGGTGCTGCCGCGCGTGGCGGCGACCATTGAAGGGATGGTCGATTTCTTTCAAAAGGAGTGGCCGACGTCCTACCGGACGTGGGTGCCAGCCGGCGCGGCGCCAAGCCCGCACTCGAACGTAAAGAACCCGGACCTTGCCGCGACGTGGAAGCGCATCATCGCCGAGGCAGAGGCAAAGAGAGGGCGCGAAGAGCAGGTCGACGCCGCCCGCGACGCCTTCTATCGAGGCTTCGTCGCCGAGGCCATCGGCGCCTATTTCGAGACGGCTGAAGTCATGGACGCCAGCGGCAGCCGCCACAAAGGGGTGCTGAGCGCCGACGACATGGGGGGGTGGTCGGCCACTGTCGAAGAACCGCTGACCTATGACTATCATGGCTGGACCGTTGCCAAGACGGGACCCTGGGGGCAAGGCCCGGTGTTGCTGCAAATGCTGTCGATCCTCAAGGGCTTCGACATCTCTTCACTGGACCCGGTCGGCGCCGATTTCGTCCACATAGTCACTGAGGCGATGAAACTCGCCTTCGCCGACCGCGATGTCTATTACGGTGATCCGAACTTCTCAGACGTGCCGATGGCCCATCTTTTATCGGATACCTATGCGGCCGGGCGCCGGAAACTCATTTCCTCGCAAGCCTCGTTCGACCTTCGCCCGGGCGTGGTCCCGGGTTTAGAGAGTCAACACGACCTGACGATGGCCATGCTGGGCGAAGATTCGGGCACGGGCGCGGTCTACGAGCCGACCATGGCGCATCTTTCCGAAAAGCGCGGCGACACCGTGCATATCGATGTCATCGATCGTGAAGGCAACATGGTCTCGGTGACGCCATCGGGCGGCTGGCTACAATCTTCGCCGACCGTGCCGGGGTTGGGCTTCTGCCTGAATACGCGCGGCCAGATGTTCTGGCTCAAGCCCGGCCTGCCCACCTCGCTGGTGCCTGGCAAGCGGCCGCGCACCACACTCACGCCGTCCATCGCCCTTTATCAAGGTCGCCCAACGCTGGCCTTTGGCACGCCGGGCGGCGACCAGCAGGAGCAGTGGCAACTCTCGTTCTTCCTGCGCCATGTGCACCATGGGCTGAACCTGCAGGCTGCTATCGATCAGCCTCTATTCCATACCGCCCATTTCCCTGCATCCTTCTACCCGCGCACGCGCGATCCCGGCAGCCTGATTGCTGAAGCGAGTTTCGGCACCGATGTCCTCGACGCTCTGCGTGGCAGGGGTCATCGGCTGACCGTCGCCGACGAGTGGACGGTCGGGCGCCTGACCGCGGCGAAGCGCGACGCTGACGGGTTGCTGCGTGCAGCCGCGACGCCGCGCCTGATGCAGGCCTACGCAGTAGGGAGATAGCCATGACCTGGTCCATCGTCGCAAGAGATCCTGAGACTGGCCATCTCGGAGTTGCAGTCGCCAGCCGGTTCTTCGCTGTCGGCGGCGTGGTTCCGCATATTCGCGGTAACATCGGAGCGGTCGCGACACAGGCCTTCGTCAACCCTCTCAACGGTGTCGACGGGCTGGCGCTGCTTGGAGAGGGCAATGCTCCGCAGGATATCGTCGCCGAACTTGCCGGTCGTGATGCCGGGCGCGACCAGCGGCAGTTCCATCTTATTGACGCGCGCGGCCGCAACGCGGCATACACCGGCGCCAAATGCATCGACTGGGCCGGGCATCTCGTTGACGACAACGTTTCAGTCGCCGGCAACATGCTGGCCGGACCGCAGGTTCTCAAGAAAACCCTCGAAACCTACCGCAAGGCTGCAGCGAAGCCGTTTGCCGAACGCCTGCTTGAAGCCATGCAGGCGGGTGAAGATGCCGGCGGCGACAAACGCGGCAAACAGTCCGCCGCCCTCGTCATCTATCGCGACCAGGACTACCCATGGCTCAGCCTGCGCGCGGACGATCACGGTGACCCGCTGGCCGAATTGCGCCGTCTCTACGCTGTCGCGCAGGAACGCTACCTGCCTGTGGCCGAGACCATGGCCACCCGGCAAAATCCGAGCGGCATGATCGACCGGCGCGAGATCGACGAGAAGATCGCCGCGCTGGAGGCGCAACGCATTGCAGCCGGACGCAAGTCGGCCTCCCTCGCCACCCCAATGAAAACGTGAGCGGGGCGGATAGCATGGCACAGGAGCCAAAATCGGGCGCTGCGGCAAGCGGGAACCCAGCGGGCGCAGCGCCTTCGGGCGCGGCTGCGGCCGGCAACCCGCCAGTGCTTTCGGTTTCCGGCCTGACCACGTCCTTTCTCACCGATGGCGTCTGGAAGTCGGTTGTGCAGGACGTTTCCTTCCACGTTGCGCCCGGCGAGACTGTTGCCATTGTCGGTGAGAGCGGTTCCGGCAAGAGCGTCACCTCGCTGTCGATCATGCGCCTGCTTGCCAAGGGTTCGAGCCGCATCGATGGCCGGATCATTCTCAACGGCAAGGACGTGCTTTCGTTGCCGGAAAAGGAGATGCGCCAGGTGCGCGGCAACGATGCCGCCATGATCTTTCAGGAACCGATGACCAGCCTGAACCCGATCTTCACCATAGGGCGGCAGATTTCCGAAGCACTGACCTGCCACGGCGACATCAGCAAGGCCGACGCGCGGGCGCAAACCATCCGGTTGCTTGAAAAGGTCCGCATCCCGAACGCCGCGTCCCGTTTCGAAGATTATCCGCACCAGTTTTCGGGCGGCATGCGTCAGCGCGTGATGATCGCGATGGCCTTGGCGAGCCGCCCCAAGCTTCTCATCGCCGACGAGCCGACGACTGCGCTGGACGTGACCATCCAGGGGCAGATCCTCGACTTGATCAAACTGCTGCAGGAAGAGGAGGGCATGTCCGTCCTCTTCATCACCCATGACATGGGTGTCGTCGCTGAAATCGCCGACCGGACGATCGTCATGTATCAGGGCAGGGCGATCGAAACCGGCTCCACAGCCGACATTTTCCACAACGGGCAGCATCCTTATACCCGTGCGCTGCTTTCTGCCGTACCTCGCCTTGGGTCGATGACCGAACATAAATGGCCGCTGAGATTTCCCGTGGTCGATGTCGTGACCGGAGAGCGCAGCGAACCCATGGAGGTCGCCGACACAGTCGATCGAAAAGCGGCGCCGATCCTCAAGGTGGAAAACCTCACCACGCGCTTCGACATCCGTGGCGGGCTGTTCGGTCGCAAGGTCGGCGCGGTTCACGCGGTCGAGAACATCTCCTTCGATCTCTTCCAGGGTGAGACGCTTGCCCTGGTCGGAGAATCCGGTTGCGGCAAGTCGACCACCGGCCGTTCCGTCACACGTCTTGTCCAGCCGAATGCCGGTAAGGTGAATCTCGACGGCCGCGACGTCCTGCGCCTGGAAACGGAGGAACTTCGGGAGATGCGACGCAGCATCCAGATGATTTTCCAGGATCCTTTCGCAAGCCTGAACCCGCGCATGACGATTGGCGGGACGATTGCCGAGCCGATCATCGAGCATGGCCTTGGCACGCCGGCACAAGCGCGGGAAAAGGCGGCGGACCTGCTCGAACGCGTCGGCTTGAGCGCGGATATGATGACGCGCTATCCGCATGAATTTTCCGGTGGCCAGCGTCAGCGCATCTGTATCGCCAGGGCCTTGACGCTCGACCCGAAAGTCATCGTCGCCGACGAAAGCGTGTCGGCCCTCGACGTCTCGATCAAGGCTCAAGTGTGCAATCTGCTGATGGACCTGCAGCAGAGCCTGCGCCTAGCCTTTCTTTTCATCTCGCACGACATGGCAGTCGTGGAGCGCGTCAGTCATCGCGTCGCGGTCATGTATCTTGGCGAGATCGTCGAAATCGGCCCTCGTGAGCTGGTTTTCAGCAACCCGCAGCATCCCTATACCCGCAAGCTGATGGCCGCTGTTCCCGTTCCCGATCCGTCGCGGCGCGGCATCAAGCGCAACCTCGGCGTGGATGAACTTATGAGCCCCGTCAGGCCGGTCGGCTATGTTCCGCCTTTGCGACGCTACCGAGAGATTGCAGCCGGCCACATGGTGCGCATTGAGGAAGCCGCGTGACCTGGGTGGACGTCACCTTTGGGTCATTGGCAGTAGACAAAGCGGCCGCGGATAAATCCAAAAACAACACCCAGCACCACGAGAATGCGGCAACTGCCCGACGCTCCCAAACATAACCGACTTAAATTGTACGATCATTGTGGTAGCGGAGGAGGGATTTGAACCCCCGACCCCAGGATTATGATTCCCGTGCTCTAACCAACTGAGCTACTCCGCCCCAATGCATAGGTGCAAAATCTGCGGCAATGCCACGTGATTTCGAACCTTCGCCGAGGTCGCGCGGATATAAGGTTGCCATGGTGACCGTGTCAAGCGCGCAAGCGCCGGGTTTCGCAGAAGTGGGCAACTGGATGAAACGTGTCCGCAGGGCAACACTTCGTCGGGGTTGAGTTCGTGAAGGCGCACCGCTATGTGTCAGCCACGAAATTCTTGAGTCCACAATTGATGAAACCGCGTATTGCCGTCCTTGGATGCGGATACTGGGGCAGTAACCATATCCGCACCCTCAAGGCCCTTGGCGCGCTGCATGCAGTCTCCGATGCCAACGGCGCTCGCGCCGAAGGCTTTGCCAGCGAGCAGGAATGCCTGGCCATCGAACCGGAGGCGCTGCTGAAGCGCGACGATGTCGATGCCATCGTCATGGCGCTGCCGCCGCAGTTTCACGCCGAGACGGCCATCCGCGCCGTCCAGGCCGGCAAGGACGTTCTGGTCGAGAAGCCGGTAGCCCTGACTGTTGCCGATGCCGAGCGTTCCGTGCAAGCGGCAAAAGACAACAAACGCATTTTCATGGTCGGCCATGTGCTGCGTTTTCACCCTGCCTTCGAAAAGCTGAAGACGCTTGTCGACGAAGGCGAACTGGGCGAGGTGCGCTATATCCATTCTCATCGTCTCGGTCTCGGCAAGTTCCATACCGAGAACGATGCGCTTTGGGACCTGGCCCCGCACGACCTGTCGATGATCCTGGCCATCACCGGCGCTGAACCGGTGGAGGTCCACGGCGAAGGCGCTGCAACGCTCGATCACCTCAGCGACTTTGCCCATCTGCACATGCGCTTTCCGGGAAATCTGCGCGGCCACCTGTTCGCTTCGCGCCTCAATCCCTATCGGGAGCGGCGACTGACGGTGGTGGGAACCAAGGCAATGGCGGTGTTCGACGATGTCGAGCCGTGGGAACGCAAGCTAGCCGTTTACCACCACGCGGTTTGGCAAGACAGCGGCCACTGGGCTTTCACTGCCGACGAACCGTCCTATGTGCCGGTCGGGCAGGGCATGCCGCTGACGCGTGAACTGGAGCATTTCATTCAGTGCATCGAGACGCGCGCCGAACCGCGCACGGACGGCGAGGAGGCGATCAGGGTGCTGCGCGTCCTGACCGCCGGCACCGTCACACATGGCCTAAAAGTAGTTTAACCTGCGGTGATCGGCGCGGTGCGTGCGCCGAGACGCGACAGCATGGCCTCGGCTTCGGCGCCGCGCTCCGAGCGGCCGATGAAGCCGCCGCCGAACACGCGCGCTTCGTTGCCTTCGTCGGAATAGAGCACGCAGGCTTGGCCAGGCGCCACGCCGGATTCGCCGTCGACCAGTTCGACGAAGGTCGCGCCGTCCTTGTGGTGGAGCACAGCGGGGCGGGGTGGGCGCGTCGAGCGCACCTTGGCAAACAATTCCAGGCCTTCCGGCGGAATGTCGGCGAGGTTGCCGTCGCCCAGCCAGTTCATGTTGCGAAGGTAGATCTTGTGCGTTTCGAGCGCTTCGCGCGGCCCGACGATGACGCGCGCGCGCTCCGCATCGAGATAGACGACATAGAGCGGCTCGCCGGAGGCGATGCCGATGCCGCGGCGCTGGCCGATGGTGTAGCGCAATATGCCGTCGTGGCGGCCGAGAATGCGGCCGTCGATATGGACGATATCGCCGGGATTGGCCGCTGCCGGCTTCAGCTTGGCGATGATGTCCGAATACTTGCCCTGCGGCACGAAGCAGATGTCCTGGCTATCGTGCTTGGCAGCCACCGTGAGGCCCATCTCCTCGGCGATCGCGCGCACCGCCGGTTTCGGCAGGCCGCCCAGCGGAAAGCGCAGGTAGTCGATCTGCGCCTGCGTGGTGGCGAACAGGAAATAGCTCTGGTCGCGGTCCGCATCGACCGGGCGGTAGAGGGCCCGGTGCCCGTTACCATTGGCGCGGGAGCGGATATAGTGGCCGGTGGCGAGCGCATCGGCGCCAAGTTCCTGCGCCGTCGCCAACAGATCGGCGAACTTCACTGTCTGATTGCACGACACGCAAGGGATCGGGGTCTCGCCGTGAACGTAACTTTCCGCAAAGGGATCGATCACCGCCTTGCGGAAACGCTCCTCGTAGTCGAGCACGTAATGGGGAATTCCCAGCGTTTCGGAAACGCGGCGGGCATCGTCGATATCCTGGCCGGCGCAACAGGAGCCGGCGCGATGGGTGGCCGCACCGTGGTCGTAAAGCTGCAGGGTCACGCCGACGACGTCATAGCCTTCCCGTTTGAGCAGCCCGGCCACGACTGAGGAATCGACGCCACCCGACATGGCGACGACGACGCGCGTATCCTGCGGGCGTCCGGGGAGGTCCAGGCTGTTCATGTCGTTCATTCCAAATCCATCCCGCCCCCGATGTCCGGGCCGGGCCAATGCTGACAATATAGGTCAAGCTTTCGAGCAGCGCCAGATTGGGTTTCAGCATGCAAATGAGGCTGGAAACCGGCTCTGCGGCATTTGAAACAAATGCCGGCGCAAAGCCTAACGCGACGTTCATGAACCTTACCTATCCATTAGGGACCGCTTAGGCAATTTTTAAAGCTGTGGCGGTAGTGTGGCGGGGATTGGTTCTTTTGTGTTTTTTGTAGAGAGTATGATGACCGATCTAGTAAGACCGCGAGTCAAGTATGTTATCGGGCCGGACGGCAGCCCGCTTACAATTGCCGATTTGCCGCCGACGAACACGCGTCGCTGGGTTATCCGGCGTAAGGCGGAAGTGGTTGCAGCCGTTCGCGGCGGGCTTCTCAGCCTTGATGAGGCGTGCCAGCGTTACAAGCTGACCACCGAGGAATTCCTTTCGTGGCAAGCTTCGATCGATGAGTACGGGCTTGCCGGACTGCGCACCACGCGCATCCAGCAATACCGCCACTAGGGCCGATGTCCTGCGGGGCGCTGCCTTGCGGCAGTGTCCATCCCGCTCGGTGGCGTGCGCGTTTCATCATCGCCACGCCCGGCTGTTGTCGTCTGGGTGTCTTTGCCCCGCCGGTTCCCTTCGTGCCGCTTGGGGAGCGATGAGGGACACATAGCGTTTTCCTTTCGTCATCCTCGGGCAAGCATGAGCGCAGCGAAAGGCGCGACCCGAGGATCCATGCCGTAATGGCCGGGAGTTGTACTGCGGAACAGAACGAGGGATGTTCTACACCGTACCACGCTGCCGCTCCGTCACGGCATGGATCCCAGGGTCTGCGCGACGGCCTTCGGCCTGCTTCGCCCTAGGATGACGAAGTTATGTCTATTCATCGCCACGCCCGGCTTCGCCGTCTGGCTATTGTCAAAGAACTGACCTCTGCTTGTAGCGCGAAAGGTCGGGAAGACGGGCGACCGATCGGACGCTCGTTTAGTAAGTAGTGCGACCTCGCGGCCGCCCGTCCGGTGGCTTCCCTCAACCGGCACACCGGCCATGCGGTTGCCCACCGGCACACGGTGCCCGGTTCGAGGGCCGAACTTGGGGGCTCATCACCCAGTCGCACACCGTCATGCGACCAGCCCGGCACCGACGCTTCCCCTCGATACCCGGTGCGCACCGAGTTTCCCGCAGAAGCGATGGGCAGATTATCGGCGCGGTGGTCAGGGTGTGGACAGGCGCTGTGCGAGATTCTGCGAGAGATGAGCAGGATCAACGGGTTGACGGGAGAGATGGGCGGCGGGCGGATGGATCGATCCACGCTTTGCTTCCAACGCCGCCTGTCGACGTTGTGCTGGTTGGCTCGCCCCAGGTTTCCTTGGTCCAGTCGATAAGAGGAGAGTGGCGGAACTCAATGTCGACAGTTCCTGCTGTTGTTCGATGCCTGCCGTTCGACCCGACGCCATCGAGGAGAGCTTCGTGCGTATTCTGATTTTTCAGCATCTTGCCGTCGAGCATGCCGGTTGCTTTGGTGATTTCTGGCGCCAGGACGGTCATGAAATGAAGGTCGTTGAACTCGACGAAGGCGAATCCATCCCGAATCTCGATGATTTCGACCTGCTTGCCGTCATGGGTGGCCCGATGGACACCTGGCAAGAGGATGTCCATCCCTGGCTGGTTGCCGAAAAAGCCGCGATCCGGCGCTGGGTCAAGGATATGGGACGGCCATATCTCGGCATTTGCCTTGGACATCAGCTTCTTGCCGACGCGCTCGGCGGCAAGGTCTCATTGATGGCGCGGCCGGAAGTTGGCTTGGCCAGGGTGAAACTTACAAGATCCGGTCGGGACGACAGGCTTTTCCTTGGCGTGAACAATGTCGTCGAGACCCTGCAGTGGCATGGCGCTGAGGTTTCCGAGTTGCCGGAGCATGGCGAAATCCTTGCCGCCAATGCTGCCTGCCCGGTACAGGCCATGAAATGGGGCCGCCACGCCTATGGATTTCAATATCATATGGAAATCACGGACCGTACCGTGGGCGACTGGAAGCTTATTCCCGAATACCGCGCCAGTCTCGAAAAGGCCCTGGGGATTGAGCGGGCGGAAGGTTTGGCTGCGGAAGTCGCGCCGCGCCTAGGCGCTCTCAAAAGCGCGGCACGCCAGATCAACGACAATTTTTGGGCTTTGGTGCGGAGCCCGACGACCTGACCAATGTAGCCCGCCTACGAAGATGGCGGCCAAGGACGTCGCGATCTTTCAGAGTCGCTGGCGCGCTTCGTTATCCCGAAACCGGTTCTCCTTTTCGGGCGACATGCATTAGCCAATCATGACATTGCGGATACCGACCTCGGTGTCCCTGGTCTTGGTGTCGCGCATTTCCAGCATTTCCGCCTTGGAAAGCTCCGCTTCAGCTTCGCTGAGTAATGATTCGGCAGCGCTTCGCTGTTGAGCGAGGTCAGACTGGGAATCCCGGAGATTGTCGCGGCGCAGACGAGCCGCCTTGGCGAATGTCGGATAGGCGAAATGATTGATATCGGTGATCCCGGCCTTCTTTTCCTCGGCGGTGATCTGCAACTCCAGTTCACCGGCCATGCGCTCGAATTCCGCGATCATCATGTCGAGTTGCATCAGCTGCCGCCGCTTTTCGTTCACCTGAAACTGCTTCAGACGAACGAGGTTCTCACGTGACTTCATGACTCGATACTCCCGCAATCACTCATACGCACATACAGACCCGTCGACCTTGCGAGGCTCAACCGCACCCGTATCCCCCGGATTTCCCGAACCTATGGGAAACAAAGTCCTAAAGTTTTTTTCGCCCGGTAACCATTCGTTTACGGGCATTGTTAATCATACGGCTCAGGACTTAAGGCCGGGTAAAAATTCCAGCGGTGAAACCGTCCCCGGAGAATGAGTCGATTGAGTCGGTTACGTCAGTTTCCTGATGTGCCGGGTGAAGAGCTTCACTTCATGATTCACCTTTGGATTCAATAGAGTGTGGAAATAGGTTAAAAAATCTGATATCGGTTTCGATAGAAAATTAGGATTTGTTAACCATTCGATGGCAGTTTTCGGTTCAGGCAATCGCTGCTCCGGGCCAGGACGGGTCGCAAAGCGGGTTCGGCGGCAGAAAAGGGGAATGAGATGCGCGTTCTGCTGATAGAAGATGACAGTGCAACAGCACAGAGCATCGAACTCATGCTGAAGTCTGAAAGCTTCAATGTCTACACCACCGATCTGGGTGAGGAAGGCGTCGATCTCGGCAAGCTTTACGACTACGATATTATTCTTCTCGATCTTAACCTGCCCGATATGTCGGGTTATGAGGTCTTGAGAACGCTTCGCCTCTCGAAGGTGAAGACCCCAATTCTCATTCTCTCCGGGATGGCCGGTATTGAAGACAAGGTGCGCGGCCTCGGCTTCGGCGCCGACGATTATATGACCAAGCCGTTCCACAAGGACGAACTGGTCGCCCGCATCCACGCCATCGTGCGCCGTTCGAAGGGACATGCCCAATCGGTGATCACCACGGGCGACCTGGTGGTCAATCTGGATGCCAAGACGGTGGAGGTCGCCGGCCAGCGCGTTCACCTCACCGGCAAGGAATACCAGATGCTGGAGCTGCTCTCGCTGCGCAAGGGCACGACGCTCACCAAGGAAATGTTCCTCAACCACCTTTATGGCGGCATGGACGAGCCGGAACTGAAGATCATCGACGTGTTCATCTGCAAGCTCAGGAAGAAGCTCGATGCTTCGTCGGGCGGCCAGAATTATATCGAGACCGTCTGGGGTCGCGGCTATGTGCTGCGCGAGCCGGAAGATATCCGCGAAAGCGCCTGATCAGGTGTCGTTCAACGAAAAAGCCCGGCTCAAGCCGGGCTTTTTCGTTATTGCTGTCAAGCCGTTACGGATCAGGCGGCAATCTGCAAGGTGCGGAACCGCTCGATCAGTTGGGAGCGATTGAACGGCTTCAATAGATAGCCCTGGGCGCCCGCCCGCTTGGCGCGCATGATGGCGCCGATATCGACCTCCACGAGGGATATCAGTATTTGCGGAACGACCGGGGCGGCAATAGCGCGGATCTGGCGGATGAGGTCGGGCGCCTGCATGTCGGGCAGGGTTCCGTCGATGACGATGATATCTGGCATCTCGGTCGCGCAGATTTCGAGCGCACCGCCCCCAGTACCGCTTTCGACCACGATCATGTCGGCGCTGCTCAAGATACGCCTGGCAACCTTGCGGATGACGCTTGATCCGTCGACGAACATGCAGCGCTTCATTTTCACGTCCCTTTCGGCCCGTTGCCCGGCTACGAGCCACGGGACAATCGAAACCATTGTAGGTCGAGCCGGTAAAAAAGCGGGAAATGCGTTAGGTAAAATATTCCCAAAGATCGGGCGTCAAAAACAGGCGAAGGGCGCGGGCGCAGCTGTTTGTCAGGTCCCCTGCGGGCTCGCCACCGCACACTGACCGGGCGCGGCAAGCGCCCAGTCAAGCGGGGTCTTGTCAGCCAGCGCCTTTGTCAGGCCGCAGTCAGGGTGATTTCTTCGGAGGTGGCGTGGATGGAGATCGTCATGCCGGCCTCGCGCGCTAGAAGCAGCGTGTAGTAAGGCTGCACGGCATGGGCATCGATCGCTTCCTCGGGCTTATGGCCAGAGTGCAGTTCGAGGAATTTGGGCGGCACGCGCAGCATCGTGCCACTGGAGGCCAGCGTGAAGCGCGGCTCGGTCTCGAGGTTCTCGAGCGTCACCACGATGCGGCCGCCGCGCGGAATGGCGGCGTTGGCGACGAGAACCAGGTTGAGCAACAGCTTCACCTTGTTCTTCGGCAGCAGCGCGCGCGGGCCGGTCCATACCAGTTCCGGCTTTTCGTTCTTCAGGAACGCCGTGGCGACGGCTTCCGCATCGCCGGTATCGATCTGCATGCCGGCGGAACCGGCCGCACCGAAGGCGATGCGCGCGAACTGGAGGCGGGCGGAGGCATTGCGGGCGCTCTGCCGGATCAGGTTCATGGCGTCTTCATCGGCGCCGCCCTCGTCCAGCAGTTCGAGGCCGTTGTTGATGGCGCCGACCGGGGAAATGATGTCGTGGCAGACGCGGCTGCACAGGAGGGCCGCGAGGTCGGGGGCGGAAAGGGTAAACAAGTCAGTCATGAACGGTGGTCCCTGGAAAATCGGAAGCTGTCAAAATGGATATCGTCCACGCGCCACGCACACCGAATCACGTTGTCCTCCCCGGCCATGAATATCGTGCGCATCGTCGCGCGCCAATTCAAAACCGTACTTTGTCTTCGGTACACTGGTGCAGAACGCCGATAAAATGTCCCCAAAACGGCGCCGGCCCTCGAAAGGCCATCATCTTCATGTGAAAGCTTAATGGTTGAAAAAGGATTACGGCATAGTTTGCCGTGATGACCGAAAGCAGCCGCTCAAGAGCTGCGGGGTTCGAGGCGCAGGCACAGTGCTCCGTTACGGAGATTGACTGCATGTTTTCCCGATTCTGCGACCGGGGTCTATTCCGGGTCATCGCACTGACGATCGTCTTTGCGAGTGCATTCGCCCTTTCGATTTCGGCTTCCCGAGCCCAGGAGTACACCGCCCAGGAAATCGTCGATTCGGGCCACAAATTCTTCGGCGCGACTTCCGGCGGTCTGGCCAGCGTCGTCGAGAAGGTTTTCTCCTCATACGGCCTGCCGAACGGCTACGTGTTGGGCGAGGAAGGGTCCGGCGCCTTCATCGGCGGCCTGACCTATGGCGAAGGCACGCTCTACACCAAGAATGCCGGCGACCATAAGGTGTTCTGGCAGGGGCCGTCGCTTGGCTGGGATTTTGGCGGCGTTGGCTCGCGGGTCATGGTGCTGGTCTACAACCTTGATGACGTTAACAACCTTTACACCCGCTTTGGCGGTGTTGCCGGCTCGGCCTATATTGTCGCCGGCGTCGGCTTCAACGTGCTCAAGAGCAACCAGATGCTGCTTGTGCCGATCCGCACCGGCGTCGGTGCCAGGCTCGGCATCAATATGGGCTATCTGAAGCTGACCAACCAGGCGACCTGGAACCCGTTTTAGGGCGGGTCGCCCGAAAATGGGAAAAAAGCGCGTTGCCTGAATTCGTTTGAAAGTGGCGCGTTTTAGTCAGCCGCCCGCTTCAAAAACGCCTTGACCGGAGCGATCGGCTCTTGCCGTCGCTCCGGATTTGCGTCATGCGATGGTGACTGCCGCCGCAGATGGCTCAACCGCAACGGGTAAATGGTCGTGGTCCAGTCGATCCTGTTTTTCGTGCTCGGTTTCCTGTGCGCCGCATTCCTGGCGCTGCTGGTCGCGCCGGCCATCTGGCGCCGGGCGGTGACGCTGACGCGGCGGCGCATCGAAGGCTCGATGCCGCTCACCCAGTCCGAGATCCGGGCCGACAAGGACCAGTTGCGGGCCGAATTCGCCATGGCGGCGCGGCGACTGGAAATGACCGTCGCGGCGTTACAGGACAAGACGGCCGGGCAGGCCGTGGAGATGGGCCGTCTCGGCGAGAAACTGAAGGCCGCCCAGTCCGACGGCAGCCGCCAGAACGAGGTGGCCGCCGCATTGGAAGGCAGGATTGCCGCCCTTGATGCCGAGATTGGCCAGCGCGATCAGAAAATCGGGCAACTGGTGGCAAATCTGGCAGAGGCCGAGAAACTGGTCGAGCAGCGTGCGGGCGAGTTGGAAAAGCTCGGCCAGATGTATGACGAGGCCAGCTTCCTTTCCAGCAACCGCCAGATCGAACTGGTGGCGCGCGAATCCGAACTGGAGACGCTTGCGGGCGATATGCTGAACCTGCGCAATCAGCGCAAGGAGATGGACGCTCGCAATCGGGAGATTATTGCCGAAAGCGGGACTGCGCGTGAGGCGTTGAAGGGCGAGCAGAAACGGGTTGCCGACCTGGACAAGAGGATCGAGCGGCTTCTCGGTGTCGTTGCCGACCGCGAGGAAAAGCTGGAGCGCCGGGAAAAGGAACTCGCCACGCTGCGGGAGAAGCTCAAGGGCGGCAATTCCACCGCAAGTCGCGGTCTGGAGGCGGCAAAGAGTTCTTTGCCGGCGCTTCAGGTGGATATCGGCGCGCCCCGCAACGGTGTTCTGCCGCAGCTGGAAGGCGAGATCGACAAGATCGCAGCAAAGGTCAATGCCCATCGCGAGCGGCTGGAAGAGCGCCTGGTGAGGCTGGCCAGCGAAACCTGCAACGCGAAGGGCGATCCTGCTGGAGGAGCATCGCTCAACGGCGGCAGCAACGACAATGGCCAAGAAAGCGTTGATCTACGCGAGCAGATGACCGACCTGGCAGCCGAGGTGGTGTATCTGACCGCGCTGCTCGACGGACCGGCCTCACCGATCGCCACGGCGTTGGCCATGGATGAGAACCGGCAGGCGGCGAGCGGCGGCAGGGGCCATATTTCGAGCCTGGCGGATCGTGTGCGGGCATTGCAGAAGGCAATCCCTACCGGCTGACGCCGTGCATCCTGACGGATGCGTAGTGGCGACCTATCTATTTGTTTTAGCTTTTGATTTTCAGAAAGCCGGGTTCCACTTTTCAGTCCGGTTCTCTAGAATCTGCCGGCTGAAAAGTGGTGCAACGCAATGGCCGAGGCGGCAGCGACATTCAAGGAATCGAAATCCCGCGCCATGGCGATGCGGGCCGTGGTCAGGCGCGAAAGCAGCGTCTGCGGCAATCCTTCGCCTTCGCTGCCGAGATACAAGGCCAGGCGCCCGTTTCGTTCGACATCGCGGATATCCGTCCGGCCGGCCGGCGACAGGGCAAGCTGCGCAAAGCCATCGCGGTCGAGCATTCCGGCCAACTCGGCCGTATCGCCGAAGGCTGCGAACGGCACCTTGAGCGCCGCCCCCACCGAGACGCGGATGGCCTTGCGGTAGAGCGGGTCGCAACTGGTCGTGTCGAGCAGGATTGCCGCCGCGCCGAAAGCGGCCGCATTGCGGAAGATCGAGCCGACATTGTCGTGGTTGGCGATGCCGACGAGCACGACGACGAGCGCTTCGGCGTCCAGCGTCTTGACCAGTGCGCCGGCGTTTTCCGGCGTGCCCTTGCGGCCGATGGCCAGAATGCCCCGGTGCATGTGGAAACCGGCGATGCGGTCCATCGTCTCGCCGGACGCCACGTAGACCGGAACGCCGGCGGGGGCTTTTGCGAGGATATGCTCAAGGCCGGCAAGGCGGTTTTCCAGAACCAGTATGGATTCGGTTTCAAACCGCCGCGCGGTCAAAAGCACATCCAGCACGACCTTGCCTTCCGCAACGAAGCGGCCCTGCCTTCCGACAAGGTCGCGCTCGCGGATGTCGAGATAGGCTGCGACCCGCGGATCCAGCGGGTCATCGATGCGGACAAGCTCCATTTTCTCCCCGGATCAGGGCATCGGATCGAACGGCGATAACCGGTTTTCAGATCCGCTGCTCAAACAAGTGCGCCCTTCGGACGTACATTCCAATCCCCGTGGGATAAAGGCGCGACCGGGCCCGCGGTCAAGTGCCCGTGCTGCGCAAGCGGGCTGGAGGCATTTCTTTTTCCTCCTCGCCGAAAAGCTGTCCGATCAAAGATAGCAGCCTGCGGACGGCGTCAGATCGGCACGAATAGTAGATCGTCTGACGGTCGCGCCTGGTCTGGACGAGATCGAATGCGCGCAGCTTGGCGAGATGCTGGGAAAGCGCGGACTGGCTCAACTCGACCTTGTCGGCGATGGAGCCGACCGACAGTTCCGCGTCGATCAGGTTGTTCATAATGGCCAAGCGCTTTTCATTCCCCATCAAAGTGAGGAAAGCGGCAGCATCAGCACTCGCGAATGAGTTTGTCGTGTCCATAGGCCCCCGTTCCGCTACAAAAACCCACAACGCCACGGGGGCAGATGGCGCGGGGGTAGTGGCATTCAAATCCGGGCGCTGCTTGCGCAGCGCTTTTGCAGTCCTTGGAAACTAAGGCATTCCGGGTAAATCTCAAGGCATATCTACAGTTGCGCAAAAAAGCCGCTGGTGCTGGTCAGGATTTGCCGATCCGGTCCTGCGATACGCGCCCTGCCTTGGCCATTTCAACCAGGATTGGCCGCAGGTCCTGCGCAGACTTCAACGGGTTTGGGAAAAATACGCGCCGCGTCTCGTCGCCCGCCACCAGGTCCATGCCGTCGGCATCGAAGCCCGACAGGGTCCAGTTGCCGCCCGAAGCCTTGGCGAAATGGCTGGCGTAGACCGAAATCGCATCGAGATGCTCTTCGTTCATGTGGTCGAGCGCTGATTGTTCGCTCGCCGCCAGTTCGTCGTTGATCGCGGCGTCGACGATCAAGTCGCTGCGGGTGAGCAGAAATGCCTTGCCGAAGCCGCCGTTCAGGCTGGCGCGCTCGATTTCAAGGCGGAAGAAGGCGAAATCTCCGAGATCGGCGTAGAGTTTTGCTTTCGGATTGCGGTTCAGGTAGCGGCGTTTGGCGCGGTCACTGTCAGTCGTGCCACGCTCCAGTCGCTTTGCCCGGCATACCAGCGTCAAGCGCGGGTAGGCCAGTGCGTCGCCCTTGCCAGGCTCGCCGACCAGCAGCGAACAGCGCGGATCGGCAGCGATCGCCTGCGTATGCGCCGACAGGCCGGAGATCAGGATCAGCGGCGTGCCGTCGATGTCGGTCGCGACGCCGACCCGGCTGGCGAGCGGAACACCGGTTTGCGGCTCGAGCACGGCCACGGCGCCGAAGCGGGCGCCTCTCAGCAACGTCTTGGCCAGGCGGATCGCCTCGGCATCCGTCGGCCGGATGACCTCCATCTTCCGCTCTTCCAAAATACCAACTCCTATAAGATGATAATTATTGTCCAGTTATTGGCCAACAATACCGGATTTGACAAGAGCCTCGGCTTCGCTTTCGGCAATGCCTAAGCGGGCGAGTATGACAGATGGAGCGGGTGCGCGCTCATCCGGCGGTGCGGCAGCGAAAGTCGGCGACCGGGAAAAGCGCGGCGACGGGGCGGGGCGGTCGAGCCGGCCTGCCTTGACGAAGGCCTGGCGCGCGACGTTGTGCGGATGCCGCCTTGCTTCCGCCAGCGAAAGCACCGGGGCCACGCAGGCGTCGGTGGCATCGAAAATCTCCGCCCACTGATCACGCGTCTTTTGCCGGACTTTCGCGGCAATCTCTGCGCGCATCTGCGGCCACAACTCCTTGTCGTACTGACCGCCGACGAAACGCGCGTCGAGCGGGAGCAGCCTTGCGAACTCTGCGAAGAAATGAGGTTCGAGGCAGCCCACGGCAATATGGCGGGCATCGCCGGTTTCGTAAGTGTCGTAGAACGGGGCACCGGAATCGAGCAAATTGTCGCCGCGTGTCTCGTTCCACAAGCCGGCCGCCATGAAGGCATGAATAGGGGCGGCGAGCATCGAAGCGCCCTCGACCATCGCCGCGTCGATCACCTGGCCTTTCCCGGATTTCGCCCGCTGGAGAAGCGCCGCCAGCACGCCGGTGACGAGCATCATGGTTCCGCCGGCATAGTCGGCGACAAGATTGAGCGGCGGCAACGGCTTTTGCCCCTTGGCGCCGATCGCGTGAAGAACGCCTGACAGCGCTAGATAGGTGATGTCGTGGCCGGCGCGGCCAGCAAGCGGCCCATCCTGGCCAAAGCCGGTCATGCGGCCGTAGACGAGGGCCGGATTGCGGGCCAGCGCATTGTCGGGACCGAGCCCCAACCGCTCCATGACGCCGGGCCGGAAGCCTTCGACCAGCACATCCGCCTTCTCGACGAGGCGCAACACCAACTCCGTGCCATGAGGGTGCTTGAGGTCGAGCCTCAGGATCGAGCGGCCATGCCGATCGAGGTTAAAGTCGTCGGGCAGTTGCAGGAAGGCCCGATCCGTGTTGATGCGCTCGATGCGTACGACATCGGCACCCATTTCGGAGAGCATGAGGCCCGCCAGCGGCACCGGCCCCAAGCCGGCCATCTCGACCACCGTCATTCCGGCCAGAGGGCCGGCCTTCGACAGTGGTGCGGCGTCGGCGTCCATCGCCGGGTTCATTTCACGCATGTCCTGGTCCCGAAACCGGTTTCCACTTTCGGGAGACATGCTTTATTTCGGCGCCATGCGGATGGCGCCGTCGAGGCGGATGGTCTCGCCGTTCAGCATCTGGTTTTCGACAATGTGCAGGGCAAGTGCCGCATATTCCGACGGCTCGCCGAGCCGTGGCGGGAAGGGCACCGCGGCACCCAGCGAATCCTGCACGTCCTGCGGCATGCCGGCCATCATCGGTGTCTTGAAGATACCGGGCGCGATGGTGCAGACCCGAATGCCGGAGCGGGCGAGGTCGCGTGCCACCGGCAGCGTCATGCCGACGATGCCGCCCTTTGACGAGGAGTAGGCAACCTGGCCGATCTGGCCGTCATAAGCGGCGACGGACGCCGTGTTGACGATGATGCCGCGCTCGCCGCCTTCGAGGGGTTCGAGCTTGCCTGCCTGGTCGGCGAACAGGCGGATCATGTTGAAGGTGCCGATCAGGTTGATCTCGATCACCCGGCGGTACTGGTCAAGCGGGTGCGGGCCGTCCTTGCCGACGGTCTTCACGCCGATGGCGATGCCTGCGCAGTTGACGAGGATGCGGGCCGGGCCAAGCTTTGCAGTGGCTTCGGCAATCGCCGCCACGCCGGCCTCGGCGCTGCTGACATCGCACTTGACGGCGACGCCGCCGATGTCGGCTGCAACCTTTTCGGCGCGGTCGATGCCGACGTCGAAAATCGCCACGCGCGCGCCCTTGGCGGCGAGGGCTCTCGCCGTCGCTTCGCCAAGCCCCGATCCGCCCCCCGTCACGATTGCAATCTGGCCGTTCGGGTTCATGGCAGTCTCCGCCTTGCTGGAATTACTTCAAGCTATACGAAGCCCCGCCAAGCTGCGCAACCGCGCCGAAAGTCGTCACTTGTCAGGCAGGAACGGCGAACTGGTCGGCGTGGCAGACCTCACCGGCGAGTTTTGCCACGGACCCGGCGGCGATTTCATGCGCAAGCAGCCGCTCGAGATCGACGGGCCGCGGCATCGAGATCTGTCCACGCGGGATCTTCTTGAAGCCGAGCGGGCCATAGTAAGGCTCGTCGCCGACCAGCAACACCGCAGGCGACGCGGCCTTGGTCGCAGCCTCCAACGCCATCGCCACCAGCTTGCGGCCGATGCCGAGGTTCTTGTAGGCAGGCCGCACCGCCAGAGGTCCGAGCATCAGGGCGCGGCCCTTGCCGGCGGCAATGCGCGTCATGCGCACCGATGCGATGACCTTGCCGCCGTCCATGGCGACGAAGGAAAGGGCGCGCTCGTGCGGGCCGCCTTCGCGGATCTTGTAGGCGGCGCGCGCGAAACGCCCCGGCCCGAAGGCTTCTTCGTTGATCACGTCGATTTCAGGGTCGTGCGCCGGGGTCTCCGGCAGGTAAGTGACGTCGGCAAGGCTCATGGTCTTTGCATTCCGGTGTGCAAGGAAAGGGTGCTGCATAGGGCAGCGGTCGCCAGTCAGCGCTTCAGGCGCGGGCGTCCTTTCGTCGTCGGTCAAACCGGATGGTTGCAAAGAAGTCCAACATCGGAATTCCCGCTAGCATCAATTTCAGACCGCTGCAATCGGCCTTTTGGCGCCTTGCATGTCCGTTTGACGGACTGTTCAGCTTCAGCGGGTCCACGGTCGGCACTTTCCACCCTACATAGGAGACAAAGACGGAAAGGACGCATCATGGGTTTATTGGTTGACGGCAAGTGGCAGGACCGTTGGTATGACACCAAGGCAAGCGGCGGCAGGTTCGAACGTTCGCAGGCGCAGTGGCGCGACTGGGTCACCGCAGACGGGACACCGGGGCAGGGGCGCAAGCGCGGCTTCAAGGCCGAGCCGGGGCGCTATCATCTTTATGTATCTCTCGCCTGTCCGTGGGCGCACCGTACGCTGATCTTCCGGGCGCTGAAGAAGCTGGAAGGCATCATTTCGGTTTCCGTCGTGCATCCCTACATGGGCCCGGACGGCTGGACGTTCCGCGCCGAAGACGGCGCAACCGGCGACACGGTTTACGGGCTCGACTTCCTCCACCAGATCTACACCAAGGCCGATCCGGCCTATTCGGGTAGGGTGACGGTGCCGGTGCTGTGGGACAAGAAGGACGAGACCATCGTCTCCAACGAGTCGTCCGAGATCATCCGCATGTTGAATTCCGCCTTCGGCGAATGGGGCGATGCCAGCGTCGACTTGTATCCCGAGGCGCTGAGAGGCCAGATCGACGATATCAACGCGCTGGTCTATCCGGCGATCAACAACGGCGTCTATCGTGCCGGCTTCGCGACCACGCAGGAGGCGTATGAAGAGGCGGTCAACGAACTGTTCGCTGCGCTTGACGGGCTGGAGGAGCGGCTGGGAAGACAGCGCTACCTTGTCGGCAACCGCATCACCGAGGCCGACTGGCGGCTGTTCACGACGCTGGTGCGCTTCGATCCGGTCTATGTCGGCCACTTCAAGTGCAACCTGAAGCGCATCGCCGACTATCCGAACCTGTCGAACTATGTTCGCGAACTCTACCAGGTGCCGGGCGTGGCCGGGACGGTCAATCTCGACCATATCAAGGGGCACTATTACGGCAGCCACAAGACCATCAACCCGACCG
Organism: Mesorhizobium sp. Root157; assembly: GCF_001427385.1. Lineage (GTDB taxonomy): Bacteria > Pseudomonadota > Alphaproteobacteria > Rhizobiales > Rhizobiaceae > Mesorhizobium. The sequence goes on from NZ_LMGJ01000023.1 coordinate 120,432, forward strand.
GGATCGTGCCGGTCGGCCCGGAGATCGACCATTCGATGCCGCATGACCGGGCAAGGTTGCTGAAGGCAGCCTGAGCTTACCAATAGGGCGAGGGCGCGGCTCCGTCGAATGTCTCGGCAAGCCTGCGCCGCGTTGCGGGCGTCGTGGCACCGGGCAAATCGTCGAGCCTGAAGAAGCCGGCTTCGGCGATTTCGCGGTCCGGCAGCTTCGGTGCGGACTGGGCAAAGTGTTCGACAAGATAGAGGCCGACATGATCGCGGCGGCTGGCTTGCCGGTTGAAGTGCATTGATTTCAGTACGGGGGTAGCGGCAATGGAAATGTTGCCCTCTTCCGACAGTTCGCGCCGCAGCGCGTATTCCATCGTTTCACCCAGCTCGACGCCGCCGCCCGGCAATTGCCAGCCGGGCACATAGGTGTGGCGGATCAGGAACACGCTTCGTTCGGCGCGGTCGAAGACAAGTCCCCGCACGCCCAGCGTCATCGGCCGCCTGACGAGGAAGAACATGTGGAACAGCCTGGCCCTGACCCCCGGCCAGCCGGTTTGGCGAAAGGCCTTCTCCTGGTCGATGTCATTCAGGGGGGCGATGTCGTTCATGAGAATTTCCAACCGTAGCGATGCCGGAGGTGGAAAGCGGCGCGCGCCTCCCGTAAGAGTGAAGCCATGTTCAGGCTCGCGCACATGTCGGATGTCCATCTGGGGCCGTTGCCCGATGTATCCTATCGCGATCTCGCCTCCAAGCGGGTGGTTGGCTACATCAACTGGCAGCGCAACCGGCGCCGTCACATGCACGATGCCGTCATCGACACGATCGTCGCCGATCTCAAGGCACAGGCGCCGGATCACATCGCGGTCACCGGCGATCTGGTCAACCTTGCGCTGGATGGCGAGATCGAAATGGCGAGGTCGTGGCTGGAGACGCTGGGTTCGCCGCAGGATGTCTCCGTCGTTCCGGGCAATCACGACGCGTATGTACCGGGCGCGTTCGGCAAGGCCTGCCGGTCGTGGGCGGCATGGATGAACGGCGACGGCATCAGCCACCCGATCGACCGCAACAGCTTTCCCTATCTGCGCGTGCGTGGCAACATCGCCCTTATCGGCGTGTCGACGGCACGGGCGACCGCCCCCTTCATGGCCAACGGCTTTTTCCGCGAGGGGCAGGCCGAACGGCTTGGCGAACTGCTCGCCGAAACCGCAAAGCGCGGGCTGTTTCGGGTGGTGATGATCCATCATCCGCCCGTGCGCGCAGCCGTCTCCCAGCACAAGCGCCTGTTCGGCATCCGCCGCTTCCAGAAGGTGGTCGCGCGCCATGGCGCCGAACTTGTCCTGCACGGCCATTCCCACGAGCCGTCGCTCTATTTCATCGGTAGCGGCAGCGCGCGCATTCCGGTGGTCGGCGTGGCGGCGGCAGGCCAGTCGCCGGGCGGCTCGCATCCAGCGGCGCAATACAATCTGATCGATATCGGCGGCGAGGCGGGAAATTGGCAGATCAGCCTGACCCGCCGCGGGCTGACCGGCCCGGCGATCCCGCCCGCCGATGTTCAGGCGATCGACCTGACGAAGGCTTCCGAAACTCAGGGCCCTCTGGTCAGAACGTGACCTTCATCGCCACGATGCGATCCCAGAAGAGAACCAGCGCGAAAATCAGTCCCACCAATGCTCCGGCTGCAATGATGGCGAGACCGGTCAGAAGCGCCGACAGAAGCTTGTTTCGGGGAGCGGCTTCCAGCACGGACTCCACCTTCGAACCCGCCCGCGCTCCGAAACCCGCCGCTATCTCCACCTCGTCGCCGTCCTTCATACGCTCGTGCTCGACGATACGCTCGGCAATATAGCGGGTTACCTGGGCGGCGACCGTTTTCATGTCGGTGGATTCGGCCAGCACCACGCGCCCGAGGCGCGTGTCCCTGACAAAGCGGAACGTGCGGCGATCGCGCCCCATGGCGACGTGGCTGACGGCATCGATCCACAGCCGGGGCTGCAATCCGGACGAGATGGCAAAATCGAAATTGTCCATGTCCGAAGGTGCCTCGGCGAACACCGGCGCCAGCTCCGCCGCCATCAGTTCGAGGCGCATTCGGTGGGCTTCGCGCATGTCGACGACGACATCGTCGCGGTCGGCAAAGCCGTTCTTGACCTCGCGTATGGCGTCGGACAGGGCGCTCGATGCCTCGCTCGACATGAGGTTTTCGCTGGCATCCTTCATTGCACACAGGTCTCGCGGTTGGTTAACCGGAAATTATCATAACGGGTTGTGAAAAACATCAGGTCGGCAAGTCGTGGAGTCAGGCCGTGTAGCTTCGACCTGTGACCGGATCAGGGCCACGACATCGGCCAGTGCTTCCGCCATCAGCATATGGCCGGCTCCCGGCACGATCCGGACGGTGAAATGCGGCGGCAGGCCTTGCGCCTGGCCTTGCGGAAGAACCGGATCGCCGGTTCCCCACATCACCGCGACCGGCATGGGCAAAGTGGCGATCAGGTCGCGCGGGATTTCGCCTTGCCGCTCGCCCTTGGTGATCAGTGCGGCAATCTCGCAAAGCTTTTCGCTCTGGCCCCGTTGCCGGCGCGTGTCGGCATAGAAGCTGACGGTGTCGTCCGCGATCGCAGCTTGAGGTCCCGACATCGCGGCGAGGCAGGCCCGAATTTCGTCACCCTCGACCGCCGCGCCGTAGCGGCGCAACAGCGGTGCGTTGATTTCGGGGCCGAAGCCGCCCGGCGCCAGCAAAGTCAGCGAGGCAACGCGTTCGGCTGCCATCAATCCGATGAGGACAGCAATCGCGCCCCCCATCGAGTGACCGACCACATGCACCCTGTCGATACCTCGCTCAGCCAGGTCGGCGAGGATCGCCCGCGCGGCCAGCTTCGGCGGCCCTGCATCGGGAAAGGCCAGCGAATGGCCATGCCCCGGCAGGTCATAGGCAATGGTACGCGCTCGGTCGGCAAAGCTCGAAACGATCCCGTTCCAGGCCGCGTGGCTCGCACCGAAGCCATGCAGGAACACCAGGGTCGATGCGCCGCTAGCCCCGCCCGAGGCGTCAATGTCGGATGCGAAAAGCGGACTGCTCATGCGAAGCTCAACTCGAACTGCCCAGCCCCGCCGCACGCAGTGCTTCCACGAGGCGGTCGGTAAGATCGGCGGGGTATTTGCGCTGCTCGAAGGTCTTGCGAGGGTTGGCAGCAAAGCCGGGGAAATCCGTCATCAGTTCGTTGAGCCGTTCCTTCTTGATACGCACATCGCCCATCCAGTCAGCCGCGATCAGCCTTGCAGCCAGATAGTGGGATTTTTTCGTCGTCGGATTGAGCGCTGCCGTGGCGCGCACGGCCCCTTTCATGTCCCCCAGCATGAACTCACCGAGAAAGAGGCCGAAATCCCACCAAGGCGGGTGCGCGCTCGTTGCCTCGACGGCGCGTGCCATGATCGGCGTGCCGTCCTGATACTGGCCGGCAAAGATCAGGCCATATCCGTAGGCGGCGGCCATGGTGAGGTCGTAGGGGTTTATCTCGTAGGCCTTGCGCATCCAGCGGATCGATTCCTCCGCATTGCCCAGACGAGAATTCATGTAGCCGTAGGCGCGGTGGGCATAAGGGCTGTTGGCGGCCATTTGTATCGCCCGATGAGCCATGGCCATCGCCTTGTCGCGCGAGGCGTCCGCCGGGTAGGCATACCGGTCGGTCACCGCCTCGAGATGCAAGGCTGAAAGCTCCGAGTAGACAAGCGCCGACTTCGCGTTCAACGCCAGAAGTTGCTCAAAACAGCGATAGGCGTTTTCGTGGGTCCGGGCGTTGGGGTCCTGGTAGTAGTCGTCGTTCAAAAGCAGGCAGCGCGTCAGTCCGGTCTGGGTGCCAGCCTGCTCGACATAGCTGTAGACCGAGCCCGAGGCGGTTATCGTCGTGGTAAGCAGGCCCGCAATCTGGTCTTCGATATTCTGCGGCTGGATTTCGGCCTGATCGAGGGTGCGTGACAGAAGCATCCGCCCGCTTCCGAGATTCTGCAATTCGATTGTGACGCTGCCCGCCGTCGAACCGGGAATCACCCGGAAGATGAAGCTCAAGGCCGCTTGCTGCGAATTCGAGTCCTCCTCGACGTCGCGGCCGATGAAGTCCACCGTATCGAAGCCCGAAAGGCCCCTGCGCAACGAAGCCGCGACCGCGGCGACCTCGGGCGTGCCTTCCCTGGCCGAGATGTAGATCACCGGAAGGGCGTCCGTGTCGTTGTCTTCTATGCTGCTTGTGGTGGCGGGGGTGTCGAAGCTGGTGGTCGTTGCCTCGGCGGTCGTCGACAGCATATCGACCTGCCGCAACAGGACAAAACCCAGCGTTGCAACGACGATGCCGATCGCCAGCCACATGAATGCCATTTGCCATGCAAGCGACGGGAAGGGCAACGCGCCAGTGCCGCCCGCGCGGCCCTGTGCGTTCCTCCATCCTGCCTTCGTTGCGCCCATCTCTTCGTAGGCGGGCACATAGCTTCCGCGCGGAATGGTGATGCGGATCGGCTCCGAGGCGCCCTCGGTGGCAAAATACTGCTTCAGCAGATCGCGCAATCGCCCTGCCTGCACACGCACCACGGCATCGGTCGATGGATCGAACTCTGCGTCCTTGCCGAAAACGTCGACAGCGATGGAGAAGCCCTTCAGGCGGTCGGCTTCGCCGGCCTGTTCGCGCTCGACCAGGTACTGAAGCAGATCCCTCGCGCGTTCCGATCTGCTGAAGGTTTCGCTGACGAGCAGCCGCTTCAGCGTTTCGCGCACTGCGGGGGCGGCAGGCGGATGGTGCTGCAAGTGTCGGACCTCTCAAGTCGGCACGAGTTAGAAAGCAATCATATATAGCTTATGTCACTAAACAAGCAGCCCTGCTTTGGTACAGGACTGGTTCGCGGGACAGTTTCCGCGAACCAGTGTAGTGTGCCGTCAACCGGCCTTTTTGCCGAGGATTCGGTTGGCAGCCGATACGATCGCCTCGAGCGATGCCGCGGAAATATTGGTGTTGATGCCCGCGCCGAAAATCTTCCCGCCCGGATACTCCATCTCCATGTAGGAAATGGCGGCTGCGTTCGAGCCGCGCTGCATGGAATGCTCGGAATAATCCAGAACCGACATCGGCACGCCGATATGGCGTGACAACGCATCGACGAAACCGTCGATGGGGCCGGTTCCGCTGCCGGAAATCTTCACTTCCTTGCCGTTGTCGAGCACCGTCGCCTCGACAAGTCGCCGGCCTTTCGCTGCGGTGTCCGGATAGGTGTGGTGATCGACGAATTTAAAACGGGCGCGAGGCTGGTCGACATAGGCCTCCAGGAAGCGATCGTAGATGCGCTTTACCGACACTTCCTTGCCTTCGGCGTCGGTGATCGCCTGGATGTCTTGGCTGAACTCGATCTGCAGGTTGCGGGGCAGGTTGAGGCCGTAGTCGGCCTGCAGCACGTAAGCGATGCCGCCCTTGCCGGACTGCGAGTTGATGCGGATGATCGCCTCGTAGCTGCGGCCGACGTCCTGTGGGTCGATCGGCAGGTAAGGCACTTCCCAGAGTTCCTTGTTGGCCTTCTTCAGGGCCTTCATGCCCTTGTTGATGGCGTCCTGGTGCGAGCCGGAGAAAGCCGTATAGACCAGTTCGCCAACGTAAGGATGGCGCTCCGGTATCTTGAGCTGGTTCGAATATTCGTAGACGTCCTTCATGCGCGGAATATCCGAGCAGTCGAGTTCTGGATCGACGCCTTGCGTGTACATGTTGAGCGCCAGCGTGACGATGTCGACGTTGCCGGTGCGCTCGCCATTGCCGAACAGCGTGCCTTCCACGCGGTCGGCGCCCGCCATCAGGCCGAGTTCGGTCGTGGCGATGCCGGTGCCGCGGTCGTTGTGCGGATGCAGCGAAATGATGAGGTTTTCGCGATTGTCGAGGTGCCGGATCATCCACTCGATACGGTCGGCATAGATGTTGGGCGTCGACATCTCCACCGTGGACGGCAGGTTGACGATGAGCTTGTTGTCCGGCGTCGGCTTGACGATCTCGGTGACCGCGTTGCAGATTTCAAGCGCGACTTCGAGTTCGGTGCCGGTGAAGCTCTCCGGCGAATACTGGAAGCGATAGCCGGAATGTCCCGGCCCCTTGGCGGCCTTTGCGGCCATGTCGGTGATCATCTTGGCCGCGTCGGTGGCGATCCTCTTGATGCCGTGCACGTCCTTTTCAAACACCACGCGCCGCTGCAACTCGCTGGTCGAGTTGTAGAAATGCACGATTGGCCGCGTCGCCCCCTGCAGCGATTCGAAAGTGCGGCTGATGAGTTCGGGCCGGCACTGGACAAGCACCTGCAACGAAACGTCCGACGGGACGTTGCCTTCCTCGATGCACCAGCGCGCGAAGTCGAAATCGGTCTGCGAAGCCGAGGGGAAGCCGACCTCGATTTCCTTGAAACCCATGTCGAGCAGGAGTTGAAACATGCGCGCCTTGCGGTCGTGTCCCATCGGGTCGATGAGCGCCTGATTGCCGTCGCGCAGATCGACGGAGCACCAGATCGGCGCCTTTTCGATGACCTTTGACGGCCAGGTCCGGTCGGTGAGGCCGACTGTCGGGTAAGGTTGGTATTTGCGTGGGGCATCCGGCATGCCCTTGTGGGACTGCGGGTGGATTTCTTCTCGTGCGTTCATCGTCCTGTCTCCCGCCGCTTGCCTGCCTGCCCCAGAGTGTCATGCGTCCGAACCGACGCATGGAGGACACTCTAACACCTTGATTGAGCACCAAAGTAAACCGGAAACCGGATTCCGTTTTTCGGTTGGATGCTCAGGGCGGCCACGATAGCCGAACGGCGCTTTTAAAATTCAGTTGCTGTATATGACTTGCCAAGGAGCATGGTGCCAAACGGCGGCTAACGACCGCCGGGCGCTCCTTCAGCGGGCCCGGCGATCGCCGATAAGGCCGAGAAGCAGCAGGGCAGAGGATAGCGCGCGCAACGTCTCGCCGGAGAATCCGGTCGGACGGGGTGCAGTCGATGCGCGGCGCATATTCATGATGCCTGTCTCTTACAGGAGCGATGGATGCGAGGCAAGTGTCGTGCGCCGGCATTCACTTGACCAGCCGGGCCACCAGCCGCGCGAGGCTTGGACCGAGCAGCAAGACGATCAGGAAGCGCATTGTTTGCAGCGCCATGACGAAGGAAATGTCGACGTTGCTTGCCGCGGCGGAAATGATGGCTATGGAATCCATGCCGCCCGGGCTGGTGGCGAGATAAGCGGTCAGCGGGTCGATGCCGAGCAGATGGCTGATTGCCCAGCCGAGGCCGCCGCAGAAGGTCATGAGGATCAGGATCGAGCCGACGATCTGCGGCAAGGCGCGCGTTGCATGGCGCAGGATGGGTCGGGTGAAATTGAGGCCGATCGCCCAGCCGATCAAGGCATAGCTTGCCGCCAGGAGCCATTGCGGCAGCTGGAAATCGACGCCGAAACCCAGGTGCAGCACCGTGCCCAGGATCATCGTGCCGAGGAAATAGGGCGATGGCAGTTTCAGCATCTTGCCGGCCAGCGCTCCCACGGCGGCGAGGGCAATCGTGGTGCCAAACGGACCTGGTTCGATCGCCGGGAACCAGACGATGGCCGGTATCTCGACCCCGGACGTGTCGACCCAAAGCCGCGCCACCATGGCGGCCGCGACCGAGACGAAGATGACCCGCATATATTGCATGAAGGCAACAAGACGCTGGTCTGCGCCGAAGGCGCCTGCCATCAGCACCATGGCGGTGGCGGCGCCCGGCGACGAGCCCCATACGGCGGTCGTTCCGGGAAGGATGTGCCAACGGCTGATCAGCCAGCCGAGCAAGCTGGACGCAGCGACGGTGGCCACCGAGGCTCCAAGGAAAATCGGCCACTCCGCGTAGAGTGTGTCGAAGATTCCGGGTGCGATCGAGCCGGCGATGAGGCAGCCGATGACGGCTTGCGCCGAACAGAAGGCGGCATGCGGCACGCGCACGGTCGCACCATTGGTGCCGGCGACGATCCCGGCAAGCATCGGGCCGATCAGCAAGGCGGCGGGCAGGGCGGCAAGTTCCAGTCCGCCGACGAAGACAGCCGAGACGAGCAGGATGAACGCCCATTGTGACGGGGGTCTTGCGCGCGCCAGGTGCTCTTTCGTTTGCGGCGGGGAGCTTTGATCCATGATCCGGTCTTAACCCGCCCGCCGTAAAAACGCGAACCCGCAGCCTTTCAAACAGCCGGGATCGATTGTGCCACGCGCAACCCTTGGCTTGGCGTCAACGGGGGGTGTCAGGGCAGCCCGACGCCGCCGGCCGGATCTGTTTCTATCTGGAATTCGAAACCGGCTATGAGCGGCTTGGCTTTGGCGATGGCTTCCTTCACCTCGGCCAATTCCAGCGACGCCTTGTGGCTGGCCTGGTCTGTCCAGACCTCCGTCACCCAGATTGCGGACGTGTCGGCGGGGTCGCGGGCAATGATGTAGTTGAGGCAACCCGGCATGGAGCGGGTGCCTTCGAGCAGAATATAGAGCAACTGGTCGCGTTTGCCGGGTGCGGCACGCATCTTTCCAATCAGGCCGTACATCCGTTTCTCCCGCGCTTTCGATTGTGCGAACTGCATGCGAATTTGTGACTACGGCGCAGCAACCTTAGCGGATCGCGCGCCGACAGGAAATCGGCAAGCGCGTCGTTTGGTGAAGAGCGGTTCCAATGCTTAACGGGCGGGGAGGCCAAGGAGGCCGGCAAGGATCAGGCGAATGGCACCGCGACCGTGCCCTTGGGCAGCTTGGCCTCGTCGTCCGGCTCGACATGGATCGTCACGCGCACAGACGGCACTTCGGCTTTCAACGCGTCTTCGATGCGGTCGCAGATGACATGGCTTTCGCCTACGGTCATGTCCGCGTCCACGACCATGTGGAACTCGATGAAGGTGGCCCGGCCCGCGATGCGGGTCTTGAGGTCGTGCACCTCGAGCGCGCCCTTGGAGTTGGCGGAAATGATGTCGCGGATATGCATCTGCTCTTCGGTATCGACGCCGCGGTCCATCAATCCGTTCAGGGATTCGCCGGTCACCTTCCAGCCCTGATAGAGGATGTTCAGCGCCACCAGCAGCGCAAGCAGCGGGTCGAGCACGTGCCAACCGGTCAGGACGGCTCCCACCAGGCCGGCAATGACGCCGGCCGAGGTGACGACGTCTGTCATGATGTGCTTGCCGTCCGCCTCCAGCGCCGGGGACTTGGCGCTGCGGCCGGCCCGGATCAGGATGGTGGCCCAGATGGCGTTCACCACGGCTGCGCCGCCGTTGATGGCAAGACCTTCCCACGGCTGCTCCAAAGGCTGAGGGTCCTGGAGCGACTGCCACACCTGGGCAATGATCAGCAACGCCGCCACCACGATCAGCACGCCTTCCAGCACGGCGGAGAAGTATTCGGCCTTGTGGTGGCCGAAGGGGTGATCCTGGTCGGCCGGCTTGTGACTGACGCGGATGGCCCAGAAGGCGGCCATTGCCGTGATGACGTTGACGATCGATTCCAGTGCATCGGAATAGAGCGCCACCGAGCCCGTCATGCGCCAGGCAACGAACTTCAGGCCCATCACCGCGAACGCGACGATGATCGACCAGAAGGCAAGGGCTGCGATCTTCTCCTTGGAGGTCATGAGACGACTTTCACCTTATGACCTAAGCCGCCTTTTCCTTGGTCTTGCGCGGCAGGTGCGCGACGACGTTCTCGATCATGCGCATGCCGGCGTCATGACCGAGCGTCATGATCGATTCGGGGTGGAACTGAACGGCCGCCACCGGTTCGTTGCGGTGCTCGAAGGCCATGATGGTTCCGTCCTCGCTCTCGGCGGTCACCTCGAACTCCTGCGGCAGGCGGGCCGGATCGGCAAAGATCGAATGGTAGCGCCCGACCGTCACTTCGCTGGGCAGGCCGGAAAAGATGATGCCGGGCTTCGAGACGCGGATGCGCGAGGGCTTGCCGTGCATGGGGACGGAAAGCTGGCGCAGTTCGCCGCCATAGGCTTCGGCAAGCGCCTGCAGGCCAAGGCAGACGCCGAAAATCGGCAACTGCCGCTGCCTGGCCTTCCTGATCGTGGCGGCACAGTCGAAATCCTTCGGCGTGCCGGGTCCGGGCGACAGCACGACGAGATCGGGCTTCAGCCGGTCGAACACCTCTTCGGCAACCGGCGAGCGCACGGTCGAGACGTTGGCGCCGGTCTGGCGGAAATAGTTGGCCAGCGTGTGGACGAAAGAGTCCTCATGGTCGACCAGCAGGATGTTGACGCCTTCGCCAACGCGGGACGTGGCCCGTTCGGTTGCGGCGGCGTTGCCGGCCTTGGCGTCGCGGATGGCGGAGAGCATGGCGGATGCTTTCAGTTCGGTTTCGGCTTCTTCGTCCTCGGGGACGGAATCGAAAAGCAAGGTCGCGCCGGCGCGTACCTCGGCAATGCCGTCCTTTATGCGGATGGTGCGCAGCGTCAAGCCCGTATTGAGGTCGCCGTTGAAATGCACCATGCCGATAGCGCCGCCATACCAGGCCCGCGGCGATTTCTCGTTCTGCTCGATGAAGCGCATGGCCCACAGCTTCGGCGCGCCGGTGACGGTCACCGCCCAGGCGTGCGACAGGAAGGCGTCAAACGCGTCCATGCCTTCGCGCAGCCTGCCCTCGATGTGGTCGACGGTGTGGATCAGGCGCGAATACATCTCGATCTGGCGCCGGCCGATGACCCGAACCGAACCGGGATCGCACACCCGGCTCTTGTCGTTGCGGTCGACGTCCGAGCACATGGTGAGTTCCGACTCGTCCTTCTTGGAATTGAGCAGCTTGAGGATCTGCTCATGGTCGGCGATGGCGTCGTCGCCGCGCTTGATGGTGCCGGAAATGGGGCAGGTCTCGACACGCCGCCCATTGACGCGCACGAACATTTCGGGCGATGCGCCGATCAGATATTCGCCCTCGCCGAGATTGATGAAGAAGGAATAGGGCGAGGGATTGATGGTCTTGAGCCGCCGCGCGATGTCCGAGGGAACGGTTTCGCAGCGCTCGTAGAACATCTGGCCGGGCACGACCTCGAAGAGGTCGCCGCGCTTGAAACTGGCCATGGCGCTGCGCACCAGCCTGGCATATTCGCCGGGCTCGTGGTCGCCGCGCGGCGGGATGCGGTCGGACGGCTTGAACGGCTCCTCGCGCGCCTCGCGCGGCAGGCCTTCGGTCGAAAAGCCCTGGCCGGAATAGTCGTAGCGGTCGGTCCAGGCCTTGGCCGAATAATGATCGACGACCAGGATTTCGTCAGGCAGGTAAAGCACGAGGTCGCGCTGGCTCTGCTTGCGCTCCAGCGTGTATTCGACCGGGTCGAACTGGAAGGCGAGATCGTAGCCGAAGGCGCCGTAGAGGCCGAGGTTGGAATCTTCTTCCGTCTTGAAAAGCGCCGTGATGGCCCTGAGCACCGTGAACACCGACGGCACGCGGCTGCGTTCTTCCTCGGTGAACACGCGGCCCGGCTTGGCGACTTCCAGTGCAATCAGCTTGGCGCTGCTTTCATTCACCGTCACGTCGGCGAGTGCTGCGACCGCCTTGGCAATGGTCGGCAAAAGCATTTCACCGCGTCTGTTAAGTGCCTCAATGCGCATGGCGCGTCCGCGCGCCGACATCGCCACCGGCGGGTCGATGATGGCGGTGTCCCAGCGCGTATAGCGGCCGGGATATTCGTAGTTGGATGAAAACACTGCGCCGCGCCGCGAATTCAGAGCGTCGATATAGGCCTCGATCGCACCGACATAAGGCCGGTCGTGGCGCTGGCGGGTAATGGCAACGCCGCCCGCGGTGACAAAGCGCTCAGCGCCGTTGTCCAGAATTTCCACCGTCATTGCCGTCTCCCGTTCGCTTGCCACGGACCCGGAGGCTCAAAACGAAAATGGCCGCCCGGACATCCGTTGCGGCCACCATCCATTTTCACGCGCACGCGCTTAGAAGGCCGCTGTCAGCAGGCCCACCACCACGCAGAGTTCGAAAAGCGCATGTTCATGCGCATTCCCATAGCGACGAACGGCAGGCTGGGCAAGCGGATTCGCAACACTATGGCTCCAGCGCTCCGCTGCGGGCGTCATCGCTGCGCACGGTGCCGACGAGCTTGAGAAGATCGTCGCCGGTGCGGGTGATACGGTGCGATCGGCGGGTCAGGATATAACCGGCCTGCGGGGCCGCCACATCCACCCTTCCGTCCGGTTCGCCCGGCGCATGGACGATGGTTGCCAGCCGGTCGCCCTTGCTGACGCGATCGCCGGGCTTCACGTGATAGAGAATGGCGCCGGCCTTCGGGGAGGGCATCATATCGATGTTTTCCAGCGGCGCGACCACGCCCTTGAACGGGCCGACCGCAGCGATCGACGGATCGGCAATCACGCCGCGCGCGACCAGCAGGCGGTAAAGACCCTCGGCATCCGCCTTGGCCAATCCGCCATCGACATCGGCGACGCCGCGATATTCGACCGTGGTCACGACCTGCCTTTCGAGCCGGGCCTTGTCTCCCCTGAGATGGGGATGGATCGATGCTTCCTCGAAGGCCGCGCCGCTGGCGCCTTCCCACAAAAGCACCGCTTCGACTCCCATCGCCGCTGCGCAATCCTGCATTGCCGGCCACAATTCGCGCGGCACGTAGAGATAGGCGACGCTTTCGTCGTCGCAGTGCAGGTCGAGCACGATGTCGTGGCCGACGGAGAGCTTCAGCAGGCGAACCTTGAGCCGCTGGTCGACGGTGGCGAGCGTGGCCTCGTCAGGCAAAAGTGCAGTCTCCGGCCGGTCGATCAACGGGAAATCGCGGTTGAAATTGGTGCGGGTGGCGAGATGGAAGCGGCCCTGCTGCTCGGTGAAATGATATTGCGCGCGTCCGACCGGATTGGCCCATGGCACGACCGTGATGGCGCCGCGGATGCGCCCCTCGCTTTCAGCCTTGGCAAGCAGCGGCATCAGCGCGTCGATGGCGACGGTGCCGGGGAGTTCTCCCGCATGGAGTGCTGCCTGCAGATAGGCGCTTGGTGCGGCGGCGTCGCTGCCCTTGAAGCGGAACACCGGAAATTCGTACGCCACGCCTTCGGTGTCGCCGGCAATGCGTTCGATCGATTTTTCCATGGTCCGCTTTCATTGATACTTCAGGGCGGGCAGCCCGTCAGGAGAGTCGGTGCCGGATCAGCGATCCAGCACCGACCTCAGTTCCACGATATTGGAGCGCACCTGCAACAGGTTGAAGCCCATCGTTGCGAGATGCGAGGGGAAGAAGGCGCTCGATTCGTTGCCGTTGGAGATGATCCATGGCTGGACGTCGAGCGAATTGCGCAACTGCTGCTCCATGCGCGTCCACAGCGCCGTCAGGTTGCGTTCGGCGATAATGGCGGCGAAGTCGGAGCGTGCCGCGACCAGCACGCCGTAATAGGCATAAAGCTGGCCGTAGGCGAACCAGTAACGGTCGTCGGCGCGCAGGTCGAACCAGCCTGCGTCCGATGCCTCGATGCGCTGGCGCAATATGTCGGAGGTGGAGCCGATGTCGCTGGCGATGCGGTCGAGGAACTGCATCAGATTGTCGGCGCGCGCGTCGAAAGTCGCCTGGCATTTTTCCAGGCTGGAATTGAAGGCGCGCAGCTTGCCGATCGCCTCGCGGTAGACGCTGGGCGTCGGGCGGGTAGGGCCGCGCCAGCCGACATACCAGGCATCCTCGTTCCAGGCGAGCGCGGTGCGGGCGTCCTGCAGGTTCTGGTCGATCTGCGAAGTGCCGCGCACGCGGCCCAGCGTGTCGACGAGTTCCGTGGTGGTGCGGCGCATGACCTGGTTGATGCCGAGCTGGAAGGCGGCCTTGTTGTCGAAGAAGGGGGTGCGGCGCCATTCGATGCCGAACAGCCCGATCTTCGAGACGACCATGGAGGAAATCCAGGCGTTCTGGTTGACGTTGAAGTCGATCAGGTCGGCGGAGACGGCTGCGATGGCCGACGGCTTGCAGCTTTGCGGCGCTTGCGCGGTGGCGGCCGCGCTGGCGGTTCCCGACGATGTAGCGGAATTGCTGGCCACGTCGGGGACCACAGGGTCGCCGGCCAGTGTCTTGCCGGTCTCCGTTGCAAGCGCGCTGGGATAGTCGGGATTGAAGTTTGTCCACCACTGGGTGACGTAGAAGAAATAGGCGTAGAGGCCGACGATGACGATCAGCGCTGCGCCCACGATCGCCTTCAGCGTCCAGCCGCGCTGGTTGTACCAACGCCCCGCCCACATGAATGGCCACAGGATGATGCCGATGACGAAGCCGATGCCCCGGCCGACAAGCTGGAACACCTTGGCGACGAAGTTCACGATCGGATCAAGCATGACGTTTCACCTCGCATCGGTTCAATCGTTCAGACCGTAGAGGCGCGCGCGAAACGCCGCCTTGTCCTTCAAGTATGTGGTTTTGAGAATGTCCACAACATGCTCCCGCCAGGGTTGGCTGAAACCCTCGTAGTCCTTGTAGAAGCCCTGCTTGTTGAAGACATAGCGCGAGACGAAGTCCGAGGGCACGAAGTCCGAAATCAGCCGGTTGGTCAGCCAGGCATCGGGATGGTCGGGCTTGGCGCGCACCAAAAGGAAGCGCTGCAGCGGAAAGACCTCTTCCAGCCTGAGTTGCCCTACCTGCCTGATCTCGCGCTTGGCGGCGTTGAGGAAGGGAAAGTTGCCGTCGCGGTTGATCATGTCGGCATGGCTATGGATCCAGGTCTGCAGCCACACCTTGTCGGCGTCGGAGAGGTTGCGCTTGGGCTCCGCCTCGCGGATCAGGCTGCGCACCACCATTTCGGCACGGTGTTCGAGATATCCCGAAGCCTCGATCCACGAGGCGCGCGGCAGTTCGATGCGCCCCGTTCCTGCCAGGAAGCTGAACACCTTGTCGGCGTCGTTGATCGACAGATAGCTCACCTGCCACGGCCGCGAGCGGCGGAAACCGGGGGCGGCAGGATCGCCGATCACCGTGGTCGTGTCCCGATCGACGAACACGTAAAGCCCGCCGAAATGGCTGGTCCAATAGGCGTTGTGGCGGAAGATCACCTGGTCCGGCACCAGCGCGTTCTCGCGGATATCGCCGCACACCTTGGCCAGTTCCACCATCTGCTCGAGCATGGCGTTGTCGTGCCAGGCGTCCGGCTCCTGCTTCAGCCGATCGACCAGCTTGCCGAGTTCGGCCGCCTTGCCGAGCACGTCCTCGGCCGACAGCACGCGGAACTCGACCTGGTTGATCGACAGCAAATCCTCGATATCCTCGACCTTGGAGACCGAATCCTCGATCTCGCCGTAGATCACGTCCTTGATGGTCAGCGCGTCGATGGCGCGCTGGTTCTTCGACATGAATTCGAACATCAGTTGCGAGGTGTTGGAGAATGCCGTGTGCACCACCGGCAGGTCGCGCTGCGCCGGCGTCAGGATGATGAAGCGGCGGTTGATGCCGTTCGGGTCGAGATAGTCGTAGTCGCCGCATTCTTCCGCCACTTGCGGGGAAAAGCCGGTGCGGTCGATCTCGAAGCTCTTCAGCTTGGTCGGTTTCAGTCCGAACGCGGTCAGCGCCTTGTTGTAGCGCTCGATCAGGTGTGGTTCCTCGACCGGCAGCAGGCGGCCGTAGATCAGGGCGTTGTCGCGCAGGAGCGGGAACGGGGAGGGCATCAGGGTGCCGACCTCCGCAAAATTGGCCGCGGGGGGCTAGGCATTCCACAACCCCTTTTTCTTCATCTCCTCCATCTCGCGCAGCGCGCGTTCGCGCAGGCGGGCGTCGCGCAAGAGCTTTTCCACTGCCGAATCGTCCGTTTTGTCGGAATAGCGGAATTCGGAATCGGCGTAGCGATTGATTTCCTGAACCACCATCTCCATCGAGAACGGCCCGTGCAGTTCCTCGATCATCGCCTTCTTCTCGTCGTAGGTCTTGCGCATGAAGGCATCAGGCGCTTCGAACCACTCGTCCGGCAATTCGATGTCCATGGCGCGCACCTTGATGGCGTCGGTGACGTTCTTGATGGCGCGTCCGGTGAAGCGCGGCTCGGCTTCCTTGATCATGTGAAGATAGGTGCCCACGTCGGCAAGCGTCTTCGGGTCGCCATTGTCTTTCATGAATCGCTCGAAGACTCTTTCAAGTCCGTCTTCCTGCGGCTTGTCGTGGCCTTCATAGGCATCGGCGACCGCACGCTTTATTTCCTGCGCGGCATAAAGCTCATGCTGGCCGAGCGGAATTTTGTGATTCTTTCCAGCCAGAAGCACGAAAATATCAATGTAGTCTTCGCGCGTCTGCGGCCCGTCCACCAGCCAACGCGCGCCGGCGCGCTGGCGCAGCGCATCGTCGACATTCTCGGGATAGTTCGAGAACATGCCGAAGGAGCAATTGCCGCGCACCACGGTCGAGGCACCGGCAAAGGCATCCATCAAGACGCCGGTGATTTCCTGCTGTCCGGCGGAGGCGCGGTCGTCGGCGCGCCGCGCCGCCACCTGGTCGATGTCGTCGATGGTGCCGAAGCCGATGGCGCGCGGATTGAGCACATTGTTGATGAACTGGCGGCAGTTCTGGCCCGACTTGCCCTGATAGGACGAGATCTGGTCGACGCCGAAATTCTCGTAGACGAACTGGTAGCCAGCCACCTTGCAATAGCCGTCGAGCAGGCCGGCGATCATCTGGATCAGCGTGGTCT
This sequence comes from Mesorhizobium sp. Root157, assembly GCF_001427385.1. GTDB lineage: Bacteria > Pseudomonadota > Alphaproteobacteria > Rhizobiales > Rhizobiaceae > Mesorhizobium. The sequence goes on from NZ_LMGJ01000023.1 coordinate 137,079, forward strand.
TGCCGGTGCCGGGCGCGCCGTCGCCGATAAAGGTGAACAGGAAGCCGCCCAGTTCGACGAACGGGTTCAGTTCGCGCTCGAAGTCGTAGGCCATCAGCATCTTGGCAAGCTTCACCGACTGATATTTGGCGATGTGGTTGCCGACGACTTCTTCCGGCTTCTTGAAGGTCATCACCAGCGGCTTGGAGCGCTTGCCGGGGGCCACGTCGAAGCCGTCGAGGGTGAAATCGTCGGCGTCGATGCGGATATGAGCATTCTCGAACGGGCCGAGGCCGTCGAAGCGGCCCTTGCGCTGGAGCAGCCCGTCAATCGTCACGCGGGCAAGGGCGCGGGCGCGCGTCATCAAATCGGCGTCGTCCCTGGAGCCGGCAATCGCCGCGTCGAGGCCGGCGACGATGGATTTCACCGCATCCTGCGGCGTGTCGAACAGGAAGTCGGGCTCGGCAACGTCGTTCGGCGCTTCGCCTTCGCCGTCGATCAGTTGCGCGAGGTAGGCCGCGAAGCTGAAGGCGGCGACATAGGCCGAGGCTGAAAGCAGCTTCTTGAAGGCGCTGGCCTGTTCCCCCTGCAAGGGTGCGCGGGTGTTCTCCGCCCTCAGGCTTTCCAGGTCCGAGCCTTGCGCAAACACGTCCGAGACCGCCAGCGCGATCGCGATGCCCCGGCGGGCGCGGTAGAGCAGCGTGTGCTGCGGGATGGTGAGCAACTGGTCGTCGGGATGGACGGCGCCGACCGTCTTGGCAAATTCGACCTCGCGCGTGCGGCGTGCGCCGCCGACCGAGACGGTGGAGACAAAGCGCCGGTTGGTGCCGGCAAGCGCCGTGCCGGATTCGCGCGACGCATCCTCCAGCACCACGATGCGCGTGACAAAACTTTGCGCCGTGGCGCGATGCTTTTCGATGTCGGCTTCGGCAATGGTGGTCAGGCCGGTGTCCATGAAACCCCCGCGTTTGTGTGCTCCATTCTCTCAAACATCGCTGATCACCTGCCCGTTGGACAGAATGTGGACCTTGTAGCCCGCGAAAACTTTCTGCACCTCGCCGGCAGCGTAAAGCGCCTGATAGGCTTCGTGCGGCACCAGCGCGTGGTTTTCGTAAGCAGATACGCCTTGGCGCGTCGCTTCGAGGTCATCGGTGTCGATGAAGAATTCCTGCGTGGTCTTTTCGCTGGAGAACAGACCCTTGCGGCCAGGCTTCTCGCCCTTGGAATAGACTTCCTGGATGGTCCAGGTGAGAAGCCAGGCATTTTCCGGCTTGCGCACCTTGGCCAGGACTTCGCTGACGGTCGAATTGTTCTCGGTGATGCCTGCCGTGTAGAACGGCCCCAGCACCACCCGGCGCAACTGCTTGGGATGCAGGGTTTCGAAATCGCGGTCGAGATTGACGGCAATGGTCATCGGGGCCAGCGAATAGGCCGAATTCTTCTCGGTGAAGTCGTCGAACTTGTGGGCCAGTTCCGGGTTGAGCAGGCCTTCCACCGGCAGCGGGATTTCCACCTTTTCGTTCAGCTTGCCTGTCTTGTCGACAAGCTGGCTCACCATCGCGTCAGTCGAATCCTCGACCGTCACCATATAGACCAGCGGCAGGTTGGCCGCGCCGTCGAAGCTCGCCCAATGGACGAGATAGTAGGGCAGGCCGGACTTGGGATTGACTGAAACCTTGACCGTCTGCGCCAGCGAGAAGGGACCGAAGGTTTCCTCGCCCTTCACGTCCTCCAGATAAAGCCGCTCGGCCATCGACCGTTGCAGCGCCTTGGGAAATTCCTTGCGGCGCAGGATGAAGTCCGCCATCTCCTCGCGCAGTTCGCCGGGCAGGGGAATGTTGGCAAGCCGCTGGTCTGCCTGGCGGCGGTCGTTTTCCAGTTCGAGCAGGTTCTGGAATACCGGAAAGCCGCTCTCAGCGCGCGAGATGCGGAAACTCTCCTGGAAGCCGAGGCGATTGCGCCAGCAGGCGAACGACTTCTCCAGCCGCGCAATGTATTCGGCGACGATCCGGGCGACGATGCCGTGCCGGTAGAGCGGCGAGCGGTCGTCGCGCATGAACACTTCAAGCCCGCCAAGCGCTGCGGCGATCGACGAGAAATAGCGTTCGGCGGCGTCGGTTTCGGCGCTCATGCGGTGCCCGCCGGATCGATCTTACGACTGCACGTAATTGGCGGCGTTGTGCTTTTTCAGCACGTCGTCGAAGCGGCGGGCGAAGGCGTCGTCGGCCAGCTTCTTGCGCCGCTGGATGTCGGAGGAAGCCACCATGTTCTTCTCGTGCAGTTCGAGCAGGTCGCCGATGTGCTTTTGCGAGGCCGCACCGATGCCGGCCATGGTTTCCTCGGCCGTGGTGTCGACCTTGGAGCCCAGCGTGTTGATCTTGTGGGCGACGTCCTGCTGCGCCGCCGTCTTCAGCGAATCTTCCAGCGCCTTGTAGAGAACGATGCGCTGCTCGGTGTCGATGGTCAGCTTGTTGATCAGCGTTGCCTGCGCCGCGATCTGGTTGTTGAGCGAATCGACGAAGGTCTGGAACATGGAGGTGTAACGCTCCAGCGTCTGGCTCTCGGCCAAAAGTTCCTGCTCCTTGGCCTGCCTCTCATTGTATTCGGTGGCCATCTTCGAGCGCTCGCCTTCAAGCTTGGTGCGCTCGGTCTGGTTGGTGGAGGCGGCAATCCGGTTTTCGATATCGAGGAGCAGCGGGTTCAGTTCCTCGATGCGCTTTTGTGTTGCCGTGAGGTTCTCGATCGTTGCCTTGCGGCGCTCTATCACCTGGCCGAGGCTGGTCTCGGAGGTCTTATAGCGGGTGTCGAGCACCTGCTTTTGCGCCTTCAGGATGCCGACAATGGTGTCTGACTTGGTCAGCAGTTCCTGCAGATTGCCGGCCAGAGACATGTTGCGCACGCGGTCGGAGCGCATGCGCTGCTGGCGCTGCCTGGAGAAGATGCCGATGAATTTTTCCCAGCCCGTATAGTTCTTCATGCTCTCGAATTCGGCGCCGAACACGTTGGTGGCGTCCTCGAGCCCGATGATGAGATCGGCGATGTTGCCTTCCATCACCTTTTGCTGGTTGAGCACATCCTGGATGCGGGCGTTCTCGATGTCGAAATTGGCGTCGCCGATTTTCTTGTCGGCCTCGGCCAGCGTATCGAGCACCGTTCCGGACTGCTCGATCTTGGAGCGCATGCCCTCGACGACTTGCTTGGTCCTGGCAATTTCCGCGTCGAAATTCTGCAGTGTCGCCATTGTGCCCTCCAGCTTCGGCATGGGTTCGCGTTTTGCGAGCAGCGGCGAATATAAGTGCCGCTCCTGTGGATGGGAAGGCGCGACGAGCTTCGTTGTTCCAAAAACAGCAACGGGGCCGGACAAGGTCCGACCCCGTGGTGCGTTGAGCATAGGACCGAAAAGTGGGTGCCGGTTTTCGGATTATTCCGATGCTCTATCAAAATGCCGGATCGTCAGGAGGCCGCGCCGCTCATCGGCTTGCGCTCGGGCCGCGGCTTCTTGGGAGGGGCGGCGATCAGGCCTTCGCGGATGGCCAGCTTGCGGGCCGCCTTGCGCGTGCGGCGTATGGCTTCGGCCTTTTCGCGGCCGCGCCGCTCGGACGGCTTTTCGTAAGCGCGCCGCGCCTTCATTTCGCGAAACACGCCTTCGCGCTGCAATTTCTTTTTCAGGACCCTGAGGGCCTGGTCAACGTTGTTATCACGAACAAGAACCTGCAATGATTTGCCTTCTTTCCGGTTGGTGTTTTTGTTTTGGGAATGGAATCGGCACGGAACAAGCCGCGCCGAGATCATTTCGATGAGCGTTTCTATATAGGCCCTATGCGCGCACAATGCACGCGTTCTTGAATTTTTATTCGAACTCAATGAGATGCGTGTACAATTTGACGCAGATTGCGGCTGAAACCTGTCAGCCGGCAAAGCCGATGAGGTCATCCGACGGGACGCGGCCCATCTCTTCTTCCCAGTGGCGGCGGCACAGCGACACATAGATGTCCTTGCCGATCGCCACCTGTTCACCCTGCCTCGCCACCTTGCCGTCCGGGCCGAGGCGCACGACCATCGTCGCCTTGCGGCCGCAGCGGCAGATGGTGCGCACTTCGCGCAGATCGTCGGCAATCGCCAAAAGCGCGCGCGACCCGGCAAACAGCTTGCCCTGGAAATCCGTGCGCAGGCCGTAGCACATCACCGGAATGTTCAGCCTGTCGGCGACCCTCGCGAGTTGCCAGGCCTGGTCCTTATCGAGGAACTGCGCTTCGTCGACGAACACGCAATGCACGGTGGTGTGCTCGTGGTGGGCGGCCACGCGGGCGAACAGGTCGTCGCCCTCGCGAAACATTTCGGCTTCCGCTTCAAGGCCTATGCGCGACGAGATCAGCCCGGTATCGCCCTTGCGGTAATGGCCGGCGACGAACAGCATGGTGGTCATGCCGCTCTCGCGGTAGTTGTACGAAGCCTGCAACAGCATCGTGGTCTTGCCGGCGTTCATCGTCGCGTAGTTGAAATAGAGCTTGGCCATCGGCATTCTTTAAGCTTAACGGATGGACGAAGGGAGAGGGGGCTCGCCGGCTTCCACTGGAAAACGCCGCGCAATGTCGCTGATCAGCCAGCGCGCGCCGCCGCTTGCCATGCGTTAGTGCTTGAAACCAAACGAAAATGGTGTTTGGCTCAACAAGAAATCATAACTTGCACGTCCGTCGACGCTGCAAGGCAGCCACAATGGGAGAAAACTATGCCGGGTTTGAAATCATTCGCCGTTTCGTTTGCATTGGCTACGGTCGCCAGTATGGGGGTCGCCGGAACGGGGGCTTTCGCCGCCGAGCCCGACAGCTGCAAGACCGTGCACTTTGCCGATGTCGGCTGGACCGACATCACGGCGACGACGGCCACCACCTCGGTCGTCCTCGAAGCGCTCGGCTATTCGCCGGACGTGCAGGTGCTGTCGGTGCCGGTGACCTATACGTCGCTGAAGAACAAGGACATCGACGTCTTCCTCGGCAACTGGATGCCGACCATGGAAGCCGACATCAAGCCGTATCTTGAAGACAAGTCGGTCGAGGATCTCGTCACCAACCTCGAAGGCGCCAAGTACACGCTTGCCGTGCCGAGCTACACCTACGATGCCGGCCTGAAAAGCTTCCAGGACATCGCCAAGTTCAAGGACAAGCTCGGCAACAAGATCTACGGCATCGAGGCCGGCAATGACGGCAACCGCCTGATCCTCGACATGATCTCCGCCAACAAGTTCGACCTTGGCGGTTTCGAACTGGTCGAAAGCTCGGAAGCGGGCATGCTGTCGGCGGTGCAGAAGGCGGTTCCCTCGAAGGAGGATGTCGTCTTCCTCGGCTGGGAGCCGCATCCGATGAACGCCAACATCGACATGAAGTATCTGGAAGGCGGCGATGACGTGTTCGGGCCGAACTTCGGCGGCGCCACCGTTCATACCAATGTTCGCGCCGGCTACACCACCGAATGCGCCAATGTCGGTGCGCTCCTGAAGAACCTCGTCTTCTCGCTCAAGATGGAAAACGAGATCATGGGCGCAATCCTCAACGACAGCGCCGAGCCGAAGGCCGCCGCCACGGCCTGGCTGAAGGCCAATCCCGACACCATCACGCCCTGGCTCGCCGGCGTGACGACGTTCGACGGCGGCGACGCGGCCGCTGCGGTCAAATCGGCGCTGGGCCTTTGAGCCTCTGCCTCGATAACTGACAGATACGGACGGCGGCCGGGTTAGAGTTCCTGGCCGCCGTTGCTTTGGCAGGCACAGGAGGGGTGCATGGATCCGGTCTCGGCACTGATCGCGAGTTTCAAGATACCCATTGGGCAGTGGGGGAAGTCGTTCTTCACCTTTCTGACCACGAACTTCGAGTGGTTCTTCGACGCGATCGCCAATGGCGCGACCTTCGTCCTCCAGGGCCTCATCAATATCCTGTTGTGGGTGCCGCCCTTCGCCGTCGTGCTACTGATCGCGGCCCTCGCCTGGTGGCTGCAGCGCTCGTGGCGGCTTGCAATCGCCGTTGCGGTCGGCCTTTCCTTCATCATCAACCAGGGTCTGTGGAAGGACACGGTGGAGACGCTGGTGCTGGTCGTCGGCGCGACGGCGGCATCGATGGCCATCGGCGTTCCGGTCGGCATCTGGGCCGCGCACAACGAGCGCGGCTATCGCTTCCTGCAGCCGATCCTCGACCTCATGCAGACGATGCCCACCTTCGTCTATCTCATTCCGGTGCTCATCCTGTTCGGCCTCGGCATTGCGCCTGGCCTGATCGTCACCATCATCTTCGCTTCGCCCGCGCCCATCCGCCTCACCTATCTCGGCATCACCTCGGTGCCCAAGCCGATGATCGAGGCCGGCGAGGCCTTCGGCGCCACCAAGCGCCAGTTGCTGTGGAAAGTCGAACTGCCCGCCGCCTTGCCGACGATCATGGCGGGCCTCACCCAATGCATCATGCTGTCGCTGTCGATGGTGGTCATCGCCGCGCTGATCGGCGCCAACGGCCTCGGCAAGCCGGTGGTGCGGGCGCTCAACTCCGTCAACATTCCGCTTGGACTTGAGGCCGGCCTGGCGATCGTCATCGTCGCGATCATCCTCGACCGCATGAGCCGCGTGCGCACGGGAGGCGCCAGATGACCGTTGCCGTCGATTTCAAGAATGTGGACATCGTCTTCGGCCCCGACACCGGCGATGCGCTGGCCATGGTCGACAAGGGCGCCAGCCGCTCCGAGATCCTGGAAAAGACCGGCAACGTTCTGGGCTGTGCCGGCGCCAACCTCACCGTCCAGGAGGGCGAGATTTCGGTGCTCATGGGCCTGTCCGGCTCGGGCAAGTCGACGCTGCTGCGCGCCGTCAACCGGCTGAACGTCGTCTCGCGCGGCAATGTCATGGTCAAGGATGGCGACCGCACCGTCGATGTCGTCACCTGCGACGAGGCGACATTGCGGCGCCTGCGCCAGAAACAGGTGGCGATGGTGTTCCAGGCGTTCGGCCTGCTGCCGTGGCGCACGGTCGAGGAAAATGTCGGCCTGGGCCTGGAACTTGCCGGCGTGCCCGAGGCGGAGCGGCGCGAACGCGTCGCCAGGCAATTGAAACTCGTCGGGCTCGACCAGTGGGGCAAGAAGTACGCCCACGAACTGTCCGGCGGCATGCAGCAGCGTGTCGGGCTGGCGCGCGCCTTCGCCACCGAAGCGCCGATCCTGTTGATGGACGAGCCGTTCTCCGCACTCGATCCGCTGATCCGCACCAAGCTGCAGGACGAGTTGCTGCAGCTTCAGGCGGAACTCAAGAAGACCATCATCTTCGTTTCGCACGATCTGGAAGAGGCGCTCAAGATCGGCACCCACATCACCATCATGGAAGGGGGGCGCATCGTCCAGACGGGCGCGCCCGAAGACATCGTGCTTCGCCCGGCCAACGAATATGTGCGCGACTTCATCGCCAACGTGAACCCGCTCTCGGTGCTGACCGCCTGGAACGTCATGCGCACCAAGAGCGAACTGGAGAAGGACAAGGGCGGCTGGGTGTGGCTGGACCGCCGCGCCACCACGCGCTTCAAGCTCGACAAGAACAATCTGGTCATTGCGGCCGAGCGCAACGGCAAGCCGGCCGTTTGGGTGTCCTGCGCCGATGTCGAGCAGCAGCCGGAGGAAGTCTCGCAGGTGTTCTGGGCGACGCCGGGAACATCGCTGAAAACCGTCATGCTTGCCATGCACCGCTCGCAGACCGCGCCGGTCGCGCTGTTCGACGACCAGTCGCGTTTCGTCGGTTCGATCGGCATTCGCGACGTGCTGAGCGCGGTGCTGAGGAAATAGGGTGGTTTAGAGCGGTTCCGATTTTGATGGAATCGGTGGACCGCTCCAACTCTTTGCCTATACGCAATTCCGGACGGAAAGCCGGTTTCCACCTTTCCCGGAATTGCTCGATAGTGATTCCGGAAACCGCGATACCGGCCTGATTTCGAATCGCATTTCGGAATCGCCTGCCGCCCGGCGTGTCCCTACATCCTGACCTTGCCGTGCTCGCCCAAGGCAGGCTTGGCGTCGGTGACGGCGGCGGCCAGCATCTTCGCATAGCTGATGACTTTGCCCGGACCGTCCCAATATTGAGCGTCCTTTGGCGTTATCTTCAGGATGCGGATGTTGGGATCGTCGGGGCCGTCCCAGAACGCCTTGTAGGGCGCCGACCACAATTCGTCGATCTTGGCTCGGTCGTTGGATATTTCGCCCGTGCCGGTTACGGACACGAAATCCATGTCGCCTGAATCCGCGAATGCCAGACAGGAACTGGCGAAGGCTTTGAGATCCTTGTGGTCCTTGAGGTCCAGCAGGAAATAGACGGCATTTTCGCTACGCTCGGCATGCGCCGTCATCGGACGCGACCGGATATCCTTGCCGTCATTGGTCGCCAGCATGCAGAACCTGATCTTCTCGACCAGATCCCATACGCGCTCCGGTCCATTGTTCTCGGCCATCCAACTTTCTCCATCAATTGAGGTTCAGTCGGTAGGCAACTCACGGCAGCGGCTTAGGTTCCGGCGCTATCGCCGCGATCTTTCAGATTTCGCCGGCGCGCTCTAAGTACCCGTTCCATGCATGTCGTTATCCCGAAACCGGTTCCCACTTTCGGGAGACATGCATTAACGCCCCTCCCGGTACCACATGCTGCCAAGCGCCAGCAGCAGCAGGCCGAGGCCAAGGAAGCCGCCGAACAGCGGCACCTGGCTGACCGCCTTCAAAACACTGTCGTCGGTGGTCCTGAAACCGATCCAGTCGCTGCCCGCAGCTTCGCCGCCTGAGCGTACCGGCACCAAAGAGGGCAGCGTGATGCCGCCCGTCAGCGACGCGCCAGCCAGCCTGCGCACGCTGCCGCCGACCGCTTCGGCTGGCGGCCTCAGCTTGTCCGGCGTCGACACGACATCGGCGAATTCGGGTGCGTTGACCGGGCCGACATGGGCGAGCGCGGACAGGTTGCCGTTACCGACCTGATAGAGGCCGATTTCCTTGACCTCGACGCTGCCGAGGAACACGCCCGGCTCCGACTTCTCCAGCTTGACCGTCAGCGTCTTGCCGGACGGCGTTATGATCTGGGTGGCGCCCGGATCGTCGCTCATCGTCTGGCGGCGGATTTCGAGGACCATGCCGCGCCCGTCTGCAGTCAGCCGCTCCTTCTCCAGTTCCGGCTCCTTCATCAGCCAGTGCGCCATCCGCCGGTAAAGCTGGACGTGCGGACCGCCGCCTTCATAGCCGCGCGCCCATAGCCAGCCCTGATCGGACAGGAGCATGCCGACACGGCCTTCGCCCTTGCGGTCGAGCAGGAGCAGGGGCTGGTCGTCGGCGCCCTTCATCACCACTTCGCCCTCCGTGTTCTCGATGCCGATGGTGCGGAACCAGCGGCCCCAATGCGGCGGCTCGCTGCCGGAGCCATCCAGCCCGCGCGTCACCGGATGGCGCTGGCCGAGTTCGGTCAGGCGCGGATAGAAGGCCTTGTCGATGACCTGGCCGGTCGGCATGGCCGGGAGCGCCGCCATCAGCGGCGTGTTGGCGATGGTGCTTTCACCGGCGTATTCAGGGCCGGCGGCGATCAGCAGAGCACCGCCGTTTTCGACATATTCGGCGATGTAGTCGTAATAGAGGATCGGCAGCACGTCGCGGTGCTGGTAGCGGTCGAAGATGATCAGGTCGAACTCGCTGATCTTTTCCACGAACAGTTCGCGCGTCGGGAAGGCGATCAGCGACAATTCGTTGATCGGCGTGCCGTCCTGCTTTTCCGGTGGACGCAGGATGGTGAAGTGGACCAGATCGACCGAGGCGTCCGACTTCAACAGATTGCGCCAGGTGCGCTCGCCGGCGTGCGGTTCGCCAGAAACCAGGAGCACGCGCAGGTTCTCGCGGATGCCGTCCACCAGCGCGATGGCGCGGTTGTTGGTTTCGGTGAGTTCGCCCTCCTCCTTGGGAATGGCAAGCTCGACGATGTTGCGCCCGGCATTGGGAATGGTCACCTGCAGCGGCATTTCCTGGCCGACGAAGGCGCGCTCCACCGAAACCTGCTCGCCATTCACCGAAACGCGCACATCGACCGGACCGGACTGCCTGTCGGTGGTAATGACCCGGTAGGTCAAGTCGAGCGGCTTGCCGACGATGCCGAAGCGCGGCGCCTTCTCGAAGCGGATGCGGCGGTCCTTCTCGTTCTCGTCGCCGGTGATCAGCGCATGCAGCGGCGCGTGGAATTCCGGTGCAGCGCCGGGCGCATCATGCACCTGGCCGTCGGTGATCATCACCGCACCGGCGATGCGGGAGGGTGGCACGTCGCGCACCGTGCTCTCCAGGGCCGAAAACAGCCGCGTTTCGGTGCGGTCGCCGGCAGCCCCGGCATTGCCGGTCTCGACCACGCGCACGTCGAACTGCTTGAAGCGCGCCAGCCGTTCCTTGATGCCGGCAAGTGCGGCGTCGGTCTGTTGGCTGCGTTCGCCGATATCCTGGCTCTGGCTGCGGTCGACGACGACGGCAACGACGCTTTGCAGCGGCTCGCGTTCCTCGTCGAGCAGCACGGGGTTGAGCAGGGCCGCCGCAAGCGCCACCAGCGCCGCGGTGCGGAAGAGGGCGCCACGCTGGCGCAGCCACAGGCCGACGAGGGCGAGCAGCGCCAGCGGCACCACCACCGCTGCCAGCAGCGGCCAGGAAAGCAGCGGGTCGAAGGACAGCGACCAGTTCATGAGTGGGCTCCTTCGTAAAGGATGCCGCTGGATTTACCCCCCTGTGGCCTGCCAGAGGGGGGTGGCAAGGGGTGGGAGCGCTGCAATCGCATCATCACTGCCCCAGCCGTTCGAGCAGGATAGGCACGTGCACCTGATCGGATTTGTAGTTGCCGGTCAGCATGTACATCATGATGTTGACGCCGCTGCGCAGCGCGTAGATGCGCTGCATCGGGTCGGACGGCACCGTCGGTAGCAGCGGATTGCCGCTGGCATCGATCGCCCATGCGCCGGCGAAATCATTGGCGGTGATCATGATCGGCGAAACGCCGTCGCCGGTACGCACCGGGCGGTTGTCGACGTTCGAGGCATCGAGCGAAGCTTCGACCCACAGCGGACCGCCGTTGAAGCGGCCGGGAAACTCGGGGAGGATGTAGAAGGACTTGGTCAGCACATGGTCGCCCGGCACCGGCTCAAGCGGCGGAACGTTGAGGCTGGCCAGAATATCGCGCAGCCGCTCCGTCGCCGGGCTGGTGGCGTCGGCGCCGATACCGTTGGAATACTGGTCGCGCGTGTCGAACAACACCGTGCCGCCTTGCTGCATATAGGCGTCGATGCGTGCGACCGCCGCCTCGTCCGGCATGGGGGCGGCCGGGTCGATCGGCCAGTAGATCAGCGGGTAGAACGACAGTTCGTCCCTGGCGATGTCGACGCCTGCCGGCTCGCCGGGCTCCAGCGCGGTCTTTTCGATGAGGAAACGCCGCAACCCCTCCATGCCGGCGCGGCTTACCGCATCGACGCTCGATACGCCGGTGATCACATAGGCGAGCCGCGTCATGGCGACCGCCTCGATGGAAATGGCATCGTCCGGCTTTGCATCGTCGGCGCGAGCATTGTCGACAGGAGTGGCCAGCGCGCCAAGCGTGATGAGCAGCGCCGCCGCCGTCGCCGCACGGTTGCGCAATTTCGGCCGGCGCGAGAACAGCCCGCCCATCCAGAACACCGCCAGCGTATCCAGCACCATCAGTGCAAGGGCTGCCGCCACCAGCGAACCCTTGAGGTGATGCGATTCATCGAAGGCGTATTGAATGTTGGTGACCGGCGCCGAGATCTGCGGCCGTTGCAGCGGCGTGAACATGCTGTCGGCGCCGAGCAAATTGTGGGCCAGCACGCCGGCTTCCGAGCCGTAGAGGCCGGGCGGGTTCTCGATGGTCACGGCATTGGCGGCATGCGGGGCGAGCGGGCGTGCATCTGCCGGTGGCGGCACCAGCGCGCCGTCGGCGGCGATCATGCGATAGGGGGCCAAGGCGGTGGCGGGCGTGTCGTTTGCGGCGGCGACGCTGCCCTGATTGCGCGACAGTTGCACGATGCGCGACAGCATTTCCACGAAGCTGCCGGAGATCGGCAGGTTCGACCACGTCGCTTCCGGCGTGACGTGGAACAGGACGACGGTGCCCTTGCCCTTCTTCATGCCGGTCACCAGCGGCGTGCCGTCGGCGAGGTTTGCCCATGTGCGGTCGACGATGTCGGCGGAAGGCTCGGCCAGCACCTGACGGCTCACCGTCACTTCGCTTGGCGGGGCGAGATCGGCAAACGGCCCGGTTTGCGGAAATTCCGTCACCGGTTGCGGCGTCGTCCACGACAGCGCGCCGCCCAGCGATCGTTCGCCGGTGCGCAGTCTCACCGGCAAGAGGTCGTCGCCGGCGCTGGCGGCAGCAAGCCGCGATCCGGCAAAGCGCACCAGCGTGCCGCCATTTTCCACCCAGTCGACCAGCTTCAGATGCGCCTGTTCGGGAATGGTGCCGACATCGGCCATCACGATCATCGCCGGCTTCTGTTCCAGAAGCTGCGGAATGGCGTCGGCAAGGTCGGCGCTGGCCGGTTCGACCAGATCGGCAAAAGGCGAAAGCGCGCGCTGGATATAGTAGAGCGGCGACAACAGCGGCTGCGCCTGATCGGCTTCCGCCAGCGACAACAGGCCGACGCGGCGGCGCTTGGAGCTGTCGTCAAGCACCCGCACCGCGCCGGCATGGCGTTCGCCGTCGAGAGCAATCGCGGCGAAGTCGTTGCGCAGTTCGAACGGCACCTTCATCATGCCGGTGGCCGCCGTCTCGCCCGGCGCAAAGGTCAGCGTCGCATCGGCGATGCGGCGGCCCTTGTCGTCGAATGCGCCGGCGCTGACCTGACCCGGTCCCGGATTGCCGGCGGCGCGGATGGCGGTCAGCGAAAAGCCGTCGATTTCGTTTTCGGCGGCAGCGAGGCCGATCGGCGCAATGCGGTCCGGTACTGCCCACACGACATTGGCGGCGCTGCGCGACAGCAGCGTGTCGAATGCTGCATCGTCGCCTTCAGCCGCCAGCCCGTCGGCCAGAACGGCGACGCTGGCGCCGGGCAGGGTGGCGAGCGTTTCGGCAACGCGCGCATAGACCGCAGGGCGGTCGGTCGGGACCGGGCGCGGCCTGGTCGCACGCAGCCGGTCGAGTGCGGCTCCCGCATCGAACGGGCCGATGTCCGCGTTTGGCTTCTCGGCGGTGAAGGCAAGCACGACCGGAACGCCCGTCGTGCCGGCATCGGCGATCAGCCGTTCGGCTGTCGCGACGCGCTTGTCCCAGTCGGGTGAGGCCGCCCAATCGTTGTCGATGACCAGTGCAAGTGCCGCGCCCTCGGTCGGCAGCTTTTCGCGCGGATTGAACACCGGCTCGGCCAGCGCCAGCACGATCAGCGCCGCCATCAAAAGGCGCAGCAGCGTCAGCCACCACGGGCTTTGCTGCGGCGTTTCCTCGCGCTTCAGCACGCGCGCCAAAATGCGCAGGGGCGGGAACACCTCCATCTGCGGCTTGGGCGGCGTGAAGCGCAGCAGCCACCAGATCACCGGCAGGGCGAGTAATCCCCACAGGACCATCGGCGCGCCGAAGGAGAGCGGCAGCCAGCTCATGCGACTGCCCGTCCTGTTCCGAGGCCGCTGGTGGCCATCGCCATATGCAGGCGCACCAGAGCGTCGGACGCGAGGCGGTCGGTGTGATTGGTGGTGAAGCTCCAGCCCATGCGCTTGCAACGGCTGGCCAGTTCCTCACGCCTGGCCAGGTAAAGGCGGCGATAGTCTTCGGCCAGCATCTCGGCGCGTCCGGCAGTCAGCTTGTCGCCTGTCTCGGGATCGGTGAACTCGGTGCGCCCGGCATAGGGGAAGCTTTCCTCGGCCGGGTCGGCCACTTCGACCAGATGCGCGCGCACGCCGTGGCGGGCGAGCACGTCCAGCCACTGGAAGGTGTCCTCGACCGGATCGAGGAAGTCGCTGACCAGCACGATGTCGGAAAAGCGGCGGATGCCGGAAAGGTCGGGCTTCGCCGGCAGGCTCGCGGCATGGGCAAGATGCGAGGCGATGCGCTCGGCCCCGTTGCGGGCGGTGAACGGATCGGTCAGGCCCGGCCAGGCGATGCGTTCGCCGCTGCGCGACAAAAGCTCGGCCATGGCCAGAGCCAGCACCATTGCGCGCGATTGCTTGGAGACTGTCGCGGTCGCCGACTTGTAGAGCATCGAGGGGGAGGGGTCGGCCCACAGCCACGCGGTATGGGCGGCCTCCCATTCGCGGTCGCGTATATAGGTGTGGTCGTCGCGGGCCGAACGGCGCCAGTCGATGCGGTTGACCGCCTCGCCCTCGACATAGGGCCGGAACTGCCAGAAATTCTCGCCGATGCCGCGCCTGCGGCGTCCGTGCCAGCCGGCGATCACCGTGTTGACGATGCGGCGCGCCTCGATCAAAAGGTCGGGCACCAGCGAAGCCCGCTGGCGGCCGCGAGCCAGCGCTTCACGCGCCTTGGCCGGTGCCTGGGCTTCGCCGATCCTTACCATCAGACGGCCTTCACAAGCCTCGCCACGACGTCGCGCACGCTTATGCCTTCGGCGCGGGCGGCGAAGGTCAGCGCCATGCGGTGCTGCAGCACCGGCTCGGCCAGCGCGCGCACGTCGTCGATGGAAGGCGCGAGGCGTCCGTCGTAAAGGGCGCGGGCGCGGGCGCACAGCGTCAGCGCCTGGCTGGCGCGGGGGCCCGGACCCCATGCGATGGTCTTGTCGGCTTCGCCGTCGCCCTGGCCGGGCCGCGCCGAGCGGACCAGCTTGAGGATCGCCTCGACCACGCTTTCGGGCACCGGCATGCGGCGGATCAGCGTCTGGATTTCCCTCAGCCGCTCAGGCGTCAGCACATTGGCGGCCTTGGCTTCGTCGATGCCCGTGGTTTCCAGAAGGATGCGGCGCTCGGCGTCCAGTTCGGGGTAGAGGATGTCGATCTGCATCAGGAAGCGGTCGAGCTGGGCTTCCGGCAGCGGATAGGTGCCTTCCTGCTCCAGCGGGTTCTGCGTGGCCAGCACATGGAAGGGAGCCGGCAGGTCATGGCGGGCGCCGGCCACGGTGACATGATATTCCTGCATCGATTGGAGCAGCGCCGATTGGGTGCGCGGCGAGGCGCGGTTGATCTCGTCGGCCATCAGAAGCTGGGCGAAGATCGGGCCTGAAATGAAGCGGAAGGAGCGCTTGCCACTCTCGTCCTGCTCCATCACCTCGGAGCCGAGAATATCGGACGGCATCAGGTCGGGTGTGAACTGGATGCGGCGTGCGTCGAGCCCCAGCACGATGCCCAGCGTCTCGACCAGCTTGGTCTTGGCAAGGCCCGGCACGCCGACGAGAAGCGCATGGCCGCCGGCCAGGAGCGCCACCAGCGTGCGTTCCACCACGCTTTCCTGGCCGAAAATGACGCGCCCGACCCCGTCGCGGATGCGGGAAATGTCGGCCAGCGCCTTTTCGGCCTGTTCGATCATGTCTTTTTCGCTGACCGGGCTTTCCTTGACGATGACGCTCATAGTGCCTCGATCCTTATGCTGGAGACGGGCGGGCCGTCCTCACTCGGCTGCGATTCGGCCTCGCGTCGGGAGCGGGAGGCGTTTAAACCACATGCGAACTGTATAGATCACACAGACTCTAAATCACAGCTACAGGCTGACAAGCGCAACAACAGTGACTATTTCGTGACCATGACGGACGCCCCCGAACATCGTGAAGCAAGCCTTTCGACCGCAGCCGATACACGCGGGCTGGAGGCGCTGATCTCGCGCGCCGCCCGTGCCGGCAAGGGCCTGCCGCCCGTGGAACGCTGGAATCCGGACTTCTGCGGCGATCTCGACATGGAAATCCGGCAGGACGGTACCTGGTTCTATCTCGGCACCCCGATCGGCCGCATGCCGCTGGTGCAACTGTTCTCGACCGTGCTGCGCAAGGACGAGGACGGCAAGACCTATCTCGTCACCCCGGTGGAGAGGGTCGGCATCCGCGTCGTCGATGCGCCCTTCATTGCCGTCGAGGCCGATGTCACGGGGCAGGGCGCCGACCAGGCCGTGACCTTCCGCACCAATGTCGGCGACGTGGTCGAGGCGGGGCCTGGCCATCCGCTGCGCTTTGTCGATGAAAGCGAGACTGGCGGGCTGAAGCCCTATGTTCTGGTACGCGGGCGGCTGGAGGCTCTGGTGGCGCGCCCGGTGATGTATGAACTCGTCGAATATGGCGAAGAGATCGAGATCGATGGCCAGACGATGTTTGCCATCCGCTCGCGCGGCGAGGTCTACCCGATCATGCCGGCCGACAAGCTGAGAAAGTTGAGCGCCTGACCGTCATGGCTGAACCTGCACCTTTTTCCGCCGAGGCTTTCCGCATGCGCGCCGCGCGGCAGCGCGCGCCTGAGGGCGGCCAGCCGGACTACGGCGACCATCGGTTCAATCCGGGCCATCCCCGCCTGCGGGTCAACCGGGACAAGTTGCGCGGTGCTGCCGTGCTCATTCCCGTCGTCGATCACGGCCCCGAGGCCACGGTGATCTTGACCAAGCGGGCCGAGACGCTGCGCAGCCATACCGGGCAAGTGGCGTTTCCCGGCGGGCGCATCGATGCCAGCGACCCGACGCCTGAATTCACCGCGTTGCGCGAAACCGCCGAAGAGATCGGCCTCGAAAACGGCTATATCGACGTCGTCGGGCGCATGCCGGATTACGTTTCCGGCACCGGCTATCGCATTGCCCCGGTGCTGTCGGTGGTCAAGCCCGGCTTCCACCTTCATCTCAATCCCGACGAGGTCGACACCGCCTTCGAGGTGCCGTTGCGTTTCCTCATGGACCCAGCGAACCACCAGCAGGGCAGCCGCATGTGGAACGACCTTGAATGGATGTTCTACGAAATGCCCTATGGCGGCCAGCGCATCTGGGGCGTGACGGCAGGCATTATCCGTACGCTCTACGAAAGGCTTTACGCGTGAGTGACACGGTGACCATTGCCGGACGGGCCGAGTGGCTGGGCGACAGGCATTTGCAGCGCCTGCTTTCGGTGCTTGGCGAAGGCGGCGAAGTCGCGCGCATTGCCGGTGGTGCGGTGCGCAATGCGCTGCTTGGCCAAGCCGTCGCCGATGTCGATATCGCCGCCACCACCTTGCCGGACGAAACGGTTCGGCGCGTCGAGGCCGCCGGCTTCAAGGCGGTGCCGACCGGCATCGAGCACGGAACCGTCACCGTCATTGCCGGCGGCAAGCCTTTCGAGGTGACGACGCTGCGCGCCGATATCGAGACCGACGGCCGTCACGCCAAGGTTTCGTTCGGGCGCGACTGGAAGGCGGATGCGGAGCGGCGCGACTTCACCATCAACGCGCTCTACGCCGAGGCCGACGGCACCGTCATCGATCTGGTCGGCGGGCTTGCCGACATCGTCGCGCGCCGTTTGCGTTTCATCGGCGACGCGGAAGCGCGCATCCGCGAGGACTATCTGCGCATCCTGCGTTTTTTCCGCTTCTTCGCCTGGTATGGCGACGGTCGCCCCGACGCCGAAGGCTTGAAAGCCTGTGCCCGTCTGAAAGGGGGGCTGGATCGCCTTTCGGCCGAGCGCGTATGGGCCGAGCTGAAAAAGCTCCTGTCCGCCCCCGACCCGTCGCGGGCGCTGTTGTGGATGCGGCAGGCCGGCGTGTTGTCGCGCGTCCTGCCGGAGAGCGAGAAGTGGGGCATCGATGCCATCCATGCCCTGGCGCGGGCCGAGGCGGATTTCGGCTGGACGCCGGACGCCATGCTGCGGCTTCAGGCTATCGTTCCGCCCGATGCCGCCCGCATGAAGGCGCTTGCCGAGCGCTTGAAATTCTCCACCGCCGAAACCAACCGCATCGAGCGTTGGGCGCTGAGGCCGGCTCTCGATCCAGCGACCACGGAAGGCAGCCTCGCCAAGCTGCTCTATCTTGGCGACCGGCAGGTTTTCATCGACAGGTTGCGGCTTTCACTGGCGACGGCGCGGGCGCGCGCCGTGGAGGACAATGCGGCCTTGCTGCACGCCGGCGGCTTCTCGCGCCTGCTCGGCTTCGCCGAGAAATGGCGAAAGCCGGTTTTCCCGCTCAAGGGTGCGGACCTTGCCGCGCTTGGCATACCCGCCGGCTCGAAACTTGGCGCGCTGCTGAAGCGGCTGGAAAACGACTGGATCGAGTCTGGCTTCGCGCTTCAACGCGAGGCGCTGCTCGATCGTGCCGCTAGGGAACTGAAGCCGGATTAGGAACGCGGAATTCAGATCAGGGCGAGCCGAGAATAGTGATTTTCGAGAACCGGAGCGGAGTGTACATTTGGTACATGAGCACCGGAAGCGCAGAAAAACGCTATTCGCAGGCCGCTATCATCTGAATCTCTAGAGCGCGTTGCGATCTTTCAGATTCGCTGGTGCGCGCTCTAAGTGTTTGTTTTTATGCATGTCGATATCCCGAAACCGGTTCCCACTTTCGGGCGACATGCATTAGGCGGCGTCGCGCGCCTTCTCGATCCGCGACCGTATGGCCTCGACCATGGTTTCGCGTATCACCGTCTCGCCATGGGTCTGGCGCATGTGTTCGACGGCGCGGCGCATCACTTCGGCTTCCTCTTCGGCACGCGTGTGCCATTCGCAGCCGGGGACGAGCGACCCGCAGTGGAATTCCTTCATGGGTTTCTCCTTTCCTCGTTTGGAATGAGCCGAAAGCATAACATGCTTGTCCGGGTTTTGTTGCCCGGTTCGGTTGTATTTTCACGTTTCCGCATGGTCCAGACAAATGCAGGGGACAAGCCGGCCGGCTTGTCCCCGTTGCCGATTTCGGAGTTACTTCGCGGCCATCACCGATTCGGCGATCTTGTTCTTGCCGCTCATGTCCCACGACACGGTCACCTTCTCACCGACCTTCAGGCCAGGATCCTTGAAAGTCTTGGCAAGCTGGAACGTCGTACCGTCCTGAAGGATCAGGCTCTTGGCGGCGGCGTTGAACGTCTTGATATTGCCGGTGGTGTAGTGAACGGCGGCAAAGGCCACTGAACCGCTGGCGAGGATGGCGGCTGCGGCAGCCGAAACAACAAGCTTGCGCATGGCAGGCTCTCCTGGAATCGCCGGCGCATCCGTTTCGGACTGCGCCCGGCGCACGATGGACCGTCCAGAAACGTCGGGTCGCGGTTCATGGGTGGTGAGCCGCCGGCGTTTCCCGGTCCGGCACAACAAATATCGCTGATTTTTCAGCAGTGTATTAGACGAAAAAGATATTCCGGATGGCCTCGAAAGCCACAATCGCCGCCCAGATTCGACGATCTGGACACGATTGCGACTCACGTTGAGGTCACGGAGATTTTACAGCCATTTCACTTCCGGCGGCAGGCTGGACAGGATCGAAGCGACGTTGCCGCCGGTCTTGAGGCCGAAGATCGTGCCGCGATCGTAAAGCAGGTTGAACTCGGCATAGCGGCCACGGCGCACCAGTTGCTCTTCGCGGTCGGCGTCGGTCCAGTTGTCGTTGAAGTTCTTGCGCACCAGGTGCTGGTAGACGACGAGGAAGGTGCGGCCGACGTCCTGCACGAAGTTGAAATCGGCGCTCCAGCCGCCTTTTTCCTCCTCTGAATGCAGCCAGTCGAAGAAGATGCCGCCGATGCCGCGGGCCTCGTTGCGGTGCGGCAGGAAGAAATACTCGTCGCACCATGTCTTCAGCCGGTCGTAGTCGGCGATCCCGGCGTGCTTCTCGCAGGCAAACTGCATCGCCCGGTGGAAGGCGACCGTATCCGGATCATCCTGGGTGCGGCGCCGGTCGAGCACCGGCGTGAGATCCGCACCGCCCCCGAACCATTGGCGCGAGGTCACCACCATGCGGGTGTTCATGTGAACCGCCGGCACATTGGGGTTCCAGGGATGCGCAATCAGCGAAATGCCGCTCGCCCAGAAGCGCGGGTCTTCCTCGGCTCCCGGCATCTGCTTGCGGAATTCGGGTGAGAATTCGCCGTGGACGGTGGAGGTATGGACGCCGACCTTCTCGAACAGGCGGCCCTTCATCATCGACATCGTGCCGCCGCCGCCCTTGCCCTCGTCGCGCAGCCACGGCGTCTTTTCGAAGCGCCCCGCCTGCCAGCCCGACTGCGGACCGGACACTTCATCCTCGAGACCCTCGAAGGCCAAGCAGATGCGGTCGCGCAACTCCTCGAACCAGAGCCTGGCCGTTTCCTTCTTGTCTTCGATGTCGGCCGGCAATCCCGCCGCAATGTCAGGTCGCTGCAAATCAGCCTCCGTTGCGGACCCGCTCGATCCGACAAATGACTCGTCTTTTCCGGCTGCGATCCCTAGTCTCTGGGGAGAACGCGTCAAGGAGGCTTTTTTGCGCACTCCGGCACGACCACCGCTGGATGGCCTCAGGAAACGGCTTGAGCAGAGCCGCGCAACGCGCGGCGGACGTCCGCGCGACGGCTTCCTGCGCGAGACTTTCGTTTTGTCGCGCACCGAGGCCCGCCTCAAGGCGCAGGAATGGTTCGAGCGCTGGCCGAAACAGGCCTACTGGACCGAAATCGAAAGCTGGTTCGAGCGGCCGGGCGACGTCATCGAATTCACCATCCGCCGGCTGCCGGCCGCCGACTGACTTTCAACGCACCACCAGTCGTCTCGCCCCCGGTCCGTCATGGCCGAGGCGATCTTCCTTGTTGCGCAAGGGGCAGCGGTCGATCGACATGCAGCCGCAGCCGATGCAGTCAGTCAGGCCGTCGCGCAGCTTCTTCAATTGCGCGATCCTTTGGTCGAGGTCGTCGCGCCAGATGGCTGACAGCCGCGCCCAGTCCACGCGGGTCGGCGTTCGTCCCTCGGGCAGCGAATCGAGCGCGGCGCGGATATCGGCCAGCGAGATGCCGACGTCCTGCGCGACCTTGATCACCGCCACGCGCCTCAGCACATCGGCACCGTAACGGCGCTGGTTGCCGCCTGTGCGGTGACTGCGGATCAGCCCGCGCTGTTCGTAGAAATGCAAGGCCGAAACGGCGACGCCGCTGCGCGCCGCCACCTCGCCGACCGTCCATTCGCGCGCCATCGCAAATTCCCGCTTGACCTCAAGTTAAGTTGAGGTTGTAGCAAGGAGGCGTTCGATCTGCAAACCAGGGAGAAGGCCATGTGCATGCTTCAACGGTTCGGTCCCGCAAGACCGGTTGGCAACGTCTTGCCGCTAGCCGATCTGCCGGACGGCTTCGCCAGCCACCATGGCAACGGAGACCGCCAGATTGAGGCTGCGCGCGCCGTTCTTCATCGGGATCAGCAGGCGGGCGTCGGCCTTGGCATGGACATGGTCGGGCACGCCGGCCGATTCGCGCCCGAACAGAAGCGTATCGCTGGCCCCGAAGCGGAAGCCGGTGTAGGCGCTCGCGGCCTTGGTCGACAAAAGCACCAGCCGGCGCCCGTCGGCAAGCCGCTTCTCCTCGAAGGCCTGCCAGTCGAGGTGGCGGGTCAGCGCCGCCATTTCGACGTAGTCCATCCCGGCGCGCTTCAGCGCCCGGTCGGAGAGATCGAAGCCGGCCGGCTCGATGATGTCGACGCCAAGGCCAAGGCAGGCGGCGAGGCGCAGGATTGTACCGGTGTTGCCGGCGATATCCGGCTGGTAGAGGGCGATGCGCAGACCGTCGTGCATTTTGAGGTGCTGTTCCTGCGTGGCAGATCGGCCACAGCCAGAGCGCGCTTTTGGCGATGGCTGGACTTTCGGGTGGTGATTTTCTGCGAATTCATGTATATGCCCACCATTGTCAACTCGAACTGACGGAGGCGGATATGGAATTCATGATGACCGTAGACATCCACCGCCCCATCCGTGGGCTTACTGCCTGACGGCGGCACTCGGTTCGACGCTTCACTGACATTTCTCAAACGCTCGCGCTGATTCCCGCCGAAACGCTTTCACGGCTTTCGAAGGAATCCCGCAATGTTTTCCAAAGCGTCCAAGGGGCTTTCAGCCCCGGCTGAATCGGTTCCGCAGCTTTGCCAAGCCGCGTCCCGCGATCGCGACGCCAGCCGTCACGACCGCGATTTCAATTCGACATTTTTCCCGGAGGACGGACCGATGTTCGATCCATACAGAATACCAGGCTCGCGCAGCCTGCACGAACGCAAATCGGCAAGCTGGGCCTTGCTGATCGGCGAGACCCATTCTTCAGCCGCTCACGCTGAAGCCCGGCGCCGGCCGCATCGCGGCATGCTGCCCGATGTCGACTTCTCCCGCGCGGTGCCGGACTATTCCCGGCCTTCGCTGGTGCGCCGGCTGTTTAGCCTGTTCAGCTCCAGCGGCGGGCGCCGCGCTACTGACGTGGCCTGTCAGGAATCCCCTGATGGGCCAGTCGGCGAAATGCGTTCGCCATCCTATATTGCAGGCGACAAGAAAGGCGCTTCGGCAAACCCACCCGCGTCCCGAGACGACGATCATATGCGTCCGCTGGCTGCATAAGCCGACACTGAACCAAGAAAGTGCCGACCTGATGTTTCGATGGTTTGAACAAAGGCTCGACCCGTTCCCGGCTGCGGAACCGGTCGAGCCGCCCAGGACCCTGATTGCGTTTTGCCTGCACTATACGCGGGGCGCGTGGCCTTACCTTGCCGTTGCCGGCCTGCTGATTACGGCCATCGCGCTGGCGGAAGTGTGGATGTTCGGCTTCCTTGGCCGCATCGTCGACTGGCTGTCGGTGCAGAACCGGGAGACCTTCCTTCAGACGGAGGGCTGGAAGCTCGCCGCCATGGCCTTCGTCGTGGTGGTGGCGCTGCCCGGCATGGCGTTCCTGCAATCGCTGGTTCACCAGCAGACGCTGATGGGCAACTACCCGATGCGCATCCGCTGGGATGTGCACCGCTACCTGCTCAAGCAATCGATGACTTTCTATCAGGACGAGTTTGCCGGCCGCATCGCCACCAAGCTGATGCAGACGGCGCTTGCCGTGCGCGAATGCGTCATCAAGCTGATCGATGTGTTGAACTATGTCATCGTCTATTTCCTCGGCATGGTCTTCATCGTCGGCTCGTCCGACTGGCGGCTGGCGACGCCGCTTGTCGGATGGCTGATCTGCTACGTTCTTCTGCTGCGCCGCTATATTCCGCGCCTCGGCAAGGTGTCGGAGCAACAGGCCGATGCCCGTTCGCTGATGACCGGGCGCATCGTCGATTCCTACGCCAACATCCAGACGGTGAAGCTGTTCTCGCACGCCCGGCGCGAGGCGACCTATGCACGCGAAAGCATGGCGATCTTCATGGATACGGTCTACCGCTCCATGCGGCTCGTCACCAGCCTGTACGGTTTCCTCTACCTGATCAACTCGCTGCTGCTGTTTTCCGTTTCGGCGCTGTCGATCTGGCTGTGGCTGAACGAAGCGGTGTCGATCGGCGCGGTGGCTGTCGTCATCGGCCTGGTGCTGCGCCTGTGGGGCATGTCGCAGTGGATCATGTGGGAGATGTCGGCGCTGTTCGAGAACATCGGCACCGTGCAGGACGGCATCGGCTCGATCTCGCTGCCACGCCTGGTGGAAGACAAGGCCGGTGCAAAGGAGATCGTCGTCGACAAGGGCGAGATCCGCTTCGAGGGCGTCGGTTTCCACTACGGCAAGCAGAAGGGCGTCATCGAGGACCTGTCGCTCGCCATCAAGCCGGGCGAGAAGGTCGGCATTGTCGGGCGCTCCGGCGCGGGCAAGTCGACGCTGGTCAATCTCCTGCTGCGCTTCTACGACCTGGAAAAGGGCCGCATCCTCATCGACGGCCAAGAGATCGCCGCGGTCAAGCAGGATTCGCTCAGGGCCCAGATCGGCATGGTCACGCAGGACACCTCGCTGCTGCATCGTTCCGTGAGCGACAATATCCTTTATGGTCGTCCCGATGCCGGCGAGGACATGGTGCTGGAGGCTGCTCGTCGGGCGGCCGCGCTGGATTTCATCGATGGTCTTTCCGATGCCAAGGGCCGCAAGGGCTTCGATGCCCATGTCGGCGAGCGCGGTGTCAAGCTGTCCGGCGGCCAGCGGCAGCGCATCGCCATCGCGCGCGTCATGCTGAAGGACGCGCCGATCCTCATTCTCGACGAGGCGACGTCGGCACTCGATTCGGAAGTGGAAGCGGCCATCCAGGAAAACCTCTACAAGCTGATGCAGGGCAAGACCGTCATTGCCATCGCCCACCGCCTTTCGACCATCGCGGCGATGGACCGGCTGGTGGTGATGGACAAGGGCCGCGTCATCGAGGAAGGTTCGCACGAAATGCTGATCGCCAAGGGCGGGCTTTACGCGCAGTTGTGGCAGCGTCAGTCCGGCGGCTTCCTGCTGGACGAAGGTCCGGCCGAACCGGCGGTCGGGCCGGCGACGGAACTGGAGGAGCAGGCGGCAGAGTGATGCGCCGGTTGCCTATTCTTGCGGGGAGGGGTTATCAAGCCTCTGGTTTCCTGGAGCAGGCCGCCCTATCTCCACGCTCCGGCAGTATTTGGCTGCCGGGGCAAGTGTTTCCACCTTGCGGCAGGATACGTTAAGCGGCTCCTGGCGGCCGGTGTTCGGCGTGAGGCGAGCCAGGTCTCGCTCGCAAGCCTTTGATTTCAGGAGTTTCCATGATTGGCGACGACGACTACGTATACGATGAGGCGACCGGGGAATGGCGTCCGGCCTCCGAAATGGCTGGAGGACCTGGCGCCGCGCATCCCGCAGTTCGCGATGCTTCCGGCAACGCGCTGACGGACGGGGATTCCGTGACGCTCATCAAGGACCTCAAGGTGAAGGGGGCCGGCCAGACGCTCAAGCAGGGTACCGTCATCAAATCCATTCGCCTGACAGACAATCCCGAGGAGATCGATTGCCGTCACGAATCGATCAAGGGACTGGTCCTTCGCACTGAGTTCGTGCGCAAGCGTTGACTTGAGCCGATGCCGAAAGGAAATTTCTGACGCCCGGTCCCGATGGGCATCCCCTGACCTCTAGGACCAATCGACATTCAGGATTTGAGGCGTGGTATGAGCAAAAATCGTTCAGTTCAAGGAGCAAAGCCGAAGGCGGAGTCGACCTCCGTCAAGGCTTCGCGACGCAGAATTGGGCGATTTTGGCCATATCCCTGCGGGACGCGGCGGATTTCAGCCCTGCATGCGTCGAAAATGCTCGCCGGTGGTCAACACCGCCTTGCGCTTTTCTCCTATTCAGGATCGAAATCCGGCTCGCGCCACGCTCGAAACCTGAATGTCGATTGGTCCTAGGTCGTAGTAAGCAATGACCCTGTTCGACCCCCTCTACCGCCGCTTCGAGAACTGGGTGTCGCCGTTTCGCGAGCCGGCGAAGCTGCGTCCGCCATCGACCGTTGCCGGCTTCATCTGGCACTATGTCGGGCAGGCCCGGTTCGCCTTCTTCGCCATGCTGGTCATCGGCGGCATCGCGCCGCTGGTCGAGGCCGGGCTGTTCTATTTCGTCGGGCGGCTCGTCGATATCCTCGACCAGCTTCCGGCCGAGCGAAGCTTTGCCGTGCTTTGGGACGCCGCCGGCTGGGAACTTGTGTTCATGATCGTGGTGGTGCTGGTCATCCGCACGCTGGTGGTGGCGCTGTCGGCGCTGGTCGACGAGCAGACCATCACGCCGGGCTTCTACAATCTCGTGCGCTGGCAGGCGCACCGCCACGTCTCGCGCCAGTCCTACGCCTTCTTCCAGAACGATTTTGCCGGCCGCATCGCCACCAAGGTCTGGCAGGCCGGGCAGGCTACCGGCGACCTCATGGAAAGCTTCATCGAGGTCGTCTGGTTCATGCTCGTCTACACGGTGACGACGCTGGCCCTGGTGGCCGGGCTCGACTGGCGGCTGGCGGCACTGGTGATGGTGTGGATCGTCGCTTTCGGCTTTCTGGCCAAGCTCTATTTGCCTGCCATCCGCAAGCATGCCGAGGCGACCGCCGAAGCGGGTTCGATGATCAATGGCCGCATCGTCGATTCCTATTCCAACGTGCAGACGCTGAAGCTATTTTCAGCCGATGGCGACGACCGCTACATCCGGGGCGGCTTCGACATCTATCTCGATGCGCTGCGCCCGTTCACCCGCCGCCTGACCGGGGTGCGCATGGCGCTGACGGCGCTGTCCGGCGTCATGATCACCGCCATTGCCTGCTTTTCGGTCTATCTGTGGGTCGACGGTCTTATCTCGGTCGGCGCGGTTGCCTTCACGCTATCCCTGGTGCTGCGCCTAAACATGCTGCTCGGACGCCTGATGATGCAGCTCAACGGAATCCTGCGAAATCTCGGCGTGCTGGAGAATTCCAAGGCGCTGATTTCCCAGCCGCTCGGCCTTGTCGACGCGCCCGGCGCAAGGGAACTGGTAGTCGCCGGCGGCCGCATCGAGGTGAAGAACGTCGAGTTCCACTACGGCAAGGGCTACGGCGTTCTCGACCACATCAACCTGACGGTACGCCCTGGCGAAAAAGTGGGCCTTGTCGGCCCCTCCGGCGCTGGCAAGACCACGCTCGCTAATCTCATTCTTCGGCTTTACGACATCGAGAGCGGCTCGATCCTGATCGACGGCCAGGACATCTCGCAAGTCACCCAGAATTCGCTGCGCGCCAATGTCGGCGTCGTCAGCCAGGAAACGGCGCTGTTCCATCGCTCGCTGCGCGACAACATCAAGCTCGGCATGGAAGACGCGACCGATGCCGAGGTCATCGCCGCTGCCAAGCGCGCCGAAGCGCACGACTTCATCCTCGGCCTGCGCGACAATCGCGGCCGCACCGGGTACGAGGCCTTTGTCGGCGAGCGCGGCGTCAAGCTCTCGGGCGGCCAGCGCCAGCGTGTCGCCATCGCGCGCGTGTTCCTCAAGGATGCTCCGGTCCTCATCCTCGACGAAGCGACGTCGGCGCTCGATTCCGACATCGAGGCGGCGATCCAGGAAAACCTGCACAGGCTGATGGAAGGCAAGACGGTGATCGCCATCGCGCACCGGCTCTCGACCATCGCCGCGCTCGACCGGCTGGTCGTGCTGGACGGCGGTAGCATCGTCGAAGAAGGCACGCATGACGAACTGGTCGCGCTCGATGGCCTCTATGCGCGGCTGTGGAAGCGCCAATCGGGTGGCTTCCTGTTCAACGAGGAGAGTCCGCTCGCGGAAACGCGGCCGGCGGAGTAACCCTGAAAGGCACTAAACCTTGGCGTACGGCTTTCGATTGATAATCTAGGGCGATCTATGTCCCTTCGTTCCCCAGATTTCCTGTGGAAAACCGGTGCCGGCGATGCCGCACTCGATCTTCTCGGCCACGAAATCCTTGCCGAGAAGGCCGCGGGGCTTGGCCGTACCGGTGCGCGGGCCGAGTTATGCCTTGCCAGGCTGCGCGATCATGAGGGAACAGACGGCGAGCGGGAGGCGCTTCTCAAGGCGGCTGCGGATGCCGTCTATGCGTGGTTCATCCAGCGCGAACTGTGCGGTTTTCGCGGCCATGACGAGGTGATCCGGCACTATCATATACCGAAAGTTGTGCTTGCGCGGCTGGGCGCGAAGTGACGGCGGACCGCTTCAATCGGAAAGCGCGGCCAGTTCGGCCGGTGCGATAAGGCTGTCGGGGCATTCGCCGGAACGGATGATGGCGCGCACCTTCAGCGGCGGCGCGTCGATGCCCGCATAGCGCTCGAAGCGGCGCAGATAGTAGCGCAGCAGCGGCCCGGCGATCGGCTGCCGGTCGTGGAGTGCTGCACCTGCGGCGTAGAGGATCGGATCGTCGCCGGCCTTCCATTCCACCGCCGCGCGATGCCAACCCTGCGGCGAAACGTTGGCGATCTTGATGACGCAACCGCCCTGCACTCCGGTGAACCATTGCGGGTCGGTGTCGGGTTCCGGCGGCGTCACGACGAAGGCGTGCTTCGCCATCAGCGCTTCGATGTCTTCACCGTCGGGATATTGCGCCCCGAAGCTTGTGGCCGAGCCAAGCTGGACCTTGAGGCCGAGACTCACGGCCAGGAGCAGGGCGAAGGCGAGACTAAGCGACAGCCTTGGCATCGGGCCTGATCCCTCTCGTGAAGATGACCAGGATCGTCACAATGGTGATCCACCCGGCGATCGCCGCGCCGGTCGGGCCATGTATGGCCGCATAATATTGCGGCATGACGCCGATCAGCGCGATGCGAAAGACATTGATGAACACGGTCGCGGCACAGGCCAACAGCGTTGCGGTGATCGCCTTCTTCGACCATGTCAGGCCTTGCACGCTGACGAACAGCACGCCGCACAGCATGGCCAGCGAGACGTTGGTGAGCGAGGAACAGGCCGGCTCGAGGAAGATGACGCCTGATCCGTCGGCAAGCGGAATGGTATTGCCGCTCGCTTGCGTGCCGACGATCCAGCTCACTAGCCTGGCGTCCATTTCCAGTATCCGGGTGCCGGCAACCGCGAACAGGAGGCGCGCCCACAGCATCGGAACCGTCAGCGCAAGCAGTACGGTGCCGGCTTTGCGCAGCGCAGGCGAGATCGCCGGTCCAAGGCAAAGATAGACGCCGGCAAGGGTGATGCCGAGCCAACTCATGAACGGTGCGGGAACCAGAAAGGTCGCGCAGGCAAGAACGGCGACGGCGATGTCCATGCGTCCGACGGCACGCTCCCCGGCGCGCCAGAGCATCATCGCGGCGATGACGCCGGCGACCCAGATGACGATGCTGATCCCGAACGTGTTGAAAACCGCGGCCGCTACACCCTCGCGCTGGACCGCGGTGGCCACCTTTTCGCTGATGCCGTTGACGAAGCCGACCACGGCAACGCCCAGGAACAGAAGATTGCAGGGAACGGCCACGCTGGCGCGGCCGTTCTCGCTCGCGATTTCAGGTCTGCTTGCATCGAAAGTGGTCACGCACACGTCTCGCGCTTTGCCGGCCGGGCAAGCCTGCACCCAACTTCGCCGCCCGTGCGGCGCCAGCCGCTCGCTTCAAACCTATTTCCCGTCTTTCGACTTGCGGTTGCGGTTCCTTACCCACAGATAGCCGCCGAGCGCGACAACTGCCGGTATTCCAAGACCGATCACCGGGCCCGGCGCGGAATGCGAAACCTGTCCGCCGCCATTGTTGCCGCCGCTGCCGCCGCCGTTACCGTGGTGCGGAAACCACGACGACAGGGCGAATGCCGGAAAGCTGCTGAGAACCGTAAATGCGATGGCGATCGGCAAAGCCTGTGTTGCCTTCATCAAATTTCTCCCATCCAAGCCAACAGGACAGAAGGGTACCATGCAGGTCAGGATTCATAGGTCGCTCATAGGTGGTAACTCGCTAGACAGTATGGCTTAACCATAGCTCCGAAGGGCAATTTCCACTGGCGCTTCGTGTGGCCGATCGGCCATGAGTCCGTGGCCTCGCAACGGAACGGAAACCCTCGGCAAAGCCGCAAAGCCATGCGGTTTGCAGGCTCGCCGCCGGGTGTCCTCCAGCCTCGTATGTGGCTCAAATGGAATCACGCCATTCCACTTTCGACGCCGGCTGCATTTGCCTTGGCGCAACTCGTTGCGAACCAGCCGACGGATCGTTCCGCAAAGGTCCGCAAATGGCTGAATTCCGCCATTCCATGTGGCCCGCGACAATCTGCCGTCCCGCCTGTTGCGCACTGGACAAGCGGTGGCTTCACGCATAAACCGAAATCCAAATGCCGGAGGAGTCCCGCTAGCCTGTTGCCATGCGCGAAAGGCTGGCGTTTGAGCGGGGACAACAAGCTCGAACCTTCGGCACGGAAGAGGCGAAAGGATCAGGCACCCGTGAGCGCAACCGATATCGAAGATCCCAACCGTCGCGATTTTCTTTACATCGCCACCGGCATGGCCGGCGTTGTCGGCGCGGGCGCTTTCGCCTGGCCGTTCATCGACCAGATGCGGCCCGATGCCTCGACGCTGGCGCTCTCGACCATCGAGGTCGATATCTCTTCCTTGACGCCCGGCATGTCGCTGACGGCGAAGTGGCGCGGCAAGCCCGTGTTCATCCGCAACCGCACGCCCGAAGAGATCGAGGCGGCCAAGGCCGTCAAGCTCGACGACCTGAAGGATCCGCTGGCGCGCAACGCCAACATTTCCTCCGATGCGCCGGCCACCGATGCGGACCGTGCGGCGGGCGAGGGCAAGGAAAACTGGCTGGTCATGGTTGGCGTGTGCACCCATCTGGGCTGCATCCCGCTTGGCCAGCAGGGCGATTTCGGCGGCTGGTTCTGCCCATGCCACGGCTCGCACTACGACACGGCCGGCCGCATCCGCAAAGGCCCGGCGCCCGAGAACATGGCGGTGCCGGCGTTCGAATTCATTTCTGATACCAAGATCCGCATCGGCTGAGGCAGGGGATATTTCGATGAGCGAGGGACACTCCACCTATACGCCGAAAACCGGGCTTGGACGCTGGTTCGATGCCCGCATGCCGCTGCCGAGGCTCGTCTATGACAGCTTCATCGCCTATCCGGTGCCGCGCAACCTCAACTATGCGTGGACCTTCGGCGGCATCCTGTCGATCATGCTGGTGGCGCAGATCCTCACCGGCATCGTTTTGGCCATGCATTATGTTTCCGACACGAACCTGGCCTTCGGCTCGGTCGAGAAGATCATGCGCGACGTCAATTCCGGCTGGCTGCTGCGCTATCTGCATTCCAACGGCGCGTCGTTCTTCTTCATCGCCGTCTACGTCCATATTTTCCGTGGCCTCTATTACGGTTCCTACAAGGCGCCGCGCGAACTTTTGTGGATTCTCGGCTGCATCATCTACCTGTTGATGATGGCGACCGGCTTCATGGGCTATGTGCTGCCTTGGGGCCAGATGAGCTTCTGGGGCGCCACCGTCATCACCGGCTTCTTTACCGCCGTCCCGCTGGTCGGCACCTGGATCCAGGAACTGCTGCTCGGTGGCTTTGCCGTCGACAATCCGACGCTCAACCGCTTCTTTGCGCTGCATTACCTGTTGCCGTTCATGATTGCCGGCGTCGTGGTGCTGCACGTGTGGGCGCTGCACGTCACCGGCCAGAACAATCCGACCGGCATCGAGGTCAAGTCGAAGACCGACACTGTCGCCTTCACGCCCTACGCGACCATCAAGGACGCGCTCGGCATGATCGTGTTCCTGCTGGTCTTCGCCTACTTCGTCTTCTACATGCCGAACTATCTCGGCCACCCGGACAACTACACCGTTGCCAATCCGCTGAAGACGCCGGCGCACATCGTGCCTGAATGGTACTTCCTGCCGTTCTACGCCGTCCTGCGCGCCATCACCTTCAACATCGGGCCGATCAACTCCAAGCTCGGCGGCGTGCTCGCCATGTTCGGCGCCATTGCCGTGTTGTTCGTGGTGCCGTGGCTCGACACCTCAAAGGTGCGCTCGGCTGTCTACCGGCCTTGGTACAAGCTGTTCTTCTGGATCTTTGCCGCCAACGCCATCTTCCTCGGCTGGCTCGGCTCGCGCCCGGCGGAAGGCACGTATGTGGTCATGGCGCAGATCGCCACGCTCTACTACTTCGCCTTCTTCCTCGTCATCATGCCGCTGCTCGGCCTGATCGAGACGCCGCGCCGCCTGCCGAATTCGATCACCGAGGCGGTGCTGGAGAAGAACAAGGGAGCCGGCAGCGGACATCCTTCAGGCGCCACGGCGTCTGCGGAAACCAGAGGCTGAGCGGCAGGGAATCTTAGGGGATACAAGCATGAAAAAGATTCTCGCTTCGCTGGCGGTTCTGGGCTTCATGATGGCCGGCACTGCGGCCATCGCCCAGGAAGAGGCGCATAACGCCGCCGAACCGACGCATTTTCCTATCCACAAGCCAAAGCTGATCGACTGGAGCTTCTCCGGTCCTTTCGGCACCTACGACAAGGCGCAGCTCCAGCGCGGCCTCAAGGTCTTCAAGGAAGTCTGCTCGGCCTGCCATTCCATGAACCTGGTGTCGTTCCGCACGCTTGAGGACCTCGGCTATTCAGAGGCCCAGATCAAGGCGCTGGCAGCCGAATACACGGTTCAGGACGGCCCCAACGACGACGGCGATATGTTCGAGCGTCCCGGCATTCCGTCAGATCACTTCCAGTCGCCGTTCCCGAACGAGCAAGCGGCGGCCGCTGCCAATGGCGGCGCTGCTCCCCCGGACTTCTCGCTGATCGCCAAGGCGCGCGGCGTCGAGCGCGGCTTCCCGACCTTCGTCTTCGACATCTTCACCCAGTATGCCGAGAACGGTCCGGACTACATCCACTCGCTGCTGACCGGCTATGACGAGCAGCCGCCGGCCGGCATGGAGATCGCCGAAGGCACGCACTACAATCCCTATTTCATCGCCGGAAAGTCGCTGGCCATGGCCAAGCCTCTGTCCGACGATCAGGTGACCTATGACGACGGCTCGCCGCAGACGGTGGACCAGTATGCGCGCGATGTCTCGGCGTTCCTGATGTGGGCGGCCGAGCCGCACCTGGAAGACCGCAAGAAGACCGGTTTCCGCGTCGTCGTCTTCCTGTTGCTGTTTGCCGGCTTGATGTACATGACCAAGCGCAAGGTCTGGGCCAACGTCCCTCACTAAGCTCGGCGATACGAGAAAAATGGGAAGGGCGCCGAACGGTGCCCTTTTCTTTTGGGCGGCTTTGCCGTCACTAAAGCATGATCCCGAAAAGTGGATGCCGGTTTTCGGGAAAGATCATGCTCAAACCTAAGGGCATGATCCGAAAAGTGGATGCTGGTTTTCGGAAAAGATCATGCTTTCAAGAAGAAAATGGAACGTGGTGACGGTTCAAAGAAAAGCCATCACGATCCATTGGACGGCAATTGGATAGTCCCGATGAACCCTTCTGTCGAAGAAACCCTGCTCGCCGCGATCCGCACAATTCCCGACTATCCCAAGCCGGGCATCCTGTTTCGCGACATCACCACGCTGCTCGGCAACGCGCGCGCGTTTCGCCGTGCCATCGACGAACTGGTACACCCTTTCGTCGGGGAGAAGATCGACAAGATCGCCGGCATCGAGGCACGCGGCTTCATCCTTGGTGGCGCGGTCGCGCATCAATTGTCCGCCGGCTTCGTGCCGATCCGCAAGAAGGGCAAGCTGCCGCACGAAACGGTTCGCGTCGCCTACAGCCTTGAATATGGGCTGGACGAGATGGAGATGCACAAGGACGGTGTCGCGCCGGGCGAGAAGGTCATCCTGATCGACGACCTCATTGCGACGGGCGGCACGGCGGAAGCGGCGGTCAAGCTGCTGCGGCAGATCGGTGCGGATATCGTCGCCGCCTGCTTCGTCATCGACCTGCCCGACCTTGGCGGCCGCCGCAAACTGGAAGCGCTGGGCGTTCCGGTGCGTACCCTCATCGGCTTCGAGGGGCATTGAGGCGCTACGCCATCCCGGAAGCCGGGGGCATCGCTGCAATTTGGTCAAGCCGGAAGCCGGAGCGTAGCGAAGGCTGTCCGGTAGCTATTCTGTGACAGTGCGGCAGCGTGCCAAGGGTCCAGAAGGGTTCATCTGCGGTCCAGAGTGGGGATCAAACGGCTTCCTTCACTCCGACAACCCATTGATCCCGCTCGCTTCGAGCAGAAGCCGCCGACATTCCTTTTCACACCATTCCAACCTCACCCATAATCCCCCCATCGCCCTTGCGGGAGACCTGGTGCGCACCGGGTATCAGGGAAGGGCGACGGTGCCGGGCTGGTCGTCCACGGTGGGCGGCTGGGTGATGAGCCCCCCGGTTGAGGGAAGCCACCGGACGGGCGGCCGCAAGGTCGCATTACTTACCTAAACGAGCGTCCGAACGGCCGCCCGTCTTCCCGACCTCTCAATCGAGGTCAGTTCTTTGACAATGGCCAGACGGCTTTCGCCGGGCGTGGCAATGATAAAGTGTGACCTTGGTCGGCCGTCCGGCCATTCGTCGGGGTCCCCGCCAGCGACGAGCGTAGCGAGAGAGCTTAAAGGCGGGGCAAAGACTCCCAGACGGCTTTCGCCGGGCGTGGCGATGACGAAGTGCAACCATCCCTTCGTCATCCTAGGGCGGAGCAGGCCGAAGGCCGTGGCGCAGACCCTGGGATCCATGCCGTGACCAAGCGGCAGCGCAATACGGTGCACAAGGCCCCATTCTGCACCGCCTTCTACCTTGCAGCCGCCGTCGCGACATGGATCCTCGGGTCGTGCCTTTCGCTGCGCTCAGGCTTGCCCGAGGATGACGAAGTCGAGAGGCGCGCGCTTCCCTTCTGCCGACAAGGGGAAGGGGCACAGGAAACGTACTCCCGCCAGCGACGAGCGCAACGAGCGAGCTTAAGAGCAATTCCAGGAAAAGTGGAAGCCGGTTTTCCGTTCGGAATTGCGAAACCAGAGAACCGGCAGGGCAAAGACACCAGACAGCAAATGCCGGGCGTGGCGATGATGAAGTTCGGCTTACCGCTCAGCCTGTCTTCACCAGCACCGAGTTCTCGAACTCGATGACCTTTGCGCCGGTGGAATCGAAGGCTTCAGCGAGGATCGTCAACACCTGCCAGCCCGGCCGCGATGCCATCGGCCGATATCCGATGCCGGTGCGCGTGAAGCTTATTGCTTCGCCGGCATAGACCGGCTTCAGCCATTTGAGGTTCTTGAAGCCGGGCGAAGGGCCGAATTCCGGTGCCGGCCCGACACCCGTCCACACGGCTTGCGCAGACGTGATCTGGGCCAGATTGTATTTCATCCACATCGCCGCCGTATGCCATCCGGACGCACACAATGCACCGAAGACACTGTTCTTCGCCGCTTCCTCGTCGAGGTGGAAAGGCTGGGGATCGAATTTGGCAGCAAAAGCCTTGATTTCGCCTGGCTGGAATTCGTGCGTGCCAAGCTGGACGGTGTTGCCGATGCCGAGATATTCGTCGAGCGTCATTGAGCGGCCTCGCGCGTCAGGAACATCACGGAGTTCTTGAGTTCGAACACCGTCTCGCGGCGCTGGTTGAACAGTTCGGTTTTTATCGACACCAGGCCGACAGTGGGCCTGGATTTGGACAAGCGCTTGGAGACGACGGTGCATCTGCCGGTCAGCGTGTCGTTGGCCAGCACCGGGGCCCGCCACCTGACCTCGTCGATACCGGGCGATCCTTGCGATGTCGAATCGATCAGGAAGGCGTCGCAGATCATGCGCATGAAAATGGCGCAGGTGTGCCAGCCGGAGGCGGCGAGCCCGCCCAGAATACTGGCCTTGCCGGCTTCCTCGTCCAGATGCATGGGCTGTGCATCGAATTCCGACGCGAATGCGATGATTTCCTCGGCCGTCACCAGCTTGCTGCCAAGATCCAGCGAGGCGCCTTCGGTGAAATCCTCATATGCCCATTTCTTGGCAGTCATACGTCCGATCCCGTTCAATCTTGTACTATCACCATGGACCCTCCAAGGCCGTCCGCACAAGCATGACAGCTCTCTTGGTACAGTCGTTTATGGGGTTGGCGCGAGCGGCGCAAAGCCACTCCCGCACCCGCAAGGCGCTTGGAATATCGGCCGCAAGCGGTTGGGCCGGTTCACTCGATCAGAATATGCGCTTCGCGGGCGGCCTCGACGAAGATTTCGCGCGCTGCCTTGACGGGCCTCGCGCCGCGCAGGGCGTCGAGACAAGCTCGACGGGCATCGCGATGCTTTGCCGAGCCTTCCACGGGCCAGTGAGTGCTCAGGAGGTCGACGGCCTGGCGCGCATTCGAAATATGCCGCATTTCACCGAAGATACCGACCGATACCGTGACCGGTTGCGAAAACCATCCATCATCCATGGTGCCAACCCCCAAAAGTCTGGATTGAGGAAAACGCACGACAGACCAAGAGGTTGCACCTCGAACGGCCGCGATGCAAGACCTTGTGAAGCCGAGGCTTGGATCAGGTGTTAAACTTGAACAGCATCACGTCGCCATCCTGGACGACGTATTCCTTGCCTTCGTCACGCGCCTTGCCGGCTTCCTTGGCTGCGACTTCACCGCCCAGCGCGACGAAGTCGTCATAGGCGATGGTCTGCGCCCTGATGAAGCCGCGTTCGAAGTCGGTATGGATGACGCCTGCCGCCTGGGGTGCCTTGGTGCCGCGCGAGATCGTCCAGGCGCGGGTCTCCTTGGGACCGGCGGTGAAATAGGTGATCAGGTGCAGCAATTCGTAGCCGGCGCGGATCAGCTTATCGAGGCCTGGCTCCTCCAGGCCCATCGAAGCCAGGAACTCGAGTTCCTCGTCGTCGGGAAGCTGGGCAACCTCGGCTTCGATTGCCGCCGAGATCACCACGGTGCG
Source organism: Mesorhizobium sp. Root157 (assembly GCF_001427385.1). Lineage (GTDB taxonomy): Bacteria > Pseudomonadota > Alphaproteobacteria > Rhizobiales > Rhizobiaceae > Mesorhizobium. The sequence goes on from NZ_LMGJ01000023.1 coordinate 173,230, forward strand.
TGCGCCTTGGGCCTCGGCCATCGTCTCGACAGCGCGGGTGTGCTCGTTGCCGGCCGCTGCGTCAGCCTCCGAGACGTTGCAGACATAGAGGACGGGGTGCGAGGTGAGCAGGTTCAGCCCCTTTAGGATGGACAGGTCTTCGGAGTCGATGCCGGCGAGCAGCACGCGGGTCGGCTTGCCCTCCTGCAGCAGCGCCAGCGCCTTTTCCATCATAGGCAGGGCAGTCGTCGCCTCCTTGTCCTTGCCGGAGGCGCGCTTGCGGATCTGGACGATGCGGCGCTCGATGCTATCGAGGTCGGCCAGCATCAGTTCCGTCTCGACCGTCTCGGCGTCGGCAACTGGGTCAATGCGGCCCTCGACGTGGGTGATGTCGTCATCCTCGAAGCAGCGCAGCACGTGCACGATCGCGTCGACCTCGCGGATATTGGCGAGGAACTGGTTGCCTAAGCCCTCGCCCTTGGAAGCGCCGCGCACCAGGCCGGCGATATCGACGAAGGATATGCGTGTGGGGATGATTTCCTTGGATTTGGAGATGTCAGCAATCTTGCGCAGCCGGGGATCGGGGACAGCCACTTCGCCGGTGTTCGGCTCGATGGTGCAGAACGGATAGTTGGCGGCCTGGGCGGCAGCCGTTCTGGTCAGCGCGTTGAAAAGGGTCGACTTGCCGACATTCGGCAAGCCGACGATACCGCATTTGAAGCCCATGATTTATCAAGTCCTGTCGATATCGGAAGTTGCCCCGGCTATGAGCGAAAGGGCCAAGGCTCGTCAAGCCCCGCCCGTGCCATGCTATTTTTTCGTGCCGAACAACTTTTTGAGCATTGCCGCCATAGGCCCGGTCTCCGGGATTTTCACCGCCGGCGCCTGCTGGCGGGCCTGGCGGACATGGCTTTGGGCTTTCGGTTGCTTGGGTGGCGGCCGGTCGGCATCGCCAGTCGGCTGGAGTTTGTCGCGCAAGGTCAAGGTGATGTGGTTCATGAAGGAACTGTCGTCGCCCTTGGCGATCAGGCCGACTCCGCCCGCGACCGCCTCGATCAGCACGTCGAGCCATTCCTGGTCGGCTTTTGAAAAGTCGCCCAGCACATGACCATGGACCATTTCCCTGGCGCCTGGATGGCCGACGCCGATGCGAACGCGGCGATAGTCCTTGCCGATGTGCTGGTCGAGCGAGCGGATGCCGTTGTGGCCGCCGGAACCGCCGCCGACCTTGACCCGTACCTTGCCGGCGGCAAGGTCGATCTCGTCGTAGAAGACGGTCACCGCGGACGGTTCCAGCTTGTAGAAGCGCAAGGCCTCGCCTACCGACTGGCCAGAGAGGTTCATGAATGTTTGCGGCTTGATCAGCAGGACCTTCTCGCTGCCGAGCTTGCCTTCCGCGATCTCTGCCTGAAACTTGCGCGACCAGGGAGAAAACGAATGGCGGCGGGCTATCGCGTCCGCCGCCATGAAGCCGACATTATGCCGGTTGTTCGCATACTTCGCACCCGGATTGCCGAGGCCTGCAAAGAGCAGCATCGTTATCCTCCGGCCGTGAAGAGATTACTTCTCTTCGGGAGCAGCGGCCGGAGCAGCGGCTTCGGCTGTTTCATCGGCGTCAGACTTTGCTGCTGCGGTACCGGCGATGGTCGCGATGGTGAAGTCGCGATCGGAAATCACAGGCTTGACGCCAGCCGGAAGCTTGACCGCCGAAATGTGGATGGAAACACCGATCTCGGCTCCGTCGAGGTCGACGGTAATGAAGTCCGGGATGGCGTTGGCCGGGCATTGGAATTCAACTTCATGGCGCACCACGTTGAGCACGCCGCCGCGCTTGATGCCGGGCGACTTCTCTTCGTTGATGAAGCGGACGGGGACATTGACGTTGACCTGCGTGTCCTTGCTGACGCGGAGGAAGTCGACGTGCAGAGGGAAGTCCTTGACCGGGTCGAGTTGGTAGTCCTTGGGGAGGACCTGGATCTTCTTGCCGTCGACGTCGATCGTCGCGACAGTGGTCAGGAAGCCGCCGCCGTGAATCTTGTAGAACACTTCCTTGTAGGGCAGCGTGATCGCCAGGGGAGGCTGCTTGTCGCCGTAAATGACGGCCGGTACTTTACCGTTGCGGCGAACTTCACGGGCGGACCCCTTACCGACCTGTTCGCGTGCTTCGGCCTTGAGCTCGTATGTGTTGCTCATGGCATTTCCTTTCGCGTTGTTATGGAGCGTTTGCGTCAGGCAAAAAGCCTGGTCCGTAAACGTTGAAGGTGCCATGGTGTGCATGATGGTCTGAAAACCATCGGCCTTCGGGATCATGCAGGAAGGCAACCTTCCACCGCGTTGCCTCCAAGGGTGTCTACGCGGCTGGCGGCTCTATATCGGAACGGGATGCGCTGCGCAAGACTTGGCGATACAGCCAGGGCCGCGCCCGGACCCGAATTTCGATTGGTTCCGAAGCGTGTCGCATTCAAACGAATTATATGACGCGCTTCGACGTTTTCAGTCTTGCACATGTCGTGCTCCGGAAGCCGGTTTTCACTTTCGGGCGACATGCTTCAAGCGTTGATCTTGTTCGCCAGCTTCATGTTCGGCAGGAAAATGGTGAGCAGGCCGAGCAGCGGCAAATACGAGCATATCCGGTAGACGTAGTCGATACCTTTGACGTCAGCGACCACACCAAGAATCGCGGCAGCGATGCCGGCCATGCCGAAGGCGAAACCGAAAAAGATACCCGCAATCATGCCGACGCGACCTGGAACCAGTTCCTGGGCGAAAACGACGATGTTGGAGAAGGCAGACGACAGGATCAGGCCGATAATGATGGTCAGGCCGATGGTCCATTCCAGATTCGCGTAAGGCAGCGCCAGTGTGAACGGCAGTACGCCGACGATCGAGAACCAGATCATCGCCTTCTGGCCGAAACGATCTCCGAATGGCCCGCCGAGCAGAATCCCGAGCGCTGACGCGCCGAGGAACGCGAAGAGCAGAACCTGCGACATTTGCACTGAAACGTCGAACTTCTCGATGACGTAGAAGGTGTAATAGCTGGAAATGCTGGCGATGTAGGCGTTCTTGGTCAGCACCAGCAAGGTCAAGATCGCCAACGCCCAGACGATGCGGTTGTGCGAGAAGGGGGAGACGAAGGCCATCGCCTTGCGACTTTTCTGCATGGCGCGCAGGCGGCTGTACCAACCGCCGACCCGGTAGAGAACGGTGATGCCGATCAACGAGCCTGCCGTGAACCACGCGATGCTGGATTGTCCAAACGGCACAACGATGAATGCGGCGAGCAGAGGGCCGAGCGCTTGGCCGGTATTGCCGCCGACCTGAAACAGGGACTGCGCAAGGCCATGCCTGCCGCCGGAGGCGAGGCGGGCGATGCGCGAGGATTCGGGATGGAATACAGCCGAACCGACGCCGATCAGCGATGCTCCGATAAGCAGCAGCCAATAGTGGCCGGCATAAGCAAGCACGATCAAGCCAAAAAGCGATAACATCATGCCGAAAGGCAGCGAATATGGCATTGGCCGTTTGTCGGTGACCAGGCCCACGACCGGCTGCAGCAGAGATGCGGTAATCTGGAAGGTGAAGGTCAAAAGGCCGATTTGCCAGAAGTCGAGGCCGTAATTGGCCTTCAGCAACGGATAGATGGCCGACAGCAGCGACTGCATGATGTCGTTGATGCCGTGACAAAAGCTCACCGCAAGGATGACCGTGAATGCGGTCGCTGTTGCCGTCGTGGCTGTGCCTCCAGCAGTCGCTGTCGTGTCGGTCAAGGGAGGGCTCCGTGAAATTGCGGGCCGTCATGCGGCGCCGCGCGAGCTTATAGTATGGTTGCGGGGCAACTGCTTTCGTGCTTTGGTCCAAATCTTACGCGAGTGGGCCATCACATATGGTAATCAAGGTTTCTCATCTGGAAACCCCGGTCACGGATCTCTTTACCTTGCATCGCTCTCGCCTGGACTGGCTGGAGGGGACGAGCGGACCGATCATCGCCTTGCCGTCGGAGTACCCGGACGGTTATCGCGTGCCGGAGCATCACCATAGCCGCAGCCAATTGCTGCACGCCTTGACGGGTGTCGTGCTGGTGAAGACAGATTACGGGCGCTGGATGGTTCCGCCCGATCACGCGATGTGGATTCCCGCCGGCATCGAACATGCGGTAGAGATGCTGGGCGAAGTGAGCATGCGCTCGGTCTATGTCACGCCCGAGGCAATCGAGGGACTGCCCAGCGGTCTTCGCGTCGTGGCTGTCAGCGATCTTATGCGCAGCCTGATCATCGAAGCGGTGACGCTGCCGCCAGAACCGCAACTTAGCGGCCGTTCCGGACTGGTTCTGAATCTTCTGCTTCATGAAATTCCGAATCTTCCGGTGAAGCCTCTTGGTCTGCCATTTCCTGCCGACAGACGGATTTCCGCGCTTTGCCGCCGTTTCCTGGCGGCGCCATCGCCGCATGCGACCATCGACGACTGGGCGGAACTGGTGGGCATGAGCCGCCGGTCGTTCACGCGGACGTTTCATCGACAGACAGGGTTGTCGCTTTCGACCTGGCGCCAACAAGCGCTTTTGTTTGCGGCGTTGCCGCGATTGACAGACGGCGAGACCGTCACGCGGGTGGCGCTCGACCTCGGCTATGACAGCGTGCCGGCCTTCACAACCATGTTCAAGCGCATGCTGGGTATTTCACCGCGCGCCTATCTGCGTGGCTCGCGGGACATCGAACGGCCGGTCCGGCCAAGCGAAAACTAGAGCGCGTGGCTATCTTCCAGATTCGCTGGCGCGCTCTAAGTATTTGTTTTTGTGAATGTCGTTATCCCGAAACCGGTTCCCACTTTCGGGCGACATGCATTAGTCGAAGAGGCTGGAAACGGACTGCTCGGAAGCGGTGCGGGAAATGGCTTCCCCGAGCAGGTCGGCAACGGTGATGACGCGAATGTTGGGCGCGTCGAGCGCTGCCTGTGTCGGCTGGATCGAGTCGGTAATGACGAGTTCCTGCAAGTGCGAGCCGGCGATGCGGGCGGCGGCGCCGCCGGAAAGAACGCCGTGTGTGATATAGGCGGTAACGCTTGTCGCGCCTTTCTCCAGAAGCGCGTCAGCAGCGTTGCACAGCGTGCCGCCGGAATCGACGATGTCATCGATCAACAGGCAATCCTTGCCGTGTACGTCTCCGATAACGTTCATCACTTCCGATTCGCCAGGCCGTTCGCGACGTTTGTCGACGATGGCCAATTGGGCGTCGATGCGTTTTGCCAAGGCCCGCGCGCGTACGACGCCGCCGACGTCAGGCGATACCACCATGACGTTGGCCAATTGCTTGTACTTGGCCTTCACGTCGCGTGCCATTACCGGCACCGAGAACAGGTTGTCGGTGGGCATATCGAAGAAGCCCTGAATCTGGCCGGCGTGCAGGTCGAGCGTCAATACGCGGCTGGCGCCGGCGCGGGTGATCATGTTTGCGACCAACTTGGCCGAAATCGGCGTGCGGCCCGAAGCACGGCGATCCTGTCTGGCGTAGCCGAAATAGGGGATGACGGCGGTAATACGCCGTGCGGACGAACGCATGAAAGCGTCCATCATGATCAGTAGTTCCATCAAGTGGTCGTTCGTGGGGAAAGATGTCGACTGCAGGATGAAAACATCCTCACCGCGCACATTTTCCTGGATTTCGACGAAAATCTCCTGGTCGGCGAAGCGCCGGACGCTGGCCTTGCCAAGCGGGATGTTGAGGTAGCGGGCGACTGCTTCGGCCAGCACCCTGTTGGAATTGCCCGCGAAGAGTTTCATATGTCGTTCCTGGAGAGAATTTTATCGGCTTTTAGCCGCCTTGACCGGTATTGCAAGCGCTGAGAGCCGTAATCCTCCGGCAACCCCCATAAAAACGCGACCGAGACGGCTGAACGTCCAGTTAGCCGGTACGGCCTCCAAGCCACGATGAAAATTGGTCAATGGTCGTATTGGCAATAGCCTGCATCGTTGCCGGAGCTACGCCCGTCCAGCCTTCCGCGCCATTGACCGTCGCTGCCGTTTCCTGGCCATTGATGCGGTGAAGGCGATTGCCGGCGGGATCGTAGATGTCCCAGACATAGATCACGGTGGTGTTCTTGCCTTCCGTGAGCACCGAGAAATAGCCCTTCAGAATGTGCGTGGCAGACTGGTCCATGCTGCCGGCCAGCGTGATGCCGCGCTGCCGCGCCTGGGTTTGAAGTTGTTCTGTCAAAGGTATTGCGGCGTCGACTGAGGTGCCGACAATGGGGGCGATTTGGAGGCGCGTCCTGCCAACCACAGCGGTTTGTTGCGGCGCTACCTGTGTGCCGGGCGAAACTGGCGTGGTTGGTGCTGCGCTGGAGGCTGGCGGACGTGCAGGCGTTGTTTCTGTTCCCATCGTCGAGGGGACCTTCGATGCCAAATCACCCTGGGAAGCAGGCGTAGGGTCCGTTTGCCGGCCAAGGGCGGATGGGTCGAGCACGCCGGAACTGTTGCAAGCTGAAAGGCCGAGCGCAAGGAGCACTGATACGGCGGGAATGGGCGATCGCCTCATGTGCGCTAAACACTCCTTGACGGCCCGGACATGTCCGGCCACCGTGGTTTCACTGCACGATCAAGTCGAGATCATGGCGCGAAAGCGGCTTGGGCTGCGACTCGGTCGTCAGATATGTCCGCCCGAGCGTCATGGCCGTCTCCGTTTCCGAATCCATGATGATCATATGTGCAAACAGCGTCATGTTGGGCGCGATCGGCTCAGGATTGCCCTGGTAGAACATCGGCGTGTCCATCCATGAGGGTGCAAAGCGGGCGCCGACCGAATAGCCGCAGGCGTTGAGCCGGTGCTTGGTCAGGCCATAAGTTTCCAAGGTCCGGGCTTGCGCGTCGAATACGTCTCCGAACGTGTTGCCTGGCGCCAGGACCTTCTCGACGGCAAGAAGTGCGGCGTGTGAGGCGTCGAACAGTTCCTGATGGCGCTTGGAAACCTTGCCGGTCAGGATCGTACGCATCATGGGCGCGTGGTAGTGGTGGAAGACGCCCGCCCATTCCAGCGTCAATTGATCGTTCTTGTTGAGTTTGCGGCGGCCTGCCTTGTAGCGGCATAGCAGGGCGTCCGTTCCGGAGCCGATGATGAATTCGTTGGCCGGGTAGTCACCGCCGCCGGCGAAGATCGCGCCTTGCATGGCGGCCAGAATGGCCCCTTCGTCGCCGCCCTGCTTGATCAGCGGCAGTGCCGCGTCGAGTGCGTCGTCGGCGAGACCCGCTGCCTTTTCGACCTTGGCGACCTCGACGGGGCTCTTGAACAGCCGCAGCCTGCCGACAATCCCGGAGGCGTCAGCGATCTGGCCGAAGGTCTGGAGTTGCTCGTCAAGCCGGCGGCCATTATAGGCGGTGAGGCCATGGGTATCGTACTCGACACCGATGCGGGCACCGAGCAGATCGAGTTCGTTGAGCAGGTTGCGCAGGTCGATGGCCGGATTGGCGCCATCGCGGTCGGTCCACAAGACGATGTTGTCGATGATCGAAGTATGACGAGCCTGGCGCAAGTCGGCCGACCGCGTCAACAACGTCATCGAGCCATCGGCCTTGACGACGAGGCACTGGAAAAAGCAGAAGCCGAAGGTGTCGTAGCCTGTCAGCCAGTACATGCTTTCCTGCGCGAACAGCAGGACGGCATCGAGTTTCTTCTCTGCCAGTTCGATCATCAGCCTGTCGCGGCGGGCGTCAAACTCTGAACGTTCGAAATGCAACGCCATTATTCTCAATTCTCCAAAACGATCGCCGAAATCTGGCGGCCGTAATCCGGTTCCTTGCGGTGCGTCGTGCGACGGTAGGAATAGAACAGATCTTCCTCGGCATAGGTGCAGCGGCCAAGGCCTTCGGCAATGACACCGGCCTTGCGCAAACGCTCGACCGTATAGGCGTTGAGGTCGAACAGTGAATGGCCGGGGTTTGCCGAAGGTACGAAATAGCTGGCGTTCGTCGCGTCCGCCGACGTGAAGCGTTCGACGAATTCCGGTCCGACTTCGTAGTTCGCCGGGCCGATGGAAGGGCCGAGCACCGCGACGATGTTTTCTCGCCTCGCGCCAAGGCTTTCCATCGCCGTAATGGTATTTTCCAGCACCCCGGTGAAGGCACCTTTCCAGCCGGCGTGCGCGGCCCCTACGACGCGCGTTTTGGCATCGGCGAACAACACCGGGCCACAATCCGCGGTCGAGGCTCCTACGGCGATGCCCGGACGGTCGGTAACGATTGCGTCGGCTTTCGGTCTTTCCCCGACGAAGGGCTGCCGGGCCAAAATTACGTGCGGCGAATGGATCTGGTGTGCGGTTAGCAGATGACTTGCAGGCACGCCCATCCATTGGGCGACACGACGGCGATTTTCATGCACCAACTCTTGGTCGTCGGCCGAGCCGGTGCCAATGTTCAGGCCCTGATAGATGCCCTCGGAAATCCCGCCGACACGGGTAAAATAGCCGTGGCGGATGCCTTGCGCCTTTGCCTTTTCAAGCAAGGGTGACCGGAGCGGATCCGGGTTAAGCTGATTCAACATTGGCGCTTTGTTGTCTCCGCGAACCGTTTCGTCAAGCCGGCGTCTCGCAATGTGGACAATCCGGCATGAGACCCACTCACTGGGTCAGAGAGTGGCGCAGCACGTTGTCGAAAGTCAATTCTTTGCCGGAAAGGGCACATCCGCCGCATTTTTGGACAGGATTGCCAGCACTTTGAAAAGGTCTCCCATCTGGCTTGCACCGGCCAGCCTCTCGACTTCGCCGGAGATCTTTCCGCGAACTGCGTCGTCAGCGTTCGCGCCGAGACGGCCGGCCCTTTCGAGCAGGCCCATGGTGAGGAGAAAATCGCCCTGCGTCGCCAAGCGTGCGCTGAGGCCATGAGCGCGGGCGGTTTCGGCAAGTGCTGCAAAATCCACATGCGCGGTAAGATCGGCCTCGCCGGGGCTGGCGAGTACGTCTTGGTAGGCGTGGTCTTTCATCGCCTGCAGAGTGTCTCCTACGCCCGGCTCGAGATGGCCGTAGTCGATGAACAGGCCCGCGCCGCCGTCTGCTGCGACACGTGCCGCAACAAGATCCATAAGCGCGCTGCGGGCAGGAGCGATCTCGACGATTGTGCCTTCGGGCGCATCGTGCGCGTCTTCGGGAAGCAGGGACGGATCGAGCGATGCGACCCCCGAGAAGAATGCCAGATCGTCGTTGTCGCTGAGGCCAACCATGCGTTCGCGCCAGCCGACACCTTTGCGGACAAACTGGCGGATAGGCACCGCGTCGAACAATTCGTTGCCGACGATGAGGAGCGGGTTCGGAGGCAATGTTACAATGGATTCGTGCCACGAGACGTTTGCAGGCATTGAGGCCAGCGTCTGTTTTTGTGTTTCCGCGAGGCGCGGGCTGGCCTCAATCATGGCGAATGCCGCATTTCGGAAAAACGCCGGGTCGAGGCGCTCGAAGGTACGAAGCATGTCCTTCATCAAGGTGCCGCGCCCGGGGCCGATCTCGGCCAGTGTGACAGGCATGGGCCTGCCGATTGCCGACCACGCCTGATAAAGCCAGACTGCGATGAGTTCGCCGAACATCTGACTAACTTCGGGAGCGGTGATGAAATCGCCGGCTGCGCCAAATGGCTCTCGGGTCGTGTAATATCCTTCGCGCGGATCGAACAGGCAAAGCGCCATGTATTCGCTGACCGGGATAGGCCCTAGCGTCCCGATCAGTTCGGCTATGCGCTGTTTTAGTCGCGTCATGCGGCCTGCTGGCGCGCCAACGGTTTCGCCGTCGCCATTGCCCATATGCCAATCAGGACCATCGGCGTCGACAAGATCATGCCCATGGTCAGCCAACCGCCGAAGAGATAGCCGATCTGCTGGTCCGGTTCACGGAAGAACTCGACGAAAATCCGCGACAGGCCGTAACCGGCAACAAAGGCGCCGCAGACAAAGCGAGGCGTCTTCAGCTTCAGGCGCGAATGGGTGAGCAACCGCAGCACCAAGAACAATATGAGTCCTTCCAGCAATCCTTCATAGAGTTGGCTGGGATGGCGTGGGAACGGCCCGCCAGTGGGGAACTCCACTGCCCAAGGAACGTCGCTCACGCGTCCCCATAATTCGGAATTGATGAAATTGGCCAGCCTGCCGAGGCCGAGACCGATCGGTACGCCGGCGGCGACGACATCGAAGAGCGACCAGGGATGGATATTGCGCGAGCGTGCGAACAGCGTCATCGCCAGCAACGTGCCGAGAATGCCGCCATGAAAGGACATGCCGCCTTGCCAGACCGCGAAAATGTCGGTCGGATTGGCGATGTAGCGAGGCAGGTCGTAGAAAAGCACGTAGCCGATGCGCCCTCCGAGCACGACGCCAACCGCCGCCCACACGACGAAATCGTCGATGTCCTGGGGCTTCATCGGCAGGGTTCCGTCAGGCCAAAGCTTTGCGTTGGTCACCAGGCGCTTGGCATACCACCATGCAAAGACGATGCCGACGACATAGGCCAGTCCGTACCAATGGATGGCGAGCGGACCCAACTGGAGGATGACAGGATCGATGTCGGGGAAGGGCAATGCGGCCGGCAAGAGCAAGGGGTGGGCGCTCAACGAGGTTACCTCGGGTTGTTTGCGATCGGCGCGGACCATGCGGCAGCGTTTTGGCAGGGTCAAGCGACGGGGCAAAGCAAGCGCACTTGCATTCGCGGCAGATGGCCACTACGTCAAATCCCAGCAAGCGAGGTATTGCCATGTCGACCGGCCCGAATCGCATTCTGGACGAACTTGCCAAATTGGTGACGGATGCCGCTGGCGCTGCTCAGGGCGTACGGCGTGAGGTCGAGACCGCCTTTCGCGGCCAGGCCGAACGAATCCTCAATTCCATGGAAGTGGTGCAGCGCGAAGAGTTCGAAGCGGCGCGCGACATGGCGCTAAAGGCCCGTGAAGAGAATGCCAGGCTTTCAGCTCGTATTGATGCACTGGAAGCGAGATTGGCCGAGCTTGCCGGGCCGGCGGGCAAATCCACAGCTTCAGCAGCCCCTCGCGCGAAAAAATAATCAATAAACTTGTCCACAAAGCATAATCCCAAAAAGCGCTTTGTCATGAATCGCTTACCGCCGTTGCGTGAATCATCCTCGCAGCGGCTTTCCACATGGGAATGATGCAACGCGCAAAATTGGGCTGGTCACGCGACTCCCGATCAATAGACTGAATTTGTTGCATGATTCGCAGAAGCGATGATGCGCCGGGCGGTGGGGTCCGGTCATGGGGTGTAGCGTCGAGCAGTCCAGGCCGTCCGAGTTCTAGAACAAGAATGTTCGTTGTGTGTGCCTCTTCACGGAGCGTGTGGTGGTGCTCCCAAACGACAGGAAGCATTTAATGGAACTCCTCGAACTCGAAGTCTCGCGCGAAATCCACCCCGTGGATGTCATCGAGCAAGTTGCGCATAATAATGACTGGTCTTTCGAACGGGCCGGCGACGACGAGATATCGATCACCGTTGCCGGGAACTGGACGGAATACCAGGTTTCATTCTCCTGGATGGAGGACTTCGAAGCGCTGCATCTTGCATGCGCCTTCGATATCAAGGTGCCTGAAAATCGCGCGCTGGAGGTGATGCGGCTGTTGTCGCTGATCAACGAGCAGATGCTGTTCGGCCATTTCGACCTGTGGGAACAGGAAGGCGCCATCATGTTTCGTCAGTCCCTGCTGCTTGCCGGCGGTGTCGAGCCATCGAGCCAGCAAGTCGAAGTCCTGTTGTCTTCGGCGCTCGAAGCGTGTGAATGCTATTTTCAGGCATTCCAGTTCGTCGTCTGGTCGGGGACTTCGGCGAAGGATGCGCTGGCGGGCGTGCTGTTCGAGACCTACGGCAACGCATAGGCCCTGCTCAAGATGAGCCCGGGCAATGCGCGCAAGGCGGAAATAAGCTTCGCCGATTTCGACAAGATCGATATCAGAGCCGGCACGATCATCGAGGCCGAGCCGTTTCCAGAGGCTCGCAAGCCGGCGCTCAAACTGAAGATCGATTTCGGCCCGATGATCGGCGTGAAGAAGTCGTCGGCGCAGATCACCAAATACTATCGACCGGAAATGCTGATCGGGCGACAGGTATTCGCGGTGGTCAATTTTCCACCGCGCCAGATCGGCCCGTTCATGTCTGAGGTTCTGACGTTGGGCTTTCCAGACGAAGAAGGCGCCGTGGTTCTCGGCGCCATCGAGCGCCAAGTTCCCGATGGCGGGAGGCTTTTCTAAGGCCGGACAGGCTTTCGTCAGGCCGGAACTTTTATGATCGCCCGCAGGCCGCCAAGCGGACTTTCATCCAGCGTGATGTCGCCGCCATGGCTACGCGCTATGTCGCGGGCGATCGGCAGACCGAGACCGGTGCCGCTGGCGTCGAGGTTTCGGGCATCATCCAGTCGTACAAATGGCTTGAATACCTCCTCGCGTTTCTCTTGCGTGATGCCTGGACCGTCATCGTCGATGGTGATGGTCAGGGAACCGTTGCCATGTACGGCGGCGATCTCGACATTCTTGGCGTAGCGAAAAGCGTTGCCAACGATATTTGCCATCAAGCGGGCGAAAGCGTTGGGGCGAACCTGAATGTCGGGGCCTCCAACGATGGAGGCAGTCAGCTTGCGCTTGCGCAACTTCGCTTCCTCCCCGAGTTTCTGGAAATAGGCATCGAGATCGAAATGGCCGGCATCTTCGGCCGCATCGCCGCGCGCAAAGGCCAAGTATCCTTCCAGCATCGACTGCATGTCGTCGATATCCTTGCCCAAGGCTTCGATGTCGGCCTTGGAGCGGGTCAGCGCCAGTTGCAGCTTGAAGCGGGTGAGGATGGTTCTGAGGTCGTGGCTGACGCCGGTCAGCATTGCCGTGCGCTGCTCGATCTGCCGCTCAATCCGCTCGCGCATCTGGATGAAGGCGAAGCCTGCCCGGCGCACCTCTTCGGCGCCGCGCGGCCGGAAATCGGGGGGCATCGGCCGGCCCTTGCCGAAGCTTTCAGCTGCCGCAGCCAGAGCAAGGATCGGCCTGATCTGGTTTCGCAGGAAGGGGATGGCGATGGTCAAGAGGACAAGGGAAGTGCCCACCATCCAAATGAGAAAGATGTGGGTGTTCGACGCGTATGCCTGGCTGCGGCGCACGAAGACGCGCAGAACCTTGTCTTCCAACTGGACGCGTACCTCCACTATGTTCGAATTGCCGACCGTGTCGATCCAGAACGGACGGTTGATCTGGCGTGTGATCTCCGTCGACAGGATCTGGTCGAGGATCGAGAAGAATGGCTTCGGACCGGGCGGCGGCAAAGGATCGGGCGGCAGCAGGTCGACCTTCAACTGCATGCGGTCCTGCGCTATGCGGATGATTTTCGCGTAGTCCGGGTCGTTCGGATAGGTTTCGATGAGATCGATGACCGCCGCGATGTCGCGCGTGACTGCCTGCGACAGGCGTTGTGTAACTGTCTGCCAGTGCCGTTCCATGAAAACGAAGGCGATGACCGACTGCAGCAGGATCATCGGCGCGATAATGATGATGAGCGAGCGAGCATAAAGCCGTTTCGGCATATAGAGCGATACGAGGCGCCAGAACCGCCGCCACATATTGCGCAATGTCGCCATCGCACGCGAGATACGCGCAATGAAGCCGTCTGGCTGAGGGCCTTGCAATTCTGTTGTCGCCATTCCCTACCGGCCTGCGAATACGGGCAGACGGCAGCGCGACTGCCGTCTGTGGCACTCTATTCCACACTGAGCCGATACCCAATACCGCGCACGGTCTGTAACCATACCGGGTTTGACGGATCGCGTTCGATCTTGCGGCGCAACCGGTTTATCTGCACGTCGATGGTACGTTCGCCGACGTCCGAATCGTCGCCGACCAACTCGTGACGAGGGATCGTTTCGCCGGCGCGCTCGGCAAAAATGGTCAGGATTTCCTGCTCGCGATCGGTCAACTTCAACACCTCGCCACCCCGTTTGAGTTCGCGCCGGGCAATCTGGAATGTATAGGGGCCGAACACCAACTGCTCCATTTTCGGCGTCGAGGCGGGACCTCCACGTCGCAGGATGTTGTTGATGCGCAGGATCAACTCGCGCGGATCAAATGGTTTCGGCAGATAGTCGTCGGCGCCGGCAGCGAGCCCGGTGATACGATTGTCGGTTTCAGACAGTGCCGTCAGCATCAGGATGGGAACGTCCTTGTCGGCCCTGAGTGCCTTGGTCAAATCGACCCCGCTTTCGCCGGGCATCATCACGTCCAGCACGAGGAGGTCAAAGTCGAGGCCCACGAGTTTGCGCCGTGCCTCGGCCGAGGTGCCCGCAACGGTGACGCGAAAGCCGTTTTCGGTCAGATACTGCTTCAGCAGGTTGCGGATGCGCGTGTCGTCGTCGACGACCAGGAGGTGAGGGGCGTCATCCTCCGGCACCATCGGCTGATCCAGCCTTTCCGAGCTTTCCATGGCTGCCTCCAAAAGTCTTCGCTTCATTCCTGGGCCTTGGGCAGAGCATCAATTTGCGCCCTGAGTTCCGGATTGACCATAGCCTTCAGGAAGCCCTCTATGAATGCCCGGCCTTCGGCTCCGGTATCTTGCAATGCGGCATGGATGCGGCGCGACTGTGGCCTTGCCAATGCCAAAGCCAAAGCGCGTCCCTTTGCCGTTGGATAAAGCTCGCGCTGGCGGCGGTCGCGGGGCCCTTGCAATTGAACGATGTGACCGGCATCGATCAATTGTTTGAGCACCCTTGCCAGGGACTGCTTGGTTATCTTCAAGACATCAAGCAGTTCGGCTACCGTCAGGCCCGGTCCTCGGTTGACGAAATGCAACACGCGGTGATGGGCGCGCCCGAAACCATAGTGTGCGAGCATCTGGTCCGGATCGGAGGTAAAATCGCGATACGCGAAGAAGAAGAGCTCGATGAGGACAAAGTCGATTCCGTCCTCATTGGCGACCGCTGTTCTTATTGGCGTTTCTGACGTGTTTTTCCGGTCCGGCATGGCTATCCTGTGAAGGGACTCAAAATATGTCAGTACTGTTGACATATTTTTATTGCGATGGTAATTTTTGGCAAGCTTTAGGGCCGATTGCGACCGAAAAGGCAAGACGGGGTCTGAATTCCGGAACTTCCTGAGTTTGCCAGAGTCACGATATGGGCCTACGCTTTACGGAAAGCGGCTGCCTCACGGCTGCCTGCTCGATACGCAACACTCAGTTTTATGCGGATTTGGTGTCCGTGGGAGGTTATTATGGCATCCGTTCCCTTTGATCAGCTCGACGGTTTTATCTGGATGAACGGCGAATTCGTCAAATGGGAGGACGCGAAAGTCCACGTGCTGACGCACGGTCTTCACTATGCCAGCGCAGTATTCGAGGGTGAGCGCGCTTATGGCGGCGAGATTTTCAAACTGACCGAGCATAACGAGCGCCTCCATGAATCGGCTCGCATCCTTGGTTTCAAAATCCCCTATTCGGTAGCGGAAATCGATGACGCCTGCACCACTCTGTTGAAGAAGCAGGGTTTCAAGGACGCCTATGTGCGCCCGATTGCATGGCGTGGCAGCGAGCAGATGGGCGTGTCGGCCCAGAACAGCCGTATCAACTGCGCCATCGCCATCTGGCAGTGGCCGAGCTATTTCGATCCGGCGCAGAAGCTGAAGGGAATTCGGCTCGATATGGCAGAGTATCGCCGCCCCGATCCTCGCACTGCGCCGTCGAAGTCGAAGGCGGCGGGCCTTTACATGATCTGCACGATCTCCAAGCATGCGGCAGAAGCTAAGGGTTATGCCGATGCCATGATGCTGGATTGGCGTGGTCAGGTGGCGGAGGCGACCGGAGCCAATATTTTCTTTGTGCAGGACGGCAAGATCCATACTCCAAAGCCCGACTGCTTCCTTGACGGCATTACCCGCCGCACCGTCATCGGCTTGGCTCGGGATCGCGGGCTGGAAGTCGTTGAGCGCACCATCATGCCGGAAGAACTGGAGAGGTTCGAGCAGTGCTTCCTCACGGGTACGGCTGCGGAAGTAACGCCGGTTTCGGAGATCGGCCCGTACCGCTTCGAAGTTGGCGACATCGCCAAGACCCTGATGCATGACTATGCGGCGGCCGTTCAGCCAAAGCATGCCATCGCGGCAGAATAACACTCCACACCACGGGGTTTGCCAAAGGGGTGGCTTCATGTCACCCCTTTTTCGTTTGTTTTTCAATATTTGACTTTCGTTGAATTCAGCGTCTCATGATGCAATCGGCTCAGGCGAGTCGGTTTTTACACTTGGAGGGATGTCAGTATGGAAACGCTTCTTCCGATTATTGTTCAGGTGGTTACTGGTATTATCGGCGGCCAGGCGGTAGGTGCGGCAGTCAAGCAGGCGGCGATGAGCCAGCTTCCCAAGATTCTCAGCGGCGCGATCGGCGGCGTTGGCGGCGCAGCGATCCTTGGGAGTCTCCTTGGTGGCGGTGCCATCGACCCAGCCGCAGCGACAGCGGCAGCGGGTGGGATCGGGGATGTGCTCAACCTCAACAACATCGTCGGCGGCGCAGGAGGCGGTGCCATCCTGACAGCGGTCGTCGGCGCAGTCATGAACGCGATGAAAAAGTAAGCTCGGCTTCGGCTTGCGTCCATGGGGCGGCTTTGGCCGCCCCTTTTTCGTTCCGGTTCAATGACTGTGCTGTGGACGATGACAGAGGATGGACCTACATCAACGGCGATAAAACAAGGAGCCATCATGGGGCAACTCAACGCTGGTATCATTCCGGTCACGCCGTTTCAGCAGAATTGCACGATCCTTTTCGATCAGGACGACAAGATCGGTGTCGTTGTTGATCCGGGCGGCGATGTCGAGCGGATACTGGCCATGCTCAAGGACAATGCCATCACCGCCACTGCCATCTGGATCACGCATGGTCATATCGATCATGCCGGCGGCGCCATGGAATTGAAGGAAGCGCTCGGCGTCGACATCATTGGACCGCGTGAAGACGATCGGCCGTTACTCGCCAACCTTGAAAACCAGGCGAAGCGCTTCGGCATCAACGATCACGTTCGCAACTGTTTGCCGGACCGCTTTCTGGTGGAAGGTGAAACGGTCTCTTTCGGCGAACACCTGTTCGAGGTCTTGCATTGCCCCGGTCATGCACCCGGCCATGTGGTCTTTTACCATCGTGCCGCCAAGTTCGCTCATGTCGGCGACGTGTTGTTTCGCGGCTCGATCGGGCGAACCGATTTGCCGGGCGGGGACCATGCCGCGCTGATCCGTTCGATCAAGGAAAAGCTATTGCCGCTTGGCGACGATATCGGTTTCCTGTGCGGCCATGGGCCTGGCGGAGGTTTCGGCGAAGAACGGCGGACCAATCCCTTCCTTGTTTGAGCGTTAAAAAAGGCGCGACGTGGAGCCGCGCCTTTTCCAATGCGGTTAGCCTTCGGGTCTTAGTTGGCTTGGCAGAAGTGGCTCAGGCCATCATAGCCGACGAAAGTGCCGGTGCGTGGGTTGAAGCTACGATAGCGGTCCGAACAATACTGGTACCATTCCGGGCTCCACGGCTCGTATGTGCCATAGTCGCCACGATAGTAACGGCGGACCGGAGCGGGGCGAGGCTCGCGGATGATATAGGTCGGTTCCGGCTCGTAGTAGCGCGGCTGTGAGGCGAGCGCTCCGCCGATCAATGCACCGGCGGCGAGACCGACAATACCAGCGGCTATGGCATCGTCGTTATGACGATGATGACGACGCCAACGCCAGTCGTCGGCGTGGGCGGCGGGAAGCATGGACAACGTCGTCGCGGTGACTGCGGCGGACAAAACTGCGGCCTTGAGAATTCTGTTCATGACGGTCTCCTTGTTGCCGGCCTGCCGATGCAGGGGCGCAGCCCGGTGTTGCCCGAACCAGTAGATGACCGTGGCTGAACGGCGGCTGAACGAACGGCAGTTCGTGCGCTTAACGCAGCCGAATCTCGAATGTTCCCTCGCGGCGCTCAGCCGACGGTGAGGTTAACCGCTTTCGGACCCTTGCCACGCTTGTCCGGCTCGGTCTCGAACGTCACTTTCTGCCCATCTTCGAGGCCGGGCAGGCCTGATGCTTGCACTGCGGAAATATGCACGAAGACGTCCTTGGCTCCATCATCCGGCGTGATGAAGCCGAAGCCTTTGGCATGATTGAAGAATTTTACGGTGCCGGTCTGCGGCATGGGAAACTCCCTTATGATCCCATAGGTCTGCTTTCGGGCTGGCAACGCCCGAACGGCAATTTGTCGTTTATTTTGCCGCTATCGGCAAGAAAAACTTTTTTTGCTAGCTGATATTCAAATTTCGGTCTTGTCGACCGCGCCGCCCATAAAAAAGAAAGGGCGCGGCCAGGATTGCCGCGCCCTTTGTCTAAATTTTCAGGCCTGGAATTAAGGCAGATCAGGCAGCGTTAAGGTTGACCGCCTTCGGGCCCTTGCCCATGCGGTCGGGCTCGACGTCGAAGGTGACCTTCTGGCCGTCGACGAGGGTACGCAAGCCGGAAGCCTCGATGGCGGAGATGTGAACGAACACATCCTTGGCGCCGTCGTCAGGCGTGATGAAGCCGAAGCCTTTGGTGGTATTGAAGAATTTTACGGTGCCGGTCTGGGCCATTTGGGAGAACTCCTTCACCCGATCAGTTTCATTGGTCCTGCCGCCTGGGTCGGATGCAAGTCCGGTGGTTGTTTCGGCGGTCATGCATTTGCGCACAATAAAACCCCCCGCCAAAAAACGGGGCTGTCAGAGATTTACGATATCGGGGATAGGGTCGTACAAACGTTCCACTCTCCGGGTGGCAAATGCCCGAACGGTGGATTTATTGCACGGAATTGTGAGTGTGACAAGATACCACTCGCAGGTTGCGTCATCAGCGGCAAGCCCTACGTTGGTAGTGGGTTACGCCGCAGGAGAGGCCGCGTCATCGGCCAAATCCGCGCAAGGATAGGCACAGATGCCACCTTGGCGATTGCCTTCGCTTTTCAGTTGTATTTTCACGGCGAACTGCGACGATTGCATGGCGGTATGCCCCCTGCCGCGTAAAAATTGCCAGGGAGACATGTCATGCAGTTTCGAGGCCCGCTTTTTTCCGGTGCGGCGGCCGTGCTTTTTTCCGGCATCCTTGCCGCCTGTACGGTGGTTGTGGACGAAGGGCCGGGATACCGGCCGCCACCGCCGGCCAGGCCTGGGCCGCAATTCTGCACGCGCGAATACGCGCCGGTGTGCGCCAGGCAGGGGCCGCGCCTGAAAACCTTCCCCAACAGCTGCGAGGCGGGCCGTTCCGGCTATCGGATCGTCAGCGGCGGCCAATGCCAGAGCGGTGGAAACTGGGGGCCGGGACCCGGCCCGGTGCCGCCGCAACGCGCCTGCACGCGCGAATATGCGCCGGTATGCGCGACGCGGCGGGGCGCGGTGCGCACCTTCCCGAACGCCTGCGAGGCGCGCTCGGCCGACTGGCGTATCGTGGACACCAACGGTCCCTGCTAGACCGCCGCGCATCCCGACGGATGCAGAGTGGCGGTCCACCTCCATGTTTGAGCAGCGGATTTTCCGAAAACCGGATTCCGTTTTTCGGTCCGACGCTCTGGACTGGTCATTGGCGCGGCTTCCGTTTGAACGTGTCACGGTCTTTCAGATCTGCTGGATTGCTCTAAGTATTTGTTTTCATGCATGTCTTCATCCCGATTCCCGTTTTCGGGCGACATGCACTAGCGGATTTCCTGCCCGGCCTGCCTCTGGCTAACGCTGGGGCAGGCTGGAGGCCGGCCTCGGCCAGGAGTTCGCAGACATAGGCGTGGGAGGCGGCGCGGTGCTGCTCGTCGACAAGCGCGGACAGTTCAATGCCGGCGGCCATGTCGAAAAACCGCCCGGTCAGATCGTCCGGCCACAGAGGCGCGCAGGAGGGGGCGCAGACATCCAGCGCCTGGCAGGAGCCGTTGCGGCGGCAGCTGCGCTCGGGACAGCGACGGTCAAGGCCAGCCATGGTGGCCAGAACGCGCCGCGCCAGCAGCACCTCCGGGCGCGGCCGCAGGCCCGGTGCATAAAGCCCGGCCAGCGCTGCGGCGCTTTCCGGCACGTAGGCGCGGATCAATTCAAGCTGGCGGCGCAGCGCGCGGGTTTCTTCCTGCAAATCCATGACGGGTCCTTTCGACAAGCGGTTATCGGGCAATCAACGGGTTTTTGCGCAAGCTTCGCCGCCCCGGCCGGCAAAACCGGTCGGGTGGGATCGGGAAGCGGGGCGCATGGCCGTGCCTTCCTAAAGTGATACGTGGCGCGACTTCCGCACCCCGCCGGTGGCTGTCATCCCGTCGACCGGTCCCAAGACCGTCCGGTGGTTACCCTGCCGTGACGATCAGGCGATATACGCCTCTTGCACCTGACACGGGTTGTTCTTTCCTATGGAAAGCCCGCCGCAAGACGCCGGCCTGTCGGATGCCCTCAAGGCCATGGGCGCCGAACCCATGAGGAGAGGTCACCGCCGCTCTAACCGTTGCCCGGTGCGCAGCCGGTTCCCGCAAGAGCGATGGGCTGGATTATAAGAGAAGGAAGAGGGGAAGTGGATGGAATTGAGGGAAAGAAATATATAAGTGATTGATACAATAATATTATTTAAGGGACGGTGTATTTTTTTATATCGAGTAAATTGCTGTTTCTAGCTCACCGTGGACACGATAGTTCGAAACTATTGGCAGCTGACACGCCGCCAGTTTTGGGTCTGAATCATGGCGTTTAATCGGGCGGAAGTTACCCCTTCAAATAAGGCGGTTATTTTCAGCGGACTGACGAGCACGGCGACGTGTGCCGTCCGTGTCGGACTTACGATATCTCTCCGCCATTGCCTTGCGGGCGTCGTCCAAACCGTCGGGCTTGGCCTCTTCGGACAATGGCTGTGGATTTGGCTTTTTCACAAATGAAATCATCTGTGTTGCTCCTGTTGGTTGCGAAAGGGCTCGTTGCGAGAGTTTTTACGAAAGATGTCAGCTTGAAAGCGTGGTCGCGCAACCGGCTGCGGCACGCCTTTCCGAAGTCTTCTGTCCAGGCATCGTTGCCCAGCCGCCATCCGTTATGAACTGCTGCCGTTTATAGCTATCGGTGATGGCTTTCAGTTCGACGAGCTTGGCCGCCGAGTCGGGTGCGGAATTGAAACGTTCCACGCAGATGGTCGACGCCAGTTCTCCGCGTGCTGTGTCGCCCGCCTCGGTGGCTGCCACCTGCGATGTGCCACCCGTAACCCAACCTCCCCAACTGAAGCCTACCACCATCGTGGCTACTGCGGTCATCAGGCAGGCCCACACGAGTGTCGATTTAGTCGGCTGATAGTCTTCCCAACGCTGGGCGAGAGATGTCTTGCCGCCTGATTGCATGGCCATTTTAATTCTCCACGTTGGTTGCTGTTTAGATGTCGAGCTACGTCGGCCGAATGATTCTGGCACCGCCGTCAGTATCCATATCGCCCATGCCGGTCGCTGGGACTGAACTCTTGCGTGCAAATGTCTGCAATAGAGGCCTCGGTGGTCATCAAAGGAGCCGCGACCGAGCGACAGGCCTGTAAAGTGACCACGGCACCCTTGTACACGGCTTGGCGCCCTGTAGATAGGAGTGCGAAGAATTTATTCTTGATCCATCAAAATAATCAAGTTTCCTGAATTTATTTTCGCGGATCAAGTACAAGGAGATTTAGAGACATTCGAGTATCTTTTTTGCCTTCTACCGGCTTTTTTTTGAAATCGACGCTTCATTCAATAAAACACAATTTAGATTCCTCTTGTTTTAACTTGAAAATACGCTTATATGTGTAATTCGTTGATTTGGCCGAGTTGGCTTTCGCGGTGTCAGAGACCTTCGACCCGCCATTCACCACCGAATTGTCGATAGTCGATATGCCGCGCCGTTCCGGCGAGTATGTCACTCCTTTCGAATCCCGAATGATACCCGGCGCTGACCACGGATGTACTGGCAGCCTGGGGAGCATTCGGTTCGAATTGGAACCGTGCAGAAGGCGCCTTTGCGTGCTCCTGCGGAGACCCGGCAATATGACCAACCGCACCACACAGACCGTCGTCAGTTTCTCATCCGCTTTTGTGCTTCCGGGGCTTGGTGAACAGCCAGCCGGAGACTACCGCATCGACCACGACGAAGTAACGATCGAGGGTTTGTCGCGCCTTGCATGGCAGCGAGTCGGAACCTTCATTCGCCTACCGTCGATCGGCACGGACAGTCCAATACAGCAAATGGTGCCGGTCGATCCGGCAGCCCTCAATGCCGCACTCGAACAGGATCAAAACCCGTCATGACCGCTACCACCCTACAGTACCGCAGCCCTCGCCCGCACCGGCGCGAGGCCGAAACCCATCTGTTTGCCGTCGGTCTACTCGTCAGGCTTAAAAGCGGCTTCGGACAAGCGCTCAATGCTTCCGACATCTACCGCATTACCGGCACATTGCCGCCGAGGGGAAATTCTTTCCAGTACCGCATCCGCAACGATGAGGAACGCTATGAGCGGGTGGTAACGCAAGACAGCCTCGAACAGGCCGCCGTGACCCTGCCGGAAGAAAACTCAGCTCTTATTGAAAGGACATTCAACAATGGCCAAGGGACAGAAGCGCAGCAGTCGCGAGATCAGAAAACCGAAGCAGGAGAAAGCGCCGCCCAAGCCTGACAATTCATCCAGCAACCAGATGCCGGTCGCTGCGAATGCCAACACCCAGCGCGGCAAGGGCAAGGGAAAAGGCTGACAGGCGTGACCGTTCAGGGAGGAGAGGTGAGACGGTGCAGGTGGTGATCGAGTTCTATCGCACCCGCAACGAAGACGACGCGCACGCCGTCGTCGGGCGCGAAACGAAGGAGGCGGTCGACCTCGCTGGCGCGGATCAATTCAAGCTGGCGGCGCAGCGCGCGGGTTTCTTCCTCGAGAAGGGTGTGGATAAAATTGGGGAGAGAAAAAGAGGAAGCGTTTGAAGAGAAAGAGGAAAATTCAGGGAGGTGGAGTCAGCTTTCAACCCAGCATCGACCCAAGTCAACCGAGCCTGAACCACCGCTTTGCGCCCCATCTCAGCCGTCAGGGCATGCCTGTCGCATTTCCGATAGCTGCTGGTTGGTCAACCTGCCACCTACGGCCGACTGGGGGTGGGAAGGGGACGGACAGGTTTCGGGCGGCTACTTCAGGAAAGCTGCCCTTCACCGGATCGACGACCTTCGGAAGTTTTGCTCCCGCAATCTCGCCAGTAGAACTCGGCGCTGCCACTTTCTTAAAGCAACATTTCCTCGCGACCTCATTAGCAAGGAGGCGGATCATTCGGGTTCCCCTTGGTAAACCGGTTTGGTTGGGGCGTTTTCATCCAGCGGGCTATCCGTTACTCTTGCGCTGGGGAACGGCGGAGAATTCCGCTATTTGTGGGGGGCGGCCAGAACGGCCGTTAAAAGGGGATGGGACACAGACATGTCACCGCATACGATGAGGAGCGTGTAGCCTCAGTCAGCGGCGAATTGGCAGCTGTAATCGACGCAGCCACATTCGGGATTCACTCATGGGAAGAGGTGCCAGCCGCTTTCAGTAGGTACTTTCCGGGCTCATGGGTCGGACTGCACAACATCAATTTCTCTGAAATCAGCCTGAATTTTTTATCGGCCCACAATATTGAGCCGCAATTTTTTCGGTCGTTCCAAGAGCACTTCGTCTACGTGAACCCATGGAATCCACACTGGAGCACGGTAAAAAGCGGAGTGATCTCACTCTCGGAACGTGTCGCTCCGGCGCGCATGTTCGCTCACACCGAATTTTTCAACGATTGGCTGCTTCCGCAAAAGAATGTCGAGGCGGCTATGGGACTCAAGATTGATGGCGACCACGGCGAATCCATCCAGTTCATGATGCACTATCCGCTTTCACATTCGGACAAATATGATGATGCCGGAGCCGAAGTCCTGAGGCGAACGCGCGGAAACCTCCTGCGCTCCATCGAATTCGGGCGGCTCATGCGGAGTCGGGCCGAAAGTGCGGCCGCAGGTGCCGCGCTCGTAGAGCGGGGGCTTCGTGCGACATTTGTCGTTGATGGCGATCGCACCGTGCGCGAGGCGAACCAACAGGCCGTGGATCTGTTTTCATCGGCTACGGCCCTATCTGTCCGGTTCGACCGCATTTATCTGTCAAACAAGGAGGCCGACAGCAAGTTTGGAAACGTGTTGGCAGCGCTGGCGGCCGGAATTCCTACGGATGGATCTCGTATCTCGTTCCGGACTGCTGATGGCGCGTGGCAAGTAGCGCTTGCGGCTCTTCCTGGAGTAACTGCTCAAGGCGGAACTATCCTGTCGCTGATACCACCTCGGCGGATGGTGCTAGTGCTCGTTACCGATCTGAGTTCAGAACGCCTGAAATCGACGAATCTATCGGCTCTTTCGGCAGCATTCAGGTTAACACCTTCGGAAGTCGCATTTTGCAGGCGTTTACTTCTCGGCGAGTCTGTGGCCGAAGCAGCCGGCCAACTCGGCATTACTATCATGACTGCTAGATCGCGCTTGAAAGCGATTTTTCACAAGACAGACACTTCCAGACAGGGCCAGCTAATGCTTCTGCTGACGCGTCTCACCTAGCAATACAAGGCCCGGTTCGTCTGGCGTTTACCTGACCGACTGGAAACGCCATGGACGCCCGTAGTGTGTAAACCGAACCGGTGTTCGGTGTTGGCGACCCCGCCATTTGCGGCTCCGATCCTCATCAATAATGCCTTCTGATGACAGTCCACTGGAACGATGCACCGACATTAATAAATCCGGGGCAATTAGATGAAAATATTCGTGATGTTACCGGTGGCGCTGCTCCTGGCCGCACCACTGATGATGCCGTGGGAATTGCTGCAGCAGGCTTGGGCGTTGCGACTGCTGTCGCAGGTGCATCCAGCGGCGGGGGTACAGTTCTAGCGGGGCGTCGGTCGGGGCTGGAGGAACGGGGAATGTAGCGCCAACTTCGGGATACAGCCAGCGGCAATCCTTCGAGGACTGCCGAGCAATGTACCAAGCTGGCGTGTACGATCTTGCCCGAAAATGTGCGAATAACGCCACGAACATGAACTCACTGAACTAAACACGTGAGAGGTTTGGTAAGTGATGAGACAATGGCGCTCCGACTGGCGATTTCTCATGATGTTATCCTCTTGTCTTCTCAGCGCTTCGCTTGCTTGCCCGCGGCTTTCTCCGCATTCAGCGCTACGGCTGCCTTGATGAGCGCCGTGAAGGCCGCTTCGTCGAGCTCTTCACCCTCGCGGATGTCGATGGCGCGGCGGGCGTTGCCTTCGAGGCTGGAGTTGAACAGGCCTGACGGGTCTTCCAGCGACGCGCCCTTGTGGAAGGTGAGTTTGACGACGCTCTTGTAGGTCTCGCCGGTGCAGATGATGCCGTTGTGCTCCCACACCGGCACGCCGCGCCATTTCCACGCCTCGACCACGTCCGGGTCTGCCTTGTGGATGAGCTTGCGCATGCGGGCCAGCGTCTCGCCGCGCCAATCCGCCAGTTCCTTGATGCGCGCATCGATCAGCCGGGGGGAGGTTGCGGGTTCTTCGTCCGTGTTCCTGTTCGCGTTCATGGCCGGTTTTGCCCTGTTTGGTTGCAAGATGCCGCCGCTCACATGGCTCGCCTGGAAGCCGGCTCGCCTGCTTCACCCAGTCGGTGAAGCGGGCTTCGTCGAACGGGTCGTGCTCGCGGATGTCGAGGTAGCGCACGTCCTTTTGCTTCGATGTTCCGGGCGGGACGGGTTCGAGCGACACGCCGCGAAAGAAGGCGACTTTTACGTATTTTTCAAAGCAATGAAAGCTGAGGAACCAGCCCTCTTCACCGGCGCCATAGAAGGGCGAGTTCCATTTTACCGCCTTGCGCACGTTCGGGACGGCGCGGGTGACGAGGGCGTCGAGGCGGCGGCCGATGTCGCTTTTCCAGCCTGGCATGGCGGCGATATAGGCCTGCACGGGCGCTTCGCCGTAAGCCTTGGCGATCTGCGGGTTGCCGCCCGAAAGCAGCCGGGGCGGTCCGGCCGCCGCTAGATGTTTCGGTGTCTTGCCAGCCATCGTTGCCTCTTCGGTGCGGGACGGGAGGGAACCAACAATAGGGCGATTCCGGCCGATGTCGACCAAGCGGGGCGTGGGCTTGAGGGGCGGGGCGTGGATCCGGGAAGCGGCCCGGAGCAGGGGGCCGGGCCGCTTCTTGCTGGCGGATCAGGCCTTTTTGAGTTCGATGAAGGATTCGAAGCCGCCATAGATCATGCGCTTGCCGTCGAAGGGCATGGTCTGCATGTCGGGCTGCATGCGCGGGTCGGCCATGACCTTGGCGAGGATTTCGTCGCGATCCTTGCGCGACTTGTAGACGACCCATGCGAAGACGACGATCTCGTCGTCCTTGGCCTGCACGGAGCGCGGAAACGAGGTCAGTTCGCCGTAGGGCACGTCGTCGCCGGTGCACTCGACATAGGCGAGCGCGCCATATCCCATCCAGACATCGCCGGCCTTGCGGGCCATGTCCTTGTAGGCATCCAGATTGGCCTTTGGCACGGCCAGCACGAAACCATCGACATAAGACATCTGCTTCCTCCTCAAGCGTTGTGTTTGACTGGGGCGTTCATGGCCCATTCGACGCCGAACGGGTCGCGCAACTGACCCCAGCGGTCGCCCCAGAACATCACCTGCAGCGGCATGCCGACCTCGCAACCGGCATCGACGGCGCGCTGCCACCATCTGTCGATGTCGCCGTCGTCGAGGTGAAGCTGCATGGTGCAGCCCTGCGGCTTTTGCACGGCCTGGCCATGCTCCGGGTAGAAGTCGGAGATCATCAGGCTGGAGCCGTTGACGTAGAGATGGACATGCATGGTGCGGCCCTGCTCGTCGGGCGGCACGGCGAAGGCCTGTTCGGCACCGAATGCCTTCTGGTAGAATTCGGCCGCCTTGAGCGCGCCGTCGATCTGCAGATAGGGGGTGAGGCCGCCGAGCGGCTTCGGCATGGGCGGGAAGGGCGGCTGTTGACCGTCATCGGACATGGTTTTCTCCTGTCTTCGGCGTTTTTGCCCTCACAGGACGTATGGCGGCGGCTCCATCCGACAAGCGCTGTGAAACTATTTGGGCGCCGTGAAATTATTCAGGCGTCGCGGCAGCGCCGGTGTTCGGCACGCGGCGTTGACAGGGCAGGGATCAACTGCCCGGGCGGCCGGTCTTCGACGGACGTCGATTGCGGCGTGCCGTTTCTGCAGGGTCCTCGTAGGAGCCGATGCCGGCGCGCTCACGGACAATCGGTTTATCGCTCACGCTGTCGCCGCTGCGCGGCTCGCTCCGCCCACTTCTTTCTGGCGCGCCTGCGGCGTCGCGGAGAGCCTCGCCATCAGGCGCGACGGCCGGTCGGCCTTGCGGCTTTCCCGGTATTTTTCCCTCGACCGGTTTTTCAGTGCGGCGCACGGTCATCTCGTCCAGCGAATTCTTGCGGAACAGGGAGTGTTTGTCCTGCCCGGGGATGCCGAAGTCGGAGCCGTGCGCCTCGCTTGCCGACTGCTTCTTGAACAGCGAGCGCGAGACGGCATTCGCCGGGGTCGGCATGTCGGTGCCAGGACCCATGTCGTCGAGCGATGGCTTGGCGAACAGCGACCGGCCGGAGGCAGCACGCTGCTTCGTTCGCTCTTCCTGGGGCGAGAGGGCATTGTCATCGACAGCCTTGTGGATGGCACGGCCCTTGTTGTGCTTGCCTTTCTCGCGGCCGGAAACCGGGCTTTCCATGTCGGCGTATTTGGCCAGCGGGTCGTCGGAGATGGCGAGTTCCATCTCGCGCAGCCGCTTGATCTCGTCGCGGATGCGAGCGGCCTTCTCGAAATCGAGATTGGCGGCGGTGTCGCGCATCTGCTTGTCGAGCGCTTCCAGATGGGCCTTCAGATTGTTGCCCATCATGGCGCCGGCACCGTCGGTGAACTGCGAGATGTCGGCGCGCACGTGGTCCTTCTCGTAGACCGAATCGAGGATGTCGGAGATGCGCGACTTGACGCTTTCCGGGGTGATGCCATTGGCTTCGTTGTATTCGATCTGCTTTTCGCGGCGGCGGTTGGTTTCGGCCATGGCGCGCTCCATCGAGCCGGTGATCTGGTCGGCATAGAGGATGACCTTGCCGTCGACGTTGCGCGCCGCTCGCCCTATCGTCTGGATCAGTGAGGTTTCCGAACGCAGGAAACCTTCCTTGTCGGCGTCGAGGATGGCGACGAAGCCGCATTCGGGAATGTCGAGGCCTTCGCGCAGCAGGTTGATGCCGACCAGCACGTCGAAAGCGCCGAGACGCAGGTCGCGCAGGATCTCGATGCGCTCCAGCGTGTCGATGTCGGAGTGCATGTAGCGCACGCGAATGCCCTGCTCGTGCAGGTATTCGGTGAGGTCCTCGGCCATGCGCTTGGTGAGTACGGTGACCAATGTGCGGTAGCCGGCGGCGGTGGTCTCGCGGATTTCGCCGCCGACGTCGTCGACCTGGCTCTTGGCAGGGCGCACCTCCACCGGCGGGTCGATGAGGCCGGTGGGACGGATGACCTGTTCGGCGAAGACGCCGCCGGCCTGTTCCATCTCCCAACCGCCGGGGGTTGCCGAAACCGCGACCGACAGGGGGCGCATGGCGTCCCATTCCTCGAAGCGCAGGGGCCTGTTGTCCATGCAGGACGGCAAGCGGAAGCCGTATTCGGCCAGCGTCGCCTTGCGGCGGAAGTCGCCCCGATACATGCCGCCGATCTGCGGAATGGTGACGTGGCTTTCATCGATGAAGATGAGCGCATTGTCGGGCACATATTCGAATAGTGTCGGCGGCGGATCGCCGGGCTGGCGGCCGGTCAGGTAGCGCGAATAGTTCTCGATGCCGGCGCAGGAACCGGTCGCTTCCAGCATTTCGAGGTCGAAACGGGTGCGCTGTTCCAGCCGCTGCGCCTCCAGCAGGCGTCCGGCCTTCTCAAGTTCAGCCAGACGGTGCTTCAACTCCTCCTTGATCGACTTGATGGCCTGATTCAAGGTCGGGCGCGGCGTGACATAGTGCGAGTTGGCGTAGATCTTGACCGACTTCAGGTCGCCGGTCTTCTGGCCGGTGAGCGGGTCGAACTCCGTTATGGATTCGATCTCGTCGCCAAACAGCGAAATGCGCCAGGCGCGGTCTTCCAAGTGGGCAGGGAAGATTTCGATGGTGTCGCCGCGGACGCGGAAGGAGCCGCGGACGAAATTGATGTCCTGGCGCTTGTATTGCTGGGCGACGAGGTCGGCGAGCAATTGGCGTTGGTCGAGGCGGTCGCCGATCGCCATCTGGAAGGTCATCGCCGTGTAAGTCTCGACCGAGCCGATACCGTAGATGCACGACACGGAAGCGACGATGATGACGTCGTCGCGCTCAAGCAGCGAGCGCGTCGCCGAGTGGCGCATGCGGTCGATCTGCTCGTTGATCGAGGATTCCTTCTCGATATAGGTGTCGGTGCGCGGGACGTAGGCCTCCGGCTGGTAATAGTCGTAGTAGGAGACGAAGTATTCGACCGCGTTCTCCGGGAAGAACTTCTTGAACTCGGAATAGAGCTGGGCGGCTAGCGTCTTGTTGGGGGCGAGGATGAGGGCAGGGCGCTGCGTCTCCTCGATCACCTTGGCCATGGTGAAGGTCTTGCCGGAGCCGGTGACGCCGAGCAGGACCTGGGTGCGGTCGGTGTTGTTGACGCCCTCGACGAGATCCTTGATGGCGGTCGGCTGGTCGCCGGCCGGCTGGAAGTCCGACTCCATCTTGATGGCGATGCCGCCTTCGGATTTTTCCGGGCGGGCGGGCCGGTGCGGCGTCCACAGCACGCCGTCCTTGTGCAGCGGGTTGCCGGATTCGATGAGCGCCGACAGTGCCGCCACCGTTGCGGTAACGCCGGAGTTGGACAGCGTCTCGGCATCTTCGAGGCTGATGTCGATGCCGGCGACGGGGTTCAGGCCGACGGCGACGCGTTCCTTCGCTGAGGCAGCGCCGCCCATCGAGGTGCCGCGTGCGGTTCGCGTGGGAGAGGCGGAGCGTTCCGGGATTTTTTTCTTCTTTGCGCTCACGCTGTCGCCGCGATGCGGCTCGCTCCGCCCGCTTCTTTCTGGCGCGCCTGCGGCGTCGCGGGGATGCGCACCGTCAGGCGCGACGGCCGCTCGGCCTTGCCGAGCTATGCTCGGTTCTGAGGCCTCTCGCTCGATCTGCTCGGCCCAATCCGAGATCGAACCGGAGAGCGGTGCGCCGGTGAATTCGGCCTGGGGCGCTTCGGCAAAGCCCTTGCGTTCGAGCGGCTCCGAGGCGTCCAGATAGTCGGTCACGGCGTTGCCGCGCTTGCGCGGCAAGCGGCTGTCCTCGGCCGGTGACGGCGATTTCTTTTCGGGGGATTTGGCCATCGCCGGAATATGGGAGGAGTCCGACTAAATGGGAAGAGCAGAACGGCATTCGGGTGATGTTTGGATTTGTAATGCTGACAGCAGGCTGTCAGGATAACGCAATGAGGATTGCGGCGGCGATCCGTGCATGCCGACAGGAGGGAAGATGACGGCTTACGTGGTGGCGACGATGGCAATCCACGACCCGCAGACCTATCGGAAATATACCGACCTGACGCCGCCTTTGGTGAAACGACATGGCGGCAAGTTCCTGACGCGCGGTGATGTGGTGACGACAGCCGAGGGAGAGCCGTTCAAGGAGCGCATGGTGCTGCTCGAGTTTCCGAGCAAGGCGCATGCCGAGGCATGGCTGTCCGATCCCGATTATGTCGAAGCGTGCAAATTCAGGCACGCTTCATCAGTCGGCCGCCTGCTGATCCAGGAAAGCGGCGGCAATACGGAAAATCCCGACCCCAAACTCTAACATCGCTTAAGACAGCGCGATGGTGTCGAACTATCCGCTTTCCTACAAGCTCTCATGGCTGCCGCGCTTCCTGAAGCCGTCGCTTCGGGGCGATGTGAGTGGCTTCGCGCCGGCGGCACAGGCCCTGATGCAGCCAATGCCGGCGAGCACGGTACGGCTGGCCTTTGTCGGCGATATTTCGGCGGTGGCAAATCATGATGTGCCCGTCATCGATCCGGCCCTTGCCGCTGTTCTGTCGGCCGCTGACCTGGTCGTCGGCAATTGCGAGAGCCCGGTGATCGAGCGGCCACGGGCGAGGTTTGGAACATGGCTTGGAACACGTCACGCCATGACGCCGGCCTTTCTCGCAGCAGCACTGGAGGCGGCGGGTGTCAGGCCGACGAAACTGGTGCTTTCTGTCGCCAACAACCATATGCTGGACCAGGGCGCCGGCGGGTTCGATGAAACCTTGGCGACGTTGCGTGGCTTGGGTATCCGCCCCATCGGGACGGCGGTAGATGGGCCGGTTGCGCGTGTTGCGGCGGGGCCGATCACATTGGGATTTGCCGCTTTCACGCAATGGCGCAATGCCGGACAGGCGGCGTTTGCGGGTCGTGTGGCCATGGCCGGCGAACAGGTGCGCACCGGCGACGGGATAGACTTTCTGTGCGCGGCGCCGCATTGGGATTGGGAGTTCAGGCATTTTCCGCGGGCCGAGACGCGGCTGTGGGCGCAGAGGCTGGCGGGGCAGGGCTTTGGCCTGATCGCCGGACACCATGCCCATGTCGTGCAGCCGGTCGAGCGCATCGGCAAGACAGTGGTGGCGTATGGGCTTGGCGATTTCCTCGGTACGGTACTGCCGCGCCAGCCCTGGCCCGGCCGCATCGGCGCGATGCTGCTTGCCGAAGTCAGCACCGACCTTGCAACGCGCGGCTCCGTGGCGGCGTACCAGATGCGGTTCTTTTATCGGCAGCGCGAGGGGGTGCGGGAGCGGCTGGTGCCGATCGAAGCGCTGGAGGGACCGGCGCGAAGCAGGGTCGAGGCGCGGCTGGCGGCGATCTACGGCAAGCCGCGAGGCGGTTGAGATCAGCCGAAACGCAGTTTCATGCCGACAATGGCGATGATGAACAGAAAGGTCAGGCCATTGGCGATGATAACCGGCCATGAGCCGATGAGCAGGCCGTACAGCGTCCACAGGAAGACGCCGAACGCCAATGCCGCTGTGGTGGCCAGAGAGATGTCCCTTGCCTGCCGCTCGCGCATGATCTTCAGGATCTGCGGCAGCCACGCGAAGGTCGTGATGACGGCGGCGACCGCGCCAATGAGCTCGAACCAGGGATGCAAGGTGTCAGCTTTCGAAAAGAGCCGCGTCGTAGAGCGATATCCGATTTCTTCCGGTAGGACGGTTCAAACCGATCGGATATTGCTCTGGCCGCTATGCCAGATTTGCGGAGTGTTGGGAAGCTGGCTGCACGGCTGGACCAATGAAACAAAATGTGTCGCGCGCAAGATTATGGGCCGGCTCCCGTGATCGCCAGCGGGGCCAAATGCGGCGCCGCCGTGAACGTTGCCAATGATCGCCATGATCGGCCCGAACGACTCGTTTTGCAGGGCGCGGCGCTGTCATAAATGTGCCCGTGCCAAGGCCGTCTCCACGGCTCAATTGTCAATGTGTCGGAAATAAGTCTCTGAATCCATTTAGGAAAGTCACCCTTCGTGATTTGAAGAAGGTGCCGGCCCGCCATAGGTGTGGGGCGTCCGGCGGCCACCAAATCCAAGCCGGCCGGAAGGAAGAAACCGCTCAACACGGGAGTACGATCAATGAAGAAGACCCTCGCTACCGCCGGTGCCTTGCTTGCCCTGCTCAGCACTGCCTATGCAGCGACAGTGGAAGGCACCATCCAAGCGGTCGATCCGCAGACCAAGTCGATCACGCTTGACGATGGCAAGATCTATCAGTTGCCTGCCGAAGCTTCGGTCGATCAACTGGCGGTCGGCGCCAAGGTTGTCGTCACCGTGGACGACACGACGGGCACGGTGACATCGATCCAGAAGGCATCGTAACCCCGCCTTACAGTTTGCTCAGGCTTCAGGCCGGTCCCTTTGGGGCCGGCCTTTTTCGTGTGTTTAAGGCTCAGGCCAAAAACCGGATTCCACTTTCCTGCCCGATGCTTTATTCCGTAGGCTTGGAGCGCGACGCGATCTTTCAGATCCGCTGGCGCGCTCCAAGTATTTGCTTTTATGCATGTCGTTATCCCGAAACCGGTTCCCACTTTCGGGCGACATGCATTAGGGTCCGGACCCTGGGAGGCATTGCGGGGAGGCGTGCGCTTGAAGGTTGGTGTCATCCTCAATCCTGTGGCGGGCGGCGGCAGGCTCAGGCGCGACTGGCCGCGGGTGGCGGGCCTGCTCGGCAAGCATTTCGGCGAGTTCGAACTGCGCGAGACGCAAGCCGAGGGCGATGCCGAACGGCTGGCGATCGACCTCGCCATGCATGGCTGCGGGCTTGTGATCGCCGCCGGGGGCGATGGCACCGCCAGCGAAGTGGCCGATGGGTTGCTGCAGGCTCATGAAGTCAGGCGCGTGACGGAACTGGCGCTGCTGCCCTGCGGCACCGGAATAGACTTCGCGCGCGGGCTTGGCCTGCCGCGCAATGTCGATGCGCTGCTTGCGCATATCGCCCAGGCCAAGGGCCGCAAGGTCGACGCCGGGCGCATCTCCTACATCGACGATCATGGCGCGCTGGCCAGCCGCCATTTCATCAATATTGCCAGCCTCGGCCTGTCGGGGGTAACCGACCGGGCGGTCAATGCCGACAAGCGCAAGGGGCGCGTCTCGGCCAAGGCGCTGTTTTACTGGCGCACCGTGGCGGCGTTCGCACGCTACCGTTTCCAGACGGTGCGCATCACGGTCGATGACGGCAAGCCGGTGGAAGCCAGCATCGCGCTGGTGGCGGTCGCCAATGGCCGCTTCTTCGGCGGCGGCATGATGATCGCGCCGGACGCGGAGCTGAACGACGGGCAGTTCGACATCGTCATCCTGAAAGCGGCCGGCAAGCTGCAACTGATGTGGGACCTGCGGCTGGTCTATGGCGGCCGGCACCGCAACCATCCGGCCATCACCATTCTGCGCGGCCGCAAGGTGCTGGTCGAGCCGGTCGGCAGTGCTGCGGTCAACGGGGCTCTGGTCGATATCGATGGCGAGTCGCCGGGGAGGGTGCCGGCGACCTTCGAGATTCTGCCGGGCGCGCTGACGCTGCGGTATTGATTCCGAAGGGTAACGTAAAGTGTTGAAATTGTGATGGTTCTGTAGGACGTCAGGCTTCAAGCCTGGCCGGAAAGCCGGGCGCGCGCAATTGGGTGCCGACGGCGTCCTCGATCAGTTTGACGATGCTCGTCGACCAGGCGTCGCCGCCATAGGCGGCCCTTCCCTGCTCGAAAATCGCATTGACCCGCCCTGCAAGATCGAGCGGCACGCCGGTCTGTCTGGCCATGCGCATGGCGAAGCCGAGATCCTTGAGCGCGAGGTCCATGGTGAAGCCGATGTCGTAGGAGCCGTTGAGCACCAACTGGCTTTCGGTCTCGTGGACGAAGCTGTTGCCGGAGGAGGCGACGATGGCGTGGTAAGCCTGCGCGAGATCGAGCCCGCCGGTCTTGGCCAGCATCAGCGCCTCGCCGGCGGCGACGAGATGGATGAAGGCCAGCATGTTGGTGATGACCTTGATGATCGCGCCGGAGCCGATCGGACCCATGTGGAAGGAACGGGAGCACATCGCTTCAATGGCCTTGCGGTGCCGCTCGTAGAGTGCCGCATCGCCGCCGACCAGCGCCGTGATCTGGCCCGTCGCCGCCAGATGCACGCCGCCGGTGACCGGGCACTCGAGCGTCTGGATGCCGCGTGCGGCAGCGAGCCCGGCGAGATGGACGATCTCGTCGCGGCCGTTGGTGGACATCTCGATCCACGTGCCGCCTTCAGGCAAGCCCTCCAGCAGGCCGCCGGGACCGGAGAGGACGGCTTCGCTGATCTTTGGCGAGGGCAGGCAAGTGATGGCATTGCCGGCCTTGGCGGCCGCGACGGCAGGGCTTGCTGCTGGCTTGGCGCCGAGCGCCATGAGCTTTTCGACCGCGCTTGGCGATGGGTCGTAGACGATCAGGGAAAAACCGCTGCGCAGCAGGCTGGCGGCGAGGTTGCTGCCGAGATTACCGAGGCCGATGAAAGCGTATTTCTGTCGTGCGCTCATGGAAACAAGGGATCCTGGGTCATCTGCAGATGCAAATCCTTGCCGGTGTAAGGATGCGCCTCGCAGACGGTTTCGTCCAGTTCCACGCCGATGCCCGGTTCGCTCGACGGAATGACGTTGCCGTCCTGCCACGCGATCTTCGTCTTCAGGAGCTTCGCGTGGAAGCCGTCCCACTGCTTCAGCGATTCCAGGATGAGGAAATTGGGCAGCGTCACGGCAAGCTGGATGTTGGCCGCGCCGACGATCGGGCCGCAATAGCAGTGGGGGGCGATCTGGATGTGGTAGGCCTCGGCCATGGCCGCGATCTTCTTCGTTTCAAGGATGCCGCCGGAGCGGCCGAGATCGGGCTGGAGGATCGACGCGGCGCGGTTTTCGATGATGCGGGCGAACTCGAATTTCGTGGTCAACCGCTCGCCGGTGGCGATGGGGATGCGCGTGCCGCGCGCGACTTCGGCCATGACTTCGGGCATGTCGGGCGGCACCGGCTCCTCGAACCAGAGCGGGTCGTATGGCTCGATGGCTGCGGCCATGCGCAGCGCGCCGGAGGCCGTGAACTGGCCGTGCGTGCCGAAGAGAATGTCGGCCTTCATGCCGACCGCCTCGCGGATCGCCTTCATCATGCGGGCCGACAGGTCAATGTCGGCGAGGCGCGGCTGGTGGCCGTCGAAGGCGGTGTAGGGGCCGGCGGGGTCGAGTTTCACCGCGTTGAAGCCCTGCTCGACGTAGAGGGCCGCGCATTCGGCGGCGAGGTCGGGGTCGTTGTAGACGTTCTTGCCGTGCGCATCCTCGGAATGCACCGAGCCGCTGTGCGGGTAGAGGTAGGTGTAGGTGCGCAGCTTCTCGTGCACCCGCCCGCCCAGCAATTGATAGACCGGCTTGCCGGCTTCCTTGCCGATAATGTCCCAGCAGGCGATTTCGAGCGCCGAGAAACAGCCCATTCCGGAAACGTCCGGTCGCTGGGTGAAACCGGAGGAATAACAGCGGCGGAAGAAGCTTTCGATGTCGTGCGGGTCGCGGCCGACCAGATAACGTTCCGCCATGTCCTCGATCATGCGGGCGGTCACATGGGCGGAAAAGGTGGCGTTGTAGGCTTCGCCATAGCCGACGACGCCGCTGTCGGTGGTGAGCTTGACGAAGATGAAATACTTGCCGCCGATACCGGGCGGCGGGTTGCCGACCACGAAGGTTTTGACGTCGGTGATTTTCATGGGTTGTCCTCCAGAACCATGGTGGCGCCTTTCCAGCCGGTCATAATGGATGCGGCATTGGTGTTGCCGGTGACGTTGTCGGGAAAGATCGAGGCGTCGATGACGCGAAGACCTGAAAGGCCGTGGACGCGCAGCCTCGGATCGACGACGGAGCGTGAGGGGTCGGGACCCATGCGGCAGGTCGCAACCGGATGGTAGACAGTACCCGAACGCTTCCTGAAATCCTGAATCAGGTCTGCATCGGAAGTGATTGAAGGGCCTGGCAAAACCTCTTCCTCGACGATCTCGGCAATGGCCGGCATGGACGCCAGTTTGCGCAGGAATTTCACCGCGTCCAGCATCTCCGAAACATCCTCGTTGGTCGAGAAGGCATTCGGCATGATCTTCGGATGGTCGAGCGGATCGGCCGAGCGGATCATGATCTCGCCACGGCTGGAGGGACGGCAGTTGGACAGGCCGATGGAAAAGCCCGGCCATGGATCGGGCGACAGGATCGGACGCTCGCCGCTCCTTGGAATGACAGTCGAGAAGGCCTGGAAATAGAGCTGCATGTTGACGCGGCGATGGCCGGGATCGGTGCGGAAGAAGCCGCCGCCCTGGTTCATCGACATCGACAGTGGTCCGGTGTGCATGAGTAGATACTGCATGCCGACCAGCGCCTTACCCCACCATGGGCGCAGGATCTGGTTCAGCGTCGGCAGCCTGCCTTTCCAGGTGTAGTTGATGCCCTGATGGTCTTGCAGATTGCGGCCGACATTTTCCGAGGCATGGACGATGGGAATGCCGAGACGGGACAGCAGCGCGGCGGGGCCGACGCCGGACAGTTGCAGCAATTGCGGCGTGTTGACCGAACCGCCGCTGAGGATGATTTCGCGACTGGCGCGGGCGGTCTTGCGTTCGCCGTCTTGAAAATATTCGACGCCGATGGCGCGCTTGCCTTCGAACAGGATGCGGGTCGCCAGCGCGCGCATCTCGACGCGGACGTTGCCGCGCTTCATGGCCGGGCGCAGGAAGGCGCGCGAAGCGGACATGCGCCGGCCGCCTTTGGTGGTGATCTGGTAGACGCCGACACCTTCCTGTGAAGCGCCGTTGAAATCCTGGTTGAGGGCAAGGCCGGCCTGCTGGCCGGCTTGCAGGAAGCGTTCGGTCAGCGGATGAGCATTGCTGCGATTGTCGGTGACATGGACAGGGCCGCCGCGTGCGCGCCATTGGTCGGTGCCGGCCTCGTTATCCTCGATGGCCTTGAAGACCGGCAACAGGTCGCTGTAGCTCCAGCCGGGATTGCCCGCCTCGGCCCAGGCGTCGAAATCCTCACGCGCGCCCCTGATCCAGACCATGGCGTTGATCGAACTCGATCCGCCGAGCAGCCTGCCGCGCGGCCAGTGGTCGGTGTTGCCGGCAAGGCCGGGGTCGGGCTCGGTCCAGTAGTTCCAGTTGACGGCCGGGTCGAAGAAGGTCTTGCCGTAGCCGAGCGGCATCTGGACGTAGAAGCGGCGGTCGCTGCCACCGGCTTCCAGCACCAGGACGGAGAAGCGGCCGCCGGCCGACAGTTTCTCGGCAACGACGGAGCCTGCGGAGCCGGAGCCGACGACAATGAAATCATAGGTGGTCATGATGGATGAGGCGGCTCCGAAAGTTTCGCCGCTAGCCTAGACCGGTGCCAGGCCGGCCGTCATTGCGCCTTCCGTCATGGCTTGTGAAAAAAGCGACTGTAGCGTCTGAAACCCGACTGTCGATTGATCCTGGATCGCCGTGCATCCTGCCGGACGCGTAGCGGCGATCTACCATTTTTGAACATCGGATTTTCCGAAAACCGGATTTCGCCTTTCGGTCCGATGCTCTGGCAGCGTTGACGCATCGGTTGGGCGGGACTAGGGACGAAAGGCATTGAAAGGGAAGGGCGACGGCATGGTGCGATACGCGGACGGCAAACCGCGCGGCGAACTGACATTGCGCACGCTGGCCATGCCCTCGGACGCCAATGCCGCCGGCGACATATTCGGCGGCTGGGTGATGGCGCAGATGGACCTTGCCTGCGGCATAAGGGCCGCCGAACGGGCGCGCGGGCGCGTGGTGACCGCAGCCGTCAACGAGATGGCCTTCGCCAAGGCGATGAAGGTGGGCGATACGCTGTGCATTTACACCCATGTCGAACGCGTCGGGCGCACGTCGATGACGCTCAAGGTGGAAGCCTGGGCGCAGCGCTATCTGTCCGACCTGATGGAAAAGGTCACTCACGCCGATTTTGTCATGGTGGCGCTGGACGGCGATGGCAAACCCAAGGTTGTGCCGGCCGAGTAAAAACCGGTGCTGGCGGCGCTGACCTGAATTCCGACACAGCTTGACGATCAGGCCGCCGCGGCAGTGTCGAACTGTGCGCGGGCGCTGTTGATGCGTTCCATGTTGGAGCGCGCCCAATCTCCGAGCGCAGTGACCGGGCCCAGCAGTTCGCGGCCAAGATCGGTCAGTTCGTAATCGACACGCGGCGGGATGGTCGGGAAGACGGTGCGCGTGACGAAGCCGTCACGCTCCAGGCTGCGCAGCGTCGTGGTCAGCATCTTTTGCGAAATACCGCCGACGGCGTGGCGCAACTCGTTGAAACGCATCGGGCCGGACCCGAGCGTGGACACGACAAGGACCGTCCATTTGTCGCCGACGCGCTGCAATACGGCGCTGACGGCGCGGCAATCCTCGGTGTGATGAAGGTGCCTCGGTTTCAAAAAAGTGCCTCCTTGCGGCCTGTTTGACAGTCACTCATATAGCGCGGGTATCCAAAAGATACCACTCGACAGGAGAACTTCAATGACCAAACCCAGAATTGGCATCGTCGTCGGATCGACCCGTCCCAATCGATTCGCCGACAAGCCGACGCAATGGATCTCGGCAATTGCCCAGCAGCACACCGATCTCGAGTTCGAGGTTCTCGACCTGCGGGATTATCCGATGCCGTTCTTCGACGAACAGGCGTCGCTTGCCTGGGCGCCGGCGCAAAACGAAGTGGCGCTGCGCTGGCAAAAGAAGGTGGAGGAACTGGACGGTTTCATCTTCATCACCGCGGAATACAATCACGGGCCGACGGCGGTGCTGAAGAACGCCATCGACTACGCCTTCAGCGAATGGAACAACAAGCCGGTGGCCTTTGTCGGCTATGGTGGGGCCGGTGCCGTGCGTGCGGTCGAACAGCTTCGCCAGGTGGCAATCGAAGTCCAGATGGCCCCGATTCGCAACGCCGTTCATATCCTGCTGCCAGACTTCGTGGCCGTGTTGCAGCAGGGCAAGAAGCTCGCGGATTTCGAGCACCTGAACCAGGGCGCCGAACAGTTGCTCAAACAGCTTTCATGGTGGGCCTATGCCTTGAAAAGGGCGCGCGACGCGGACGCCCAGACGGCGCAGGCAGCCTGAGCCGCAAGTTTTCGATATCCTCCCAAGGATGGGCGGCGCATGCGCCGCCCTTTTTCGTGGGGAGCTGACCCTAGCGAACGATTTCGCGGTGGCCGGTCGGCAACTTGGTTGCCATCACCTTGTCGATGCGGCGGCCGTCGAGATCGACGACCTCGAAGCGCCAGCCTTGCGCATCGACGGTTTCGCCGACTGCCGGCAGGTGGTGCATGTGGGACAGCACGTAACCGGCGACGGTTTCGTAGTCGCGGTTTTCGGGCAGGTCGATGCCGATCACGTCAGCCATTTCGTCGGCCTGCATATAGCCTTCAAGCAGCCATGAGCCGTCCTCGCGCTGCACGGCGGTTTCGTCGGCATCGTCCTCGTCCAGATCGGATTTGAACACGCCGGTGATGGCTTCGAGAATGTCGGCAGGCGTGACGACGCCCTCGAAGTGGCCGTACTCGTCGTGGACGAGAGCCATCGGCATGTCGGCTTCCTTCAACTTGGCCAGGACGTCGAGCGCATCGGCCTGGTCATGCACGATGGGCGCCTCACGCACATGCTTGCGGGCGTCGAGCGTCTTGCCGGCGAGAAGCGTCGCCAGTATGTCGCGGGTGTGGACGACGCCGATCATGGCATCGACGGCGCCATCGGCAGCCGGCAGGCGCGAATGCTGCGTCTCCATCAAAAGCTTGCGGATGGCCGTTTCGTCGGCCTGCACGTTGATCCAGTCGATATCGGTGCGCGGCGTCATCACAGCCCGCACCGCGCGATCGCCAAGGCGCATGACGCCGGCGATCATGCGGCGCTCGTCGGACTCGATGGTGCCGTGGTGCTCGGCCTCGGCGACGAGCATCTTGATTTCCTCGTCAGTGACCTTTTCCTCGCTCTCGCCGCGCTGGCCAAGCAGCCACAAAACGGCGCGGCCGGAGATGTCGAGCAGCCACACAAGCGGGGCCGCAACCTTGGCGAGGACGGCCATGGCCGGGGCGACCCTTGAGGCGACGCGCTCGGGATCGCGCAGGGCGATCTGCTTGGGCACCAGTTCACCGACGATGAGCGAGCCATAGGTGATCAAAGCAACGACGATGCCGACGCCCAGCGGATCGGCTACGTTCTGCCGGATGCCGGAGGCGGCCAGAACCTGCGCCAGCCTGTCGCCCAGCGTCGCGCCGGAGAAGGCACCGGACAAGACACCGACCAGCGTGATGCCGATCTGCACCGACGACAGGAATTTTCCGGGGTTGGCGCCAAGTTCCAGGGCGCGGGCGGCACCCTTGACGCCACGGTCCGTCATCGCCTTGAGCCTAGCAGGGCGGGACGAGACGATTGCCAACTCGGACATGGCCAAAAGGCCGTTCACGCACACGAGTACGACCACGATGGCAATTTCGATGTAAAGCATGGACGCTCATTAGCATCAGAGAAGGTGTGCAGCAAAGACGTCAAATGAAGGTCGAAGTATGAAAACGAAGGAATTGCAGAAAGGGCAAAATCAGGGTTTCAAAACGCCGATCACGACTTTGCCGTCGGTGAAATAGGGATCGCCGCCGCCGTTTCTGCCGGTTTTGGTTGCGCCGATGCCTTCCATCTCGCGGGTGGACGCAAGCGCGGATGCTTCGGTCAGGTCACGCATGAGCAAATCGCGTTCCGCGTCGATGTCGGGGCCGATGCGATGGGTGATCGCACCTGTGTCGTGGCTGAGGCCGACGCCGCGATCGAAGCTGGCGGAGCCGAGCCACAGAGATCTGCCGTCTTCCTGAAGCCGGGTCGTTTGCCACAGGCGCACATGATGGCGCTGGTCGGCACTATCGCCAACCGGCTTTTCGAAGGCGAGGTCCTGGACCCGGCCTTCAAAAAGGAGTCCGCTCACCGGCGCGTCGGGGTAGGGCCGATCGAACAGGACGCTTTCGCCGATTTCGACAGCCGTCTTCAGCGTCACGGCATCGGCCGTATCCCAATGGGCAAGGGCGAAGGCATGCACGATGTCGTCGCGGGAACCGGCAAGGCCGACATTGATGGGATCGCCGGCGATACCTTGCGGCGTGCGCGTGACCATTTCGATGGTCGTGGGGCCGGTTTGCCGGTCGCGCAATGTCCAGAATTCGGGCGCGGCGAAATAAGCGAGGCCGAGATAGGCACCGCAGGCAAGGGCAAACCAGTTTGCCGCGCGCCGCAATAGCCGCTTGCGTTTCATTGAGCCTCGATCCAGCCAAAATCCAACATGGTCGAAGCTGCCAGACTAGCGGCAGGCGCGATAGCCATTCCTGCGGTTCTTGATGTCGAAGTGGAAGTGGTTGCGGTGGTCGTAATTGTAGCCGGGGCCAAGCACGGTGGTGAAATAAGAGCAGCCGTCGGCGCGGACCGTGTTGAGCAGGCTGCGCTCGCGGAAGGCGAACAGTCCGGGCTTGCGCACGTCGATGTCCTTGCCGTTGTTGAGCTCGATGCTCATGACGTCGAGCGCGTTGCCCTTGCCGTGCTCGGACAACACGCCTTCGCCGCGGATACGGCGGCAGGAATAGCTGGAACCCTGATGGATCGCCTTGACGCCGGAGAAATAGCGCAGGCGGGCGGCCGGCACGAGTTCGCTCTTGGTCCAGGTGGCGAAGCTGGCGGCCATGGCGCACGTCAGCGTCGCGGCGGGCTTCATCTGGACACTGCCGATGGCAGAGACCTTGACCGGATAGTCGATGCCGCACTGGCCGCCGTTCTGGATATGGGCGATGTCGGTGTAGATGACGCCGAGCCGCCTGAGGTCGTTGCGGCAATCGATTTCCTCGGCTGGAAGCTGATTGCCCTGTGCAAGCGGCTCGTCCATGCGCGGATAAGCAGCGGTCATGTAGGGGTTGGACGGGACAAGCGTCTGCATGCCGGAATATTGCGGTACGGCCGGGGCCCAGGCGTCCACATATTGCGGTACCCCTGAAGTCTGCGTACCCACATCCACGGCCGGTTGAAGGTTGAATACGTCGCCGGTGGTGCAGGCTGAAATGCCAGCAGCCGAGGCCAAGGCGGCCAAACCAAAGGCGAGCCGCCGCGCACGTCCGCTTTTTGCCATGCCAGCCTTTGCGGCGCGAGAGTTTCCGACCATCGAACAATCCCTGTCCCTTGAGCAAACAGAGATTAACCACGAAGGGTAAAGGAAAAATCAGTGGCGAAATTCACCACTGTAGCAGGATTGCGGCATAAAGTCCTGAACGCAGGTCCTGTCTGGGGCGAAGGGACGGCTACTGGCAGAAGGTGCCGCCATTGCGGCGCGTTTCGAGATCGAAATGCAGGTGACGGGCATGGTCGGCGTCGCTGCCCGGTCCAAGCACGGTCTTGAACGGACCGCAGGCCGCCTTGCGAACGGCAACAAGGAATTCGGCCTGTTTTTGCGGGAGCGCCGCGCCGACCTCAACGACCGTGCCGTTTGCCAAGGTGAAACTGGCGATGTCCAGTGCGTTGCCGAAGGCGTGTTC
The DNA here is from genome assembly GCF_001427385.1 of Mesorhizobium sp. Root157. Classification (GTDB taxonomy): domain Bacteria; phylum Pseudomonadota; class Alphaproteobacteria; order Rhizobiales; family Rhizobiaceae; genus Mesorhizobium. Next base: position 216,288 of record NZ_LMGJ01000023.1, read on the forward strand.
CGACATCTTCCGGCCGTTGTGGCGCGGGCGGCAGACATAGGCCGATGCCTGGGCAATCGACTTCAAGGGCGAGCCGAGTTGGGCTCTTGCGGCGGGTGAGATGACAGCCTTGGTGAAGCGTGCCGCCGCCTCGGCCATCGGGCAGCTCATCAAGGCTTCCGGCGCGAGGTCGATGGATGTGCCGAGAGACTTGATAGCAAGCGGGTAGGGCAGCGAGCAGCCGGCGACCGCATTCTGCTCGGCCTTGCGGTCTTCGAACCTCACGCCAAGGGCGTTGAGGCGCTTGCGGCATTCGAGTTCCTCCTCCGGCATCTTTTCGGCGGCGATGACGGTCGAGCGCGGGTCGGCCAAGGGTCTTGCCGGCTTTGGCTCGTCCTGTCGCGTTGCACCGGCAGGCGGCTTTGCCAGTGGATGGGGAGCATCGACAGGGGGCGCTGGCTGGCTGGACTCTTCGCCATTGGGCCGAGGCTGCGGCAACGGCGGCGTTTGGGGTTCTGGTTGCGGCTTTTCACCGGCGTTTCCGTCAGGACGGTTGCCCGTCTCAGGAATGGGTGCCGAATGCGGAAGGACCACAGGCCCGGCCATCGCCGCCGTCATGTCCGGCAGCGGCAGGAGTGGAGCAAACAGCAGGATAGGGAGGAGCCTGACACGTGAAAAAGCCATCGCCCCTGCAACGGCTTTGCATGGGCGAGGTTGCACCGGCAGCCATCACGTTCGGTGACCGGTTGTCGCCATAGGCTATAACGGCCTTGATGAGGGTTTGATTCCGGATGCCCTGCCAGCGCCTTGATTTGGAACCGTTTTTGCCAACCGTTCTATCTATTGCCGATGTGAATCACGAAGGCGGCGATCCCAATCCTCGACGGTGCGGGTGGCAATGCGGCGGGCGGCCAGTTCGCGCCATGACAGAGCGAGTTGAGGCAAGTCGACCAGGCTCTGCAAGGCGTCCATGTCCAGCGTGCGGGTGTAGAGCAGATCGATGACGCGCGACAGCGGCCACTGTGGTGCAGGGCGCTGTTCAAGGCGCAGGCAGTCGCCGGCCTCGCTGCTGCCTTCCTCAAGCACGCGGTAATACCAGCCGGTGCGTCCACTCTTCTGGACCAGATAGGCCATGTCCTGCCGTTCGAAGCGGGCATTGAGCCGCCAGCACGGCTGGCGGCCCTGGCTTACCTGCAGCACGGCGGTGCCGAGGCGGTAGATATCGCCGATGCAGATGTCGGCTTCGGTCATGCCCTGGGTGGAGATGTTTTCTCCGAAGGCGGGCGCACTGGCTTTGATTCCATCCGCCAGCCAGGCCGGGTAGTGGTCGCGCGGATAGTGGTGCAGCGCCTTTTCCGGCCCGCCATGATGGCGCGTGTCGCCCTGGTGGTCGCCCTGCAGGCCGATGCGGGTGATGCGCTGCGGCCCATCCGCTTTCGTCTTGCCGATGCCGCTCGGCACGTTGCGCGGCCCAAGAGGCGCCAGCTTGCCGATGAACAAGGCGTCGACGACGATTTTTGCCGGACTGGCCTTGATTGAAACGCTATTCTGCAACTGCTTCCAATCCCTGTTCCAGCCAATCGGCAAGCTGCGGCATGCCCAAAAGATACTTTGCCGTCTGCCGCCGCGGACGCTGGCGTGCGGCACCGAGCGCCTCGCTCCACTCGCTGGCGTCGTAGTCGCCGCGCCCCACCCAGGCCAGTGCGATCAGTTCGGCCGCCTCGTCGACATTCAGGTCGCCGATCAGTTCACGCAATTCCCGCTCGGTCAGGTCTTCCGACTCTTCCTCCGCCAGGCCGTCGTGCTGGTGGAGGTCGTGGCCGTCGCCGTCGAACTCGATCTCGTGTTCGTTACCGTCGGCAAAATCGTCGCTGACACCGGCGCTCAGCGCTTTCGCCTTGAGGATGAACAGGCGCACCGTGTCCGGCCCGATCGACAGCTCCCATTCCTTGTCCGCGCGATGCTGCACTGGATGTCTCCGTGCCAGGGCCAGCCGGCCTGCCCGCTGGCGGCCCGATGATAGCGCATTTGCAGATTGCGTCATCCTTTGATGGTTGCCGCATCTCGACCTGATTGACAGGACCAGCACTTGAAATGAAATGGCGCAATTCTCTCCAACCGATCGGAAACCTGACGTGGCGCTGTTCTTGTCTCCCAAAGTCCTGCCCATCCTGATGCTCATCGCCTCGAACGTCTTCATGACGTTTGCGTGGTACGGGCATCTGAAGTTCAAGGGTACGGCGATCTACATTGCCGTCATGGCGAGTTGGTCGATCGCCTTCTTCGAGTACTGGCTGGCGGTGCCGGCCAACCGCATCGGCAGCCAAGCCTACTCGACGGCGGAACTCAAGACGATGCAGGAAGTGATCACGCTCACCGTGTTCGCGGTCTTTTCCGTCGTCTATCTCAAGGAGGCGCTGACACTGAACCACGTCATGGGGTTTGCGCTCATTGCCGGCGGTGCCGCCCTGATCTTCAGGGGATGAAAAGCCGGGCCGGAGGCGTTAGCTTTCCGACGCCAATTCGTCACTACGACCTGGAAACAAGGAGGCTTCGATGCGCATGAAATTGCTGATGCAGGTTGCGGCACTTACCGCTCTGCCGCTGGTTGCAACGCCGGTTTTTTCCGCCGGCGGTGACAGCGGCGGCGGCGGCAACGACACCGTGACCCAATGCAAGACCGGCCAGGTCTTCGACAAGAAGCTGAAAAAGTGCGTCGAACCGAAGCAGGGGATGCTGGACGACGACAACATCTACGAAGCCGGGCACACGCTGGCCATGGCGGGGCGCTACGACGAGGCGATCGCGGTGCTGAGCCTGGCTGAAGACAAGACCGATCCGCGCATCCTCAATTATCTCGGCTATTCCCACCGCAAGGCGGGGCGAATCACCGTTGGCCTCGGCTATTATCAGGAAGCGTTGCACAACGACCCCGACTACACGCTGGTGCGCGAATATCTCGGCGAAGCCCATCTGCAGCTTGGCGATGTCGCAGCCGCGCGCGAACAGCTTTCAGAGATCGAGAAGCGCGTCGGCAAGGGCGCGCGTGAATATGGCATGCTGGCCGAACAGATCGATCATTTCCTGAGGAGTTGATCGGCCTCAAGGTTTATCTGCGATCGGTAACGCGGCCGAAGAATCGGCATTTCCACGGCGTCGGCGGTCTTTGGACGGGCAGGAAAAGCCTTTTGGCGGGTGGGCTGTAAAGCTTATTGTCCGGCTACGATTTTTGAGCGTGAAAAACCTGCGGCAATCGCTATATTGATCAAATCCGAGATGTGACGGTCCCGTCGGGTAGTTCCGCCGGACCGTTTTCTTTTTGTGCGACAGAGCCCACCCGTGGAATGGGGAGGCGGCAGGAAAGGACTGGCTATGAACAAGGTGCCGATGACCGGCAAGGGCTTCGATTCGCTGAAGGAGGAGTTGCGCTGGCGCCAACAGGAAGAGAGGCCACGCATCATCGAGGCGATCGCCGAGGCTCGCTCGCACGGCGACTTGTCCGAAAATGCCGAATACCACGCCGCCAAGGAGGCGCAGAGCCTGAACGAGGGGCGGGTCGGCGAGCTTGAGGACCTGATCGCGCGCGCCGAAGTCATCGACATCAGCAAGCTCAGCGGTGAAAAGGTCAAATTCGGCGCCACTGTCGTTTTGATCGACGAGGATTCCGAAGAAAAGAAGACCTACCAGATCGTCGGCGACCAGGAAGCGGACGTGAAGGCGGGGCGAATCTCGATTTCCTCGCCTATCGCGCGGGCGCTGATCGGCAAGGAAGTCGGCGACGCCATCGAGGTCAACGCGCCGGGCGGCGCGCGCGGCTACGAGATCGTCGACCTGCGCTGGCTCTAGAACCAGTCGACATTCAGGATTTGAGGCGTGGTATGAGCAAAAATCGCTCAGTTCGAGGAGCGGAGCCGAAGGCGGTGTGGACCACCGTCGAGGATTCGCGACGGGGAAACGGGCGACTTTTGCCATATCCCAGTGGGACGCGGCGTATTTCGGCCCTGAATGCGTCGAAAATGCTCGCCGGTGGTCCACACCGCCTTGCGCTTTTCTCCTTTTCAGGACCGAAATCCGGCTCGCGCCACGCACGAAACCTGAATGTCGATTGGTCCTAGGTCGAACGGGGTGGCGCCGGCCCGCATGGTTCTGTCGCGGGTCGAGGTGATCGTGCCCAATTTCAAGCAGCGCCTGTCCGGCGTCACGAGCACCATCATCCAGCTCGTGCCGCTGCAAGCGGCTGAAATCGGCATTGCGACACTTGGGCCTGGACTGCCCGACCATCTGCCGAAAATGCGCTGGTGGCAGATTGCCGGGCTGTTGCGGCGGCCTGAGGCCGCGCCGGTGCGCGTGTGGCACGCGCGCCGCAACCCGGAAATGCTCGCCGGTGCGATCCTCAAATATGTGCTGCGCGCGCCGCTGAAACTGGTGTTCACGTCTGCTTCGCAGCGCAAGCACACGCGCTGGACACGCTTCCTCATCCGCCGCATGGACACCGTCATCGCCACCAGCCGCAAGACGGCCGCCTATCTGGAGGTGCCGAACACCGTCGTCATGCACGGCATCGACATCGAGCGCTTCCACCAGCCGGCGGACAAGGCGGAGGCGGTGCGGGCCGTCGGCCTCGACCCTTCGCAATTTTATGCCGGCTGCTTCGGCCGCGTTCGGCACCAGAAGGGCACAGACCTGTTCGTGGACGCCATGATCGAGCTTCTGCCGCGCCATCCAGGGTGGTCGGCTGTGGTGGCTGGGCGCGCGACGGCCGAACACAAGGATTTCGAGGCCGGGCTGCGGGAGCGGGTGGAAAAGGCCGGGCTTGGCCAGCGCATCCTGTTCGTGGGCGAGCACCGCGACATCGAGCGCTGGTACCGGGCGCTGTCGCTCTATATCGCGCCGCAGCGCTGGGAGGGTTTCGGGCTGACGCCGCTGGAGGCCATGGCCAGCGGGGTTCCGGTGGTCGCGACCGATGTCGGGGCTTTCTCCGAACTGATCGAGGACGGCGTGACCGGCACTCTGATCGCTCGAGACGATCTGGGCGCGATGGTCGATGCGGCGGACAGGCTGATGGGGGACGACGCTGTGCGGGAAGAGGCCGCCGCAGCCTCTTTGCAAAGGGCGCACGCCCTGTTTCCATTGCAACGCGAGGCGGCGCGGCTGATCGAGATTTATCGGGAAATAGCGACCGCAGGCTGACGCCTTTCTGGGTCGCCAATAAAAGGCTATGGAATCCTCATGCAGATAGAGGCGTTCATCATCCATCTTGCCCGTGCCACGCAGCGGCGCACGCAGGTCGAGCGTCTTCGCGAGTCACTGCCGATGCCTTCCCATGTCGTCGATGCTGTCGACGGCCAGACGCTGGGCGATGACGAAATCGCGGCTGTTTACAGGCGCCACCTTCACCGCCCTCGCTACCCGTTCGAACTGCGCACCGGCGAGATCGGCTGCTTTCTCAGCCACCGAAAGGCCTGGCGCGAGATTGTCGAGCGCGGCCTCGATGCGGGATTGATCATCGAAGACGACGTGGAGGTGGATATTGCCACTGTACGACGCCTGATCGACGCCGCTTCCGGACGTTTCCACGCAGGCGACTATATTCGGTTTCCGCAAAAGTTGAACGAAACTGGCCGCGTCGTTGCCTCTGGCGACGGTGTATCGATCATAGAACCGAAACAGGTTGGACTCGGAATGGTGATGCAGCTTGTGGGCCGCGATGCCGCTGCAATGCTGCTTGAAATCACCGAACGGTTCGACCGCCCCGTCGATACGACGATTCAACTCAGGCCATCGCCACGGATGAGGATATTGTCGTCAACGCCCGTTTGCGTGCGCGAAATCAGCGCTGCGATGGGAGGTTCTACAATACAGAAGAAAGCGAAGCCGCTGACCGAAATCGTGTCGCGTGAAGTCAAGCGGGCCTGCTATCGGCTGAAACTCAAAGCCCGGTCACAAGCATCAGGATTGTGATTTGTCGCCGCGCGCCTTGGCGTGCATCTGGTAGAGCTTCGCTTCGGTCAGGAACGAGTAGATCGCGCCGGTCCCGGCATGAATGAATCCTGCCCACCCGCACAGGTAGAAGCGGCGGAATATAAAAATTCGGATGAAGTATATAAATGGGTTAAATATGAGCCGAAAAAGGCGGGGATTTTTCCCGCTGTTAAATAGTTGTGTGGATTTTAGGCCGGAATATTGGTTTAATTTCGAAATGTGCTCTTCTATGGATATGGGTCGAGCATGGAGGATCTTTCCTTTGTTGTTGGTGCCGATCTCGCCCTCCACATCAACTCCCTCATGTACCAATTGATTGAGCCTGTAGTGAACTCGTCCTTTGCGCACCAAACGTACCAAATGGCCAAGTCGTACTCGGTCGGGTGTGTAGCCATATCCTAGTAGAAAGAGACGGAAATCCAGTTCCCAAGCGGCAACCGTTTGATCAGTGGATATCAGTTCCGGTAGATTTAGCTTTAAGGCGTCGTCAAGACGCTCGTCACAGTCTAAGTTCAGGCACCAGGTTTCGGTGCATTGATCCAAGGCGAATTGCTTTTGCTTTGCGTACCCGGGCCAGTCGCGCTGGAATAGACGGATGGGGTATCCCTTGTCGCGATAGGTTTCGATGAGCTCGATGGTGCCATCGGTCGAGCCGGAATCCACGATGACGATTTCCCGGCACACATCCAGGCTCTCGATGCAGGGGCCGATCATCGAAACTTCGTTCTTGCAGATGATGAAAGCGGAGACTGGCGGTTTTTCGGTGCGCTGCATGAATTTTCCTAAGGTAGGTAAATACCCAAATCTTTACTTCATCTGTTAAACAATATGTGAATTTTTTGATTAAAATTTAAAAATCTTGGAATTCATTATTTCGTAGAGCCATTAGTCGGCCATTTAGTGCTTTGGCTTTACTATCAAGTCCTTGTTGTCTCGCAATTGCTTTTTTAAACATATTTCGTATGATGTGCCAGGAGCGGATGAATGTAACACTGTGCTTTCGACTGACGTAGATACGGGATTTCATCGTCTCGTATTCTCTAAAGGCGTTCATATCGTCGGAATTTCCCGACGAACCACGTCCTTTGTGATAAACGACTGCATTATGAATATAATGCATCTCGTGCCCGGATTTGATGATGCGTGCGCATAGATCGTCATCTTCATAATAAAGGAAAATATTCTCGTCAAAGCCGCCCAATTCAAAGAAGATATGTTTTCGGACGAGTAGTGCGGATCCTGAGGCTGTGATGATTTTTTCGTCACCGGTCGGCAACTGCGGGCGGATCAGGTAAGGACGCGGAAGCAGGATCGTGCGGCGGCGCAGGAATTGGCTTCCATCTTCATTCAAGATTCGGGGGTTAAAGGCGACCGAGCGAGGATGCCTGGCGAGCGCCTCCGTCATTGCCTCTAAGGCGCCCGATTCCAATTTCGCATCTGGGTTGAGGAACAGGATGTTTTCCGCCGTCGCGACTGCGGCGCCGCGATTACAGGCCGTGCCAAAGCCGAGGTTCCTCGGCATTTCCAGCACTGTTGCTCCCAATGCGCGGCAAACCTCCACGGAGTTGTCGACGCTGGCGTTGTCGGCGACGATCACTTCATTTCCGGGAGGAATGGAACGAATGGCGTCGCCTATCACTTCGGCGCTGTTATAGGTGACGAATACGATGGAGAACATGGCTAGCGCCTGACCAGCGCGAGAGTGTTTTCGTGTTGCTCCAGCGTTTTCATGCCAGCTTTCTCGACCAGTTCCATGAAACGAGCGACCGAGCGTCCCTGCTGTTCGAAGATGTGTGGATGGATTTCCACGACTGCGAGACGGCAGGAGGCAAATGCCTCGCCATCGTTTTCAAAGACATCGAACTCGGCACCTTCGATATCCATTATCAGGCTGAAACCCTCGGTGACGCCCATGGCCGAAACGATTTGCTGCAAGGTACGGGCGGCAATATTGACGTTGCCCGGCAGGATGTCCGAACCAAGGCGGCTGATGTGGACATTCTCGCTCTTGGCAAAGCTGACGCTCTCCGCTCCGTAGGCGATGGCGTAATTGTGCACTTGGACTGGAACGGAACGCGGCTGCGTTGCAACGTTTTCCGTGCAAATATCGATTATGTCCGGGTTAGCTTCGATCACCCAATAGGGTGTCTGAGGCGCTAGCTTTCTAGCAATATAGGCGCTGAGGATGCCGAGAGATCCTCCCATTTCTATCACGGGCAGGTGTGGATCGAGGTGGGCATCTACCAAGCGGCGCTCGGCTTCTTCATATTTGCCCTGCATGACCTGCCGTTTGAATGTGAACGGAATGTGATCAGGAATCGTGACCTTGATAGAATGATAGTCGAATTTCGGCCCGTGCCTGAGCCGGTACAGGCCCAACCGAAAATCACGCGACAGTTTCTTCAGTGTCTTGGCCATGGTCCGTTCTGTTGCAGCGAGTAGACTTGGGCAATATGCGTGCTTCGCCTCCCTCTAGGCCAGAACAAGACTGCGTGTCGAGAGCAGACTGAACCCCTCCAGCCGCTCGCCTAAATCTCCACCGGAACCTCGTCCTTGACCTTGCGGATGGTGAGTGCCGTGCGCACCGTGCCGACATTGGGCGTCGAGGTCAGTTCCTCGATGACGAAGGTCTGGAAGGTGCCGATGTCGCTGGTCACGCAATGCAGGAGGAAATCGGATTCGCCCGACACCATCCAGGCCTCGCGCACGATCGGCCAGCCGCGCGTGCGCTCGGCGAAGGCCTTCAGTTCGGCATCGGCCTGGTGGTGCAGCCCGATCAGGCAGAAGGCGACCACCTCCATGCCAAGCGAAGGCGCATCGAGAAGGGCGCGGAAACCGCGGATGATGCCCTTTTCCTCCAGCCGGCGGACACGCCGCAGACAAGGGGGCGCCGATATGCCGACGCGTTGCGACAACTCGACATTGGTCATGCGGCCATCGTTTTGAAGCTCGCGCAGTATCTTCCAGTCTATGGCGTCGAGATCGGCCTTGATCGGCATTCGGGAAAGTCCATTGCGCAAGAATCTGTCGTTCGTCGGTAATTAAACGACTTTTTGCCGCACGCCAGCCCTTTCAGGCGGAATTGCCCCAGTTTCCAACACTTCCAGCAGCCAATTGGTGCGACAAGCTTTCCGGGGACACTTGCCGCACCGCCTTGCTGGCAGGGCGGCCAGCACTTACATTGCGCATTCGAAGATCCAGCCATTTGCGGGCCGCGCGGCGGCTTGCTGTCCCGAAGGCCGCTCCATGACCGTCAAGCACGCTCCCGTCCTCATCATCGGCTCCGGCCCCGCCGGCTATACCGCTGCCATCTACGCGGCGCGCGCCATGCTGAAGCCGGTCCTGGTGGCGGGGCTGCAGCAAGGCGGGCAACTGACGATCACCACCGATGTGGAGAACTATCCCGGCTTCGCCGAGGCGATCCAGGGGCCATGGCTGATGGGCGAAATGCTCAAGCAGGCCGAGCATGTCGGCACCGAGGTCATCAACGACATCATCGTCGAGGTGGACATCAACCAGCGTCCGTTCATCGCCAAGGGCGATTCCGGTACGACCTACACGGCGGATGCGCTGATCATCGCCACCGGCGCGCAGGCCAAGTGGCTGGGCATTCCCAGCGAACAGGCCTTCATGGGCTTCGGCGTTTCGGCCTGCGCCACCTGCGACGGCTTCTTCTATCGCGGCAAGGACGTGGCGGTGGTCGGTGGCGGCAACTCGGCGGTCGAAGAGGCGCTTTATCTTTCCAACCTGGCCCGGAGCGTGACGGTGATCCACCGGCGCAGCGAATTCCGCGCCGAGCGCATCCTGCGCGAACGGCTTTTGGCGAAGGACAACATCAAGGTGATCTGGGACACGATGGTCGACGAGATCACCGGCCGGCCCGGCAAGGCGCCGTTGCCGCCTTCGGTCGAGGGGCTGAAGCTGAAGAACGTGGCCACCGGCCAGGACAGCCTGCTCAAGGTCGACGGCGTGTTCGTGGCGATCGGCCATGCGCCCTCGGTGGAGCTTTTCGCCGGGAAGTTGAAGCAGAAGCCGAACGGTTATTTGTGGACGGCACCGGATTCGACGCGCACAGATGTGCCTGGCGTGTTTGCCGCCGGTGACGTGACCGACGACATCTATCGCCAGGCGGTGACCGCAGCCGGCATGGGCTGCATGGCGGCGCTCGAGGCGGAAAAGTATCTGGCCGGGATAGAGGTGCATCGGGAAGCGGCGGAATAAGCCGCAGAAAAGCCCTATCTCTTCATCAAACGCCGTTCGGAACGAGGGGAATCATGGCGTTGGATTGGGATAAACTACGCGTGTTTCACGCAGCGGCGGAGGCTGGCTCCTTCACCCATGCCGCGGAGACCCTGCATCTTTCGCAATCGGCGATCTCCCGGCAAGTGAGCGCGCTCGAGCATGACGTCGGCGTGCCCTTGTTCAACCGGCACGCACGCGGTTTGGTGTTGACCGAGCAGGGCGAGATGCTGTTTCGCACGGCGCACGACGTGCTGATGAAACTGGAAACGATCAAGACGCGGCTGTCGGAGACCAAGGATCTTCCGAGCGGTGTCTTGAGAGTGACGACCACGGTGGGCCTTGGCACAGGGTGGCTGACCGAAATGGCCAAGGAATTTCTCGACCTCTATCCCGAGATCAACCTGCAACTGGTGCTGGCCAACGAGGAACTCGACCTGACCATGCGCCAGGCCGATTGCGCGGTCAGGTTGCGCCAGCCGCAACAGCCGGACCTGATCCAGCGCCGCCTGTTTACGGTGCACCTGCACGTGTTCGCCTCGCAATCCTATCTCGACAAGCACGGCGTGCCGAAGTCCGTCGCCGATCTCGACAATCACCGTATCGTGACGTTCGGCGAACCGGTGCCGTCCTATCTCAGCGGGCTCAATGCCCTGGAAACCGTTGGCCGCTCCGAAAACGACAAGCGCCCGTCCGTGCTGCAGATCAACGACCTGATGTCGATCCGGCGCGCGGTGAAACGGGGTGCGGGCATCGCCATGCTGCCCGAGTACATGGCCGGAAAGGATTCGGGCCTGGTGCCGGTGCTGGAGGAACTCGAAGGCCCATCCTTCGACACCTTCTTCGTCTATCCCGAGGCGATGAAGAACCAGGCCAAGCTGAAGGCTTTCCGCGACTTCATGTTCAACAAGGCGCGAAACTGGTCCTACTGACCGGCGCTCCGCCGCCATTGCGGCAGGCAACATGCTCAATAGAGCGGCCGAAGGCTGGGCGCATTGCCTGCGGGCGTCGCACTGGCGTGGAAACGGGCAGGCCGCCGCAGTATCGGCCCGGCTTTCTGGCCTTATTGCCGCAAAATCGGCATTGGACCACAGCCTGCGTCTTTTTGCATGTGTGAGTTGCAAAATAGATGCTTGTTTCGAAGGCAGGAGGGTCCCATATATTGTGCATCTCCTGAGCGCGTTCTCCTCCCATTAGCGCTCACGAGTGTTCCCCTCTGGAGGTTTAGCCCTAACAGGCACTTCCAATCAACTCAGCCGGATCTTCTTGGATCCGGCTTTTTTGTTGCCTTGAAAACCCCGCGCACGGACGCGACGCGGCGCTCGACGCCGGGGCAATGTGGAACTTTCCCGACGCGCTTTGGATTCGGCATCGCGATCCATCCCTTGCACATGATTCGGAACCGAATTGCGCGGGCGACCGTTGCGCAGGCTGCTGCACTCCGGCTGTCCGCGGATTGCCGCGCAGTCACGGCGTGTAACAGTCATGTAACCCCTGTAACGTGACGCGGGCGCCCAGTCTTGACTAAGCAGTAAGCAGGACGCGGCGCGTCGACTCGAGGGATGGGGGCATCGCTCGTTTCGCAGGCTCAGGTAGCCGCCGCGTCCAGCTTTTTCTGCCGGCAGCAGCCGGTCACTGGACTTGCCAACGATGCGGCGGGCCTGCCGTTACCTCCCCGGAGACGGTCCGCAACAAACGGCGCCCGGTTGAACCGGACGCCGTTTGTCGTTGAGGTGCGGCGAGCGCCCCGTGAGGGTTGCCGGTCACTGCTTCATGCGGCCTTGCCGCTGGCATTCATCGCATCATCCGCCAGCCGGCCAGTCAGTTCCGCCATGTGGCTGAAGCTGGCGCTATAGGTGGCGACACCCGCGGTTGCCGAGCGCAGTTCGATGATGAGGTCGCCGATCTCGGCCTGCGGCATGGTTGCTTCGACCACATCCCAACCCGGCCAGCCTTCGCGCGCGTCGTAACCCAGTATCTGGCCGCGCCGTTGCGGTATGAGCGCGATGATCTTTGCCGTCGCGTCCGAAGGCGTGAGGATCTCGACCTTCGTGACCGGTTCGAGCAGCACCGGCGAGCAAGACGCCATGCCCTCCTTCATCGCCAGCTTGGCCGCCATCTGGAAGGCCATGTCCGAGGAATCGACGGCGTGATAGGAGCCGTCGGAGAGGTTGACGGCGACATCCACCACTGGGAACCCCATCGGTCCTGACTTGAGATAGTCGCGAACACCCGTTTCCACCGACTGGATGTAGGTCTTGGGCACGACGCCGCCGGTGATGGTGTCGGTGAACTGGAAGCCGGTGCCGCGCGGCAGTGGCTTGATCTGCAGCACGACATCGCCGAACTGGCCGTGGCCACCCGACTGCTTCTTGTGGCGGCCGCGCTGTTCGACCGGCTTGCGGATCGTCTCGCGGTAGGGAACCGCTGGCGCGTGGCCTTCGACCGGAATCTGGTTCTTGCCCTCCAGGCGTTCGCGCACCACGCGCAGGTGCATCTCGCCGTGACCGGACAATATGGTTTCCGCCGAATCCTGATTGTGGCGAAGGCTGAGCGAGGGATCCTCCTCTGCCAGGCGCTGGATGGCTGCCGACATCTTCACGTCATCCTTGCGCTCCTTCGGGCGCAACGCGAAGGCATAGACGGGTTGGGGTGGCGAAAGTTCGATAAGGGGTGCCATGCCGCCCTTGGCGGAGGTGAGGGTCTGCCCGGTGCGCACGTCGTCCAGCTTGCCCAGCGCGACCGTGTCGCCGGCCGTTGCGGAGGCCAGCTTCGACTGGTCCTTGCCCAGCAGGCGGTATATGCCGGACACCTTGCCCATTTCCCCACCGGGAAGATAGAGTTCGGCGCCGTCCGCGACCTGGCCGGACAGGATGCGTGAAACGGAAAGCTTGCCACCGTGCGCGGTGTGAACGGTTTTCATGACCTGCACCACCGTGGCGTTGCCCTCCGGCGCGCCGAGCCGCTTGCGGGTCGCCTCGATATCCGGCGCATCGTGGCGGATGGCTTTCAACAGGCGCAGCACGCCGTTGCCCTTTTCGGCCGCTCCGATCAGTACAGGTGTCAGCGTGCCGGCTCGAAGATCGGCGGCGAGATCATCGAAGATAGCGTCCTTCGGCGGTTCGATCTCTTCCAGCAATTGCTCCATCAACTGGTCGTCCTGATCGGCCAGCGTTTCGAGCATGGAGAAACGAGCCTCGATCTCGCGCGCCTTGTCGTCGCCGGGAATCTCGGCGACTTCGCTTTCGGCGTATTCGCGGTAGATGTAGGCGCGCTCCAGCGCAAGGTCGATGGAGCCGATGACGACGCCATCCTTGCGCAGCGGGATCTGCCGCAAAAGCAGCGGCAGGGAACTGGCCGGCTGCAGCATCTTGAGCGTATCGCGCACGCCGGCAACCGACTTGTCGATCTTGTTGAGGAAGAGGATGCGCGGCACGCCGAGTTCGTCCAGCCGGCGCATGATGAGTTGCAGGGCAGGGATCTTCTTTTCGTCCGCCTCTGCAACCACCACCGCCACGTCGCAGGCAGCGAGCACCGGCTCGGCCTCGAAGGCGAATTCGATCGAGCCGGGGCAATCGATGAAGGTGAGCGTATCGCCCATGAATTCGGTGGTGGCGACGGTGGCCTCCACGCTCATGGCGTGCGCGCGCGCTTCGGGAGAATGATCGGAAACGGTGTTTCCGGATGAGACCGGGTTCTGGCGGGGAATGGTGCCCGTGCGGGCGAGTATGGCTTCGAGAAGTGTCGTCTTACCGCTTGAGAAGGGACCGACTATGGCGATGCATTTCGGTCCCGTGCGTCGTCCTCCGGCGCGACTACCCATGGCTGACCTCCGCTCAGGCATTTTTTTGGGAGCGGCGGCCGGCCTGAAGACCGTCGCGCGGCGGCAGGATTGGAAATCTGCCATCCATGTACATCGTCACATGGCTTTGGCATTTCGGCAAGTGTATGGGGTGACAGCACGAAAGGAATGTCGCCATCCCAAAGTCCGCCGCCGAACTCATCTATGACAGTCTGGCCGTTTCGGAACGATTGCCCCGAGGCCAACTGGAAGCTTATGTTCGGCGGCAGCTCTGTGCCATCACCAGGCACGCCTACAATACTGTGCCGTTCTATCGGGAGCGGCTTTCGGCCGCTTTTGCTGCGGGCTGCGATATCGAAAGTTCGGCGTGGGCGCAGTTCCCAGTGCTTACGCGCGCTGATCTGGTCGAACACTTCGAATCGTTGAAAAGCACTGCAGTACCGGCCGCGCATGGAGAGGTGAAAGCGTTTTCTACCTCAGGAACGTCAGGTGTCCCAGTCACGGTACTGAAAACCGCCCTTGCCGGCAGGATGGAACTGGCGATGATGGGGCGGTTCTACCGCTGGGTCGGCGTCGACCCGACCTGCAGGCTGGTGATGGTCCGCGCCGCGGCCCATCCCAAGCTCAGCTACATGGCCCAGGAAGAAGAGCCCTGGGTTCCTGGCTGGATGGCGCCGGAAACAAATTTCGGCACCTACTCGCGGCTTGCCTACCCGATGAGACTGTCCGACCAGCTTGATTATGTCAGGCATCAAGGGTCGGTCTATCTCAACACGCAGCCGAGCAACGCCATGGGTCTCATAGCCGTGGCAGAGCAGGATTCCGTATCGGGCATCGACTTAAAGGGGATCATCACGCTTGGTGAATATGTAAGCGCACAGATGCGCCGCGACGCCGAACGGGTGTTCGGCTGCCCGGTATTCGATACTTACAGCGCCAATGATGTGTGCACCATCGCCTCGCAGTGCGCCTGCGGATCACTCCACGTCAATGCCGAGTGTGTGCGGGTAGACATACTGCGGCCCGATGGCTCGCCTTGCGACGATGGCGAGGAGGGGCGCGTCGTCTTGACCACGCTGATCAATGCGGCGATGCCACTGATCCGATATGATATCGGCGACATCGGCTACATTGGTGGTCCGTGCCCGTGCGGGCTGACGCTGCCGAGGCTGGTACTTACGGTGGGGCGGCAGCGGCGTTTGTTCAGGTTTTCGGACGGCACTGAGATCGCGCCGATCTTCAGTCTGGAAAAATTTGCTTCCGGCTTTCCGGTCGTGCAGTGGCAGCTCGCACAAGTCGGCCCAGAAGCGCTCGAACTGCGCTTCTCGAGCCGAGCCGGCGATGGCGAACTCGATTTCGAAGGGGTAACCAAGGGGGTGCGGGAGTATTTCCAGCGCCCGGTCAGCGTTGCCTATAGGCGTTATACGCACATGCAGGTCGGCCCGGGTGGCAAGATCGACCAGTTCGTGAGGGAAGACGAAGCCGGCGTGTAAGGCAACCGGCTCCTTCTTGAACCCTGATCGAGGTCAGTACGCGCACTCGCTGGTGCAGGGTGGCGCTGCGTTATCCGGGGCGGTGAAGGCCGCGCCGAAGAAATCGAGAAGGCGGGCTTGGGGGTCGTCCTCGCGATGACGAGCCTTAAGCGACTTGCCGCTTTCGCCGAAATAGATGCGCAGCCCAACCTTATAGGCTTGGGTGTCTTCACCAAAGCCGGCATCCGCAAACAGAGAGACATTGTTGCTGGCGAACGGCAGCATGGCTTCTCCGCCGACCTTGGCGAATGTCTCGTCGAACTGGTGCCCGACACCGGCATGGATACGGATATTGTCGGTTGCGTAGAATGCAGCGACGAGATCGCCGTTGAAGAATGTATCGTTACCGGCATTGGTATCGACGAAATCGGCGCCGACGAACGCTTCAACGCTGATCCGGTCGAAATAAGCCTCGCCTTCGGCGCCAAGCCGCCAGACATCGGCATTTTGTCCGCCGCCGGAAGTACGCACGTAGTGGCCGTAGACGCCGAGCAGGCCCTGGTCGGGGTTGCGCCAGAAGCCATGGGCGCCAACACCGGCCGCGGTGATGCTGGGATCGGTATCGAAGCGCCCCACGCCTGCATCGATCTGCACGCCGAACTGCTGGGCTACCGGCAACGCAATCGAACCAATGCCGTGGAGAGCATCCAGGTCATCTGAAGTACCGGAAACATCAGTGCGGCTATAGCCGATCTCCAGCTTGCCGTTGATGCCGGAAACGGCAGGCTTCCCTTCAAATTTTTCCTGGAAGTCGGCAGCCTGTGCCGAAAACCCGAGGGTGAAAAAAACCGCAGTCGTAGTCAGTAAATGAACTCGCATATCCCTCATCCAAAAAGTACTCAAATCAGCACGCGGACCATGACGAGACTCGGGTCAGACTGGAAGCGACCATTGCCGAATTCACTGTTGCCGTCGCGGAATGCGGGTCTGCTGTGGCGAAGTAGACACATTAGAGGGCGCTTGAGCTGCCTGGAAGCGGCTGCGGGTGTCGTTTGACGCCGCCCGCTATTTCATCAAACGACCGATGACCTTGCGGGCGACGGCCCCCGGTTTGACGTTGACGATATGAGCCTTGTAGTCGCCGGAATAGACCCGGCGCATCATGGCGGTGCGGTTGACGAGGTTTTCGTCGAGCGAAACGGCGAAGTCGGATTCCGAGCGCCGCACGATGTTGCCTTCGAAATGAGCATGGCCAAGTTGCACCGACACCCGCGTGCCGACAGGCGCGCGAACGTTGCCGAGCAGGCGCATGCCGCCCACCGAGACATCCGCCGTGACAAAGATGTGGTGTTCGTTGTCAAAGGACACGATCACGGTTTCCTTGCCTTGAAGGCGTTCATGGCGGCGCAGGCGCGGCTTTTCGATGCAAACCGCGATTGCGGAAATGAGGATGACCATGTTGTACCAGGACCAGTACAGCGCCACCATGCTGGAATCCTGGAGCGGGCCGCTACCGCCGAACGAGAGCAGTACGCCGAGAACGGTCAGGCCGAGCAGGAAGCTGAACAGACTCATCATGCGCCACTGGATGACCGTTTTCGAGCGGTCGCCGCCTTTGGCGGTAACCTTGAATTTCTGGCCTTTGGGCTTGAACAGGCCGATGGCGACGGCCGTCAGGATTTCGCGAGCCGCCAGCAACTGGGAGATGTCGGTCATGACCGGCAGGACTCGCTGTCCGGACAGCCACGCCATCACCGCGATCTGGGCGAGATAGTAGGGCAGGAAATTGGCAATGCCGTCCGCCGTGCCGACATTGACGGCGTTGATGCCGAGCAGAAGATAGAAGATCGGGACGAGAACGCCCGCCACGCGAAACAGGTAGGCCATGCTCCAGTAAAGCAGGCTTTCGACAAGGCTGACGCGGTCGATGAACTGAAGACCGTTGCCAAGGTTGAAAGGGCCGTCCTTGCCGCGGATGATCTGGATGAAGCCAAGGCACCAGCGGGACCGCTGGGTGATGTATTCCTGCAGGCCTTCCGGCGCCAGGCCGAGTGAAAGGCGCTCGTTGAGATAGACAGTGCGAAAGCCGTTGCGCTTCAGGCGAAGGGTAAGCAAATAGTCTTCCGTCACGGATTCGGTCGGGAAGCCGCCGGCAGTTTGCAACGCCTCCATGCGTATGACCGAGGAGGTGCCGCAACAGAAGGCCGTGCCCCATGCATCCTTGGCCGGCATCAGCACATCGAAGAAATAGCGCTGTTCGTCCGGCCATGCGTCCGAAGCCTGCAAATTGGCCTGGATCGGGTCGGGATTGATGAAGTGCTGCGGCGTCTGGACGATGCCGACATCCGGCTCCCTGAACAGGGTCAGCGCGCGCGACAGAAACATCGGCGTCGGCACGAAATCGGCATCGAGAACGGAAATGAAGTCGGGCGGCTCGTCCAGTGCCGAGACGTGCCTAAGCGCGTGGTTGATGTTGCCGGCCTTGGCGTGGGCGTTGTCGGGACGGGTCAGATAGTTGCAGCCCAGTTCGTCGGCCAGTTCGGCGAGCCATGGCCGCCGGCCGTCATCCAGCACCCAGACACGAAAATGGGCATATGTCATGCCGGTGGCGCCGACGATGGTGCGCTCGAGGATTTCGCGTTCCTCGTTGTAGGTGCAGATGAAGACGTCGACCAAGGGCATCTGTGGCTGGGAGAAAAGCCAAGGTGTATTGTTCTCGACCTCGCTCGTGCGTTCGCCGGTTCGGGTGAGGGTGATGTAGGAAATCACCGAGCCCGAAACCGCACCCAGTTCGATCAGAAAGAACAGCCAGCCGAAGGCAAAGTCGACGGGATCTGAAAAGGACGGGATGGTGATGGTGACGCGCCAATAAAGGTACCTGGCGGTGAGGGCCAACACCAGCATGATCGGCAGTATCCGCAGCCGGCTATGGCGATCGATCCACGGCATCGCTGCCAACAAGAGCCCGGCAATGATGAAGCCGGGCACCGCACCTTCCGACAGAACCGACAGGATCGGGTTCATGGTTGGGTCGCTCTCAGGAAGCTGCTTCGCCGAATACCACCCGGCCGGTGCGGCCAACCGGGCAGGAGCCTTCCTGTTGCATGCCTTCGACCGCAACCAAAGCGCGATAGGCTTCCTTGGTCAGCGCCGAGGGGAGGATGGCGAAGTTGGAGGCAGCAGAAGAGACGCCGCTCAGTTGCACGACCTTGCCTGGCAGAGCGTGCGTCCCGTCGCGGAAGGTGAAGTTTGCCGGCATGCCCACCGAAAGGGTGTTGTAGACGGCTTCGGTAACAGCGGCGGTAACCAGAAGTTTCGAGCAGTCCAGCACGCTGACCAAGGGCTGGCCGGCGACGACCTGTTCGCCGGGGGCGGTGAACAGTTCCCAGACCTGGCCGGCGGTGGGCGCCGTAAGCGTTGCGTTGCTGGCCAGTTCGAATTGAGACTGTTCCCGATCGAGCCCTTGCTGCAGCCGCGTCACCCGGGCA
The DNA here is from genome assembly GCF_001427385.1 of Mesorhizobium sp. Root157. Classification (GTDB taxonomy): domain Bacteria; phylum Pseudomonadota; class Alphaproteobacteria; order Rhizobiales; family Rhizobiaceae; genus Mesorhizobium. Next base: position 235,250 of record NZ_LMGJ01000023.1, read on the forward strand.
TCCAGCCTCGCCTTGTCGGCCTCAAGCGTCGCCATCGTCTCGGCTATGTCGTCGAGGCGCTGGGCCGACCGGGGCTCGTCGTCATAGCCGTCGCCGAAAAAGCGGCTTTGCGCCAGCGCTTCGGCTTCGACGGCAAACGCAGCCTTTCGAGCCTTCGCTTGATTCAGGGCAGCCGTGGCGACATCGAGATCGCGCCTGGCGTTTTCTTGCGAGGTTCTCGCACCGGCGCCGGAAGCCGCCAAAGACGATTGGCGCTGGAATTCGGCCTCGGCGCGGGACAGCACCGCCTCCGCTCCGGACAACTCGGCATCGACTTCAGCGATCTTGGCCGCGACGCGGTTCTTGCGGTCGGTGCGATAGGTTTCCACGCGCTTGGAGATGCCGGTGCGCAGCTCGGCAAGACGCTCGATGCGCGAAGCGAGCGCATCCTGCTCTTCGCGGGCTGCGCCCAGTTCTTCGGAGGCGCGCTCGATGGCGTTGTGATCGGCGCGGGCATTGACCACGGTCGCCAACTGCCAACCGGCGGGGATGGTACTGCCGACACGAAGGCCTTCCAGGCCTTCCGCGACGACGCCACCGATGGGCGCGCGTATGGTCACGATCTGGGCGTTGACCACGGCTTCGACGCTGGACACCTGGAAGAGGCGCTGCATCGGCATCCACCCCACCGTAAGCAGGATCGCCAGGCCGGCGATCGTCTTGAGGCCGCGAGACCACATCGGCGACAGCGGCTGGCTAAAGCGCGATGGCGTTGGCGGCGGGGAGAGAGTCTTCTCGTGCTCCTCGTTGCCAAACTCCTTGGCCAGCATGGTCTGCAAAGCGCCAGCATCCGTCAGTGCGGAGGCCGAAGCCGGCTGATTGTAGGTAAAACGGCCGGCCGGCAACGGCTGCGTGTCCTTTCCCTGGTCAGGCTGGACATTGGTCATTTTCCTGGGCTGAGCCCTGGCTTTGGACGTCATTTCGAGCCTCCCGCAGTCAGCGGGCCCCTGTTGAGCCGAACTTGTATTGGTTCTCGATGTCGGCTTTGTCTGCCGTCATTGTTGCAAGCAGGGATTTCGAGACGTTAAACTTCTATGCAATTTTTACGCGATGGCTAATGTATCGTGAAAATGGCGATGGCCGCGAAACTGCCGTTCAGCCGGCAGGATCAGTTGGGGCATAGGCGAGGAACGAGGTTCACCCATGAAGATCACACCATGCGGAAGCGTGCCGACCCGCCTTGCCTCCGACCAGTATTTTACCGGCCGGGTGACGCAGGACGCAATCATTGAGGCGGACGCGCCTGCCCGCCTACGCGCGATTTCGGTACGCTTCGAGCCGAGCGCCCGCACGCACTGGCACACGCATCCGCTCGGGCAGACGCTGCATGTGGTTTCAGGGGCAGGGCGCGCGCAAAGCTGGGGTGGGCCAATTCAGGAAATCAGGGCCGGCGACACGGTGTGGTTCGCGCCCGGCGAGAAGCATTGGCACGGCGCCGCGCCCCTTGCAGCGATGACCCACATCGCCATGCAGGAAGCGCAGGACGGTAAGGTCGTCGACTGGCTGGAACCGGTGAGCGACGACCAATATGGCGGATGACGCCGCTGCGGAAGCCCGTGCGATGCCTTGAGCCTGAGACCACGATCAAAGCCAGCCGCGCCGCTTGAAGAACCAGTAGGGCACGATGGCTGACAGCGCCATGAGACCGAGCGCCCACGGATAGCCAAGCGTCCAATGCAATTCCGGCATCACATCGAAGTTCATGCCGTAGATCGAAGCCACCAATGTCGGCGGCAGAAACACGACGGCAGCCACCGAAAAGATCTTGATGATCTGGTTCTGCTGGAGATTGATCAGGCCCAGCGTCGCATCCAGCAGAAAGTTGATCTTCCCGGACAGGAAGATCGCGTGATCGGCCAGAGAAGCGGCATCGCGCTGAATGAGCTTGATGTGTTCCCGGATGTCCTTCTTTGATTTGCGCTTGGCCGTTTCGGACGACAGCCGGCTGATCTCGACCGCACTGTGATAGGCGGCGAGCCTGGTGATGCTGATCAAGCTTTCGCGAACCTTGGTCAGCAGGTCGCCCTTCAGGCCGATCTGCTCGATCAGCGACTGGAGATCGTGGGTCTTTTTCGTCGCGTTCTCCGACTTGTTGCGGAACACCTCCCGGGAGATCGCGTCGGCCTCGTCGCCGATGCGCTCCAGTGTGTCGGCAATCCGGTCGATGATGGCCTCGATCACGCCAATCATGATGGCCTCGCCTGATGCACACTGTCCGGCGGTGCCGCGCTGCACCTTGGCCATGTATTGGACGAACGGTTTTGAATCGACGTGGCGAACGGTAACCAGCGTTTGTCCCTTCAAGATGAAGGTAATCGGCGATTTGACTGGATCGTCGCCCTCCACGTCGGTGATCGCCGTCATGGTCATGAATTCGGCGCCGTCCTCGTTATAGAGGCGGTCCGAGAGCTCGATTTCCGCCATCTCGTCGCGTGTGGGAATGGCGATCTTGAGATGAGTTTCGACGCGCTTCACGTCCTCGCTGGAGGCGTCGAGAAGGTCCAGCCACACCGCTTCGGAAGCCTCGGGCCGGTCAAAATTTTCAATGGTAGCGAAACGGCCGTTATGGCCTGCATAGATGCGCAGCATTCCTGGCTCCTTCCGGTAAGGCTATTGCGCCATCCGTGGAGCCCGCAACTAGAGGCTCACGCGGACGACGGGTTCGAAGAGGGACTTCGACTGTCCGGGTCCATTGGTGTGTCCTGTGGTTTGATGACGGCTGGATGACCGTCATACATCGCGATGCCCCTTATTTTCGATAGTGTCAACATCGTCTGCAACAAGGTCGCACTCGGGTAGCGTATGGTCCCGCTTGGGGTGGGAAGCGGACTTTGGCGATCTATTCCTCGAAGCGACCCGTGGCGTCACGATCGCGTTCGTATCGTTTCGTCAGCGGAAACGGCGGCAACCAGGATTCGCGACGGACGGTCCAGAGTTCGTAGGTCGGCCTTAGTTGATCAGGGGCATCCAGGGATCCGAGGTTCACTTCGATCTCGTCGGCGGTGCGGCCGAAAACGGATGAGCCGCAGCGGGGGCAGAAAAACCGCCCGGCGTAATCGCGTGTTTCGCCAGCGATCGTCACCGCCTCCTGGGGGAATATCGCGGATGCGTGAAAAAGGGCCCCATGATGTTTGCGGCAGTCGAGACAGTGACAAAGGCCGACCCGGTATGGGGCGCCCGACGCCACAAATCGGACGTTGCCGCACAGGCAACCGCCGGTGAAACGGTCCATGCCGTGTCTCCTCTAAAATCGAGCAGTCGCAATGGCTACAACGAACCCTGCCGGGCGTCCATGAAAGATGTGCCAGCCTTGAGGCGACGGCTGCAGGGTGGAATTGGACTTCTCGTCGGCAAAAAGCCCGGCGCGAGGTCGGGCTTTTGTGATTTCCACTAACCTGGGCTGGTTAGCTCAAGCTTGCGGTGAAGCGCTGGATGCGTGTGCAGGCTTCTTCCAGCAGCGTCTCCGACGTGGCGTAGGAAATGCGGAAGTTGGGGCCGAGGCCGAAGGCCGACCCGAACACCACCGCGACGCCTTCCGCCTCCAGCAATTCCGTGCAGAAAGCTTCATCACTGTCGATGAGCTTGCCGTTGGGGGCTGTCTTGCCGATCAGTTCGGCACAGGAGGGATAGACGTAGAAGGCGCCTTCCGGCGAGGGGCAGGAGATGCCGCGGGCCTGGTTAAGCATCGACACGACGAGGTCGCGGCGGTTCTGGAAAATCGCCTTGTTCTTCTCGATGAAATCCTGCGGACCATTGAGTGCTTCGACCGACGCCCACTGGGCAATCGTGCAGGCGCCAGACGTCTGCTGGCCCTGGATCATATCCATCGCCTTGATGAGCGCGACCGGGCCAGCGGCATAGCCGATGCGCCAGCCGGTCATCGCATAGGCTTTCGACACGCCGTTCATGGTCAGCGTGCGGTCGTAGAGCTTCGGCTCGACCTCGGCGAGGGTCTTGAAGACGAAATCGCCATAGGTGAGGTGCTCATACATGTCGTCGGTTAGCGTCCACACATGCGGGTGTTTCAACAACACGTCGGCCAGCGCTCTGAGTTCGGCTTCGGAATAGGCTGCGCCCGACGGGTTGGACGGCGAGTTCATCAAAAGCCATTTGGTCTTCGGCGTGATTGCCTTCTCCAGCACTTGTGCCGTCAGCTTGAAGCCGTTGTCGATGGAGGTCTCGGCAAACACCGAGGTGCCGCCGCAGATGGCCACCATTTCAGGATAGCTGACCCAATAGGGGCGCGGGATGATGACCTCGTCGCCGGGGTTGAGCGTCGCCATGAAGGCGTTGAACAGAATCTGCTTGCCGCCGGTGCCGACGATGGTCTGCTCGGGCTTGTAGTCGAGGTTGTTCTCGCGTTTGAATTTTTTGGTGATCGCCTCGCGCAGCGGTACGATGCCGGACACAGGAGGGTACTTGGTTTCGCCGCGGCGGATTGCTTCGATCGCTGCATTCTTGATGTTGTCGGGCGTATCGAAATCCGGCTCGCCGGCACCAAGGCCGATGACATCGCGCCCGGCGTTTTTCAGCTCGCGCGCTTTCTGCGTCACCGCGATGGTCGCGGAAGGCTTTACGCGGGAAAGGGCGTCGGCGAGAAAGGCCATGAGAAACGTCTCCAGTGTGTGGCTGAGCAGTCACTCGACTGCGCATTTCTATTGTCGCATCGGGGGGCGAAGTGCAAGCTTAGCGAATTGACCTGCAGGAAAATCCGTTTCCTGCTACATTAACGAGCGGTAAAATATTGGCGGGTAGAGTTGCCTGATTTGCAACCGTTTCGCGGAGCGCCATTTTGGCTCGGAGCATTGGGCTCGCCCATGTCATTCGTCATGAAGACGGCACCGCGACCGGTGTGTGGGGCGTTTATGCGCTCAAGAGTGCTTTTCAACCGATCTTTGCATTCAATGAGGGGAGGCTTTCGATCGTTGCGTTCGAAGGCCTCATCCGCCCTTTCCGCGATGGGGAGCCAGAAACGCCTGCGGTGTTCTTTTCGGGCTGTCCCCCCGTGGATCGCCTGCACATCGAAGGGCTGACCCGCACGATGCACCTTTTGAACGCCGGCGCATGCCTGCCTGAAGATATGTCGGTGTTCATCAATTTCGACCCGTCCGTGTTTACCGACCGCAGCATTTCCGATGCCGCCATGCGCGACATGCGGCTGGTGCTGCATGAAGCGAATATCGATCCGCGCCGCGTGGTGTGCGAGGTGACGGAGCAAAAGACGGTATCGCAGGAAGCACTCTACGATTTTGTCGCAGCGTTGCGCGACAGCGGCTTTCGCATTGCCGTTGACGACTATGGTGCCGATGAGTCCGACATCACCCGTATCCAGGAACTGAAGCCTGATATCGTTAAGTTCGATGCGGTGTGGATCGCCCAACTGATGGAATCGGGTGCAGGCTTTGCCTTGCTGAAGGCGATGGTGAAGTCTTTCGAGGAGCAGGGGATACATACTGTCTTCGAGGGTATCGAGGAGAATTGGCAACTGGAGCTTGCGGAGAAATCCGGCGCTTCGATGGTTCAAGGCTTCGTGCTGGCGCGCCCGGAAATCGCCTCGCCGGCACTCCGGTCGATGGTCACCGCTGCTGAGCCGTCCGAGAGACCTGGGGAGAGCGGCCAGGCCGAGACGACCCAGCCGGCGCGTGCCCCCGGACGTACGGCCAAGGTATTTGGCCGCAGGACTGCCAGATGACGCGTAGAGCCGAGCGGCGTCGCGATGTCGGCGGCGCTATCTTTGCCGATGAAATCGGCATCGAATATGGAGTCTATGGCGAGTTCCGGCTCCGCAGTGCCTACCAGCCGATCTTTGCGCCTTTTGAAGGCTCGCTGAAGCCGGTGGCCGTGGAGGCCCTTATCGAACCCCACAAGGTCGGTGCCGCCATTTCGTCGTCGGTGTTTTTCGACGGTGTCGCCGCCAAGGATCGGCTGTTCGTGGAAACGATGTGCCGGACGCTGCATTTGCGCAATTTCCGCAATATCGGCGTTGGCGAACTGGATTTGTTCTTTAACTTCCACCCCGGCGTCAATGATCATCCTGGTCGGGTTTTGTCCGAGTTGCGGCTGATGATGGGAGGGCTGGAGGATGCAGAATTGCATCCCGGCATGATGGTTTGCGAAATCACCGAGCATGCCGCACCGAACGACAAGGTGCTGGCGGCCATCGTGCATGAAATGCGTCGCAATGGCCTTCGCATAGCGGTCGATGATTTCGGCGCCGGCCATTCGACCGAAGAGCGGCTCAAACTTATCGAGCCGGACATCGTCAAGATCGATGGGCCATGGTTTGCGCTGCTGTGCCGTTTTCCAGCGGCCGAGCGTCTTTTCAAATCGCTGGTCAGCCTGTTGCATGACCGTGGCACCAAAATCCTGGTCGAAGGCATCGAGCAGCCGGAGCAGTTGCGGGTGGCCCTCGACGGCGGTGCCGATCTGTTGCAAGGGTTTCTTCTTGGGCGACCGGCACTGGCTGGAACGATCTTCGACGAAGAACCGATCGATACAGCGCGCCTGCTTGGCCGTTCTGGTTTGGCATCGCCGCTGATCGGCTGACCGATCAGCGCAATCGATCGCTGCACCAACATAAATCACTGGAAGCGTAAACCGCCGGGCGCAATATTCAAGCGTTGGGGAGGCTGGCCGAATGACCCTGCTTTATGGAATGATCGACAGCGGCAATTGCTACAAGCCGCGGCTCTTGATGGCGAAGCTTGGCATGGCGTTTACCAATGTCGAGGTGAGTTCGCATACTGGCCAGACGCGCGCGCCGGACTTCGTGGCCAAGAACCCCAACGCCATGGTGCCGCTGCTTGAACTCGATGATGGCCGGCGCATCGCCGAATCGAACGCGATCCTGCTCTATCTCGCGGAAGGAACGCGCTTCCTGCCCGGCGACCGTTATCAAAGGGCGCTCGCCTATCAGTGGCTGTTTTTCGAGCAGTACAGCCATGAACCGTATATCGCCGTGCGCAAGGCACTGCTGACCTTTCCTGAACGGGCGAAGGACGCGACGCCTGAACGGCTGGCGCAGACCTTGGAGCGAGGCAACAAGGCGCTTGGCGTCATGAACAGGCATCTGGCGGGGAATGAATATTTCGCCGGGGAGGTGCTTAGCGTTGCCGATATCGCGCTTTATGCCTACACCCACACGGCAGAGCAGGGCGGCTTCCAACTCGACGCCTATCCGGCGGTGGCTGGTTGGCTGAAGCGGGTCGAAGCCGATCCGGGGCATGTGCCGATCGACTGGCTGCCTGATTGAATTGTCCCCACGCGGCCGCCGCTTACGCGGCTCGCTCTGTGCGCCACGAGGCGCGACGCCCGGTCGGGCTTGCGGCCTGTCGGTAGACTGTCTGCGAAGAACAAAAAGGCGGGAAAAATCCCGCCTTTCGATGCTCGGTAGCCTGATTGGGAGCCTGTGGTCCGGGCCGGCAGCAATCTGCTGCATCGGCTGGTCGGGTTCAACATGCTCCGGCGCGCTTCTCACGCAGCCGCCAGTACATCCGTGACTTGCTGCGCGCCCCAAGCTCTCGCCCGGCGCGCGCCTTGTGCTAAATCAGGCTGCCTTGCTCAGAGATCCAGCGGACGACTTGCCGGTGCGGCGGTCCTGCTCGATCTCGAAATTGACCTTCTGGCCCTCGTTAAGGGTCGACATGCCAGCGCGTTCGACAGCGGAGATGTGGACGAATACGTCCGCGCCGCCATTGTCAGGCTGAATGAAGCCGTAGCCCTTGGTGGCGTTGAACCACTTCACGGTCCCAGTTGCCATAGTAGTATTCCTTCGAGTCTGCTCATGTTTTCGGTGACCGGACCAAAGCCCGGCCGGTGGCATCGAGATTTTGGAGAAAGACGTCAGCAAACGCGAGGATCGCGAGGCCCGGATCGATCGGCCGAAATATCAACGGACCGCATATAATTCGTGATTGCGGCAAAAACAAGAGGCTGCCGCAAATGGCTTGCAGCAAGCTGCCAAGGAGCACCTTAACTGTGGCGGAACTTGCACGGCATGCGAGCGTTAGGGTTGGAATTTTACCCGTCGGCAGAGATTCGGAGTGAGATCATGAAAGCCATCCTTATTGCAGCAAGCCTGTGCCTGATCGCGGCAGAGGCGCATGCCATATCCCGCTACGACCCGACCCGCATGAGTTGCGGCGAGGTTCAGGCGCGGGTGGCCCGTGAAGGGGCGGTCATCCTGCGCTATCGATCGCCGCGCAATCCGAACATGACGCTTTACGACCGCTATGTGCGCAGCGACCGCATGTGTCCGATGGAGCAGAAGAGCGCGCGCGCCTATGTGCCGAGTGCCGATGCGAGGGCGTGCCCGGTGCGCAAATGCGAGCCCCGCGAAGACAACCGCCGCTTTAGGCGGCTGTGGCCAATGTTTCCGGATTGAGCGGGCGTCTTGCGGTTTCAGAAGCTGAACGCGGCCTGCGTCGAAGGCGGGGGGCCGATTCGCACGCCTTCCAGGGCCAGCATCCTTTCCTTGGCGACCGAGCCGCCAGGGGCAGAAAAGCCGCCGATCTTGCCGCCGGCGGCGAGGATGCGATGGCACGGGATGACCAGCGGCACCGGGTTGGCGCCAAGCGCGGCACCCGTTTCGCGCGGCAGGCCGGCCTTGCCGGCGCGCTTTGCCAGTTCGCCATAGGTGGTGGTTTCGCCGAAGCCGAGCTTGCGCGCGGCATCGTAGATGGCCAGCCGGAAATTGTCGACGCCTGACAGATCCACCGGTACGTTCGAGAAATCGACCTGTTCGCCGGCGGCATAGGCCTTGATGCTGTCGACAAGTTCGACGACCCATGCCGGCATTCCAGCGCCTGCGGCGGCGCTATTGCCGACCTCGCGCAACAGGCGACGTTCGACGCTGCCGCGGCTCTTTTCCGCCAGATGCAGCCTTGTGAGGCCGCTCTCGCTCCAGGCAATTCCCATGAAACCAAGCGCCGTTTCGAAGACGGCGCGGCCGATGGTTTCGGGAGACAGTGCAGCGTTCATCGCGTCATCCTTTCGCACATGCCGCCCATTTTCGAGGGGGTAAGCCGGTACGAAGCGGGAACATTATCGCACCGCGTTGTGGCAATTGCCACCCGAAAACCGCGAAAGCCACAGGTTGCGGGGCGGAATCGGCTGGTGTAAGGAGCGTAGGCACGTTCCCGACCAACGGACCTTGAACCCCCGGCTTGCCAGCGAAGCTTTCCATTGCCGCCCTTGGTGTGACGCTGGCCGCGTTCGGCCTTGCCGGTTGCACCACGACCTCGCAGTCGCCGGGGCTGGCGGAAAATGTGAGCGTCGAGGAGGCCGATGCGGGCTTCACCATCCCGCTGCCCGATACGGTCGCCGTGCTGCCCGAAAGCGCCTTTGCCGATGCGGCCCAGCTTGCCGACATGGCCGCCCTGCCGCCGCCGGCACAGCCCGGCGAAGCGCTGGTCGCCGACGCAGCCGAGCCGCAGTCCGCGATGCCGGGCGTTGCGCCACAGCCGGCCTTGCTGGCTTCCGCCATGCCCCAGATCCAGCCGGCATCTTTCGTGGCGCCCGCCCAGCCGGCGATGCCCGATCCGGCGGCACAGCCGCGCGGCGAGGTGGACCGGCTGATCGCCAAATACGCCGCGCTTTACGAAGTGCCGGAAGCCTTCGTGCGGCGCGTGGTGAAGCGCGAAAGCACCTTCAACCCGATGGCTTACAACAAGGGCCACTGGGGCCTGATGCAGATCAAGCACGCGACGGCGCGGGGCATGGGCTATAGCGGGCCGGCCAACGGGCTGCTCGATGCAGAGACCAACCTCAAATATGCGGTGAAATACCTGCGCGGCGCGTGGCTGGTGGCCGACCGCGACGAGGACCGCGCCGACCGGCTCTACCAGAGCGGCTATTATTACCACGCCAAGCGCCGCGGCATGCTGGCGATCACCGGGCTGGGCAGGGACCGCAAGCGCCGGCTCCCTGTCGTGCCGGCACAACCGGCCGAGACGCCGCCGGTGATGGACCTGCCGGTTTCGCTGACCGATTCCTGATGCCTGAGCCGCGCGCGCCGGCTGCCAACGACGTGCGCCTGCGCAAACCCCTGAGCGATCCCCTCGACCTGCCGCGCTGGCCGCAAGGCTTTGCCCCGCGCGCATTCCAGCCTGCCGATGCGGCGCTGCTGCACGCGCTGCTCGCCGAAGTTTTCGACGACGGCACCGACGGTCCGTTCGAGACATGGTGGCCGCGCATTTGCGGCGATGCCGACTTCGATCCGGCGCTGTGCTTTCTCGTCTGCGACGGCGGTGGCCGGCTTGCCGGTGCGGCGCTGTGCTGGACCTCGGCCTTCGTCAAGGATCTGGCCGTGGCGGAACAGGCGCGCGGCAAGGGTATCGGCGAAGCGCTGATGCGCCATGTGTTCCAGACGTTTCGGGCGCGCGGGGCAAGCCATGTCGATCTCAAGACCAATACGATCGACAATGCCGCTGCATTGCGGCTCTACCGGCGGCTCGGCATGGTCGAGGTGGACTGGCGCGGCTAGGGCAGCGGGGACAAATCAACCTGATTTCTGCTATAGCGGGCGAGAGAGCAAAGAGGCCGTCATGACAACCATTGCGCTTCCCCTTGCCGGTTCGTGCCGTTGCGGCCAACTCGAAATCCGCATCACCAAGGCGCCGATCTGCACCGCCGCCTGCCACTGTCCGGGCTGCCGGAAGATGTCGTCTTCGGCCTATTCGCTGACGGCGATGGTGCCGGCTGACGGGTTTGAGGTGGTGAAGGGCGAGCCTGTGATCGGCGGCCTGCACGGGGCGGACATTCACCATTATTTCTGCCCGCATTGCATGACCTGGGTGTTCACGCGGCCGGTCGGCATGGACTTCGTCAATGTGCGGCCGACCATGTTCGACGATACGAGCTGGTTCCGGCCCTACATGGAAACCTATGCCAGCACGAGGCTGCCCTTTGCCGAAACCGGCGCGGTGCGGAGCTTCGAGACATTCCCGACGATGGAGGACATCGAGGGGCTGGTGCGCGGCTATGCGGAATGGGCAGGGTGAGAGGATTTTCGCTCCCCTGAAGATGGAGAGGCGCCCCCTTTCCGCGTCGTCATCCTCGGGCAAGCCTGAGCATAGCGAAAGGCGCGACCCGAGGATCCATGCCGTGAGATTGGGAAATGCGCAGTGGCTCAGGATGAGGAGTCCTCTTCTACATCGTACCACGCTGCCGCTCCGTCACGGCATGGATCCTAGGGTCTGCGCGACGGCCTTCGGCCTGCTCCGCCCTAGGATGACGAAGGAATGGGTGTGCTTTATGGTCGCCACGCTGCCTTTTGGCCCTGGGAGTCTTCTGCCCCGCCCTTAAGCTCGCTCGCTGCGCTCGTCGCTGGCGGGGACCCCGGATGGCCAGACGGCTATCGGAGTTCGTGCTTTATGGTTGCCACGCCCGGCATTGCCGTCTGGCCATTGTCAAAGAACTGACCTCGATTGAGAGGTCGGGAAGACGGGCGGCCGTTCGGACGCTCGTTTAGGTAAGTATGCGACCTTGCGGCCGCCCGTCCGGTGGTCTTGCCTCACCGGGGGGCGCTGCCGCCTGATGCGGCCCGCTGGCCCAGTCGAGGCCCGGACTTGGGGGCTCATCACCCAGCCGCACACCGTCATGCGACCAATCCGGCACCGACGCCGAAGGGGTGGGGATAAGTAGGGTGAGAGATTTTTGCGGAGGTGAACGAGATCAAGGGGTTGGCGGGTGGCAGCGGAGGGATCGATCCACGGCGGTAAATTGGAAACTTGCTTGCCTACAATGAGAAGCGGAGTCTGTTCCCAGACGAACCCGAGATGTTTGGTATCTGCTCGGTAGGAATGTGAAACAAGGTGAGGTAGGCACTATTGTCGGCTCGTATCCAGAGGACAAGGTTACCGGACGACAGGCACAGAGAAATTTTGTGCCACAAATGTTGCGCGATATGATGCTTTTCGCGACTTTTTCTAAGTAAAATCAGACACCTCTAGGAGGTGGGTGCTGAGCAGATTGTGCGGTCCTAAATCGAACCCGATTTGCCCTTTGTGATGGCACCTTGTGCCTGTGGATAACTCAAAATGGCTACTGTAATTTTCTATAGGTTTTTCAATCTGTTGCTGATCTAAATCAGGTTCTATTGCCCGTGAAACGTGTGCAGTGATGGCAAAAGCCTCTTGCAGCGAGTTTGGAAATCGAGCCACCTAAAGAAATCGGCCTTTGAATGATTCTTCATGAATTTCTTAATGGAGAAATCTGCCGATGCGTCGGAATCATAAAAAGCGTCGCCAATCCATTCGTCCCAACTGGAGACGAACATTTGATCTGGCTGCTCTCTATTTCATTCAGAAGCTGATTGATTTCGGGTTCGACAGTTTTCGCGATTTCCTGTGAGTTGCCGCCAATCCTGCGGGCCGACAAGTCAGCGGGACAGCGCCCCCCCTCTGGCCTGCCGGCCATCTCCCCCTCAGGTGGGGAGATCAGCAGCTTGCGCGTTATCGTCTAAAAATAATCCTGCAATGGCCTGACTTCCAGGGAGCCGGCCCTCAGCGCCGCGATGGCTTCGGCAACAGCGGCGGCGCCGGAGAGGGTGGTGTAGTACGGCACCTTCTGCATCAGCGTGGCGCGGCGCAGCGATTTTGAGTCGGAGACGGCTTTCTGGCCGTCCGTGGTGTTGAAGACGATCTGCACCTGACGGTTGCGGATGGCGTCTTCGATATGGGGGCGGCCTTCCAGCACCTTGTTGATCTTTTCCGCCGCGACGCCGTTTTCGCCGAGGAAGCGGGCGGTGCCGGAGGTGGCCAGCACCTTGAAGCCTTGTCCGGCCAGGCGCTTGACGGCGGGCAGGATGCCCTTCTTGTCTTCATCGCGCACCGACACGAACAGCGTGCCCGAACGCGGCAGGTCGACGCCGGCACCAAGCTGGCTCTTGGCGAAGGCCAGCGCGAAATCGTGGTCGAGGCCCATGACCTCGCCGGTGGAGCGCATTTCGGGACCGAGCAGCGTGTCGACGCCGGGGAAGCGGGCGAAGGGGAACACCGCCTCCTTGACCGCGATGTGGCCGGGATTGCGGGGATCGGGCTTGGCGCCATAGTGGGCGAAGGCGGCGTCGAGCGTTTCGCCGGCCATGATGCGGGCCGCGATCTTGGCGATGGGGCGGCCGATGGTCTTGGCGACGAAGGGCACGGTGCGCGAGGCGCGCGGGTTCACTTCCAGCACATAGATGGTGCCGTCCTTGACGGCGTATTGCACGTTCATCAGGCCGCCGACATTGAGCGCCTTGGCAAGGGCTGCCGTCTGGCGCTCGATCTCGTCGACGATTTCCGGGGCAAGCGTGTGTACCGGCAGCGAGCAGGCCGAGTCGCCCGAATGGATACCGGCTTCCTCGATGTGTTCGAGAATGCCGGAGACGAAGGTCGCCTTGCCGTCGCACAGGCAATCCACGTCCACCTCGACGGCCTCGCTGAGATAGGTGTCGAACAGAAGCGGGTTCTTGCCGAGCAGCGTGTTGATCTGGCCGGTCTTGTCGTTGGGGTATTTCTGCTTGATGTCTTCCGGCACCAGTTCAGGCACGGTGTCGAGCAGATAGGTTTGCAGCATCGTCTCGTTGTGGATGATCTGCATGGCGCGCCCGCCCAGCACGTAGGAGGGACGCACGACCAGCGGGAAGCCGAGCTCGCCGGCGACGGTGCGCGCCTGCTCGACCGAATAGGCGATGCCGTTCTTCGGCTGGGTGAGGTCGAGCTTCTGCAGCAGCTTCTGGAAGCGGTCGCGGTCTTCGGCAAGGTCGATCATGTCGGGCGAGGTGCCGAGGATCGGGATGCCGTTCTTTTCCAGAGCCTCTGCAAGCTTGAGCGGGGTCTGGCCGCCGAACTGGACGATGACGCCGACGAGTTCGCCGCGCGTCTGCTCCATCTTGAGGATCTCGATGACGTCTTCGGCGGTGAGCGGCTCGAAGTAGAGGCGGTCGGAGGTGTCGTAGTCGGTCGAGACCGTCTCCGGGTTGCAGTTGATCATGATCGATTCGTAGCCGGCTTCGTTGAGGGCGAAACAGGCATGGCAGCAGCAATAATCGAACTCGATGCCCTGGCCGATGCGGTTGGGGCCGCCGCCGAGAATGACCACCTTCTTGCGGTCGCTGATGCCGGCCTCGTTGGCGGGCTGGCCGGCGAAGGGCACCTCGTAGGTGGAGTACATGTAGGCGGTGGGCGAGGCGAATTCGGCGGCGCAGGTGTCGATGCGCTTGTAGACCGGGCGCACGCCAAGCGCATTGCGCAGGTGCGCGACTTCCTTGGCGGTTCTGCCGGTGAGCGAGGCGAGGCGGGCATCGGAGAAGCCCATGGCTTTCACCATGCGCAGGTTCTGCTCGTCTTCCGGCAGGCCATGCTCGCGGATGCGGGCTTCCATGGCCAGGATGCCGGCGATCTGCTCGAGGAACCACGGGTCGATCTTGCACATTGAATGCACGTCTTCGAGCGAGGTGCCCATGCGGATCGCCTGCGCCACCATGCGCAGCCGGTCCGGCGTCGGCGTGCCGAGAGCGGCGCGGATGGCGTTGCGATCATCGCCGGTTCCGATGCCGGGGATTTCGATCTCGTCGAGACCGGTCAGACCGGTCTCAAGGCCGCGCAGGGCCTTTTGCAGCGATTCCTGGAAGGTGCGGCCAATGGCCATGACCTCGCCGACCGACTTCATGGCGGTGGTCAAGGTTGGCTCAGCGCCGGGAAATTTCTCGAAGGCGAAGCGCGGGATCTTGGTGACGACATAGTCGATGGACGGCTCGAAGGAGGCTGGCGTCGCGCCTCCGGTGATGTCGTTTTCCAACTCGTCCAGCGTGTAGCCGACGGCCAGCTTGGCGGCAATCTTGGCAATTGGGAAGCCGGTGGCCTTGGAGGCAAGGGCTGACGAGCGCGACACGCGCGGGTTCATCTCGATGACGACGAGGCGGCCGTCGGCCGGATTGACGGCGAACTGGACGTTGGAACCGCCGGTCTCGACGCCGATCTCGCGCAGCACCGCGATCGAGGCGTTGCGCATCATCTGGTATTCCTTGTCGGTCAGCGTCAGCGCCGGCGCGACGGTGATGGAATCACCGGTGTGCACGCCCATCGGGTCGATGTTTTCGATGGAGCAGATGATGATGCAGTTGTCGGCTTTGTCGCGCACGACCTCCATCTCGTATTCCTTCCAGCCGAGCACCGATTCCTCGATCAGCACTTCTGTGGTGGGGGAGGCGTCGAGGCCGGACTGGACGATGTCGAAGAATTCGGTGCGGTTGTAGGCGATGCCGCCGCCGGTGCCGCCCAGCGTGAAGGAAGGCCGGATGATGGCCGGCAGGCCGATCTGGTCGAGCGCGGTCGCGGCCACGCCCATGGCGTGGTTGATGTAGCGCTGCTTGCGGTCACCCTCGCCGAGGTTCCATTCGGTCTCGGCGCGATCGAGCGCGGCATCGAGTTCGGTGCCTGAATGGGTCGCCTTCAACTCGGCGCGGCGCGCTTCGTGGGTCTTGCGGTCGGCGTCCTTGACGTCGGTGGCGTTGGCCAGCATGGAGCGCGGCGTTTCCAGCCCGATCTTGGCCATGGCCTCGCGGAACAAGGCGCGGTCCTCGGCCTTGTCGATGGCGTGCGCGTCGGCGCCGATCATCTCGACGTTGTAGCGTTCGAGCACGCGCATGCGGCGCAGCGAAAGGGCGGTGTTGAGCGCGGTCTGGCCGCCCATGGTGGGCAACAGCGCGTCGGGGCGTTCCTTGGCGATGATCTTGGCGACGACCTCGGGCGTGATCGGCTCGATGTAGGTGGCGTCGGCCAACTCCGGGTCGGTCATGATGGTGGCCGGGTTGGAATTGACCAGGATGACGCGGTAGCCCTCTTGCCGCAGCGCCTTGCAGGCCTGGGTGCCGGAGTAGTCGAACTCGCAGGCCTGCCCGATGACAATGGGGCCGGCGCCGATGATCAGGATGGATTTGATATCGGTGCGTTTTGGCATGGCGGGTCCGTCAAGCTGGCTGCACGAAACGCCGGCGCGAGGTTTCTCCATTTCGCGCGCTAACGCGTCGCGGAGAGCCGGGCCAGTGTGCAGAAGGATTCTTTGTTCAGGCTAAGAGGGCCTTATAGGGGAGAGTTTCGCGCGATGTAACCCCGAAAAGTGCGCCTTTTTGGCAATCAGGGTGTGGACAATCGGCGCAGGGCTCCGGCATTGCCGCCCTGTCGTTCAAATGCCGGCTATTTCGAGCGGCCGGATGCCGGTGCCGACCGAATAGCCGGCGACGGATCAGCCGCCCGCCTTCAGCTTTGCGCGGCGTTCGATTTCGGCGTCTGTCGGTTCCTCAAGGGCGAAGGAGCCGGTCTTGATGTCGCCGGAACGCTGGTAGGTCGCCATGATGACGCCGGTGGCGGACACTTGCGACGAAACGAGCTTGAAGGCGGCCGGCATGGCGCCGCCGTCGAACAGGCGCTTGCCGTGGCCGAGGGTCAGCGGGAAGACGAGCAGGGTGATCTCGTCGATAAGGTCGCTGGCGAGCAGCGTCTGGTAGAGTTCGCTCGAACCCTGGATGAGCAGGTCGGGACCGTCCTCTTTCTTCATGGCGCCAAGCGTTGCGACGATGTCGGGGCCGAGCCATTGACTGTTATGCCAGGTCAGCGTGTCGGGCGAATGGGTCGCCACATATTTGGTGGTGGCATTGAAGGCCTTGGCGATCGAATCGTCGTCCGACACCTGAGGCCAATAGGCGGCGAAGATGTCGTAGGTGCGCCGGCCAAGCAGAAGGTCGAAGGGCCTGGAGAAGGTGTCGTCCATCACCTTGCCCATGACGTCGTCCCAATAGTGGAACGTCCAGCCGCCAAACCTGAAGCCTCCGGTCGTATCTTCCTCCGGCCCGCCGGGAGCCTGCATGACGCCATCGAGACTGACGAATGTGGAGGCTTTGATCTTACGCATATCCGTTCTCCATCCTGGTGGTCGCCGACCTGCGGCTCATGACAATGACGCGCCAGAATACGGCTTTCCGACAGGGGCGTCGCAAAAAGTTACCGGCGGTCATGGCGGTGGCGCGTCGGGAAGCCGCCGCGACGAGAACCAGACCTCGTCGAAGATCGCGGTCGAGGAACTGTCCGGCCGCCTATCGGCAACGAGCCACAACGACCGGCTGCGCAGCGCCTGTTCGCGGGTGACCTCAACGGCTGTTCCTGCCTCCGCCAAGCCGCTGCAGGCGATGAAACGTGAACCCATCAGCGGATCGCAAGCAAAGCCCTGGCCGCGGCGCGTGATCAGGATGGTGATGCCCAGGCGCCGGGTCGGTTGCCACGGAAAGATCAGGCGACCTCCTGGGAGCAGGGGCTGTAACCAAGCCTGCGGCGGCGCGGCCACGGCTGCATTGACATAGATGACGTTGGCAGGGGGCACTACGCTTGTGAGCGCGTTGGCATGCACAAGGCCGACATTGCCGTAGGGTCGCAGATTTTCCGTGGCTCTGGCGGCGAGGCCGGGGTCAAGTTCAAAGGCGACGACAAGGCCGCCCGGCTGCACCAGCAGGGAAAGCAGGGCCGTATAGTAGCCGGTGCCGGCACCGATATGCAGGACGGTCTCGCCGAGCTGCGGCGCGACCCTCGCCATCCACATGGCGTGCAACAGCGGCTCGCCATTGTTGATGCCCTTGTCGGGGTCGAGGACAACCAGAACGTTTTCGTAGATGTGCGATGCGTCGGCATCGGGTGTCTCGACGAGGCGGCCCTCTGCCACGATCTGCCAGGGGCCGGGGCCAAGGAAGGCCTCGCGCGGAACCGTTGCGAAGGCGCGCTCGATACGGGGGTTGGCGGCAGCCGCAGCGACGGCCAGCCGCCGCGCATAGCGTGCCCGGGCGTCCGCCGGATCGGCCATCGCAATCGGCCTCCATTGCAGTCCCCGCTACAGTTTGCACCGTCCGGAGCTCATCTGCAAAAGCAATGAAGGTGTGTTGCGCTTGCGATCCTGCTCAGCCTATGCCGACGACGGTGTCGTAGAGCAGCTTGAAGTTCAGGAGCAAAATGAGGCCGGCGACGAACCAGGCAAGCCACGACACCGCACGTGGAATGGCGAGGCTGCCCATCTTCTTGCGGTCGGAGACGAACGATACGAGCGGAACGACGGCGAAGGGAAGCTGCATCGACAGGATGACCTGGCTGAAAACCAGGAGCTCGGCCGTGCCCTTCTCGCCATAGAGGATGGTGACGAAGACGACCGGGATGATGGCGAGGCCGCGGGTGACCAGGCGGCGCGCCCAGTGAGGCAGGCGCAGCCGGAGGAAACCTTCCATGACGATCTGGCCGGCAAGCGTGGCGGTGACCGTGGAGTTCAGGCCCGAGGCCAGAAGGGCGATGGCGAACAGCGTCGAGGCGATGCCGAGGCCGAGCAGGGGCGACAGGAGTTGATAGGCATCGCCGATCTCGGCCACGTCCTGGTGCGGGGTGCCGTGGAAAGCGACGGCGGCGACGATGAGGATCGAAGCGTTGACGAACAGCGCCAGCATGAGGGCGATGGTGGAATCGATGGTGGCCCACTTGATGGCGTCGCGCTTGCCCTTGTCGGTGCGCTCATAGGCACGGGTCTGCACGATCGAGGAGTGCAGGTAGAGATTGTGCGGCATGACGGTGGCGCCGATGATGCCGATGGCGATGTAGAGCATGGCGGGGTTGGTGACGATCTCCGACGAAGGCACGAACATCGCATGCAGGATGGAGCCCGGTTCAGGCGCGGCGACGAAGATCTGCACCGCAAAGCAGCCGAAGATGACGATCAGCAGCGCGACGACGAAGGCTTCCAGATAGCGGAAGCCCTTGTTCATCAAGAGCAGGACGAGGAAGGCGTCGAGGGCTGTGAGCACGGCGCCGCCGACCAGCGGAATGCCGAACAGGAGTTGAAGGGCGATCGCCGTGCCGATGACCTCGGCAAGATCGCAGGCGATGATGGCAAGCTCGCACGCCACCCACAGCAGATAAGCAACCGGCTTGGGGTAATAGGCGCGGCAGGCTTGGGCGAGATCGAGGCCGGTCGCGATGCCGAGGCGGGCGGAAAGCGCCTGCAACAGGATCGCCATCAGGTTGGACAGCATGATGACGAACAGAAGCGTGTAGCCGAACTGGGCGCCGCCGGCGAGATCGGTGGCCCAGTTGCCGGGGTCCATGTAGCCGACGGAGACCATGTAGCCCGGCCCCATGAAGGCGAACAACCGCCTCAACCATATGCCTGAAGCCGGCACGGCGATGGAGGCATGAACCTCCTGCAGGCTGGGCATCGCCTCTTGGGAACGCTGGAGAAAACGTCTGCTGGGCTGTGTCGATGCGGCGGCTTTGGATTCGGACATGGAGGGGGATTCGGACACGGAGGGGCTTTCAAACGAACGGGACTGGCGAATGTCGCGGAATTTATGCCAGAGCCCGACATTATTCAATAGGCTATATTTCATTGTAGCGGCTTTCTCGTGCGTTGGACGAAAGCCTATCCGGGCAAGGGTTGCGGAGCCGGGGGAATGGGTTAAACACATGGGGAGGGCGCGACAACGCCCGTTGCCTGGCCGAACAAAGCCTGTGCTATGATTATGAAGGCTGTTTGGAAGGAGGAAGCGGTGGCGCCCAGAAAACGTCCGGTTCGGCGCGACGAGCCACTTCCCGATGCCGAGGTGCATTCGGAAGGGTTTCGCGCCACGCGCGAAGCGCAACGCAGCGCGCTGATGGAAGATTATGTCGAACTGATCGCCGACCTTATCGAAGACGGCAATGAGGCACGCCAGGTGGATATCGCCGCGCGGCTGGGGGTGGCGCAGCCGACGGTTGCCAAGATGCTGACCCGGCTTTGCGCCGAAGGGCTGGTGTCGCGCAAGCGCTACCGGGGCGTGTTCCTGACCGAGGCCGGCCGCAAGATGGCCGATGAAAGCCGCATCCGTCATCAGACCGTGGAAGCGTTCCTGCGTTCCCTGGGTGTCAGCGCCGAAACCGCGCGGATCGATGCCGAGGGCATCGAGCATCATGTCAGCGCCGAGACGCTGGAAGCGTTTCGAAAGGCAATGGCGGCGGACTGAAACCCGCCGGCCTCCCAACTCCCGCCAATCGCACCGGCTTGCGGAACCGCAAGGGCTGCGCCGCGTTGAGGGCGATGCCCGCGGATCGGCGCGGGTCCAACCCGAGGAGAACGACATGGGTGCTGAACAGGCCGTGACGGCAAAGGGCAAGGCTGCGGCCAAAGGGCTGAAGGAAGCGGCGGCAAAGGAAGAGCGCAAGGTCGAGGCCGCAACTGGCAAGGACCTGAAGAAAGGGGCCGAGCGTTTCAACGAGCGCTCGAAGAGTTCCGACGGCAAGAGCGCGGGAACCAAGCAGCGCGGCTAGGTTGTTTTTCGACATTGGTGCGATGCGCATGGCATGACGGCGAAGAATGGTCATGACTCGCTGCAACCATTGAGATATTCGTTGGGAAATTCAACCGCAGCGAAAGCGCCGGCGCGGCGTTGCGGCCACCGTTGATGCGACACCACAGTTGAGGGTTTGACATGCTTTGGAGAGGCCGCCGTCAGAGTGACAATATCGAGGACGCGCGCGGGCAGTCCGGCGGTTTCGGGCGGCCTGGCGGCGGCCTGGGCGGCCGTCCCGGCCAGTTCCGCATTCCGATCGGCGGCCGGGCGGGCGGCGGCGGGATTTCCACCATCGTCATCCTTGTCGTGCTGTTCTTCGCGCTGAAGGCCTGCGGTATCGACCCGATGCAGATTCTTGCAGGCGGCGGCCTGGCACCTGACGACGGCAGCGGCCGCATCACCCAGACCGATTCGGGAACAGGGACGCCGGCCAACGACGAGATGAAGCAGTTCGTCTCGACCGTCCTGGCCGAAACGGAAGACGTGTGGAACGGCATTTTCCAGGCGAACGGACTGACCTATGAGGAGCCGAAACTGACCCTGTTCGACGGGCAGATCAAATCGGCATGCGGGTTTGCATCCTCGGCGTCCGGCCCGTTCTATTGCCCCGGCGACCGCAAGGTCTATCTGGACACCTCCTTCTTCCGGCAATTGTCGCAGCAGTTCGGCGCGTCGGGCGATTTCGCCGAGGCCTATGTAGTCGCGCACGAGGTCGGCCATCACGTGCAGAACCTGATCGGCGTGCTGCCGAAATTCAACCAGATGCGCCAGAACATGAGCGAGGCGGACGCCAACCACATGTCGATGCAGGTCGAACTGCAGGCCGACTGCTTCGCCGGCGTGTGGGGCCACTTCACCGCGCAGAAGGGCATTCTGGAGCAGGGCGATCTGGAGGAGGCGCTGAACGCCGCGCAGCAGATCGGCGACGATACGCTGCAGAAGAAGATGCAGGGCTATGTGGTGCCGGAAAGCTTCAACCACGGCACCTCGCAGCAGCGGCAGACCTGGTTCGCCCGCGGCTTCAAGAGCGGCAAGCTTTCCGATTGCGATACGTTCAACACGCCGATCTGAGCGTATTGAGGTTGGCGAGCGGCGCGCGATGATCATGCTGGCATGGGGTGTCAGCATGAAAATTTTTGATACGTTCCCTTATTGTTCCGAGCTGCCATCTTCTTTATAAGAGCCCTCCGCGCCCAATGGGTCATTCACCCCGGCGCGGATCAGAAACGGGACAATATTTCATGGTGGACGCCGCTCATGCAAAGCGCGGGCTCGCGCTTGTTTTCACGACGCTTCTGCTCGACGTCATCGGTTTCGGCATCATCATGCCGGTGCTGCCGGCCTATCTGCAGGAACTTTCCGGCGTCGACATCAGCGAAGCGGCAATCGAGGGCGGCTGGCTGTTTCTGGTCTATGCTGCGATGCAGTTCGTCTTCGCGCCGCTGATCGGCAATCTGAGCGACCGTTTCGGGCGGCGGCCGATCCTGCTCGCCTCGGTGTTCACCTTCGCCATCGACAATTTGATCTGCGCAATCGCCTGGTTCTATCCGATGCTGTTCATCGGCCGCGTGCTGGCCGGCATCAGCGGCGCCAGCTATTCGACAGCATCCGCCCTGATCGCCGATGTCAGCAACGACGACAACCGGGCGAAGAATTTCGGCCTGCTCGGCATCGCCTTTGGTGTCGGCTTCGTCATCGGGCCGGTGCTGGGCGGGCTGCTTGGTCAGTTCGGCCCGCGCGTGCCGTTCTATTTCGCCGCCGCGCTCGCCTTCCTCAATTTTGCCGTCGGCTATTTCCTGCTGCCGGAAACGCTGGATGAGAAACACCGGCGCCGCTTTGAGTGGAAGCGCGCCAATCCGCTCGGTGCGCTGCAGCAGATGCGCAACTATCCCGGCATCGGCTGGATCGGGCTGGTGTTCTTCCTGATGACGCTCGGCCACATGATGTATCCGGCGGTGTGGGCGTTTGTCGGCACCTATCGCTATGGCTGGAACGAGCAGGAGATCGGTTTTTCGCTGGGCGCTTTCGGCCTGTGCGGCGCGATCATCATGGCGACCGTGCTGCCGCGCGCGATCCCCAGGCTGGGCGAATGGCGCACCGCGGCGATCGGGCTGGCCTTCACCGCTGCGAGCGCCTTCGGCTATGCCTTCGCCTGGCAGGGCTGGATGGTCTATGGCGTCATCGTTGCGGGCTGCCTGGAGGCGCTGGCCGATCCGCCATTGCGCAGCCTGGCCGCCGCCAAGGTGCCGCCCTCGGCGCAGGGCGAATTGCAGGGCGCGATGACCTCGATCTTTTCGATCACGTCGATCATCACGCCGATCCTATACACGGCGATCTTCGCCTGGTTTACCGGGCCAAGCGCGCCTGTGCAATTTGCCGGCGCGCCTTATGTGGTGGGCGGCATATTCCTTGCGCTGGCGCTTCTGGTGTTCGTGACCAAGGTGGCCAAGCCGACGCCCAGGGAAGTGGAGCGCATGCACGCCGAGGAAGCCGCTGGCGCCGGCGGACCCTAGATGGGCCGGGCGATGTTTTAAGCCCGTTCGGCCAATGCGGGTTCGCCTTTGCGCTCGCGCACGAGGTTGGCGAAGCGGCGGAAGAGGTAGTGCGAATCCTGAGGGCCGGGCGATGCTTCCGGGTGGTGCTGGACGGAAAAGACCGGCCGGCCGGTGAGCGCAATGCCGCAATTCGAGCCGTCGAACAGCGAGACATGGGTTTCCTCCACGCCCTCGGGCAGCGAATCCGCATCGACCGCGAATCCGTGGTTCATCGACACGATCTCGACCTTGCCGGTGGTGTGGTCCTTGACGGGATGGTTGGCGCCGTGGTGACCCTGGTGCATCTTCTCGGTCCTGCCGCCGAGCGCCAGCGCCAGCATCTGGTGGCCGAGGCAGATGCCGAAGATCGGGATGTCGGTGTCGAGCAGATCCTGGATGATCGGAACCGCATATTCGCCGGTGGCAGCAGGGTCGCCGGGGCCGTTGGACAGGAAGATGCCGTCCGGCTGCATGGCGAGGATTTCCCTGGCTTCGGTCTTGGCCGGCACGACCGTGACCTTGGCGCCGAGACCGGCCAGAAGGCGCAAGATGTTGCGCTTCACGCCATAGTCGACGGCAACGACATGCATGGTCGGTTGGGTCTGCTCGCCATAGCCTTCATCCCATACCCACGGCGTCTCGCTCCACACCGAGGACTGGCCGGATGTGACTTCCTTGGCAAGATCGAGGCCTACGAGGCCGGACCACGCGGCGGCGCGGCGCTTCAAATCCTCGATGTCAAACTTGCCGTCCGGCGCATGGGCGATGACGCCGTTGGCCAGGCCCTTTTCGCGGATCAGCGCGGTCAGCGCGCGGGTGTCGATGCCCGAAAGCGCGATGATGCCGCGCCGCTTCAGCCACTGATCGAGATGGCTGGCCGCGCGATAGTTCGAGGGATTGGTGGCGTCGGCCTTGAAGACGGCTCCGACCGCACCGGCACGGGCGGCCGGGTGCAGATCCTCGATGTCTTCGTCATTGGTGCCGATGTTGCCGATGTGCGGGAAGGTGAAGGTAACGATCTGGCCGGCATAGGAGGGATCGGTGAGGATTTCCTGGTAGCCGGTGAGGGCGGTGTTGAAGCAGACTTCGGCGACCGCCTGGCCCGTGGCACCGAGGCCGCGCCCTTCGATCACCGTTCCATCGGCGAGAACGAGCAGGGCGGTCGGTTTTTCCGAAACCCAAGGGGTGGTCGATGCCATGGCGGCGCTCCATCAAGTGGCCGCGGACGGAACCCAATCCTTCGCGCAGCAAAAAACGCGCAGCGGCGATGCCGGCAGCCTCCACGCGTAGTCAAAAGTGCGGTTGCAAGGCCTTCACATAGGGGAAGGCGGGCGCAGGGTCAATCGTTGCGTCCCGCCTTTGCCTTGCCTAATCCATGGCTGGAACTTTTGAACGCCGGCCTGGGTTTTACTGGGTGATTTCAGGCTCGACCAGCCTGGCCAGATTCCGCAGCGATTCCTGCCAGCCGAGATAGCAGGCTTCGGCGGGGATGAGATCGGGTATGCCGGCTTGCTCGACGTTCAGCTCGGTGCCGCAGGACACTTTCTTCAGCTTCACCGTGACCTGCATTTCGCCGGGCAGGTTGGGGTCGTCGAACTTGTCGGTGTAGCGCAGGCGTTCGCCTGGGACGAGTTCGAGATACTCGCCGCCGAACGAATGGCTGTCGCCGGTGGTGAAGTTGCGGAAAGACATCCTGAACGTCCCGCCGGCTTTCGGCTCCAAATGGTGCACCGTGCAGGCAAAACCGTTCGGCGGAAGCCACTTGGCAAGTGCATCCGCCTCGATGAAGGCGCGATAGAGCTTTTCCGGCGTTGTTGCCAGAACGCGGTGCAGGTGGACGGTGCTGGGCATGTCGTTCATCCTTGTTGTTGTCAGGTGTCCGGGCTTCGATAGCGGTTTTTGTCGTGGCCGGTTCCGACCTTACGGGGCGAAGCGCCGCGCAAATCCCGGTTCCGAATCCAAGGACGGACGACGACCGCCCGATCCGACAATTGGTTGCAGTCTCATGTGCAAGATGATGCTCGCCCGATGGCGGCTTGATGCGCCACCCACTTGAGATTTCAGCCGGAATGCCATTTATCGATGCCAGGACTTAATTCGCATGCACTGCATATTGAAGGAAACTCGCCATGCGCGAAAGACTCGCCGAGGACGTGAAGGCGGCAATGAAGGGAGGCGACAAGGCGCGCCTTTCGACGCTGAGGCTGATGCAGGCGGCGATCAAGGATCGCGACATCGCCAACCGCGGCAGCGGCAAGGAGCCCGCCACCGACGATGAGATCGCCCAACTGCTCGCCAAGATGGTCAAGCAGCGCGAGGATTCGGCCAAGGCGTTCGATGACGGCAACCGGCCTGAACTGGCCGTCAAGGAGCGCGAGGAGATCGTGGTGATCCGCGACTTCATGCCCAAGCAGCTTGGTCAGGCGGAGACCGAAGCCGCCATCCGCGCGGCGATTGCCGAGACGGGTGCTGCGGGCGTCAAGGACATGGGCAAGGTGATGGCCGCGCTGCGCGACAAATTCGCCGGCCAGATGGATTTCGGCAAGGCGAGCGGGCTGGTCAAAGGGTTGCTGGGCTAATGTCGCCCAAAGCGGGAACCGGTTCGGGATCACGGCCTGCATAAAATCAAAGAGCCAAAGCGCTTGAAGCGTATCTGGAAGATCGCGATGCGCTCAGGTTTTCCAACGGCGAAATTCGGGTCGTTCGGCTTTCTATTCCGCAGGTACGGGAAGCGGCGGTGACTGGTTCCTGCTCCGCTCCAACAGGTATGAGACCAGCGCGACCGCGACAGCGACCAGCATGGCGGCGGTGCCGAGCAGGGGCAAGGCGCGATAGCCGTAGCCGGCGCTGAGTACGGCGGCACCCAGAGAAGCAGCAAGCGCAATGCCCACGTTGAAGCCTGAAGGGATCAACGAGGATGCAAGGCTGGGAGCGTCGGCGGTCCACGACAGGATGCGGGTCTGGATCGGGGTGCCGATGGCGAAGTTGAGGCCGCCCCATAGGGTGATCGCGGCCACCATCGGCAGCGGATAGGGGCTCACAGCATAGATGGCGGCAAGCATGAGCGCCTGCAGGGCCAGCATCGTGATCAATGACGGCATCAGCTTCCAGTCGGCAAGCCGCCCGCCGAGAAAGACGCCGATAGTGGCGCCGACGCCGTTGAGGAGCAGTACCCACGGAACCCAGGCTTGGCTGAGGCCGGTGACTTCACTTAGCATGGGTGCAATGTAGGTGAACGGTCCGAACTGGCCGATCATCAGCATCACCATGATGATCAGCGACGTCCATACCTGCTGGCGGCCAAGCGCGCGCACCTCGTGCGCCAGGCCGGCCGGCCGCTTCGCCGATCCCGTTGCCGCGGGCACGAGCGTGGCAATGGCCGCAATCGCCACCACGCCAAGGCCGCCCATGACCCAGAACGTCGCTCGCCAGCCCCATATGTTGCCGATTGCCGTTCCCACCGGAACGCCGATGACGTTGGACACGGTAAGGCCAGACAGGATGAGGGCCACGGCCATGCCGCGCTGTTCTTCCCGAACCAGACCGACGGCCACCACCATGGCGACACCGAAATAGGCGCCGTGCGCCACCGCGACGGTGACGCGCAGCCCCAGCATCGAGGCAAAGTCGGGGGCGAGCGCGCATGCCACCTGGCCGAGCGTGAAGGCGACGGTGAGGCCAAGCAGCAAGGTCTTGCGGGAAAGGCCGTGGGTGGCAAGGGTGAGCAGCGGGCCGCCGATGGCAATGCCCAGTGCGTAGCCGGAGACGAGATAGCCCGAGGCTGGGACCGATACGCCGAGGCCTTGGGCTACCTGCGGCAGGGCGCCGGCGATGACGAATTCGGTGGTTCCGAACGCAAAGGCCGCGATGAACAGGGCAATGAGCGGAAGGGGCATGAGGGGCTCCTTGCCAGAACGGATGATTTGGTGAACCCGGGCGGGAAACCGGTTCCCGCGTTTCCCGGAATTGCTCAAGGAACAGCCTCAAAGCATGGTTGACCCTGGCGGGCAATCCGAAAATTCTTCACGCACGATCAGATTTCTTGGGCGGAACTCAGCCGGCCTTCAGCCGCGAACCGGAAAGCAGACCCTGTTCCTCCAGCACCGGATAGGCCATGGAGGCGAGCAGCGAGTTGACCTGTTTCAGGTCGCGGATGGTGTCGAGGTGGATCGAACTGGTTTCGATCGAATTCGGCGTTCCGTCGCGCAGGCGCAGGAAGTGCTTCTGGCTGGTTTCCTTCTCGCGGTCGCGCAGGAGGTCCTTTTCGAGCACGAGCTGGCGCGCCGTTTCGGAATCGCGCGATACCAGCACGTTGAAGGCGAGGCGGGCGTTGGCGAGCACGGAGGCGTGGAAGGCGCACAGTTCCTGCCAGCCCTCCGGTGTGAATTCCAGGCCCTGGTCCAGCTTCTTTTGCACATGAACCAGCATGTTGCGCACGATGATGTCGCCTACCTGCTCCAGCTTGACGCAGGCGCCGATAAGTTCCTGGCAGCGCAACGCCTGGTCTTCGGTCAGCGGGTTCTTCGTCACCTTGGCGAGATAGATCTTGATGGCGGCATGGCGGCTGTCAACGCGGTCGTCGAGGGCGGCGAGCGCTTCGATCTTGTCGGCGTCGGCGCTTTCGTAAAGCTCGATGATGCGCTTCAGCATGATCTCGACCGTTTCGCACACGCGCACCACTTCACGCGTGGCGTTGGCCAGCGCCTGGTTGGGGCTCGACAGTGCCGATTCGTTCAGCGCCGAAAGCTCGGCGACCTGCAAGGCGTCGGCCGATTCCGGCTTGGCGCCGAGCGCCACGATCTTTTTTGAGGCGCGGTAGACGAGGCCGGCCAGCGGCAGGCCGGCGAGCAGGATGATGACGTTGAACAGAATATGGGCGTTGACGATCTGGTCCGATGCGGTCTGGCCGAGAAAGGCGACGTCAGGCCGGAAGTTCATGATCACGATCAACATGATGACCGAGCCGACACCGCGCA
This sequence comes from Mesorhizobium sp. Root157, assembly GCF_001427385.1. Taxonomy (GTDB): domain Bacteria; phylum Pseudomonadota; class Alphaproteobacteria; order Rhizobiales; family Rhizobiaceae; genus Mesorhizobium. The sequence goes on from NZ_LMGJ01000023.1 coordinate 263,134, forward strand.
TCAACAGATTGCCGACCGGCACGACGCGCACGCCGGGTTCGGCGTTGCGGGTGAGCATCGGCGCGATGACCGAGGAACCGAGGTTGACGCCCAGCACCAGCACGAGGCCGAGTTCCGGCGTGATCAGCCCGCGCCCGGCCAGCGTCGCCATCAACAGGACGGAGGCGATGGACGACTGGAACAGCCAGGTGATCAGCGCGGCGAGCAGATAGGCGGTGACCGAATCGCTGGAGAAGTAGTTGATGACGATCGGCATCAGTTCGCTTTCGCGAAGCGGCTCCGAAGCCTGGCCGATCATCTCCAGCGACAGGATGAGCAGGCCGATGCCGACGAGGATGCGGCCGATCTGGCGCCAGTCGCGCCGTTCCGTCGCCATGAACATGAAGGTGCCGGTGATGAGGCAGAGCGGCACCAGCAAGGTCAGGTCGTAGGTCAGGAGCTTGGCGACCAGCGCCGAGCCGATCTCGGCGCCGCGCACCGCCAGTTGCCCGGCAAGGCCGGAGACGATGCCGGCGCCGGCGAAGGAACCGACCAGCAAGGTAACGGCGGTCGAGCTTTGCAGGGCAATGGCAAGGCCGGTTCCGGCGAGGACCGCCATGATGGGATTGCGCATGGTGGCGCGCAGTTTGTGGCGCAGTACATCGCCATAGGCACGCTCGACGCCGGTCTTGACCAGCCGGGTGGCGAACAGCATCAGCGCGACGGCGCCGGCCAGATGGATGAGGACGACGGAGCCGCTCATGCCTGATCCTTGCTGGCTTGGCCCCTGCTGGCCTGACCCCTGTTGGCTTGGCCCCTGGTTGCTTGTTCCCTATTGGCGAGCGGCGCTGCCGGGGGCACGCGCACAGGCGTCGGGCGCCGCGGCGAAAGGGCCGCGAGCGTGGGGCAGGAAAGGACGCGAATCAGATGCATTGCAGGTGTCATGGCTCCGTTTACAATATTAGCCGGGTAATAAAATTTGTCCATCGTCCGCGCGTGTCTGCACGACCGACGTGGCCGTGTCGAGGCAGGGTCGCTTTCGTCGTGAGCCTGAGGCCGTTGAAACTGGCGGCTTGGTGTCGAAAGTTTCGGCGTGGGTTCAGCTTCGTAAGCTAAATATAGGATTCCATTACGGATTTGTAATGCTCCTGTTCAGTTTCGGTTCATGGAGCGACCTCTAGTTGTGGCGGTGTCTTCAACCAAGGAGTGCCTGCCATGAAACGCCTCGTCATTTCCGCCCTTGCTTTTTCCATGTTGGCCGCAACGGCGTTGCAAGGTCAGGCAGTGCCCATGAATCTGCCTGCCCAGCCGCAAGGCAACACCACGCAAGTCGACTGGAAGAAGCCAGTTCATCGGTATGACAATCGCAAGGTCGAAAAGCGGACCGTCATCAAGAAGCAGAAGGTGGCGAAGCGTCACCAGTGGAAGCGCGGCGAGCGCTACGGCGAATGGCGCCGCCACCCGCCGGTGCGCGACTATCACCGCTACGGCCTGCATCGCCCGGCCCGCGGCCAGCAATGGATCAGGGTCGGCAACGACTACATGCTGGTCGGAATTGCGTCGGGGATCATCGCCGGCCTGATCGCAGGACGGTAGCCGACCCGATCCGGACGGAAGGGGCGGCCCCAGGGTCGCCCTTTCCATTTTGGGCCTGTGAACAGCGGGTATGGGCAGGATCAGGAGTCGTCTTGGCCGGCGAGGGTGGCTATATGAAGGGAAACGAGCCAATGCCCGATGCGTTTTCCGCCCTCATTCCTCGACGAGATCCGTGACCGTGTGCCGATTTCATCGGTCATCGGCGCACGCGTGGCGTGGGATCGCAAGAAGACCAACGCGCCGCGCGGCGATTACTGGGCCTGCTGCCCCTTCCATGGCGAGAAGTCACCGTCATTCCACTGCGAGGACAAGAAGGGACGCTATCACTGCTTCGGCTGCGGTGTTTCCGGCGATCATTTCCGTTTTCTCACCGAACTCGACGGCCTGAGCTTTCCAGAGGCGGTCGAGCGCATTGCCGATCTGGCCGGCGTGCCGATGCCGGCGCGCGACGAGGTTGCCGAGGCGCGTGAAAAGCAGCGCGCCAGCCTGACCGACGTCATGGAAATGGCGACCAGCTTCTTTCAGGAACGGCTGCATGGCAGCGAGGGCGCGAAGGCCCGCGCCTATCTGCGCGACCGCGGCCTGACGCCGGCCACGCAGCAATCGTTCCGGCTCGGCTATGCGCCGGACAGCCGCAACGCGCTGAAGGAGCACCTTGCCGCCAATGGCGTCGGCAAGGAGGAGATCGAGGCCTGCGGGCTGGTGGTGTTCGGCGAGGATATTCCGCTCTCCTACGACCGCTTCCGCGACCGCATCATGTTTCCGATCCCGGATTCGAGGGGCAGGATCATCGCCTTTGGCGGGCGGGCGCTGTCGCCGGATGTTTCGGCCAAGTATCTGAATTCGCCGGAAACCGAACTCTTCCACAAGGGCAACGTGCTTTACAATTTCGCCCGCGCCCGCAAGGCGCTGGGCAAGGCCGGCCCAAATGGCGGCGGCTCGGTGGTTGCGGTCGAAGGCTACATGGACGTGATCGCACTGGCGCAAGCCGGATTCGAGAATGTCGTGGCGCCGCTCGGGACCGCGCTGACTGAAAACCAGTTCGAACTCTTGTGGCGCATGAGCGGCGAGCCGGTGCTGTGCTTCGACGGAGACGGCGCAGGGCTGAAGGCGGCATGGCGCGTGGCCGATATGGTGCTGCCGATGATCCAGCCCGGCCGAACGGCGCGCTTTGCGCTGCTGCCGGAAGGCAAGGACCCCGACGACCTGGTCAAGAGCGACGGGCCCGATGCATTCCGCGCCGTGCTTTCGGAAGCGCGGCCGCTGGCCGATCTGATCTGGATGCGCGAGACGGCCGGCGGGGTGTTTGAGACGCCCGAACGGCGGGCTGAACTGGAAAAGACGCTGCGAGAACTGACCAACCGCATCCAGGACGAGAGCGTGCGCTTTCATTACAACCAGGAAATGCGCGACAGGGTGCAGAGCTTCTTCGGCACGCAGCGCAATCGCCCGTCGCGGCCCGGCGAGCGTCGCGGGCAGGGCGGATATGGTGCGCAAGGCGGAGGCCAATGGTCGCGGGGCGGCGGCGGCGGGCGCAGCGCCATCAGCGAAAGCCTCGGACGATCTGCCCTGCTCAAGCGCGGCGGCGAAGTGATGTCGGTGCGCGAGGCGACGATCATGGTGGCGCTGGTCAACCACCCGGCCCTGATCGACGAGAATTTCGAGCATATTGAGTTTCTCGATCTCGCCAACAGCGACTTGAGGAAGCTTCATGCAGCCCTGCTCGATGCGCTGGCGCACGATCTTGCCAACGAGCGCGGCGCGGTCGTGGAGGCGATCGGTCGCTCTGGCTGCCACGAAATATGGGAGCGCGCGGTGACGCTGATCAGGCGCACACGGCAGTGGCCGGCGCTGGAAAGCGCGGCACTGGAGGATGCGCGCGACGCTTTCAACCAGGCGCTACACTTGCACCGCAGCGCGCGCACTCTACATAAGGAACTGAAACAGGCCGAAACTGCGCTGGCTACCGATCCCACTGATGAAAATTATCGGCGCCTGATCGAAATCCAGGCGCAATTCAGGGACGTGCAGGCAACTGAGGCGCTGATTGAAGGATTCGGCGTTTCGTCGGGTCGAGTTGGGCGTGTTTAGCCTCGGCGAAGCGTTTACAGGCATTTGATTCGCTTTTTTGGCGCGAATCATGCGACAGGCCTTGACCTTGCGAGAGATTGGCGGAATCAGGTCGATTCGAAAACTTTAGCCCAACGGCATCGACGAAAAAGCGCAGATGCAAGGGTACCGGTCACTGGACGGATGAAAAACCGACCTCAGATATCAGGGTTAATCCGGACTTAACGAGACATGCGGCAACTGTGAGGGTGGAGCGCATCGTTCGCTCATGACATTACCCGGTTCAAAAGCTTGCCCGGCTTACCAGTAAAGCCGCTTGGAGACATAAGAAGAATGGCGACAAAGGAAAAGGAAGAGGTCGAGACCGAGCGCGAGGGCACAACCGATGGCCCATTGCTCGACCTTTCCGACGATGCTGTCAAGAAGATGATCAAGGTCGCGAAGAAGCGCGGCTATGTGACCATGGACGAGTTGAACGCGGTGCTGCCTTCCGAGGAAGTGACCTCCGAGCAGATCGAAGACACCATGGCGATGCTTTCCGACATGGGCATCAACGTCGTGGAAGACGACGAGCAGGGCGAGGAACCGGAAGGCGAAAGCCATGGCGACGCCGAAGAGGACGCCAACGAACTGGCGGAACAAACCGGCACCGCCGTCGCGGCCGTTGCCAAGAAGGAACCAACCGACCGAACCGACGACCCGGTGCGCATGTATCTGCGCGAGATGGGCTCGGTGGAGCTTCTGTCGCGCGAAGGCGAAATCGCCATCGCCAAGCGCATCGAGGCCGGCCGCGAGACGATGATCGCGGGCTTGTGCGAAAGCCCCCTGACCTTCCAGGCCATCATCATCTGGCGCGACGAACTCAACGAAGCCAAGATCCTGCTGCGCGAGATCATCGACCTCGAAGCGACCTATGCCGGCCCCGAGGCCAAGCAGGCTCCGATCGTCGAGCGCGTGGAAGAGGAAGCCAAGCCCAAGACCGACGAGAAGCCGCGCCGCGGTTCGCGCGATGAAGAAGACGACATCACCAATGTCGGTGCCGACACGCGCGGTCTGGAAGAAGACGAGGAAGAAGACGACGAAGCGAATCTTTCGCTGGCGGCCATGGAGGCCGAGCTTCGCCCGCAGGTGATGGAGACGCTCGACGTCATTGCCGACACCTACAAGAAGCTGCGCAAGCTGCAGGACCAGCAGGTGGAAAACCGCCTTGCTGCCGCCGGCACGCTGTCACCCAGCCAGGACCGCCGCCTGAAGGAGCTGAAGGACCAGCTCATCAAGGCGGTGAAGTCGCTGTCGCTCAATCAAGCGCGTATTGAATCGCTGGTCGAGCAGCTCTACGACATCAACAAGCGGCTGGTGCAGAACGAGGGCAAGCTGCTGCGCCTGGCTGAAAGCTATGGCGTGCGCCGCGAGGAATTTCTGCGCGAATACCAGGGCTCGGAACTCGATCCCAACTGGACGCGCTCCATCGCCAACCTGACTTCGCGCGGCTGGAAGGAATTCACCAAGAACGAGAAGGATACGATCAGGGACCTGCGTTCCGAGATCCAGAACCTTGCCACCGAAACGGCGATCTCGATCCTGGAATTCCGCAAGATCGTCAATCAGGTGCAGAAGGGCGAGCGCGAGGCGGCGATCGCCAAGAAGGAAATGGTGGAGGCCAATCTGCGCCTCGTCATCTCCATCGCCAAGAAATACACCAACCGCGGTCTGCAGTTCCTCGACCTGATCCAGGAAGGCAATATCGGCCTGATGAAGGCGGTGGACAAGTTCGAGTATCGCCGCGGCTACAAGTTCTCGACATACGCTACATGGTGGATCCGGCAGGCGATCACCCGTTCGATCGCCGACCAGGCCCGCACCATCCGTATCCCGGTGCATATGATCGAAACGATCAACAAGATCGTGCGCACCTCGCGCCAGATGCTGCATGAGATCGGCCGCGAGCCGACGCCTGAGGAATTGGCGGAAAAGCTCGCCATGCCGCTCGAAAAAGTGCGCAAGGTGCTGAAGATCGCCAAGGAGCCGATCTCGCTCGAAACGCCGGTCGGCGACGAGGAAGATTCGCATCTCGGCGACTTCATCGAGGACAAGATGGCGATCCTGCCGATCGACGCGGCGATCCAGGCCAATCTGCGCGAGACGACAACGCGCGTTCTGGCCTCGCTGACGCCGCGCGAGGAGCGCGTGCTGCGCATGCGCTTCGGCATCGGCATGAACACCGACCATACGCTGGAAGAAGTCGGCCAGCAGTTTTCGGTGACGCGCGAGCGTATCCGCCAGATCGAGGCCAAGGCACTGCGCAAGCTCAAGCATCCAAGCCGCTCGCGCAAGCTCAGAAGCTTCCTCGACAGCTGATTGCCGCCAACGAAACGAATGAAAAGCCCGGCTTCTCGCCGGGCTTTTTGCATCTTGGGCGATCTGTGCGGCGATTGGTGCAGGGTCCACCAAAGGGATGCTCGACTGCATCGGGGGCTCTGGCGCCCTGGCCTGCCGAGGTTCATAATTGCGGCGGGGGGTGGAATAGCCGGCGCCGGGACGTGCGCTGCCCGCACGGTGCGCGGCACCGGAGGGAGGTGAACCATGACCACTTACATCCTGCTTCTCAACTGGACGGACCAAGGCATCAAGACGGTGCGTGAATCGCCCAAGCGGCTTGATGTCGCCAGGAAGGCTCTTGCCGACATGGGCGGCTCTTTCAAGGAATTCTACATGACCATGGGCGAGTACGACATGGTGGCGGTGTGCGAGGCGCCAGACGACGCTGTGGCTGCACGTTTTGCGCTGCAGATCGGCGCTGCCGGAAACATTCGTTCGCGCACGCTGAAGGCCTTTCCCGAAAACGCCTATCGCGCGGTGGTCGGCTCGCTCGGCTGAGGCAATGGGCGGCGCGGCGCGGTTTCGCGGCGCCGCCCTATTTGCCGAAGTTTCCGCCACGACAGGGCCTCGCCAGCCGGGCGCAAAGCATCGCGGTTCAACAACAATCGGAGTATTGGGCGATCCTCGCCGGAGAACCTCTGTCCGCACCGGACAGCGCTGCAGGCACATTGCAATTTGAACCTTCAAGCGCCAGCATGACGTGAAGCTTCAACTTGCAGGATCGTCATGCTCACCCTTTTTTATGCACCGCGCACATGTGCCCTCGCATCCCATATCGCGCTGGAGGAGGCCGGTGCCGACTACCGGCTGAAACGCCTCGATTTTTCCAAGACCGAACAGCAATCGGCCGAGTATCTGGCCTTGAACCCGAAAGGCCGGGTGCCGGCGCTGTCGAGCGAGCGCGGGGTCCTGACGGAAACGCCGGCGATACTTGCCTTCGTCGCCCAGACGCATCCGCAGGCAAGGCTGGCGCCGCTTGACGATGCCTTCGCCTTTGCCGAGATCCAGGCTTTCAACAGCTATCTGTGTTCGACAGTGCACGTTGCTCACGCACACAAGGTGCGCGGAAGCCGCTGGGCGGACGACGAGGCGGCACTCGAGGCGATGCGGCGCAAGGTGCCGCAATCGGTCGGTGCCTGCTTCGATCTCGTCGAGCGCCAGATGCTGCGCGGGCCATGGGTGATGGGCGACACCTATACGATCGCCGACCCCTATCTGTTTACCATCGCGCAATGGATCGAAGGCGATGGCGTCGACCCTGCGCGCCTGCCGCGTGTCATGGATCATCGCAAGCGCATGCTGGAACGGCCAGCCGTAGCGAAGGCGGTTGCGCATGAGACTGCCGGCTGACATTTGCCTTTGAGATTGTGGGCAGGTCGGGTCTATAGAGGGCACAGTCGAAGACGGGAGGCCGGTTGATGTCATTTTGGAAAAAGCTGTTTGGCGGCGGCGGGTCGGACGAAGCGTCCGCTGCGGCTGGGCCCGTCAAACAGGTCGAGCACAATGGCTACACGATTAGCGCCACGCCGTTCAAGGCGGAAGGTCAATACCAGACCTGTGGCGTCATCACCAAGGTGGTGGATGGCGAGACGAAGGAACATCGCTTCATTCGCGCCGATCGCTTTCCGGGTCTTGACGATGCGGTGGAGGTCACGATCCGCAAGGGCGTGCAACTGATCAACGAGCAGGGCGACCGCATCTTCGGGTAAGGCCAGCTTTTGTCCGCGCGATTCCGGGCGAAACGGACTTGTCCCGGTTCCTGCCTGCTCGGCGAAGGGCGACGCTGCGTAATCGCCTCAAAGGCCGCTGCGGCCTTGCGCGGCAACGGCTGAGCGGGCAAGGATCGGCCAGCACAGATTGGAGACCGAGACATGTCGCTCAAGGGAAAGACGCTGTTCATCTCCGGCGGATCGCGCGGCATCGGACTGGCGATTGCGCTGCGCGCGGCGCGCGACGGGGCGAATGTGACCATCGCTGCCAAGACGGCCGAGCCGCATCCGAAGCTGCCGGGCACCATCTATACGGCGGTCGAGGAGATCGAACAGGCCGGCGGCAAGGGGCTGCCGGTGCTGTGCGACATCCGCGAGGAAGAGCAGGTGGCTGAGGCTGTTGCCAAGACCGTGGAAAGGTTCGGCGGCATCGATATCTGCGTCAACAATGCCAGCGCCATCCAGCTTACCGGAACGCTGGAAACCGACATGAAGCGCTACGACCTGATGCACCAGATCAACGCCCGCGGCACGTTCCTCGTGTCGAAAACGTGCATTCCTCACCTGAAGTTGGCTCAAAACCCTCACATTTTGAATCTGGCGCCGCCGCTGGACATGAAGGCCAAGTGGTTCAAGAACCATGTCGCCTACACCATGGCCAAGTTCGGCATGTCGCTGTGCACGCTTGGCATGAGCGCCGAGTTCGCTTCAGCCGGCATCGCGGTCAACTCGTTGTGGCCGATCACGACCATCGACACGGCGGCGGTGCGCAACCTTCTCGGCGGGGCCACGGTAGCCGCGATGAGCCGCTCGCCGGAAATCATGGCGGATGCGGCGTACGCTATTTTCAACCGGCCTTCGCGCGAGGCTACGGGCAATTTCTACATCGACGAAGAGGTGCTGCGCGCCGAAGGCGTCAAGGATTTCTCGCATTATGCGCCGGGCGCCAAAGGGCCGCTGGCCGGCGATTTTTTTGTCCCCGACGAGGTGTTCGAACGCACCGACACCAAGGTAACCAGATTGTCCTGATCGCAATTGCGACGTTCATGAGCCGATGAGGGAACGCAGCCCGCCGGCTGCTCTTCGGTAGCCGTTGCTCCAAATCCTTGCTTGCACGCGATGCCGGCCCGAAAAACGTGAGACCCCGCCGGGAGGGGGTCGCGGCGGGGCCTCGTGTCCCGCTGGGAGCGGGACGGGGCAGGGAACCCCATAGAGAATCTGGGGTAGCTGCGCCGCGATTCAAGAGTTGGTGCGAATCGCGGCGCTTTTGGTGTCAGTTGGCGCTGGCGACCGGAGCCACCAGCGGGGTGATGCGCCGGATGGTCACGCGGCGGTTTTCCCGCTCGGGCTTTTGCGACTTGATCTTCAGGTACTGCTCGCCATAACCCTGTGTGGTCAGGTTTTCGGGCGGCACTCCGAAGGCGCCGGTCAGGGCTTCGGCCACCGATTCAGCGCGGCGGTCGGACAAAGCGAGATTGGCTTCGTTCGAGCCGACGGCATCGGTATGGCCTTCGATGAGGAAGGTTTCTCCCGGGTTCTTTTCCAGAAGCTTCTCCATTGCGTCGGCGACGCCTTGTAGTTTCTCGACTTCGGCGTCGCCGATGGAGGCGGAACCGAACTCGAAGTTCAGCGTGTCGAGATCGATGCGCCGGGCAATGTCGCGCACGCGGGCCGAGCGCTTGACCTCGTCGACCGAGTAGAGGCGTTGCACGCGTTCCACGGGCGGCTGTTCGAGGAACTCATAGTAGAGGTCTGGGTCTTCCACTATGCGCGATTCAAGGATGTAGTTCTCGCGCGGAATGGTGAGACGCATGGGCGGGAGGTCGTCGCCCGGATCGCGCCACTCCCTAACGTCGTCGTAATAGCGCTCGTCGACGTAGTTCAGCACATATTCGCGATTATCCGGCATGATGCGCGAACGGCGGATGATGTCGCCGTTCCGGTTGCGGATGGTGACGATCTGGGTTCCGTCCCGGCGCACCACCGTTTCGCGGGTGCGACCCCGCGGCAGGTCTTCATAATAGACGTCGCGCGCATCTCGCCGCATCCGCGGCCGATCATCGCTTTCAACATAGGTCTGGTTGTTGAACTGGATGATGACACGGTCGCCGATTTCACGCAGCACATCGACGCCTTGCGGGCGTTCCTGCTGCCGGATGTCGGGCGCCCGTTCACGGCGCGTACCTTTTTCCTGCGCCACCGGAACGATCGTTTCAGGCGTGATCGCCTGCTGGGCCGCCCGGTCGTCCGCTGGCGGCGGGCCGGGATCGACCGGAGCAGGTTGCGGAGCCGCAGCCTGACCGCCATCTGCCGGCGCTGCCTGGCCGCCCTCGGCAGGAGCGGCCTGTCCGCCTCCGGCGGCACCGCCATCCTGGGCGGGAGCCGGCGCTTCCTTCTGGCTATCCAGTATAGGTGCGGCATTGGGATCAACTGGCGCTGCTTCGCCCTGTGCAGGCTGTTCACCAGTCGCCGGTTGTTCACCGGTGGCCGGCTGCTGCTCGGCAGGCGCCGGCTCACCTTGCGGGGCGGGGGCGGGTTGCTCTGCCGGCGAGGCCGGCTGCTCGGATGGAGCCGGTTCCGGTGTTGGTGCCGCCCCGGACTCCGGGGGCGGCGCGGATTGTTCGGGTTCGGCTGCGGGCTGTTCAGGCTGCGGAGCCGCTTCGGGCTCTGCGGCTGGCGCCTGCTGCTGCTGTCCCGGTTCTGCCTCGGGAGCCGTCTGCTCGGGGGCAGGCGCTTCTTGTGCCGGTTGCTCCGCCTGAGGGGCCTGCTCTTGAGCAGGTTGTTCCGGCTCAGGAACCGGTGCTGGTTCGGGTGCGGGAGCCGGCTGTTCCGGTTCAGGCTGTGGTGCCGCTTCAGGTTCCGGCGCAGGTTCAGGTTGTGGAGCGGGTTCAGGCTCTGCCGCTGGCGCCTGCTGCTGCTCGGGCTCAACCGCGGGCGGCGGCTCCGGCGCTGCCTGCTCGGCCTGAGGTTCTGACGCTGGCTCGGCCTGGGGCTCGGGCGCTGGTTCGGGTTGCGGCTCAGGTGCAGGCTCGGCCGGCGCCGCCTCGGGTTCAGGTGCCGGCTGTTCCGCTGGAGCTTGTTGCTGACGCGCGGCGCAGGCTTCGGCGGATTCGCCCTCGGCGCATTCGGCTTGCGCAAGCATGAGAGGTCCATTCGAAGCGCGCGGCGAAAGGCTGGTGCCGTCCAAAAGCGGGAAGGCGGCCAATGGCGTCGATGCCATGAGCAGGCCGAGTGCGGTGCCGGCCAGAATCCTGGGTTGGCGTTTCATGCGTTCACTCTCCTTGTAAAGTCCCGTTACTGCCGAAACTTGCCGTCCCGCATTTGGTTCCGACAATAGGGGCGATAGACCAGATGCAAGGCGAATGGCCGTCTAAACAATGGCGAGATCGTGTCTTTTTCTACCCTCGCTTGACCTTGCCCCCCGCGCAAGCCACATGCAGCTTCATGAAAGAACCGTTCTGGAAGACCAAAACGCTGGAGGAGATGAGCCCGCACGAGTGGGAATCGCTGTGCGATGGCTGCGGCAAGTGCTGCCTGTCCAAGCTGGAGGACGATGATACGGGCGAAATCCACTGGACAAGTGTTGCCTGCCGGCTGTTCGATGCTGGCACCTGCCGCTGTTCGGACTACGCCAACCGGCTGGCCAAGGTGCCGGACTGCGTCGGCCTGACCCCGCAAAACGTCCGCACCATAAGCTGGCTGCCCAGCACCTGCGCCTATCGGCTGGTTGCCGAGGGGCACGATCTTTACTGGTGGCACAGGCTGGTTTCGGGCAGCCCCGAGACGGTGCACGAGGCCGGCATTTCGATTCGCGGGCGGGTGCGGGCCAGCGAGAGCGACCTTGCCGAACCGGAAGACTATTTCGACTACGTGCTCGACGAGGAACCTTGAGCGTGGGCTCGGCCGTTCCTTCCTCGCTTGTCAGAAATATTTTATAAATCAATTGGTTGTGGTGAAACCGCGCCCTGTCTTGCGTCGTCGGTCAAGTGGCTTTCCGGCGGTGGACGGCAAATGAACCGAACATGAATGCGCGGTTCCCGATCGGTTCAGCATCGGAATTCTAATGTTGCGGCATGGATTGGCGAGCGACTGAGACAAGCCAAGCCAAACGAACCGCAGCAGGAGAACGACAATGCTCAAGATGATCAAGACCGCAGTGCTTTCCGCCCTTATCGGCCTCGGTGGCCTTGCCGCCATTCCCGCCACGGCTCAGGCGGACGGCATCTATCTCAACTTCAACGGCGGCGGTTCCGGCCTCGGCGTTCATGTCGGCGATCGTTATGGCCGTCACGATTGGCGCCCGGATCGTCACGATTGGCGCAGGGACCGCGGCTGCTCGGCACGGACTGCGCTGAACAAGGCCGAGCGCATGGGCCTGCGCCGCGCGCGCGTCGTCGATACAAGCCGCCGCACAGTGAAAGTGGCGGGCCGCAAGTTCAATCATCGTCAGGTGGTGGTGTTCGCCAACCGCGCCGGTTGCCCGATCGCCTATCGCTGAGACGCGCGGCGATAGCCGGGACGGCCGGTCCATTCATTGAAAAAGCCTCGCACGCGCATGCTTGCGGGGCTTTTCTCGCTCAAGATGATGGTCACTTGATCTCGAAGGTGACGTTGACCTGGACCCTGTAGGAATTTTCCCCAGCCTGGACGGGGACGGACGCCCTGGCGGCGTCGAAGGACTTGGCGCTCATCGGCATGGGCTGGGGGGCGTAGCTCTGCTCGCTGATCTCCACCACCTTGCCAACCGACACGCCGGCGGCTTCCGCCAGCGTTTTGGCCTTGGCGACGGCATCGGCAACCGCCTTCTTGCGCGCCTTAGTGATCACCGTTGCCGGATCGGCATTGGTGAAGGAAATACCGCCGCCCTCGTTGACGCCGAGTGTCACCGCCTTGTCGAGAATATCGCCGGTCTTGTCGATGTCGCGCACCCGTACCGACAGCGTGTTGGTGACCTGGTAGGCCACCAGTTCGGCCTGTTGGCTGCCGTCCGGCTTGTTGGTGTAATTGTAGCGCGGGCTAATCTGGATGCCGGCCGTTTGCAGATCGCGCTCTTCGATGCCTGCCGCCTTCATCGCCGCAATGACCGCGGCCATTGCATCGTTGTTGGCATCAAGGGCAACGCGAGCGGTCTTGGCCTCACGCATGACCGACAGGGTCAGCATGGCGAGGTCGGGCACAGCGGTTGCCTCGCCCTCGCCGCTGACGATGATGCGGGGTGGTGTTGGAACGTCGGCCGCCTGCGCTATCGCCGGCAGGGCAAACGCCGCCGCCAAGGCTAGTGGGAAATAAAATCTCGTCATCAAATGCTCCAATGAAGTGCGTCCCTGTCGGCGGGACATATTGCGTGAATATGGACTGATTTTGGCGGCCGGCGCCAGAGTGCCGTCAAAGCCTTGTGTGGGCGCGAGAAAAACACTAAGCAGCCTGCGTGGGGCCTGTAGCTCAATGGTTAGAGCCGGCGGCTCATAACCGCTTGGTTGGGGGTTCGAGTCCCTCCGGGCCCACCATTACCAATAAAAACATGAGCAGCCAAATTAATCTTGACGCGCGCTGTAGCGGCGCGCGCGATCTGGCAGTTTTTGCAGCGGTTCTGTCAGCAACGCGCTTTTCCTTCTTCATCCCTCGAATCACTTTCAAAGCCTCTTCGAAGCCCGGTTGAGGCGTGAGCCTGCCGAACTGATGATCAGCTCCTTCGCCGCCGTGGGTGGCCCGCTGATCGTATAGGTCAGTTCCACCTCCTCCATCGCGAACCGGCCGAACAGTTTCCGGATCGGCTCCACATTGTTGATCGACAGGATGAAGCTGCCCTTCAGCCGGCCGAGGCGGTCGGCCATGGCGGCGAACTGGTCCCGTCCGAACAGCTCTTTCCCATAGTCGCCCTCGCTGCCCCAGTACGGCGGATCGAGGTAGAACAGCGTCTCCGGTCGGTCGTAGCGATCGATGAAGGCCAGCCAGTCCAGGTTCTCGATGGTCACGCCGGCAAGGCGATCATGGATGTCGTCGAGCAACGGAGCGAGACGGGTGAGGTTGAAGCCGGCCGCCGAGCGAGGATCGACCCCGAAGTTGCGCCCGGCGACCTTGCCGCCGAAGGCCAACTTCTGGAGGTACAGGAAGCGGCCGGCACGCTCCAGATCGGTCAGCGTGGCCGGGTCGGACGCCTTCAGGCGCTCAAACTCACGGCGGCCGGATATCTGGAAGCGCAGCGTGTCCATGAATTGCGGGTAGTGGCGCTGCAAGATGCGGAAGAAGTTGGCGACATCGCCGCTGCGGTCGTTGATGACCTCGGCCGAGGGCTTCGACTGCCGCCGAAAGAATACCCCGCCCATGCCCACGAAAGCCTCGCAATAGGTGCGGTGAGGCATGGCCGCTATTCGCTCGCACAAGGTCGCCGCCAGCTTGCGCTTGCCGCCGATATAACCCGCTGCCGGCGAGATTGGCTGGACAGGGGAGAGTTCGTTCATCTTCATCATTTGTTTTCCGATAATCGGTAGCACGGCAACGCCCGAAAGGGCGGATGCGACGGTTATCGTTAGGTGCTGTCGGGCGGGTTTGGATTGGCGTCTGTCCCGCCGCCACGAATTGACGTGGCCGTCCCTACTGCGGCTTCAGGAGCCGCCTTTCGGCACCTCCCACGGCGGCGGCTCGGCATCGAGGTCGGGCGCGGCCGAGCTGCCATTCTTGCCCTTCTTCTTGCCGGATTTGCCGGCGCTGCTGTCGCCGCGCTTCGCCTCGATCGACGTTGTGTAGGCACTGGTACCGGAGAACTTGTGCTGGACGGTCTCGATCGACCAGGAGCCGTCCGCATCCTTGTCGCAGCCGTCCAGCTGCAGCTCGGCATCGGCCTGTGCGTCCGGACGGCCCCATAGCTGTAGCGACAAGGTTTCCTCCTCGCGCTCAAGGCCTTCCTTGCGGCCCTTTACCGCCTCGCGGGCCTCGTCCTCGTCCTGGAACGGTTCGGTAATCTCGGCGGCTAGATCGCCGTCGCCTTCCTCCACCTTCTTGCGCACGGCCTCGTCCTGGTCGTGCCAATAGGCGCGGACCTTGCCGTAGGCAGCTCGCGCGGTGCCGCGAAATACGCATTCGTCGGCCAGATCGTCGGGGCCGACCGTGACCAGTGGCAAGGCTGCGCCACCCATGGTCATGGCATCGCCCTTGCGCGAAAACACCAGCCGGCCGTCCTTTGCCGAGGCGACGGCGTTGAAGCGCTGGCCGAGCCACGACAGCAGGTTTGCGTCGCTCTCGCCGAGCTGCGCGCGATACGGCACCTTAATCCCGGCAACCTTGGCGCTGATGGCCGGCTGCAGCCCGTTGTCGGCGGCGATCTGCTCGATGATCTCGCCGACTGTCTTGCCGTCGAAGGCGCGGTTCTTGCGCTCCTTCATCGTGTCGCCGATCTTGGCCGCTCGCGCGACGATCGTCATGGTGCGCCGCTGGAAGGTCTTTTCGGCGTCCTCGACCTCGTAGGTACCGAAACGGATTGCGCCGCCTGTTTCCTTGAAGCCGCCGCCGAACACCACCACGGCCTTCTTGCGGGGCCGAGCGATGATGTCGCCGGCATTGTCCAGGATGATGGTCAGGCCATCGCTCTCGAAGCCGGCACCGTCGTCCACGGTCGCCTCGATCAGGCGCGGCTGCAGCAGATCGGTGATGTTGCGGCCGTCGACCGAACAGAACACGACAGGCGTGTAGCCGGTGCGGCCGCGCCGCAGGATGGCGGGGTCAATCGCCATCAATCGAACAGCCGCAACATGGCCTGCGGTTCCTTCACAGTGGCAAGTTCGGGAAGCACGATGACGAGGCCGGCCGGCATCATGGGCGGGTGACGGCTCACCCAGGCGTTGGCCATCAGCAAAGCAACGAGCGCCTCGGGCTGGCCGGGGTATTCCTGGGCAGCGATCTCATCGAGCATTTCGCCTTGTTTGGTGGTTCGCGTCCTCATGGCCTCACCGGAAGTAGCCCAGGACGCCGGTGCCGGGACCGTCGGAGCCGAAGCGAAGCAGGGACAGGATGACGCCGGCACGGCGTGGCCGGCCGGCGCGGTCCATGTATGTGTGTTCCTCCTCGACCGAGACGATCGAATACCAGCCGATCATGCGGAAATCGCCACGGACAAGCGGGAGCGGCTGCCCGGCATTGGCAACGGCTCGGATGGTCTCGACGGTCGCATCGTCATGGCCTTTGAGCCGGCCGGGAAACAAGGTCGCTTCCAGCGTCAGTTCGCCGGTGCCTCGGCCGAGGAACTGAAGGGCGGCTTCGCCTGAAAGGCGCGGCGTTTCCTCCCAGCGCCATGTGTCGGCACGGGTCAGCACATGAGGCGCGAGCGAACGCAGTTCGAACGTGAAGGTGCCGAGCTGGAAAAGACCCATCAGCCATACCCCACGTCGCCAAGCACGCCGTCCAGCTTGCGGCGGATGGCGTCGCCCGCATAGTCGACCGCCGCCTGCGGATCGGAAACGCCGATGATCGACACGCCGCCGAGGTTGACCATGATGGACCCCTTGCCTCCGGCGCTGGACTGGCCAGCCGCTGCCGCACTACCGCTTTGCTTCAAGATGCCGGCCGCGACCCGGCTGGCTGCGCGGGCCGGGCTGTCATGGGTCATGCCACCCGCCAGCTGCGCCGAAATCTTGCGGCCCATGTCGGGCAGTTTGCGCAGCGGCCCGACCTTGGCCGGTGATTGAGGGAAGTGCCCGGCGACGCTGCCGGCTACCGAATTGGCGGCGGCAGCGGCCTGCGGCGCGGACGCCTTCAAGCCGGCCGCGAACTGGTTGCCGGCCTTCAACCCGGCCGCATAGGTATCCATGCTGGAAAGGATGTTTTCGATGGCGCCAGCGGTGTTCTTGGCCGCCGCCTCCGCCCTGCGGCCGCTGTCCTGCATCGCCTTGTCGATACCAGCGCCACCACCAGCCGGCGCGGTGAAGTCCCGGCCGGCCGGGATTACCGAGTTGATGCGCGACTGGAGTTCGGCGGCGTCCTTCGCTGCAGCTGCTTGCCGCGCATTCTGGACGAAGGCCTTTTTGTCCGCGTCGTAAAATTCCGCATCGTGAAGGTCTTTGGTGAGATCGGACGGCTCAAGCCCGAACGTCTTTTCCGCCCAAAAGCGAACCGCTTTCTGGTGACGCTGACCGGATGCATAGCCATCCTTGCGGGTCTGGGAGGCGTCCTTCAGCTTTTCTTCGGCGACCTCGTCTAAACCCTCCATCCCCTCGGAAGCGGCGTTCATCGCCGCTGTCACCGCTGGCAACACGACTTCGGCAAGGCCCTTCGCCTTGGTGCTCACATTGGAGGCGAACCGGTCCCACGCCGCCGAGGCGTTGTCCGTCGCCGTCGCGTAGTCGTTCATCACCGTGCCGCTGGAGTTGTCCATGTCCCGGATCAGCTGCAGCACGAAGGGCATGTCGCGCAGCACGGCGGTGATGGCGGCAGCTGCTTGCCGATCCGGAACCAACTCGGCAATCTTGAACGGGTCGCCCTTTGTCGCCTTGGCTATTTTCTGCAGGATGGCAAAGGCGGGGCTTAGCCCCTTTTTGTTCGCCTCCGTCATCGTCTTCTTGACGTTGATGCCCATCTTCGCAGCATTCTCGACGAAGTCGGTAGACGTGAACTTGTCGAGCATGTTTTCGAAGTTGGTGGCGGCTTCGTCGGAGGTGCCGACCGTCTTGCGGATCGCCTGCGCCATGGCGACGGTGTTGCGCACACCGGTCTCGCCCATCTCGCCGAGCTTCGACATCTTAGCGAGCAGCGAGGGCAGGCTCTTCGCCATATCCTGGACTTCGAACTGGCCGGCCTTGCCGCCAAGTGCGATCGCGTCATAGGCCGTCATCATCTTGTCGGCCGTGATGCCCATGTTGTTGCGTAGTGCAACCGTCGAACGCGCCGCGTCTTCGGTGGCGGCCTGTGTCGCTTTGGCGAAAACGACGACGCTGTCCGTCATGGCGGCGGCGTCCGTGTCCGACAGGCCGCCAGCCATCAAACCGCCGAACACGCCAAAGGCACCTTGCGAGCCGACGCCGCGCCTGGTTGCCGTCATGTCCAGCGTCTTGCTGTGGATTTTCATCTGGGCGTCGGAGATATCGCCCAGGACGCGCAACTGATCGCGTTCCCATTCGTCGCTCGCCGCACCCTTGACGGTTTGGGCGGCGATCATGCCCGCACCCGCGCCGACGCCGAGACCCATGCCACCGAGGAAGGACAGGCCCACGGCACCCGCCTTCATGCCGGCGCGCGACATCATGGCACCCGCGCCCATACCCGCCGCGGCATGAGTGCCAAAGCCTCTTTCGGCCCGTAGCAATCCACGCCGCTGTGCCTGCTCAAGCCGGCGCTGCTGACGCTCCAGCGCCAGCGTCTCGACCTTCTGCCGGCGCATGGCCTCGGTGGAGCGGTGGATAGATCGTGCGTGCCTGTCTTCGGCCCGCGCTGCGCGTTCGGCGCTGCGGGCGGATCGGTCGCCGCCCCAGTCTATTCCCTTGCGGGCGGTGGCGGCTTTTTTCCCGCTCCTGGCAAGCTTGTCGAGCGATTTCGCCGCCTTGTCGGCCTTCTCGAAACCCTTCTCGATCAGCTCCAGCGTGACGCTGGCTTTCATGTCGGCCATGGTTTCAAGACCTCCTCAAAGCCGCCTCGACGATGGATTGCCGTTGTTTCAAACGCGCCCTGGCGGTCACCCACCAGAACGCCAGCTCGGACAAGGGGAGCGCCATCAGGTCGCGCCGGCTGAACGAATAGGCCGACGCGATCTCTTCCATGGCGGTCAGGATTGTGGCTTGGTCCCGCCCGCCTTCGAAGGGTTTTCTTCCGTCTCTGTTCCGGGCTTGGCTTCGACGCTGGACCACTCTTCGCGCCACCACGTCTCGATCTGGACAATGTCGACCGGCTTGAGCTTGCGAAGCACCACAAAAGGCAGATCGGCGCATTTGGCAGCGACACGCAGCTGCATTTCCGACTGGCTCGCATTATCGGGAAGCTCGCGGCCGGCGTCGCAAACGTCGCCGGCCTCGATCTCGCGCAGCGACAGCACGTCCCACCGCTGTTCGGCACCGCCCGCAATCGCGGACGGCATGATGATCGGGCGCTTGAGCGTGATCGTCTTCATCGGCTATCTCCCGATCGCGCGGCGGGCCTCGGCCAGCACATCGTTGCCGTTGACGCGGAAGATCATGCCCTCCGGATCAACATGGTACTGTTCGATGCCGTTCACGAACCGGCGATAGGTATGGATGAAGAGCGGCAGCTTGACGCCTTCGAGGTTCTTCCGGTTCCACTCCGGAAACTCCAGGTCCATCGTCGCCTTCATGTGGATGACGACGCTTTCCGACCCTTGCTCGCGCGTGTCGAACAGTTCGCGGCGGAACTGGAAGGCCTGCGGGACGCCGGGCGTCACGCCGAAGATGTTGATCGCGTCGGTGTCGTAATTGAAGAGCGTCAGTTCCCCCTTCAGGGCTTCGAGGATCAAGCCGACCTCGACTTCGCCGACCATGCCGCCACCGGCATAGCCTTCGCGGACCCACTTCAGGTCGGGTTCCTTCACCGTGGCGGTTTCGGCAAACTTGCCCTTGCCGTCGATGAAGGCGGAAAAATAGCGGCCGGTCTGCTTCACGGTTTTGCTCCTTACGCCTGCGCCGCGAGATCGCGGACGATGTCCTCGACAAGCACGTCGAAATACTTCTTGTTGCGGCGCGAACCGACGGTCAGGCCATGGATCGGAGGTGTCTCTTCGGCATCGAACTCGATGCGAAGCTGGCCGCGCCGAAGCTGGCCATTCGAGTTTTCGGCGGGCAGGAAGAAGGCCCGGCCGTTGATGACCGCGCCGGCAATGCGCAGGTCGCCAAGCTTCTCGTCCAGGGACACGATGGCCTCGACGACAGCCGGCGCATTCATCGGCGCGTCGATGATCGGCGCGAAATCCTTGGCCACCATCTCCTCGATGGCGAAGCGCGTGCGCACCACGGACGAGAACATCCAGTCGTCGTCGGCCGAGGCGGACAGGCCACCCCAGTAGCGATAGCCGCCGTCGCGCACGATGGTGTTGATCCGGTTCTCGTTGAGCAGATGGCTCTCGGTATCGGGATCGGTGTAGTCGAAGGTGATCGGCCGCTCGGTGCCGACGATGCCGCCGATGATCGCATTCGACCAGGACACCCAGAAGCCGGCCGGCTTCTTGGAGTTGGGATCGCCGTCGCGAATGATCTTGCAGCCGAGGCCGGCGATGAACGGCTCGGCCGGCCGGGCGACAGGCAAGCCGTCGCTGCCCGACACCATCACGCGCGGGTCGATCAGGTCGACCGCCAGCGAGCTGACATCATCGCGGTAGGTAAGGGCCTCCTCCTTCGTAGCCCCGCCTATGCCGACCAGCATGCGGGCGCGCTGACGCTCAAGGAATGGCACTAGCCCGGCGACGACAGGATTAGCGGCTCCAGCCGGCCGCTGCCCGGTCAGTCCGGGAGCCATGTAGATTTTCGGTTTGAAACCAAGCTCACTGCCAACGCCCTTGAAGGCATGAAGGCCTGTCATCGAGCCGGCCGAGCCTACGGCGTTGGCCATCGTCGCCTCGGCATCCACCCCTTCTTCGACCCGGACAATGCAGGTCTTGGGAATGAAGCGGCCGCCCGATGCGGTGACCAGGGCGTTCACGCTGTCCTTCAGGGTGCCGGTGACACCGAGCGCCTCGATCTGGGCCAGATCGCCGGTGATGGCGACCGGCGTGTCGAGCGGGAACAGTGCATCGTCGGCATCGGGTGCGGTGCCGAGGATCGCCACCGGCGTCTGGTCGAACACTTCGAACGAGACGGTTCCTTCGGGAACCCGGCTGACGCGCGTGCCGTGCTGATAGGTGAGTTCGGGCATGTGGCTGGCCTCTTGAAACGCTGAAGGGACTGAAGCGTCCCGATCTCTTCGAGGCGTAGAGCCTGCCGCAAAAACAATTAAGGGGGCAGTTTCGCCCCCGTAACCGCAACTCTACTTGAATGGCGATCAGGTATCACGATCAGCCAAAACCGACAAGATCGGGCGCTACAGACGGTGGTTGCGATAAAAGGCCTCGAAGCGGATCGATGATGAGGGAGAACTTCCACCCGCGCCGCCAACAAGCAGGCGCGGCACTACCGCTGCCGTAGCCCTTTCAGGTTGTCGGGATTAAGGGTGGTGTGCTAGCCGATACCGGCTCGCTCAATTTCGGAGGCCACGATGCGCAGACATATTGAGAAATGGCGTCGCAGCCTTAATCGGAAGCGCATACCGTCAATCCTTGATCAACGCACACACAGTTTTCTGGACGCTGTTCCAGCAATGCCCGAGGGCCATATCGGCAATGCTGCTCTGGTAGACCAGTTCTTCGCCGCCGTTTCGCAACTCGCCCCGGCAGTCTTCTGCGATATCGGCGCGAACAAAGGCGATGCGGCGATACGCGCCAAGATGGCATTACCGAACGCCGCCGTGCATGCTTTCGAGGCAAATCCGAAGATACATGCGGCCTTTGGCGACAAACCAGTATCGATGGGTATCGGATGGCACAATCTGGCTGTCACGAGCAGACTTGGCCCTGTTGACATCTATGTTCCTCGTCGAATTTCGCGTGTGCTCAAGCGTGGCCGGCTTCTGAAACGCGATCACAGGGAGAGTGAGGATACCGGAAAAGGTTCCCTGCTTCGCCGCAATGAAGATGCTGACTATGACCACCACGTTGTGTCCGGGGTCACGCTCGATGGGTTCCTGGCAGAGGCTGCGCCGACAGGCGATGCCGCTCTCTGGGTAGATGTCGAAGGTGCTGCATCGCTCGTTTTAGATGGCGCGGCGAAGACGCTTGAACGTACGCAGATCATTCTCGTGGAAGTGGAAGGGTACAAGTTTTGGGAGGGGCAGTCCGGTGCCTCCGAGGTTTTCCAGAAGCTGATCCCTGCCGGCTTCACGCCAGTGCACCGAGATCGCGAATACGGCGATTTTCAATGCAATGTGCTGTTCATCCGCAATGATTTGTTGCCAGATTTCCGACCTGCCGTGAGCTATTCGGAGCAGGGCGACGTGCCGGCCTTGGTTCCGTGTTTCAACAATCCGACATACAGCGCGATGATGCTGGACCAACTCTGGCGGGTTGGTTTTCGCGACATTCGGTTCATCGACAACGCGTCGACCAATCCTGACATGCAGGCCTGGCTGGATAGAGAGGACGGTCGCCGCAAAGTCGTTCGGTTAAATGACAATCTTGGGCCAGGTGCATCCATGCTCACGCAGAACGATTTACCGCGCCATTTTTGTGTCACTGACCCGGATATTTCCTTCAACCCTAACCTTCCATCGGATTTTTTGATCGAATTGCGCGACCTGACGCATCGTCATGCCATTGGCAAGGCTGGCTTTGCACTCGACCTGTCACGTCGTCACCTATTCCCAGCGAAGACTTTTCCTTTGAACGGACGCGACTACACAGTTTCGGAATGGGAGGAGCCGTTTTGGCAGCATCCCCTACGCTTTACCGCTGGCGGTGATCGAGTTTTCGACGCGAATGTTGATACTACATTTTGCATGGTTGATCGGCGGTTTTTTATACCAGACAGATCAACCAGAGCCGTCAGAATAGCCGGTCGATACACCGCGACGCATCTGCCATGGGAGGGCGCAGCCCTGCCTCCAGAGCGTGAAATGTCGCTCTATGCCGAGACCCAGCGGCACTCAAATTACGGTGTCTAGCTTCTCCATCCGGTCTATTCCGGCCAAACCAACGCAGGAAGCTCACCTATGAATGCTTCGACGGCTGGCACTTGGCGCTGGCCGTTCTGCACTTTGCCCAGTTCGGCATAGGCATAAACCCACACGACGTCACGCCAAGTGACGAATGCCTGTGCCTCCGCCGCCCATTGAGGCACGGTGCTGTTGACGTAGCCAGCAAGCGCGTTGCCATCGTTGTAGAGCTTGGAGACTGCGGATGCATCAACGTGCGCCTGAATTGCACTCTGGAATTCGGTAAGAGTAGGCACCGGATTGTATGGCTCTACCGTCTTTCCGTCCGATATCCACTGCTGGACAGCCGCCCAAATGACAGGGGCGAGGCCGTACGCATCGCTTTCGCGGCTGACATATTCGACGGTATCGCGGAGTTCATCGCTATCGGTCAGCTCGGTCGTGACGAGAAATGAACCATCTGACATTGCCTGTACGAATGAGATTGAATGAAGTTCCATATCAGGCTGTCCTTTGTGCAAGAAGGTTTGGACCGGATATCACGCCACGAGCCCGCCACGTTCCAGACAGAGCGGTCGTTCCGGATTGGGCATAGAGATCATTGTTGCCGGAAAGCGCCGGATAAATGGTCACTACACCGTTTCGGGCCTTGGTCGACCCTCCAGAAATAAAAACTGTATGACCGACAGGAAACACAGTCTCATCCTGCGTGCTGCCTGTGTAGACGCCAGCCTTGGTGGCTAAGCCATCGTCTACATAACTTTTGCGGGCCAACACGTTGGCGCTGGCAGGATCGGCGGCATATTGCGGTGCGCCCGTGAAAGCACCGCCTGATTTCGGCATGGCGTTTGTTGCCAATACCCCCTGTGCGGCCGAGGCAACGCCTGAAACATCGGCAAAACTTATTCCCAGAGCCACCTTGAGCGCGCTGGCTGTGATTGCCCCAACCAACCCCGCGACCGACAATACCTGATCCGTATTGTCGATCTTATCCCAAGACGCACCATTTGAGGCTATCCAGTCACCGACCTGCCAGTCGTTGATGCCGGAAATAGATGTCGTGCCGGCCACAGACACCTTGTAAAAATAACCCTTGTTCGCAGCACTCGCGGCCGGGATCACCGGGCTGTTCGTGCTGGCGTTCCAGACACCCTGATAGTTCAGAGCCCCGAACAGAGCGGCTGGCAGTTGCGCGGCGGGCACCTTGCCGGTCTCGTCCAGGCCGGCATAGCCGTTCATCTGTCCCTTCTCGGCCACGGACTGTTTGAGTGCGAGAAACTCTGCCAGCTCCGCCATCTGGTCGGTCGCCAGGGCAAGCGCGGCCTGGGCGTCGGCGATCAGCGGATTGATGATGTCATCGACCCGCTGCATGCCGTTCGTGCGGTAGTCTTCGTCGAGCGCTGCCAGCCCGTCGCGGGTTTCGTCGAGGCCGGCAAGCATCGTTGCCAGAACGGGCGCGATCGCCGCCTCGATGCGGTTGAGGGCCACATCGCCATAGCGACGCTCGAATTCGTCGACCATGCCCTTGATGTTTTCGACAGCCGCAATGCGGATATTGATGTCCGCCAGGACGCGCTTCAGCTTGGTGACAAAATCGGCAGTGTCGTTGTCGAAGTCCTGGTAATCGACCTTCGCTCCACTGGGATTACTCATCGGCCGGCCGCGCCTTGTTGCCGAGCTGATCGAGGACGAGATCGTCCACGCGATAAACCCGACCGGGGATGAAGCGCGTGATGCCGACCGGGGTCAATGCCGACACCGTGATCGGCGTGAGGCCGTCCTCGCCCTTCTTGAAAGTTGCTTTGGCCATGGTTCGAAGTCCTTTTCAAAGGTGGTTGAGGCTCCGGCCGAGAAGGCCGGCGCCGGGGATCAGTAGGAATTCCAGACGGTCTCGTTGATCTGGAAGAGGTCGCGATCAGAGACGGCCGTGCCGACATGCTTGATCCGGAACTGTGTGATCGGCGCGCCCAGGTTGAACGTCGCCTTTCGCCTGATCCCGATCTCGGCGACCCTGTCCTCAACGACCGAAGCGGTCACGTCGCCGGCCCCGGTCACCAGCTTGATGGCGGCGGTGTGGTCGGGTGCATGGAAGTAGCCGAGGTAGCTGGTCACCGTGACCGTGTTGGCGGCGGCAGGCAGCGTGATCTCTTCGGAGACGCCGGTGAAGCCGGATTTCGACCGTGTTGCGCGCAGGCGGCTGTTGGTAAGCTTCAGCATCGGCTGCACGTCGGACGTGCCGTTGAACACGGCGCGTATCTTGACCAGGGCGGGCTTGTTGTAGAGCAGGCTTTGACCCTCGCCGCCGACCAGCCGCGACCATACCGCCTGTCCTTCCGGCTGTATCTCCCAGTCGATCGACGTGCCCTCGGGGGCGATGCTCTCATAGAGGAAGTCGAGATCGGTGATGCCGCCCGCCAACGATACAGGCGTCAATTCGATGACGGCGCGCGGGTTGGTGAAGCGGGCATAGATCGCGCGGAACAGAAGGTCGCGGGTGAGGTCGCCTGTGAACCAGCCGCCGTCCGATGAATAGAAGAGCGACCCATTCAGATAGGCGTTGTTGTCGGCGAGCGCGACGTGGTGACTGCCCTGCGAGATCAGCACGGTGGCATAGCGTTTGCCGCGCTCGCGGTAGATCGGCGGAATGCCGAACCGGGTCCACTGCGGATAAGGCTTCAGGTCGGCCGGCTGCTTGGTCACCGAGGCGATGACCTTTGTGACATCAGGCGCGCCGGCCGTCACCTCGCAAACCGCCATGGTGACGGCACCATCGGCGGCGATCTGGGTGAAGGCGAAATCGCTGCCGAGATACCAGCCGCCTTGAGCGTCGAGCATCGTCTGCCCGATTACAGCGCCATTGATGACGGTTTCGGTGGGCGTGGCGTCCCAATAGGGTTCCTGCCAGCTATCGGTCCAGAACTGCGTGACGCGCACCATCCTATGGTTGATGACAGCGTTCGGCCGGTCCGCCTCCGCGACCTCCCACACCTCACCGGCGCGCCGGAAGATGCCCGAAGCCGGATCATACTGGCCGGAGCGCCACCACTGCGCGTTGGTGCAGACGTTCATGGACTGGCCGTAGCGGATACGGGTGCGCGTAACCGACCGCTGCGTCAGCGTGATGGCCTGACTGGCATACTGGTTGAGCGCGATGTCTCCGGCAAAGCCCTCGACCCGGATGCGCGCTTCTTCCGTGTACTTTGGCAGGAGCTGGCCGGTTGCCTGATCGACTATCGCCACCGGATCGAGCGGGTTGAAGAGCTGCAGCGCCTGCTCGGTGATATTGTCCCAGTTGGGGCGGATGCCTTCCTCTACGCGGCAATCCGAAGCGCCGTGGGTCAGGTCCATCTTATCAAGGTTGAGGTACCGATCAGCGCCATAGGAGACCGCGTCTTCGTCGATGCCGACCGTGTCCTTCAGCAGGGCGACATCATAAAGAAGCTGCTCCAGCGTGTTCGATGACGCCGATGCGCGCAGCTTGTCGGCAAGAGCGGCGATATCGGTTCGGATGGTCGAGATCAGCGGCTCGGCAATCTGCCGCCAAAGGTCGATCTGTGTCGCCAGCGAGAAGATGTCCTGGATCGACTTGAGCCGGGCGGCTTCGTTCATCTCGACCAGTTCCACGCCCGTTGTCGACAGCGTCACCGTGGCGATATGCACATAGCCGGGGTCGATCGGCGGCACCTGCGGGTTGGCGCTCTCCTGGCCGTAGACGACATCGACATTGGCGACCCGCGCCCGACGCATGGCCACGTCCTGCGGCTCGACGGCGTTGGTGGTGACATCGGTGCGGAAGTTGCGGCGCTCGATATCGGTCTCTGTCTCGACCGCCCAGGCAACGACAACGGCCATCTTCTGTGCTGCCACAGGCAGATTGCCGATCATGTCGATGTTGACCGCCACGTCGCGGCCGTGGATCGGGCCGGAGGCATAAAGCAGTCCGGAGGCGACCTTGATTTCGGCCGGTCCCGTCTTCTCGGTGAGGAACCCGTAGAAGCGCTTGGACGCGCCGACCGTGGCGCGGAAAGCTTCGTCGAACGAGGCGCGGGTATATGCCTGCATATTGCCGGCATCGTCGGCCAGGAACTGCTGGCGCGGGCGGATCATGACTTGGTTACGCATTGAGGCGGAACTCCTTTGAGTTGATCATTTCGCCGAACGCGAAGCTGCCGAACGGCAACCCATCGGAGAAACGGACAGGGCGATGAAGGGCGGTGGAAACAAGTGTGCGGTCGGAGGTCGGATTGGACGCCGCAGCCGCAGCGAACAGCCGCTGGCGATGCGCCCCGTCATCGGCGAGGAAATAATCGCCTTCGAAGCTGCCGTAGAATGCTGCCTGCCGGTCGAGCGGGAACCTTGCGTCGACATCGACCAGCATGTGGTTCGGATCGAGGCCGAACAGATCGTCGTCATCGAAGCAAAAACCGCCTTCACGCGAGCCGGAGGATCGGCTGGCGTCATAGAGCCGGAAGCTTTCGTAGATCATCCGGTCGGCGGTCGACGGCTGCAGGAAGCTTTCCCCGACGATGGCGTCGCCTAGGAGGAAGTCGTCAGCGATGCCTGTCACAATGATGCGCTCGGGGATCGGCGTGATCAGCGTGGCATCGATGCCGGTGCGCGTCTCGACTGCGCCATCGAGGAGGCTGACGAACAGAACCGGACTGGCGGGCAATAGATAGTCGCCGGGCACGGCCTCACCCATAAAGAAGCCGCCCTGGTCAATGCCGGAGCCGAACAGCTTTTCCACGATCCGGGTCGAGCCGCCATCATGGTGGGTGCGTGTCTCGACCATTTCGAGCTGCAAGATGGTGCCCCCAGGGGCGTCAGGATCATGAAGCTCGGCGCGGCGCTTCGGGCGAGGCGCGTAGGGCGCGAGGAAGACGCCGTCCGGTTCGTCGTCACCCGCGCTGACAAAGGCTTCGTCCAGAAAATCCCAGGCGACGGTGTCAGCGCCCGGCCGATCATAGATGCGGATCTCGGCGAAGCGTCCGCGCCAGCGGCGCTTCTCTTCTTCGTCGGGTCCGGCCGACAGGTAGATGCCGCTCGGCGGCAGCATGAAATCCACCGCCCGACCGCCCATGATTTCGACATAGCGGGCGACGGCGTAGACGGTTCCCTTGACCGAGTTGAGTTCCGGGCTTTCGGCAAGCACGCTGCGCTTCGTGGTTTCCGGCCAGGTCTCATCCCAAAGAGGCGCGCGCAATGCCCAGGCGAGGAAGGGCAGCGCCTCGACCGGACACAGCCAAGGGTTCCACATGCGGCCGATCGGATCATCCAGTTCGTGGACGAGCGGGCCGAGTGCCGCCAGCACCTTTTCCGGGATGGTGGCGTTGGCGGGAAGAAGATGATTTTCCGGGGTCAGGTCACGAGACAGCAGATCAGCCATTGATCCGCTCCATCGTCAGGTCGAGTTCCGTG
Source organism: Mesorhizobium sp. Root157 (assembly GCF_001427385.1). Taxonomy (GTDB): domain Bacteria; phylum Pseudomonadota; class Alphaproteobacteria; order Rhizobiales; family Rhizobiaceae; genus Mesorhizobium. Next base: position 290,958 of record NZ_LMGJ01000023.1, read on the forward strand.
ATCCGGATGCGTTGGCCGGCAGCCGGAATGATGTCGGCCGTGGGTGTCGTCAGCCGCACGCGGATGACATTGCCGGCGTGCAGCGCGGACGTGATCGCAGAGGTGGCCAGGAGGCGGCGCGGCCGCTCCACGTACGACTTCAGCAGGCCAAAGCGGCGACGGGCCTCCGCCTCGATCAGTGCCCCGTCCGGCCCAAAGGGCACATCGATGGCAGCGACAACGGCGGTGTCGATGGCGACCAGGCGGTTGACGGACAGCACATCTGACGTCTGAAGCTTCGGTTCGCGCAGGCGCTTGTCGACCTTGGCTACCAGCTGGGCCGCAGCGTCGGGATTGTCGTCGTCATGGATCGTCTGGATGGCGACGTTGGCATAGCCGGGTGCCGGGAACCACACATCCGCGTCGACGATCGCGACGGGATCGACCGTCAGCGTGTGGAAGAGATAGCCGCCAAGCGAGCCGGCGCTGGAATAGGCTTCAGGCGCCAACTGGATGCGGCGGCGGAAACTGACGTCGCTTTCACCAGGAGCGCGCTCGATGCCGGCGAAGGAATAGTAAGTGGCGGCGATATGATCGAGGTCGCCGCCCTGGGCGAAGGCCAGCAGGATCGAACGGCCGTCCTCATTATGGCGCTGCTGTTCGAGCATCAGCCGCGCCGCCCAGCTCTCGCAAGCTTTCAGGAAGGGATCGCTCTCGAAGACGCCATGCCATTCCGGCAGCCGCATCTTAAGGTCGGCAATGAAAGCGATGATCTCCGGCTCGGGATCAAGTTCGCGGATCAGGTTCGGCTCGGGCAGGGTGGAAAGGTCGATCGTCATGCCGATGCTCCGGTGTAGAAGCGGCGATCGACGATCTGTTCCGTGCCGTCGGCAAGATAATCGAAGACGAAGGCAAGCGTGTAATTGCCCTTGGCGTCGGCGGAGACTTCGCGGGCCTGACGGAACCGAACCAAAGCATCGCCTGTTTCGAGATCGCGGATCTGATCGGCGGCAACCGCGACCTCGGCGCACAGCCGAAGGACGGTCGCGCTGTTGCCGGGCGCATCGATAAAGGCCGGCACATCCGAGCCATAACCGCGCCGAAGCACGCGCCCTCCCTTGCGGGTTGCGAGCAGATCATCGAGCAGGCTTTCCACATAGGGCCAGCCTTCAACGATCTTGAACGTGCTGCGGTCGAGGCCGCGCGGTGCGCGCATGGCTACTTGCCCCCGCGCTTGCGCTTCGAGGCTACCGGGCCTGCCTCGGCGACGGGCGCAGAGGCCTTGCGCAATTTGCCGGCCAGCACATGGTAGCGGGCAGCTTCCTCGGCAAGTTCGACGGTGCTGCCGATCGGAAGAGGCCGGCGAGCCGGGTAGGTGCCGGTCACCTCGTAGGCTTCCTTCATTTCACGATCCTCACCTTGCTGGATAGCTCGCTGACAAGCACGTCGCCGTCCGTGTCGATCGAGCCGCGCATGCCTGCTGGCTCGCCGCCTTCGCCGCCCAGATCGACGCCGCCGTTGAGCAGGCTGTTGCCGTTGACCTTCAGGTTGCCGGTGATCTCGATGCCATCGCCGGTCTGCAAGAAGGTGCAGCCGCCGACCTTCTGCATGAATTCACCGGCCTTATCGTGCGGGGCCGGATTGTCGTTGGAGAAGCCGCCTGCCGTCGCCCAGGAGCGCGTTCCGATCTCGCCGGCCGGCGAGGTGACCGTGACCTGTTCGCCGATCGCCGGCTTGCCATAGGTGGAGACGGCACCGGCGCGCTCCCGCCACCTGATCCACGGCGTCTCGACGGGGGAGCCTTCGGGGCCGATGTCGACCTTGATCAGGTTCGGGTCGTCTGGATGGTGTTGTGTCACCTTGCCGACGCGCTCCTGATTTTCGAGGCGGCGGCGGACTTCACGCGTCTCCAGGGCGAGGCGGGCGAACTGGCGCTCGATCGTCATGGCGCGTCCTCCGGCACTTCGAAATAATCGTCGAGGCCGCTGATCTCGACGGTGCCGGTAGCCTCCTCCTTCGCCAGATCGACGCCGATCACGACAGGCACCGTGAACAGGCAACCCCAAAGGGCGATGCCTTCGGCCTCCAGTTCGCGGGCCGGCGACGGCTCCACAGAGATAGCCTCGGGCAGGCCGACGCCGAGCAGGGCCGGCGACGTGATGTCTCCGGCACCATCCACCAGAGCTGCGCCTGGGCACCACGCTGCAAAGGTCGCGGCGAGAGCGACGGCCAAATCCATCGCCGTGTCGGTGCTTTCCAGCAAGTCACCCTCGCGGGCGATGGCGACGGCGGCAAAGCGCGGCATGATCTTCAGCTCGCCGGTCGGCAGATATTCCGAGCGCACCGGGCCGAAGACGCCGACGCGGGCGGCGGGCGTGAACATGGAAATCTTGCGGACCTCGTCCGCTTCGAGACGGCCGTAGTGCAGGTTGACATCGCGGAAGTCCGGATGCGCTGCAACGACCAGGTCTTTCAGGCGGGAGCGGATGGCGGTCAGGACGCTCACTGGAACGACCTCACGATGAAGTCCTCGGCAAACAGCTCGATCTCCTCGCCGTTCTCGGCCGAGATGCCGACATACGGGCGAGCCGGCATCTCGACTTCGTCCGTCATGACGAAGTTCCCGCCGACGAAGAATGCGAGCTTGTCGGCGTTCTTCGGCTCGATGGTGCCGCCGTGCTGATGAATGCCGGCATAGACGAGGCCGGAGCCGACCTGGACGGACGAGCCGCCGACGACATGATGAATGCTGTCATCGAGCGCGCCCGACGCAAACAGGATGGAGGTGCCGGCGATGTTGGGCTTCCAGGCGCTGCCGTCCGGTGCGGTCTTTTCCGATCGTATGCGCCGCTGTGTCTGGCTGACGACCAGCCCGCCCAGTTCGTCGAGGAACTGCGGCCGGTTGTAGTCGCCGATGGCCGCGACCTTTGCGGCGGCGACCTCGACACCTTCGACGACGATGCGGAAGCTCATCACATGATCTCCGTATCGCGGGTGAAGTAGCGTTTCGGCGCGATGACCTGGACGCCCTTCGACCCGGTCGCGCCGGTGGCCGGGTCGCCGGTACCGGCGTCGGCCGGTGTTGCGCCGGCCAGCGTGATCTCGCCCTTGCCGATATCCTTGAACAGCTTCAGCGCGTCTTCGTAGCGCTTGCGGAATTCGTCGGTGCCGATCATCACGTCTGCGGCCAGACGGTAGACGGCGATGTCGATGACAGCCTCGACCAAGTAGTCAGGCGGCGACGCCAGCGGCACCGCATACTTCTTGTCGATATAGGCGTCGGCCAGGGACGAGGCGCGGGCGAGAGCGGCATCCAGGGCCGCGTCATCACGCTGGCCGGTTTTGTTCTTGTCCGAGAGCTTGCGGACCAGATCGACGCCGCGAGCGCGTTCCATATCTTCGATCGTCGCGTACATCGTCGGCTCCCTTCTTCTGCGTGCCGGGTGCGCCTTGCGTTGACGCACCCGGCCGGCGGTCGCTCTCGGGGGGTATGGTGGTTGCGGGGGCCGGATTTGAACCGGCGACCTTCTGGTTATGAGCCAGACGAGCTGCCGCTGCTCTACCCCGCTGAACTGGTCAGTCGATCGGCGGTGTGATCTTCAGCACCGGATCGGCAATGATTTCCCGCCACTGGCCTTCATTGAAATCACTCTCGGCGACCTCAACCGGCTGCCCCTTCGGGAACCGGCGTCCGCAACGGCGGCGGCTTTCCGATGCCGTGATGGTGATGACAGGGCCTTTCCGGACATCGCTGTCATCGGCGTCGTTGCCTGGCTCGGCCTTCTTGTTCTTGGGATCGGGCATGGTGTCTCCTTTTCGGGGTTCATGAAAACCGCCTTCGAAGCGGCTTTCAGAAACCCCGCTGGATCGCTCCAGCGGGACTTCGTCTGGCGGGCGATCAGGCCAGCCAGGGCGAGTTCAGGATTTCGGCCTTCTTGTAGTTCGGGTTGTCGGAACCGTTTTCGAGGCGCTGGACCGACAGGATTTCGTCGGCCTTCTTTTCGAGGCTGGGCGGAATGACGAGCAGGTCGGGCACGATGCCGAGCGGGCGGCCGTTGTTGCCCTTCAGGCTCATCATGGCCGTGCGGGCCGCCTCGAAGTTCGCCGCCGTCAGATCGGCCTTGGAGCCGAACGCCATCTGCCAGAAGGCGTAACCGGCAGCGCCGCGCGAGCGGGTGCCATAGGTGAACTTGTCCCGCTCGAATACGCTCTCGGAAGTCGCCGGGTCATCATGGATGATCAGTTCCGGCTTGACGCGGTCCTGGTAGATGAACGGCTTCACCGGGCGCTTGGTGCAAAGCAGGTACCAGGGCGAGAGCGCGCCGGCCTGCATGTTGGAGACGCTGACCTCCTCGCCGTTGACCATCACCGGATGATCCGCGTCGAAGAAGTTCTGGCCGTCGAAGCACTTCGCCGCGAAGCCGCCCGGCAGCGCCTCGACAAACACGAGCTGCTCGGGATGCTCGGCGGCCGCCGTCGCCATCATACCGATCGCAGGCGAGAAGATGCCGTATTGATCATCCTCGATCGAGGTGCGCGGCACTTCGACCGTGTCTTCGAACAAACGGTTGGCGAGCGTGTAGCCTTCGACGCCGAGGTTCTTGCGGTGACGATCGCCGATCCATTCGCGCATGCCGGCGAAGTCGCCCAGCCATGCGTAGGTCTCGATCGACGTGCTGGATGGCACCACGGTGGCGATACGCGTGTACGCCAGGGCAACGGCTCCGAAGCCGTTGCGGAAGGTCGCCTTGAACCCGGTATTCAGGTTGGTGAGGTTGGATTTGTTGATGATCATGAGATCGTTTCCTTGCGTGGAATAGCTGCGGGAATGGCGATTTAGGCGAAGGTCACCCACACGCCGCTGTCATCCACGTCGAAGCAGATGCCGGCGACCGAGCGGGCATTGGTGTCGCTGGTCGCGGCGACGGTTTCGTCATCGACGATGTAGACATCCTTGCCGATCGACGCGGCCGTGACGGGATCGGCACTGGAATTGCCGAACAGGAAGGTGCCGGCATCAATTTCGATGCTCTTGCCACCGCTCGTATTGTCGACGGTCTCGGCGGCGCGGCCGAGGCCGACAAGCCCGGCAGCCGTCTTGCCAGGCGCGGCCTTGCCTGCATCATTGACCACCAGCGCACCGGCGAAGATCACGGTGGCGGCTTTGACCGGCACGACGCGACGGTTCGCGGTGCGGGATTTGGTGTTTCGCTCATTCGAAAGCATGTGAAAAATCTCCGGTTGGGATGGCTGGCGCGACGCGTCGGCCGTTGATGGCTGGGATCAGGCGGCGGGCAAGTCCTTGAGGTATTCCTCCTCGGAGAGGCCAAGACGGCGGCACATTTCCTTTTGCGCATCGTCGAGCTTGCCGGCGACCTTGCCGGGTTCGACGCGGGTCTTGTCGTCTTCGCCGGGCTTCAGCACGGCGGTCAGCTTCGACAGGCGCTCCTTGTACTTGTCGGCACCGACAGCGCGGCACAGCTCCAGCTCGCTCTCGCGAATTGCGGGAATGACCTTGCCGTCCGAGATCGCGCCGTCGACCAGGGCGGTGATTTCTTTCTCGGTATCGGCGTCCTTCAGCGTCTTGACCTCGGCGCGCAGCTGGCTGCACGTCGTGATCAGCGCATCGTGCTCGGTCCGCAGCACGTATTTGGCGGCATCGGGCTTGTCGACCTTGCCGCGCAGCTGCTCTTTTTCCGAATGCTGGACGGCGATCGCCGACAGGATTTCCGCCTCGGTGGCGGTCTCGGCGAGATTGAGCGCCTTTGCGATGGCTTTCAGCATGGCTGTTTCCTCTTGGGTTTCGGGCGCGTCGCGCCGGTTTAGGGATTTGATGTAGAGGGCGGGATCGTTGGTCAGGGCGACCGAGGAAATGCGGGTGACCGCGCGCGAGCCCGGCTCCAGGTGAACGACGGGCGAGATGTAGCGGTAGGATCGGCCTTCAACGGCAGCGCGCCCTTCGTCGGTCCAGGCCACCTTGCCGAACACTTCGCCGGCCTCGATCTTCAACTCGTTGATCCAGCCAACGGCGGGGGCCGACAGTCCCTGCGCCGCCCGGACTTCCGTCGCGTGCTCGTAATCAATCGGCATGTCGCGCTGGTCGCCCGCGAAGCTGGCGATGATGGTGTCGGGCGTGACGTTGCGCAGCAGGCGGCCGTCGCGCGTGGTGATGTCGCCGGCCGGCAGCAGCAAAATCCATTCCGGCGCGGCCGTGGAGGCAGCACCGGGTGCGGACAGAGCGAGGCGGATGGCGTTTTTCATCGCCGCACCATGGCGGCAACGATGTGCGAAGTTGCGGGGGTAGATTTGCCCTGGCAACCATTGGCCGGGGAGAGGATCGGCGGCGGTTCAGCGAACCGGCAGGCCCAGAACTATCCTATACTGCCGATCTACCGCAAGATCGATCGGGGAAAGCGAAACAGGGTCGATTTCGAAACGCTTTCAAAGCCCGTGGGAAGCCGTTCGACCCTTCTCGGCTCCATCCGGCCCTACGAACAGCACGCGCGTGTTCTAGGGCCATCCCTGCGATCACTGGAAGTCGCGCGAGATCTCGCGCTTGTAGATGACCTGGAAGAGAGCGGCCGCTTGAGCCTTGGCCGTGGCGAGCTGCGCGGGCTCGATCCGGCCGCATTCGGATTTGAAGCTGCTGATATCGCCATCACCCAGCTCGGCGTGGCCGGATGCAAGGATGACCATGCGCCACGCGCATCCCATGGTCGGGTTGGCAATCACCGCGTCATCGCAACCGGAGCTTAGGCAAAAAGCAAGATTCCGCTGGTCACCGTAGTCTCTTTCGTAAGCTCCCTTCATCGACGATCGGGCCTGACAATATGCCGGGACCGGCTGATTGCAATGCGCGTTTGCACGCGGGCGACGGCTGCACTATATTGCCGGTGCGTTCGAGACACGCTTGCCGGTCAAATGCGACCGCGGGGAGGTAGCGGCCCCCCGAACGCTTAATCCCTCTTCATCCCGTCACGCGCCCGCCGCATCTCGTCCCGCCGCCGTTCGCTGGAACGGAAGAACGTCGCGATGCGCACGAAGCCTTTGGCCGAGCGCCGCAACGCGACCACCCACCAACTGCCGTCGATCTGTTTCCAGTAGGCATGTGAGCCGTCTGGACGCTCGATAAGCTCGCCGCTGTCCAGCAACTCCTGGACCCGCCCAAAGCTGGCCGGATCGACATGCCGGTGCTTGCCGGATTTTACTGCCAGCGTTTCGTTTGAAACCACGACTGTAGGGCCTACGCCACGAAGCTTGGCAATGGCCTGCGGCGCGATCGCCACCGGCAGCTGGACGCGCTCCGGCATCGCTGCATAGGCCTCCGGGGTACGGCTTTCCCACAGATCGGCGACGATCCTTTTCGCAGCTACCGGCTCCGCCAGTTCGATGCGGTCGGCCATGGCGTGCAACAGAGTTCGGGCGCGGGCCTTGCCGGGGTTCGTATGCCAGCCGGGATCGACACCTTCCGGGACGCGGGAAACCTCGCCGGTGCGCTTGTTGCGATAGTTGCGCCACTGAATTTCCGGCTCGGGACTGACCCCGACCTTCACGGCCTCGAAGCGGGTGATGGCGCGGACCCTGCATTTGCAACCCCATCCGTTCGGCGGATAGTGCGTGTCCCAGAACGCATCGTCGATCGGCAGCACCGTGCCCTCGATGGCGACGTGCGCGTCACGATGTACACTGCTCGGCCCAAGCTCGTAGATGAAGAACGGCAGCGCACCCTTGGTCCGCTGCGCGCGCTCCCACTGGCCAGCTGCATAGGCCGTGCGGGTATTCGCCCAATAGATCGTCTGGAGCCGGCGCGGACTGCCGAGCTGCGCATTGATGATCTCGCCCGTCGCCGGGTCCGCCATCTCCTTCTTCCCCCACCAGCCGAGCGCCTGGAGGCGCGGCGCGAGCTGCTTGGCGAATTGCTCGAACGGCACGCCATCCTTCACCGCCGCATCAGTCGCCTCCCGCAGCGCCTGAAGCACGTCCATCTCCATCGCCTTGGCGACGGTGAAGGCGTGAGCATGTTCCTCGCCCCAGGTGTCCTGCCAGTGAAAGGATTTTTTGAAGCCCTTCCCTTCGAGATAGGCGACGGCTTCCGGTGGCGGACCGCCCCGCAAGCCTTCACCCGCCATTGTTCTCGCTGCCCTCGACGCGCGCGGCAAAGGTCGCGGCCGCCAATCGGTCGATCAGCGGCTGCAGATCGAACTTGCCAGCCAAGCCGGCAATCGCCGCCTGCATCTCCTCATAGGTCGAAGCCCCTTCAAGGGCCGCATGAACAGCCTTCATAAGCGGGTCGATCTGCGGTTCCCATTCGTCCAGCATCTCGGTGGAAAAGCCGGTGATCGGATCTTCGAGAAGCGATAGCGCCATGGCCTGTGCGAGTTTCTGGCGACGCATCTGCTCGGCCTTGCCGAAGCGTCGCGACGGTTCGGCTACCGTGACGGGCGCGCGCTTCAGCACCTTCTCGCCCTCGGCCGGCTCGCGCCAGCCGAGCTTCGCAAGCACCGGCCCTTGCGGTACCTCGCCGCCCATCTCCACGAACTTTTGTGTCGCCTCCATCAACGCCTTCAGGTCTTCGGGATCGTCGACTGGGTATGTCACCTGCGGGGTGCCATTCTTCGGCACGCCCTTGTTGAAGGCAATGTAGGGGTCGATCAGATCGCGCTGCGTTGTCGCCGCCAGATCATCGCCGTCAGCACGAAGGATCAGCAGGCGGATATCATCATGCACCTCGGCCTGGGCAAAGCTAGAACCGTCCGCCGATGTCATGGTCTGGCCGACGATCAGCTTCGCGAATTGTTCGTCCAGATATGTAGCCATGCCCTTGAAAGCATTCTCGCCACCGGCCGACGCTTTGGTCTCGATGAACTCTATGATCATGTTCTTATGGATGATGGCCCCGCCATCGGCGGCGACGTTGGCAACGGCGCGCAACAGCGCCCGCTTGTCAGCCTCGGTCGCGCTATCATCATATTTGCCGATGCGGAACGGCATGCCGTAGACTTCCAGAAACGCCATCCAGTCCTTCAAGCTGAAGCTCTTCAGCATGAATATCCACATGGCGGTTCGGGCGAGACCTTGCCGGATCGGCGTGCCGGACTTCAACACCGGCGTGTGGATCAGATATTTGCCCGCCGTGAGCGCCAGGCCGTCCGGATTGCCATCCTCGCGCAGCCGCAGCTCGCGGCCGGTGATGCGGTCGAACTGGAAATGGCGCGGATCGCGCGACAGGATGCGCGACGGTTTCCAGGCCGAACCGGACATCGACCAGACGATTTCCGCAACGGCAAAACCCTTGGCAATGCCATCGGCCAGATGCATGACGATGTTGCGGAACTGGGTGTTGTCGATCAGCTTGCGGACTTCCTCCGCCAACTCTTGGTCGGCAGTGTCTTCGCTCGCGGCCGTGACCACCGGCTTGATGTTGCGGATCGCCAGCTTGCGCTGGCCGAGCGCCATGCGATATTGCGGCTCGCGCTCCTCCATCTCTTCGGCGAGCGTAAGGTAATCGGTCAGGTCCGCGCCCGGTTCGGCACTTTCACGCATGATGCGGGCGAGCTTGTTGGGCGTCAGGCCGGAAGCAACACCTTCATGCCAGATCGAGCGCACGCCGGTCATCGTCGGCGCGCTCTCCTCCAGGGCGAGCTGACGCTTGGCGACGGCCGTCGCCTTCAGCGCCCGGCCGAACTGATCCATGAGACCGGTGAATTCCATGATCGTCTCCTACCAAAGACCGCCGCGACCGAAGGCCGAATAGTCGCCAAGCCCGCCGCGCTCGTTGATGTCGTCGTCATTCAGGGCGCTGATCGGGGTGTAGCTGTACTCAATTTGCGACCCGCCAGCGGCATTCACGGCGAGAAAGCATGCCCAGGTACGGTCGGCGTGATCCTCATCGCGCTCGGCAACAAAACGTGGTGCGCCGGTCGGCCCGACCATCTTGCGAAGCTTGTGCAGATCAGAGCGCAGCGCAGGCCGGCCTTCCGGTATGCGGATGGTGCGATCCTCAAACCGTTCCTTGCCGGCCGTCGCCATGACGAGCTTGGTCGGGCCACTGAACAGCACGCCCTCGATGCGATCCTCGCCATAGAGGCGCTGGGCATCTTCCACCGGCTTTTCGCCCATGCCGGTCTGATCCATGCAGACGCGGCCGACACGGTAGCGGCGCATCACCTCGTCCAGTGCCTCGTCCTGGGCGGCGAACTTGGCGCGCTTCAGCTCGATGATCTCGCGCGTCCACAGCACATCGCCGATCTGCTCAAGCACGTAGATAACAAAAAGGTCGTTACGCCGGCCGATGTCGACGCCGACGAAACAGACACCGCCGCGATACAATTCAGGCTTTCCCGCGTCCGGGTCTTCAACGGAAGTGATGAGTTCGTAGGACAACCAGGCCGAGGCTTCATCCAGATATTTAAGCTCGTATTCCTGTGCCCAGGCATCCTCGTCCGCGATGCCCTTGCGCAGTTGCTCGATGTTGCGCGGCAGGCCATCGGCCACCGCCTGATAGATGTCGACGGAATGGCGGGACCATTCTTCATCGTCGGATGTGTCGAGTTCATAAAACTTGCCGCTTTTGCCGTTCGGCGTCGAGGTGACCCGCAACTTCCAGCCTGCCGAGATGACCGGGAAGAGCGCCTTCCAGATCGCGTTGCTGTCGCGGTGGAAGGCGAACTCGTCCAGGAACACATTCGACGAAAAGCCGCGCGCCGTGTCCGGGTTGGCTGGCAGCGCCGTTATCCTGGAGCCATGAGGGAAGGCGACTTCGAGAGCCTTGTAGCTGACGGCCCCAATATCATAGGCGGCCTCGTAGCTGTCGAACGTGAGACCATAGGCCTTGGCGTGCAGCTTCACCCCTTCGTCCATGGCCTCTTTGGCCTGACGCTCGCCGCGTGACAGGATCACCCACCGGGTGCGCTTCTGCTGAACGACATGCTCAAAACTATCGTCGACGCTTTCCAGCGTCGTCGTGAAGGTCTTGCCGGTCTGGCGGGCGAACTTGCCTAGCTTGAACCGGGAGTTGTCCTTCAGCCAGCGGCGCTGATATTTGTAAAGCAGCGGACGGTCGGCCATCTCACTCTCCGGAATAGGCTTTGCGGATAAGCGACAGCACCTCGGCCGCGTCCACGTTGCGACCGGTCTTTTCGACCTCGCCGGTGACCGCGTTGACGGCCTTTTCCATCTTCGCCTGGGCGGCGGCTTCCGCCTTGGCCTTGAGGCTTGCAGAAAGATGCTGCGCCGAAACGGTCTGTTTGAACGCCGAGGCAAGTTCCTTCACATCCTCGGCGGACTTTGCATCGTCGATCAGTTCGTCGATTACCGACTTCAGCAGCTCACCAAGGATGATATCCTGATCGCCCATCTTTTCCGGGGTGATGGTTTCGGCGATGCCGGCGTAGATATGATCGCGTTCGGCCAGTCGATCGGCCCGGCGCTTCAGGCGGATGCGACGCCGGCTGAAGGCGGATTTCGATATCGGTCCTTGGCCCTTGACCGCGAGCCGGTCGTTCAGTTCGAACAGGATATCAGCCTGCGTTCGCGCGCGCTCGTTGAGCCGGGCCAGCGCCCACACGACATCGTCCTGGCAATCTTCTGGCAGCTGGTCGAGCGAGGATAGGACGCGGCGTTCTACGGCCATGTCACAGCACCGGTTCGGAGGGGCTGTCGACACCGGATATGAACGTCTGAAGCGCCAGATGTTCCAGTCCACGCGGCGTGATGGTGGCAATCTTCACCGAACCGGCCGCCGTGATCCGGACGGCCTTGCGCTCGGCCAGGAACTCGAATTGATCCTCGACCCAGCCACGTGAGCGGTTGATCAGAAAATCGTTCAGCAGGAAGTTGCGCACGGCGCTCGATGTCATCGAGCGGTTCGACTGGGCGTGCAACTCCCGCAGGATGATGAGGCGCGCCTCTTGTTCGATTGCTGTCTCGCCGCCCATGCTATTTCTCCACGCCCTGTTCCATGAGGTAGTTTTGAATTCTGGCGCTTGTGGCGGCGAGCGGCCGAAGGCGCTCGTCCAGGGTGTCCATCCGCCCGGTCATCCGACTGTCGAGGGTTTCCATCTGGCCGGTGAGTTTTTCCAAAGCCAATTCCAGACGATGCGACTGATCGCGGTCTGGCATGTGCTGCATTTCGCCCTCGATCTTCAGCAGCCGGTTCTCGACTTTCTGGAACCGTTCACCAATGTCTTCGCTGGCCCGCTGACGCTGATCGGCAAACTTGCCGATTTTGTCTTCCAGGTTCTCGATCGCCTTCAGCGCTTTGGTCGCCCTGGTAGACATCAAGTTGTAGGCGGTGGTGGCGAAAGTGGTCACCGTGTTCGCCGCGACGATCCAGGCGAGCAGTTGCGTCAAGTCCATCAGGTGCGTCTCCGGCGATAGCGTTCGAGACGCTGTTGGCAGTCAAGGCAGCGGTCGGCCGAGGGCAGTGCGCGACGGCGTGCGGGGTCGATCTCTTCGCCGCAACTGCGGCAGTCGATTTCACCCTGCCGTCGCAGAGCGATCCGTGCGGAGGCTATGCCGGCCTCACGCTCCTGGTGGGCGCGAAGGTCGGCCAGTTCATGCGCGAAATTGCCAAGCTTCAAAGCGCGCGCCCCAGCCATTTTGAAAGGCCGTCCTTGATCGTGTGACCACCCATGTAGAAGGCGGTGAAGATGCCTGTGACCGCAAGCAGGGTGCCGATGTCGACCAGCAACACCAGGCGCGCGCTGGCACCCATTAAGGCGACGAACAGGTTGAGCATCGGCACAACGAAAACATACCAGGCCCAGGCTACGAGAAGGCCCCACATCCATGCCGGCCGCCACGCCCACGTCCACGTAGCCCCGCCCTTGTCCATCTCGGCGCGCATCAGATCGTGCGCCTGCCTTTGCTGCACGTTCCATTGGATCAGGAGGTCAGGCGCCTGCGCTTCCGTCACGGCCACCGCCGCCTCGATCTTGTCGGCAGGCAGCGAGGGCAATTCATCGGCCGTTACGCCTGCATGGCCGGCGATGGTGTCGACGATCATGCCGCCGACTTCACCCACCGCTCCCCCTAGGTATTTCTCAAGGAGACCTTTGACGATCGGCGCGCCGACCTTGGCGGCGGCGTCGACCAGAATGGATGCCACAAACGTGCTCATGCCAGCACCCCAATCGTCACATCAATGATCCATGAGACCGCCGCCAGGACGAGGCAGATCGGGCTGGCGCATCCGAAAAAGATCAGAAGCGGCAAATATCCGGACATGCTCGGCGTTGGGTCATTGGACAGCGCAGCGAAGAGCACCATCGCAACTGCCGCCGAAAGACACCCGGCGATCAGGAAGAACACGGCTACGGACATCATGCCACCGCTCCCGCCTCGGCCGCGTAGGCGGCGGCGCGATGCTTATGGATGATCGCGCGGATGATCAGGACCGCCACGACAACAGCGCCGGCCGCGAGCAGCCCGCCAATCACCCAGCCGGCAATCGCATCGGCATGTTGTGGGTTGAGCGCCACGTCGCCGCCGCCTGCCGTGGTGGCGGTACCGGTTGCGCCGGCACCCTTCGTATGATTGGCGGCCTTCTTCTCTGCGGCGACCTGCTCGGTCTGCAGCTTTCTGTGGACGACCGCTGGCGCTGATGACGCGGCCAGCGCCCAGGCAACGCCCTTCGCCTCAATCGCCGCGACGCGACGTGACCAGCCCTTGCCGAAGGTTTTCCAGATTGCGAGTGACTGCATGAAGCCGAGGCGCTTGGCGCAGAGCTTCTTGACGGTCTGGTCATCGCTGCCGCCAGCCGCCGCCAGGAGCCATTTCAAGGCGCGCGACGGGCCTGAATTGACGCCTGCGTCGAAGGTCGCGAGATCAACACCGGAGGCGAGACGGTCGCCGCTCACCTTGTTCCAGAAGTCCTCGCGGTAAATCTTGGCGACGTTCTCGGCCGTGATGTTGCGCAGCTGTGTCTTGGTGGCCTTTGGCACCCAGCGCCTGAAGGTGGCCAGCGTAATCCCCTTCATGGTCGCGCCACCGGGGTCTTTCGGGTTGTCGGCCCAACCGCCTTCGTATGCCAGGGTGACGTTCAAACACGCCTGAAAGTTCTTCTGCATGGGTGATCTCCGGTGCGACAAAGCCGGAGCGGCCCCCGGTATTCGGAGGCATTGTGGTCATTCAGGGATGGAAGTTGCGGGGGCAGTTTCGCCCTGGTCGACGGCTGCTAAAACAGGGAGCCTTGGCCATCATCGTCCGGCTCGCCATCTTTGAGGCGGCGGCGATGGCTCTTCACGGTCGACCGACTGACACCGAGCAGCCGGGTGGTGTGATTGATGGAATAACCGTTGCGGGTCATTTCGGCAATGGCAACGCGGCGGCGGCGCATCTGGCCAGCCAGCGCTGGCGGTATCTCGATCTCGGTACCGCCGAATGCCGCGATCATGTTCCGAGCGGCCTCCTCACCGATTAGCTCCGGCAGCCAATGACCAGGCCGAAAATGCTTCGGGATGAAAACGGTCAGGCAGGCGCGCTCTCGGCCAAGGATCAGGGCGGCGCGCTCGCCGGCGACCTCGGCGATCCGGTTCAGCATGGGCGAAAGCCATGGGCGGTCGTCGTCCGTCAAATCGCCCTCCCGATCGCTGTCTGAAGCTTCAACTGCTGTGCCGTCAAATCGCGCAGGCGCGCCTCCAGCACGACGCGCCGGTGGCTGTGCGGCCGCAGCGACAGGATACGGCGCTGGAGATCGGTGCGGGCATCCTGCAGCAAAAGCACTTCCCGCTGCTCGGTCCATACGAGCAACGGGAGGATTTGCGGCAAGGTGCTGGCCATGATCATCACGTCCTGGCCGGCCATTGCGGAAACAGTGCCGTGACGGCCGAGACGTTCTCGGCGTCGCGCTGCAGGACGAATTTCACGTTGTCGATGGTGACGCCGACAGCGCCGAGGCGCGCGCCATTTTCCAGACGGCCGGCAAGGTGCCGGCGTACAGCGGTCACATCGAGGCCGTGCGCGCGTTCCAGATACCGCAGCACGGCACGATCCGTGATGTGGACAACAGGCATCAGGCCGGCCTCCATTCGATCAGGACGCCGTCGAAGCGGCCGGCGCCGTGGTTGGTCATCCAGAAGTGACCCATGTTCCAGCGCGCGGAACCGCGCCAACCTGTGTGCTTCCACCGCCAGTCCCCGACAGCGTCGACACCGAAGCCATCGGCGCAGGCAAAGGCTTCGATCTCGGCGGGGCGCAGCGGTATTCCGTCGATCAAGATTGTCGCGATCATGTCGTCGATCAGCACTGTGGTAGCGATCTCGATCCTTCGGGTTGCGGTGCAGATCGGGTCGGGATCGACCAGCTTGCGGCAATGGCGGGTGCGCATGCCCTGATAGAGCTGCACCGGCTCACCCGGTCGCGCATGACGCTTCCGATCGGCGCGCACCGTCTGGAGCTTGGAGCCGGCGATGATCTGCGGGCTGAACATGGCCTTGAAGCTATAGGCAACCATCATCAACCAGCCTTCTTCGCTGCAATGTAGGCCCGGATATCGGCCTCATGATCCTGGCAGAACAGCAATGTGTCCCGCACGGCTTCCATGTGGCCGATGAGCAGGTCGGCCTCGGCCTGCCGCATCTTCCTTTCCGCGACCCGACGCGGGTAAACCTGCTTGCGCATTTTGATCTCCCGGTCGATTTCGAGGAGCTGGCTGGTAATCGAGACCCTGGCCATCAGCGGCGCACCTTTCTGACCTGTTCGCCGAGAGCGTTCATGACCGGCTGCCAGTCCTGGTCGGCCATCTGGTAGACAGTCGATCCTTGGTCCGACACGAACTTATGGAAGTCGGCGATGGAGGCACCAAAGGCCTCTGCGGCCAACAGGATTTGCCATTGAGCGATCGCCACCTGCGCTCCGGGAACGCGCAGCCAATCGGGCCGATCGAAGCCCGTCGACCAGTCCACACGGGCCTCACGCGCGATCCAGCTTTTCAGCGCCTCGATCGCCTTCGCGGCGTCGGCTGGATCGTGGAGGAAGCGAACGTGAGACAGGCCTGTCTGCCGTTCGACGAAAGCGATCAGCGCCTTGTCGTCTCTATTGTGAACGACGCCGAGGTTCCAACCGGCGATCCACAGCGCCTGCAGCTTGCCGGAATACTTGCCTTCAAGGCGCTTTCGAGAGCCGGTTGAGGCGGGCTTGAAACCGCGATCGCGGAAGGCCGCGACGACCTTGTTGCGCTCGGCCTCGGTCATGTCGCGCGTCGAAGCCTTGCCCGTGATGTTGACCAGGGCGGCACGATAGGTGTCATCGTCCAGGCCAAGCTGCTTCTTTGCGACGTGGATGGCTGCGAGCGCGCTCATTGCAGGGCCTCGCCGTGCATACGCAGCTCGCCGCGCTGGCCAGCATCAACCGTTTCAACGATCTTGGTGGCAAGCCAGATGGCGACGCTGCGGCTGGTGACGCCGCCATCAAAACTGTTGTTGCAGGTCGCGGCCGTGATCGAGACAATTGCCGCGAACGCATCGTCGAGGGGCATGCCCTCCATGACAGCGGTCAGCGACAAGGCCAACTCGCGCTGTGCGGTCGTAAGGGTGTGGTGCGTCATGACGCACCGCCTATCTGCAGCGGCGCATCGGCCTCGCCAACTCCATGGGCAAGCGTAACCCGCGCACCGGCGCGCCAGCCTGCTGACCGGGCGGCACTGTGGCGCAGCGGCGCCTTCCGCTGTTTGATAAGACCCATATCGGGATAGCGTTCGGCCAACGCGGTGGCGGCATCGGCCTGTGCGGCCTCATTGATGGTGGACGCGAAAACGTCGACCAGTCGCCATCGCAGCAGATTGACCATGCCATCCGTGAAATCGGCAACCGCCGCACGTTTCGACTTCAGCCCCCTCCGGCGGCGATAGAACGTGGTGGTTTTGAATTCGCGCACCGCGCGGGTGATCGCGCCCTCGCAAACTTCCCGCAGATAGACGGCGACCTCCGGCCCCGGTGCCCGCCCGATAAACTGGACCTCGGCACCGCTGCGGCCACGGATGACGACATGGGCGGTGTTCGTGCAATGGCCGATCACCGGCCAGAGCTTTGCCTTGATGGATCGGCCATGGTCGCTTGGCGACGTTTCCTCGCTCATGACAATATCGGCTTCAGATAGGCCATGGTCGCGCATCAGCTGCGCGACCTTCTCGGCGGCGGCAAGGGCCTCGGCTTCCGTGCAGCCGCGCTCGGGCGTCTTCTCGCGCAGCATGCGGATGCGGTCGCGGACTTTCTGGCTGGCGGCGCTCATAGCTCAACCCTCCCGCTGCTCTAGGTCGGTTAGCAGGGCGGTCACGGCCCTATCTGCCCAGCAGGCATGCGCCTCGACCTCGTCCGCCAACTCGTGCAGGATCTTCGCGGCTGTGTGAAACGCGCCGTCCTTGGCATAGAATTTCGCCAGCCCGACCTGATCCCTGATCTTATCGTGTATGCTCATCGCTCAGCCCTCCCTCGGCACGATCGGTGCCGGGCCGGAGCCCTGCAGGTTGATGACGTCTTCGGCCGGCTGGGCAGCGTCGATCTTCTTCCTCGCGGCCGTCTGCCAGTTGCGCAACGCGCCGTCGAAGCCGCTGGTGCAGGTCGACCGGATGCTGGCCATCTTGACGGAGCAATCGCTTCCCCGGCTCGTGAAGCTGGCATCCTCCTGGTTCATGAAAAATGCCATCAAAGCGCGCATGGCGGCGTCGTGCCGCTTGCGCCACGCGGCGTAATCCTTGATGGTCTTGGTGTCGGAGGAGCCGGACGCTTCCGACACGTGGGCCATCTGCTCATCGACCAGCGCGACCAGGCGCTTCAGATTGTTAATCCACAGGGTCATGACTGAAGCGCCTCCAGCGCGGTGCGGCTGGCCTCTGCCAGCTTGTTGACGGCGGTGATTTCAGCAGCGGCGCTCGCCTTCGCGGCGACGACCTCGGCGTCCAGGCGCGCCATGTCCTGGTGATAGACGGCATCGAGCCGGCCTCGTTCGTCCTCGACCTCCTGCACTGTGGATGCGCATGCCTTGCGGGCGTCGGATGCGCGGCGCATGCAAGCTTCGATCGAGCGCCGATAGCCGTCTGCCGCCCGCTCCAGTTCCTCGGCCGGCGTCTGCGGCAAGTCGAATTCCTTGGCCAGTTCGCTGGCCAGCTGATGATTGATCGCGTTCATGATTTCCCCCTCAAGCCTTGGCAAGATCGATGGTGACGGCGGTCCACGGCGCGTCCTGTCGGGAGCGCTCGTAGCAACGCACGTAGGTTTTCGAACCAACGACACGCATGGCGTCGCGGATTGCGGTCATGGCCTTCAGCCAGCGCTCGTCCTCGATGTCGTGGCGGAGCAGCGCGAAGATCTCGGCGCGGTTGATTTGGCCAGTCTTGTCGACGTTGAAGGCGCGGGTCACGATCGAGCGGATTTCGGAACGGCTGTCGGCCGTCCATTCCCGCAGACATTCGTCAATCAGGCTTTTGGCAATCTGCAGCTGCGGGCCGAAGTCGATGTAGTCCTGCACCTGCACCTGAATTTTCATCAGGCCGTCGAACGACATGAAGGTCTTGTTGCCCTTCAAACCGCCGACCTTTGCGCCGTACTCCTGGGCGAGCAGCGCTTCGAATGCGCCGAGATCGTCAAAGGTGTGGGCCTTGAAGCGGGAGATCTGTTCCGACAGCTCGCGGGCGTAGCTGATCACCTTGCGGACTGTTTCGTCCTGCAGCTTGTCGGCAGGTTTTATGCTCTCCAACGGAACAAGGTTGCCCTTGGCGTCGGGCATGTAGGGTTTGCCGGCGACATCAACGACGCCGGCCGGAGCCTGTTCAAGCGTTTGAGCTTCCATCTTTCATTTCCTTCTCGGTGAGGGCTTGGGTTTCGACGCGAATGGCGGACAGCAGGCGAGCGACCTCGCTGGCCTGATGCGCGATCGCGGCGTCGGCTACGGCACAATTCTCATCTGTGTCCTGCGGGAGGCGGAGCGCCCGCAGGAGGAGGTCAGCTTCCACGCAGACCGCCCAAAAGCGTTCGGTCGCAACGGCAAGCGCAAGCACGGTCGACGAAGAGGCCCCGACTGCATTGCGCCGGGGGTTCGCGATGATGTGGCCGGCAGCGTCAAGAACATCGACGCGCTGGGCGGCAGACTGCAGGGCTTCGGAACCACTCATGCCGATGCACCCGGCAGGCCATCGCGGCCGACATTGGCCAGCAGGAACAGGTTCGTTCCCGGCCGCATGGCCTCCTCCAGCACGCGGTCCTCGCTCCCGTGATCGGCACGCGCTGCCGCGTTCCACCGATGGCGGGAAATCTCATGTGCCTGCTTGAGGGCGGACTGGCCGAAGAGGAACAGCACGCGGTTCATCAGCTGGACCTGCTCGGCGCTCAACGTCACGCCGGTCGCTTCATGCGATACGAGTGCCCGCCGCAACTGGAACAGGCCGTCGCTCACTTGGTAGAGGTTGTCAGTCATGACTTCCTCCCCCCGAAATCCGGACGGAACACATTGCCGTCCTGGGCGATGGGTGCGGCATGCAAGGCAGCGTCGGCTTCCTGATCGAGGAACCTGCGACCAGCACGATCCGCTTCAAGCAACCGGAACGTGTTCAGTTCGCTTTCCATGCAGAGGGCCAGATCGCGCAGGATGCTGATCTGCTCGAAGAAGAACTGGCGGGACTGTTCGTTGATGGTGATCGGCGTCGGCCGCCGATCCTTGAAATAGCCCGCGATCTCGTTGAGCTTGGTGGAAAGGACGGCACTCATGTGTCCATCTCCACGTCGCGGTTCTTCCAGGCCCCCTGCAGATGCTTGAGTGATATCGGCTCTCCGCAGCCGGTGGCCAACATCGATGCAAGCTTGACCGTCTTGTCGATCTGGCCGAGGGCACCGCCCTTGTTGCCGACGCCGATCAGGAACTTGACCGCGTCCGGGTCGGACACGCCCCATGCCGAAATGAACGTCCGAAGATCGTCCATGTAGGGTTTGTTGCGCAGCAGCCGCTTGCCTATGCGCCTTTTGATCTGCGCGTAGGAAGGCCCGTCGCGCTTGTCGTCGCGGTTCTTCGAGAACCTGCCGTAGATTTCGGTGTTGCCGACCAGGGCGACACCGCAACGATGGATATCGACGAAGTGCCGGAGCTGGTTGACCGCATCGTCGTTGAGGTTCTGCGCCTCGTCCACGATCAGCAGCGTGCCGTCGCCCGACCGCTCCAGCCGCTTGCCGATGGCGCGGGTGAGGCGGGCGGGATTGTGGACCATCACGTCCAGTTCCTGGGCGAGATCGGTCAGCATGCCGTGCACCGTCTTGGTGTGCGGCGACATGGTGACCATGTAGACATGAGGGCGGGTGGCGGCGAAGTGCTTGCAGGTCATCGTCTTGCCCATGCCGGCTTCCAACGTGATGATGACCATGTCCGACGCAACCTGCGCCCAGTGCAGGGTTTCCAGAACTTCCTTCGCGGCGATGGTCGGAAGGAAGGCCGGGCTGGATGGGATAGCCGCAACCAGTCCGACAGTCTCGCCGACCGCGTCCAGCCACAGCTGCACCTGCTTGTTCTGGTTTTCCAGCCGGCCGTTGTACTTGCCGGAAAACCACTGGCTAAACGTCCCGTCGGGCATGCCGATGCGCCGCGCAACATCGGTTTTGGTCCAGCCCTGTGCGGTGGCGATCTCGATCACCTGGTCGATCAACAGCCACCACGCGTTGATGTCGGTTTCCGTCCGGTTCGCCAGACTGGCATCCGGGCCGGCGAGGGGCCGCTCCCAAACCGGCGTTGATTTCAGGTGGCTTGTGCCTACGATTTCATTCATCTAAAAAGGTTCCTCGTTGATTTTTTCGGGCGGGCTTTCAAACCCGCCCGTTCTTTTTGGAACCGTACTCACTACTTACCGGCTCATTCCCCTGCGGGAATTGGTGGATCGAAGTGCCGCCTGTCAGCTTGGCCATCGCCTTCGAAAAACTGTTCTCAATTTCCTCGTCATCCATCTGCTCGGCCGGCGCTGGCTTCATCGCCAGATTGCCCGTGACCAGTCGCGTGATTTTCGGAGGAGCGGATCGGGCAGGTGCGGCTGGCGCTTCCTCGCCCTTGGTCAGGATTGCGGCCAGTTCCTCGGCCGACAGGCGCGCATGGGCGCGCTTTTGGGCCGCGACCGCCTTCTGGTAATCGCCGCGCATCTTGGCGTGTCGCCGCGCCGCCTCCGCGTCGTGGAAGCCGGTATCTGCAACGCACTCGGCATCGCAGATCAGCACGTTGTTGGCGTCGTAGACCTTGATCGGCTGCGTCAGGGCGTCGGGGTCGAAGCGTACCGTGACGAAGCGCCCGGCATGGCCGTTCAACTCGCGCGACCAGTAGCGGTTGCCGAACAGATGGATTTCGCCGGAACCCTTTTGGGTGCGGATACGGTCCGCTGCCAGCAGCCAGAGTGACCGCTGGGCAGCTGTTGGCCAGCGCACGATCGTGGCGGGATCGGCCATGGAGGCGGTGAACGTTTCGTCGAAGCTGCGGCCGGCACATACCTTGGCGGTACGACCAGGGCGGGCGTTGTGTTCGGCAATCATCCGATCGACATGGGCCTTCATCACCGCCAGCGGCACGGCGGTGGAGCCGTAGTTTTCCGGCTTGGCGTCGACCTTGTTGCCGGTGTAGGCGCCGGCACAGATCGGGTGCCGCGATATCTCGCTGGCTAGGTCGCGCCATGCACGTTCGATCGGCTTCGACTGGCCCGAGTAGGGCAGGGTGAACTTCAGCTCGATGCCGAGCGTGGTCAAAAGGCCCTGCGGGTCTTCGTCCCGAACCTTGAACCGATACCGGGTCGGCGTGCCACCGCTGATGTCTTTTGAGGCGAAGGCGCGGCCGTTATCCAGCGTCATCATATCGGGGATGCCGTGGCGCTCGACCATGTCGCCAATGACGAGCCGGACCGTCTCCTTGTTTTCGCTGTCGGACAGTCGCCACGCGAGGATTTTTCCGGAGTACAGGTCTTGGATACCGAGCAGCATCAGGCGGGTGACGTGGCCATCGTCGAGGCGCACGAACACGTCGATCTTGTGGCCGTCCATGTTGACCGCCTTCATCGCATGCAGGTGGGTGCGGGTTCGGCGCTGGGCGGGAAACAGGGTCTTTGCCTTGTCTCGGCCCTTGCGGGCGAGCGTCTGGACGGCTTCCGGTATCTCCGCATTCAGACGGCGGCGCAGAGACCATTCAGATGGTACCGGCGACCATTTTTCCTTCTTCGCCGCCTTGAGCAGTCTACGGTAGCAACTCGTGAACGTCGGCTCTTCCGGTCGCAGATAGTCCGACATGATGAAGGCCCATGCCTGTTCATGGCAGGCGGATCGTTCAGCGCTAGCCTTTGATCCGGGAGCAAGTGCGGCCAGCCAGTCATCGCGATCCAAGCCGTGGACCGCACCCAGCCAGCGGTAGATATTGCGGGCGCTGACTTCGTGGCGTTTGCCGGCCAGCTCCACTGCTGCCGTGACCGACCAGCCGGATCGCAACAGCTCATCCGCCTCCGTGACAGTCTTCAGGCGCATATCGCAGATGGCTTTCTGATCGTTCGAAAGGGCTTCGAACCGCGCCCAAAGGGCCTTTTTCTTTTCGGCGGCGGGGTCGGCATCGTCATTGGCCGGGGTCGAATGTACGACCAGGAGGCGCAGCTGTGCCGCCTTCGGGAGCAGGTCGACATGGTATTGCCAGACAGGCTTTCCATCGCCCTTCACCTGACGTGCGAAGGCTGGGTTATGACGCCACTTTGCGCGGGCCAGATTGTCCAGGCTCTTTTCGGAGGGCGGCAGGTCTGGCAGCTTCGCAGCTGCCAGTTCAGCAACGGAAAACCATTCGCGCGCAATCGACATCAGCGCACCCGGCGCTTCAGGTTGACGGGGATGGCCGAGAGCGTCTTGAGCTGCCTTTCGAGAAGTTTGCGCTCCTGCTGGATCGCGGCGATTTCGGCGAGCCGAGCCTCGTCACCTTCCAGCAATGTCAGGCCGTCTTCCGAAACCACCATGTCCCAAAGCCAGACGGCCCCGGTGGCGCGGACGAACGCCTTGAAACGGGCAAGACTGATATCGTGGTTGGCGTTGCTCTCGGCCGTATAGGCGTCGAGCGTGGCCTTACTGATCGACGGCAGGCCGAGATATTGCGCCATGCGTGCCGCGATCACCGGGCGGTCGTATGGGCATTGGCGGATCGCCTCTGCCATCGCGCGTTTCACTTTCGAGCGAAAACGCTGCAGGTCGATATGGGTTGCGGGCGAGCGCACCGGAAAGCGCGGCTCGCTGAAAAGATCGTACTGGTCGGGATGGAGCTTGGTCATTGTGCCGGCTCCCCGGCTTCGACCAATCCGACCAATCCAAATTCTTCCATGAACCGGGCCTTGGTTTCTTCGGTGGCTCGCGCCCAGGCGGATACGAGGTCGTCATAAACTGCGGCCTGCTTGTCCACCTTGGGGCGCGGCCCCTCTACGGCCGCTAAGGCCTTGGCCAAGTTCGGCCCTTCGGCCTTGAGCGCGATGGCTGTCAGGCGTTGCTTGTGCGGCTCCATCTTGGCCAGCTTGAGCAGGGCGGACTGATTGTCGGCGAGCGGGGTGCCGCGAATGGCGGAGCGAACGTCCGGATGCAGTTTCTGCACAATGAAGCTAAGGCGCTTGACCGATGGAGCCGAGATCCCCATGCGGTCCGCAACATATTGCGAAAAGCCTGCTGATGCCTCGTCTTCGAGTAATTGGATCAAGTTGATCCTATTACCCGGCCGACCCGCTTCGATTTTACCGTATTTGCGTTCCCACGCCTCGCGGTAGGAGCCGACGAACACGGCCCGGTCGATCACCGATAGTTCGTTTCGAAACAGGTTTTCCGAAATCTCGACAAGTTGCGCCTCGTCCTTGTCGGCATCGACGATCACGGCGTCGATGTTGTCGTCGTCGTTCAGCACTGTGGCGCGCAGACGGTGCGCGCCGGCCACCAAAGTGAACTTGCCGCCCTTGGCCGCTGGAGTGGCGCGCACGGTGATCGGATTGATCAGGCCATGCTCGACGATCGACTGCGCGATGGCGATGGCATGTTCTTCTTCCACGGCCCGCAGCCGCTGCGGCACGACAATATCGGTGACGGCGATACGTTCGAATTTCATCACGCGGCGTCCTTCATGATTTTCTTGTCAAACAGGTCGAGCGCGCGGCGAGCCATGCGCTTGTAGGCAGCCTCGAAAACCGGGTGTTCCAGGCGCGCATCCACAGAGCGGACGGCAAAGGAGATCGAACAGCGTTGCCGGCCCATCATCGTGACGAGACGGCGGCGCGGCACGTCGAAGACGGTGTTGAGGATGTGGATTGCGATCTGACGGGCAAGCGCCGCATCGAACCAAGCGTGCGGCGGATTGATGATGTCGCGCAGCGCCAGATGGCTGAAGCCGGATTTCACGGCAGCGTAGCTGCAGGCCATCATGACCTCCAGGCGCTCGTCTTCGTTGTACGGATTGATCGTCATGACTTACTCCACAAACAGCCGGGAAAGGGCGAGGACGACGCAAGCGGCTGTGCTGATGATCAGGATCGAGGCCATCGCGAGCGTCTCCGCAGCCCGGCAGGCTTTCGAATGCGCTGGGATAAACGGGTTGGGCCTGTCGATTTTCGAGGAGACTTTCGCCGTTGTGGCGCGGGGTCGATCCGGCAATTGTCCAGGGCGTGACGTGGGGCGGGTCGGAGCGCTGACAGCCGGGGCGGACCTCTCGACTATGGGAGTGCATTCATGCCCTGCCGGTTTCCACCGGATGGCAAAGGCTAGAGCAGCCGGAACCCGCCCTGCGCCACGCATCAAGCGGCATCCCGGCGGGCGGGAGCGGGCTTGCTGGGGGTTGTGAATTTGGTTGCGAGAATGCGGTTCCTGCGTTTCGGATATCGGTCTTGGAATACCGTCTCCACGGGTTCGCCAATGAAATCGGCGATGGCGCGCTCGACGCGTTCGTTTGGGCGGGTCCAGATGTTCTTGACTCCGGAAAGCGCAAGCCCGTACGTCTCTGCAATGCCTGCCAGCGTCATGTGTTTGCGGCGCAGGCAGGCAAGGATTTCGTGACGATCCCAGGCTTTGGGCTTTGTCATCGGTATCTCCTCATTAAGCGGGTGTTGGCGCATCCGCTTTTTGTTGGTTCGTGTGTGTGCAATTGTCGGCGGGTGTTACCGGCGACTTAGGTAGGGATAAGCATATTTGTGCTCATGCGCAAGCATTATTGTGCCTGTTGAGGAATGGCGGCGTTGAACGCGCCGGACACCATCGGCGGTCGCGCGGCGGGACTACGCTCCGAACTGCGCGAAACGCAGCAGGGCATGGCCGATAGGCTCGGCATATCTCTGCGAGCTTGGCAGAAGATCGAGCGAGATGAAGGCGTGCCAAGTGGCGAGACGTTGCTGCTCTTCAAAGCGGTCGACGTTAATCCTGGCTGGGTGCTGACAGGCCTCGGCCCTCGCATGATAGGTCAGCAGGAGCGGGAGGCCGCTTCGGTAGACCCTGACCTTCTGGAAAAACTCGCCCGGTTGGCGAAGTCGGTCCATCAGGAAATGGGCATGACGCTGCCCGGCGATCGCGCAACCAACGAAGCCGGCAACCTCTACAACGACCTGGTGGCCAAGGTATCGGACCTGTCGGACAAGGAGATGATCGAGGCGACGCTGCCGCAACTCCGCCTTGCGTTGATGCGACGACTTAAAGCAGCTGCTGCCGCGCCCGGTACCGGCAAACGCTCGGCCTCATGATCGTCAGTCGCGCTACGGTGCCAGTAGCCACCTAGGCGAAGCCCGTCTTCGGTCCGCACAGTGTACAGCGAAAATGTCGCAGCGCGATATGGATTGCCCTCTTTAGCCCTGACCCTGCCTATCTGTTTGATAATACGCATTATTCTCGCGCTTTAAGCGCAATCCATCTTAATGTGGGTTGCTCAATTGGATTTGCCGTGCCCTTGGCCACCAAACAGCGCCGGTCATCGCCTGATGCTTGCCGGCAGGAACCCACGTTTTAAGCGGTTCGAAGCGCTCTCAAAGCCCGTTCGATGGTTTTTGAAGGCCGGTTCGAAATCTCGCCGGGATTTTCTCTGCCGCCCGCGATGTGGCCGGTTCCAGCGGCTTCAGGTGCAAAAGCTCTTTGGCTCCGCCGCTCCGGTTGGTCCTGCTCAACCCCTTGGGTTTCCGGGGTTTCTCGCGCAGTCCCGGCTATTCCCGCCAATTCCCGGCCACTGCCATATCCGGTGCAAAACTACACGCGCCACAATTTGATTTGACGCAGGTGTAGTTAGAGTATGATATAACCCTCTGATTTGTAAAGAAATTTCCGTTTTCTCTTCTGCCGTATTTCGTGTCGAGCCTCAATTCCGCCATATAAAAGACCGGATCGCTGCCCGTTGCAAATCACTTGAATCAAAGTTCACATTCGCAATGTGGGCTATGCGCCTCGGACTTCGACTAGGCGGAATCAGTGCTGACATTCGCGATCGTTAGAACCTCAAACCTTTCTGATTTATAAGATCCCGCCGGACTCGCAGCCCGGGCCCGGACGTCCCGTCATCGGGAACGAACGTTACGCCAGCCTTTTCGAATGCATCCTGCAGGCGACGGCGTGATTCCAACGTGACCGTTTCGTCGTTGCGTTCGATGCGCAGGATGGTCCGCTGACCGACGCCGGAGAGCTTGGCGAGTTCTCGCTGGCCGATGTTCAGGGCGACACGCGCGGCCCGCAGAAGTTCGTTGGGGACATCCATGCCCCATTCCTAGCGCCTGCCCCGCCGGCACTCCAGATAGCACTTATGGCAATCCATAAGTGAATCTTTGAATGGCGTCGTGGACGCCTCAACCGACGTCATGGACGCCGATGACGCGACGCCGTATGTCTGTCCCGCTGATTCCAGCGAATCGCAAGGATCCGAATGCGCTGGATCCTTGGAGACAGACGGAGGCTTGCTGATGCTGCTGTTCAACCAGCACGATGAACCCGATGCCGGCTTCGTGCGCGAGATGGAGCGCCTCGCCGCGCTGGTCGCTGACGTGGAAGGCATTCACCGTGGCGTGCTGCCGGAGGCGATGGCCGGCGATGACGCCCCGATTCTCGACCGATGGATCCTTGCGCGGAGGGCGGTGCCTTGCCTCGCCGGCCTGTCGACGGGTCATCCTCGGCTTGCCGGCGAGAACCGACTGATCGGCACGTCTGACCTGTGGCTGCTTTCCAAGGACCACAGCTGGGCACGCACGCTGTCGCGCTGGTATCGGCTTGGCCGCCCCGCCGAGCGTTCCGGCCTGGATGCCTGAGCCGTGGCCATGAGTTCCCTGGATTCGCAGGATCGTCATTTCAGCCGGCGGCTGAAGGCAGCCGTCGAGGGGCTGCACCTGCCGAGCGAGGAGGAACTGCTGCGCGGCATGAGCTTCTTCCGGGGCGACCTCGGCGAGGATATCCGCGAATATGCCGAACGGCTGTGGCGACGGCTCAGGAATCGCGGTGATCTCGCGTTCGCATCGCTCGCCGCCGCCCTGGAGGAACTGACCGTCGAACAGAGCGATGACGGCGTGCGATCTCTGGTGAAGGCCCTCGATGGCGTGGAAGCGGTAAAGGGCGTCCCTATCGAGGCATGCCGGCTGCGGTGCCGATTCTATCTCGCCTCCTCCGGGGATTCGGATGCCGCCGCATCGATCGCAGGCGAAACAGCAGTCGTCGCGCTGCGGGACATTAATAACCGGGACGATCTCCGCCTGGCCGGGCGGGCGCTCAGTTGGGCCGTGATGGCGTGCTCGCTCGCCCAAGCCGCCAAGGTCGACAATCTTTACGCCTCGCGCCGATCGCTGTCGCGCATGCTGCAAGGCTACGAACGCGATTTCGAGGGGGCGATCAAGCGCGCGTCAAAGAGGACGGAGCCGGAGGAGCAGCCTCTTGTCATCGATGATCTGACGGAGGTCGTCGACAACGAAACGCTGGACGTAACCGATAGAGACGGGTCGATTCTCGTTTTCACCTCCGTCGGCAACGATGCCACGTCGGAAGGCAAGCGCGTCGTCAAGGAATTCGAGGCGTTCGTGCGGCGTCGCTTGCCGCTGCCCGGCACTCCCGACCTTGCCGCCGTGCGGACACGGCTGACGACGGAGTTCCCCTGGGCCATCTCGATTGCCGATGATCTACTGAAGAGGCTGGTCGGCAGGAAGCATGTGCGTTTGCGGCCAGTCATCCTGCTCGGGATCCCAGGATGCGGCAAAACCCGTTTCGCAAGGCGGCTGATCGAGGAACTCAGGCTTCCCTACGAACTCGTCTCCTGCGGTGGACTGAGCGACAGCGCGCTCGGCGGCACGGCGCGCCGATGGTCGTCGGGCGAGCCGAGCCTCGCCGTCATGGCCGTGCGTCGCCATGAATGTGCCGGACCCGCGATCATTCTAGACGAGATCGAGAAGGTGGGAACAAGCCGGCACAACGGCAACGTCCATGACGTGCTGGTCGGACTTCTGGAGAAGGAAACCTCCGCCCGCTGGTTCGACCCTTACCTCGAGTCGAACTGCGACCTGTCGCATCTCTCCTGGTTGATGACGGCAAACGAAGTCGAAAGCGTTCCGGCCGTCCTGCGCGACCGATGCCGCATCCTTCGCTTTCCAGAACCCGGCCTGGACGATCTGCCGTTCCTGGCAAGCCGCATCCTCGAAAGACTCTATCTCGAACAGGGCCATGACCCGCGCTGGGCGACGCCGCTCGAGGGATACGAGATCGAAGCCCTGGCCCGGGCCTGGACGGGTGGCTCGATCCGCAAGCTGGAACGCCTTGTCGAAACACTCGTGGAAACCCGTGAACGGCACCGGGAGCCGCAATGAGCGCGAAGCGCGCTGCACTCTCCAACGGAGAAAGGATCAGGGATGACAGCGACGTCGAATATAACGTACGAGTTGAACGATCGCCTCGCGCTGCACTTCGTGCGGCGGTTGCGCCGGGAGGCCGAGCGCCGTGCCGTCGATGCAGCCGTCGAGGCAGGCTTTCTGCGCGAAGAATTCGTCGACAGTGGTGGCCGCGTTCTCCATGTCTTTCATCGGGGAGAAGGACTTCCGGCCACTGCATCGGGAAAGCAGGCCGCCGCCATGCTGGCGCGCCGCAGGCGCAGGCTGGTTGACGAAACCAGCCATCCGGCCCCCAGCGACCTGTTCGTTGAAGAAGACCAGCCTCAGCCATCGACTTCGGCTTCCCAGAACGGGAACAGCGGCGGTCCAGTCTTGCTCGAGGGGAGCGCCTCGGCAACGGAGATCGTACGGGCCGTGCGGGCGGCCGCCGAACCGCCCAGGGCATCCGAGGTCGCATGCCTGCTGCTCGTCGCACAGGCGGTCACCAATGCAGAACGTTCCGAGACCCAGACACTTGGTATCCTGGGCCAGCAGCAGCCGATCGTTGCCATTCATTGCGGGACGCGGCATTTCGAGACGTGCTTCCTCGATCTCCTCGGACGCGGCCTGATCCTGCCGGGGGAAGTCACCCGCTGCAACGGCTACGATATCGATCGACGTAGAAGCTTCTACTTCCCGAACGCGCCCGCCGCAAAACGGCAGATCGTCAGTTTCGCCGGCAAGGATCGCGACCGGGACGACGACCATTGGCACGTTGCTCAAGCTGTGCAGGGTTCCTATCCAATCCTTCTCGTTTCGGAACGTGACAGGAAGGTCCCGGCAAAGCTCGCTGCCGCCGCCCAACTCAAGCTCGACTGCGGCACTCTCAACGCGGAGATCGTCAAGCGGACCATCCGGGCGGTGCTGGGCGAAATACCGACAGAAGAACTGGACGACATCGATTTCGGCAAGCTTGATCTCGCCGATCTGTCGATCGCCATCCGGCCGGGCGTGACGCCGTCCTCCGCAGCCGCGACCCTGCGCATTCTTGCTTCCGATCCCGATGGCGAACCGCCTGACGACAACGAAACCAAAGCTTCGGCAAAATCTGGGGATTCGAACAGCACCAGTTCCGGCTCAGGCTCGTCTGGGCGGCGTGGCAAGGATCATGTCTCCGGAAGCGAGATCGTCCAGCCGAAAGACATCTCCGGCGCCGACAGCGGTCGCTTCATCGAGCGCATTGAGACTTTCTCTGGCTGTGACGAAGCCCGCGACTGGGGGCTTTCCTTGAAAGAAGACCTGCCGCTATGGCAAGCGGGGGGCCTCCACTGGGAGGAGATGAGCACGAAACTGCTTCTTTCCGGCCCTCCGGGCACGGGCAAGACCATGTTCGCCCGCTCGCTCTGCAACTCGCTGCAGATCCCGATGTTCTCGACGTCGATGGCTACATGGCTCGAACCCGCCTATCTCGGCGATGTCGTGAAACGCATCAAGCGGGCCTTTGCGGAGGCCGTCACGCATCATCCGGCAATTCTCTTCATCGACGAGATCGACGGCATCGGCCGCCGCACCGATTTTACCCGGGATTATGCCGATTACTGGAACGCCCTGGTCAACTGCCTGCTCGAACTTCTCGACGGCGCGGCAAGGACCACCGGCGTGATCGTGGTCGGCGCCACCAACTATCCGGCGATCATAGACCCCGCGCTACTGCGATCAGGCAGGCTTTCGCCGCACTTGAAGATCTCGCCGCCCGATGTCGCGGCCCGAATGGGAATCCTTCGGCACCATCTGGGTGATGATCTCGACTCCATCAT
The DNA here is from genome assembly GCF_001427385.1 of Mesorhizobium sp. Root157. Taxonomy (GTDB): domain Bacteria; phylum Pseudomonadota; class Alphaproteobacteria; order Rhizobiales; family Rhizobiaceae; genus Mesorhizobium. Next base: position 321,519 of record NZ_LMGJ01000023.1, read on the forward strand.
CGCCACCGCGCCGAAGCCGACAGCCCTCCAATCGGAGGACGATCTTCGCAGCTTTCTCCACACACTGCCCGACGCGGTGCTGCGAGACCTCGCCGCTAACGGAATAGAGGACATTGCCTGGAAGGGAACGCCATGATGCAGCCCGACATTGCTACATCCAACGGGGCCACATCCGACGCGCCCGCGATCGAACGCGTGCTTCGTTCCCTTGCCCGCAAGGCCGGCGGGATGACGGGCGCCGACATCAGTGAGGTCGTCCAGAACGCTAGGAGAATGGCCCGGCGACAGAAGCGGGCCGTCACCTATGACGACATCGAATCCTTGCTTACCGGGACGAAGCAGCCGCGTTCGATGCCTTTGCTTAATCGCATGGCCGTCCATGAGGCCGGGCATGCGATTGCCCGCCTTTATTTCCAGCTTGGCCCGATCATCGAGATCACCATCGAAGCGCGGGATGGCGGATACGTCCTTGGCGCGTTCAGCCAGGACGAGCAGACCGAGGAATTGCTCACCGTCTTCCTCATTGCACACTTGGCCGGCCGGGCAGCGGAAGAGGAAATCCTCGGTTCGGCAACGTCGAACTCCGGCGGCTCCGAGCAGAGCGATCTCGCCCTTGCCACCAGCCTCGCGCTCGACATGGAGACGGTGCTCGGATTCAGCCGCAAATGGCCGCTGCTCTACCGCAAGCCCACGAGCGGCGTGGCAATCCTTGGCACGGACCTGGAGCTCGCCCAACGCGTGCATGCCCGGCTCGCGAGCGCCCACAAGGCCGCGCGCGACATCGTTCGCAAGCAGAAGACGGCGCTTCAGTTCCTGGCGAACATCCTGCTGGCGGAGGAAACGCTGGAAGGGCCGGATCTGGACGCCGTTGTCGAACAGGTCAGGCACAAGATGGTCGACCTTCCGGCGCGACGATGACGCAGACAAAAGGATTCAGCCCGCAAAATCCCTTGTCAACAATTGCGCGAATCCTTCCTCGCGTTGCTCCGAGCCGTCCGGATACGGATCTCCGGCAAAGACAGGCCCGTCCATCACCGTCGCCCGCTCGATAGATCCCCAACTGGTTCGCTGATATGAAAATCTGGCTGCTCTCCGACCTCCATCTCGAATATGCAGACCTGCGTCAGCCGCTTGTCGTTCCCGACGCCGATGTCTGCGTCATGGCCGGGGACCTGTGTCGCGCTCCGGCCAACGGCGTGCATTGGCTCGCCACGCACATCGCGCATGCCATGCCCTGCGTCTATGTCGCCGGCAACCACGAGTTCTACAAAGGCTCGATCAAGGAAGGTATCGAAGACGGGAAGTCTGCGGCGGCGCAATTCCCCAATGCCCATTTCCTCGAAAACGACATCGTGTTGGTTTCCACGCGGAACTGAGCCGGTTTTTCCACCGAGAAGTGAGCCACCTCTGAGTATGGTTTTCTGATCAGGGTTTGGTCAAGGGATTGGCCTCTGTGTTGGTTTCCACGCGGAACTGAGCCGGTTTTTCCACCGAGAAGTGAGCCACCTCTGAGTATGGTTTTCTGATCAGGGTTTGGTCAAGGGATTGGCCTTTTCTCCTCTCTTCTGTGCTGCTGCAGCCGAGCTGGCCTTGAAGCGGAAGCTATCGTTGCCGGTTTCCAGGATATGGCAACGGTGGGTCAGGCGGTCGAGCAGCGCTGTCGTCATCTTGGCGTCGCCGAAGACGGTGGCCCACTCGCTGAAGCTGAGGTTGGTGGTGATCACGACGCTGGTCCGCTCATAGAGCTTGCTCAACAAGTGGAAGAGCAGCGCTCCTCCTGAGGCACTGAACGGCAGGTATCCCAACTCGTCCAGGATAAGCAGATCAAGGCGGACCAAGGTCTCTGCGATCTGCCCTGCTTTTCCTCTGGCCTTCTCCTGCTCAAGCGCGTTGACCAATTCGATGGTGGAGAAGAAGCGGACCTTTCGGCGATGATGCTCGATCGCCTGGATGCCGAGGGCCGTCGCCACGTGGGTTTTGCCTGTGCCCGGACCGCCGACAAGCACGATGTTTTGTGCTCCGTCGATAAACTCGCATCGGTGCAATTGGCGCACCGTCGCTTCGTTGATCTCGCTGGCGGCGAAGTCGTATCCGGAGATGTCCTTGTAGGCTGGGAAGCGGGCAGCCTTCATATGATAGGCGATTGAGCGGACCTCGCGTTCGGCCATTTCCGCTTTCAGCAACTGGGACAGGATCGGCACGGCCGCGTCAAAAGCCGGAGCACCTTGCTCGATCAGATCACTGACGGCTTGAGACATGCCATACATCTTCAGGCTCCGGAGCATGATGACGACGGCTGCGCTGGCAGGATCATGACGCATGGCGACCTCCAACGATCCGGACACGCAGACCGTCATAGCGTTCTACGTTGGCCTTGGGTTCAAGCAGCAAGGTCAGCGCCTGTGGCGTATCGATATCGGGACCATCGGTCGTCTTGCCGTCGATCAGCATGTGCAGAAGATTCAGCACATGCGTTTTGGTCGCCACGCCTTGATCCAAAGCCAGTTCCACAGCCCTGACGACGACCTGTTCGTCGTGATGAAGGACGAGGGCAAGGATGTCGGCCATTTCGCGGTCACCACCAGCGCGGCGAAGCATCTGGTCCTGCAGTTGTCGAAAGGCCAGCGGCAATTCCAGGAAGGGCGCACCATTGCGCAGGGCACCAGGTTTGCGCTGGATGACCGCAAGGTAGTGCCGCCAGTCGTAAATAGTCCTCGGCGGTTTGTCGTGGCTCCGCTCAATGATCCGCGGATGTTCGCATAGGATATTGCCCTCGGCCGCAATGACCAGTCGCTCGGGATAAATTCGCAGGCTGACGGGCCGGTTCGCAAACGATGCAGGCACGCTGTAACGATTACGCTCAAAGGTGATCAGGCATGTCGGCGAGACGCGCTTGCTCTGCTCGACGAAGCCGTCAAAAGCGCTTGGCAATGCCATCAATGCTGTCCGCTCATCAGCCCAGACATCTGCGATCGAACCGGACAAGATGCCATGCGCCGTCTCCTGCCACAGGTCCTGGCAATGCTGCTCCAGCCAATCATTCAACGCCGCCAGATTTGGAAAGTCTGGCATCTGTTGCCACAAGCGTGGCCGAGCATCCTGGACGTTCTTCTCGACCTGTCCCTTCTCCCAGCCTGCGGCGGGATTGCAGAACTCAGGCGCAAAGACGTAGTGGTTCGTCATTGCCTGGAAGCGGACATTGACCTGTCGCTCCTTGCCGCGACCCACGCGATCGACTGCTGTCTTCATATTGTCGTAGATGCCACGACCAGGTACGCCGCCGAACACACGAAAGCCGTGCCAGTGGGCGTCGAACAGCATCTCATGCGTCTGCAGCAGGTAGGCCCTGACCAGAAACGCGCGACTGTGCGATAGCTTGATATGTGCGACCTGAAGCTTCGTCCGCTCGCCGCCGATCACGGCATAGTCCTCACTCCAATCGAACTGGAATGCTTCGCCTGGGTGGAAAGACAGCGGAACGAATATGCCGCGGCCCGTCGTCTGCTGCTCACGTTGCCGATCAGCCCGCCAATCACGGGCGAACGCGGCGACCCGGCCATAGGAGCCCGTAAAGCCGAGCGACACCAGGTCCGCGTGAAGCTGCTTCAACGTTCGGCGTTGCTTGCGCGACCTCCCGGTCTCGGTCTTCAGCCAGGCCGCCAGTTTGTCGGCAAAGGGATCAAGCTTGCTCGGTCGTTCCGGTATCGTGAACGTCGGCACGATCGTACCAGCGTTCAAATACTTCGCGATCGTGTTGCGCGACAGCCCGGTGCGCCGGCTGATCTCGCGGATCGACTGCTTCTCTCGTAGCGCCATCCGACGGATGATGTTTAAAAGTCCCATGTGGATCACTCCGTTGCCCCCGCCACTCACCGCGTTGGGGGAAGGTTCACATGGCTCAATTCTCAATGGAAATTATGCGCCTAACCGGCTCAGTTCCGCGTGGAAACCAACA